>CAWJPL010000036.1:0-154661 GCA_963844695.1 uncultured Actinomycetes bacterium
TGCTGCTGCATTACCTGCGAGAGCGCGTCGGGAAGACCGGCACGCCCATCGGCTGCGATACCTCTAACTGCGGCGCATGCACCGTCCACCTCGACGGAGTGTCGGTCAAGAGCTGCTCCGTCCTGGCGGTCCGGGCCGATGGCAGCGAGGTCACCACCATCGAGGGCATGGCTAATGGTGAGTGGCATCCGCTGCAGCAGGCCTTCCATAGCGAGCACGCCCTGCAGTGCGGGTATTGCACTCCCGGAATGATCATGGCTGCGGCCGACCTGCTGCGCGAGAACCCGGATCCGAGCGACCAGGAGATCCGTGCGGGCCTGGAGGGCAACCTTTGCCGCTGCACCGGCTACGAGAACATCGTCCGCGCGGTACGGCGCGCGGCCGGGACGGAATAACGCCGGCATGACCACCGAGACGCAGGCCCAATCAACCCAAGCACTGGCGGCTGAGGCACGGGCGATACCTGAGCTCGGCCGGTCCCGGCTGCGCAAGGAAGACGCCCGCCTGATCACCGGGCAGACCACCTGGACCGACAACCTCATCCTGCCCGGCATGCTGCACTCGCGTACGTGCGCAGCCCGTTCGCGCACGCCCGGATCACCCGGGTGGACGTGAGCCGGGCCCTCCAGTCTCGGCGCGCAGACCACCCACGCCGAGGTCGTCAGGGACCCGCTGATCCGTGCGCACTGCGGGCTGCTCTCCGAGGCGACCGGGACCGTGGCCGACCCCGCGGTCCGGCACCGGGGCACGCTGGGCGGCTCGCTGGCCCACGCCGACCCGGCCGGGGACCTGCCCGCAGTCGCGGTCGCCCTCGGCGCCACGATGATCGCCCGGGGCCCGGGCGGGGCCCGGGAGATCGGCGCCGCGGACTTCTTCGTGGACTACCTGACCACCGCGCTGGCTCCCGGCGAGATACTCACGGGGGCCCAGGTGCCCAAACTCGGCCCGGCATGGGGCTATCGTTATGAGACGTTCCACCGGACGGCCCAGGCGTGGGCGACCGTGGGGGTGGCCGCTCTTGCCCGGCGTTCCAATGGGCATGTGGCGGAGGCCCGCATCGGGCTCACGAACATGGGCCCCGTTCCGGTGCGGGCCCGGGCGGCGGAAGAGGCAGTCGCCGGGGCCGAGGCCGACCGTAGCGCCCTGCGGGCGGCCGCAGCGCATGCCGACGAGGACACGCAGCCGCTTGCAGACTTGCACGGCGCGCCCGACTACCGGCGCCATCTGGCGCAGGTGCTGACCGCTAGGGCGTTGGCGGTCGCGGCTGGAGCTTAGCGACATGGATCTGGAGCACTCGTTCATCATCCCGGTCCCGCCGGAGCAAGCCTGGCAGGCCCTGCTGGACGTCGAGCAGGTGGCGCCGTGCATGCCTGGCGCCACCGTTGACGGCTTCGACGGTGAGGTCATCTCGGGCAAGATCAAGATCAAGGTCGGCCCGGTGCAGATGACCTACGCGGGCAAGGCCCACTTCACCGAGAAGGACGAGGCGACCAAGACGGTCGTGCTGGAAGCGTCGGGCAAGGAGACCCGGGGCAGCGGCACGGCCTCGGCGACGATCCGGTCCTCCCTGCAGGACGAGAACGGCCAGACCCGGGTGCTGGTCCGGACGACCATGACCGTGACCGGGCGTCCGGCCCAGTTCGGCCGGGGCGTGATGGCCGAGGTGGGCGGGCGGATTATCGGGAAGTTCGCCACCAACCTGGCCGCTCAGCTGTCCGGCGAGGGCACGCCGGCCGCTTCGGCCGACGAGGCCGCAGGCGCACCCGGCGCAGCAGCGCGGGGCTCCGCCGCGAGCACTTCCGCGCAGCCCGGGGGCCACCGCCGCTGCGGCCGCCAGCAGCGCGGACGAGGGCGGGGTCAACGGGCTGGCCGCCGATGCGGCCCAGCTGCCCATCGAGGAGCTGGGCCTGCCGGTCCGCTCGTTCAACAGCTTGCGCCGCGAGGGCGTGCACACGGTTGGCGGCCTGGCCGCCCGCACGGAGAAGGAACTGCTCGCCATCGACGGCCTCGGACCCCAGTCGATCAAGGAGATCAAGAGCCGGCTCGCCGACCACGGACTGGCTCTCACCACCCCGGGCGTGACCGCGGACGAGACGCGACCGCCGAGCAGCGTCGCCGCGGCTGGCACCGGCCTCGGCGACGCGGGCAGCGGCGGCTGGCACGGCTCACAGCCGGACCAGCGGCGCGGCGGGCGCGGCCCAGTCGGGGACCGCGGCTCCAGCGGGCACGGCTCCAGCGGGCACGGCTGCCGCGGGCGCCGCTCCGGCGACCGCGGGCCCCGGCACCGGCGCGGGGCTCGCGCCCGGCGTCCGTCAGCCCGGACACACGGACCGGGACCTGGGACGCGGACGCCGCCGCCCCGGACCGCTCGGCCGCGAACGGCCTGCTGCCGCCCCGCGGCTCCCGGCCCCAGGACGAGGACGCGCTCGACCTGCTCAGCGTGGCCGGCCTGCCGCTGCTCAAGCGGGTCGCGCCGGCCGCCGGCCTCCTGCTCGTCGCCGCGGTGGTGTTCCGGATCGTGCGCCGCCGCCGCCGCGCGTCCCGCGCCTGACGCGGGCGCAGGCCGCCCGGTGCCGACCCCGCCAGTGCCAGCCGAACCCGTAGCCGGCCCGAGCCCAGCAGCCAGCCCAGCGCCAGGCCCAGCCAGCAGCCCAGCCTCCGCCCTGCCCCGGTCCCGGGCCGCGGACCTGGACGCGGCGGATCCGCTCTCCAGGTTCCGGGACCGGTTCGCGCCGCTCGAACCGGGCCTGATCTACCTGGACGGCAACTCGCTGGGCATGCTGCCCGCCGCGACCGCGCAACGCCTGGCCGACGTGATCCGCCAGGACTGGGGCACCGGCCTGATCCGGTCCTGGGGACACTGGATGGACCTGCCCGGGCAGGTCGGGGACCTGCTCGGCGAGCACCTGCTGGGCGCGGGCCCGGGCCAGGTGACGGTGTGCGACTCCACCACCGTGAACCTCTACAAGCTGGCCTGGGCGGCCCTCGACGCCCGGCCCGGTCGCCCGGTCCTGGTCACCGACGACGACAACTTCCCCACCGACCGGTACGTGCTGGCGGGCATCGCCGGCCCGGTCCGGCGGCCAGCTGCGCATGATCCGCACCGACCCGGACGAGGGGATCGCGCCGGACGACGTCCGCGCCGCCATCGGGCCGGACACCGCGCTGGTCTGCCTCTCGCACGTGGCCTACCGGAGCGGGGCGCTGGCCGACATGGCCGCGATCACCCGGCTCGCGCACGAGGCGGGGGCGCTGGTGCTCTGGGACCTGTGCCACTCCGCCGGCTCGGTCCCGGTGGACCTGGACGGGTGCGCCGCCGACCTGGCGGTGGGCTGTACCTACAAGTACCTGAACGCCGGTCCCGGCGCGCCGGCGTTCCTGTACGTCCGCCGCGGGCTCCAGGACCAGCTGACCCAGCCCATCCAGGGCTGGTTCGGCCAGCAGGACCAGTTCATGATGGGGCCCCGCTACGAGCCCGCGCCCGGGATCGCCCGGTTCAGCACCGGGACGCCGAACATTCCCGGCACGGTCGCCGTGCAGGAGGGCACCCGGCTGCTCGCCGAGGCGGGCATCCAGGCGCTGCGCGACAAGGGGATCCGGCTGACCAGCTACCTGATCGAGCTGGCGGACGCCTGGCTGACGCCGTTGGGCTGCGAACTCGCCTCTCCGCGGGATCCGGCCCGGCGCGGGTCGCACGTCACCCTGTACCACCCGGAGGCCGGGCGGATCAGCCAGGCCCTCATCCGCGCCGGGGTTATCGGGGACTTCCGGACCCCGGACCGGCTCCGGCTCGGGCCGGCCCCGATCACCACCCGGTTCACCGACGTCTGGGACGCGATGGACACCCTCCGCCAGATCCTCGAGACCAAGGCCTGGGCCGACCTTCCCCCGGCCCCGGAGCCGCCAGCTCAGAGTGGGTGAGCGGCCTGCCCGCCAGGGCGTTAGGGAAAAGAAGTTCCGGGAGTACCGGCCGGGGACCTGAGCGGGCGGGTTATTCCCACTCGATGGTGCCCGGGGGCTTGCTGGTGATGTCCAGCACCACCCGGTTGACCTCGGGCACCTCGTTGGTGATCCGCGTCGAGATCCGGCCCAGCAGTTCCCCGGGCAGCCGCGCCCAGTCGGCCGTCATGGCGTCCTCGCTGGTCACCGGGCGCAGCACGATCGGGTAGCCGTAGCTGCGGCCGTCGCCCTGCACGCCGACCGAGCGGACGTCGGCGAGCAGCACCACCGGGCACTGCCAGATCTCCCGGTCCAGGCCCGCGGCCGACAGTTCCTCGCGGGCGATGGCGTCCGCCGCGGACACGATGCGAAGCCGCTCCGCGGTCACCTCGCCCACGATCCGGATGGCCAGGCCCGGGCCGGGGAACGGCTGCCGCCACACGATCTCCGGGGGCAGCCCGAGGGTCTCACCGACCCGCCGCACCTCGTCCTTGAACAGCGCCCGCAACGGCTCGACCAGCCCGAACGCCAGGTCGCTGGGCAGGCCGCCGACGTTGTGATGGGACTTGATGTTGGCCGCGCCGGTGCCGCCGCCGGACTCGACGACGTCCGGGTACAGGGTGCCCTGGACCAGGAAGTCCGCGGCCGTCCCGTGACTGCCCGCCGCCGCGCTGATCTCCCGGGCGGCGCGCTCGAAGGCCCGGATGAACTCCCGGCCGATGATCTTGCGCTTCTCTTCCGGGTCGGTCACCCCGGCCAGCGCGGCCAGGAACGTCGCGGCGGCGTCCACGACCTTCAGGTCGACCCCGGTGGCGGCCACGAAGTCCTTCTCGACCTGGTCCGCCTCCCCCCGGCGGAGCAGCCCGTGATCAACGAAGACGCAGGTCAGCTGGCTGCCGATGGCTTTCTGGACGATGGCCGCGGCGACCGCGGAATCCACCCCGCCGGACAGGCCGCAGATCGCGCCGTGCTCGCCGACCTGGGCGCGAACCCGCTCGACCTGCTCGTCGATGATGCTGCCCATGGTCCAGTCGGTGCGGCAGCCGGCCAGCTCGAGGAACCGGCGCAGCATCGCCTGGCCGTGCTCGGTGTGCATCACCTCGGGGTGGAACTGCACGCCGTACAGCCCCCGGCCGGTGTCCTCCATGGCCGCGACCGGGCTGATCGCGGTGCCCGCGGTGACGGTGAACCCGGCGGGCGCGGCCGTGGCGGTGTCCCCGTGCGACATCCAGACCTGCTGGGTCTCCGGCAGGCCGTCCAGCAGGGCACCGCCGAGCAGGTGCTCGTGCGGCAGCGGCTCGGCCGTCCAGGGCTCGTCCGGGAGCAGGCCGCCCGGCTGCGCGGTCTCCGCGTGGACCACCTTGCGGGTCTCAGCGGCGCTGCCCGGGGCCAGGATCAGCCGGGTGGCGCCGTACTCGCCGGAGCCGTTGTGGCTGACCGTGCCGCCCAGGGCGGTCACCATGAGCTGGAAGCCGTAGCAGATACCGAGCACCGGGACACCCGCGCCGAGCAGCTCAGGCGGGCCGGGCGGGAGCGGCGGCGCGCCGTCGGAGTACACCGACGCCGGGCCGCCGGACAAGATGATGGCCTTGGGCTTGCGGGCCAGCATCTCCGCGGCCGGCATGGTGGCTGGCACGATCTCGGAGTACACCTGGCACTCGCGGACCCGGCGCGCGATCAGCTGCGCGTACTGGGCCCCGAAGTTGACCACCAGCACGGTGTCAAAGTCCGGACTGGGCTGCACGCCGCCGCCTTCCCCTCGAAAACCGCCAGTCTAATAGGGCCGCCGCCGCGCGCCGGACGAGATGGCGGTGGGCGCCCTCGCCGTCGCCCTCGCCCAAGTCGTGATCACGACTTAGGTGTCGTTCGAACGACACCTAAGTCAGTTGATCACGACTTGGGTGACGGGCCTGGAGAGGTCGCCGGGCTTGGTGGGGTGGCCGGGGCTGTGGAGGCGTCCGGGGCTGACGTGGCCGGAGGGGCTCCGAGGTCGAGGGGCTGCGGAGGAGGCTGCGGGGGCTGGAGGCGCTGTCGGGGCCGCGAGACTCGGAATGACCCCGTCCCGGGACGCTGGCGCACCGTCCTGGGACGACGCCTCACCGTCCGGCTCCGCGGGATCGACCCGGACCCGGGCGATCCGCCGCCCGTCCATGGCCAGCACGGTGAGCCGGTGCCCGCCGATCTCCACCGCCTCGTGCCCGGTGGGCAGCTGACCCAGCATGGCCAGCATGTACCCGGCTACCGTTTCGTACGGGCCTTCGGGCAGCTCGATGCCCGTCTGTTCCGCGAAGTCGTCCAGGTTGAGCAGCCCGTCCACCTCGACGGCCCCGCCCCGCAACTGCTTGGGCTGGCCCTCGTCCACGTCGTACTCGTCCTGGATGTCCCCGACCAGCTCCTCGACCAGGTCCTCCAGGGTGACGATGCCCGCCGTACCGCCGTACTCGTCCATCACGATGGCCAGGTGGAGCCTTGTCCCGGCGCATCTCCGACAGGGCGGACAGCACGGTCTTGCTCATCGGCAGCAGTTTCACCGGCCGGCTGATCTCGCCCACGGTCAGCTGGCGCGAGGTGAACTGCGGGTCGATCAGGTCCCGGACGTGGATGAAGCCGATCACGTCGTCGTAGGACTGCTGGTAGACCGGGAAGCGGGAGTACGGCTCGCCGGCCACGGTCTGGATGGCCTCGGACAGCGGCGTGTCGGCGGCCAGGAACTCCACCTCGGTCCGGGGCACCAGGACCTCGCGGATCTGCCGCTTGCCCGCGTTGAACACCTCGCCCACGATGTGCCGCTCGTCGGCGCTCAGCGCCTGGTGGCCGGCGACCAGGTCACGCAGCTCCTCCTCGGTCATCACCCCGCGCCCCGCGGCCGGGTCACCGCCGAGGATCCGGACCACCAGGTTGATCGACCGGGACAGCAGCCACACCAGCGGACGGGCCAGCACCGAGATCCGGTCCAGGGTGGGCGCGGCGAGCATCGCGGCCTTCTCGGGCCGCTGCAGCGCGAGGCGCTTGGGGGCTAGCTCGCCGAGTACCAGGGTGAAGTAGGAGATCACCACGGTGACGATGATCAGCGACAGGGCGGCGGCCCAGCCTGAGCTGAGCCCCTGATGGAGCAGGGTCGTCCTCAGGTGCCCGGCCAGCGTCGCCTCGCCGACCGTGCCGGACAGCAGGGTGGCCAGGGTGACCCCGATCTGCACCGCGGACAGGAACCGGTTGGGGTCCTGGGCGAGCCGGGCCGCCCGCTGGCCGCGCTTGCCGCGGTTCATGAGGGTGCGGATCTGCCCCTCGCGCAGCGAGACGAGGGCCATCTCCGCCGCGGCGAAGAACCCGCCGACGAGCACGATGAGCAGGACGAGCACGATGTCCCAGCCGACCTGGTTCACGTCCTGATCCCCGACCTCCGTGTTTCCATCACCCGCGGTCCGGCTCCCCAGGCCCCATGGTCGGGGCCGGGCCGTGACACGCCCGCACGGCAGATGTGCGCACAGTCTAAGCAGTCCACCGCCGAGGTGGGCTCGCTACCTGAGCAGTCACCTTGACCGGGGCTTTGCCTCGTGCAGCCGGCAGCCCAGCCGCCGTGCGGTCCTGGGGCCGTCGCGGCACCGCCAGCGGGCGGCCGACACAGTGCGGCGAGCTCCGGGAGCCAGCCTTACGCTGGGCGCCAGTACCCGCCTAAACCCGGGCCATGCGCGCCGTTTCGGCCCGCTACCCGGGGGGATGCGATGGGCAAGCCGGGCTGGGCCAGATAGCGTATGGGTCCCGTGAGCCCAGGGGTATGGAAAAGCAGCGGCACCCTCGCCGACGGCCGGGAAATTATCTACTTCGACGAAGCCCCCGGCCTGGGCCGCGCGGCGGTACCGGACACGAGGCCACTGGCCCCGATGCCCGGGCCGGGCGACGAGCCCGACGCCGGCCTGCGCTGGGACGCGCTGCGCGGGGAGTGGGTGGTCATCGCGGCGGCGCGCCAGGACCGAACCTTCCTCCCGCCGCCCGGCGAGTGCCCGCTCGACCCGTCCCGGCCCGGACGGCCGACCGAGATCCCCGCTCCCGACTACGACGTGGTCGTGTTCGAGAACCGTTTCCCCTCCCTCCGCGGTGCCGGGCACTGGCCTCCAGACGCGGCAGCCGGGGGTACGGACCCAGATTTTCCGCAACGGAACCTCACCGCGGCCGCTCCCCTAGAGACGGGCGGCGTCCCCGGGCGGCCGTCCTACGGCCGCTGCGAGGTGGTCTGCTTCACCTCGGATCACAACGGGTCGTTCGCCCGCCTGAGCCCGAAGCGGGCCCGGACGGTCGTGGAGGCCTGGGCCGACCGGACCACGGTCCTCGGCGGCATGGCCGGGATCGCCCAGGTGTACTGCTTCGAGAACCGGGGCGAGGAGATCGGGGTCACCCTGCACCACCCGCACGGGCAGATCTACGGCTTCCCGTTCGTCACCCCGCGGACCGCGACCATGCTCAGCGAGGCGACGCGGTACGCGGAGCAGAACCAGGCGAACCTGTTCGACGACCTGGTCGCCGGGGAGATCGCCGCGGGCACCCGGATCGTGGCCCGCAACGAGCACTGGACCGCGTTCGTGCCCGCCGCGGCCCGGTGGCCGTTCGAGGTCCAGCTGTTCCCGGCCCGGCGGGTGCCGGACATCCCCGCGCTGGATGACGGCGAGCGGACCGCGTTCTGCGACATCTATCTCGATGTGCTGCGCCGGCTCGACGGGCTGTTCGGCGTGCCCCTGCCGTACATCGCCGCCTGGCATCAGGCGCCCGGCCAGGACTCGTTCGCGCGCAGCGAGTTCGGGCTGCATCTTCAGGTCCTCTCGGTCCGCCGCGCGCCGGGCAAGCTGAAGTACCTCGCGGGAACGGAGTCCGGCATGGGAGTCTGGATCAACGACGTCCTGCCTGAGGAGGCAGCACAGCGGCTGCGGGAGGCCGGGTGAGGCTGCTCGTCACCGGCGGCGCCGGGTACGTCGGGAGCGTGGTCGGGGCGCTGCTCGTGGCCGAGGGCCACGACGTGATCGTGCTCGACGACCTGTCCACCGGGCATGGCGACGCGGTGCCGACCGGTGCGTCGTTCGTCCGCGGCACGCTGCGCGACGACGCGCCGCGACTGCTGGCCGACGGCGTCGACGCGGTGCTGCACTTCGCGGCCAAGTCACTGGTCGGCGAGTCCGTGGCCCAGCCTTCGCTGTACTGGGGGAACAACCTGGGCGGCTCGCTGGCGCTGCTGGAGGCGATGCGGGCCGCCGGGACCCCGCGGATCGTGTTCTCCTCGACCGCCGCGGTCTACGGCGAGCCCGAGACGGTGCCCATCGACGAGACCGCACCCACCCGGCCGACCAGCCCGTACGGGGCGTCGAAGGTCGCGGTGGACACCGCGCTGGCCGAGTACGCCCGGATGCACGGCCTGGGCGCGATCAGCCTCCGCTACTTCAACGTGGCCGGCGCCCACCCTGAGGCCGGGGAGCTCGCCGGGGCGGGCTCGCGGGCGAGCGGGCTCGCGGGCGGCGGGGCTGCGGGGGCGAGGGGCTCGGCAGGCGCGGTGCGCTGGCTGGGTGAGCGGCACTCGCCCGAGACCCACCTCATCCCGAACGTGCTCGACGTGGCCCAGTCGGTGGCCCGCGGGTCGGGCGGCCACCTGACCCTCTTCGGCGACGACTACCCCACCAAGGACGGCACCTGCGTCCGGGACTACATCCACGTGACGGACCTGGCCCGGGCCCACCTGCTGGCCCTGGATGCGTGCCAGCCGGGCCAGCACCGGATCTACAACCTGGGCAGCGAGTCCGGGTCCTCCAACCTCGAGGTACTGGCCGAATGCCGGGCCGTGACCGGGGTGGATATCCCGGTCGAAATCGGGCCGCGCCGGCCCGGGGACCCCGCCGTCCTCATCGCCTCGTCGGCCCGGATCCGGGCCGATCTGGGCTGGGCGCCCGAGCGTGACCTGCAGGCGATGGTCGCCGACGCGTGGGCCGCCGCACTGGCCATGGCCGGGCGGGACCGTGCCCGGTGAGCTCACCGGGCGCGGACCAGACCACCCAGTGGTTCACCACGCAGTACGCCAGCGCGCCGGAAGGCGTGTGGCACGCCCCCGGCCGGGCCAACCTGATCGGTGAGCACACCGACTACAACGACGGGTTCGTGCTGCCGTTCGCGCTCGACCGGGGCACCTTCGCCGCGGCCGCTCCGCACCAGGACGCGGTGCTGGAGCTGACTTCGCGGCAGGCCGCGGGGCCTGGCGCGGGCGCGGCGGGCCGGGTGGAGATCCCGCTGGACTCGCTGGCCCCGGGCAGCGTGACCGGGTGGGCCGCCTACCCGGCCGGGGTGGTCTGGGCGCTGCGCGAGGCGGGTTACCCGGTGCCAGGCGCCCGGGTGGCCGTGGACTCAGATCTCCCGCAGGGCGCGGGCCTGTCCTCCTCGGCCGCGCTGGAATGCGCGGTGGCGCTGGCCCTGACCGAACTCGCCGGTCTCGGCGTGGTCCGGCAGGAACTGGCGGCCATCGCCCGGCGGGCGGAGAACGACTTCGTCGGCGTGCCGACCGGGATCATGGACCAGTCCGCGGCCCTCCTCTGCCAGGCCGGTCACGCCCTGCTGCTGGACTGCCGCAGCGGGGAAGCGGACTCGGTCCCGCTCGACCCGGCCCGGTCCGGGCTGACCCTGGTGATCATCGACACCCGGGCCCGGCACGCACTGACTGAGAGCGGCTACGGGGCCCGGCACATCGAGTGCGAGGAAGCGGCCCGGGCCCTCGGCGTGCGCACGCTGCGCGAGGTGGCCGGCCCGGAGAGCCTGTCCGCGCTGACCGACCCGGTGCTCCGCCGCCGCGCCCGGCACGTCATCACCGAGAATCAGCGGGTCCTGGACACCGCGGCCCTGCTGCGCCGGGGCCAGGTGGCCGGGATAGGGCGGCTCCTGAACGAATCGCACGCATCGCTGCGTGACGACTTCGAGATCTCCTGGCCGGAGGCGGATGTGGCGGTGGACGCCGCGGTCGGGGCCGGAGCGCTGGGCGCCCGGATGATGGGCGGGGGTTTCGGCGGCTCGGTGATCGCCTTGCTCCCGCAGGACGGCGCGGCGGTGCACGAGGCGGTCCGCGCCGCGTTCCGCGGCCAGGGCTGGCCCGATCCGGGGTTCCTGAACGCGCCGCCGTCGTCGAGCGCCCGGAGGCTGCGCTGATGTCTGTTCTGGATGACACGGCCGCCATCGGCGGCGAGCTGGCTGAGTTGCGGCGGCAGATCCACCAGGACCCGGAGATCGGGCTCGAGCTGCCGCGGACGCAGGCCAAGGTGCTGGCGGCGCTGGACGGCCTGCCGCTGGAGGTGAGCCAGGGCCGCGCGCTCAGCTCGGTGACCGCCGTCCTGCGCGGCGCGCAGCCCGGGCCCACGGTGCTGCTGCGCGGCGACATGGACGCGCTGCCCATCACCGAGCGGACCGGGCTGCCGTACGCGTCCTTGGTGACCGGTGTCATGCACGCCTGCGGGCACGACCTGCACACGGCGATGCTGGTCGGCGCGGCGCGGATCCTGTCCGCCCGGCAGGCCGAGCTGCCCGGGAACGTGATCTTCATGTTCCAGCCCGGCGAAGAAGGCCGGGGCGGGGCGGCCCACATGATCACTGAGGGCGTGCTCGACGCGGCGGGCGGGCGGCCGGTCGCTGCCTACGCGCTGCACGCCGCGTCGGCCCAGTTCCCTCCCGGGGTGTTCGCGACGCGGCCGGGCTCGATGATGGCGGCCGCCGACATCCTGGACGTGACGGTCCGCGGGCACGGCGGCCACGCGTCCCAGCCGCACCTGGCCCAGGACCCGATCCCGGCGGCGTGCGAGATGGTCACCGCCCTGCAGACGCTGGTCACCCGGCGGTTCGACGTGTTCGATCCGGTCGTGATCACGGTGGGCAGCTTCCACGCCGGCACCGCCGACAACATCATCCCGGACGAGGCGCACTTCCTGGCCACGGTGCGTTCGTTCTCCGGTACGGCCCGGGACCGGGTGCGCGCCGCCAGCCTGGGGCTGATCGCGGACCTGGCCGCCGCGCACGGGCTGCGGGCCGAGGCGGAGTACCTGGACGGCTACCCGGTCACGGTGAACGACGCGGCCGAGACCGCGTTCGCGGGCCAGGCGGTCGCGGCCGTGTTCGGCGAGGACCGGCTGATCGCCCAGGCCAACCCGCTGCCGGGCGCCGAGGACTTCTCGTTCGTGCTCGACGAGGTGCCTGGGGTGTTCCTGATGCTGGGGGCGGGCCCGGAGGGCTCAGACCCCGGCACCGCGCCGTTCAACCACGCCGCGGACGCCGTGTTCGACGACGCGGTCCTCCCCGACGGCGCGGCGTTGCTCGCCGAACTAGCCCTGCGCCGCCTGGCCGCCGGCCCGGACCCCCTGCGCTCCTAGCGCGGGCTCAGCTGTACTCCCCGCCGTCGGCCCGCTGCCGCCAGCCCGCCGACCTTCCGCCCAGCCCGCGACCGCCCAGCCCGCGACCGCCCAGCCCGCGACCGCCCGGGCCGCATCCTCACGTCCTCACGCCGCCGGGCCGCGCCCCTCACACCACACACTGGCCCCAGTAGCCTCGCCAGCCCCCCACACACCCACTCCCGCTCGTGATCATGACTTCGGTGTCGTTGGAGCGACACCGAAGTCATGATCACGAGCAAGGGCGCGTCATACGCGTGGCTAGTGGGGCTGGTGGGGTGGGAAAGGGCGGGTCAGAGGCTGGCGACGTCGGCCTGCTTGGCGCGGACCGCCTCGGCGGCCTCGCGGAGCCCGGCCAGTTCGGTGTCGGTGAGGTCCCGCTGGACGACGGAGCGGACCCCGGCCTTGCCGATCACGGCCTCGACGCCCAGGTAGACCCCGGAGATGCCGTACTCGCCGTCCACCCAGGCGCATACGGGCAGCACCCGGCCGGAGTCCTCGGCGACCGCGCGGGCCATCCGGGCCGCGGCGGCCGACGGGGCGTAGTACGCGGACCCCGTCTTGAGCAGGCCGACGATTTCGGCCCCGCCGTTGCGGGTTCGGGTCACCAGTGCGTCGATCTCCTCCTGGCTGAGCAGGCTGGCCAGCGGCTTACCGTCCACGGTGCAGGCGGACGGGACCGGGACCATGGTGTCGCCGTGCGAGCCGAGGGTGAGGGTCTGCACCGAGCCGACCGGCACGCCCAGCTTCTCGGCCACGAAGTAGCTGAACCGGGCGGTATCGAGCATGCCTGCCTGGCCGAGGACGCGGGTCGCCGGGAAGCCGGTCACCTTGGCCGCGAGCGCGGTCATCTCGTCCAGCGGATTGGACACCACGATCAGCACGGCGTCCGGGGCGTGCTTCACCACGTTCTCCGCGACCGAGCGGACGATCTTGGCGTTGACGCCGATCAGGTCCATCCGGCTCATCCCGGGCTTGCGCGGCAGCCCGGCCGTGATGATCACGATTGACGACCCGGCGATGGCCTCGTATCCCTCGCCGTCAGGGCCGGTGGTCTGCCCGGTCACCTTGGTCTCGAAGCCCTCGATCGGCCGCGACTGGCTGATGTCCAGGGCCAGCCCCTCCGGCTTGCCCTCGACGATGTCGGTCAGCACGACCTCATCGAAGATGTCGTACTCGGCAAGCCGCTGCGCGGTGGTCGAGCCGTAGAACCCGGCCCCGACGACGGTCACCTTGCCACTGCGGGTCATGTCCCGTACTCCTTTCAGCCCATCGCCTTGGCGAGGTTCTCGCTCAGCGCCGTGAGGAATTCCTCGGTGGTCAGGAACGGCGTGTCCGCACTCACGAGCAGCGCCAGGTCCTTGGTCATCTTGCCTTCCTCCACGGTCTCCACACACACCCGCTCGAGGGTCTGCGCGAACCGGGTCACCTCGGGGGTGCCATCCATCTCGCCCCGGTGCACGAGCCCCTGGGTCCACGCGAAGATCGAGGCGATGGGGTTGGTCGAGGTCGGCTTGCCCTGCTGGTGCTGCCGGTAGTGCCGGGTGACGGTGCCGTGCGCGGCTTCGGCCTCGATGGTCTTGCCGTCGGGGGTCATCAGGACGCTGGTCATCAGGCCGAGTGAGCCGTATCCCTGGGCGACGATGTCGGACTCCACGTCACCGTCGTAGTTCTTGCACGCCCAGACGACGCCGCCGTGGCCCTTGATGACCTGGGCGACCATGTCATCGATCAGCCGGTGCTCGTACCAGATACCCGCGGCCTCGAACTCGGCCTTGAACTCCGCCTCGAAGATCTCCTGGAACAGGTCCTTGAACCGGCCGTCGTAGGCCTTGAGGATGGTGTTCTTGGTGGACAGGTACAGCGGGTAGCGGCGGCCCAGCGCGTACCGCATGGTGGCCCGGGCGAAGTCCCGGATCGAGTCGTCGTAGTTGTACATGGCCATGGCCACACCGCCGCCGGGGAAGGCGGCCACCTCGAGGTCGATCGGCTCGCCCTGGCCTTCCTCCGGCTGGTACGAGATGCGAACGGTACCCCGGCCCGGGACCACGAAGTCGGTGGCCCGGTACTGGTCGCCGTGCGCGTGGCGGCCGATGATGATGGGCTCGGTCCAGCCGGGCACGAACCGCGGCACGCTGGAGATGACGATGGGCTCGCGGAACACGACGCCGCCGAGGATGTTGCGGATGGTTCCGTTGGGCGACCGCCACATCTTCTTCAGACCGAACTCTTCGACCCGCGCCTCGTCGGGGGTGATGGTGGCGCACTTGACCCCGACGCCGTACTGCTTGATCGCGTTCGCCGCGTCCACCGTGACCTGGTCGTCCGTGGCGTCACGGTTCTGGATGGACAGGTCGTAGTACTTCAGGTCGATGTCCAGGTACGGCAGGATCAGCTGGTCCTTGATGAACCTCCAGATGATCCGCGTCATCTCGTCGCCGTCCACTTCGACGACGGGATTGGTTACCTTGATCTTGGGCATGCCGCAGACTTCCCTTCCCTACTGCGCTGTGCTCTTGCCCGCCGGGCTGTTATCCCTGGGGCATGGTTACGACGGGGTCGGCAGCACCAGGCCAGCGACCAGCAGGCCGATGGCCAGGATGGCCAGCACCGTCACGTCGATGGAGCGCCGCCTGCTGGCGAGCATGCCCGCCCGCCGCTCCGGCAGCGCAAGCCTGGCCGCGACAGCAACGAAAAGGGCACCCGCCAGGATAAACGTACCTTCCCGGACCGAGTGCGGGCCCTGCCAGATATAAGCCAGCCCGGCTACCAGGCCCGCCAGGACGATCACGTACGCCACCTGGGCGCCCCGTACCGGGCCAGACCGCCGGGCCCGGGTGCCGCGGGGCGGGACGGCCGGGGTCTCCTGGGACGGCTGACGCTGATGGTGCGCGGGACGTTCGGGGTGGGCCGCCGGGCCGGGGTGCGCAGGCTGCAGCGGCGCGGGGGGCGGCGCGGACGATGGCCGGGGCGGATATCCCGGATCCTGCGGGTACTCCTGCCCTGCCGGGTACCCCGGGTCTTGCGGGTACCCCGGGTCCCGGGGAGAGCCGGGGTCCTGCGGGGGGCCGGAGCCCTGGGCATAACTGGGCCGGTCCGGAGGCAACGCGGCTGCTGACCGGCCGACCTCAGCCCGGCCGGCCTCAGCCCGGCCGCCCACCGGCCGGCCGCCTTCAGGCCAGCCGCCGTCAGGCCAGCGGTCCTCGCCCCGGCCGACCGCTTGCTGGCCGCCCGCTTGCTGGCCGCTCACTGGCCGGCTGCCCGCTGCCCGACCAGCCGGAGGCCGCTGCCGGCCGTCCCAGCCTTTCCCGGCGATACTGCCCAGCGCGTAGGCGGTCAGGCCCCCTGGCGGCGGAGTGATCCCCGTTACCTCGTCGGTCACTTCCGCTCGCTTAGAGCGACCCAGGTGAGGTCGCGCTCGCCGATGTACTCGCTGTCCGGCCGGATCAGCCGGTTGTCCGCGTGCTGCTCCATCACGTGGGCGGTCCAGCCGGCCATTCGGCTGACCGAGAAGACCGGGGTGAAGAGGTCCGTGGGAATGCCCAGGTAGTGGTAGACCGTGGCGGCGTAGAAGTCCACGTTCGGATAAAGGCCCTTATCCGCGAACACGGTCTCCTCCATCGCCCGGGACATGCGGTAGTACGTGTCGTCCCCCGACGCGGCCGCCAGTTCCCCGGACATCTGGCGCAGGTGGGTGGCGCGCGGATCCTCGGTCTTGTAGACCCGGTGACCGAAGCCCATGATCTTCTCCCCGGCACCCAGCCGTTCCCGGATCACCGGGCCGACCGCGGCGACCGGGTCCACGCCGCCGGACGCCCTGATCGCCTCCAGCCCGAGCATCACCTGCTCATTGGCTCCCCCGTGCAACGGACCCTTCAGCGTGCCGAGCGCCGCGACCACCGCCGAGTGCATGTCTGACAAGGTCGCCGCGCAGACTCGCGCGGCGAACGTTAACGCGTTCATCGTGTGGTCCGCGTGCAGTACCAGGCATGTGTCCAGGATCTCAGCATCCCGCCCGGTTGGGGCGGTGCCACGCAACTGGAACAGGAAGTTGGCCGCCAGGCTGAGGCTGGGATCAGCGGGCACGCACTCCCGCCCCTCGCGGGCGGCGTGGTAGGCGGCGACCAGGATGGGCTGCTGCGCGGTGAGCCGGGCCGCCTTCCGCTCGTTCGCCGCCGCCGCGTTGGAACTCTCATCCGGGTCGTCCGCACTGGCCAGGGAGACGAGGCTGCGCATCGCCTCCATCGGGCCCTGGCTGGCCGCGATCTGCGGCAGCATGGAGCTGACCAGCTTGCCCAGAGGCCGCCCGGCGACCAGCTCGGCGCGGTAGCCACCCAGCTCGCCCGCATCTGGCGCCGACCCGCGCTGCAGCAGGTAGGCGATCTCCTCGAAAGTCGATGCCCCGGCGAGCTGATGAATGTCGTAGCCACGGTAGAACAGCCGCCCGGCCTGCCCATCGATATCGCTCAATGCGGTGGACGCGGCGACGACGTCCGCCAGGCCCTTGGACGGCTTGTCCGCCATTTCTTCTTCCTCCCAAAGACTCGCTCGGCAGTGTACTTCCGGGAGCCGCCGGTTCCCTGCACCGACCGGCAAATGAGCAACAGCCGGTCACCCGGGGTGGCGAGAAGCCAAACCACATAAGGAAAACGGGGTACGACTACGCCCGGGAAGGGTAACTGCACGGAGAGAGATCCGTGACTGCTCGGACAAGCGGGAGGAACGGTCGTGGAAGGGCCCTACATACGCATCGAGGACAGCGGCGAGGTGATACCGCTGGGCGAGGCTGTGACGACAATCGGGCGCGGCGGTGGGGTAGACATCCGGCTCAGCGATCCGAGCGTCTCCCGCCTGCACGCCGAGATCGTCCGTCGCGGGCCGTACGCCTACGTCACCGACCTGGGGTTATCGCGTAACGGTACCCGGGTCAACGGGAGGCTGGTGGCCCGGCGCGTCCTGGACGACGGGGACGTGCTGACGTTCGGGAACGCCCGGTGCCGGGTCGGCGGCATCCCCGCTGAGGACCTGTCCACGGAGGTCGAACTGCGGCGCTCCCCGAGCCCCGAACTGACCAGGCGCGAACTCGACGTGCTCACGTCGCTGTGCCAGCCGGCCTTGTCCGACGAGGCGTTCGTGGCCCCGGCCACCGCCCGTGAGATCGCCGCTGACCTGGTGGTGACGGAGGCGGCGGTCAAGCAGCATCTCCTCCGCCTCTACCAGAAGTTCCGCATCCCCGAGGGCACCAACCGGCGGGTCAGGCTGGCCAACGAGGTGGTCTCCCTCGGCCTCGTCCGGCCCCTGCCACCGGCCGGTGAGAAGCTGCCGCAGCCACAACCACCACCGCCCCGGTCCGCCCCGGACCGGTCGACGGGCCCTCCGGTTCCCGCGGGGTCAGGGCGCGTCCCGGCGGGGAGCGGCCTGCCTGAGCGACGCGCCAGCTAACCAGATCCCCAGGTCCTTACTCACGCGCAGCGGCGGGGTGAGCGGTGCCCGGGACCGGGGACCGCTCAGAACCAGAACCGGGGACGCTCAGAACCAGAACGGCAGGCGCCGGGGGCGCAGGTGGCCGAACAGGCCCGGAAATGCGGGCAGGTGCACCAGCGTGCTGGTCGGCGTGCCCAGCGGCCAGAAGGCGGCCGCCGCGGTCACGGCGGTACCGACCGCCGCGAGCGCGAGCGCGCACATCCCGAACAAGGCCACGGCCTGCACGCCCGGGCTGCGCACCGCCGCGGCACAGACCCGGTTGAGCTGGCGGCGGGCCTTGCCCGATCCCGGGCCGTAGGCGAAGAACGCCACCAGCGCCCCCGCCCCGTACGACAGCGCGTGCAGGCCGGGGCTGGCTGGCATGCCCACGAAGGTGAGCCCGGCGACGGCCGCGCCCACGATGAGCGCCAGCGGCGCGATAACCACCGTGGAGATCAGCGACCGGACCACGAAGAAGGGGAACGCGGCGGCGGTCATGACGGGACCCCGCTGATCCGAGCCCCGGTGGGCCAGATCGCCGGCCCGCAGCAGCACCAGCAGGGCCAGCGCGATCAGGGTGCCGGCCACCGGCAGGATGACCGCGAGGCATACCGCGATCACCAATGTGGCCAGGACCAGGATCGGCTGCCTGCGGGGCGGCGTCCAGCGGTCCGCGTCGTCGCGGTCAGCCCGAGCCCGGTCCTCCCCGGGCCAGTTGGCCTGCCCGTTGCCGCCGGCCCGTCCGGCGAGGCCGGAGCGGCCACCGAAACTGTCGTCCGGGCCGGGATACCCGCCCCGGCGGCCGCCTGGCTGGCCCGGCGGATAGGCCACCGGGGGCAGGATGTCCGCGAAGTCGTCGGCGCGGACTGGACCGGCCTGGACCGGACCGGCTACTGGACTGGCTGGACCGGCCTGAGACCGGCCTGGCCGCGATCGGCTGGGTCCCGGGCTTCGGGTACGTGGTGGCTCCCTGGGCCCGGCCGGAGGTCATGATCCCGCCCGGCTCGCCGGAGCCGCCGAACCCGCCGAACCCGTCCAGGGCCGTGGGCCGCAGCGGGGCACCCCCGGCCCGCGTCCCCGGGACGCCCATCCCCGGCAGGCCACCCGCGGACACCACGGCGGGCAGCAGGCCGGCTGGGTCCAGCGCCGCCGCCCGGCTGCGCAGCTGGATGGCGGCGGGCCGCTGGGCCGGGTCCCGGCGCAGCGCGGCGGCCAGCAGTTCCGCCATCGGCGCGGCCACCCCGCTCAGGTCCGGCTTGCCGTTCATGATCCGGTAGAAGATCGTCTCGTAGGATCCGGTGCCGAACGGCGGGCGCCCGGTGGCGGCGAAGGCCACGGTGGCCCCCCAGGCGTGGACGTCCGAGAACGAGGTGCTGCTCTGGCCCTCGATTACCTCCGGCGACAGGTAGCCGGGGGTGCCCATGAACATGCCGGTCATGGTGAGCCGGGTCGAGTCGAGGGCCTGGGCGATGCCGAAGTCGATCACGACCGGGTCGCCGTTCATCAGCATCACGTTGCCCGGCTTGAGGTCGCGGTGCACCACGCCCGCCGCGTGGATCGCGGCCAGGGCGTCCGCGAGCCCGGCGGCCAGCCGGATCAGCCGGGCCCCGCTCAGCGGGCCCTCCTGCGTGACCACCTCGTCCAGCGTGCGGCCGGGCACGTACCGGGTCACGATGTAGGGCGTCTCGCTGGTCACGTCGGTGTCGAGCACCTCGGCCACGAACGGGCTGCGGACCCGGCGCATGGTCTCGACTTCGCGGGCCAGCCGCCGCCGCGCGTTCGGGTCGCCGGCCACCGCCGGGCGCAGGATCTTCACCGCGACCGACCGCTGCTCGGGGTCACGCGCGAGGTAGACCACGCCCATGCCACCCTCGCCGATCCGGTCGAGCAACCGGTAGGGGCCGAGCCGCCCTGGCGTGTGCTCTGCTGGTGTCATCGCCCCCCCAGCCTACGAACTACCCTCGGGCTACCCGGTCCAGACCGAACAGAACGCAGGTGGGAGCGTTCCTGCCTGCATGGTAACCAGCCCGGCGGGACACCACGCCCCCGTCAGCCGCCGGTGACCAGCCGGCGCAGGGCCTCCGCCGTCCTGGCGTTCTGTTCCGCGTAGCCGACCAGGGCCCGGGCCAGCTCCGCGGCCCATTCCTGTACCGCCACCGGCTGGCGGGACAGCACCACGCCGCGCACCTCGCGGCAGATTTCCGCGCTGGGCTGCCCGCCCCGCACGGCCAGCGACATGACCCGGTCCCCGAGCCGGACGGTGATGCTCGTCACCGTGCCGGGGCGCCCCTTCATCCGGTCCGACATGGACCGGTCCCGCTCGATGGTCACGGTGCCCGGCGGCAGCGACTCGCCCAGGGACTCGGTGAGCACCCGGGCGTAGATGGCCGCGTCGGCGCTGTCGGCCCGCAGCGCGGCGGTCACCAGCTCAAGGTCGGGACTCTCGTCCGGCTGCGTCATGCTTGGCTGCTCCCTCGGCGGCGGGCTCGCGGACGGCAGGCCCGCCCGCTACGTCAATTGTCACCGGCCCGCGAAGGTGGCTTTGCCAGGCCCGTTCTCGACGAAGCTGCGCATTCCGGTGCGCTGGTCCTCGGTGGCGAACAACCCGGCGAACTGCAGCCGCTCTATCTCCAGCCCGGTGTCCAGGTCGGTCTCCAGGCCGTCGTCGATGGCCTGCTTGGCGGCGCGCAGGGCGAGCGCGGGCCCGGTGGCGTACCGGGCCACCAGGGCCCGGGCCACGTCGTAGACCTCCGCGTCCGGTACCACCCGGTCCACCAGGCCGATGTCCAGGGCCTCGGCCGCGGCCACAAAACGCCCGGTGAACACGATGTCCTTGGCCCGGGCCGGGCCGACCAGCCGGGGCAGCCGCTGGGTCCCGCCCGCACCGGGGATAACCCCGAGCAGGATCTCTGGCTGGCCCACCTGGGCGCTCTGGCCGGCCACCCGGAAGTCCGCGCACAGCGCCAGTTCGAGGCCGCCGCCGAGCGCGTACCCGGTCACCGCGGCCACGACCGGCTTGGGGATCTTGGCCACCGCGGTGAAGCTGGCCTGCAGCCGCCGCGAGTCCGCGGCCATCCGGCCGTAGCTGGCGTCCGCCATCTCCTTGATGTCCGCGCCCGCGGCGAAGACCTTCGGGCCGCCGTAGAGCACCACGGCGCGGACACTGCTCTCGGCGGACACCTCGGCGGCGGCCGCCGCGATCTCGTCCTGGACCTGGGCGTTCAGCGCGTTCATGGGCGGCCGGTCGAGCCGGATCGTGGCGATGGCCTGGTCGATCTCGACCCGTACGAACTCCCCCACAAGGCACCTCCTGCCGGGCCGCGTTCTCGCTCAGGCAGGCACGGCTGCCCGCCCAGGGCCCAGGTGGAGGGTACTCCTGCGTCAGTCTTCGGCCGACCGCGGCCGGGGCACCCCCTGTGAGTCCTCCAGAAAGGCCTGGATCTCCGACTCGCTGTACCGGCGGTGGCCGCCCAGCGTCCGGATGGACCGCAGCTTGCCCTGCTGCGCCCACCGGGTCACGGTCTTCGGGTCAACCCGGAACAACGCGGCCACCTCTGACGGCGTCAGGAGCCTGTCCTCGGTGCGGTTGTCTTGCTTCATGACGGCGGTGTCCTTTCACGCGTGGGCATGACTTCGGTGACGGAAAGTGACACGAGGGCGTCATACGGTTCGCATAACGTGTACCTGGTACTCATGGCCCCCCCGGGCTTCCCTCTGGCGCGCCTGAACCTGTTGTCGGCAGCCGCTGCGGAAGCGGCGCACGGCGCATCCGCGAGCGTGTTGCCTAAAGTAGACGCTGTGCCACGCACAGCGGTTTACGTGCGGAACGTGATACGACGACCACTTTCCGCGATTTTTTGCCGCGGGCCGCGGGCGCCGTACGGCCGCCCGGCCGTCCGCCGGGGCCCTGAACAGGGTTTTCGTCCGGATTTTCCGCTTACGGCCCGGCGCCCGTGACTCCGTCTCAAGCCCAGATTGCCCGCGGGCCAGGGCAGGCCGCCGTAGCCAGCGGGCCGACCGGCCGGTCAGCGGGGGCCGCGCGGGGCCAGCACAGGCCGCCCGCCAGGCCTGGGCAGGCCGCCAGGCTGGGCCGCCCGCCAGGCTGGGCAGGCCGCCCATGACCGGCGGGGTCGCCCGTGGCCAGCGGGGGTCGCCCGTGGCCAGCGCGATAGCCGGTGGGTTAGCGGGGGCCGCGGCTGGTCAGCGCAGGTCGCCCGTGGTCAGCCCGGCGGGCGCCTCCGGCAGGGTGACGAGGCCCATCTCCGCGGCGTTGGCCAGCAGGCGATGCCGGGGCACGACCCGGAGCGTGTACCCGAACGGCCCGGGGCGGCCCAGTTCAGCCTTGCCCACGAACCGCGCCACGCCGTCCTCGGGCCCATCCTCGATGGTCAGCGAGCTCACCGCCGGGTTGACGATCTCGTCCGCGTCTCCCACCCGGCCGTAGACGACCTCGACGCTCACGTCGTCGGGCGACAGCCCGCCCAGGGCGACCGTGGCCCGCACCACCAGGCTGCCGCCGGGCCCCTGGTCGCCGTCCTCGCCCTCGACATGCTCGATGCGGACCCCGCCCCAGGCCCGGGTGACCCGGCGCTTCCAGGCGGCCAGCTCACGGGCGGCCGCGAACGGCTCTTGCCGGCCCGTGCCGGCCGGCGCCGTGCCAGCCGGCACCGCGCTGGCCGGCGCCGCGCTGTCGCTGGCCACCACACCCTCGCTGAGCGCGCGGGAGGCCTGGGCGGCCGGGATGTACAGCTCCTCCACGTACTGGCGGACCATCCGGGAGGCCTGGACGCGAGGGCCCAGGGCGCGCAGCGTGTGCCCGACCATCTCCAGCCAGCGGCGGGGCAGCCCGTCCGGGCCGGTGTCGTAGAACCGCGGCGCCACGGTCAGGCCGAGCAGGTCATAGAGCGCGTGGGACTCGAGCTCGTCGCGCCGCTCCGGGTCCTCCACGCCGTCCGCGGACGGGATCGCCCAGCCGTCGGCGCCGTCGTACCACTCGTCCCACCAGCCGTCCCGGATGGACAGGTTGAGCCCGCCGTTCAGCGCGGACTTCATCCCGGAGGTACCGGACGCCTCCAGCGGCCGCAGCGGGTTGTTCAGCCACACGTCGCAGCCCTGAACCAGGGCGCGGGCCATGGCCATGTCGTAGTCGGGCAGGAACACGATGCGGTGCCGCACCGCCGGGTCGTCGGCGAACTGGACCATCTGCTGGATCAGCCGCTTGCCGCCGTCGTCGGCCGGGTGGGCCTTGCCCGCGATGATGAACTGCACTGGCCGCTCCGGGTCGAGCATCAGCTCGGTCAGCCGGGCCGGGTCGTGCAGGATCAGCGTGAGCCGCTTGTAGGACGGCACCCGGCGGGCGAACCCGATCGTCAGCACGTTCTCGTCGAGTACCCCATCGGTCCAGCCCAGCTCCGCCTCGCTGGCGCCGCGCTGCCGCCAGGACGCCCGCAGCCGCTCCCGGGCCTGCGCGACCAGCCGGCCACGCAGCGCCCCGCGGATCTCCCAGAGCCGGGCCGGGGCGGTGTGCGCGACGCGCTCCCAGGCGTGCCCGTCCTCGGGCAGCTGCTGGGCCACGGCGGAGTCCTCCGGCGTGGCACTGGCCAGGTCCAGGACTTCCTGGGCGACCCAGGTGGGGGCGTGCACCCCGTTGGTCACCGAGCCGATCGGCACCTGGGCGGTGTCGAACCCGGGCCACAGGCCGGCGAACATCTCCCGGCTGACCTCGCCGTGCAGCCGGCTGACGCCGTTGACCCGCTGGGCCAGCCGCATCCCCATCACGGCCATGTTGAACACCGACGGGTCGCCGCCGGGGAAGGTCTCCGCGCCCAGGGCCAGCACCCGGTCAGCAGGCAGCGCCGGGTCGGCGGCCGCCCCGCTGAAGTGCCGCTCTACCAGGTCGCGGCTGAACCGGTCGATCCCGGCCGGCACCGGCGTGTGCGTGGTGAACACCGTGCCGGCCCGGCACAGCTCGATGGCCTCCTCGAAGGTGAGGCCCTGCTCGGCGTACTCCCGGATGCGCTCCACGCCGAGGAAGCCGGCGTGGCCCTCGTTGGTGTGGAAGACCTCCGGCTCAGCGTGCCGGGTGAGCGCGCAGAACGCCCGGACCGCGCGGACTCCGCCCACGCCCAGAAGCAGTTCCTGCCGCAGCCGGTGATCGCCGCCGCCGCCGTAGAGCCGGTCGGTGACCTCGCGCAGTGCGGGCTCGTTTTCTTCCACGTAGGAGTCGAGCAACAGCAGCGGTACCCGGCCGACCTGGGCCACCCAGATCTGCGCGGTCAGCAGCTTGCCCTCGGCCAGGGCGACGCTGACCCGCACGGCGGTCCCGTCGGGAGCGCGGAGCAGGGTGAGCGGCATCCCGTTCGGGTCGCTGGCCGGGTAACGCTCCGTCTGCCAGCCCTCGGGCGACAGGGACTGGGTGAAGTACCCGTGCCGGTACAGCAGGCCCACCCCGATGAGCGGCACCCCCAGGTCGCTGCCGGCCTTGAGATGATCACCGGCCAGGATGCCGAGGCCGCCGGAGTACTGGGGCAGCGCCTGGGTGATCCCGTACTCCGGGGAGAAGTAGGCGATCGCGGCGGGCGGCCCGGACGGGCTCCCAGCCGAGCCGGCCGTCCCGCCATCCGCGTGCCGCTGATACCACCGCGGCCCGGACAGGTACTGGTCCAGGTCACGGGCGGCGTCGTCGAGCCGCCGCAGGAACGCCTGATCGTGGCCCAGGCTCTCGAGCTGGGCCGGCGGCACCTCGCCGAGCAGCGCGACCGGGTCGTGCCCGGACGCCTCCCAGCCGACCGGATCGATCGCCGCGAAGAGGTCGCGGGTCTCGGCGTGCCAGGACCAGCGGAGGTTCAGCGTGAGGTCGCGCAGCGGGGCGAGGGACTCCGGCAGCGCGGCACGGACGGTAAAGCGGCGGATGGCTCTCACGGCAGAGTCCTTGTCAGCATCGGACGCTAGCTGACTACGAAAACCGCAGGTCACTAGCCTAATGTGATCTTGTGAGGGACATGTTCCTGCCCCAGTGTGCTGACGAAAACATCACCAGAGGCAGCATGGCCTGCCCGAGGGGGTACCGGGGCAGGCACACCGGACTCTACCGGGACACCGAGGGTAAGCAGCCCTTCTCCGCCTACCCTCATCGGCGATCGTGGCCGAAAACGGCTGCTCGGCCGGCCCAGAGCGCCCGCGACGGGCGGCTGGACGGGCAGCTGAAGGCGCCGGCCGCCGGAGCCGCCCGGACGCGGTACTGAAGAGCCCGGGTACACACGGTCAATACCGGGCCGCCCCCCTCGCGCACAGCCGGCCAGACTGGGTAGCTTCAAGGGGTGATAGGACGTATCCCCATCCTGGACGTCGAGCCCGTCCTGGAGTGCGGGCGCCGCCCCGCTAAGGCGGTAACCGGAGAAACCTTCCCGGTCAGTGCCACCGTGTTCCGGGAAGGGCACGAGACGCTCGGCGCCGGCGTGGTGCTGCGCGGGCCCGACGGCCAGCGACCCCCGCTGGTCTACATGCACGAGCTGGCGCCCGGCACCGACCGCCTCGGCGCGGACGTGACCGTCACCGCCCAGGGGCTCTGGACTTTCCAGGTCGAGGCGTGGGGAGATCCCATCGCGCACTGGCGCCACGACGCCGCGATCAAGGTGCCGCTGGGCCTGGAGACCGAACTCATGCTGACCGAGGGGGCGCTGCTGTTCGAGCGGGCGGCCCGGGGAGTGCGCGGCGACGGCACGGCCTGGCGGGCCCGGTCCGCCGAGGCCAGCCCCGCCCAGTCCAGCCCCGCCCAGACCGACCCGTTCGCTCAGCCCAGCCCAGACCAGACCAGCCCGTTCGCCCAGCCCAGCCCAGACCAGACCAGCCCGTTCGCCCAGCCCAGCCCCGCCCCGACCGGCCCGTTCGCCCAGCCCAGCCCCGCCCCGACCGACCCGGTCGCCCAGGCCAGATCCGCCCTCACGGCCAGTCCCGCCCGCGCTCAGGTGAGCCCGTGACAGCGAACACCGTGACGGTGAGCACCGTGACGGCGGCCGCCAGCGCGGCCCGCGCCGGGCAGCGCTGGGCCAACGCCGCGCACGCGGCGCAGGCCGCCCGGGCGGCCCGGGCCACGCTGCGCCAGGTCGCGGCCCAGCTCCGTGACCGTGCGCTGCCGCCGTGGGACCGGCTCAGCGCCGCCTCGGCCCCCGACGTCCAGGCCATCCTGGCCCAGTACCCCCTGCGCGACCTGGTCAGCCGGTCGGCCCGGTACCCGGTGATCGTGGACCGGCAGCGCGCGCTGTACGGCGCGTGGTACGAGTTCTTCCCGCGCTCGGAGGGCGTCGAGATCGACCCGATGGGCTACCGGGAGCCGCGCAGCGGCACGTTCCGCACGGCCGCCCGGCGCCTGGACGGGGTCGCGGACATGGGTTTCGACGTGGTCTACCTGCCGCCCGTCCACCCGATCGGGACCACGGCCCGCAAGGGCGCCAACAACGTGCTGCAGGCCGCCCCGGGCGATCCGGGCTCACCCTGGGCCATCGGCGCCCCCGAAGGCGGCCACGACGCGATCCATCCCGATCTGGGCACGTTCGCGGACTTCGACGCGTTCGTCGGGCGCACCCGGGAGCTGGGCATGGAGGTCGCCCTCGACCTGGCCCTGCAGACCTCCCCGGACCATCCCTGGGTGACCGAGCACCCGGACTGGTTCACCAAGCGGGCCGACGGCCGGATCGCGTACGCGGAGAACCCGCCCAAGAAGTACCAGGACATCTACCCGCTGAACTTCGATCACGACCCGGCCGGCATCTACGCCGAGGTGCTCCGGATCGTCCGGCAGTGGATGGCGCACGGGGTGCGGATCTTCCGGGTGGACAACCCGCACACCAAGCCGCTGGCCTTCTGGGAGCGGCTTCTGGCCGAGATCGCCCGGACCGACCCTGACGTGCTGTTCCTCGCAGAGGCGTTCACCCGGCCGGCCATGATGCGCGCGCTGGCCGAAATTGGCTTCCACCAGTCGTACACCTACTTCACCTGGCGTAACAGTGCGGCCGAGCTCAGCGATTACCTACGTGAGCTGTCTGGGCCCGCCGCGGCGTACATGCGGCCGAACTTCTTCGCCAACACGCCGGACATCCTGCATGAGTACCTGCAGCACGGCGGGCCCCCTGCGTTCAAGATCCGTGCCGTGCTGGCCTCGATGCTGTCGCCGACGTGGGGCATCTACTCCGGGTACGAGCTGTGTGAAGGAACCCCCGTCCGGCCGGGAAGTGAGGAATACCTCGACTCGGAGAAGTACCAGTTCCGCCCGCGGGACTGGGAGCAGGCGCAGCAGGGCCCCACCGGCATAGCGCCGTATATCGCCCGGCTCAACGCGATTCGAAAAGCACATCCCGCGTTGCACTGGTTGCGTAACCTACGCTTCCATCACGTTGACCAGCCGGAGCTGCTCTGCTTCTCCAAGCGCGATCCGCAGGAGGAGGACACGGTCCTGGTTATCGTGAACCTGGACCCGCATCAGCCCCGGGAGGCGACCGTCTGGCTTGACCTGCCCGCGCTTGGCCTGGAGAGCAACGCCGACTTTGTGGTTAACGACGAGCTTTCTGGTCAGTCGTACCGGTGGGGACGGGCCAATTACGTGCGCCTCGACCCCGGGTACGAACCAGCTCACATCTTCCAGGTGAAGACCTCCCCGTCAGCCTGAGCCTGGAAGAGCCCGAGACACCCAGCAGGAGCCCTCAGTGGTTACAGAGCCCGGTCCGGGCCGCCCCGACTCTCCCGGCCTCCCCCTCCCAGAGCACCTGCCCAGCTTCGCCACGCCTCCCGGCGAGCCGATCCCCGACTCGTTCTCGTTCGATCGCCCCCGTGACCCGCAGTGGTACAAGCGGGCGGTGTTCTACGAAGTCCTGATCCGCGGGTTCCACGACTCCAACGGTGATGGCACCGGGGACCTGCGCGGCCTGACCTCACGGCTGGACTATCTGCAGTGGCTGGGCGTGGACTGCATCTGGCTGCTGCCCATCTATGCCTCACCGCTGCGCGACGGCGGATACGACATCTCCGACTTCACTTCCGTTTTGCCGGATTTCGGCAATATCGGGGACTTTGTCGAACTCGTGGACAGCGCCCACGAACGCGGTATGCGCGTCGTCGCCGACCTGGTGATGAATCACACCAGCGACGCGCACCCGTGGTTCCAGGCGTCGCGCACCGACCCGGAAGGGCCGTTCGGGGATTTCTATGTCTGGTCGGACACCGACGACCGATTCCCGGAGGCGCGGGTCATCTTCGTCAACACCGAGCACTCGAACTGGACCTATGACACGGTGCGCGGCCAGTACTACTGGCACCGTTTCTTCGCCCACCAGCCGGACCTGAACTACGAGAACCCGAAGGTTCAGGACGCCATGCTGGAGGTCCTGCGGTTCTGGCTCGACCTCGGGATCGACGGGTTCCGGCTGGACGCCGTCCCCTACCTGTACGAGCGGGAGGGCACCAACTGCGAGAACCTCAAGGAAACCCACGAGTACCTGAAGCGGGTCCGGGGCGAGGTGGACCGGCTGTACCCGGACCGGGTCCTGCTGGCCGAGGCGAACCAGTGGCCCGCGGACGTGGTGGAGTACTTCGGGGACGCGGAGAGCGGCGGGGACGAGTGCCACATGGCGTTCCACTTCCCGCTGATGCCGCGCATCTTCATGGCGGTCCGGCGCGAGCAGCGCTACCCGATCTCGGAGATCATGGCCCAGACCCCGCCGATCCCCTCCCGCTGCCAGTGGGGGATCTTCCTGCGCAACCACGACGAGCTGACGCTCGAGATGGTCACCGACGACGAGCGCGACTACATGTACGCGGAGTACGCCAAGGACCCGCGGATGAAGGCGAACATCGGGATCCGGCGGCGGCTGGCCCCGCTGCTCGAGAACGACCGCAACCAGCTGGAGCTGTTCACCGCGCTGCTGCTGTCCCTGCCCGGCTCGCCGGTGCTCTACTACGGCGACGAGATCGGCATGGGCGACAACATCTGGCTCGGCGACCGGGACGGTGTCCGCACCCCGATGCAGTGGACCCCGGACCGCAACGCCGGCTTCTCCACCTGCGACCCCGGACGGCTCTACCTGCCGATGCTGATGGACCCGATCTACGGCTACCAGGCGCTGAACGTGGAGGCCCAGCAGAAGAACCAGGGCTCGTTCCTGCACTGGACCAAGCGGATGATCGAGATCCGCAAGCGCCACGCGGTCTTCGGCCTGGGCGGCTACGAGGAGCTCAGCTCCTCCAACCCGAGCGTGCTCGCGTTCGTCCGCGAGCACCCGGAGGGAGACCGCCAGGAAGGGGTGGACAGCGCGGATCGTATACTGTGCGTCAATAATCTTTCCCGCTTCCCGCAGCCGGTGGAGCTGGACCTGAGACGGTTCAAGGGCGTGACGCCGGTCGAGTGCATGGGGGGCGTCACGTTCCCCCCGATCGGGGACCTGAGCTATCTGCTTACCCTGCCGGGGCACGGTTTCTACTGGTTCCAGCTTCCCGAGCCGCGGGATGAGCACTCACGGTGACGGCGTGGGAGTACCCCGTGACCCGGGAGCTAACCCGCGCCGGACCCGCCCGCTTTCGGCCGGGAATCCGCCGAGATGATGATCGCCGTGATGCTGCATGATCCCTGGGGACGGGGTAGACCGGAAATATGACATTTGAGGAAACGCTGGCGGAGTGGATGCCGAGTCAGCGCTGGTTCGCTGGCAAGGGCGCCAGGATCCTCGACCTGGCCATCATGACCGACACCGAACTGGTCGGCGGCGACCCAGGGCTGCACCAACTCATCGTGACCGTCACCCAGAGCACGGGCATCCAGCGAACAGACATCGAGAGCACCGGCACGCTGGGCGGCAGCACCCTGGCCCAGGGCAGCACGGTGGACTCCTACCAGCTCTTCCTCGGGCTGCGCGAGGAACTGCCGAACCACCTGCAGCATGTGCTGGTCGGGGTGGCCGACGACGGGCGGCTCGCCTACGACGCGCTGCACGACCCGGACCTGACCCGGCTGCTGCTCCAGGCCATCGCCGAGGGCGGCCGCGCGGGCCCGCTGTGCTTCGCGCACGAGCCGGGCGCCGACATCGACACCAGCCTGGACAGCCTGGTGCTGACCGGCGAGCAGAGCAACACCAGCCTGATGTTCGGCGAGACCAGCATCCTCAAGGTGTTCCGCCGGCCCTCCCCGGGCCCCAACCCGGACCTGGAGGTGCCCCGGGCGCTGGCCATGCGCGGCTCCCCCCACGTGGCCGAGCCGCTGGGCTGGATCGAGACCCGGCTGGACGGGGCCCCGGTCATCCTGGGCATCTTGTCCCGCTACCTGCGCGCCGCCTCGGACGGCTGGTCGCTCGCCGCGACCAGCGTCCGGGATCTGTACGCGGCCGAGGGCCGGATCGACGCGGCCGACGCGGGCGGTGACTTCGCCGGCGAGGCCTACCGGCTCGGTGAGGCCACCGCCGAGGTGCACCGGGACCTGGCCCGGGCGTTCGGCACCGAGGAACTGCCGCCGGAGGCCATCAGCGCGCTGGCCGACGAGATGTTCGTCCGGCTCGACGTGGCCCTGGCCACCGTGCCGGAACTGGGCCGCCACGCCGACCTGCTCGGGTCCGCCTTCGCCGACCTGGCCAAGCTGGACACCTCGCTGAGCGTCCAGCGGGTGCACGGCGACTACCACCTGGGCCAGGTGATGCGGACCCAGACGGGCTGGGTGCTGCTCGACTTCGAGGGCGAGCCCGCCACCCCGCTGGCCCAGCGCCGCTCCCTGTCCACCGCGCTGCGTGACGTGGCCGGGATGCTGCGCTCGTTCGACTACGCGGCCCGGCACCAGTTGCTGCCCCACCCCGACGGGGACAAGCTGCACGACGCGGCCCTAGAGTGGGTCCGCCGTAACCAGGACGCGTTCTGTTCCGGGTACGCGGCAGCCGGGGGGATCGACCCGGGCACGCACGCCATCCTGCTGCGGGCCCTCGTCCTGGATAAGGCGGTCTACGAGGTGATGTACGAGGCCAGGAACCGCCCTGGCTGGCTGTCCATCCCGCTGGGCTCGATCGCCGATTCATGACCCAGTTCAAGACGTCCCGCACGCGGGCGGGGAGATAAGGCATGAGCATGGTCAGCCAGCAGAACCAGGCTGGGATCAGCCTGGGTGAGATCGACCGCGTCGTCGCGGGAACCCACCACGATCCGCACTCCATCCTCGGCGCCCATCCCGGGCCGGACGGGGTGGTGGTGCGGGTCCTGCGGCCACTGGCCAAGTCGGTGACGGTGGTCCTGCCCGACGGGCAGCGCTTCCCGGCCGAGCACCTGCACGAAGGCGTGTTCACCGCCACGCTTCCGGGAGGCCAGACGCCCGACTACCGGGTCGCGGTCAGCTACGACGACGGCAAGGGCGGCAGCCTGCCCGAGATCATCGCCGACGACCCGTACCGGTTCCTGCCCACCCTGGGCGAGATGGACCTGCACCTGATCGGCGAAGGGCGGCACGAGAACCTCTGGGAGGTCCTCGGCGCGCACGTGAAGCAGTACGGCGACGTGACCGGGACGGCCTTCGCCGTCTGGGCCCCCAATGCCCACGGCGTCCGGGTCATCGGTGACTTCAACCACTGGGACGGCCGCGGGCACCCGATGCGGTCCCTGGGTGGCGCCGGGGTCTGGGAACTGTTCGTGCCCGACGTGGGCGACGGGACTCACTACAAGTTCGACGTCGCCGGGCCGGACGGGCAGTGGCGGCGCAAGGCCGACCCCATGGCCAACCTGGCCGAGCGGCCGCCCGCGACCGCGTCGGTCATCTACACCTCCCGGTACGAGTGGGGCGACGCCGAGTGGCTGGCCGCCCGCGAGCGAAGCCAGCAGGTCCGCGAGCCGGTCAGCGTGTACGAGGTGCACCTGGGGTCGTGGCGGCCGGGCCTGACCTACCTCCAGCTCGCCGACGAGCTGACCGACTACGTCGCGGGCCTGGGCTTCACCCACGTGGAGTTCCTGCCGGTGGCCGAGCACCCGTTCGGCGGGTCCTGGGGCTACCAGGTCACCTCCTACTTCGCGCCCACGGCCCGGTTCGGCAGCCCGGACGAGTTCCGCTACCTGGTGGACCGGCTGCACCAGGCCGGGATCGGCGTGATCCTCGACTGGGTGCCCGCGCACTTCCCGCGCGACGAATGGGCGCTGGCCCGGTTCGACGGCACCCCGCTGTACGAGAATCCCGACCCCCAGCGCGGGGAGCAGCCCGACTGGGGCACGCTCATCTTCAACTACGGCCGGAACGAGGTCCGCAACTTCCTGGTCTCCAACGCCCTGTACTGGCTGGAGGAGTTCCACACCGACGGGCTCCGGGTGGACGCGGTAGCGTCCATGCTCTACCTGGACTACTCCCGGAAGGCCGGGGAGTGGACCCCGAACGCCCAGGGTGGCCGGGAGAACACCGACGCGGTGGCCTTCCTGCAGGAGGTCAACGCGACCTGCTACCGGCGGGTCCCCGGCGTCATGATGATCGCCGAGGAGTCCACCGCCTGGCCAGGCGTGACCCGGCCGGTGCACCTGGGCGGCCTGGGCTTCGGCTTCAAGTGGAACCTGGGCTGGATGCACGACACGCTCAGCTACATGTCGCTGGACCCGGTGTACCGGCAGTTCCACCACAACGAGATCACCTTCTCGCTGATGTACGCGTTCAGTGAGAACTTCGTGCTGCCCCTGTCCCACGACGAGGTCGTGCACGGCAAGGGTTCGCTGCTCGGCAAGATGCCCGGCGACGAGTGGAACCGCTTCGCCGGCCTGCGCGCCATGCTCGCCTACATGTGGGCGCACCCGGGCAAGCAGCTGCTGTTCATGGGCTCGGAGTTCGGCCAGGGCAACGAGTGGTCGGCCGAGCGCGGCCTGGACTGGTGGATGCTCGACTACCCGGGCCACGCTGGCGTCCGCCAGCTGGTCGGCGACCTGAACCGCGCCTACCGGGCCTCCCCGGCCATGTGGGCCGAGGACAGCTCACCGGCCGGGTTCAGCTGGATCGACGCGAACGACGCGGCCGGGAACGTGATCTCCTTCCTGCGCCTGGCCGGCCCTGGCCCGCAGGACGATCCGGCTGAGGCCGGCCGCCCGCAGGTGATCGCGTGCGTGGCGAACTTCTCCGGCGGCCCGCACACCCAGTACCGGCTCGGGCTGCCGCACGCCGGGCGCTGGCGGGAACTGGTCAACACCGACGCCGGCGACTACGGCGGCAGCGGGGTGGGCAACCTGGGCGTGATCGAGGCGGTCCCGGAGCCGTGGCACGGACAGCCCGCGTCGGTCGTGCTGACCCTGCCGCCGCTCGCCGTGCTCTGGCTCGCGCCGGAGTAAAAGCGCCAAAATCGCCGCAACGAAAACCATCGCGGCGCCCCCGGCCCAGGCGAGGGCTAAGCCACGGGTGGTTTTCGTTGCGGCGAATTACGGCCTTCAGTCGTACGCGCTGAGGCCGAGTTTGACGGCCAGCGCCACGCCGGCCAGCCCGATCACCACCCGCAGCACCCGGGCCGGTATGTAGCGGACCAGGATCGGGCCGATCCGGCCGCCGATCAGGAAGCCTGCGGCCAGCGGCAGGACCGCGACCCAGCGGACCGGCCCGAACAGCGCGAACGCCACCGCCGCGACCGCGTTGGCCAGCCCGGAGACCACGTTCTTCAGCGCGTTCGTCCGGGCCAGCGGCTCAGTGACCATCGCGGTCAGCACGACCAGCAGCAGGATGCCGCCGGCCGCGCCGAAGTAGCCGACGTAGACCGCCACGCAAAACAGCGCGGCGATCAGGAACGGGTTGCGTTCCCGGTCGGACTGCGCGCTTTCCTCACGGACCGGCTGGAGCAGCAGCAGCACGGACGCCGCCCCGATCAGGATCGGCGCTGCGGCCTCGAAAGTCCGGGCCGGGGTGAGCAGCAGCAACGCGGCCCCGGCCGCGCCGCCCAGCGCGGTGACCAGGCCCAGCCGCCTGATCCGGCCCCCCTGGCCGGCCAGTTCCGGGCGTGAGCCGACCGCCGCGCCCACCCCGGTGAACAGGAGTGAGACGGTGTTGGTCACGTTTGCGGACAGCGGCGGCAGGCCGAGCCAGAGCAGGACGGGATAGGACACTACGGACGCCAGGCTCGCCACGGTGCTGCAGATACCGGCGGCTACCCCCGTGACCAGCAGCAGGAACAGGTCGGCAACGGTCACTCCCCGACCAAAGCACATTCCGCCGGGCGCCGGGCCGTGACGTCGCCCACACTGGGCGGGGCGCCACCAGCCGGGGGGCACGGGCGGGGGCGGCACGGGCAGGCCGGCACGGGCAGGCCGGCTGGCGGACGCCGGCATGATCGACAGGCGGCCGCCGGGGGTAATGGACACGTATGAGCAACGCCCGTCCCATCCCGGCCGCCGCCGTGCGGGCCGCGTATCACGAGGAACTGAACGACGGGCAGCGCAGCGCCCTGCTGAGCTGGCTGTCGTTCACCGGCACCTTCGCACTCACCCGGGGAATCACGTACAGCATCCGGGCGGGCCGGGGACCGTTCCGTAACCTGAGCGCCGGCGGTGAGCACCTGCACCACTATTTGTGGGGCATCGGCATGCTGGCCGGGGTCGGCGCGATCGCCGTGCGCGGCGAGGACCGGCACCGGCGGCACCCGGCGGTGGCGGTCAGCTACGGCGCGGCGCTGGCGCTCATCGTGGATGAATTCGCGCTGCTGCTGGACCTCAAGGACGTGTACTGGGCCAGGCAGGGCCGGATCTCGGTGGACCTGGGCGTGGGCGGCTCGGCGGTAGCCGGGACCTACCTCGCGGCCCGTCCGGTGCTCCGGCGGGTGGCCCGTGACCAGGCCAGCGCGCGTTCAAAGCCGGGCCCGTCGTCGCAGGCCCCGTCGCCAGAGCCGGCCACCAGTTAGAGAACCCGGTCGAGGAACCCGGTCGAGGAACCCGGTCGAGCAAGCCCAGGCCAGGCCGGTCAAAGCAAGCCCAGCAGCCACCGGGGTCCGGTCACGGCCGCGCCCGCGTCCGCCGACCGGCGGCGCAGTTCCCGGTCGGCGGTGACCACCAGCCGCCGCCCGCCGGCCGTGGCGGCCAGCTCGGCGATGGTGTCGTCACCGGAGCCCGGCGCGGCGACCACCCGGACCCCCTCGGCCTCCCGGAGCGCGGGTACCGCCGCCTTGGCCTGCCCCTCGACGACCAGGACGTACTCCGGGAACCAGCGGTCAAGTCCGGCCAGGCCCAGTTCCGCGGGCAGGGCCGTGACACCCCGGCCGGCGAGCGCGGCGAGCTCGCCGTACAGCCGGGCCGCCGCCCCGGCCCGGTCCCGCCACCACCCGTCGGCCCGGGAGCCCATCACGTTGGCGCCGTCCACGATCACCGTCACCGGGTCCAGGGCCGCGCGGATGACCGGCCAGGTCTCCGCGAACCCGGGATGCAGGTCCAGCGACTCGACCCGGTCCGCGGGCACCCAGGTCACCTCGGGTGCTTCCTGGCTGACCGGGTAGACCGGGAACTCGCTGGCCGCGCTCGCGACCAGAGTCTGGTAGGACCAGCCACCATGGTCGTCGTCGAGGAGGCCGTGGATCCGCACCGCTTCCGGCGGCACCGCGCACTCCTCGGCCGCTTCGCGGAGGGCGGCCCCGGCAGCGGTCTCGTGGCTGTCCCGCGCACCCCCCGGGGGGCCCCAGGTGCCCGGGTGCTGGGTCCAGCTGGCCCGGTGGATCAGCAGCACGCTGGGCCGCCCATCCGGTCCGGCCGCGCTGGCCAGGAGCCCGGCCGCACCGTACTTCCCCCAGTGGCGGTGACCCCGGGCACAGACCACCCAGCCATTCCCGTCACCCTCGCCCATCGGCGTCCCTCCCGGCCATCCCCGGCCGACGATAGCGCAGCCCCTCACCTGCCCCACGCCGCCCGCCCCGCGCCGCCCGGCCCGTATGGTGGAGCCATGGTGACTTCGATGCTGACCGACCGGATCACCAGGTTTCGCCAGCGCCGGACGGCGCCGCTGATCCTCGAGCTGGACCTGACCGAGGGGATCGCGGAGGAGCCCCCGTCGGACCCGCTCACCGCGCTGACCACGATGCGCCGGCCGCGGCTGGCCGACGTGCTGGACGGGCTGCGCCGGGCCCGGTCCGATGACCGGGTCAAGGCGCTGGTGGTGAAGGTCGGCGGGCGGCCGATCGGGCTGGCCCAGGTCCAGGAGCTGCACGCGGCGATCCGCGAGTTCGCCGGCTCGGGCAAGCTCACCGTGGCGTGGGCGGAGACCTTTGGTGACTTCTCCCCCGGCAACGTGCCCTACTACCTGGCCACCGCCTCCGACCGGATCTACCTGCAGCCGTCCGGGGACCTGGGGCTGACCGGGATCAGCGTGCAGAACTGGTTCTACCGCGGCGCGCTGGACAAGCTGGGCGTGGAATTCCAGGTGGGCGCCCGGGGCGAGTACAAGAGCGCGGCCGAGCGGCTGACTGAGCACGGGTTCTCCGGCCCGGCCCGGGAGGCGCTGCAGCGGGTGGCTGCCTCGATCGTGGAGCAGCTGGCTGGGGCGATCGCGCAGCGACTGGAGATCCCGGCGGAGGACGCCCGCGCTCTCATCGACCGCGGCCCGTTCGTGGCCGGCGAGGCACTGGACACGGGCCTGGTGGACGCGCTCGGCTATCGCGACGAGGTCTACGCGGCGGTCCGGGAAGCGGCCGGCCCGGACGCGTACCTGCTGTACCTGGGCCGCTACCAGCGGGCCCGGACGCTGGGCGAGCGGGCCAGGAAGCTGCCCGCCCCGGCCGAGGACGGCGTCGCGCTGATCTACGCGACCGGGCCGATCCGGCGCGGCCGCACCGCCCGCAGCCCGCTGGGCGGCAGCTCGATGGGGTCGGACACGATGAGCGGTGCCCTGCGCAGCGCCGTGGCCGACCACCGGGTCAAGTCGATCGTGCTGCGGGTGAACAGCCCCGGCGGTTCGTACGTGGCCTCCGACACGATCTGGCGTGAGGTGGTCCGGGCCCGCCAGGCCGGCAAGCCCGTCGTGGTGTCGATGAGCGAGGTCGCCGCGTCCGGCGGCTACTTCATCGCCATGGCCGCCGACACCATCGTCGCCCAGCCGGGCACGATCACCGGCTCCATCGGCGTCATCAGCGCCAAACCCGTCCTGGGCCAGGCGCTGGACCGGGCCGGGGTGAGCACGGACTCGGTGACCGAAGGCGCGCACGCGGACATGTTCACCACGTCGCGGCCCTACAGCGACGAGGAATGGGAAAAGATCAACGGCTGGCTGGACCGCATCTACGCCGACTTCACCGGGAAGGTGGCGGACGGGCGCGGACTGAGCCAGGACCAGGTCCACGAGATCGCCCGGGGCCGGGTGTGGACCGGGGCGGACGCGGCCGGCATCGGCCTGGTCGACGAGCTTGGCGGCCTGGACACCGCGCTGGCGGTAGCCCGGCAGAAGGCCTCGCTGCCGCAGTCCGCGGGGGTGCGCCTGTTCCCCCGGTCCCACCCGCTGGACCGGCTGCGGCCACCGGACTCCAGTGAGGCCCGGCCCGCCGCCGCGGCCGGCCTCGGGGAGTTGTTCGCGGAGAGCTGGGGTCCGGTCTCCCGGCTGGCCGCCGCGGCGGGGCTGTCCCCGCAGGGACCGCTGATGCTGCCCGGGCGCTGGCTGGTCCAGTGACCGCACGGGCTTCCGGTGACCGCGACTGACGCCGGGGAAGGGCTGGCGGCGGCCCTGTCCGCCTTCGCCAGCGGGGTCACGCTGGTCACGGTGGCTGACGGGCGGGACGACGTCGGCACGACGGTCAGCGCGTTCTGCCCGGCGTCCCTGGAACCGCCCCTGGTCCTCGTCTCGCTGATCGCTGACTCCTATCCCGCCGAACTGCTCGGCCGGCTGGACCGGTTCGCGGTGACGATACTGGCCGCGGGCCAGCGGGCGCTGGCGGGCCGGTTCGCCGTCGCGGGACGGCCCGGGGCGCGGCTGATGCTGGACGGCGTCCCGCACCAGCGCGGGTCCTACTCCGGCGCGCTGATCCCGGACGGCGGGCTGGCGGCGCTGGAGGGGCAGGTGACCCAGCGGGTGCCGGCCGGCGACCACCTGCTGGTGGTCGCGTCCGTGCGGCACGTCGCATACCTGGCCGAATCGGGCGAGCCGCTGATCCGGTTCGCAGGCCGGTATCTGCCTCCCGGGCGCGGCTAATCCTGGAATGCGCGGGCGGCTGGGCTCTGTTTGCGGCGTAGGAGGCGCGGCCTCCCTTCCCGGCCGGGCGCCACGCGCGCCCTATGCTGAGCCGGGCTCAGAGTTCGAGAGGCACAACCATGGCAGGCAACGAGTGGCGTGACGCCGCACCCGGGGCGGGCACGTCACCGGTCAGGATCGATACCAGCGTGGCCCACATCGCCCGGGTCCAGGACTACTGGCTCGGCGGCCGGGACAACTTCGCGGCTGACCGCCACGCGGGCGAGGAGGCGATGGCCGCCTTCCCCGGCCTGGTCGCCTCGGTCCGCTCGACCCGGGCCTTCCTGGCCCGCACGGTCCGCTACCTGACCGCCGACCAGGGGATCAGGCAGTTCCTGGACATCGGCACCGGCATCCCTACCGCCGGCAACACCCACTCGGTCGCCCAGGCGATCGCCCCCGGAACGCTCGTCGTCTACATGGACAACGACCCGGTCGTGTTCGCGCACGCCCGGGGCCTGCTGTCCAGCGGCCCGCACGGCAGCACCGCGTACCTCGAGGCCGACCTGCGGGACACCGGGAAGGTCCTGGCCGAGGCGGCCCGGATGCTGGATCTCACCCAGCCGGTCGCGCTGGTGCTCAGCTCCGTACTGCAGTTCATCCCGGACGCCGAGGACCCCTCCAAGATCGTCGCCATGCTGCTCGACGCGCTGGCGCCCGGCAGTTTCCTGGTGGTCTCCCATCCCGCCGACGACATCGAGGCCCGGGTCATGGCGAACATGGCGGCCCGGCTGAACGAACTGCTGGCCGAGCAGGTCACGCTGCGCAGCCAGGAGGAAGTGGAGCGTTTCTTCCAGGGACTGCGCCTGGTACCGCCGGGGATCGTCCGGGTGCCGGAGTGGCGGCCCGACTCCGCCGAGGACGCCGGCCGGGTGGGGGCCATGTGGGGCGGCGTCGGCCAGAAGTGACGCCCGGCCTGTGGTTCGAGGCTGTGCCCCCAGGCTGCGCTCTGCCAGCGCCCTGTGGGCTCGCGCCCCCCGGGCTTGTCTCCCAGACGCCTAGGCCGTGGTGCCCCCAGGCTGTGCACGGAGCTGTGGATGACTGGTGGATGACAGGTGGACAGCCCCGGTAACGCGGGGGAAAACAACAGGCGCACGGTGGATTGCCTGTGGACGGCCGAAGAATCTTCAAATAGGTGGCCGCGAGCCCTTGTGTGCCTGGTCACGGGGCAGTAGAACTGCACTCACCACTGAAGACGGGCCACCCGGGGGGAACCCCGGACGCAGGCAGGGGACGGTAAGCCGGAGCCTGTAGCGGGTACCAGGGATCGGTGGTGGGCCGGGCCGCACAAGGAAGCCGGGGGTTGGGCTGCCAGCTCTGCAGGCGGGCCGGTGCGGCCGGGTGTCGCGAGGCCCCTCCATCTCATACATGGAGGGGCCTCGTCGTATTGTGCCCGACAATCGCAGTCTTTCCCGGCACCGACACACCAGAACCGCGCCGAAGGGTGGCGGTTAGACCAGGGCGCCGCTAGACCCGGGGCGCCGCTAGACCCGGGCGCCTTCGGTGGCGCCGGTGCTCTGCGCAGGGGTGCCTTCGCCCGCGCCGTCGTCCACTGGGTCGTCGTCCACTGGGCGCGTCGTCGCCTGAGCGGTCGTCACCTGAGCCGCGGCCCGCTGGGCTGGCTTCGACCCGGGCCGGGTCCGGCCGCGGGACGGCGGGCGAGGAGGGCTGGGACGGCCGGCGGCGCATCGCGGCCAGCACGATCACGCTGCCGGCCAGGCCAAGCGCCCCAGCGAGCAGGAACGCCGCGTTGAGGCCGGCGGCCGAGGCCGCGTGCACGACCTGATCCAGCGCGTCCCGCTGGCCCGCGGGCAGGCCGGCCAGCAGCCGCTGCGCCTGCCCACCGGAGATGGCCTGGGCCACGGCCGGGCGGCCACCCTGGTGCGCCACTACATGCCCCACCCGGGCCGAGAACACGCTGCCGAGGACCGCGATCCCGAAGGCGTAGCCGAGCTGGCGCATGGTATTCACCGCCCCCGCCGCCATCCCGCCGCTACGCACCGGCACGGCCGACATGGCGCTGGACACCAGCGTCGGCGTGGCCAGGCCCACCCCGATCCCGGTCACGATGAGGCCTGGCACCAGGTGCGTCCAGGCCGACCCCGCGCCCAGGCCGGCCTGGAGCAGGGCGCCCGCCCCGACCAGCGCCATCCCGCCGCCGATGATCCACCGCGGGTTCGAGCCGTGCAGGAAGCGGCCGAAGGCCGCGCTGACCACGAAGGCGGACAGGGACAGCGGCGCGGCCCCGGCCAGCCCCGCCTCCACCGGGCTCAGGCCGAGCACGGTCTGCAGCCACAGCGAACTGTAGGCCAGGTAGGCGAACGCCGCCGCGTTGAGCAGCAGGGCGGCGATCATGATGGCGGCGAAGGCCGGGCGGCGCAGCAGCGAGACTTGCAGCAGCGGCTGCCGGGCCCGCCGCTCGATCAGGACGAAGGCCACGAAGGCAGCCAGGCCGGCCACGAGCAGGCCGATCGTCTCACCCGCCGCCCAGCCCACGCTGGACGCGCGGACCAGGCCGAACGTCGTGGCCGCGGCGCCCGCGGTGAAGGCGAGCACGCCAGCCAGGTCGAACCGGCCGGTGGCCTGGCTGCGGTCGGCCCCGAACGCGGCCAGGGTGAGGGCGATCGCCACCACGCTGACCGGCAGGTTGACGAAGAAGATCCACCGCCAGGACAGGGTCTCGGTGAGCAGCCCGCCCAGGACCGGCCCGACGGCGGCCGAGCCGCCGGCCACCGCGCCCCAGACACCGAACGCCGTGCCCCGATCACGGCCCTGGTAGGAGGCGTTCAGCAGGGCGATGGTGGTGGCGAACATGGCGGCACCCCCGACGCCCTGCACCGCGCGGGCCGCGATCAGCAGGCCGGGGCTGGTAGCCAGGCCGCTGGCCAGCGACGCGGCCGCGAATACGGCCAGGCCGGCCAGGTAGACCCGACGGCGGCCGTGCAGGTCGGCGAGTGAGCCCAGCCCCATCAGCAACGCAGCCAGGGCCACTGCGTAGCTGTCGATCACCCATTGCAGGGACGAGAACGAGGTATGCAGGTCGACGGCCATGTCCGGCAGGGCGACGTTCACGATGGTCACGTCCACCAGCAGCATGAACGTGCCCAGGCAGACCGCGGCCAGCGGTGCCCATTTGCGCATCGGAGGCTCCTTCCGGCTCCGCGTCCTTCCCAGGCCGGGGCCAGGTCCCGCCCGGCGCCCTCACGGCTCCGGGTCACGGCCCACCATGTCCGTGTCCCGGGGAGCATGGCGACCAGACTCGGGCTGTGATGTAGCTTTCTGCCATGGAGTCGTGCTCTGATGCCGGAATCCGCCGTGCTGGACCATCTTGATCGCCAGGTCGTCCGCGCCCTCCAGCTCGATCCGCGGGCCTCGTTCAGCCTCATAGGCCGAGGTGCTGGGGGTGTCCGAGCAGACCGTGGCCCGCCGCTACCGGAAGCTGCGGGGCGATGGCTACCTGCGGGTGATGGGCCTGGTCAGCCCGCGGGGCGTCGGCGTGACCGAGTGGCTGCTGCGGATCGGCTGCCGTCCTGGCGGGGCCCGGCGGCTCGCGGACGCGCTGGCCCGGCGGGAGGACGTGTCCTGGGTGTCGCTCAGCTCCGGCGGATCGGAGATCGTCTGCGTGGTCCGCTCCCTGAGCGAGCAGCAGAGCGACGAACTGCTGCTGCAGCGACTGCCCGCGACCAGTCAGGTGCTGAGCCTGGCCACGCACGCGGTGCTGCACCGGTTCGCGGGCCGTGAGGCCGACTGGGCCGGGTACCTGGACGATCTGACCGACGCGCAGGCCACCCGGCTGGCTACCCCGCCGCCGGCCGGGCCGGCCGATCCGGACCTGCTCCAGCCGTCGGACGCGCCACTGCTCGCCGCGCTGGCCCTGGACGGGCGGACGAGCTACGCCGCGCTGGCCAAGGAGGCTGGCTGGACCGAGGGCCGGGTGATCCGCCGGGTGGAGGCGCTGCGCGAGGCCGGGATCCTGTACTTCGACGTGGACCTGGCCTCGGCGGCGCTGGGCTTCAAGGCCCCGGCCTACCTGTGGCTGATCGTCGAACCGGCCCGGCTGGCCGCGGTCGGGGAGGAGGTCGCCCGGCACGCCGAAGTGCCGTTCGCGGCGGCCATCACCGGATCGGCCAACCTGGTCGCCAGCATCGTGTGCCGGGACTCCGAGGCGCTGTACGAGTACGTGACCACCAAGATCAGCGCCACGGCCGGGGTGCGGCAGCTGGAGATCTCGCCCGTCCTGAGCCGGATCAAGCAGGCCGGGTCGCTGATGGACGGCCCGCGCCTGGCCACCCCCGGGATTGGTGCCCGCGCCACGCATCCTCCGTCATGATCACGGTCAATATGCGGCGCTCCGTGGCAGTTATCGACCGTGCTTATGGCGGGTGGGGCGGCGCCGGCGGAGCGGCCCGCCGGGCGGGGCGGCATGGGGGGCGCCAGGGCTGGATGGGACGGCGTTAGGCCGGAGCAGGGTGGCGCTGGGGCCGGGGCCGGGCTGGGGTGGGGGGCTTAGAACTCGCGGTGGCCGGACTGCCAGACGGCGCGGACGAGGGGGACGCCGGGGCGGTAGGCGAGGTAGGTGTGCGAGGGGCCGTCCAGCAGGATCAGGTCCGCGCGGGCGCCCACGCCCAGGTGGCCGACGTCGGTGCGGCGCAGTGCGCGGGCCCCGCCCGCGGTAGCCGCCCACACCGCCTCCTGCGTGGTCAGCCGCATCTCCCGGACGGCCAGGGCCACGCACAGCGGCATGCTGGAGGTGAAACAGGACCCCGGGTTGCAGTCGGTGGCCAGCGCGACGGTCACCCCGGCGGCCAGCAGCCGCCGGGCGTCGGGGTAGGGCTGCCGGGTGGAGAACTCGACGCCGGGCAGCAACGTGGCCACGGTCCCGGAGAACCCGGTGCCCGCAGACCCGGTACCTGGAGACCCGGTACCTGGAGACCCGGTGCCGGACGCCGCGAGGGCGTCCACGTCCGCGTCGCTCAGGTAGGTGCAATGGTCCGCGGCGGCCGCGCCCGCCGCCACCGCGACCTGCACGCCGGGACCGGGCCCGAGCTGGTTCGCGTGCACCCGGGGCAGCAGCCCGGCCGCACGCCCCGCGGCCAGGACCGCGGTGGCCTCGCCGGCGTCGAACGCCCCCCGCTCGCAGAACACGTCAACCCAGCGGGCGTGCGGCGCGCAGGCGCTCAGCATGGGGCCGCAGACCAGGTCCAGGTAACCGGCCCGGTCGCCCTCGTACTCGGGCGGCACCACGTGTGCCCCCAGGAAGGTGACCTCAGGAGTGACTTCCGCCGCCAGGGCGACCGCGCGGGCCTCGTCGGCCACGGTCAGCCCGTAGCCGGACTTGCACTCCAGCGTGGTGGTGCCCTGGGCCAGCATCTCCTTGGTGAGCCGGGCCAGGTTCGCGCGCAGCGCCTCGTCCGGGGCGGCCCGGGTGGCCGCGACCGTGCTGCGGATCCCGCCGGCCTGGTAGGGCGTCCCGGCCATCCGCGCGGCGAACTCCGCGCTGCGTTCCCCGGCGAAGACCAGGTGGGCGTGCGAGTCGACGAAGCCGGGCAGGACCGCCCGGCCACCGCAGTCGACGGCCTCGTCCGCGGCCGGCGCCTGCCCGGCCGGGCCGGTCCAGGCGACCCGGCCGTCATCGATGACGAGAGCCGCCTCGGTCAGAGCGGCGAACGAGCCCGGTCCCTGGGCCGGGTCGTCGCCCGGCGCCGCGTTGGTGACCAGCTCGCCGATGTTGGTGATCAGCGTGCTCACGCGAGGTCACGCTACCGGGTTCCGCGCCGTCAGAGCCCGCCCGGGGGAGACTGCGCGGCGCCGGAACGGTTTTCGTTGCGGAAACTAATTTTTCCAGGTCAGTTGACTTGGATAGAGCGCTTGGCCAGGCCGAGCCAGAACCCGTCGATCACGCTGCGGGCGGTGGTCAGGTCACCGCCGGCCGCGCCGAGCGTGACGAACAGCGGGGCGAAGTGCTCGGTGCGGGGGTGAGCCTGGTGGGCGGCCGGGGCCTGGTGCTGGAAGTCCAGCAGGGCGTCCAGATCACCGCGGGCCAGCGTCTCGCTCCCCCAGTGGTCGAACTCGGCCATGACCGGCTGGACCCGGCCGTCGGGGCTCAGGGCCCGCAGGTTGTGGGTGAAGAACCCGCTGCCCACGATGAGAACACCCTCGTCACGCAGGGGGGCCAGCTTGCGGCCGATCTCGTAGAGACCCGTGGGGTCCAGCGTGGGCATGGACACCTGGAGCACCGGGACGTCCGCGTCCGGGTACATCTCGACCAGCGGCACGTAGGCGCCGTGGTCGAGGCCGCGGTCGGGGATGTCCTCGACCGGGGTGCCGGCCGCGCGGAGGAGTTTGCGGACGTCGGAGGCCAGCTCCGGGGCACCGGGGGCCGGGTAGCGGACCTGGTAGTACCGGTCGTCGAAGCCCCAGAAGTCGTAGGTGAGCGGCACGGTGGTGGTGGCGCCGAGCGCGAGCGGGGCCGCTTCCCAGTGCGCGGAGACCATGAGCACCGACTTCGGCTTGGGGAGCTCGCGGGACCAGTCCGCGAGCTGGCGGGTCCACAGGGCGTCGTCGGCCAGCGGGGGCGCTCCGTGGCTGAGGTAGAGCGCAGGCATGCGACTGGTGCCGGGCGTCTCAGGGCCGGGCGCTTCTGTGCTCGCGGGGGCGGTGCTCGCGGGGGCGGTGCTCTCGGTTCCTGGGTTCCCGGGTCCTGGGTTCCCGGGCGCCTGGTCGCTGGCGGTCATGGTGTTCCTCCTGCGGTGGTCCACGTCGTCGTCCCTGGGAGAACAGTTCAAATTTGAACTACATTCCCGTACGCCCGCCTTGTCGTTCGAATTCAAACGATACTCGGTAGGCTGGGTAGATGGCAGAGCGCGCCGAACTTGGGCCGGCCCCCGCCGAGCGCTGGCTCGACCCGGCGGAGATGGCGGCCTGGCTGGCCTTCCTGGAGGTCAGCCACCTGCTGGAGCGAGCGATCGAGCAACAGCTCCGCCAGGACGCCGGGCTGTCGCACGCGCAGTACGAGATCCTGTCCCGGCTGGAGGCCGCGGACGGCGGGCGGTTGCGGATGAGCGAGCTCGCGGACGTGATCGTGGTGTCCCGCAGCGGGCTGACCTACCAGATCACCCAGCTGGAAAAGGCGGGCCTGGTCCGCCGGGAGAAGTGCCCGTCGGATGAGCGCGGCATCCTGGCCATCCTGACCGGCGCGGGCCGGGCGGCCCTGACCCGGGCCGCACCCGGGCATCTGCGGGTCGTCCGCGAGAACCTCATCGACGCCCTCACCCCGGCCCAGCGCGAGGCGCTCACCGAGGGCCTCACCGCCGCCCGGGACCGCCTCCGCCCTGTGCGCTGACCAGCCACTCCGGGACGCCGTACCCCGAGCGTGCCCTTGACCCAAGCATCCCCGCGACCGGGCCCGGCCTGCCCCGTCCAAGGTCCCGGGCTCCCCTCAGCCCCAGCAGTCCCACGGACGGATCGTGATCAGACCATTGGTGTCGTTGCAACGACACCAATCGGTCATGATCACGAAGGGAGGTGTGACGGGAGAGGCTTATGTGACGTGAGAGATGGCACGGCGGGGGCGAGCCGGCGCGGGAGCGGCTGGCCCGGGAGGCGGGCCGCCGGGGCGGGGCGCCAGGCACATGGGCCGACGCCGGGGGGTCAGGCCAGGAGGGGGCGGAGGGCCTGGGCCAGGGCGGCGGGGACCTCGGGGACCAGCAGGTGCTGGCCGTCCCGGACGACGTCGCGGCCGCCGGCCACCACGTCCGTGACGTCCGCCGCGGTGGCCGCGAAGATCACCGACTCCAGCGCGGTGGCGGGGACCGCGCCGGCCAGCCGGGGGGTGTCCAGGCGGACCGTCACCAGGTCAGCCAGCGCGCCCGGCACGATCTCGCCTGCCTGCGGCCAGCCCAGGCAGGTGTGCCCGCCGGCGGTGGCCGCGGTGGCGAGCGCGGCGGCCCCGAACCGGCCACGCTGCCCGGAGGCCAGCCGCTCGTCCAGCTCGATGCGGCGGGCCTCGTCCAGCAGGTCGATCACCGCGTGGCTGTCACTGCCCACCGAGAGCGGGCTGCCCGCCGCGGCCAGCGCCCCCGCCGGGCCGATGCCGTCGGCCAGGAAAGCCTCCGTCGTGGGGCACAGGCAGACGCAGCTGCGGCTGCCGCCCAGCAGCTCGATGTCGCGGCGGGTGAGGTGGGTGGCATGCACCATCGTGCTGCGCGGCCCCAGCGCCCCGGCGTCGTCGAGCACCCGCGCCGGGGTGGCGCCGTAGGCGGCCAGGCAGGCCTCGTTCTCCGCCGGCTGCTCGGACAGGTGCGCGTGCAGCGGCGCCCCGAAGCGACGCGACCACTCGACGACCGGGTGCATCTGGCCGGGCGGCACCGCGCGGACCGAGTGGATGGCCGCCCCGGCCCGGGCGTGCGGCGCCAGCATCCCGTGCTCGTCAGGCCCGAGCGCGGCCAGCCGGTCCGCCCACCGGCCCGCGTCCCCGTCGCTGAACCGCAGCTGCACCGGAGACAGCGGCGTGGCCGTCCCGTCCGGGGCCAGGCCGCCGGTCAGGTAGCAGGTGTCCAGCAGGGTGATCCGCAGGCCCGCCTCGGCCGCGGCCTGGATGAGGGCCCGGCCCATGGCGTTGGGGTCGGGATAGGGCGACCCGCCGGGGTCGTGGTGCAGGTAGTGGAACTCCCCCACACAGGTCACCCCGGCCAGCGCCATTTCCGCGTAGACGGCCCGGGCCAGCGCCAGGTAACTGTCCGGCGACAGCCGCCCGGCGACCTGGTACATCCGCTCCCGCCAGGTCCAGAAAGTGCCCTGGCCCGCCTCGGTGACGCCGCGGAGCGCGCGGTGGAAGGCGTGCGAGTGCGCGTTGGCCAGACCCGGCAGGGTCAGGCCCGGCCGCCGCTCGGTGCCGGCCGGCACCGAAGCCGCGGGCACGTCCGGGGTCACCGCCGCGAAGACGTCCCCGGCGGCCTCGATCAGCACCCCGGACCGGACGTCACCCTGGCCCAGCCAGGCCAGCTCGGCGTGCCAGCGGCGGATCCCGGGGCCGGCCGCCGCCCCTGGGCCCCGCCGCCCCCTCCGGGCGGCCCGCCCCCTCCGGGCGGGTCATCAGCCGGCCAGGTCCCGCAGCACGGCCGTGAGCCCGGTGACCCCGGCCGCACAGTCCGCGTCCTCGGCGCGCTCGGCCGGTGAATGTGACACGCCGGTGGGGTTGCGGACGAACAGCATCGCGGTGGGCAGCCGGGCGGCCAGCACCCCCGCGTCGTGCCCGGCTGCGGTCGGCAGTTCCGGCGCCTCGATGCCGCGCGCCGCCAGCGCCGCCGCCAGCCGGTCAGCCAGCTCGGGGTCGAACTCGACCTCCGGGCTGAAGGACTCCTGCCGCGACGTCAGCTCGACCCGGTTCGCGTCAGACTCCTGGCCGGCCACGGCCAGGATCTGGTCCACGGTGTCCTCGAGCGTCCGGCCGTCCGGGGCCCGGACGTCCAGCCAGGCGCGGACCGCGGAGCAGACCGCGTTGGCCGCGCCCGGCTCGGCGGTCACCTTGCCGATCGTGGCCCGCGCGCCGCGTTCGATCGCGGCCTGGCGGGCGGCCAGCACCGTCGCCGCGTAGGGGATCATCGGATCGCGCCGGTCGGCCAGCGCGGCGGTGCCGGCGTGGTCAGCCTGCCCGGCGAAGTCGAGCCGCCACCGGCCGTGCGGCCAGATCCCCTCGGCGACGCCGAGGGCGGCGTCGAGGTCGGCCAGCGCCCGGCCCTGCTCGACATGCAGCTCCACGTAGCTCCCGAGCTGCGCGAGCAGGTCCTCGTCCCGGCCGATCTGACCAGGGTCCTGGCCGGCCGCGTGCATCGCCTCGGCCAGCGTGATCCCGTCGCCGTCGCGCAGTTCCCGGGCCTCCTCAGGGTCGATCGCGCCGGTCAGCAGGCGGCTGCCCAGGCAGGCGACCCCGAAGCGGGCCCCTTCCTCCTCAGTGAACGCGGCCACCGCGATGGGCCGCGACGGGGTGAAGCCCTCGGCCCGGAGCTGGTCGATCGCCGCGAAGGCGGACACCACGCCCAGCGGGCCGTCGTAGGCACCGCCGTCCGGCACCGAGTCCAGGTGGCTGCCGGTGGCCACGGCGGCCCCCATCGGGCGGGGGACATCCCACCAGGCCCAGAGGTTGCCGTTGCGGTCCGGGCCGGTCCGCAGCTGCCGGTGCCGGGCCGCCGCCCCGAACCAGGCCCGGCAGTCCAGGTCGGCCTGGGTCCAGGAGAACCGGCGGTACCCGCCGCTGCCCGGGTCGCGCCCGACCGGCAGCAGCGACTCCCAGAGGGCCGCGAACGTCGGGTGGGCGGGCGCAGGACCGGGCGAGCCGGCCATCACGGCTGCATGGGGACGCGCACGCCCCGCGCCGCGGCCACCTCGGCGGCCTCGTCGTAGCCGGCGTCCACGTGCCGGATCACGCCCATCCCCGGGTCGTTGGTGAGGACCCGCTCCAGCTTCTCCCCGGCCAGCGGGGTGCCGTCGGCCACGCACACCTGGCCCGCGTGGATGGACCGGCCGATGCCCACGCCGCCGCCGTGGTGGATGCTCACCCAGGACGCCCCGGACGCGGTGTTGACCAGCGCGTTCAGCAGCGGCCAGTCGGCGATCGCGTCCGAGCCGTCGGCCATCGCCTCGGTCTCCCGGTAGGGCGAGGCCACCGAGCCGCAGTCGAGGTGGTCCCGGCCGAGCACGATGGGGGCCTGGACGTCACCGCGGGCGACCAGGTCGTTGAACCGGACCCCGGCCAGCTGCCGCTCGCCGTAGCCGAGCCAGCAGATCCGGGCCGGGAGGCCCTGGAAGTGCACCTTCTCCTGGGCCATCCGGATCCACCGGGCGAGCGGCTCGTTGTCCGGGAAGAGGTCCAGGATGGCCGCGTCGGTGGCGGCGATGTCGGCCGGATCACCGGACAGCGCCGCCCAGCGGAACGGCCCCTTGCCCTCGCAGAACAGCGGCCGGATGTAGGCGGGCACGAAGCCGGGGAAGTCGAAGGCCCGCTGGTAACCCGCGGTGGCCGCCTCGCCGCGGATCGAGTTGCCGTAGTCGAACACCTCGGCGCCGCCGTCCATGAAGCCGACCATGGCCGCGACATGCTCGGCCATCGACTGCTGGGCCCGCTCGGTGAAACCAGCCGGGTCCTCGGCCCGCAGCGCCGCCATTTCCTCGAACGCCACCCCGCGCGGCAGATACGTCAAGGGATCATGCGCCGAGGTCTGGTCGGTGACGACGTCGACCGGGGCGCCCATGGCCAGCATCCGGGGCAGCAGTTCGGCGGCGTTGCCGAGCAGGCCGATGGACAGCGGCTCACCCGCGTCCCGCGCCGCGACCGCCCGGCGCAGCGCGTCGTCCAGGTCGTCCGCCGCCACGTCCAGGTACCCGTACTCGATCCGCCGGGCGATCCGGGACGGGTCACAGTCGATGACGATGGCCACGCCGCCGTTCATGGTCACCGCGAGCGGCTGGGCGCCGCCCATGCCGCCCAGCCCGGCGGTCAGCGTGATCGTGCCGGCCAGCGACCCGCCGAACCGCTTGGCGGCCACCGCCGCGAACGTCTCGTAGGTGCCCTGCAGGATGCCCTGGGTGCCGATGTAGATCCACGACCCGGCGGTCATCTGGCCGTACATGGTCAGGCCGAGCGACTCCAGGCGGCGGAACTCCTCCCAGGTGGCCCACTGCGGGACCAGGTTGGAGTTGGCGATGAGCACCCGCGGCGCCCATTCGTGGGTGCGCATCACCCCGACCGGCTTGCCCGACTGGACCAGCATGGTCTCGTCGTCCTTGAGGTCTTGCAGGGTGCGCACGATGGCGTCGTAGGCCGGCCAGCTGCGGGCCGCGCGGCCCGAGCCGCCGTACACGATGAGCTGGTCGGGATGCTCGGCCACCTCGGGGTCGAGGTTGTTCATCAGCATCCGCATGGCCGCCTCCTGCGGCCAGCCCCGGCAGGACAGGGCGGTGCCGCGCGGGGCACGGACGGGCCGCGGGCCGGCGGGCGCGGTGCCTGCTGTATTCGCGGCGGCCATCGGCGCTCCTCATCAGGTTCCAGCAGCGGCGTGATCACCGCCCCGATCGTTCATCATGCCCCGGACCCGGCCCCCGATCACGGGCGGGTGCCCGCGCCCGGGCCGCGTCAGGCGATCCCGGGCGCGGCGGGCATCTCCCGGATGCCGCTCCCGGCTGGCTGGCCGGCCCAGTCACTCCCGGGCCCAGCGCGTGATGGCGGCCTCGTCGATGTCGCCACCCAGGCCGGGCTGGCGTGGGACGGCGAGGCAGCCGTCGGCACCGACGGCGAGCGGCTGAGCCAGGAAGAAATCGCGGCGCTGCGGAGTCCACCCCGGCGGGTCGTAGGGGAACTCGATGAACGGCCCGCCCCCTACACCCGCCACCACGTGCAGGTTCGCCAGCAGGCCCAGCCCGTTCGTCCAGGTGTGCGGGGTGAACCAGTGATGGCGTAGCAGTGCGGACTCGGCGACGGTCCGCGCCCGCAGCATGCCGAAGGCCAGCACCACGTCGGGCTGCACCACGTCGAGCGCACCCGCCTCGAGCGCATCGAGCAGCTCGCCGGGGGTGCGGGCCATCTCACCGCCGGCCACCCTGATCCCGGTCTGCTCGCGGAGCATCCGCATACCGTCCAGATGACCCTGGGGCAGCGGCTCCTCCAGCCAGAAGACGCCAAGCTCACGAAGCTGCGCCGCCAGCCGGCGGACCGCGGCGAGATCCAGGGCGGGCGAGATGTCGCCGGGCATCCGCCACCACTGATTGAGATCGACCATGATCTCAACGCCGTCTCCCGCTGCCTCACGGGCCGCCCGGACCGCGGCGAGGCCGGCCGCGGTGTCGTCCCGCCGGATCCGGATCTTCACTGCGCGGAAACCGGCCGCCATAGCGGCGAGCACGGACTCCGCCCGCTCAGCCGGGCTCCTGGCCTCGCCGAACGAGGCGTACGCGGGCAGGGCGTCCCGGGCGCCGCCGAACAGGACAGCCAGCGGGAGCCCCGCCACCTGGCCGGCGATGTCCCACAGGGCGGCTTCCAGCGGCCAGAACCGGCCCGCGTGGAAGCTGATCGTCTCCAGCGTCCGCACGTGGGTGGCGATCTGAAGGGGGTCGCGGCCCAGGAACAGGTCCGCATACCCGGCGAAACCCTCCATCGTGTCGCCGGAGCCGGTCCCGGTCACGCCCTCGTCGGTGTCCACCCGGACCAGGGTGGCGTCAAAATAGCGCCGCGGCACCGGGTCCCAGGCGGCCCGGAACGGGGGGTCCAGCGGGAGCCGCATCCGGTTCAGCCGGATCGCGGTGATCTTCATTGCGAGCCTCCTCCTCGCTGCATAACCACTGATCATGCCGCCTGCTGGCCTGCCCATCCAGACCGGGATAACCGACTTACCCGGGAAATCTCGGGTACATTCCGTGACGGCATTGGGATCGCGCCGATATTGCGACTCCCGGCGGACGGAAACTACGCTTCCCCCAGCCAGGAGATTCCGGACGGCGTGATCGCGCCACCAGACGACAGCCGGCAGCCGCGCAACGGGCCAGAGGCCCTGCGGCTACGCCACAGGGGGCTCACGCTGTGATCAGGTACCTGCTGAAGCGCCTGGGGCTGGCCGTGGTCACCCTATGGCTGCTCAGCGTGATCGTCTTCTTCGCGGGCCAGGTGGTCCCCGGCGACCCCGGCCGGGCGATCCTGGGCAATCTGGCCGATCCCAGGGCGGTGGCGGCCCTCGATCATCAACTGGGCGTGGACCGCCCGCTGCTCACCCAGTACTGGACCTGGATCACCGGCCTGCTGCACGGCGACATGGGCCAGTCGTACCAGTACCGCTCCGCAGTCGAGCCGTACATCCAGGCCGCGCTGGTGAACTCGCTCAAGCTGGCCGCGCTGGCCTTCGTGATCGTGGTACCGCTCGGTATTCTCGGCGGGGTGCTGGCGGCGCTCAGGTATGGCCGCGCCACCGACCGGATCATCTCGGTGGTCGGGCTGTCCGCCGCCACGGTCCCCGAGTTCGTGTCCGGGATCGTGGTGATCATCATCTTCGCGGTGACGCTCAAGTGGCTGCCCGTGTCGGCGTCAGCCGGGCCGGCGCATCGCCGGCGACCCAGCTTGAGCACCTGATCCTCCCGGCGATACCGCTCGTTCTCATCCTGTTCGGCTACATTGCCCGCATGGCGAGAGCAGGCACGATCGAGGCGCTGGACGCCGACTACACGCGCACTGCCACGCTCAAGGGGCTAAAACGATCGGTGGTGATCCGCCGCCACGTGCTGCGCAACGCACTGCTGCCCACGATCACCGTGATCGCCACGCAGACCGGCTACCTGATCGGGGGCCTGGTGGTGGTGGAGACACTGTTCAACTACCAGGGCATCGGGAACCTGATCTACAAAGCCGCACAGGCCAAGGACTTCCCGATGCTCGAGGCGGGCGTGCTCACCATCGGCGTGGTCTACATGGTGGCGACGCTGAGCGCTGACGCGCTCAGCACCGCGCTGAACCCGCGGCTCCGGCTGGGGAGTAGCGGATGACCGACATGGCGGTCGCGCCGGCCGCCGGGATAGCCGTCGCCCGGCCGGACCAGACGGGCGAGCTGACCCCCTGGCGGCTGCTCCTGCGCAGGCCCACGTTCGTGGCCGGGGCGGTGATCCTGCTGTTCTGGGTGGTCTGCGCGATCTTCGGAAGCGACATCGCCCCGCACAGCCCGCTCGCCCAGCAGCTTCTCGCGACCAGCCAGCCGCCGTCCGCGGCACACTGGTTCGGTACCGATCAGCTCGGACGCGACGTGCTGTCCCGGGTCATCGTCGGGGCCAGGAGCATCCTGCTGATCGCGTTCGCTGCGACCGTGCTCAGCACCGTGCTCGGCACCCTGCTCGGCCTGGTCATGGGCTATCTCGGCGGGATCGTTGACATCGTGGTCGGCCGGCTGGTGGAGGCCGCGCTCGCGCTTCCGGTCGTGATCGTCGCGTTCCTCTTCATCGTCGCGGTGGGCCCGTCCCCGCTGACCATCATCGTGGTCATCGGACTCGTCTTCACCCTGCTGATAGCCCGCACGGTCCGGTCCACGGTGCTGGTGGAGAGCCAGCTCGACTACCTGGCCGCGGCCCGCCTGCTCGGCGAGAAGTCGCTCGCCATCATGGTCTTTGAGGTGCTGCCCAACGTGGTGCCGGCCATCCTGGTCGAGTTCACCGTGCGCCTCGGGTACGCCATCTTCACCGTCGCCACGCTGTCCTTCCTGGGCTTCGGTGTCCAGCCGCCCACCCCGGACTGGGGGGCTGACATCGCGCACAACTACGTGACCCTCGGCGCGGGCTTCTGGTGGATGACGCTGTTCCCGGCCCTGGCCATCGCCTCCCTGGTGATCGGGATCAACCTGTTCACCGACTCGATCGAGCAGGTGCTCGCGTCATGACCGCCACCGACGCATCCGCCGCCCCGGCCGGCCGGGGCGGGGCCGAGCCCACGCTGTCCGTCGGGCACCTGGATGTCGCGTACAAGGTGCGCGGCCGGGACCGGCTGGCCCTGCGCGACGTCTCCTTCGAGGTCGGGCGGCGCGAATCGTACGGCCTGGTCGGCGAGTCCGGGTCCGGCAAGTCCACCGTGGCCCTCGCACTGACCAGGTACCTGCCGCGTAACGGCCGGGTCAGCGCGGGAACGGTCAGCATCAACGGCGCCGACCCGCTGGCCATGAGCGGCGCCGACCTGCGTCACCTGCGCGCCCGCACCGTGTCCATGGTGTACCAGGAGCCCGGCAAGGCCCTGAACCCGTCGATCCGGGTCGGCCGCCAGGTCGCCGAGGTGTACGAGATCGCCGGCGCTGCACCGGGCCGAGGCAGCCGATCGCGCCGAGGCGATGCTGGCGAAGGTGCAGATCGCCGACCCGGGGCGGGTCATGAGCCGGTACCCGCATCAGCTGTCCGGCGGGATGGCCCAGCGGGTGGTCATCGCGATGGCGCTGGCCGCGGAGCCCGCGCTGCTCATCCTGGACGAGCCGACCACGGCGCTGGACGCCACGGTCGAGGCCGAGGTGCTCGACCTGGTGTCCGCGCTGCGCGCCGAGTTCGATACCTCGGTCCTGTTTATCAGCCACAACCTGGCCGTGATCGCCAAGATGTGCGACCGGGTGGGCGTGCTGTACGCGGGTGAGCTCGTCGAGGAGGGCCCGGCCCGCGAGGTGTTCGCCGAGCCGCGGCACCCGTACACGGTCGGGCTGCTGCGCTGCATCCCGCGTCGCGGCCAGCGCAAGGACCACGGCCTGCTGGACACCATCCCTGGTTTCCTGCCGCCCGCCGGGCACTCCCTCACCGGGTGCGTGTTCGCCCCGCGCTGCCTGCTGGCCGAGGACCGCTGCCGGGAATCGCCACCCCCGTCCTTCCAGGTCGGGCGGGCCGGACTGCCCGCTGCTACCGGCATGACGTGGCCCCGAGCCTGCCGCGCGCCACGCCGGAGGACAAGCCGCTGCCCGGGCCTGCGGCCGGCGCCGAGACCCTCGTCCAGCTGGCCGGGCTGTCCAAGACCTTCGGTGCCCGTGGTTCCCGCGGCGAGCAGGTGCACGCGCTCACCGGGGTGGACCTGGTGCTGGAGCGGGGCGAGACGCTGGGACTGGTCGGTGAGTCGGGCAGCGGGAAGACCACGCTGGCCCGGGTGCTGCTCGGGCTGCTGCCGCCGGATCCTGGCGCCATCGTGGAACTGGAGGGGCAGCCGCTGGCCGCTGATGTCCGCCGCAGGCCGCGCAGCCAGCTCAAGGAGCTGCAGATCGTGTTCCAGAACCCGGACTCGGCGCTCAACCGGCGGCATACGGTGCGGCGGCTGATCAGCCGCCCGCTGGCCCGGCTGGCGGGCCTGTCCGGCGAGCGGCTGCGGGCCCGGCTTACCGAGCTGATCACCTCGGTCCGGCTCGAGGACCGCCATCTGTCGATGCGTCCCAACCAGCTGTCCGGCGGCCTCAAGCAGCGGGTGGCGATCGCCCGGGCGTTCGCCAGCGGCCCCGCCGTCGTGGTCTGCGACGAGCCCACCTCCGCGCTCGACGTGTCGGTCCAGGCGGCCATCCTGAACCTGCTCGCCGACCTGCAGGCGGGCGAGCAGGTGAGCTACCTGTTCATCTCCCACGACCTGGGTGTGGTGCGTTACCTGTCGGACCGCATCGCCGTGCTCTACCTCGGCAAGGTGATGGAGGTCGGGCCGGCCGAGCGGGTCTTCTCCGGTCCGCACCACCCGTACACCGAGGCGCTGCTTTCCGCGGTACCGAGTCTGGACGGGCAGCGTGCGGACCGGATAAAGCTCACCGGGGAGATCCCGTCCGCGACCAACCTGCCAACGGGATGCGTGTTCCACACCCGGTGCCCGCGCCGGCTGCCGACCGGGATCTGCGAGTCGGCAGATCCGCCGTTGCGCGAGGTCGAGCCGGGCCACCGGATGAGCTGCCACATTCCGCTCTATGAGCTGCAGAACCTGCAACGCGCCGGACAGCCCACGTGACACCGGCCAGCAGCGGCAATAGCGTTTTTCGATGCGCGCGCGAGGCGCGGGCTCCCAAGGAGGATCCGAGTGAACGCCGATAATCGCCGATTTGGCCGACTGCGGTCAGGCCAGGGTGAGATAGCAAACCACGTCATTGACGAGTACGCGGCGGGCCGGATGTCCCGGCGGGACTTCATCCGTCGCGGCACCATCGTCGGTATATCGCTGCCGGTGCTGGGCGCCGTGATCTCCGCCTGCGGTAGCTCAGGCAGCCCGTCGTCATCCAGCAGCAGCGCTGCCCCGGGCAAGGCCGGCGCCACCATCAAGGCGGCCATCATCGTGCCGGCGGGGGCGATCAACCCGGTGACCGTGGCTGACCAGGGCGGCCTGGACATGCTCGGTCAGACCGGCGAGTACCTGTGCCTGTCTGACCAGCACCTGACGCTGCGTCCGGTGCTCGCCGAAAGCTGGACGCCCAACTCCAAGGCGGACGTGTGGACGTTCAAGATCCGCCAGGGCGTCACGTTCCACAACGGCCACGCGCTCACCGCCGACGACGTGGTGTACACCTACCAGCTGCACACCAACCCCAAGAACGGGTCCAGCGCGCTGTCCGCGTTCGGCGGGGTCCTGCTCCCTTCCGGGGTCAAGAAGGTGGACGACTTCACCGTCGAGTTCCACCTGGCCGCACCGAACGGCCACTTCCCGTACCTGACGTCGTCCGACAACTACAACATGATCATCCTGCCGAACGGCTATGACCCGGCCAAGTGGCAGAGCACGTTCGTCGGCACCGGCCCGTTCGTGCTGAAGAGCTACACGACTAAGCAGGGCGCCACGTTCGCCCGCAACGAGAAGTACTGGGGGACCAAGGCACTGCCCGCCGCCACCGTGTTCACCTTCTACGACCAGCAGACACCGCAGATCCTCGCGCTCACCGGCGGGACGGTGGACGTGGTGGGGCAGTTCTCGGTGGCCGGCGGCCAGCAACTGCTCAACGGCAGCTACAACGTCATCCGGCTCAAGTCGAGCGCGCACCGCGAGCTGTCGATGCGCACCGACCAGTCCCCGTTCACCGACCCGCGGGTACGCCAGGCGGTCGCGCTGAGCATCAACCGGCCCGCCACCATCCACGCGCTGTTCAAGGGTTTCGCCGACCTCGGCAACGACAGCCCGTTCGCGCCGGTGTTCCCGTCCACCAACACGACCGTCCCGCAGCGGGCCCAGAACATCGCCAAGGCGAAGTCGCTGCTGTCCGCCGCAGGCCACCCGTCCGGGTTCTCCACCCAGCTGATCGGCAACGACGTACAGGAGATCAGCGAGTACGCGCAGATCGTGGCGCAGGCCGCGAAGGCCATCGGGGTGAACATCAACGTCAAGATGGAGGCCTCGTCGGCGTACTACGGCAAGGCCACCTTCGGGAACTCGGACTGGCTCGACGCCACCATGAGCCTGGTCGACTACGGGCACCGCAGTGTGCCGAACGTGTTCCTGACCGCACCGCTGGAGACGATCAACGCCAAGGCCGGGACTGGGCCATGGAACGCGGCGCACTTCAACAACCCGCAGTACGACAAGCTGGCGCAGCAGTACGTCGCGGCCATCGACCTGTCCACACAGAAGCAGATCGCCGGCCAAATCGAGACCCTGCTGCTCAACGAGACCCCGATCATCTTCGGGTACTTCTACAACTACCTGTCGGCGACGGCGAAGAACGTGACCGGCGCCTACCCGACCGCCATCGGCCACATCTTCCTCAACCAGGCGGCCAAGAGCTGACCGCCGTCCCGGCGCCGCGGGCTCTGCACGCGGCCACGGACCTGGGCCCCGGGCTGATCACCGAGATCGCCCGGGGCCGCGGCGTCCGGATCGCGGCCAGCTTGCACGAAGCGGTCCGAGAGCGGTGCCAGCAGGCCCGCACGGCCCTCCGCCAGGGTGCGGCCGTGTACGGCGTGAACACCGGCATGGGCGCGCTGTCGGGTATCCGGCTCACCGAACAGCAGCAGCGCTTCCACCAGCGGAACCTGCTGCTCGCCCGGGCGACGGGAGGCCCGCCCTGGCTGGATCCGGCCGAGGTGCGGGCTCTGATCGCCGTGCGGCTGCGCACCTTCCTGTCCGGTGACGCGGGCGTGTCCGCGGAACTGTGCCAGCGTCTGGCCAGCCTGCTGGACGAGGACATCATCCCAGCCGTGCCCCGCGACGGCTCGGGCAGCGCGGGCGAGATCATCCCGCTGGCGCACGCCTTCGGCCCGCTGGCCGGGATCGGCCAGGTTCTCGGCGCCGGCGCGGCCACCCGGCCGGCCGCGGCGGCGCTGCGTGAGCACGGTCTCGAGGTCTTCACCCTCGGGCCCAAGGAAGGAATCGCGCTGCTCGCCGGCGTACCGGGCGCGACCGCCTTGTCCGTGCTGCGCGCGGCTGAGGCCGCCGAACTGGGCCGCCGGATGGAGGCCGCGGCGGCGCTGTCGATCGCGGCCGCCCGCGCACCCACCGATCCGTACCAGGCCGAATGCGCCCGCGGCGACGGCCTCCTGGGCGAGGTTCTCGGCCGTATCCGCCAGGCGATCGGCGCGGCCACAGATCCGGGCCACCTCCAGGCGGCGACCTCGTTCCGCGTCGCCGGGCCGGTCCTGGCCCACCTGCTGCGCGCCCGCGATGGCCTGGCGGCCGCGGCCGGACGGGCCCTCGACGGGGTGACCGACTCCCCGGCGTTCCTGGCTGGCCGGTTCGTCGGGACCGCCGGGTTCCACGGAATCGACCTGTCCGCCTGCTGTGACCAGCTCACCGCGGCGCTCACCCACGCCGCCGAGGTGTCCGCGGCACGGACCCACCGGCTGCTCGACCCCGCGGCAACCGGCCTGCCCGCCCAGCTCGCCAGGACACCCGGACCGGAGACCGGCCTGGTCACGGTGCACAAACGGGCCGCCGGCGAAGTGCACGCGATGCGCCGGCTCACGCTCCCCGCCGCGGTCGGGCTCATCGAGACCTCAGGTGGCCAGGAGGACGTGCAGTCCTTTGCCTGGGAGGCGGCCGAGTCGCTCCGTCAGGCGCTGCGCCGGGCCGCGGCGGTTACCGCGTGCGAGCTGCTCACGGCCTACCAGGCGATCGCGCTTTCCGGGCGGCCCGCACCCGCCGGGTGCCGTGACCTGCTGGGCACGCTAACCGCCGTCATCGGCCCCATCGACAAAGACCGTCCCTTCGGCACCGACATCGAGCGGCTGGCCACCGCGCCCTGGTCCGCGCCCTAGCGGGCCGACCGGCGCGGCACGAGGGACGGGCCCGGCCCGGCGGTCCTGGCAACTGGAATAATGGGTGTGGGCACGGAGGTTGAACCGTGGCTACCGGCGCGAACGCTTACTGCTGGCGAGTGGGCCCGGATGCGCCCAGACCGCGCCAGGGTACGGACTCGCGCAGGCCCGGAGAGCCGCGCAGACGCCGAGAACCGCGGACCGCACAACTCCCTGAACGCAGACCCGCTGAGGCACCACCATGACGGTAGAGATCAACGAGCAGAACGAGGCCCACGGGCACGAGCACAAGGACGTGTCCGGTGGCTGGCTGCGCCCTGCCGTCTTCGGCGCCATGGACGGGCTGGTCACCAACGTCTCGCTGATCGCGGGCGTGGGCGCCGGGAGTCGGCGCCTCCGGTGGCTCGCCGCACCTGATCGTGCTCACCGGCCTGGCCGGCCTGGCCGCGGGCGCGTTCTCGATGGCCACCGGCGAGTACGTCTCGGTCTCCTCGCAGAACGAGCTCATCCAGGCGGAGGTCCGCAAGGAAGCGCACGAGCTGAAGTACAACGCCGAGTCAGAGCGGATGGAACTGGCGGCCAGCTTCCGCAGCCAGGGGGTGGACGCGGACCTCGCCGACCAGGTCGCGCAGCAGATCTCGGCTAACCCCGAGCACGCGCTGGGCGTGCACGTCCGCGAGGAACTGGGCGTGGACCACAACGATCTGCCCTCGCCGTACACCGCGGCCGGCGCCTCGCTGGTCACGTTCGCGGTCGGCGCGCTGATCCCGCTGCTGCCCTACCTGCTCGGGCTGGACAACCTGGCGGTGGCGCTGGGCCTGGCCGGGGTGGCCGCGTTCGTCGGCGGCGGCCTGGTGGCCCGGCTTACCGACCGGCCGTTCCTGCGGGGCGCGCTGCGCCAGCTCATCCTGGGCGCCGTCGCGGCCGGGATCACGTTCCTGATCGGCACCGCGGTCGGCGCCGGGGTGTCGTAAGTCGGTGGCGGCCTACGGGCCGCCCACCCGGAGGCCGGCGGCAGTCAACGGGGCGACGCCTACCAGGCGTCCGGCCCGAACGAGTCGTCCTCATGGCCGCCCGGCCCGGACAGCAGCTTCAGGTCCGCCTCGACCATCATCGTGATCAGCTCGTCGAAGCCGACCTGGGGGGCCCAGCCGAGCCGCCCCGCGGCCTTGGACGGGTCCGCGCACAGCTGGTCCACCTCGGCCGGGCGGACGAACGCCGCGTCCACCGTGACGTGGTCCCGCCAGTCCAGCCCGGCCACGGCGAAGGCCTGCCCGACCAGCTCCTCCACGCTGTGCGTGACCCCGGTGCCGATCACGTAGTCCTCGGGCTCGTCCTGGCCCAGCATCAGGTGCATGGCCCGGACGTAGTCCCCGGCGAACCCCCAGTCCCGGCGCGACCACAAGGTGCCGAGCCGCAGCTGCCGTTCGTGCCCCAGCCTGATCTTGGCCACGCCGAGGGACACCTTGCGGCTGACGAACTCCGCGCCCCGCCGCGGCGACTCGTGATTGAACAGGATCCCGGACACCGCGAACATGCCGTAGGACTCCCGGTAGTTCTGGGTCAGGAAGTGCCCGTAGGCCTTGGCCACCCCGTACGGGCTGCGCGGATGGAACGGGGTCTGCTCGGTCTGCGGGCTCTCCCGGACCTGGCCGAACATCTCCGACGAGGACGCCTGGTAGAAGCGGATCTGCCCGCCCTTCGGAGTGCGCGAGGCGCTGATCCCGCTGCACACCCGGATGGCTTCCAGCACCCGGAGCACCCCGATGCCGGTCACCTCGCCGGTCAGCTCGGCCTGCTGCCAGGACATGGGCACGTAGGAGATGGCGGCCAGGTTGTAGACCTCGTCCGGCTGGACCTTCTCCACCGCGGCGATCAGGCTGCCCTGGTCGAGCAGGTCGCCGCGGACCAGCCCGATGTCGCCGAGCAGCTGGCGGACGCCGCGCACCCGGGGGTTGGACTGCCCGCGGACCAGCCCCCAGACCTGATAACCCTGGGTCAGCAGGTACTCGGCCAGGTACGAGCCGTCCTGCCCGGTGATCCCGGTGATCAGCGCGCGCCTCGTCAGCGGAGCCTCCGTCCTGGCCACCGGCCATCTCGGCCCGCGATCGGGCCACATCCAGGCACGACCGGGCAGACCGGCCCAACTCGTGCCACCTGAGGGTACGTCGGCGCAGCTTACCGCCGCGGGCGCGACGGGTTCGCCGGCCGTGGCGGACGCGCCCGTCCCGGCTCCCGGCCGGCGATGTACCCGATGGTAATGTTCGCTGCCTAACCGTCCACGGGGGCCAGCCTGGGCGGCAGCGGGCGGATCCCCGCAAAACGGGCGGACGGCCGGCCAGCGTTGGCCGCGACCACGGCACAAACCGGGCAGCCATCGGCTAACGAGAGGTGCGTACCTGCGTGATGAGCACCGGGATGAGCACGGATCGGCCGCTCCGCGTCGCCCTGCTGTCCTACCGCAGCAAGCCGCACTGCGGCGGCCAGGGCATCTACCTGCGGCATCTGTCCCGTGAGCTGGCCGCGCTGGGCCACCACGTCGAGGTGTTCTCCGGCCAGCCGTATCCCGAGCTGGAACCGGGCCCGGTGCTGCGTGAGCTGCCCAGCCTGGACCTCTACGCCGACGACGACCCGTTCCGCACCCCGGCGCTGTCGGAGTACCGGGACTGGATCGACGTGCTGGAGTTCGGCACCATGAAGACCGGCGCCTTTCCCGAGCCGCTCACGTTCAGCGTCCGGGCCCTGCGGGCGCTGCGCAAGCGGGCGGCCGACTTCGACCTGGTGCACGACAACCAGGTGCTGGCCTACGGGATGCTCGGGCTGGCCCGGCTCGGCCTGCCCCTGGTGACCAGCATCCACCACCCGATCAGCGTGGACCGGCGGATCGAGCTGGCCTCGTCCCGGGGCTGGGCCAAGGTCGGCAAGTGGCGCTGGTACTCCTTCGTCCGGATGCAGGGCCGGGTGGCCCGCCGGGTGGGGCCGGTCCTGACCGCCTCGCAGGCCTCCCGCGCCGATATCTGCCGGGACTTCGGGGTCAACCCGGACAACGTGCACGTGATCCCGCTGGGCGTGGACACCCGGCTGTTCCACCCGCGCGAACAGCCCCGCGTTCCGGGCCGGATCGTGGCCGTGGCCAGCGCCGACTCCCCGCTCAAAGGGGTGTCCACGCTGCTCCAGGCCTTCGCCAAGATCACGGTGGAACGCGAGGGCCAGCTCATCGTGGTCGGCAAGCCCGCCGCCGGGGGGCCGACCGAGAAGCTGGTCAGTGACCTGGCCCTCGGGGACCGGGTCCGGTTCGTGCACGGGATCAGCGACACCGACCTGGCCGAGCTCGCCGCGAGCGCCGAGATCGCGGTGGTCCCCTCGCTGTACGAAGGGTTTTCGTTGCCTGCCGTCGAGCACATGGCCTCCGGCACCCCGCTCATCGCCAGCCGCACCGGCGCCCTCCCCGAGGTGACCGGCGACGCCGCGGTCCTCGTGGAACCGGGGAACCCCGAGGCGCTCGCGGCCGCCCTCCGCGACCTGCTCGACTCGCCGGCCGAGCGCGCCCGGCTCGGCGCCGCGGCCTGGCAGCGGGTGCAGGAGCGCTTCGCCTGGCCGGCCGTCGCGCGGGCGACGGTCGGGCAATACCGCGATGCGATGGCGCGCTTCGCCAGCCCGCCCGGCGCCGCCCGGGTCCCGCTTCCGGCCCGCAACGAAAACCCGCCGTGCTGACCGTCAACTTCACCCGGCTGCCAGTCGGCCCGGGTGACCGGGTGCTCGACCTCGGCTGTGGCGCCGGGCGGCACGCGTTCGAGGCGCTGCGGCGGGGCGCGTCCGTGGTGGCGCTGGACGCCGACGCGGGCGAACTGCGCGGGGTGGCGGACATGGTGGCGGCGATGGACGCCGAAGGCCAGGTGCCCCCCGGGGCCGCAGCCCGGGCCGTGCGCGGGGACGCGACCCGGATGCCGTTCCCCGATGACGCGTTCGACCGGGTGATCGCGGCGGAGGTGCTCGAGCACATCCCGGACGACTGGCAGGCGCTGCGGGAGATCGCCCGGGTCCTGCGGCCCGGCGGCCGGCTCGCGGTGACCGTGCCGGCCTGGCTGCCGGAGCGGATCTGCTGGCGCCTGTCCGACGACTACCACAACGTCCCCGGCGGCCATGTCCGCATCTACACCCGGGCCGAGATGGAGACCAAGGTGGCCCGGGCCGGGCTGCGGGCCGGCGATCACCATCACGCGCACGGGCTGCACTCGCCGTACTGGTGGCTGAAGTGCGCCGTCGGCGTGCACGACGACGACCACCCGCTGGCCCGCGCGTATCACCGGCTGCTGGTGTGGGACATCATGAAACGGCCGGCCGCCACCCGGCTGGCGGAGCGGGCGCTGAACCCGCTGATCGGCAAGAGCATCGTCATCTACGCGGACAAGCCCATCGAGGCGGCCGCGGCCCGCGGGGTCCCGGCCGGCCACGCAGCTGAGCAGGCGCATGCCATCGCCTGACTCCCTGGCGGGCTCGGTGAGCGACGGCCTGCCCGCTGACCCTCGTCCGGCGCCGGCTGCGCATCGTGCCGGGAACGCCACGGTGCGCAGTTCCGGGGTCCCGGAGGTGCCGGGCGTCCTGACCGCGACGGAGGTGCTGGCCACCGCGGAGCACATCGCCAGCCGGCAGGAGCCCGGCGGCGCGATCAGCTGGCCGGACGGCCACACCGACGCCTGGGACCACGTCGAGTGCGCGATGGCCCTGTCCGTGTGCGGGCTGTCCGGCCCGGCCCGGCGGGCCTATGACTGGCTCCGCCATACCCAGCGCGCCGACGGGTCGTGGCCCAAGCGGACCGAGGCCGGGATCGTGACCGACGCGGCCGCCGAGAGCAACCAGACCGCGTACGTCGCGGTCGGCGTCTGGCACGAGTTCCAGCTCACCGGGGACACCGGGTTCCTGGCCCGGATGTGGCCGGTGGTACGCCGGGCGATCGGGTTCGTGCTGGACCTGCAGCTCCCGCGGGGCGAGATCGTCTGGCAGCGGACGGCGGACGGGACTCCGGCCCGCTACGCGCTGCTGACCGGGTGCGCCAGCACGTACCAGAGCCTGCTCTGCGCGGCCCGGCTGGCCCGGCTGGCCGGCCAGCCGCAACCGCGCTGGGAGCGGGCCGCCCGCCAGCTCGGTCACGTGGTGGCCAGCCACCCCGGGGCGTTCGCGGACAAGAGCCGTTTCTCGATGGACTGGTACTACCCGGTGCTGGCCGGCCCGGTGCGCGGCCCAGCGGCCCGGACCCGGCTCGATTCGGGGTGGGCCGGGTTCGTGGTCCCGGGCCTGGGGGTGCGCTGCGTCAGCGACGAGCCGTGGGTGACCGGAGCGGAGACCTGCGAGCTGGTCATGGCGCTCGACGCCGTCGGGGACTACGACCGGGCCCTGGCGGTGTTCGGGGAGGTCCAGCACTTGCGGGACCGCGACGGCGGTTACTGGACCGGCTGGCAGTACGCGAACCAGGCGCACTTCCCGGCCGAACGGAGCAGCTGGACCGCGGCGGCGATGATCCTGGCCGCCGACGCCCTGTCCCGGACCACCCCGGGCGCGGGGCTGTTCCGCGACCTGCCGTCCGCCGCCGGGCCCGGGTCCGCGCCCTGCGGCTGTCCCTCACCCGGCTAGCGGGGGCCGCCCGCGGTGCGCTCCAGGACCCGCAGCGACCCGAGCACGCTGACCTCGGTGAACTCCCCGGAGCTCAGGGCGCGTTGGTAGATCGTGTAGGGGGCCTGGCCGCCGTCGGCTGGGTCGGGGAACACGTCGTGAATGGCCAGCGCGCCGCCTTGGGTCACCCACGGCGACCAGTTCGCGTAGTCCGCCGCAGCTGCGGCGTCGGTATGCCCGCCGTCGATGAACAGCATGCCCAGCGGCGCCCGCCACAGCCCCGCGACCTGAGCGGACCGGCCCACTACCGCGATGACGTGTGGTTCCAGGCCGGTCGCGGCGAGGGTGGCCCGGAAGTGCGGCAGCGTGTCCAGCAGTCCGGTCCGCTCGTCCACCAGGGTGGTGTCGTGGTACTCCCAGCCGGGCTGGTTCTCCTCCGAGCCGCGGTGATGGTCCACGGTGATGACCATCTGGTCCCCGTCCCGCGCCGCGGCGGCCAGGTAGATCGTGGACTTGCCGCAGTAGGTGCCGATCTCCAGCACCGGTCCGCGGGGGGCGTACGCAGCGGCGGCCCGGTACAGCGCCAGGCCTTCCTCCGGAGGCATGAACCCCGTGGCCGCCTCGGCCGCCTGCCTCAGATCAGCTGGCATCGGGCCGGCGGCCATCGGGGCCGCATCCGGGACCGGGGTCATCCCCCCACCTTTCCTCCCGGCTGCCCGGGACCTGGTCGGCGTCGGTACTACGGTAAAGGTGTCCGACGGCGGGCACGAGGAGGCACCGCGATGCGGGTGGCGGTCGACCGGGATCTGTGTGAGGCCAACGGCGTATGCGCTGGCCTGGCCCCGGAGGTCTTCGACCTGGACGGCGAAGACTACTTGCACATCGTGGCGCCTGAGGTGCCGGCCGCACGGGCCGACGAGGTCCGCCGCGCGGTCGCCTCGTGCCCGAAACAAGCACTCCGCCTGGCCGAGTGACCGCGGCGGCTGAACGGGCCGGCCGAGCGGGCCGGCCGAGTGGGCCCGCCGTGCGGGCCGCGCCGTGCCCTGGGATCAGATGACCCCGGCGGCGATGGCCACGCCTACGCCCACCAGGATCGCGCCGCCGATCTGCTCGCCGCGACGGCCCGCCGCGGCGCCGATCCGGCCGCCGAGTTCGAGGCCGGCCAGGGACATCACGACGCTCACCGCGCCGATGACGATGGCTCCCTCGGCCACGCCCACGTGCATAGTGCCGAGCGCGAAGCCGGCCGCGAGGTTGTCCAGGCTGAGCGCGAACGCGCTGATGATCAGCCGCCCCAGGCTGTCGCTGTGGTGTGCGGCGTCCGCGGGAGACGCACCTTGCTCGGGGGACGCGCCTTGCTCGGCGGGCGCGGGGGACGGGCCGCGCCCGGGCCCCGCGGGCTGGCGGAAGGCCTGGATCACGGTGACCAGGCCGATGCCGATCAGCACTACCGCGCTGATCCAGCGGGCCGTGTGGCCGATGGCGCCGGCCACCCCGGCCCCGACGACGAGCCCGACGATGGGCATCCCCGCCTCGAAGACCCCGAAGACCACAGCCACCCGGATACGGGTCCGGGCGGTGACACCACCGAAGCCGATGCCGATCGCCGCGGCCAGATTGGACAGGCCGACCGAGGCCGCGACGAGGAGGAGGGGGAAAAGCACGCGCCCAGGCTAGCTGCGGGGAGTCCGGGATTACCGGTTTTCGCTGGTCACGAGCTCAGCTGCCCGGTTCCTGAAGTTCGACCCGATTGCCGGCCGGGTCCTCGAGGAATGACTGGCGCCCGGTGCCGACCTTGACCGGGTCGGTGACCGCGACCCCCATCCCGCGCAGTTCGGTGACGGCCGTGTCGAGGTCGGTCACCGCCAGCGCGAAGTGCTGGCCCAGCGACGGCGGGGCATCTGCCTCGATGAGGTGGATCTGCTGCCCGCCGGCGTCGAGCCAGGCCCCGCCGAAGCTGAAGTCAGGGCGGTCGGTCCGCTCGGTCAGGCCCAGCACGCGGGTGTAGAAGTCCAGCGCCGCCGGGACGTCACGGACGTTGAGCGAGACATGGTGCAGCCCGTCTGGTCGCATAACCCCAGTGTCGCAGGCAGCACAACCGGGGGCCAGCCCCGTTCGCGAGCCTCCCTGGCGCGCTACCCAGCCGGGTCAGCCCGCGGTGGGGTCGGTGACGCGGCCGAGGAACAGCGGCAGCCCGCTGCGCAGGTCGGTGATCGCGAACCGGAATGGGTGGTCCACGATCATCTCCACCGGCGGATCGGGCCTCGCGAGGCGGGCCGCCGCTGTCATCACCACGGCGGTGGCCGCGGCCGCCTCGGTACCCGCCTCGTTCACGTCGATGTAGGCCTGGTGCACCACCTCGTCGATGCGCAGCCGCTGCGCGGCGGTGATGCCGCTGAAGTCCGCCTCGTCGGTGAACGCGAGCGGCATGCCCAGCGCGGCCAGCACCGGGCGCAGTGCGAAACCGCTGGTCACCTTGAAACGCGGCAGCGCCAGGACGACCTGCCGGGGCGCCAGCCCGGCCCGCAGGCCGCCGGGGCCTGCGTCGTGCACGCCGCCGCCGGCCAGCAGCTGGCCCGGGCCGGTGGCCGCCCGGTCGGTGGCGGCCCGGTCGGTGGCCGCCGGGCCGCCGGAGTCCGGGCCCGACGCTGGGTCAGGCAGGACGATCACCATGCCGAGCCGGGTGCCGGCGTACGGCAACTCGACGGCCTGATAGCCGTCGCCGCGCAGGTAGGGCAGCCTGGCCCGGAGCCGCATCGTCGGCACCATGACCTGGGGGCCCGGGGGGTCCGAGCCCAGGTAGAAGACGGCGTCCTGGGTAGCGCCGGCGGGGAAGGGGCGCGCCCAGGCGGCCTTCAGGTACACCGCGCTGGCCAGGACCATGCTCGTGGCGGCGCTGACGACGCCGGGACTGAGCAGGCCGACGATCTTGCCCGCGGTCTGCTCCGCGATGAACTGGTTGATCTCCTGCCTGGCCTGGTCCGCGGCCCGGCGGAAGTCCGCGTCCCGCACCGCGACGGCCGCGGCGGCGGTCACCGCCGCGGTGAAGCCGGGCTCTAGCGGCAGGCCCGACTGGACCCACATCGCGTTCGGTGCGCGGAGGGTGAGGTCGCCGGCGGCCAGGTCACTGAGGTTCGCCGAGACAGCCTGCAGCTGCTGGGCCGCCTCCAGCGCGGGTGTGGCGCCGTCCGGGACGGCCATGCGCAGGGCCGCGGCGATCTGCGCCGCCGTCTCGCCCCGGGCCCCGAGCAGTACCAGGCGCAGCGCGGTGGCGATGCTGGCCGGGGAAAAGACCAGGTTGCCCTGGCCAGGCAACCGGCCGAAGAGACCGGCCCCGAACGCCTCGTCGCCGGATACGGGAGCGCCAGGCGCCGGGCGGCCGGACACAGGGCCGCCGCCGGCCGCCGGGCGGTCAGACGCCGGGCCGCCGGGCACGGGACCGCTAGCCAAGGCCCCGGCGCGCCAGGCGGTCCAGCGCCTCGCGCAGCACCTCTTCCTTCTTGCAATAGGCGAACCTGACCTGGGTCCGGCCCGCCTCGACGTTGTCGTAGAACACCGAACTCGGGATGGCGACCACTCCGGCCCGGGCGGGCAGTTCCCGGCAGAACTCCATGCCGTCCGGTTCGCCCAGCGACCGCACGTCCGTAGTGACGAAGTAGGTGCCGGCCGGCCGGAACACCTCGAAGCCCACCTCGGCCAGGCCCGCGCAGAGCAGGTCGCGCTTGGCCCGCAGATCCGTGCTGATCGACGTGAAGTAGGAATCAGGCAGGGCGAGCGCCTGGGCCACGGCGTACTGGAACGGGCCGCCGGTGACGTAGGTGAGGAACTGCTTGACCGTGCGCACCGCGGTCACCAGCTCCGGGGTACCGGTCACCCAGCCGATCTTCCAGCCGGTGAACGAGAACGTCTTGGCCGCCGAGCTGATCGTCACGGTTCGTTCGCGCATCCCGGGCAGGGTGGCGATCGGAATGTGCTCGCCCTCGAAGACCAGGTGCTCGTACACCTCGTCGGACACCACCAGCAGGTCGTGTTCGCAGGCCAGTTCCGCGATCCCGGTGAGCTCGGCCCGGGTGAACACCGCCCCGGTCGGGTTGTGCGGCGTGTTCAGCAGCAGCAGCCGGGTGCGGGGAGTGATGGCGGCCCGCAGCGCCTCCAGGTCCGGGCGGAACCCAGGAGGCCGCAGCGTGACCGGGATCCGGGTGCCGCCGGCCATCGCCACGCAGGCGGCGTAGGAGTCGTAGTAGGGCTCGAACGCGATGGCCTCGTCGCCCGGTTCCATCAGCGCGATCAGGGCGGCGGCGATCCCCTCGGTGGCGCCCGCGGTGACCAGGACCTCACGATCCGGGTCGACGTCCAGGCCGTAGAACCGCTTCTGGTGCGCCGCGACCGCGTGCCGCAACTCGGGAATGCCCGGGCCCGGGGGGTACTGGTTGCCCCGGCCTTCCAGGATCGCCGCCGCGGCTGCGGCGGCGATCTCGGCCGGCCCGTCGGTGTCCGGGAAGCCCTGGCCGAGGTTGACCGACCCCGTCGTCAGGGCCAGTGCCGACATCTCGGCGAAGATCGTCGTGCCCATGCCGGTCAGCCGGCGATTCAGCAATGGTCGGTCCACACCGCCATCAGATCACACGCCGCGGCCAGCCGGCCCTGCCCAGCCGGCCTGCCGATCCTGCCCGGCCGGCCCTGCCAGCCGACCTGCCGACCCTGCCGCCGCCCCTGGCCAGCCGGGCCCTGCTGCGCCTCGATCCGGTGGTTTACGCTGCGCACATGGGGAAGCCGATTCGGATCGCGCTGGGCCAGCTGCCGGTCAGCCCGGACCCGGCGGTAAACCTGACCCGGGTCCGGGTGGCGCTCGCTGACGCCGCCGCGGGCGGGGCCAGCCTGGCTGTGTTCCCAGAGGCGACCCAGGCCCGGTTCGGCACGGATCTGCAGGCCGTGGCGGAGCCGTTGGACGGCCCGTTTGGCCTGGGGCTGGCCGCCGCCGCTCGCAGCACGGGGGTGGCCCTCGTCGCGGGGGTGTTCGAGCCTGCGCCGGACGGCCGCGTCTACAACACGGCGGTCGGCTACGACGCGGGCGGGCAGCGAGTCGCGGCGTACCGCAAGATCCACCTGTTCGACTCGCTCGGGGAGACCGAGTCCAAGGTGGTCGCCCCCGGCTCGGCCCCGGTCCTCGCCGAGCTGGCCGGGCTCCGGGTGGGCCTGCTCACCTGTTACGACATCCGCTTCCCCGAGCTGGCCCGCAGCCTGGTGACCGAGGGCGCCGACCTGCTCGTGGTCCCGGCCGCCTGGGCCGCCGGGCTGTTCAAGGAGGAGCACTGGGTCACCCTGGTGCGGGCCCGGGCCATCGAGAACACGGTCTGGGTCGCCGCCGCGGGCCAGGTGCCCGACCCGGAGTCGCCCCCGACCCGCGCCCCGACCGGGATCGGCCGCAGCATGCTCGTCGACCCGATGGGGGCCGTGCGGCTGGACCTGGGACCGTTTCCCGGAGTGGCGGTCGGCGAGGTGGATACCGCACTGACCGCCCGGGTCCGGGACACGTTGCCGTGCCTGGAACACCGCCGCGAGGACGTGTTCGGGCCGGCCAGCAGGCCCGGCCAGTAGACCCGGCCGGGAAGCCCGGCTATGAGGCCGCGAGCCGCCGCTCTTTGGTGTGCAGGACGGCGCTACGCAGGCTCTCCCGCTCCTCGTCGCTGACCCGCTCGACGAACCGCATCATCGTGATGCGCTCGTTCCCGCCGGAGCGGAGCACCTCCGCCATCAGCCTGGCGTCGTGCTCTTCCCGGGATTCTGTGGGCCAGTAGCGCCAGGCGCGGCCCTGCTTCTCCCGGCACAGCACGCCCTTGCCGTACAAGATGTTCATGACCGTCATCACGGTCGTGTAGGCGAGAGGGCGATTGTAGGAAAGCCGCTCGCGGACCTCCCGTACTAAGTACGCCCGATCACTGTCCCACACCACGTCCATGATCGCGGACTCGAGCTCACCGAACTCGCGCACTTTCCGCCACCTCCTGGTTACCCATGCTAGACAGGGGCCTCATCCCGGCCCGCGGACGGAATCCGGACCGGGGGAGGAAATCTTCCCTGCGTGCTGATTTAGTAGCCCGGGCCACCGGGACCTGCCGTGCACCGGCGCACAAATGCCTTTCACCCTGGATCAGCGGGTGTGCTCCGGGCCAGTGGGCCGTACCGCGTCGAGGGCCAGCCGGATCAGGCCCAGCGGGATCAGGCCCAGCCGCACCCGGGCCGGCCACATCAGGGCTGGCCGGACCGGGGCCGGCCACATCAGGGCTGGCCACATCAGGACTGGCCGGACCAGGGCCGGCCACATCAGGGCTGGCCGGACCAGGGCTGGCCACATCAGGGCTGGCCTGTTCCCGCGGTGCCGGCGAACCAGCCAGAAGCCCACCCCGCCGAGCACCGCCACGGCTGCGACGATCGCCACCCCGGTGCCGACGGTGCGCTCGATCGCCGCGTACGCAGAGCCGGCCACGTAGCCGAGCAGGCAGTAGCCGACGCCCCAGATGAGGCCGCCGAGCATGTTGTAGATGAGGAAGGTGCGGTAAGGCATCCGGGTGGTGCCCGCGACCGCGGGCACCAGGGCCCGCAAGATCGCGACGAAGCGGCCGAGGAGCACGGCCAGCCCGCCGCGTCGGTGCACGACCGCCTGGGCGCGGTCCATGCCGCTCGCGACCCGGCGCATCCGCCGCGCGGCGATCACCCGCCCGCCCAGATGCCGTCCTATCTCGTAGCCGATCAGCGGCCCTGTCACTGCGGCCGCGACGACCACGATGATCAGCAGCGGAAGCGAGACCCGGCCCCGGCTGGCCAGGACGCCGCCGAGGACCGCCGCGGTCTCCCCGGGAATGACGAAGCCGAGGAAGACCGCGGTCTCCCCGAACACCAGCGCCGCGATGAGCAGCAGGGCGAGAGTGCCGCTGAGACCGGCCAGGTCAGTGGTGATAGAGGACACTCGGTCCCCCTCTCTCCCGGAGCGCCCGGCCCGGCTCTCTTCCACAATTCCCGGCACTATCTCCCAGCGCCGCCTGAGTCCCCGGCACGGCCGGGCGGGATCCAGGAACCCGGGCCCTGACCGGTCCGGGAAACCCCGGCCTCAGTCGCTGCGGAAAACCCCCGGCCTTGGCCTCTCCGGGAAACACAGTGCCTGCGGGTGCGATGCTAGCCACTGGGCAGGTGCGGTTTGTGCCACCCCGCCCGCAGCCTGGCGGGACCCCTTCCGCCGGGCCACCAGGCCGGCCATCATCTGCTGACAAATCCACGCGATCGTCTGCGGCGGGCAGGAGGGAGGACGATGCCAGTTACTCCCGACACTGGCCCTGAGGTCCTGCCTTCAGGCGGATTCGTCCGCCCCGCGAACGTATTCGCCACGCGGATCACGGGCGACGGATCGAGCGGGTACCTGGCAGAACCGGGGCGCTACCAGCTGTACGCCTCGCTGGCTGACCCGTGGGCGCACCGTGCGCTGATCGTGCGCCGGCTGCTCGGGCTGGAACGGGTCATCGGGCTGAGCCTGGTGGACCCCATCCGCGACGAGCGCGGCTGGCGCTTTCCGGCCACGACCGGCGGCGTCAACCCGGTCAGCGGGGCCCGGTTCGTCTCGGACCTGTACCTGACCACCGATCCTGGCTACCGCGGCCGGTTCACCGTCCCGTTCGTCTGGGACACCCGCAGCCAGCGGATCGTGGAGAACGACTTCCAGCAGATCACGGTCACGTTCGAGACGGAGTTCCGCGGTTACCACCGGCCCGGCGCGCCCGACCTGTACCCGGTGCCGCAGCGGGCCGAGATCGACGCGCTCAGCACACTGATCTACCACGCGGTCAACAACGGGGTATACAAGGCGGGGCTGGCCACCAGCCAGGCCTCCTACGAGGAGGCGTTCGACGCGCTGTTCAGCACGCTGAGCGCGCTGGAGGAGCGGCTGACCCGGCGCAGGTTCCTGCTGGGCAGCAATATCACCGAAGCCGACGTGCGGCTTTATCCCACATTGGCCCGTTTCGACGCCGTCTACCACACTCATTACAAATGCAACCTGAACCGCCTGGTGGACTACCCCGGGCTGTGGGGTTACGCGCGGGACCTCTACCAACTCCCCGGCTTCGGGGACACCACGGACTTCGACCAGATCAAGCGGCACTACTACCAGACCCAGGACTGGATCAATCCGAGCCGTATCGTGCCCAAGGGACCGTATGTGAACTGGCTCTCACCGCATGACAGGGACCGCATGTCCGCGCGATCATGAGGAAGTGGGCTGGACCCGTGGCCCAGCCCGCGGCGGTAGCCTGGGAGGCCGGGCAGTGACAGTAATCCAAACATCGGAAGAGGGCGATGTCCGCCGTGTCTTCTGAGGCACCGCAGTCCGCGGATCTCAGCGAAGCAGAACCCAGCAGTCCCGCATCCGGAGCGGGCGGGGGTGCACCGCACGAGCATTCCGGCGACGGCGCGAGCAGCAAGGACTTCGGGCCGAACGAATGGCTCGTCGACGAGCTCTACCAGCGTTACCTGGCCGACCCCGGCTCCGTGGACATGGCCTGGTGGAATTTCTTCGCCGACTACTCTCCCCCGGTCGGGAGCGTGGCCGCACGCGCCGCCCGAGAGCAGGCCCAGCCGGACCAGGCCTCAGCGCCGGGCCAGGGCACGAACGGCGGCGCGGCCAGCGCACCAGCCCAGGCCGCCACGCCGGGTCCGGCCGCGCCAGGCCAGGCCGGCCCGGACGGGGACGGCCAGACCAGCTCGCCTGCCCAGGCTGCGGCCCCGGCGGCTGCTCCGCCGAAGCCGGGCGCTCCCTCGAAGCCGGCCCCGGCCCCGGCTACGCCTCCCGCCGGGCCGCCCGCAGCGGCGGGCGCGCCGGCGTCCAGGCTGCGCGGCGCGGCCGCCCGGACCGCGGTCAACATGGCCTCGAGCCTGAGCGTGCCGACCGCGACCAGCGTCCGGAGCGTGCCCGCCAAGCTGCTGATCGACAACCGCATCGTGATCAACAACCACCTGGCCCGCGGCCGGGGCGGGAAGGTGTCGTTCACCCACCTGATCGGGTTCGCGGTGGTGAAGGCGCTGGCCGGGGTCCCGGTGATGAACTACTCCTACACCGAGCTGGACGGCAAACCCGCGATCGCCGAGCCCGAGCACGTCAACCTGGGCCTGGCCATCGACGTGACCGCCAAGGACGGGTCGCGCCAGCTCCTGGTGCCCGCGGTCAAGGCCGCGGAGGCGATGGACTTCCGGCAGTTCTGGATGGCGTATGAGGACGTGGTCCGCCGGGCCCGGGCGGGCAAGCTCACCGTGGACGACTACGCGGGTACCACGATCAGCCTGACCAACCCGGGCACGATCGGTACCGAGCACTCGGTACCGCGGCTGCTGGCCGGCCAGGGCTGCATCGTGGGTGTCGGCGCGATGGAGTACCCGGCGGCCTACCAGGGCGCCGCCGAGGAGACCATGATCCGGCTGGCCATCAGCAAGTCGGTCACGCTCACCTCGACCTACGACCACCGGATCATCCAGGGCGCTCAGTCCGGGGAGTTCCTGCGCCAGATCCACCAGCTGCTGCTCGGCGAGGACGGCTTCTGGGACGAGGTCTTCAAGGCCCTGAAGATCCCCTATGAGCCGGTCCGCTGGGTGCGGGACATCCCGGCCGGCCACGAGGACGACATCACCAAGTCGGCCCGGGTACACGAGCTGATCCACGCCTACCGGGTACGCGGCCACCTGATGGCCGACACCGACCCGCTGGAGTACAAGCAGCGCAAGCACCCCGACCTGGACATCAACCAGCACGGCCTGACCCTGTGGGACCTGGAGCGGGAGTTCGCCACCGGCGGCTTCGGCGGCAAGCCGCTGATGAAGCTCCGGGAGATCCTGGGCGTGCTGCGGGACTCCTACTGCCGCACGGTCGGCGTGGAGTACATGCATATCCAGAACCCGGAGGAACGGGCCTGGATCCAGGAGCGGGTCGAGCGGCCGCACGACCGGGCCGGCCACGACGAGCAGATGCAGATCCTGTCCCGGCTGAACGTGGCCGAGGCGTTCGAGATGTTCCTGCAGACCAAGTTCGTAGGCCAGCGCCGGTTCTCCCTGGAGGGCGCAGAGTCGCTGATCCCGCTGGTGGACGCGGTGCTCACCGAGGCCGCGAAGGCCTCACTGGACGAGGCCGTGATGGGCATGGCGCACCGGGGCCGGCTCAACGTGCTGGCCAACATCATCGGTAAGTCCTACGCCCAGATCTTCCAGGAGTTCGAGGGAAACCTGGACCCGCGCAGCACGCACGGCTCCGGTGACGTCAAGTACCACCTGGGTGCGGACGGCGTGTTCACCGCCAGCGACGGCGCCACGATCCCCACGTCCCTGGTGGCCAACCCGAGCCATCTCGAGGCCGTGGACCCCGTACTCGAGGGTGTGGTGCGGGCCAAGCAGGACGTCATCGACATGGGCGAGCCCGGCTTCACGGTGCTGCCCCTGCTGATCCACGGGGACGCCGCGTTCGCCGGCCAGGGCGTGGTCGCCGAGACGCTGAACCTGTCCCAGCTGCGCGGCTACCGGACCGGCGGCACGGTGCACATCGTGGTGAACAACCAGGTCGGCTTCACCACCGCGCCCGCGGAGTCTCGCTCCAGCGTGTACTCCACGGACGTGGCCCGGATGATCCAGGCGCCGATCTTCCACGTCAACGGGGACGACCCCGAGGCGGTCGTCCGGGTCGGCAGGCTCGCCTTCGCCTACCGGCAGACGTTCCGCAAGGACGTCGTCATCGACATGATCTGCTACCGGCGGCGGGGCCACAACGAGGCAGACAACCCCTCGTTCACCCAGCCGCTGATGTATGACCTGATCGACGCGAAGCGGTCCACCCGCAAGCTCTACACCGAGTCGCTGATCGGCCGGGGCGACATCACCATGGAAGAGGCCGAGCAGGCCCTCCGGGACTACCAGCAGCATCTGGAGCGGGCCTTCACCGAGACCCGCGAGGCGTCCAAGCGGCCGATGGACCCCGGCGCGGTGGTGCGGCCGCAGACCACCCTGGAGCCGCTCGATCACCGCAGCGTGCCCACCGCCATCTCCGAAGAGACGATCAAGCGGATCGTGGACACGCAGCTCAACATGCCGGACGGCTTCACCCCGCACCCTCGGCTGCAGCCCCTGCTGGCCCGCCGGGCCACCATGGTCGAGCAGAACGCCATCGACTGGGCGACCGGGGAACTGCTCGCGTTCGGGTCGGTGCTGATGGACGGGCACACGGTGCGCCTCGTAGGCCAGGACACCCGCCGCGGCACGTTCGGCCAGCGGCACGCGGTCCTGGTGGACCGGCACACCGGGGAGGAATACACCCCGCTGCGCCAGTTCAACTCGGCCAGCGCCCGGTTCCATGCCTACGACTCGCTGCTGTCGGAGTTCGCGGCCGTCGGCTTCGAGTACGGCTACTCGGTCGCCCGGCCGGGAGCGCTGGTCTGCTGGGAAGCCCAGTTCGGTGACTTCGTCAACGGCGCGCAGACCATCCTGGACGAGTTCATCAGCTCCGGGGAGCAGAAGTGGGGCCAGCAGTCCAGCGTGGTGCTGCTGCTCCCGCACGGCTACGAGGGGCAGGGACCGGACCACTCCTCGGCGCGGATCGAGCGCTTCCTCAGCCTGTGCGCGCAGGGGAACATGACCGTGGCGCTGCCAACCACCCCGGCCAACTACTTCCACCTGCTCCGCTGGCAGGCCCTGTCGCCGCGGCGGGCTCCGCTGGTGGTGTTCACGCCGAAGTCCATGCTCCGGCTCAAGGAGGCGTCCTCGGCAGTAGCCGACTTCGCCAACGGCTCGTTCCTCCCGGTGATCGGCGACCCGCAAGAACCCGACCCGGCCGGTGTCCGCCGGGTGCTGCTGTGCTCGGGGAAGATCTACTACGACCTCGCCCAGCGCCGCGCCGCCGAAGAGCGGACCGACACCGCGATCATCCGGGTGGAGCGGCTGTACCCGGTCCCGGCCGAGGAGCTGAGCGCGGAACTCGGCCGCTACCCGGGGGTGGAGGAGATCACCTGGGTTCAGGAGGAGCCCGCCAACATGGGCGCCTGGCCGACCATGGCCCTGAACCTGCCCGGCATCGTAGGCGGCGGCGTCGGCGTGATCTCACTGCCGGCCAGCGGCCCGCCCGCCGTGGGCTCGGCGACCGCGCACAAGGCCGAGCACCAGCATCTGGTGGACGAGGCCCTGCCGGGAGCGTAGGCATGTACTTCACCGACCGCGGCATCGAGGAACTGCTCGACCGGCGCGCGGATGACGAGGTCAGCCTGGGCTGGCTGGCGGAACGGCTGCGCGAGTTCGTCGACCTGTTCCCTGAGGCCGAGGCGACGGTAGAGCGGCTGGCCACGTGGCTGGCCCGGCTCGACGAGGACGACCCGGACTAGCAGGCCTGTCGCCGTCGGCGCGGCGTCGTACGCCTCGTGCAATACGCGATACATCTTGACTTTCGGTCAACGCGATATATCGTATGAGTGCTGCCACGCCGGGCCGGGAGAAGCGCCGGGCCGGGAAGAGAGGATCACGACATGCCGCGGTGGACCGTTGACGCTCCTGCCACTTACGACTTCGACCGGGTGGACGCGCTGCGCGTCCGCGCGATCGGCGGCACGGTGGCGGTGCTCAGCACCGGCGAGCGCGCCTGCCTGGACATCTCGGCTGTCTCCGGCCAGCCGCTGCTGGTGAGTCACTCCGACGGCACTCTCACGGTCAGCTACGAGGACCTGAGCTGGGACGGGTTGCTCGGCTGGCTGCGCCCGGACCGGACCGCCGCCACCATCACCATCACGGTGCCGAAGGATTGCCCGGTCCAGCTGGGTGTGGTCACCGCGAGCGCCGTCGTGTCCGGGATCGCCGCGGCGACCTCGGTGAAGAGCGTGTCCGGGGCCATCACCCTGGACGGCGTGACCGGGGCGGTCAACGCCCGGACGGTGTCCGGCGACATCGAAGCCCAGGGTCTCGGCGGCACCATCGGGTTCAACTCGGTGTCCGGCGACCTCACCCTGGCCGACGGCTCGGTGGACCGGCTGGACGCCAAGACGGTGAGCGGCCGGGTCACCGCAGACATCGACCTCGATCAGGACGCCGCGCTGCGGGTGGCCACCGTGTCTGGGCCGGTCGCGATCCGGCTTCCCGCCGACGCCCGCGCCCGGGTGGACCTGCGGTCCGCCACCGGCCGGGTGCTGAGCGAGTTCCCAGGCCTGCAGCACAGCGAGAAGCCGGGCGCCAGCACGGTCAAAGGCGACCTGGGTCCGGCGGGGCATCCGGGCGTGGTCCGGGTCAGCACCATGTCTGGCCAGGTCACGCTGCTCCAGCGCGGACAGCCCGGAACGCCGCGGGCGGCGGCCGGGGCGGCAGGCGGCAGCCGATGAGTCCCGTCTTCCGGCACGGCAGGCTCCGGCTGTACCTGCTCAAGCTGCTCGACGAGTCACCCCGCCACGGGTATGAGGTGATCCGGCTCCTCCAGGACCGGTTCATGGGCGTCTACGCCCCCTCCCCCGGGACCATCTACCCGCGGCTGGCCCGGCTCGAAGAAGAGGGCCTGGTCACCCACGACGAGGCCGACGGGCGCAAGGTCTACCGGATCACCGAGAAGGGCCGGGAAGAACTCCGCAACCGCTCCGATGACCTCAGCGAACTCGAGGACGAGATCACCGCGTCGGTCCGGGATATTGCCCGTGAGGTCACCGAGGACGTCCGGGAGACCGTGCGCAACCTGCGCGAGGAACTGACTTTCGCTGCGCGGGACATGCACCGGCGCGGCACCGCGCCACCGCGTGGTGCCACCTCACCCCGCAACACCGCGCCCTCCGGCGCCACTCCACCCGGCCAGGCCCCGCCGCGCCGCAACGGGGCACCGCCCCGCCGCAGCCCGGGCGCCGCCTCCGCGTGGGACGAGGCGTTGCACGAGGAAGTACAGCACGAGGAAGTACAGCACGAGGAAGCACGGCACGAAGAGGCCCAGTACCAGGAAACTCAGGGCGAGGAAACTCAGGGCGACCAGGCGCAGCAGGAGCAGCGGGAGCAGGCCGGGACGGGCCGGGACGAAGCCGGCCAGGCCCGTGGTCCCCGCCCGGGCTGGCGGGCCTGGCCGCCGGGCGGATCCGGCTGGGCGGACCCCGGGAGCTACCGGGACCTGGAGCAGCTGGCCCGCCGCTTCACCCGGGAGCTGCGGGCGGCGGCGGCCCAGGCCCAGGCGGTGAGTGAGGACGCCGTGGGCGACTTGCGGACCATCCTGGACGACGCGATGGACCGGATCAAGGCCGAGGTCTTCGGGACCGCGGACGCCCCCGGGCCGGACGACGCCCCCCGGACCGGGGATCGCGACCACGCCGGCCGCGACCACGTCGGCCGTGACGACGGGGGCCCGCGCTAAAACCGGTTCACGGACGGGGCGCGGCGGGGTGAAGATAGGCTCTTGTCTCGTTCCGTGATCGCCGCTGTGCTATTTGCCGGCGGCCAGCACCGCCCCGGATCAGGAGGTATCTGGTGATGGTCCCGCAGGCCAGCAGGCTGAACAACGTCCGGTACGACATCCGCGGCCCGGTGCTGCGCCGGGCCCGGCAGCTGGAAGCCGAGGGGCACCGGATCCTCAAGCTCAACATCGGTAACACGGCACCGTTCGGGCTGATGGCCCCCGACAGCGTGGTGACCGAACTGGTCCAGAACATCGGCGAGGCCCAGGGGTACAGCGACGCCCGGGGCATCCACTCGGCCCGGCTGGCGGTCTCGCAGTACTACACCACGCTCGGCGTGCCGGATGTCGGCCCGGACGACGTCTATCTCGGCAACGGGGTCTCCGAGCTCATCGTGATGGCCCTCCAGGCGCTGCTGGACCCGGGCGACGAGGTACTCGTGCCCAGCCCTGACTACCCGCTGTGGACCGGGGCGGTGATCCTCTGCGGTGCCCGCGCGGCACACTACCGCTGCGACGAGCAGACTGGCTGGCAGCCCGACCTGGACGACGTGGCCTCGAAGATCACCGAGAACACCCGGGCCCTGGTGATCATCAACCCGAACAACCCCACCGGGGCGGTGTACTCCAGGGAAACCCTGCTCGGCCTGCTCGACCTGGCCCGCCGGCACGGCCTGCTGGTGCTCGCCGACGAGATCTACGACAAGATCCTCTACGACGGCGCGGTGCACGAATCGACCGCCGCGCTGGCTCCCGATCTCGTCGTGCTGACCCTGTCCGGGCTGTCCAAGACCTACCGGGCCCCCGGCTTTCGCACTGGCTGGCTGCTGGTCAGCGGCCCGCGCCGGGAGGCGGCCGGGTATCTGGAGGGCCTGGAGCTGCTCGCGAACATGCGGATGTGCCCCAACGTGCCGAGCCAGTACGCCATCCAGGCCGCGCTGGGCGGGCCGCAGAGCATCACCGCGCTGCTGCAGCCGGGGGGCAGGCTCCGCGACCAGCGGGACCACGCCTGGCGGAAGCTGAACGAGATCCCGGGCGTGGACTGCGTCAAGCCGCAGGGCGCGCTGTACGTGTTCCCCCGGCTCGACCCGGACGTCCATAAGATCTCCGACGACCAGCAACTGGTCATCGACCTGCTGGAGCAGCAGCACCTGCTGCTCACCCACGGCACCGGGTTCAACCTGGACACCCCCGACCATCTGCGGATGGTGTTCCTGGCCGGGATCGACGTGCTGGACGACGCGATCGGCCGGCTGGGCACCTTCCTGGAGACCTACCAGCAGTAGGGTGCACCGGAGACGATCCTGGCGGCAGGCGCAGCTAGACGGTGAACACGACCTTCCCGAACAGGTCGCCCGCGATCATGGCGGCGAACCCGTCCCTGGCCTGGTCCAGCGGCATGATCCGGTCGATCTTCGGCCGCACGCCGGTCTGCTCGAGGAACACGGCCAGCCGTTCCAGCTCATCCCGGGTGCCCATGGTCGAGCCGACCACCGACAGCTGCAGGAAGAAGACCCGGTTGAGGTCGGCCGGCGGCACCGCGCCGCTGGTCGCACCGCACACGACGATCCGGCCGCCCGGCTTCAGGGCGCGCAGCGAGTGAGCCCAGGTCGCCTCGCCGACCGACTCCATGACCGCGTCGACCCGCCCGGGCAGCCTGGCCCCGGACTCGAAGACCTGGTCGGCGCCGAGTTCCAGGGCGCGACGGCGTTTCTCCTCGTCGCGGCTGGTCGCCCAGACGCGGAAGCCCGCGGCGCGGCCGATCACGACCAGGGCCGTCGCGACACCGCCGCCCGCCCCCTGGACCAGGATGGTGGCGCCGGGCTGCAGGCCGGACCGGGTGAACAGCATCCGGTACGCGGTCAGGTAGGCGGTGGGCAGGCACGCGGCCTCGGTGTACGACAGCGCCGAGGGCATCGGCACCAGGTTGCGCCGGGGCACCGCGACCCGTTCAGCGAACGTGCCGTCGAAGCGCTCGGACAGCAGCGACCGCCGGGGGTCGAGGGTCTCGTCCCCGCCCGCGACCGCCGGATCGCCGATCACCGCGTGCACGATCACGTCGTTGCCGTCTTCGTCAACCCCGGCCGCGTCACAGCCCACCACGATGGGCAGCCGGTCGGGCGAGATGCCCACCCCGCGCAGCGTCCAGACGTCGTGGTGGTTGAGCGCGGCGGCCCGGACGGTCACCGTGGTCCACCCGTCCGGCGGCGAGGGGTCGGGGCGCTCGCCCAGGTCCAGCCCGGCCAGCGGGTCGTCGGCGTCGATGCGTGCGGCAGTGACAGCGAACATGGGCGCACCCTAGCGCCTGGCGCTCCGCCGCGGGATGATCAGGCCCCGCGACGTGGCCGCCCGGATCCATCCCGCTACACTAAGCCACCTAGCAGTACGGGCGACCCGGCAGAAGGCCCGGCCGGGCCGGACGGTCTGTGCCATACTCGGTGCGGGGAAGCGGACCCCCATGTCCCCCAGCAGCTGAAGGACTGGAGTGGATCTTAACTCCTATGCCGAGCTGGCCGTGCGCTTGGTCAACACAAGCGACGCCAGCGGCGGCCGCCAGGATGAGCTGGCCACCATAGAGGCCTACCGAGGTCTCATGGCGGACCGGGCTGCCTTGTGTGCCCGGGCCACGGCGGCTGACCTCGACGCGCTGCGGGAGCTGCGGTCCCAGCTTCGGCTGATCTTCGCGGCCTGCACCGCGGGCGACGGGGACGGTGCGGCGGCCAGGCTGAACGCGCTGCTCGCCCGGCACCCCGTGCACCCGGAGGTCGCCCGGCACGACGGCGGCACCTGGCACCTGCATCACGCGGACAGCGGCTCGGTGGCGGACCGCTACGCGGCGGGCGCCGTGCTGGGGCTCACTATTGTGCTCACCAACCTGGGCACCGACCGGCTGCGCCACTGCGAGGCCCCGTCCTGCCCGAACGTGCTGGTGGATACGACTTCCGACCGATCCCAGGCCTACTGCGGTGACCGCTGCGCGGCCAAGGCGAGCGTGACCGCGCTGCACGAGCGCCGCCGCAGCCCGAGCGAAAAGGCCTCCACCGCGGCGGTCTAGCCGTCCGCCGCGCTCGGCCTGGCTAGCCGGCCGTTTGGCGCGGTCTGGCCGCGCGTTCCTGGCTTCCGTTTTCACTTCCGTCTCATGTTTCCCTTCCGCAGCAGGGGAAGTCCGTCTGTAAATGGACAGCGGCCCGTGTCGCCCTGAGGACTTATCGTGATCTGCGTTACCGAAATGAAGCCGCTGACTTCTTCTCAGGCTGTTTGACGATCATTACCATGAGGCCTACTCACAGGGCGTATGGCCCACGTATGCGGACCGGAAAGAAGGTTCGGAACCATGGCAACTGAGTCCGTCGCGGCTCCCACCACGGCGCCGTCGGACGTCGGCCTCAAACGAGAGATGGGGCTGATCGGCGCCACCTGGGCGTCCGAGACCTCCATCATCGGATCGGGCTGGCTGTTCGGAGCGCTGTTCGCCGCGCAGGCCGCGGGGCCGATCGCCCTGCTGGGCTGGGTCATCGGCGGTATCGCGGTCATCTTCCTGGCCCTGGTGCACGCCGAACTGGGCGGGATGTACCCGGTCTCCGGCGGCACGGCGCGATTCCCGCACCTGGCCTACGGCAGCGTGGCCGGCATCTCGTTCGGCTTCTTCTCCTGGGTGCAGGCCATCACGGTGGCCCCCATCGAGTGCTTCGCGGTGATGCAGTACGGGTCGTACTACTGGCACGGCTTGTTCGACGCCACCGCGAACGGCGGGAAGGGCAACGTCACCGGGCTCGGCTTCGCGATGACGGTCGTCCTCCTGGTGATCTTCACCGCGCTGAACTTCCTGGCCATGAAGACCTTCAGCAAGGTCAACTCGGGCATCACCTGGTGGAAGGTGGCCATCCCGGTCATCACCATCATCATCTTGCTGTTCAAGTTCCACGGCGGCAACTTCAGCAGCCACGGCTTCAACTCCTACGGCTGGAAGGCCCTGTTCGCGGCCATCCCGTCCGCGGGCATCGTGTTCGCCTATCTGGGCTTCGAGCAGGCCGACCAGCTGGCCGCCGAGATCAAGAACCCGCAGAAGAACCTGCCCCGGGCCATCCTGCTGGCCACCTTCATCGGCATCATCATCTACTGCATGCTGCAGGTGGCGTTCATCGGCGCGATGCCGAGCAGCCAGATCGCCCACGGGTGGGCGAAGATCAGCGACCCGGACATCCTCGCCGGGCCGTTCGCCGGCCTGGCCGGGATCGTCGGCCTCTCCGCGCTGGCCGTTGTCCTGCGGATCGACGCGTTCGTCTCCCCGTTCGGCACCGGCCTGATGTACCAGACCTCGAGCTCGCGGGTCGGGTACGGCCTCGGCCGCAACCGCTACTTCCCGCAGGTCATGACCAAGGTCGACAAGAACGGCATCCCGTGGGTCGCCCTGATCGTGGCCTTCGTGGCCGGGCTGTTCTTCCTGCTGCCCTTCCCCAGCTGGCACTCCCTGGTCAGCCTGGTCACCGGGGCCAGCGTGCTGATGTACGCCGGCGCGCCGCTGGCCATGGGCGCGTTCCGGAGGCAGGTCCCCGAGGCCGACCGGCCCTACCGGGTGCCCGCCGGCGGGGTGATCGCCCCGCTCGCGTTCATCATCGCCAACATGCTCATCTACTGGTCCGGCTTCGAGACGGTCTGGAAGCTCGGCCTGGTCATCATCATCGGGTACGTGCTCATCGCCATCTGCATGGCGTTCGACGAGAACCGCCCGCCGCTGGACTGGAAGTCGGCGCAGTGGCTGCCGTTCTACCTGATCGGCATCGGCATCATCTCCTGGCAGGGCCAGTACAGCGGGGGCGCCGTGGCGGCACCGCTGAACACCAACCACATCCCGTTCTGGTGGGACATGCTGGTCGTGGCCGCGTTCAGCCTGGTCATCTACTACTGGGCGATGGCGACCCGGCTGCCGAAGGCGGAGATGCTCAACCTGGTCGAGCGGCAGTCCGGCATCGAGCCGCCCGAGCGTTCTGCGGCCTGACCACCTGGTTCCAGCCAGCAGAGTGCACAGTACGGAAACCCCCGGCCCTCGCGGCCGGGGGTTTCCGTTGTCGGGGTGGATCAGGCCCGGGCGCGGCGGTACCGGAGCAGCACCCGGCCCTCGATCAGCCCGTCGGAGACCACGCCGAACGTCCGGCTGTCCGCCGCACCGGCCCCCAGGTTGTCCGCGCTCAGCCACCACCCGCCGGGCTCGCGGCGCGCGGCCCGCTTCACCAGCAGCAGGTCCGGCCGGGCCGGGTGCCGGGCGATGACCAGCTGTCCGGGGCGGACCCGGACCGCCCGGCCGGGCCGGGTGCCCCGCCGGACCAGCAGCCAGTCACCCGGGTGGAGGGCGGGTTCCATGGACCGCTCCACGACCGCGACCCGCCACAGCGGCCAGCGCATCGGCCCTCCTACGTTCGTTCCTGAGCCTGGGGGGTAGTGTCGTGCACCGGTAACCCATGATCCGACATGAGAGAAGGGGACCTATGGGACTGCTGACACGTCTCCTCGAACCAAAGGCCGCCGTGCACGCGCACTGCGACCTGCCCTGTGGGGTCTACGACCCGGCCCAGGCACGGATCGAGGCTGAGTCCGTCAAGGCGATCATCCAGAAGTATCACGACAGCTCGGACCCGGCGTTCCAGACGCGCGCCATCCTGATCAAGGAGCAGCGCTCCGAGCTCGTGAAGCATCACCTGTGGGTGCTGTGGACCGACTACTTCAAGCCGCCGCACTTCGAGAAGTACCCGCAGCTGAACCAGCTGTTCAACGAGGCCACCAAACTGGCCGGCGGTGGTCCTGGGGGCACCAAGAGCAGCACCGACGTGGCCGCGGCCGATGAGCTGCTGGCCAAGATCGAGGAAATCAGCAAGATCTTCTGGGAGACCAAGCAGGGCTGACCTCCCGGTTCAGCACGTCGCGACAGCCAGAGGCCGCGCAGGCACCCGCCTGCGCGGCCTCTGACCTTCTGGGATTGGCCGGCGGCCAGGTTTTCCCGGGCCTCCCGGGCTTCGCTGGCCTCCGCTAATCCGCCACTCGATCCAGCGCGTCCTCGCTGGTCAAAAGGGAATTGCCGGGCAGCGCCCGGGGCGGCGCGTCAGCGGTGCACGCCGCGGACGGTAGGTTGCATGGCAAGACCACGACGGCCGCCAGCAGCAGTACAGCTGACGGTACTGGAGGACAACCGTGACGGAAGAGACGACCGCGCCGACTGCTGCGGCCGTGCCGACGGCGGTTCGCGGCGACCATGCGCCGCGAGACGCCGAGGATCGCGTGACGATCCGGATGCCGGCCGAGGGCGCTTACCTGTCCGTGCTGCGCACGGCCACTGCGGGTCTCGCCGCCCGCCTCGACTTCACCCTCGATGAGATCGAGGACTTGCGGATCGCCGTGGACGAAGCGTGCGGCCTGCTGCTGAGCCAGGCCTCGCCGGGAGCGAGCCTGGACTGCGACTTCACCCTGGGCGAGGACAGCGTGACCATCGCGGTGTCCGTGCAGACCCAGCGGGCCCAGCTCCCCGCCCGTGACACCTTCGCCTGGACCGTGCTCGCGGCGCTGGCCGGAAGCGTGGACGCCTGGGCCGGGCCGGGCAGCAAACTCACGGTCATGCTGCGCAAGACCCGCGAACTGTCGAGGTCCGGGTGACCGAGGAAATCGAGGTCCGGGTGCCCCGGAAGGTCGATGCCCGGGTGGCGGAGGAGATCGATGCCGGAGTGGCGGCCGCCATTGAGGCCCCGGGAGTTGACCCCCCGCTGAGCGAGGTGGCTCCCCCGCCGCGGATCCAGCATGCGGTCCCGGACCGGGGACGCGCGCGGGAACTGTTCGAGCGGCTCTCGGTGCTGCCCGTCGGCGACGCGGAGCGGCTCCGCATCCGCGGCGAGCTGGTCGAGCTGCACCTGCCGCTGGTGGAATACCTGGCCCGGCGCTTCCGTAACCGCGGCGAATGGCTCGACGACCTCACCCAGGTGGCGACCATCGGGCTGATCAAGTCCATTGACCGCTTCGACCTGGGCCGCGGGGTGGAGTTCTCCACCTACGCCACCCCGACCATCGTGGGCGAGATCAAGCGGCATTTCCGCGACAAGGGCTGGGCCGTCCGGGTACCCCGGCGGCTACAGGAGCTCAAGCTGGCGCTGACCAAGGCCATCGGGGACCTGGCGCAGCGCGAAGGCCGGGCGCCCACTGTGGCCGAGATCGCCGCGCACCTGCAGATGACCGAGGAAGAGGTCCTGGAGGGCCTGGAGTCGGCCAACGCCTACTCGACGGTGTCGCTGGACGCCCCGGACTCCGGCGACGACGACGCGCCCGCGGTAGCCGAATCGCTCGGCATGCTCGACGACGCCCTGGAAGGGGTCGAGTACCGGGAGTCGCTCAAGCCCTTGCTGGAACAGCTGCCCAGCCGGGAGAAGCGCATCCTGCTGCTGCGGTTCTTCGGGAACATGACCCAGTCGCAGATCGCCAGCGAACTGGGGATCTCGCAGATGCACGTATCCCGGCTGCTGGCCCGGACGCTCGCCCAGCTCCGCGAGGGCCTGACGGCCGAGGACTGAATTGCCCGGGGGGCGACCCCCCGGAGCCCGCTCTGCTAGCCCGGGGGCCCGAGCCCCGGAACCCCCACTTGCCCGCCTCCGCAGGCACGTCGGCTGCGGCGGGTGCCGGGTTGGTCGGGTCCGGGCGCGCCCCCCTCGCCGGCGCCCCCCTCGCCGGCGCGCTAGCCGCGGGCGGGGCGCTTGCCTGGCGGGCCGGGCTTGGCTGGGGTCCTTGGCTTGGCTGTCCCCGTTTTGGCTGACGCCGTTTTGGCTGTCCCCGCTTTGGCCGGCGAGTTTCTGGCTGATCCGGTTTTGGCTTGCTTCGCTTTGGGCGGCACTGCCTTGGCGGGGGGCGGCGCCTGAGGTTTCGGGGCGCCGTCCGCCGGCTTCCCGGCCAGGGCGCGCAAGCTGGCTGGCGTCAGCAGCAGGGCGAACCCTGCGGCCGCCAGGACCAGCGACGGGATGCCCCAGGCGTAGCGGTGCCCCTGGACCAGGTAGATGCCGACAATGCCGACGAACAACTGAGTCAGCGCCGCTGGAGTGCGGCTCCACCGGCGGCCCCGGGACAGCCCGACCGCGACCCAGGCCAGCGCGGCCGCCGTGGCCAGCCCGATCAGGGTCAGCGCGATCCCGCTGCCCCGCTGGTAGGACTCACCCGAGATCGTGTCAACCCCGGCCAGCACGCTGGCCACCAGCACAATGAGGGCGTCAGCGGCTTGCACTCCCGCCGCGCCGAGCAGGCTCGGCGGCCTCTGCTGCATCTCTCGTACCCCTCGTCGCTAACCTGAGCCCGTGCGCGCGCTCCTGATCGTCAACCCACACGCCACGGCTACCACCCAGTTGCGCCGGGACGTCATCACGCATGCTCTCGCATCCCAGATGGAACTGGAAGTCACGGAAACACGCTACCGGGGTCACGCCGGCACCCTGGCCCGCAAGGCCGCCTCAGACGGCTTCCAGCTCATTTTCACGCTCGGCGGGGATGGCACGGTCAACGAAGCCGTCAACGGCCTGCTGCACGGTCTGAAGCCCGGGACGGACCCGGCCTTCGCCCCCGTCCCGGGCGGTAACGCCAACGTGTTCAGCCGCGCCCTGGGCCTGTCCGCCGACCCGGTCAACGCGACCGGGCAGATCCTCGAGGCGCTGCGGTCGGGCCGCGACCGGCGCGTCGGCCTGGGCTGTGCCAGTCCCGGCCATACCAGTCCGGGCGCTCCCCCAGGATCCAGCCTGGACCGCTACTTCACCTTCAACGCCGGGATGGGCCTGGACGCCGAGACGGTGCGGGTGATCGAGGCCATGCGCGAGCACGGCCGGACCCTGACCCCCGGCCTGTACCTGCGGACCGCACTGCGCCAGTTCTACCGGGTCACCGACCGCCGTCACCCCCGGCTCACCCTGGAACGGGACGGCCAATCCCCGCTCGGGCACCTGTTCCTCGGCATTATTTCCAACACGTCGCCCTGGACCTACCTGGGCCGCCGGCCGGTCAATCCGAGCCCGGGCGCGAGTTTCGACACCGGGCTCGACATCTTCGCGCTCCGGCGAATGCGGACGATAGGCACATTGAACGCGCTCCGCCAGATGTTCACCCACGATGGCGAGCCACCCCGGGGCCGGGACGTGGTCAGCCTGCACGACCAGCCCATCTTTACCCTCCGGTCAGACCAGCCGATCGCGCTCCAGGTGGACGGCGAGTACGTGGGCGAGCATGAGAGTGTCACGTTTCGCGCTGTTCCGAACGCTCTACGGGTAATTGCCTGAGTCGCCGGGAAGCGGTGAAGATGTGACCTATCAGACACCGAAATCCGGCTGAACCTTTGCCGAATAGTCTTGCGTTTGATTCGGGCGCTTGACAGGCTAGAACCCGGTTCGGGTGAGCGGTGCCATGCGCCGACATCCAGCAGGTTTTGGCGTTGGTGTCCTGATTCCGCCTCGAACCGGAGCTCAGTGGGGGCCGCTGGCTCGAACAGATGTGTGAGTTTACAAACCCCGGGAAGCTACGCATTCCCGACATATGACCTGGCTCGTGAATTCGTTCACAAGCTTGTCGGCTGGGTCACCACCCTGGGCCTCGGCCCAGACGCCACAGGAGGAGTGGACCGCATGGACTGGCGCCATGACGCCGCCTGCCGTGACGTGGACCCGGAGCTGTTCTTCCCAATCGGGAACACCGGACCTGCGCTACTCCAGATCGACGAGGCCAAGCAGGTATGCCGCCGATGCCCAGAGATTGAGGCCTGCCTGCAGTGGGCGCTCGAGAGCGGCCAGGACGCCGGGGTATGGGGCGGCATGAGCGAAGACGAGCGGCGCGCGCTCAAGCGGCGGGCCAGCCGGATCCGCGCCCGCGCCCACGCCTGAGTGCACCGCGCGGCTAAGTGCGCCGCGCGGATGAGCGCCACCGCCCGCGAGCCGGGCGGTGGCCGCTCTATCCCGGCGCACGCCGGGCTGACTGAATGGACGCCGACTGACACTTGCCAAGCCCATGCTCGCTGATCCCGCACTGGCTGCGGTGGGCCGGCTAACCCGCAGGATCCGCCGGGCCCAGCGGACGGATCGGGGCGGCCCGCGCCGATAACGGCGCTCCCGCGTCCAGCGGCAGGTCGACGACGGCCTTGGTACCGCCGCCCGCCCTCGGCTTGACCTCCAGCCGGCCGCCGAGCTCGGAGACCACGAGCGTCCGGACGATCTGCAGGCCCAGGCTCGTGGCCGAATCCAGATCGAATTCCTCCGGCAATCCGACGCCATTGTCTTGGACAATCACCGTCAGCCGCTCCTGGGTGCGGTCCACCGAGACCTCGAGCAGCCCGACCAGGCCCGGGGCCTGGTCGGGCCCCAATCTGGGCCAGTCCGTGCTGCAGTGCGTTCTGCAGCAGCTCGGCCAGGACCAGGGCCAGCGGCGTGGCTACCGCGGAGGGCAGCAGCCCGAACTTTCCGAGCAGCACCGGCTTGACCCGCGCCTCGGCCGCGGACACCTCCCCCGCCATGGCCGCGACCCGCTCCGCGACGTCGTCGAAGTCCACGATCTCCTCGGGAGCGTGCGAGAGCGTCTCGTGGACGGTGGCGATGGAGCCGACCCGGCGGACCGCCTCGTCCAGCGCGGCCCGCGCCTTCGGCTCGTCCAGCCGCCGGGACTGCAGCCGAAGCAGCGCGGCCACGGTCTGCAGGTTGTTCTTGACCCGGTGGTGGATTTCCCGGATGGTGGCGTCCTTGGTCATCAGCTCGCGCTCGCGGTGCCGCAACTCGGTCACGTCGCGGACCATGACCAGCGCGCCGGTGCGCAGCCCGTTGACCACCAGCGGGATAGCCCGCAGCTGGACCACGGACCCGTTCCCCTCCACCTCGGTCTCGCGCGGGGCACGGCCGCTGGCCGTGACCATCAGGGAGTCGTCGGTCGGCCGGCCTGGCGCGCAGAGCCGGGCGGTGAGGGGGCCCAGTTCCGCCCCCACCAGATCGGCCGCCAGGCCAAGCCGGCGGTACGCCGAGAGGGCGTTAGGGCTCGCGTAACTGACTTTGCCGGAACGGCCGAGCCGGAGCAGACCGTCCCCGACGCGCGGGGAACGGACCAGCGCGGGCTGCTGGCCCGGCCAGGGAAACATGCCCGAGGCGACCATCTGGGCCAGGTCGTCCGCGCCCTTGAGGTAGGTGAGCTCCAGGCGGCTCGGCGTGCGCGCCGAGCTCAGGTTGGTGCTCCGCTCGATGACGGCGATGACCTGACCCTCGCGGGTGACCGGAATCGACTCGCGGCGGACCGGCACGCCGCGGGTCCATTCCGGGTCACCTTCCCGGCAGATCCGCCGCTCCCGCTGGGCCGACTCCAGGAAGGGCCGGGCCCCGGTGGGCGCGAACGTGCCCACCGCGTCGTCGTGGAACGTGGTCGGCCCGGTCGTGGGGCGCATCTGGGCCAGCACCACCCAGCCGGAGGAGTCCTGCAGCGGCGCCCACAGCACCAGGTCAGCGAAGGACAGGTCGGCCAGCAGCTGCCAGTCGGACACCAGGGCGTGCAGCCAGTCGATGTCGGCCGACGTCAGCGCGGTGTGGCGGCGGGCGAGGTCATTCAGCGTGGGCACCTTGCCATCATCGCTTATCCGGGCCACCTGACGGGCCTGGGCAAGCGGGCCTGCCCCCTGATGAGGGATCATGTCCGGAACGCAGTCTGCTGCGGAAGGAAGTGACCCGTGACAGCGTCCCCTGCCATCCGCGACGGTGAGCCCGCCCCGCCCGGCCCAGCACCGCCCAGCCCGACGCCGCCCCGGATCCCCAAGTACTACGCGGTCAAGCGCCAGCTGCTCGAGATGACTCAGGCCCTGGCCCCCGGCAGCCCGGTACCGCCGGAACGCGAGCTGGCCCAGCACTACGGAACGTCGCGGACCACGGTGCGCCAGGCCCTGGCGGAGCTCGTGGTCGAGGGCCGGCTGCTGCGCCTGCAGGGCAAGGGGACCTTCGTAGCCAAGCCCAAGGTCGCTCTGCTGCTCGAGCTGGCCAGCTACACCCAGGGGATGCGGGCGCACGGGCTGCACCCGCAGACCAGGATCCTGGACACCAGCTACGTGCCCGCCGACGCGCAGCTGTCCGAGCTACTGGCGATCCCGGCGGGCAGCCGGGTGCTGCGCATCCACCGGCTGCGGCTGGCCGACGGCGAACCCATGTCGACGGACACCTCCCACCTGCCTGCCCGCCGGTTCCCGGGACTGCGCCGGAACCTGGACCGCTACGCGTCCTTGTACGAGGCGCTGGCCTCGGCCTACGGGGTCCAGCTCACCGAGGCGGTGGAGACCATCGAGACGGTGCTGGCCGACCCCAAAGACGCCCGGCTGCTCGGGGTGGACGCCGGCCTGCCTCTGCTGCTGCTGTCCCGGCAGGCGTTCGACGCCTCAGCCGAGCCGGTCGAGTGGGCCCAGTCCAAGTACCGGGGCGACCGCTACAAGCTGGTCACCCGGCTTCGCCGGCCCTGCTAGCCCGGCCGGCTCAGCCTGCTTCGCCAGGCGGCGCCGTCCGGTTGCGCCGGTACCCGGTCAGCCACCAGGCCGCGGGCAGCAGGCCCGCGGCGATGGCGGCCTTGAGGGCGTCACCCGCCACGAACGGGGTGAAGCCCTCCGACAGCGCCTGGGACGCATTGAGGTGCAGGTCCAGCGCCAGCCAGGTCACCCCGAACGCGTAGATGACGACCTCGCCTGCCACCATGGCCGGCACCGACCGCAGCACCGAACGGTCCGCGCCGCGCTCGGCCAGGAAGCCGCAGAGGATCGCGGCGGCGATGAAGCCGAGCACGTAACCGAACGAGGCACCCACGTAGCCGCTGGTCTGCCCGGCGAACCAGGGCACCCCGGCCAGCCCGGCCACCGCGTAGAGCAGCAGCGCCGCCCCGGCCCGGCGCCAGCCGAGCGCCGTGCCCGCCAGCAGCACACCCAGGGTCTGCCCGGTGATGGGCACGGGGGTGAAGGACAGGTGGATCGAGATCTGGGCGAGCAGCCCGACAAAGCCGGCCGCCCCGACCACCAGGAGTGTGTCCCGGACCAGCGCACCGGGCAGCAGGTCGGCAAGCACCAGGGGGGATCGCTGGCGCAGCGCGGCCGCATCAGACATGGGGGGACTCCTCAGGCGGGGAACGTACTGGTAGCCGAGGGGGACGATACCAAGATGACCGGTACCGTCCAAGGCACCGGGTGCCGGTAGGCCGTCAGCAGCGGTCACAATGGCGGACTATGCGGGTAAGCGACACGCTCGCCTTCACGGCGGGGCACTGGCGTATCGAACGGGTGCTGGCCGACCACCGCTCGGGCACGCAGGGACGGTTCACCGGCCGAGCCACGCTCAGCGAACCGGCGCCCGCCTCAGCCACGCCCCGCGAACCCCAGCCCGACGATCGCGGGCCGCACGATCCCGGACCGGAACTGTGCTACCTGGAGACCGGCGAACTGCGCTTCGGCACGCACACCGGCCCGGCCACCCGCACCCTCCGCTACCAGGGGCGGCCCGACGGCACGGTCGACGTGCGGTTCGCGGACGGTCACCTCTTCTACCGGCTTGATCTGCGCTCAGGCCGCTGCGTGGCGGTGCACCAGTGCCGCGCGGACCGCTACGAGATCACCTACCTCGCGCTCAGCGAGAACGCGATGGAGGAGCGCTGGCAGGTGCAGGGACCGGACAAGGACTACCAGGCCACCGCGACCCTCATCCGCTGGGATCACTGATCCGCAAACCGTTGCAGCCTGGGACATTTCATCGCACCATGGACGTCAACAACGTGGCATTCGTCACGCGCGCGCCGCCCGTCCCGCGCCGTGGCCCGGCGGGAAGGCACGCGACCGACACACCGAGGGAGACGAAGCGATGACGCACTCCGGCCCCCCAGCCCGGCGCACCGGCGCCTGGATCTTAGTCACGATCCTGCTGTTAGTTGCGGTCCTCGGGACCCTCATCGTCCCGATCTACGCCCGCAGCGCCCCCAAGCTCGGCAGCTTCCCCTTCTTCTACTGGTACCAGCTGCTCTGGGTGCCAGTCGTCGCGCTGCTGACCACGATCTGCTACCTGATCACCACGAGGGTGGCGCGCCCGGCGCGTGACCGCCGGGGCGGCTGTAGCCCCGCCCAAGCCGCTCGGCGGCCGCGGGGAGGCGTCGTGACTCACATCAACGCGGTCTCGTTCGGCATCCTGATCTTCCTGTTCGCCCTGGTCACGGTGGTCGGGTTCGCCGCGGCCCGGTGGCGCCGGGCCGAGGACGTACTGCACCTCAACGAGTGGGGGCTCGGCGGGAGGGGCTTCGGCACCTTTGTCACCTGGTTCTTGCTCGGCGGCGATCTGTATACTGCCTACACATTCATCGCGGTGCCGGCCCTGGTCTTCGGCACCGGGGCGGCCGGGTTCTTCACCCTGTCCTACACGATCATGGTCTACCCGATCGTGTTCGTGTTCCTGCCCCGGCTGTGGTCCGTGGCCCGGGTGCATGGCTATATCACCCCGGCAGATTTCATCCACGGTCGGTACGGCTCCCGGGGGCTGTCCCTCGCCGTGGCCTTCACCGGCATCCTGGCCGTCATGCCCTACATCGCCTTGCAGCTGGTCGGCATCCAGTCCGTGCTGACCGTGATGGGCGTCGGCGGCAGTTCCACCAGCGGGTTCCTGCATGACCTGCCGCTGATCATCGCCTTCCTCATCCTGGCCGGCTATACGTTCGTCTCCGGACTGCGGGCCCCGGCGCTGATCGCGTTCATCAAGGACACCCTGATCTACGTGATGATCATCGTGGCGATCATCTACATCCCGATCCGGGTGGGCGGCTGGGGGCACATCTTCAGCGTCGCCGACACCCACCTCAAGGCGACCAATCCCAAGACGGGCAAGCCGAACGGCAGCCTGATCCTGGAGCCGGCCGGGTACTGGGCCTACGCCACGCTCGCCCTGGGCTCGGCCCTGGCCCTGTTCATGTACCCGCACAACATCACGGGCGTATTCGCGGCCAACCGGCGCAACGTGATCCGGCGCAATGTCGCCGCGCTGCCCGCCTACTCGCTGGTGCTCGGCCTGATCGCGCTGCTCGGCTATATGGCCCTGGCCGCGCCCGGGGTGCCCGCCGAGGTCAAGGCCCATGGCGCGAACGCGCAGCTGGCCGTGCCGTTCCTGTTCCAGTCGATCTTCCCGAGCTGGTTCGCGGGCATCGGCTTCTCGGCCATCGTCATCGGCGCGCTCGTCCCGGCGGCCATCATGGCCATCGCCGCCGCGAACCTGTTCGCCCGCAACATCTGGAAGGAGTACATCCGGCCGAACGCCAGCGACGCGGAGCAGACCAAGGTATCCCAGTGGGCCTCGCTCGTGGTCAAGCTGGGCGCCCTGCTGTTCGTGATCTTCGTGAACTCGACGTACGCCATCCAGCTCCAGCTGCTGGGCGGTATCTGGATCGTGCAGACGTTCCCGGCCATCGTGGCCGGCCTGTACACCCGGTGGTTCCACCGCTGGGCGCTGATCATCGGCTGGGCGGTGGCCATGGTGTTCGGCACCATCGCCGCGTACCGGCTGCCGGCCCCAGGCAAGCCGGGCACGCACTTCGGCGCGTCCACGGACACGGTGCCGGTGATCAACCACACCATCTACATCGGGCTTACCGGGCTGGTCATCAACCTGGTCATCGCGACCCTGCTGACCCTGCTGTTCCGGGCGTTCAAGGTGCCGGGCGGGTCGGACGAGACGCGGCCCGAGGAGTACGTGGCCGACCCGGAACCTGCCACCGCGCAGCCCGTTCCCGTCGGAGCCGGGGCGGCGGGCGCCGGCTGACGCCGGCCCAGGTGCCGGGCCCGCCGCCCCTCCCGGGCCCGGCACCTGTTTCCGGAAGCTACTAGCTGGTAACATCGGCGCATGAGCGAGGGCACGGCACGTGAAGGCACTGCGCACGAAGGCGCTGAGCTTGAGGGACCCGGACGTGAGGTCACCGGGCACGGGGGCACGCTGGCGGCGGCGGCCGCCCGGGCCAACGGCGCGGACACCATGTTCACGCTGTCCGGCGGGCACGTGTTCCCGCTGTACGACGCGGCCGTGCACATGGACCCGCCGATGCGGCTGCTGGACGTGCGGCACGAGCAGACCGCGGTGTTCGCCGCGGAGGCCACCGCCCGGCTGACCCGGCTACCCGGCCTGGCCGTGCTGACCGCGGGGCCCGGGGTCACCAACGGCGTCAGCGCCATCACCACGGCCCAGTTCAACGGCTCGCCGGTGGTGATCCTCGGCGGCCGGGCCCCCGACGGGCGTTGGGGCTCCGGCAGCCTGCAGGAGTTCGACCACCCCGAACTGCTCCGGCCCATCACCAAGGCGGCCTGGACCGAGCACGAGACCGCGAAGGTCGGCGCCGGGGTGGATGAGGCGTTCCGGCTGGCCACCGCGCCGCACCGCGGCCCGGTCTTCGTCGACGTGGCCCTGGAGGCCCTCTTCGGCCCGGCGCCCCGGGAGCCGGGGCTGGCCGGCAGCTTCGGGCCGGCAGCTTCGGGCCGGGCGGCACACGGGTGCGGGCCGCCCGGCCCGGTTCCTCCGGGCCCGCTAACGCTGGGCCGGCTGACCCCGGCCTGGCCAACCCGGCGGCGCCGGGCGACCCCGAGGCGGCCGCGGCCATCGCCAGGCTGATCGCGGCGGCCCAGCGCCCGGTGCTGGTCCTCGGCTCGGACGTGTGGATGGGCGGCGCGGAGCAGGCCGCCCGGACCGCGGCCGAGGAACTGCGGCTGCCGGTCATCACCAACGGCCAGGGTCGCGGCATCCTGCCCGGGGGTCATGAGCTGCTGGTCACCCGGGCCCGGTCAGCCGCGTTCCGGGAGGCGGACCTGGTCGTCGTGGTGGGCACGCCGCTTGACTTCCGGCTCGGCTATGGCGTGTTCGGCGACCAGAATGATCCGCAACGAAGACCAGCAGTGGTCCATGTCGCCGACGCGCCGGGGCAGGTTGCGGCGCACTCCCAACTGGCGGCCAGCTACGCCGGCGACCTCGGCGCGTTCTTCGCCGTCCTGGCCGACCCGGCGGCCTGGCCGGCCCGGCCCGCCCGGGCGGTATGGGAGGAGTCCTGGCTGCCCCGGCTGCAGGAGGCGGCGCGCCAGGCGATAACGGCGGACGGGGCGCTGCTGGCCAGCGAGGCCAGCCCGATCCACCCGATGCGCATCTACGGCGAGCTGGCCAGGGTGCTGGACGACGACGCCGTGGTGATCGGCGACGGCGGGGACTTCGTGTCCTACGCGGGCAAGTGCATCGAGCCGGGACGCCCGGGCGGGTGGCTCGACCCGGGCCCGTTCGGCTGCCTGGGCACCGGGCTGGGCTACTCGATCGCGGCCCGGCTGGCCCGTCCCGCGGACCAGGTCGTGCTGCTGCTCGGGGACGGCGCGGCCGGGTTCTCGCTGATGGACGCGGACACGCTGGTCCGGCACGGGCTGCCGGTCGTGATGGTTTGCGGCAACAACGGGATCTGGGGCCTGGAGAAGCACCCCATGCGGGCGATCTACGGCTACGACGTGGCCGCCGACCTGCAGCCGCAGTGCCGGTACGACGAGGTGGTCAGCGCGCTGGGCGGCGCAGGGGAACTGGTCACCCGGCCAGACGATATCGGCCCCGCGCTGCGCCGGGCCTTCGAGTCCGGGGTGCCTTACCTGGTCAACGTGATCACCGACCCCGCGGTCGCCTACCCGAGGGCCACCACCGGCATCTGACCGCCCGCCCCATCCCGGCCACCCTCATGCCCGGCCACCTCCATCCCGGCCAGCGCCCCACCCCGCCAGCCCCACCGGCCCCGGCCCCTCCATCCAGGCCCGAGGATCTCCAGTCGCACCAGCCCCGCCAGTCACACCCCTTGGCACTCTTCACGCGGAACTGCGCTCTTGGCCGGGCCGGTTTGTCACGGAGGTTCGGCGCACCACACGGCATGATCACGTATCACGTATCTGGTGCAGTCGCGCCCGATTTGTCCGGATTAGTGCCCAGATACGTGATTGTCCAAATGATCTGAAGTCTGGCCTAGCCGCGATTGGCCGTGGCGGGTCGGCGTGGCGCGAAGGCTGTGGACAAGGGGCTGGCGCCGGGGGGCGTAAGCGGGGCGGTTATTCGATGATCGCGATCAGGTCGCCTTCCTGGACTACGTCGCCTTCGGCCACCGCCAGCTTGGTCACCGTGCCAGGCTCCTCGGCCAGTACGGGGATCTCCATCTTCATCGACTCGAGGATGACCAGCGTGGAGCCGTCGGAGACTTCCTCGCCCTCGGCGGTCACGACCTTCCACACGTTGGCCACCATCTCCGCGCGGACTTCGGCCACTCGCCGCTCCTCTCACTCACCGGGTCGCCTGCCGGCGGCCCCGTCCTCATTGTGTCAAGTCAGGGACGGAGGCGGCTGATCACCAGCGTGTCGTAGCTGCCGTCGCTGAACTCCCCGCTGTCCAGCAGGTCGGCGTGGAACGGCAGGTTCGTCTTCAGCCCGGTGATCAGGAACGACGCCACCGCCTCCCGGGCCCGGGCCAGCGCCTCGTCCCGGTCCGGGCCCCACACGCACAGCTTGGCCAGCAGCGGATCGTAGAACGGGGTGACCTGGTTGCCGGCCGTGTATCCCGCGTCGACCCGGACGCCCTGGCCGGCCGGCTCCTCCCAGGCCGTGATCGTGCCCGGGCTGGGCAGGAACCGGCTCGGGTCCTCGGCGTACACGCGCAGCTCGATCGCATGCCCGGTGGCGGTCACGGCGGCCGGGTCAAAGCTCACGCCGCCGCCGGCGGCGATCCGCAGTTGCTGCTCGACCAGGTCAACGCCGGTCACCATCTCGGTGACCGGGTGCTCGACCTGCAGCCGGGTGTTCATCTCCAGGAACGTGAATTCCCCGGTCCGCGCGTCCACCAGGAACTCCACCGTCCCGGCGCCCTGGTAGCCGACCGTCTCCCCGGCCCGGACCGCGGCCTCGAGCATCCGGGCCCGCAGGCCGGAGCCGACCCCCGGCGACGGGGTCTCCTCGGCTACCTTCTGATGCCGTCGCTGCACCGAGCAGTCCCGCTCGCCGAGGGCGAGGACCCGGCCGTCGGCCAGCCCGAGGATCTGCACCTCCACGTGCCGGGCCGGCGCCACGTAGCGTTCCAGCAGGATGGCGGGGCTGCCGAAGAACCGCTCCGCGCGGGAGCGGGCCGTCTCGAAGGCCGCGGCCAGCTGCTCCGGGCCGGCCGCGGCGCTCATCCCGATCCCGCCGCCGCCCGCCGCGGCTTTCACCATGACCGGATAGCCGATCAGTGCCGCGGCGGCCAGCGCCGCCTCGAGGTCGCGCACCGGCTCGGTGGTGCCCTCGGCCACCGGCACCCCGGCGGCGGCCATCAGGTTCCGGGCATTGATCTTGTCGCCCATCTGCTCGATGGCGGACGCCGACGGGCCCACCCAGGTCAGCCCGGCCTCGGTGACCTGCCGGGCGAAACCCGGGTTCTCGGACAGGAAGCCGTATCCCGGGTGGACGGCGCGGGCTCCGGTGTCCCGGGCCGCGCGCAGGATGGCGGCGGCGTCCAGGTAACTGCGGGCGGGCGGCGGCGGGCCGATCAGTACCGCCTCGTCCGCCTCGCGGACGTAGGGCAGCTCCGCGTCGGCCTCGGAGTAGACCGCCACGGCCCGGATGCCCAGCCGCCGCGCGGTGGCGATCACCCGGCGGGCGATCTCGCCCCGGTTGGCCACCAGCACCGACTCGATCCCCACTGAATCAGGCCCCGCTGGATCGGGTGCGGCGGTATCGGGCACGGCGGCAGCCTACAGGTGGCCGGGGTAGTACCGTCCCGTCACCTGGGTGAGTGCCTCAACGACCCGCGGGTCGTATTCCGCCACGGTGTCCAGCCGGAGCCGTTCCAGGGCGGCCGCTGACCGGTCCCGGTCTGGTGACCCGCCGACCAGGTCGTCAAAGGCGTTGGCGGCCCGGATGATCCGGCTGCCGATCGGCGGACTGGGATCACGGCCGCGCCAGGGCTGGCACTGGCGGCGGACGATCTCGGCCACCCCGTCCAGCACGCCGGCCTGCTCGATGACGCTGGCCCCGAGGCCGGCGATGCGTTGCTGTTCTTCGGGGGAGGCCAGCACGGTCGCGCCGCCCGGGATCGGATCCGCCAGCGACAGCTGGCCGATGTCGTGCATGAGCGCGGCGTACTCCAGTTCCAGCAGGTCCGGCTCGCTCATCCCGAGCTCGCGGCCGACCGCGACGGCGAGCCTGCCCACCCGGTTGGAGTGGCCGTCCTCGACGTATCCGCCGACCTCGGTGACCCGGGCCAGCGCACGGACCGTCTGCAGGTACGTGGAACGAATGCCGGCATACCGGCGGAAAGCCGTCTGGGTGACCAGCAGCGGCGCGATGAGCAGCGCCAGCGCCACCAGTCCCATCGCCTCGGTGGCCAGCGCGATCAGCAGGGCGCAGGCGCCCACCGCCGCGCCCAGCGGCACCTGGATGTGCAGCTCGTCGGCCAGCGACACGACGAAGCGGGCCCGCAGCGCGTCCGCCCGGATCAGTCCCTTGATCACACATTCCGCGAGCCATCCCGCCACGATCAGCACGGCCATGACGGCGAGCCTGAGCCACTCATGACCATCGAAGATGGCCAGGTGGGCGATGGGACGGTAGGCGATGGCCACGAACGCCACGGCCAGCAGCCGGGACGCCATCCCGGCCACCCCGGCGGGCCGCCCGGCGGCCAGGTGCGGCAGCGCCCCGACGATCATCCCGACCGCGGTGACCGCGACTACCTGCAGCGCGGGCTGGAGCGCGGGCTGCGTGCCGACCTGGACCGTGAGCGCGTAGCCGAGCGCCCCGGCACTGCCGATGGGGGCGGCCTCGCGGTCGCCGGGCAGGGACAGCCGGAGCAGTTCGCCCAGGGCGATCAGGGCCCCGAAGGCCAGCGCGTACCGGGGCTGCACCAGGCCGGCCACGGCGGTCTGCGCCACGGCCGCGACCAGCAGCACGCCCGCGGCCGCGACCAGCAGCAGCTGCCCGGAGTCGACGGACTGCCAGGTGGGCTGGCGGGCGAGGTGCCGTTGCGTCGTCACCGCGGGCTCACCTCAGCGGCTCTCGACGACCCGCAGCGGCGCGGTGGGGTCGTCGTGGTCCTGAGCCGCGACCTGGGCGGGGAAGTCGGCGGGCAGCGTTGCGGACGGGGACCGGGCGCCCGACTGGGACTCCCAGTGCTCCTGGTCCAGTGCGGCGATGAACGCGTCCACGAGCACCGGATCGAACTGCATGCCAGAGCATTTGCGCAGCTCCGCGACGGCTTCCTCGACGCTCCGGGCGCCACGGTAGGACCGGGTGGACGTCATCGAGTCGAAGGCGTCGGCGACCGCGATCACCCGGGCGAACTCGGGGATCTCGTCACCGGCCAGGCCCATCGGGTAGCCCTTGCCGTCCATCCGCTCGTGGTGGTGCATGATGCCGTCCAGCGCCTCGGTCAGGAACCCGATCTGCCGGACGATCTCCAGGCCGCGCATCGGGTGCAGCTGGATGGCGGCTAGCTCTTCCTCGGTCAGCGGCCCGGTCTTCTGCAGCACCTTGGTCGGCACCCCGAGCTTGCCCACGTCGTGCAGCATGCCCGCGTACCGGATGGCCTCGACCCGCTCCGCACCCATGCCGATCTGCCGGGCCAGCAGGGTGGCGCCCCGCGACACCCGCTCACTGTGCCCGCGGGTGTAGAAATCCTTCGTCTCCACGGCCTGGCACAGCGCGGCCATCGTGGCCGAGTAGGCACCTTCCTGCGCGGCGAACTGACCCATGGCCCAGCGCGCGACGAACAGCGGGATCAGGACCAGGCCCGCAGCGAACGGGCCGACCAGATCCCACAGCGCCGCGATGAGCAGCCCCAGCGTGGCGTAGCCCAGATCGGACACCAGCAATAGGGAAAGGTGCAGGTCAAGTCGGCCTCGCTGGGCGCTGACCCCGGCCGGGGGGAGCAGCAGCAGCATGCTCCACAACAGGCCGTGATTGACCGCCACGTGCACGGCGGCCGCCACCGCGAACGGCAGGATGATGGCCGGGAACTCATCCAGCTTGGGCACGCCGATCTGGCCACCGAGCGCCAGATAAGCCTCGCCTGCGGCAAAAGCGCTCAGGGCGTACATCGCACCGTTAAAGGCTCGCTCGCGCAGGCTGCCGCGGCGCAGGCTGATCAGGGAGGTGGCGCCGACCAGCGCCGCCCCGCCCGGGCCGAGCAGCACGACCGCGGCCAGGGTGGCCGCCGAACTGGGCGACCAGGCGGACTGGCGGGAGGTGAGGGTGGTCGGGGTGGAATCACAGATCATGAACAGGACTGCCAGTACCAGCAGCATCAGGGACTTCTGGTCGTCCAGCCCCCGGCTCAGATCCTGCACCAGCACGTGGGTCAGCAGCAGGACCGCTGCCGTGACCACCACAGCCATATAGAGCCACGCGGCCCGCGAGAGCCTGCTCAAGACCCCCCCTCGCAGTCAGTCCGATCGGCTACCAGGTGGTCACTCCCTCATGGGCGCACGCCGGCCGCAAACCGGTGACTGCCGATCTCCGGCCCCGACGAAAATGACCCTGCCAATAGGTCCAGCTCGCCACTCAGGGTAACGCCATCACCGCTGATCGCGTAGCCCTCATGGCCGATATCTACAATCTGTATATACGACATGACAGAAAGTAACAATGGCTAGGCGCGGAGATGTTCGCGCAGGTCAGGCGAGCTGATCGTTTTGGCCGGTGGCCCGGCGGGTGATTTGGCGGGTAATGGGCCGGCTGAAGGCGGGCTATTCGCCCGGCAGTTCGGTGATCTGGATCTCGATCGTGGCCCGCACTTCCTGGATCCGGGTCAGCACCTTGACCCGAAGGTCGCCGGGAACCTCGTCATGGCCGCAGGACTTGTGCACCAGGCGCTTGACCGCCTCTTCCAGGCCGTACTCCCGCAGGCATGGGCCGCACTCGTCGAGATGCTGGCGGATCTGCGCCTTGCCTGAGGGGCCAAGCTCGCCGTCCAGGTAGGAGTAGACCCGTTCGAGTACCTCGCTACACGGAGTCTCGTGGGGTTTCCCGCAGCTCATGACGCGTCCCTCCCCGACTCCGCAGCCTGGGGCTCCTGCCCGTCGCCGTTCCCCGCCGAGGCCGGACGGGTCACGCCCCGGTCAGCCGCGTAGTCCTGCAGCATGTCGCGCAACTGACGCCGCCCGCGGTGCAGGCGCGACATGACGGTGCCGATCGGCGTGCCCATGATGTCGGCGATCTCCTTGTACGCGAACCCCTCCACGTCGGCGAGGTACACCGCGATGCGGAACTCCTCGGGAAGGGCCTGCAGCGCCTGCTTGATGTCGGAGTCTGGAAGCCGGTCCAGGGCCTCCGCCTCCGCCGACCTCAGGCCTGTGGAGGTGTGCTCGGCAGCTCGGGCCAACTGCCAGTCCTCGACCTCTTCAGCGCCGGACCGCTGCGGCTCACGCTGCTTTTTGCGGTAGCTGTTGATGAAGGTGTTGGTCAGGATGCGGAACAGCCACGCCTTGAGGTTCGTCCCCGGCTGGAACTGGTGGAACGACGCATAGGCCTTGGCGAACGTCTCCTGGACGAGGTCTTCAGCGTCCGCGGGGTTGCGGGTCATGCGCAGCCCGGCCGAGTAGAGCTGATCCAGGTAAGGCAGCACGTCGTGCTCGAAGCGCTCGCTTCGCTGCTCGAGTGTCTCGGTTACCGGACCCACCCCCTCGGAGATCTCCTGCGACGGCCGGAAGTAACGGCCGTATGGGCGGGAGGATACATCCCCGCTCGCCCCCGGCTCGAAGCGAGGCGGCTTGGAGGCGCTCTTAGGAGTCGCGTATTCGGCTACAACCACGTCGTCTGGAACATGCGACCCCCCGGCTTCATTCCGTCATCCGCCCAGGGCCGGATGACGTTTTGTGCCGCCAGGGCTGGCGGGCCGCTCGGCCCGGGCGGCCCGGCCGCCGGCGTCCGTCTGGTTGCCCGGCCGCCCGTTCCCGGTGGCGGGCCGCCCGTTCCCGGCGGCCGGCCTACCCGTTCCCGGAGGCCGGGCTGGCCGTTCCCGGAGGCCCGGCTGGCCGGTTCCGGTGGCCGGGCTGGCCGCTCCTCCGGCGAACACTGCACGACCTTCCCGTCAAGTCAGGTGAGAAAGATCCAGGTGAGGGAAGATTTCAGGAAATAGGGCTGCGCGGGCTCCCCGCCTTCGCGGCGGCGTCTCAACTCTGTCACTGGGCAGGCCGTCGGCCGCAATGCGTGCAGTCCGGCTGCTGGATGGAGTCATGGTGGCGGCAAGTGCGACCAGCCCGCTGACCGTTCTCGGATCAGGCTCGCTCACGGCCTACTGGCGGTTCCAGCGCGCTGTGGTAGCGGCGCAACTGCAGGCGTGGCTGCCGCCGGGGGGCCGGATCCTGGTCGATATCTCCGGTCCCCAGTCCAGCGTGGCGTCCCAGGCGGCCGCGGCGGGCTATGCCGTGCTGCAGGTCATGCCCCGCCTGCCTGCTGCTGCCGAACGAAGCCCCGGGCAGTGGGCCGCCCGGCTGGAGACGCCCCGGGTGCCGAGCGCCCGCAGCGTGCACCGGCGCCGCGCCTCATCCGGGCGGCTGGTCCGGGTGGTGGCGGACTACTCGAACCTGGCCTTCCTCGCCGACGGGTCGGTAGACGGGGTCATCGCCGACGACGGGGCGCTGTCGCGGCACCTGATGGCCGAGGACGTCGCCGCCGAGATCGCGCGGGTGCTGCGGCCTGGCGGCCAGCTCCTGGCCTGCGTCGACTCGCTCGTCCTGGGCATGTCCATCCTGGCCGAGCAGCACCACTGGGCCGAGCTGACCGACTTGCCGCAGGCGGAGGTGGTCCTGGTGCCCTGGCCGGACGGCCGGATCACCCGGTGCTTCGGCCCCGAGCAGCTGGTCGACCTGCTGACCGAGGCCGGGCTGGAGGTCAGCTGGATCCGGCCGCGTACGGTGCTGTCCCCGTCCATGGTGGACCACGTGCTGCGCAGGGACCCGAGCGCCATCATGCGGCTGGTCCGGGCCGAGCTGGCCGCGGGCGCGGAGGACGCGGGACCGGCCGGGGCGGGTAACGGCACTGGCAGCGGCGGGAACGAGTCGTTCGGTATCTACCTGCTGGCGGCGGCCCGCAAGCCCCTGGCCCGCCAGCCCGCGACCCGCCCGTCCAGGTCCGGGGCCGATGGGCCCGCCGCCGCGCCCCAGGCGGTTGGCTAGCGCCGGTTCCGGTCCCGCTTCGACTGGCAGCCCACGCACCGGGAGGCCTCCGGGCGCGCTTCCAGGCGGCCTTCCGGGATCGGCTTGCCGCAGTCGGCGCACTTGCCGTAGCTGCCGTCCTGGATGCGCTGCAGCGCGTCCACGACCTCCGTACGCTGGGACATGGCCGAGGCCAGCACGGCGTCGGCCCGGTCCGCTTCGGACAGGCTGGTCCCCACGTCCGCCTCGTCCTGGGGGAAGTCCGTGCTGCCAGACACCGGCCTCTCGCCGCGCAGGACCGCGATGGAACGGTCCAGGTCGTCGCGCGCAGACTCGAGGCGCTTGCGTACGGTGATGGTCTCCACGGATCCTCCTGCTTCATCGGGGCACCAGTGGCGCAGCAGTCAATGGTCCTGGGAGGGCCGGCCGCGCTCAGGGGCCTCAGAACAACGTGCTGGGGGCACCACGGGAGGCATCGCTGCGCCCCCCTGCCCCATCCCGCGGGGACCCCGCCGGATCAGAATCACCCTCCATGGGCTCGATCAGCCCCGGGCCGTTGTGCCGGACCGAGTTAACTTCCGTTGACACGGGATACGTCGTCAGGTGGACCGAAGCGGCAGGCGTCATCAGGCCGTGCAGCGCCTCGGCGCTGGTCGCCGCGGGATCCAGCCAGTCCGCCCAGCGGGCGGGCTCGATCACCATCGGCATCCGGTCATGGATGCGGCCGACCTCGTCCTCGGCCCGGGTGGTGATGATGGTCGCCGTCCACAGCCAGGAATCGGGATCATCGTCGGGCCGGTCCTTGTCGCGCCACAGCTCGTAGAGGCCGGCGAAGGCCAGCACGCCGCCGTCTTCGCGGCGGATGTAGTACGGCTGCTTGCGCGGGCTCTTCGGGTCCCCGGACTTCTCCCACTCGTAGAAGCCGTCCGCGGGGAGCAGGCAGCGGTGCCGGGCGAACGCGCGGCGGAAGGCCGGCTTGCTGGCCACGGTCTCGGCCCGGGCGTTGATCAGGCGGCTGCCGATCGAGATGTCCTTGGCCCAGAAGGGCACCAGCCCCCAGCGGACCACCCGGAGTTCCCGCACGCCCTCACGCTCAGCCGCCTGGCGCTCGCCTGCCTGGCGCTCGCCTGCCTGGTGCTCGCCTGCCTGGCGCTCGCCGGCCTGGCTCGTGCCTGGTCCCCGGCGGCCCCGTCCGGCCCGGCCCCGTCCGGCCCGCCGCCGTGCTCTTTCCCGGTGTCTTCCGGGCGCCGGGTGACCACGGCGTACACGGGCTTGGTGGGCGCCACGTTGTAGTCAGGCCGCAGTGGCTCCGCCACCCGGTCCCGCTGCACGCCAAACTCCTCCAGGAGCTCCTGGCGCTTCCGCGCCGACGCAAAGCGGCCGCACATGTCGTCACCTGATCACTACGTAGCTGGGCTGCTGGGGGCAGCGCCAGGGAAGTACGGAATGTGCCACTTAATAACCACAAACCTTGATTACCAAACCTCGGCCACCGCAGCAGCCCGCTCACGCACCGCCACCGGCAGGCCCGCGGACTGCCACCGGCCGGCCTGCGAGCTGCTGCCGACCAGCCTGCGAGCTGCTACCGGCCCGCCTGCCATCCAGCGGGCCTCACCCCGGCGCGCCGTCCTCCAGGTCCAGGAGGACATAGCGTTCGCTGGTTCTTCCCCGATTCCCGTGATTCACTCCAGGCCAAGCGCCCAGCACACGCATTACGCTCACAGCATGGACATCCCACGCCAGGATCCTGGCCGCGCGGCCCTCCCCTGGCCCGCGCCCCAGGCCGGCGGCCCGCTGCGGGCCCGGCTGCGGGTGCCGGGGTCGAAGTCCATGACCAACCGGGCCCTCGTCCTCGCTGCCCTGGCCGCCGGGCCGACCGACATCCTGAGCCCGCTGGAGGCCCGGGACACGCTGCTGATGGCCGGCGCCCTCCGCGCGCTCGGGGCCACGGTGGTCACGAGGAGTTCAGGCGTCACCGGGAATCCCACAGTCACCAGCAGTTCCGGCCGGCGGTTCCGCGGACCGGCAGTTCCACGGGCACTGGCAGCTTCCGCGGGCCCCGGCAGTTCCGCGGACGCCGGGACTACCGCCTGGCGGGTCTCCCCCGGCTGGGCCGCCAACGACGCCCGGGTGGACGTGGGGAACGCCGGCACCGTGATGCGGTTCGTGCCGCCGGTGGCCGCTCTGGCCAGCGTGGCCACCGAATTTCACGGCGACCCGAGGGCCTCACAACGGCCGGTGGGCGCGATCATCGCCGCCCTGCGCGAGATCGGCGCGGTCATCGACGACGGGGGACGGGGTGCCATCCCGTTCACCGTGCACGGCACCGGGTCACTGGCCGGCGGTGCGGTGACCGTGGATGCGTCGGCCTCCTCGCAGCTGGTGTCCGGGCTGCTGCTCGCCGCGCCCCGGTACGACAAGGGACTCGAGGTCCGGCACCGGGGCGGCCGCGCGCCGTCGGCCCCGCACATCGACCTGACTGTGCAGATGCTCCGCGACGCCGGGGCGACGGTCGAGACGGCAACGGCCGGCCAGACCGCCGCGGACGCCCTGCCCGATACCTGGTACGTGCACCCAGGTGTGCTCGGCCGCCAGCCGATCACCGTCCAGCCCGACGTGGTGAACTCGATGCCGTTCCTGGCCGCGGCCATGGTCACCGGGGGGACCGTGACCATCCTCGGCTGGCCGGCGGTGACAGCGCAGCCCGCCGGCCACATCCTGCGCGTGCTGCGGGACATGGGGGCGGACGCCACGCTCGGCCCGGACGGGCTGACCGTCACCGGCCCGCCCGCGCTGCGCGGGATCACCGCCGACCTGTCGGACTGCAGCGAGATCTCGATGGTGCTCGGCGCGCTCGCCGCCCTGGCCGGCTCGCCTTCGGTGCTGACCGGGATAGGCCACCAGCGCCACCAGGAGACCGACCGGCTCGCCGCCCTGGCCACCGAGATCAACGCGCTGGGCGGCTCGGTCACCGAGCGGGCGGACGGGCTGGAGATAGCGCCGCGGCCGCTGCGGGCCAGCCGCCCCTTCGCCACGTATGACGATCACCGGCTGGTGATGGCCGCGGCAGTGCTCGGCCTGGCGGTGCCCGGCCTGCAGGTCGAGAACGTAGCCACCGTAGGCAAGACATTCCCCGGCTTCACCAGCGCGTGGGCGGCGATGCTGGAGCGCGCTCCCTGAACCGGCAGCCGTCCTACTCCCACCTGGACGAGGATGACATCCGGGTCCGGCCCGCGAAGAGCACGCGGCCACGGACCCGGCGCCGGCCCGCGCACGAGGACGCAGCCGAGGCGTTCGTGGCGGCGGTCGACCGCGGCCGGTACGGGACCCTCGTGGGGGACCGCCCGGTGACCGCCATGCGGGCTCGCGAGCTGGGCCGCCGCAGCGTGGTGGTGGGCGACCGGGTCGCGCTGGCCGGGGACATCTCCGGTGAACCGGGCACTCTGGCCCGGGTGGTCCGGGTCGAGCCGCGCACGTCCGTGCTGCGCCGCTCGGCCGACGACACCGACCCGGTGGAGCGGGTCATCGTGGCCAACGCGGACCAGCTCGTGATCGTCACCGCGCTCGCCGACCCCCCGCCCCGGCCCCGGCTGATCGACCGCTTCCTGGTCGCCGCCTTTGACGCGGGGCTGTCGCCGCTGCTCTGCCTGACCAAGTCCGACCTCGCGCCGCCCACCGCCATCCTCGATGCCTACGGCCCGCTCGGCATCCCGTACGTGGTACTCGGCCAACCGCTCAGCGCACGGCTCGACCCGGTCCGCGAAGCCCTGGCCGGCCGGATCAGCGTGCTGGTGGGGCACTCCGGGGTGGGCAAGTCCACCCTGGTGAACGCCCTGATTCCGGGAGCGGACCGGGCGGTGGGCACGGTCAGCCCGGTGACCGGGCGGGGCCGCCACACATCCTCGTCGGCGGTGGCGCTGCCGCTGCCCGGCGGCGGCTGGCTGATCGACACGCCGGGGCTGCGCGGCTTCGGCCTGGGCCTGGTGGCCCCGGACCGGGTGGTCCGGGCCTTCCCCGACCTGGCCCCCGGGACCGCGGCCTGCCCACCCGGCTGTACCCACCTGGACGCCGACTGCGCACTGGACGACTGGGTCCGCGACCAGGGCGGGGACAGCCGCCTGGTCACCCGGCTGGACTCGCTGCGCCGCCTGCTGCGCAGCCGCGAGGGCGACGACCCCACCCCCGCCCAGCCCGAGGACTACTCCTCAGAACCATCAGACCCTCAGGCCACACCCGCACCAGACTCTGGTTCGTGATCAATCGATTAGGTGTCGTTGAAACGACACCTAAGTCATGATCACGAGAAGTCCCGGCCTCGCTTCAGCGCGGAAAGCTACGCACGCGGGGCGCGCGGTCACCAGGCGTAGGCTTCGGGGGCCGCGCCGCCCGGGCCCGGGAAGATCTCGTCGAGCCGCCCGAGAGCCTTCTCGTCCAGGGTGACCTCCAGCGCCCGCAACGCCCCGGTCAGCTGCTCCAGCGTCCGCGGCCCGACGATCGGGGCGGTCACCGCGGGCTGATGCAGCAGCCAGGCCAGCGCGACCACGGCCGGTTCCTCGCCGAGCTCGGCGCAGAACGCCTCGTACGCCTCCAGCTGGGGCCGCGCCTCCTGGATGGCCTCGGCTGCCCGCCCGCTCGAGCTCCGCCCGCCACCACCCTGGCCGCCAGCACCCTGCCCGTTCGCACCCTGGGCGGCCGCCTGCCGGCGCAGTACCCCGCTCAGCAGCCCCCCGTGCAGAGGGCTCCACGGAATGACCCCGATGCCGTAGCCCTGGCAGGCGGGCAGCACCTCCAGTTCGACGGTGCGCGCCGCGAGGTTGTACAGGGACTGCTCACTCACCAGCCCGAACGCCGGGCGGCGCAGCGCCGCCTCCTGGGCCTGGGCGATATGCCACCCCGCGAAGTTCGAGGACCCGACGTAGATGATCTTGCCCTGGGTGCGCAGGACCTCCATGGCCTCCCAGATCTCGTCCCACGGCGTGCTGCGGTCCACGTGATGCATCTGGTACAGGTCAATGTGGTCGGTCCCCAACCGCCGCAGCGAATCCTCGCAGGCCCGGCGGATGTTCAGCGCGGACAGGAAACGGTCGTTGGGCCAGTCTCCCTTGCCGCCGTACAGCTTCGTCGCCAGCACGGTGCGGTCCCGGCGGCCGCTGCCGGCCGCCAGCCACCGGCCGATGACCGACTCGGTGACCCCCTCGGCCCGCGGCTGCCCGTAGGTGTTGGAGGTGTCGAAGAAGTTGATGCCGTGCTCGTGGGCGGCATCCATGATGGGCTGCGCGTCGGCTTCGCTGGTGATCGCGCCGAAGTTCATGGTGCCGAGGCAGAGCCTGCTCACGGCCACGCCGCTGCGGCCAAGATGCGTGTATTCCATGCCGATAACGCTACGGCAGGGACCCCCGCAGACTCGGTGCCTGTGCCCAGCCCGCCGGCCGCACATGGCCGCGGCCGCCGTGATCCGATACCTTCAGCGCCATGGCGGGATACGACGACGATCTGCGTTTTGCCCACGTCCTCGCCGACGCGGCGGATGACATCACCACGCGCCGCTTCCGGGCGCTGGACCTCCGGGTGGAGTCCAAGCCCGACCTGACCCCGGTCACCGACGCGGACAAGGCGGCCGAGGAGTCGCTGCGCAACGTGCTGCGCCGGTCCCGGCCGCGGGACGCCGTGCTGGGCGAGGAGTTCGGCCGGGACGGCGGCGGCCCGCGGTGCTGGGTGATCGACCCGATCGACGGCACCAAGAACTACGTCCGCGGCATCCCGGTGTGGGCCACCCTGATCGGCCTGATGGACGGGGACCAGGTGGTGATGGGCGTGGTCTCCGCGCCCGCCCTGGGCCGGCGCTGGTGGGCGGCCAGCGACAACGGGGCCTGGACCGGCAAGAGCCTCACCAAGGCCACCCGCTGCCGGGTGTCCGACGTGAGGCGGATCGAGGACGCCTCGTTCTCGTACTCCAGCCTGACCGGGTGGGAGGAGCGGGGCGTCCTGCCCGGCTTCCTGGACCTGACCCGGTCGGTGTGGCGCTCCCGCGCGTACGGGGACTTCTGGTCACATGTCCTGGTCGCGGAGGGGGCGGTGGACGTCTCCGCCGAGCCCGAGGTCAAGCTGTGGGATCTCGCGGCGCTGCAGATCATCGTGGAAGAGGCGGGCGGCGTGTTCACCGACCTGGACGGGAACGCCAGGCCGGACGGGGGCAGCGTGGTGTGCACCAACGCCCGCCTGCACCAGGAGGTGCTGGACCGCCTGGCTAGCCCCGGAACCTGACCTGATCTGCCGATATGCCTAGCCAGATGGGCCGGGCATAAGGGCTTGCCCTCGCGCGGGCATGCGCGGATGCTGGAGGGACTAGCTCGTCACAAATGCACAAGCGCATCCGCAACGAGGCGCCACCCCCGGCCGGCCAGGTCCGGGGCGGGTGGTGTCCGGACCACAGCCCGGGGAGTGATCGATCGTGAAGGTGCGAGACGGCATGACCGCACTGGTGCTCACCATCGGCCCCGCGCACACCCTCCGCGAGGCCGCGCGCCTGATGTCGGCGCGCCGGGTTGGCGCGGCCGTGGTGACCGACGACCAGCACGCGGGGGTCGGCATCCTGACCGAGCGCGACATCCTCGACTCGGTCGGCGCCGGGCAGGATCCGGACGCTGAGGTCGCCGCGGGACACCGCACCACGGACGTGGTGTTCGCGTCGCCCGAGTGGACCCTGCAGCAGGCCGCGGAGACCATGGTGAAGTCCGGCTTCCGGCACCTCGTGGTCATCGAGGGCGGCGAGGTCGCCGGGCTGCTGTCGATGCGCGACATCGTGCGGGTCTGGGCCGAGGCCGCCGCGCCGGTGGCTCAGGCGCAGGCCGCCGCACCGGCCTGATCCAGCCCGCATACCGCGCTGACCTGCGCGGGCCCGGCCGCGCCAGGCTGCGGCCGAGACGGGGCAGCATGCGGCCGGCCAGCGGCGACATGAGACTGTAGCGACATGCGGCTCCGTGGCGCAGTGACGCTCGTGACCGGCGGATCGTCGGGTATCGGCGCTGCTACGGCACGGGTGCTGGCCAGGGCCGGAGCCCGGCTGCTGATCGCCGGGCGGGACCCGGGCCGGCTGGACGCGGTGGCCCGCGATACGGGCGCCCTGCCCCTGAAAGCCGATCTCGCCGAGCCGCAGGGCCCAGCCGAACTGGCGGAGGCGGCGCTGCAGGTCGCCTACACCGACGGGCACGCCCCGGGCATCGACATCCTGATCAACAACGCCGGGGTCGGCTGGTGCGGCCCGGTCGGCGAGATGTCCGGCGACAAGATCGCGGAGATCCTGGCCGTCAACCTGGCCGCGCCGATCGAGCTGACCCGCCGCCTGCTGCCCCGGATGACCGCGCGGGGCAGCGGCCGGATCGTGTTCGTCTCGTCCATCGTGGGCGCGACCTCGGTCCGGGACGAGGCGGTGTACTCGGCGGCCAAGGCGGGCCTGGGCAACTTCGCCGAGAGCCTCGCGTACGAGCTGGAAGGCTCGGGCGTGGGCGTCTGCGTGATCGTGCCCGGCGTGATCAACACCCCGTTCTTCGAGCGCCGGGGCCGTCCCTACGGCCGCAGGAAGCCGGAGCCACTGCCGGCCGAGCGGGCCGCCGAGGCGATCAGGTCCGCACTCGAGCACGACCGGCAAGTGGTCTACGTGCCCCGCTGGATGAGCTTCCCGGCGCGGCTGCACGGCGCGGCCCCGCGCACGTTCACGCTGCTAGCCCACCGGTTCGGCGATCATGGCTAAGGCGTGCTGCCCATGGAACCGGTGTGAGGGCCCCGTGCGCCTCCCCAGCCCGGCACACGAGGCCCTCAGCCCCCCGAGTAGGCCCGGTGCCGGGGGCCGCCCGGTCCGTAGCCATCGGTGCTATTTCATCAGCCGAGAACCAGAAAAGGTCAGGGCCGAAAGTCCTATTTTCGGGCAAGAAAGTCTGCTATCCTCCGCCGCCCACACCCTCAGACCTGCACTGACTCCGGAGCGTAACTGTCATCCTGTCACACGAGCCACACAGAGCTGTCACACGAGCCACACCGAGACAGACGCCTGAAACCCCGGTGGGATCAGGTTCCGGCCCGGTGGTGCGGGCGCTCATCGCCCCGGAGCAGGGTGCTCGGCCGGGCCACCCGGGGCACCTGGAGCAGGCGGGGCAGCCGGACCACCCAGGGCACCCGGAACGGCCGGGGCAGCCGAGCTAGCCGGAGCACCTGGGGCACCTGGAACGGCCGGGGCAGCCGAGCTAGCCGGGGCAGCCGGACCAGTGGGCTCGCCCGCTGCGCCCGCGTCGCCGGGGTCGCCCGAGTCGCCGGGCGGGACGTCGGCCGGGCCGGCTACGGATCCCCCGAGGTGGCGATCGTGACCGGCGAGTGCGGCGATGGAGGAGACGAAGCCAGTGTCGCGGTCGCCTACGAGTTCCCAGGACCGGGCGACGCCGATGAGCAGCGAGGCCGCCAGGAGGTTGCCGATCACGTCGATCGGCGCGTCGGTGTGCGGGGTGAGGATGGAGTTGACGCCAGCCCCGATCTCGAAGCCGAAGACGCCCACCAACAGCACGATCAGCGCGAGCTGGCTACGGATTCGGCGCCGCGCGGCCGGGTCGGCCAGGATGGACCGCAGCCCGCCCAGGGTGAACAGCAGACCGCCGACGCCGACCACGACGGCCGGGTACCCGATCTCGTTGTGCGGCACCAGTCCGAAGAGGGAGACACTCAGGGCGTTAGTGAACGCCAGCAGCGCCGCTCCCGCCCGGACCTGCCGGATGACGTCCGGCGGCTGCCCGATGCGTGGCCGGGGGGCCACCGAGAGGGCCACGAACAGCAGGCCGGTCAGCGCGCCCGCCGCCCCGGCGATGGCGACGAACAGGTCGCGGTATGCCCCAGTCACCACGAGGCGCAGCCTACTGGGTTGGGGCGCGGCGGCCGCTCCGCCGGGTCACGTCATCGGCCGGGCGCCACCGGGTCAGCGGCCTAGCTCGGAGGGCAGTTCGGTAGCCAGGTCGGTGCGCAGGTCGGTGCGCAGGACGCTGTACCAGATCCCGTCCCGCCAGGCGCCGTCCCGCCAGCCGATGCCGCGCAGCAGCCCTTCCCGGGTGAACCCGGCCTTCTCCAGAGCCCGCTGTTCGGCGACGTTGCCCGCCTCGGTGGCCGCCTCGATCCGGTGTACCGGGGTGTGCGCGAACAGGTAGCGCACCAGCAGCCGCTGCGCCTCAGTGCCGTACCCGTGGCCGCGGGCCTCCGGGAGCAAAGAGATGCCGATCTCCCAGTGGTAGGCGTTCGGGGTGGGCCGCTTGATACGCCAGTTTACGAACCCCAGCCGTTCCCGGTCGCGAGCCACGATGAGGGAGCCGCCGTCCTCGCCGAGCAGGCCGTTGTCCGCCCAGCGGCGGCGCCAGCGGTCGCGGTCCCGCCACCCGTACCAGCCGAAGGCTCCCGCCTTGACCGGGTCACCCCCGCTCAGTTCCTCGAGGATGCCCAGATCGTCCTCCACGACCGGCTGCAATGCGATCTGATCCGCCATAGCCAGCATCCTGCCGCACCGGCCTGGCCCTCCCCGGTCCAGCCTCCGCACCGCCGCGGGCCTGAGCCCCGGCGGGCGAAGGCGAACCAGGCCGCGCCGGCCGCCGCGGCCAGGGCGGCGACCGCCCAGGCGATCCGCGGCGGGGGCAAGTCCGGTGCCGGCGTCCCGCTGGTCGCCGCGGCGACCAGGAGCAGGATCGCAATGCCCACGGCGGTACCGAGCTGGGCCGCGGTGTTGATGATCCCGGACGCGCTGCCTCGCCAGTGTGGCTCCACATCGGTGCCCAGGCCGGTAGCCGCGACCGAGGAGAGCCCGATGCCCGCCCCAGCCGCTGCGGCGCAGAGCGGCACCGCCCACGCCTGCGCCGCCAGTGGGATCAGCGCGGCGTCAGCGACCGCGATCAGCGTGAGACCGGAGGCGATCAGGCGCCGGGCGACCTGCCGGGGTGGTCCCGCGCGGCGCTGTATCCGGGCGGCCACGATGGACGCGGCGATCACCGCCAGGCTGAAGGGCAGCAGGCTGGCCGCCGCCTGCCAGGGAGTTCGGCCGAGCGAATCTTGCAGGTACAAGGTGACCAGCGTGATGACGGAGCTGGTGGTCGCGGTGTTGAGCAGGCCGCCGAGTGCCCCGAGCCGCAGCCGCCGGGACCGGATCAGCTCCAGCGGCAGCAACGGCGCGGCGGCACGCCGGTCGACCAGGACGAAGCCCCCGGCCAGTACGAGGCAGGCGGCCAGCAGCAGGCCGCCGGTGACGCGACCGCCGGACTGGGCGACCAGGGTGGTGCCGACCACGAAGGCCATGACCGCCGCGGTAAAGATCGCCGACCCGGCCAGGTTCAGCGACTCCGCCTGCCGCCGGGCCCCGTCGGGGGGAACCGACGCCGCGACGACCGCGGCCAGCGCGGCGGACAGCGGCAGATAAGCCCAGAAGATGAAGCGCCAGCTGGTCAGGTCGGTGACGATCCCGCCCACTACGAAACCGCTGGCGCCTGCGGCGGCGCCCGCCGCGCTCCAGGCGGCGATGGCCCGGTGCCGGGCTGGTCCTTCGGGGGTGAGCGTGGTCAGCAGGCGGAGCGCGGACGGCACCGAGGCCGCGGCCGCCGCCCCCTGCAGGCAGCGGCCGGCCGTGAGAGCGAGGACCGATGGCGCGGCGCCGGCCACCGCGGCGCCGACGGCGAACACGGCCAGGCTGACCAGGATCGTGCGGCGATGACCGTAGCGGTCGCCCAGCCGTGCGCCGAGCATCAGCAGGCCGCCGAAGAACATGGCGTAGCCGGTCGCGATCAGGCTGCCGTAGGAGTCCGGGGCGTGCAGGCTGGCCAGCATCGCGGGCAGCGAGGTGACCACCACGGTCACGCCGAGAACGTCCATGAACTGCACCAGGCATAGCGCGGCCACCGCCACGCCGGTCCGGCGGGCGGAACCTGCGGCAGGAACACCACGGGACTGGCCCATAACCCCCTTAACTTCCACCACAGATCGCGGCAAACCTGAAGCGACGGCCGGGGTGGCCGGGTCAGGCGGCTGGGCCCGGCTCGCGGAACAGTCGCTCCAGGGCGCCGGGCTGCCCGATCGAGGACGGCGCGGGCCAGCGCGGCCCGGAGCCGGCTCCGGCCGGAGTCCCTGGCGACGGGTTCCCGTCCCCGGCCGCCGGCGGGCAGGCCAGAATCTGTGCATGGGCCTTGCACGATCGGTTGGGTTGTTCATCGCTGCAGGTCTGGCCGAGATCGGCGGGGGGTATCTCGTCTGGCGCTGGCTGCGGGACGGGGCGCCGGTCATCGTCGGCGTCCTGGGCGCGGCCATCCTCGTGGTCTACGGGATCATCCCGACCCTGCAGAAGAGCGACGACTTCGGCCGGATCTACGCGGCGTACGGCGGCGTGTTCGTGATCGCGTCGCTGCTGTGGGGCTGGGGCGTCAACAAGACCCGCCCGGACCGCTTCGACTGGACCGGGGCCGCGGTGGTCCTGGCCGGCGTGGCGATCATCTACTTCGCGCCCCGCCGTTGAGGCGACCCGCAGCGCCGTCGCGCCTCAGCCGGCCAGCCTGGGCTGCTGAGCCCCTGGCCAGCCAGGCCGCGTAAGCGCCGGGGAGGCAGACGGCGCAGGGCCGGTAGCCGGCCGCGATCGCGGCCGGCTCGTCGGCGAAGAACACCCGGTGGGAGACGTAGCCCCCGCGGGCGATGGCGCGCCGGGCCGACGGGCAGTCGAGACGGCCGTAGATCCGGCTCCTGCGGTGGCCGCCGAACTGCCCGGGCACAGCGCTTCGGTACGGGCGCCGGTCCGCACCGAGCAGCGTGTAGACCGGGGGAACCGGGGCCGGGCCGCCCCGGGGCCGGCCATCAGGCGGCGTCGTGGAAGACGAGACCGAGGCTGAACCGCTCGCCGGAGCGGATCACGGACACGCCATGCCGGACTGGCGCCGCGGACCAGCCCCGCCGGGACTCCACCGGGCGGTCGCGGGTGGTGAATACCAGGCCGTGACCATGCGGGATGAGGGTGGCCGTGGCCCGGGACTGGGCCCGGGGCCGCTGCTCGTAGAGCAGGAACTCCCCGCCCGAGTGGTCGACGCCCGGCTGGCTGAGGTTGATCACGACCTGCAGCGGGAACACCAGGTCGCCGTACAGGTCACGGTGCAGGGCGTTCCAGTCCCCGGCCCGGTAGCGCAGCAGGATCGGCGTGGACTTGACCTGCCCGGCGGCGTGGCAGGCCGCCAGCCAGTCGTCCAGCCGGTCCGGCCAGGGCGCCAGGCGGCCGAGCCGCTGCCACCAGTCGCGGGCGATCGGCAGCAGCTTCGGGTACAGGGCCTGCTTCAGGCCGGTGACGGCCTCGGGGAACGGCTCGGCGAAGTAGCGGTACTCCCCCTCACCGAAGCGGTACCGGGCCATGCTGACGGTGGACCGGAACCGCGCGCCGTCGGGGTAGAGGGCGGCGATCCCGGCGGTCTCCCCGGCGGTGAGCAGCGGCCCGGTCAGGCCGCAGCCGTAGCGGTCGAGGTCGGTGCGGACCGCGGCCCAGTCGGTGGCGTCGACCCGGTCCTCCCAGGTCACCTGGCTCGCGCTGGTCATGCTGGTCATGCTGCGGCCTCCTCCAGGGTGAGCAGGGTGCGCTTGGCTTCGGGGCCGCCGCGGTAGCCGCCCATGCTGCCGTCAGCGCGGACCACGCGGTGGCACGGCACCACCAGCGGCAGCGGGTTGGTCGCGCACGCGGTGCCGACGGCCCGGACGGCCTTCGGGTTCCCGGCCAGCTGCGCGACGGCGGAGTAGCTGGCGGTGTGCCCGTAGCCGATCTCTGGCAGGTGGTTCAGCACCGTGCGCCGGAACCCGGCGGACAGCCGCCAGTCCAGCGGCAGGTCGAACGCGTGCCGACGGCCCGCGAAGTACTCGTCGAGTTCCCGGGCGGCCGCGTCGAGGCGGCCGGGGGCGCTGAGAATACGCGGGCTGACGTTGTCGGCCAGCGCCTGCAGCACGGTGTCGTGACCCTCGAGGGCGAAGGCCACCCGGATCAGGCCCTGGTCGGTGGCGGCCAGCAGCAGCGGGCCGACGGGGCTGTCGATCACGCGGTAGGCGACGTCCAGGACGCCGTCCTGCTGCGCCGCGGCCGCCAGCCGCTCGCGCAGGTTGCTCAGCTGGGCAGGATTGTCGGGGAAGGCCCGCGTCAGGGCCGGGGACAGTTCGTCCGCGTTCATCGGGGCGCTCCTTTCCGTGCGGTGGCCCGGGCAGCAGCCCGGGTGGTGGCTCGTGGTGTGGCTTGCGGTGTCGCGCCGGGGTAGGAGCGGCGCAGGGTGGCGACGCCGTCGGCGGCAGCGCGGCGGGCGGCCTCAGTGCTGCCGCCGAGGATGGCGGCGACGTCGGCGTAGGGCAGCCCGGCGAGGTAGTGGTAGGCGACGGCCTGTTTCTGCTTGGCGGGCAGCCGGGTGATGGCCTCGGCCAGGTCGTCGTCGGCGACGAGGCCGGTGCCCCCGGTCTCTGGGCCGCGGGTGTCCGCGGCCCCGGGTGGAGGGTCCGGAGTCTCGGCCACCGGGATGGCGCGGCGGGCGGCCGCCCGGGTCACGTCGATGGCTTTGCGGTGGGCGATGGTGACCAGCCACGCCTCGACGTTCGCGTCGGCCGGAAGGTCCGGGTAGGCCTTGAGGGCGGACAGGAACGTTTCCGACCAGGCGTCGTCCGCGTCGGCGGGGCCGAGGACGGCCCGGCAGACCCGGAGCACCGTGCTCCCGTGCGCCGAGACGACCGTCTCGAACGGTGGCTTACCTGTCATGACCTGAAGACGTCCTGGATCCGGTTTTCGTGAGGTGTCCCGGGAGGCCATTCTCGACCTTCAGCACGGTCATGCCGGTGAACGCCAGGAAGACGCCGGGCTGGGGGGACGTGAGCCCGCCGGTCAACGCCCCGGAAACCTCACGAAAGGCCGGTCCGGCGCGTCTTCGGGGCACAGGTCTTCCACGTACCGGTCCTCCACGTACTGGTTTCCGGCCCTGATTTTCCAGGCCGGGTTCCCGGGCCCGGGGGACGTGATCGAAGGAGCAGAGGATGACGACCGACACACAGGCCGGACGGCTAACCGGGACGCAGCACACAGTCCTCGCCACCCGGCTGGGGGATCTGACCATCGTGCGCGACGGCGAGATGCTGACCGGCGTGTACTTCCCGCATCACTGGTACCGGCCCAACCAGGCCACCTTCGGGCCCCGCACCGGCCAGGGCTTCGCGGACGTCACGCGCCAGCTCGGCGAGTACCTGGACGGGACCCGGACCGGGTTCGACCTGCCCCTCGACGCCCGGGGCAGTGACTTCCAGCGGTCGGTCTGGAAACTGATCGCGGAGATTCCGTACGGTCACACCACCAGCTACGGGGACCTGGCCCGGCGCCTCGGCGCGGGCGCGGACCCGAGGGACGTGGGCGCCGCGGTGGGCCGCAACCCGCTCAGCATCCTGATCCCGTGCCACCGGGTGGTGGGCAGCACCGGCAAGCTGACCGGCTACGCGGGCGGCCTGACCCGCAAGCGGGTGCTGCTGGACCTGGAGCAGGCCGGCGCCCCCGTGCCCGGCCTGTGGTGACCCCGGCCCGGGTCCCGCCAGTGCGGCGGGACCCGGGCCAGCGCGCCGGATCAGCGCTCGTAGCTGCCGGGGGTCCAGGCGTGCGTGGCGACGCCGATCGCGTTCCAGGCGTTGATCGTGGTGATCAAGCAGAGAAGGGCCGCGACCTCGTCCGGGCTGTACTGCGCCGCGACGGCCTGGTACGCAGCGTCGGGGACATGGTCGCCGGCCATCAGGGTGACGGCCTCGGTGAACGCGAGCGCGGCCCGCTCCCGTCCGGAGAAGTACGGCGTGTCCCGCCAGGCGGAGAGGCCGTACAGCCGCTGCTCGCTCTCCCCCACCGCCCGGGCGTCCTTGGTGTGCATGTCGATGCAGTAGGCGCAGCCGTTGAGCTGCGAGGCCCGGATCCGGACCAGCTCGCGCAGCCGCGGGTCGAAGTCCACCCGGTCCAGTTCCTTGGTGGCCGCCTGGTCCAGCTGGCCCAGGGCCCGGGCGAAACCGGCCGCGTGGCTGTCGAAGTCCAGCCGGACCGGGATCGTGATGGTCGTCTCTTCGTGGGTGTCTGTAAGTGCCATAACCCCAACCTACGAGGCTACCGGCGCACGAGTAAGCTCCACTTTCATGCCGGAAACGTGGGCCACTTCTGGGGTCGACCTGCACCTGGACCGCACCGGCCCCCGGGTGCGATCAGGCCTGGAGGCCCAGCTCCGGGAGGCAGTCCGGTCCGGCCGGCTGGCCCCCGGGCTGCGCCTGCCCTCATCCCGCTCCCTGGCCGCCGACCTCGGGGTGGCCCGTAACACCGTGGTCGACGTCTACGGGCAACTGGTCGCCGAGGGCTGGCTGGTCGCCCGGCAGGGGTCGGTCACCCGGGTCGCCGGGCGGGCGCCCGTGGCCGAGGCCGGGCCCGCCCCGGCGGGCCAGCCCCGCCGGCCGCGCTACGACCTGCGCCCCGGATCACCCGACGTGGCCGCCTTCCCCCGTTCCCGCTGGCTCGCGGCGGCGCGCCGGGCGCTGAACGCCGCCCCGGCCGCGGCGTTCGGCGACGCCCCGGACGCCCGCGGCCGGCCGGAACTGCATCAGGCCCTGGCTGAGTACCTGTCCCGGGCGCGTGGCGTCCGGGTGCGCCCGGACCGGATCGTGGTCTGCTCCGGGTTCACCCAGGGCCTCGGCGTGATCTGCCGGGCGCTGCGCGGCCGGGGCGCCACGACCCTGGCCCTGGAGGCGTACGGCCTGCCTCACCTGCACGGCGTCGCGGCCGGCCACGGGCTGCGGACCCGCGCGCTGCCGGTGGACGGGAGCGGCGCCGTCCTCGACGGGGTCGGCGACGCGGAGGCGGTGCTGCTGACTCCAGCCCACCAGTTCCCGCTGGGCGGGGTGCTGGCGCCCGGCCGGCGGACCCGGGCCATCGAGTGGGCCGCGCGGACCGGCGGGCTGCTCATCGAGGACGACTACGACGGGGAGTTCCGCTACGACCGTCAGCCGGTCGGGGCCATGCAGGCTCTCGCCCCGGAGCACGTCGTGTACGCCGGGACGGCCAGCAAGAGCCTCGCGCCCGGCCTGCGGCTCGGCTGGCTCGTCGTGCCCGGCCACCTCGTGACGGAGGTGACCGCGGCCAAGGCCCTCACCGACCGGTACTCCAGCAGCTTCGACCAGCTCACGCTGGCCGAGTTCCTGACGTCCGGGGCCTACGACCGGCAGGTGCGCCGCTCGCGGCTGGCCTACCGGCGCCGCCGGGACCATCTCGTCGCGGCAGTGCGCCGCCACGTCCCGCAGGCGCGGGTGACCGGGGTCGCCGCCGGGCTGCACGCGCTGCTGGAACTGCCGCCGGGCCTGGACGAGGACGAGATCATCGCCCGGGCCGCGGGCCGCCACGACCTGGCCCTCGACGGGCTCCGCCCCTACAGTTCCGCGTCCGGCCCGCATCGGCCGGCGCTGGTCATCGGGTACGCCACCCCGCCCGAGCACGCCTTCACCGGTGCTGTCGCCCGGTTGATCGCCGTGCTCACCGGGGCGAGGCCTGGACCGGACTGAGGCGTTAGAGGAGGTCGGGTTCGGGTCCGGTGTGGAAGACCGGCCAGCAGATCTGCGTGCGCCACTGCGCGGTGTCCGGGGTGTCGTGCCGGCCGGTGAGGTAGTACTCGCGGATGGGCCCGTCGACGGCCAGCGCGTGCTGGGTGACGTAGGTGGCCAGCGAGCCGTAGGCCCGGTCGATGCCGTTGTCCGGGCCGGGGTGGATGACGGTGGCGAACTCCCCGGGCGGGACGACCAGCGACGTCACCCGGCCCATGGGCCGCAGCGGCCCGGTGCAGGGCACGAAGATCGTGGCCTGGCCCAGTCCGTGGGAGAACAACTCCGTCGCGTAGATGCCGCCGCTTGGGCCGTCGGGGCTCTGGTCCTGGGCGTCGATGGTGGCGTAGAGCTCGCCGAGCGCGCCCTGGTACCACGGCCCCGCGTCCTCGATATCCAGCGGCTCGCTGATCGCTGCGGCCGGGGTGGCGTCCATCCGCAGGCGGCCGATGTCAGCCAGTTCGGGCGGCGCCGGGCGGGCCAGCAGATCGCGCAGTGAGGAGACCGCGTCCTGAGTGCGGGTCAGCCCTTCTTCCAGCCGGGTCAGGTGGGCGGCGATGAGCTCGTTGCGCGTCTCGACGTCCGGCGCGGCCAGGACCTGCCTGACCTCCCCGACCGGCATGTCCAGATCCCGGAAACGCCGGATGATCTGCGCGGCCGGTATCTGGTCGGTGGTGTACCGGCGGTAGCCCGTGTCCGCGTCGACGTCAGCGGGCTCCAGCAGGCCGACCCGGTGGTAGTAGCGCAGCGTCTTCACGCTCAGATGGGTCGCGCGCGCGAAGTCGCCGATCGTCAGGCAGTTCTGCATGACCCGAGTCTGCATCCTCCCCTGGGGGGAGAGTCACGTCCGGTTTGCGGGGTTGACCATCCCCTGGCGGCAGCCGTGAGGGTGGTTGATGTCCGGCCATGAGGGCCGGCCACCGGAGGAGGAGAACACGATGCACGCTACCGAGCTGACCGGGGTCGTCGCCGCCCACGTCACCGGGGTCAACGCCCTGGACACCGACGCCATCATGGCCACCTTCGCTGACGACGCGTACGTCAACGACGCCCGCCGTGAGTTCACCGGCACCGACGCGATCCGCCGCTGGGTGGAGAAGGAAATGGTCGGCGACAAGGTCCAGATCGAGGTCCGCGAGGTGCTCGACCATCACGGCGACACGATCGTGCGCGGGTCCTACACCGGCGAGTTCGACAAGACGAACCTGCCCGACGAGCTCGTCCTGTCGAACTACTTCAGCGTCCGAGACGGCAAGATCGTCAGCCTGGTCGTCATCTTCAACCAGCCGGCCGGGTACTGAGGCACGCGCACGGGACCGGGCGGCGGCCGCCGCCAGCGCCGGCCTAGCATGGCAGCCGAGGGAGGTCGGCGGATGAGCGCTGGTCTGATCGGACCTGGTGAGGGACAAAGACGGTACACCGCTCGCGGCAGCGTGATGTTCTTCAAGGCGCTGGCTGAGCAGGACGACGGCGACCTGTCTTTGATGGAGCGCACCCTGCCCCCGGGCGGCCGGCGCCCGCCGCCGCACCGTCACACGAACTGCTCAGAAGCGTATTTCGTGCTGGACGGCCTGGTGTCTGTGGTGGTCGAGGGCGAGGAGCTTGCCGTCGGCCCCGAAGGGTTTGTGCTGGTGCCTCGCGGGACCGCCCATACCTTCGGCAACACCGGGGACGACGAGGCCCGGCTTCTGGTGATCCACGCTCCGGCGATGGACGCGTACTTCGCCGGCCTGCACGAGCTGTGGAACCGCACCGAGCCACCGACCCCCGACGAGGAGCGGGCGCTGATGGCCCGGTTCGGCATGGAAGCGGTCTAGGACCTGAGCCCGGAGTCCCGCCGGGCTCACCTCAGGCCCGGTTCCCGGCGATCGGCGTAGGCGATTGGTGCCCGAGCCCTATTTCCCGCATGTCCGCTGGCGCGCCGACGATCAGCGGATCCGGACGACCGACGGCTTCGTGGTCCTTGCCGTCGTAGTCGACGCTGGCCAGCAGGCTGCGCATGGCCTCCAGACGTGCGCGCTTCTTGTCGTTGCTCTTGATCACGGTCCAGGGCGCTTCGGGCGTGTGGGTCCGCGGCGAACATCGTGACCTTGGCCGCGGTGTAGGCATCCCACTTGTCCAGCAACGCGATGTCGGTAGGGCTGAGCTTCCACTGCCGCACCGGGTCGATCTGGCGGATGGCGAACCGGGTGTGCTGCTCACCGGGGGTGACGGAGAACCAGAACTTCGTCAGCGAGACGCCGTCGTCCACCAGCAGCCGCTCGAACTGAGGCACCTGCCTGAGGAAGGTCTCGTACTGCTCGTCGGTGCAGAAGCCCATGACCTTCTCGACGCCGGCCCGGTTGTACCACGAGCGGTCGAACAGCGAGATCTCCCCGGAGGTCGGCAGGTGCGATATGTAGCGCTGGAAATACCATTGCCCACGCTCGCGCTCGGTGGGGATATCGAGCGCGACGACCCGCGCCGACCGGGGATTCAGGTGCTCCATGAAGCGCTTGATCGTACTGCCCTTACCAGCGGCGTCCCGGCCTTCGAAGACAACCACAAAGCGGCGGCCCGAATCCTGCATCCAATACTGCAGCTTGAGCAGTTCGACCTGGAGCACCCGTTTCGCGTGGTCGTATTCCTCGCGGCTCAGCCGTTCAGCGTAGGGATAGTCTTCCTGCCAGGTGTCCACCATGCTTCCGTCCGCGTTACGGAGCACCGGGTCATCCTCGTCTGAGTCATCCACCCATACGCCGGGCGGCACCACGCTCCTGCGGTCTGGGTCATCCCTGCGCAAGTAACCCGCGCCGCCTTCCCGCCCGTCACTCATACCAGTCCCCATCTACGCTGCGCTCCTACCCGAAGCATCGGCGTCAACTTCACCACTCCACGGGCCCCGCGGACAGGTTTCACCAGGAGTTCACCGTCATGGCTACGCTGTGTCCTGGGATGCCCACGGTAAGCGAGCGAAATCTGGCCAGGTCATCCAGCGCGGCCGGCCCTTAGATTAAAGGCAGCCTTCGTTGAGTCCCGGAACCATCCCAGACCGCCCGGACCTTCGAGCGCCCAGTCCGGTCTCCGGCGAAGCGGGAGATGAGCCACATGAGACGTCTAGCTCAGCGGTCCCGGACCGCCGGCACCGCAGCGATATCTGGCCGCACAGCCGTGCAACGCGACTGCGCGGATGCGGGCTGCCTACGGCTCGCGGGCGCTGCGCCGGGACGTCGCCTTAGGCCTGGTCGTGGTGCTGGTGTCCGTCGCGCTGAGCGCGTGCGGCTCCGCACCGCCGGCGATGGCACCGGGAACGGCCTCAGTCGTGTCGGCGCCAGCGCGAATCGCTCACACCAAGCTCGGCACCGTCGGGTACCGGGTCGTCGGGAGCGGCCCCCCGCTGGTCTTGATCATGGGCTACGACTGGACGATGGAGGGCTGGGATCCGCGGCTGATTCACGCCCTGGCCCGGCACAACCGGGTGGTGATGTTCGACAACTCCGGGGTTGGCCGTACGCAGCCCATGCCCGGGGAACAGACCGGGACACTCACCATCGACGCCATGGCCGACCAGACCAGTGCGCTCATCGACACGCTCGGCCTCAGCAGGCCGGACGTACTGGGCTGGTCGATGGGCGGCATGATCGCCCAGGCCCTGGCGGTCCTGCACCCTGCGCAGGTGCGCCGCCTGGTGCTGTGCGCCACCTACCCCGGGACGGGACGCGGTCGCGGCGCCCTCGCAGGCGGCGCTCCAGGCGGGCAGCGATTTTCCTGCTAACCAGGTCAAGGCCTACGACGCGTTCAAGGCGGCGATCGCGGAATACCCAGCCGCTCCCCCGGCGCCGATCGCGGCGAAGACGGCTCAGGCTGGCGCCCTGGCCAATTGGTGGGACGGCTCCGACCCAACCGGACGCAAGATCACCAGGATCTCAGTGCCCACGCTCGTCGCCGACGGCACCGACGACCGGCTCGACCCGGTCGCCAACGACCACGCTCTCGCCCGCCTCATCCCCGGGGCGAGACTGGTGCTCTACTCCGACGCCGGGCATGGCTTCCTGTTCCAGGACGGAACGCGCTTTGCTTCCGCTCGTCGAGTCGTTCCTGACCGGGCACTCAAGCTCGTAGCGACAAGGACCAGGTCAAGGCCGCCTTGTCCCAGCCAACGGTCGTGCCACCGGACTGTACTTTCGCGGTGTTCCCAATCGTGGCCAGATTCTCAGGACTTGCCGCTCTCGTAGCCTTCGGTGAACAGGTCGCCTTGCGCAGCCCCGATTGCGGCCTTGTCGCCGCCCATGCCGCGCAGGACGAACGCGATCACTACGGCGATCGCGGCTCCGGCGATTGGCCCGGCGATGTAGACCCAGTAGCCGGTGAAGGTCGTGCTGGCCAGGTCCGGCCCGAAGGTGCGGGCCGGGTTCATCGAGGCGCCGGAGATGGGACTGCCCCACAGGCCGGCCAGGGCGATATAGGCGCCGACCGCGAAGGCGCCGATGATGCCGACGTTCTGGGCGCCTGACGCGGTGCCGAGGATCACGCTGACCAGCCCCGTGGTCAGGATCAGCTCCATCCAGAACGCGGACAGGCTGGAATAGCCCGGCGCGGGATAGTTGGATCCGTACATGGCCGAGACGTTGATGATCGCGTGCAGGACCAGGGCGGCGAGGGTGGCCCCGGCGAGCTGCACGATGACGTAGCCCGGTACCCGCCACCAGGGGAAGTCGCGGCGCAGGGCGAAGGCGATGCTGACCGCCGGGTTCAGGTGCGCGCCGGAGATCTTGCCCATGAACAAGATGATGGCCATGACCGTCAGCGCAGGGGCCACCACCGCGGCGCCGTGGCTGATCACGCCGGGGAACGCGTGGCCCATCATGCCCCCGCCAGCGGCCGCCAGCACCAGGAAGAAGGTACCGAGCAGCTCGGAGAACAAGCGCCGCCACTCCTGGCGCGGGTCGTTGAAGTCGTTGATCCGGTCGATGACGCTCCGCTCGTAGCGAGCGAGCGGGCCGAGAGGATCCGGCGCAGGTGGTGCGTGTTCCGCGGTCACAGTTCGTTGTCCCTGCTCTGACCTGCCATCACGGACCTCTGATCTCTCGGCGAGCGTCTTCGCCCGGTCATGGAACCGCCGAACGTGGCGCTGCTGTTCCGGCTCATCACGCTGAATGGTAGGTACGCCGGGCCGCCCCCGATTCATCCGCTGCGGGTGATTTTCGCTGGATAACTGGGACACGCGGTCAAGGCCGACGGTGCGCTGCCATGCACCCGTCATAGAATGATGCATTCGCGAACCCAGCGATGCCTAAGGCGCCTTTACTCTGCCTTTGCTCGTCTTGTGTCCAGCTTCGCCGGCGAGATACCAGTCGCCGTCGCGCCGATCATTTAGAGATTACTGACCACCAGCGGCGTCAACGCAGGCATTCCTGGTCAAAGGCGGCTAGCGTGTCTCGTGCATTTCCCTCGAAATGAGGTTAGGCATGGATGACCACGCAGATGACCAGCGGCCACGCGCAGCCGGTGGCACTCAGCCCGGTGAAGACCTTCCCGAGGATGGGGATCTAGCGCGAGCGCCGCCACCGCTGCGCCGATCGCGCGCATCCCGTCCTGAGCGTCTATGCCGGGCCGGGCCAACAACCCGCGCTGCGGAGACTTACCTCGGGCAGTCGCAGCTGGTCAGTCCGAGGTGCTGCTCGTAGGCGGCCAGGCCCTCGGCGATCGTGTACGGGCCGCGTATCTGCTGCAGGCGAGGCGAGACCTGGGAGTAGTCCAGGTGAGGGTTGTCGCCACACTCGCAGCAGATGAGCTCAAACGCGCCGCCTTCCACCCGGCCGTCCACCACCTGGACCGGCTGGCTGCGCAGTACCGCGGTGCAGCCGTGACCAGGTTGGCCAGCCTGCGGGGAGGCACGGAAACCTGGGCTACCGGGCCGCAGCCAAGGATCACGGGAGTCGTGCGGGCCGTCCGGTGTGGCGGCAGGACTCATACGTTGAGGCTGGGGTGTGCCGTTGGCGGTACGGGGCGCTGCGGGCGTCATAGGACCCCCCGGTCTGTCGTTCGGATACCGCCGGGGTCCGGAGCGGCGCCTTTGCCTAAGTTAGTTTCAAGAATCTGGCTGGACAGTGACAATCGTCAAGGAACTGCACAGTTAATTCAAGGTAAAGGTGCGGTCAAATCGTCGCGGCTGCGTCCCGGGTATAACCCCCCTCTGGCCGGGCTGAGCTGGTGTCCGCTGCTCGAGCCATGGCGACGTGTCGGCGCTACCCCGCCAGGACTAGCGCAGGCCAGCCAGCACGACCTCTCGTACCACGCGGACCTCAACCGGCGGACAGCCGGGAAACGAACGGCATTCATGCCTGCTTACAAAACGGCCAGGTCCCGGGTGGGCACGCAATCGGCCCCGTTTGACATCATGGTCAGCGAGCATGACTAGGCCGGTTCAAGGCTGAAGAGACGGAGCGGTGACTCGGATACGGCCAGCCGCCTGGCTCATGGCCGCAGTCGCACTGTTCCTGCTGGCCGTGGCCGGTTATGTGCTGCTCGTCCACGCGTCCCCGCAGTACTACTGGACGCAGATCGACACGGCCGTCTACCGGGATAGCGGCATCGCTGTGCGGAACCAGCCGGCGATGCTCTACGCGCTGGAGCTCGGGGCGGCGAAACTGCCGTTCACCTACACGCCGTTCGCCGCGCTCCTGTTCGCTGCGGGGAGCGGTGCGTCGTTCGCGACCTGGCAGTTCGGGCTGGCGGTGCTCACGATCGGGCTGCTGCCGGTGGTGGCGTACCTTTCCCTGGGACTCGCCGGGCGGCCCGCCGGCCTGGCCAGGGCGGCGGCGGCGTTTGCGATCGCCGCGGTGAGCCTCTGGCTCGAACCGGTGGCGATGACGCTGTTCTTCGGGCAGGTCAACCTGGTGCTGCTGGCCCTGGTGGTGGGCGATCTCGCGCTGCCGGACCGCATCAAGGGCAAGGGCATCGGAATCGGGCTGGCGGCGGGGATCAAGCTCACGCCGTTGATCTTCATTCCGTACCTGCTGTTCACGCGGCGGGTAAAGGCCGCGGCGGTCAGCGCGCTGACCTTCGCGGTCACGATAGGACTCGGGTTCGTGCTGCTGCCGCACGCCTCCGCGGTCTTCTGGGGCGGGAAGATCACCCGGCCGGGCAGCAAACCCTTCCACCTGGACAACCAGTCCCTTAACGGCGTCATACTGCGCCTGACCCACGCCGGGCCCGACGCGCACGCGTACTGGCTGGTCGCGGCGGTCGTCGTCGGCCTCGCCGGGCTTTCCACCTCGATACTGGCAAGCCGCTGTGGCCACGAGCTACTCGGCCTGGTTGCGTGCGCCGCGACCGGCTTGCTGGTGTCTCCGGTCACCTGGTCGCACCACTACGTTTACGTCGTACCAGCACTTGTCCTCGCCGCGTACGGGCCACGGCGCCTCGGCTACCGGATCCTGGGCGCCGCGCTGGTGGTGGGCTTGTTTGGCTGGTGGCCCTTGCCTATTGGCAACCAGGGCGGCTACGACCCTAAGGCCCGGCTGCTGCCGCGCGGGTTGCTGCTTCTCGCGCCGAACCGCGGCAACCGGGGAGCAGTCGAGTTCACCTGGCGTGGGCTGGAATTGATCGTCGGCAACTACTACGTGCTCACCCTGCTCGTATTTATCGCGGCCACCGCATGCGCCCTGGTGCTTACCCGTCGCCTCAGGCCCGAGCGCGCAGCCGGCCCCGAGCCCGATGCCGCGCGGGCGGCACGCCCGCCTGGCATCGCCCGGTAGGCGATCAGCGGGAAACCGGCTGAGCTGCTAGTTGACATGGGCGCCCCGAGCGCGACTCGGACGCGCGACCTACTGCTTAGGAGGCATAGTGGGCGCGGAGCTGTGCAGACCAGCAAAGACGCACGTGGCCGGCGAGCGAAACAGCTAAAGGCAGTTGCTCGGAGGGATCTTCGCTGGAAGCCTGCCTCACGGCCGGGGACCGACCGATTTTTCGAGGATGGCAGCGATCTCATCGACCGAATCCAGCTCCCCGGCGGCTACCTGCATGATCAACTCATAGGCGGCGTCGTTGGTAAGAGTAAGCCGGCGACCGTTGACCCCGTAGAACGCGACCAAAGCGCCCAGTGCCAGCCGCTTGTTCCCGTCCACAAGCGCGTGGTTCCTGGCCAGCGAATGCGCCAGCGCCGCCGCCTTGGCATGCGGATCCGGGTATGCGTCCTTCGCGAAGGCCGTGGCCTGCGGCCTGGCCGCCGCGGCCTCCAGCAAGCCAGCATCGCGGATGATGACCTGACCGCCTGTGGCACGCTCGCCCGGATCGCCTGCCGGGCCACGTTCTGCATGGACGGCTGCTCCCGCTCCGCGCGTGGTCGTGGCGCCTCAACCCCGGCTCCATGCGGTCTCCACCCGGTCTCCACACGATCTCACCCATAGTCCCTTTATAGCTGGGTTAGCCTTTGCTCTCGCAAAGGTCGGGGGGCTTATCACGAGTAGTCACTCGCTTTCCGGATTTGGGTCATGCTCTGCCGTGGACCGGGGCCCGCGGCCTTGGTTTGCTAGTGCACGCTTAGTGCGATAGCCGCTTCAAGCGGACCGCATCTGACGACATGTGCCCGCATCACGGATTGGCTCAACTCGTGTCCGGGGCGGAGTTCCCATGGCGCGCGACACAGGAAACGAGCGGCCAGACGTAGTCGAGTCAGGCTGGTCTGGGCGGCGGTTGGCTGACAACTCAAGATTCCTTATTACGTCAGCGTTCGTGGCCCTGGGCATCGGCCTGCTGGTTACCACACTCGGCGCCGTACATTACCACGCGCAGGCGAGCGGGCTCCGGCACCCGCCGAGCCTCGCACATTCACCGGCGGCTGCAGCTGCCGCAGCCTTGCCGCGGGTTTCCAGCACCACCGTAGCGCTTCGGGCAGATGGGCCCATCCGCGGCAAAGTCGCGACGGTTATGGTTGATCACATGCCGGGCGGGAACGCTGAACTGCTGATCATGGCCTACATTTCCCGAGGGAGGGCGCATACTAGATACGCACTCATGGGAAAGGACTGCCTGAGTAACAGTGCCGATCATTTGTGGGCGAGCGGAGTCACGGACAACCAAGGCATCGCCGTTCTGACCGGGCTCCCCTGGACTAGTAACTCGAGAGATTACTACTGGGCCTGGACCCAGCCCTCGGCGGGAACAGCGCCGCCGCCAGGACTTCACGAGCCATCCGCGACGGGTTATGCGAGTGCGTCCAGGGCTGACCGGGTGCTATGCGCGCCAAACCAACTGCACGGCCGTTTCAAGATCATTAGCCAGCACGAGGACACCACCCTGGCCGAAGGGCGCTGAGGCGACCCTCCGGGAGCTGATGGACCGCGTGGGCCACGACAGCCAGCGGGCCGCGACGGTCTACCTCCACGGCAGCGCCGAACGCCAGTACCAGATCGCAGACACCCTCAGCAAGCTCGCCAGGGACGAGCTGTAACGAGGCAGCAGACGCCGGGACGGTCAGGCCGCCGGAAGCGAGCGGGCCCGCAACGGGCACGAAACCGGAAACGGCCTCATGAAGATCATCCGCGAGAGCCTGGAAGAAGCCCCTGACCTGGCGATACTGGGGGGCGCCCCGAGCGCGAATCGAACGCCCGACCTGCTGCTCAGGAGATCGTTCCGGGCATGCCTGTGGCTGTCCTGCCCAGGCCGCGGGCCGATGGCTGCTCAGTGGCCGTAAGTGACCGCTGTATCACGTCCGTTCTGGCACGTATGTGGCACGTAACCGGCCGATCAGATCCCTGCCGTCAAGCCGTGTATCGCTCGACTACCCACACCCCGGATGCTGGCAACGTCTGCTGCAGGCGGGTTAGATGATGTTCGCAGACTGCCAGGACGTAGGGCTCCCGAGAGATTCCCACTTTCATCGTGGCCGCTGGATGCTGCCCGGTGTGGTCGTAAACCTCATCCCGTACACATGCAGAGCAGGCAGGACGCTTCGGCCTTCCCAGTCTGGCCACGGCTCAAGGGTAGGCCTCCTACTCCCAAAGCCAACCCGGAGACTGGCTGACTACGGAGTTGGTTCGCCTGACCTCGGAATGTCTGGCCGTCTGCGTCCGCTGCTGTCCGCCGTCAGCGATGCCGGTGGCTACTCACTTCGTATCCCGGGCCCGCCTCGCCCAGCCACGTTCCCAGTCACGGCGCTGCCGGTAGATCATGACACCACTAAGGAGCAACGCGATGCCCCCGAACACGATGCCGCCGTAAGCCAGGACACTCATGCGAGGAACGTACCCGTCTCGCCCCCTCGAAACGGGTCTGGCTGCGTCAAACCCCTGATCCGTAGCGAGCTACGGCCGCATCAGCGACCGGATCGTTCCCTCTTGACCCGCTGAAACGATGCTCGATGATGCGCGGCAAGTGGCGGCTTTGAGCGTCGTTGTGCGGCCGAAATCCGGCCAGCGTGTTCCACTTGCCACGTCAGGTCGGTTGGTGGCTGGCTGTCCAGCCGAAGTTGACAGCACTTACCAGCCTGGCCTCATGATTTCGGAGGCGGCAGGCGTCGGGTCGAGGTCCACTCCGCGACAGTGGCGGTGTCTCGGCGCCGACCTAGCCGGTAACTCCCGGCGGCACCGCCCGCGAGCGTGATGATGCCACCAAAGACCACCCCGGCCAGTACCTCGCCGCGAGCGGACCAAATGATGAACCAGATCGCGCCGGCGGCAACTGCGGTCAGCCACACTTGCCAGTAGTTCTTTGGCTGCCACCGGAAAAGCCGCCTGACGTTGGCTAGCCAACGTCCACGATGGCCCATATCGGACATGGGCACACTGTAACGGCGGCCAAAGCCTGCCAGGGGCATCCGGCAGCATGATCGTTACCGATCTGGCCGACCACCTGGACCAGCACGCCCAGGACGGCGATGACGGGCTGATCTTCACCAGCCCGGAGGGTGTGCCCATGCGGCATGGCAACTTCACCCGCCGTATCTGGCTGCCCGCTGTCGGGAAGGCGGGCCTGACCGGCGTGCACTTCCACGACCTTCGCCACGCCGGGAATCACTACACCGCCAGCGCGGGTGGCAACATGCGCGAGCTGATGGAACGCATGGGCCACTCCACGAGCCGCGCCGCGATGATTTACCTGCACTCCACCGACCCACGGCAGCGCGCTCTGGCCGATGCTGTCGATAAGGCCGCCCGCGACGAGCTGCGCCAGGCTCGCAAGTGGCCGCCCAAGACCGCGAAACCAGCTCAGGGTGACGGGCTATCTGGCACGCGACCGCGAGCAAGACGCATGAAGATCACCAGCTTACGCCCCGGAACCGGGCCTGACCTGCGCTGGAAGGTGAGGCCCCGAGCGCGACTCGAACGCGCGACCTACTGCTTAGGAGGCACAACCGCCCCAGCGCTGTGCAGACCAGCAATGACGCACGTCACCAGCGAGCGAAACAGCCACAGGCAGTTGCTGTCCGAACGATCTTGCTCCGGCCAGGAACGAGAGGATGGAGACCGTCCAGCGCTGGTGGTTCGAGGCCGACGCCTGGCGAGGCCACGGCGGGCCCAACCAAGCTATTGCGCATGCTGCATTTCGGCCGGCATCACGAAGGACTCTGCCGGGCTTCGGCAGCCATCAAGCACGACCAGAAAGAGCTGCGATCGCCTTCGGGTCATCAAGTGATCCAACTTCGGCGCGAAACCTCCTCAGCAGTTCCTCGTGATCGGCGGCGGCACCCTCCACAAGACCGAAGTGCGGGTCGTGATGTTCGAGTGTCCACTCATAGTCGGGGTGCGTGGTATCGCCCGATTCCCAGACTCCCATGAGGCTGCTTCGGCCTCGGTGGATCACATAGCGGTCTCTCACGAAGGAGAATCCGGCGAGCGTCTCGCCAGCGGCGTTGGCTGACTCGAGCAGATCGAACGCCGGATCACCCCCATTGACGAAGGGCTCGATTCCGTCGCGCCAGATACGGACGGGATCGATCAGAAGGGAGTACGCGAGGAAACGGTCCGTCTCGTGCCACTGGTCCCGCCACGATTCGCCCACGATCGCAGCCGTCGATTCGCCGGCTCTCTCAAGCGCCTTCTCGAGAGCATCGGGTCGGCTGATCACGACATCGGAATCGAGGACCCAAACCCACTGCGGGAGGTCTGACTCGCGCGAGGCAAGGAAGGACATGGCCTGGGTGAGCGCAGGGCCGTGCATGCGGTTGGTCGCATTCGCGACGAGGCGGCACCCACCGGCAGTTGCGATCCTCGCCAAGAGCTCCGCCGATCCGTCTTTCGATCCGTTGTCAACGACGATTACCCCGAGCGACTCCCACATCAGAATCCGTCGCAGTGACCACAACAAGAGCGCGGTGAGCTCACGCGTGTTGAACGAGACCGTGATGACCGCGACCTGGCCGGGTGTGACCGGGCGGTCCGGCCAGCGAACGATGTCGTCATGCATATGAGGGTCCCATCATTGATCGCTTCCAGGCCAGAAGCGCCTGGCCCATTTCCGCCAATTCCGCCGGGTCATACGGCCCGATCGACGCGCTCCACAGTGATCACGTCATCATCAACCACATAAATGAGCCCGAACCGGCCCACGCGCAGCCGGTGATACTCGCCCCGGTGAAAACCCTCAGGTGGGTAGGGATCTAGGCGAGCGCCGCCACCGCTGCGCCGATCGCGCGCATCCCGTCCTGATCCCCCATGAAGCGCCGCGCCGAAACCCGCGCCGCGGGAGACTACTCGATCCTCACTGCCCGCGGAGCAGCTCGGCCATCGCCTCCTCGTGCGAGACCGCCCCGGGCCGCCCGGCCGCCACCCACTCCCGGTGCTCCGCCAGCGTGGTTTCGACCTCGGCTTCCTCCAGAAGCTCCGGCGACGCACGACGCTGAACCGCCTGGAGCTGCCGCAACTCCCCAAGCGGGACGATCGCGACCGCTTCGCCGCCCAGGTGGATCACCTCGTAGGAGCCTGGATCGCTCGCTGGGTATGCGGTCATGGCAACACCGTACCGAGATCCTGTGACATTCACAGCCGCGAATCACGCCCTGCACGGTTAGTCACTCAATCAGCGCTGTACATGCGATCCAGAAGGACGTTTTCGCTAGTGGCGCCCCGAGCGCGACTCGAACGCGCGACCTACTGCTTAGGAGGCATAGTGGGCGCAGCGCTGTGCAGACCAGCAAAGACGCACGTGGCCGGCGAGCGAAACAGCTAAAGGCAGTTGCTCTCGGAGGGATCTTCGCTGGAAGCCTGCCTCACGGCCGGGGACCGACCGATTTTTCGAGGATGGCAGCGATCTCATCGACCGAATCCAGCTCCCCGGCGGCTACCTGCATGATCAACTCATAGGCGGCGTCGTTGGTGAGAGTAAGCCGGCGGCCGTTGACCCCGTAGAACGCGACCAGAGCACCCAGTGCCAGCCGCTTGTTCCCGTCCACAAGCGCGTGGTTCCTGGCCAGCGAATGCGCCAGCGCTGCCGCCTTGGAGTGCGGATCCGGGTATGCGTCCTTCCCGAAGGCCGTGGCCTGCGGCCTGGCCGCCGCGGCCTCCAGCAAGCCAGCATCGCGGATGGTGACCTGACCGCCCGTGGCACGCTCAGCGATGTAGACGAGCTCGGCGAGCGTCAGGTAGATCACTGACCGAGCCGCTCCAGCGCCTCGGCGTACCGGGGCAGCTCCTCGTCGAGCACCCGGTCCAGCAGTTCGGCGCGGCTGTGCTCCTCGATGTACTCCCGGATCGCCTGCCGGGCCACGTCCTGCATGGATCGCTGCTCCCGCTCCGCGCGCCGCCTCAGCGCCTCAGCCTCGGCCTCATCAAGCCGCAACGTCATAGCCATAACACCATGGTATCATCTGTGATACCAGCCGCCGATCTAGCTCTCATCCCCCGGATCCACCGGCCGAACGAGACGGATAAATGCGATGCACCGAAAACGCCCCGATGCCGCACCTTGGCGCTGAGCGGTAACGTTCCCGGAACCATCCGCGCGTAGCGTGACGTCCATGGGTGAGGCGCGGCCAGTAGCCCCGGCAGGCACCGGTATCGGCGAAAGCCTGGCCGCCGTCGCAGGTGACGTGAGCGCGATGCGGTGGGTACGCAGGTCAGGATGGTTGCTGTGGGCTGCCACGCTTATCATCGCCGCGGTTGGCCTGGCGCTGCTGGTCTGGGATTGGCCAACCCCGGTGCCGAGAGGTTCGTTCGGCGTCCGTGGGTTCAGTGGCCTGTGGGCGGTGGGCTTTGGCGGTATGGGCGCCCTGCTGACCCGCCGCCGACCCGGCCACCCGGTTGGCTGGATCTTCGCGGCCGCGGGGTTGGTGGCTGCGGTGGATTTTGCCACCTTCGAGTACGCGCTGGCCGCCGTCGTGGGCCACCGCGGCTTGCCAGCCGGTGAGTACGTGGGCTGGGTGCAGCTGTGGATCTGGGTGCCGTTCATCGCGCTGATCACGGTCTACCTGTTCCTGCTGTTCCCGGACGGGCGGCCGCCCAGACCCAGCTGGAGGCGGGTCGGCTGGCTGGCCGGGGGGTTTGTGGTCATCGAGGTCACCGGGCTTGCTCTGACTCCCGGAACAGTGGCCAGCCTGCCAGTAGTGCGGAATCCGTTCGGGGTTTCCCCAGCCTGGGTGCCGTTGACTGCGATCGGTCCCGGGCTCATCGGGTTGCTCGGCTGTGTCGTCCTGGCAGCGTGGTCGCTATTTTCGCGCAGCCGACACGGGCCAGCCGTGGAGCGGCTGCAGATTAAGTGGCTGGCCTATTCGGGCTGCCTGGTGGCGCTGACGCTGGTGTCGTCGACGATCGTGTCGGAGATACTCCCGCTGAGCGCCGGGATTGCGGGTCGTGTCACTGAGGGCGGGCTGATGATCGCCGTTTTGACCATGCCGGTCGCGGTCGCGGTCGCCGTCCTCAAGTACCGGCTGTACGACATCGACCGCATCATCAGCCGCACCCTGGCCTACGCCATCGTCACCGGCCTGCTGGTCGGCCTGTATGCAGGCCTGGTGCTGCTGGCCACCGAGGTGTTCAGGTTCCACAGCACGGTTGCAGTGGCGGCCTCCACGCTGGCGGTAGCCGCGCTGTTTAACCCGCTGCGCCGCCGAGTGCAGCGGGCGGTGGACCGCCGGTTCAACCGAGTCCGGTATGACGCCGACCAGACCGTGATGGCGTTCGAGGCTCGGCTGAAGGACGCGGTCGACCTGGACTCGGTCGCCGACGACCTAGCCCAAGTGGCATCCCGCGCACTGGAACCAGCCCACGTGTCGGTGTGGATCCGGCCAGCCGAACGGCATTGACGCGGTACCGGCGAGCTGGTCGGCGGCGGTGAGGACGAGGCTGCGCAACTCTCATGGATCGTATGGGCCATGACAGCGAGCGCGCGGCGATGATCTACCTGCACGGCAGCGACAAGCGCCAGCAGGCCATCGCGGACACGCTCAGCCAGCTGACCTGCAAGGGAAGCTGGGCGCCCCGAGCGCGACTCGAACGCGCGACCTACTGCTTAGGAGGCAGTTGCTCTATCCGCTGAGCTATCGGGGCCAGCCGGGCTGTCACAGCCAGCCAACGCGGCCAGCACAGCACAGGCGCGATCTAGCGTAACCGGTCGGCGGCCAGACCGGGCCAGCCCGGCATCCGACCCCGCACCACCCACCTGGCCTGCACAACGCCTGCCGGGCCAGCTGGCCCGGGATCGGCCCGGGAGGACCGTAGGGTGGGACGCAACCCCTGACAGTCGTGCCCGCGACCAGCGTGCACGCGACCAAGGAGCCCACGCCGTGCAGGTACGAGACGTCATGACCCAGGCCACCATCACGGAGACCGCCTCCGACACGCTGCGCGCCGCCGCGACCCGGATGTGGCGGCAGCAGACCGGGTCGCTGCTGATTTCCGAGCGCGGGCGCCTGGCCGGGATCATCACCGAGCGCGACCTGCTGCGGGCGGTCGCGCTCGGCGCCGACCTGGAGACCAGCACGGTGGACGAGGCGATGTTCGACGGAGGTCTTCACCGTGCCGCCGGACATGCCGCTGCACGAGGCGGCCCGGGAGATGGCGGCCCGCTGGATCAGGCACCTGCCGGTCGTCCAGGACGGCGAACTGCTCGGGGTGATCAGCATGCGCGACATCACCGGCATCTTCGCGGCGCTCAGCCCGGACGACGTGACCGTGGAGCATGAGTTCGACCAGCTGGTCCGCGAGCGGCGCCTGGCGCGGATCGAGCATGGGGATCTCGACTGACGCCCCCGCCAGGCGTTATCGGCCTGGATTTACCGCCGCTTGAAGACAAAACCCGGTCAGATTACGCAGCGGCGCCGGGCCCGCAGACCCGGGAACCGGATCAGGGCAGCTGGATGGGGAGCTTGATGCCGTCCAGCATGTGCGGGCAGGGGCAGTCCCGGTCGGCCGGCAAAGTGGCGATGACGTCGACGACGAGCTCGCGGAGCCGGGCGACGTTGCTCGCGAAGACCTTGAAGACCTCGTCCTGGGTGACGCCCTCGCCTTCTTCCACGCCGGCGTCGGTGTCGGTGACCAGCGCGACCGCCGTGTAGCAGAGGGCCAGCTCGCGGGCCAGCACAGCCTCGGGGTGGCCGGTCATCCCGACCAGGGACCAGCCCTGGGCCGCGTACCACTGGGACTCCGCCCGGGTCGAGAACCGTGGCCCCTCGATGACCACCAGCGTCCCGGAGTCGGCCAGATCCCAGTCGCCGGCGCGGGCGGCCGCGATGGCGTGCGCCCGGCCGACCGGGCAGTAGGGGTCAGCGAACGGGACGTGGACGGCGCCCCGCTCCTCGTAGAAGGTCTGGGTGCGGCCGCTGGTCCGGTCCACGAGCTGGTCGGGGATGGCCAGCCGGCCGGGGCCGTGCGCCGGGTTGAGCGAGCCCACCGCGGTCGGGGCCAGGATCTGCCGGACGCCCAGCGAGCGCAGCGCCCACAGGTTGGCCCGGTACGGGATCTTGTGCGGGGGGAACCGGTGATCACGGCCGTGCCGGGGCACGAACGCGACCTTCCGGCCGGCCACCTCGCCGGTCACGATGGGGTCGCTGGGCATGCCGTAGGGGGTGTCCACGCTGACCTCGTCGGCGGACTCCAGGAACTCATAGAAGCCGGATCCGCCGATCACGCCGATCTCGGCGCGGGCCAGGTTGGGCAGGCGCGCCCCGGCGCTGCCGACCTCAGAAGGATGACTCACGACGTCTGCGGGTTGGCTCACGCGGCCAGAGTAGCCAGAAGAAGGTAGCCAGCGGCTCAGGACGAGGCGGCCGACGCCGAACTCTTGGTGCCCTTTTTGTCGCCGGACCCGGACGAGGACCCGGAGGACCCGGACGACCCGGAGGAGGACGAGCCGGAACTCGACGAGCCCGAGTCGGACGAGGAGGAGGACTTGGACGAGTCCGAGGAACCGGAGCCGGAAGAGCCCGAGGAGCCCGAGGAGCCGTCCGCGGACGACCCGGACTTCGAATCCGGCTTGGCGCCCGACGGCTCCTTGTCCTTGTCCTTCTTGCCCGGGCCGTCGCCGTTCGAGCCGTTGCGGCTGTCGGTGCGGTAGAAGCCGGATCCCTTGAACACGATGCCCACGGGCGAGAACACCTTGCGCAGCCGTCCCCCGCACGCGGTGCAGACGGTCAGCGGGTCGTCGGTGAACTTCTGCACGACCTCTACCTGCTCGCCGCATTCAGTGCAGGTGTACTCGTAGGTCGGCACGATCTCTCCTTTTGTGGCCTGAGGGGCAGTCCTTAGCACTCCCCGTCCACGACTGCTAAATGGTAGCTCATCCTCAGGTCAACCTGGTGACCCCGGCAGCGGGCCTCGCGATCATGCGAACCCGCTGGTCATGGGGTCCCGCCGGGACATTAGGGACGAGCTCGGTGTCATAGAGCAACGCCACGGTCGGCACTTGTGTTCCGACCCTGGCCAGGGCCCGGTCGTAGCTGCCGCCACCCCGGCCGAGGCGCAGGCCGGAGGGGTCCACCGCGAGGGCGGGCACCAGCACCAGGTCCGCGCTGGCGATGGCGCCGGTCCCGCGCGGCGGCTCGGCCGGCTCACGAAGCGACCGCGGCCCGGGCCGCAGCGAGTCCGGGCCTTCGTAGGAGGCCCAGTCCAGGTCGCCGTCCGGGAGCAGGATGGGCAGCACCACGTAGCTGCCCCGCTTCCACAGCGCGAACAGCAGCCCATGGGTCTCCGGCTCGCTGCCGACCGAGTAGTACGCGGCCACCGTGCCGGCCATCTGGGTCTCGGGCAGGGACAGCACAGCGTCCCGGATGGCCCGGCCCGCCCCGGCCCGCTCGGCCGCGCTGAGCTGGCGCCGCGCGGTCAGCAGCCGGTCCCGCAGCGCGGCCTTGTCTTGGCTAACACGGTCCCGGTTAACCCCGTCAGGCCCGGGAAGAGGAGGCTCAGGCGCGTTCACGCTGCGAGGTTACTGTGACATTGCTGATAGTCGCCCGCGCAGGCGCGGGCCTGAATCGTTCCGGACGCCGAGCCGGGCTAGGGTACGAAGATGTCTGACAGCGTCCCGACGAAGGTCACCAAGGCGGTCGTCCCCGCCGCCGGCCTCGGAACCCGATTCCTGCCCGCCACCAAGGCGACCCCCAAGGAAATGCTGCCCGTGGTGGACAAGCCCGCCATCCAGTACGTGGTGGAAGAGGCGGCCGCCGCCGGGCTCGACGACGTCCTGATGATCACGGGGCGCAGCAAGCGGTCTATCGAGGACCACTTCGACCGCAACTACGAGCTCGAGGAAGCCCTCATCGCCAAGGGCGACGAGGAGGGCCTGGCCCTCATCCGCGACTCCGCGGACATCGCCACCGTGCACTACGTGCGCCAGGGCGACCCTAAGGGCCTCGGCCACGCCGTTCTCTGCGCGGCCAAGCACGTCGGCCACGAACCGTTCGCGGTGCTCCTCGGCGACGACTTCATCCACCCCGATGACGGGCTGCTGCAGCGGATGCTGGAAGTCCGCGAGTCCCGCGGCGGGAGCGTCGTCGCCCTGATGGAGGTCGAGCGGGACCAGGTGTCCAGCTACGGCACGGCCGCCATCGAGCCGACCGACGAGGACGACGTGGTCCAGATCACCGACCTGGTCGAGAAACCGGCCCCGGAAGACGCGCCCAGCAACTGGATCATCATCGGCCGCTACGTCTGCGACCCGGCCGTGTTCGAGGTCCTGGAGCGCACCCCGCCGGGGCGCGGCGGCGAGATCCAGCTCACCGACGCGCTCAAGACTCTGGCCGGGATGGACCCGGCCGACGGCGGGGGCGTGTCCGGCGTGCTGTTCCGCGGCCGCCGCTACGACACCGGCAACAAGGTGGACTACCTGCGCACCCTGATCCAGTTCGCGGTCGAGCGGCCCGACGTGGCCGGGGAGTTCGTGCCCTGGCTCCGCAAGTTCCTCGACAACCTGCAATGACCCATCAGCACGGGGGCCCGGGGCCGCACGCGGCACCCTGGGTCGCACGCGGACCCGCCGCTGGTCCCCGTCGAGGAGCACCTGGCCGACGTGCTGGCGGCCATCCGCCCGGCCGACCCGGTCTGGGTGCCGCTGGTGCACGCGGACGGCAGCGTGCTGGCCGAGCACGTCACGTCCACGACACCGCTGCCCTCGTTCGACAACTCCGCCATGGACGGCTACGCGGTCCGGGCCGCCGACCTGGCCGGGGCCAGCGCCGACACCCCGGTCACGCTGCCGGTCCGCGGCGAGATCGCCGCGGGCGACACCGGCGACTACCGGGTCGAGCCGGGCAGCAGCCTGCAGATCATGACCGGCGCCCGGCTGCCCGAGGGCGCCGACGCCGTGGTCCCGGTGGAGTGGACCGACGGCGGCACCGCGCAAGCCGTCTTCCGCCAGGCCCCCGAGCCGGGCAACGCCGTCCGCCACCGCGGCGACGACGTGGCCGACGGCGCCGTCCTGCTGCCCCAGGGCACCCTGGTCGGCCCGGTGCAGATAGCCCTGCTGGCCGCGTCGGGCCACGGCGAGGTGCTGGCCCGCACGCCGCCCCGGGTCGCGATCATCTCGACCGGCAACGAACTGGTCGAGCCCGGCACTCCCCTGATCCCCGGGCAGATCTGGGAGTCGAACAGCTTCATGCTGGCCGCGGCGGCCCGGCGGGCTGGCGCGACCGTCCGGCGGCATCGCCTGCGCGACGACCCGGAGGTCGTGCTCAGCACCCTCGAGGGCCTGGTCAGCGATGCCGACCTGCTGATCACCAGCGGCGGGGTGAGCATGGGCGGCGAGCACGACGTGGTCAAGGCGGCCCTGTCCAAGCTGGGCACGATCACGTTCCGCAAGGTCGCCATGCAGCCCGGGATGCCGCAGGGGTTCGGCGTGCTCGGCCCGGACGCCACCCCGATCTTCACCCTGCCCGGCAACCCGGTCAGCGCGTACGTGTCGTTCATCCTGTTCGTGCAGCCCGCGCTGGACGCCCTGAAAAATCTTTCTCCGCAACGACAACCGCTGGCCGACGCGGCCCTCACCATGAGTGTGCGGTCCCCCGGGGGCCGGCGGTCGTATCTGCGGGGCATTCTCGACCCGGCCCGGGAGACCGTGGTGCCGCTCACCGGCCAGTCGTCCCACCAGCTTGGCGCGCTGGCCCAGGCCAACGCGCTGATCATCGTGCCGGAGGACGTCACCCGGCTGGAGGCCGGCGACGGTGTCAACGTAATGTGCCTGCCATGAGCGGTGCCAGCGCCGGGGATGGCCAGTTCGAGGATCGGCTAGCTGCGGCGGACACGCCGCGGCTCTCGCATCTCGACCAGGCCGGGCACGCCCGGATGGTCGACGTGTCCGGCAAGGACGTGACCGCCCGGCACGCTCGCGCGTCCGGGCGCGTGCTGCTGTCCGATGAAGCGGTACGGGCGCTTCGGGCCGGTGAGGTTCCGAAGGGCGATGCGATTGCCGTGGCCCGGATCGCCGGAATCCAGGGCGCGAAGAAGACCCCGGACCTGATCCCGCTGTGTCACCCCATCGGGCTGCACGCCGTCTCGGTCGAGCTCGAGGTGCAGGACGACGGGGTGGCGATCACGGCGACCGCGCGGACCGCGGACCGGACGGGCGTCGAGATGGAGGCGCTCACGTCGGTGACCGTGGCCGCGCTGGCGCTGATCGACATGATCAAGGCGGTGGACCCGGCGGCGGTGATCACCGACGTGCGGGTGGACGAGAAGACCGGCGGCAAGACCGGGATATGGAGACGGCCATGAGCGACGCGTGGAGTACCGCGACGGACGGTGGGATGACCCGCGGCTCGGTGGTCCGGGCGCTGGCCGTCACGATCTCGAACCGGGCGTCGGCCGGGGTATACGAAGACCGGTCCGGGCCAGTGCTGGCCGACCTGCTGGCCGAGGCCGGGTGCGCCGTCGACAGCCTGGTGGTCAGGGACGGCGACCCGGTCGAGCAGGCCCTGCTGGACGGGGTCGCCTCGGGGTACCGGGTGATCGTGACCACGGGCGGGACGGGGTTGACGCCGAGTGACCGCACCCCGGAAATGACCCGCAAGGTCATAGACCGGGAGGTTCCCGGCATCGCGGAATCGATCCGGGCGGCCGGCGTGGCCGCCGGGATTCCGTCAGCCATGCTGTCCCGCGGTCTGGCGGGCCTGGCGGGCGACGTCCTCATCGTCAACCTGCCCGGGTCCACCGGCGGCGTGAAAGATGGCATGCAGGTGCTCACCCCCGTCCTCGCCCATGCCGTTGACCAGGCCCGAGGCGGAGATCACCCGCGTGCGGAGTGAGTGACCCGGGGGTCCGCAGGGCATCACCGGGCATAACCGCCGGGAGCGGGAAGTTGGGACATTACGTCACAACGGTGTTTTCATCGGGTGTCCGCGTAGCGTTCCGATCGCTAACGGGGGAATGATGGGCCACGTGGGACGAATGCGCGGCTGGCCAGTCACGATCGTGGAACCGGCATTGCTGGACGCCCCGATCGGGCTGCGGCCCGTGCGGGCCCGGGACGCGACGACGTGGCGTGACGCCCGGGTGCGGAACGCCGACTGGCTGCGCCCCTGGGAACCCACCAACCCCGAGACCCCCCTGTACCGCTCCACCATCAGCCCGTATCTGTCCATGGCCCGCACCATGCGCCGGGAGGCCCGCCAGGGTCTGGCCCTGCCCTGGGTGATCACCTATGGCGGCGAGTTCGCCGGGCAGCTCACCGTGGGCAGCATCGTCTGGGGGTCGGCGCGGTCAGCGCAGGTCGGGTACTGGATCGACGAGGCGTACGCGGGCCGGAACGTCACTCCGACGGCGCTGGCGATGGCGCTGGACCATTGTTTCTTCGTGGTCGGGCTGCATCGGGTCGAGGCGAGCATCCGGCCGGAGAACCAGGCTTCGCGGCGGGTGGTGGAGAAGCTCGGCTTCCGCGAGGAAGGGCTGCGGCGCCGCTACCTGCACATCGACGGGTCGTGGCGCGATCACCTGTGCTACGCGCTGACCGTGGAGGACGTGTCCGGGGGACTGCTGCCCCGCTGGCGCAACGAGTTGTCGGCCCGGCGGGGCCGGAACCACGTGACCTGACGGCTGGCCGTGGCGGCGCGGAAACTACGTGATCTGATCGTCGGCCCGGCGCGCGGAACTACGTGATCTGACCCGCGATCTCACGACACACCGGGCCTAATGCTGTTCATCGCCAGCGCTGGCCCTTACCGTGCGTCACGTGAGCAAGCCCGCCACGCGGCCATCCATGCGTGCCTTCAGGTGCTGTGTGGCCCCGTGCTGGGCCTTTTCGTGGCGTTTGGCCCCCCAGGCAGCGGGTGCGGCCCGGTGAGCAGTGCCATCCTCTACTTCGCGATCGTGGCCATCTGGGCTGGGGTCCTCATGCCCCGGTGGCTGCGCCCCGGGCGCCGGCGCCGGTACGAGGTCACCGAGCACTTCGAGATGCACACCGAGGTCTACGAGACCGAGGCCCCGGCCGGCGAGGCGCCGCAGCGTGCGGTAACCGAGCGCGAGTTCACGGTCGAGGAGGAGATCACCTGGACCGAGGAGGGCGCGGCCGAACGGCGCGCCAAAATCCTCACGGCCCGGCGCCGCATGCTCGGCACGCTCGTGTTCCTCACCATCGGGGCGCTCGCGATCGCGGTGCTGAAGATCGCCGCCTGGTGGGTCATCATCCCGCCGGGCGTGATGCTGGGCGCCTTCGTGTTGTTGCTGCGTGAGGCCGCACGCAGCGATGCTGAGCAGGCCCGCAGGCATGCCCACGCCGAGGAGACGCGCCGTCGCCGGCCCGAGGTTGGGGCCGGGCGCGAGGCTGCTCCTGTGACGGCTGAGACCTTCGAGCGCGTGACCAGTAGGCCGGTGGCGCCGGAGCCGGTGGAGCCAGTGGTGCCGGACGTGGCGGAGCAGTCGGAGCCGGTCATCGAGGTCGTCGCCTACTCGGCCGAGATCATCGACATCTCGGGGCGGGTCAGCGACCAGCTCTACGACCAGTACACCGACGCCGCCAACCGCGCCGTCGGCGACTGACCTCCCGGCCACCGTGGACGTCCGGTGCCCCCGGCCCCCGGCCCCGGCCTCTGGCTCCCCGGTCGCATCGCCGGGCTCGCACCAACTCGTGATCGTGTGCGATAACCGGCGTCATGTGGCAGAAATTGACCGTGATCGTGGTGGGGAGCCTGGTCCCCTCGCCCCGGCCCTCCGGACGGGGAAGCACCTTGCTTCGGAGCTGCGGATCGTACGGACGGGCCTGAGGGTTTGCTAGGCTGGCCGCTGTTCCAGGGGCTGTAGCGCAGTCCGGTAGCGCACCTCGTTCGCATCGAGGGGGTCAGGGGTTCGAATCCCCTCAGCTCCACCTCTGGGATCTGGTCTCTGACCAGGTCAGAAGCTCTTTCCTTGAGCCCCAGCCTACTTCCCGGGCTGGGGCTTTCGGCTTGGTTGGGAGGAATTTGGGAGATCATCTTCTCCCTGCCTCCCGGTGTGGGTCGGTCTGGCTGGGTGTCTCGTGGTGTCGTTGCGTCCGGTGCTGGGGCGCGAAAGGGCGCCAGGAGTTCGTCGAGCAGCGGGACGGGTGAGTGCTCGTGGAGGGCGGCCCGTTCGCGGAGCGAGTCCTCCCAGCGGGCCTGGAGGGCGGCCTTGAGGTCCTCGCGCATCCGGTCGGAGGTGTGGGCGTAGAGGCCGCGCATGCCGGGCACCTCGTGGCCCAGGCGATGCTCGGCGAGGATCTCCGGGATGCCGTCTTCGGCCATCCAGGTCTTGTGGCCGTGCCGCATGCCGTGCGGGTTCAGGCCGTACTTGACCGGGAGCCAGCAGGCGACCGGGATGTCCTCGGGGATCGGCCGGATGCCCCGTCCCCTTGGCCGCGTGAATGCGGCGTCGCCGGGCGGGGCGGGCGCCCAGGTGGTGACCGGGATGCCTGGCCACGCGGAGGCGTCCACGATGGTGAGCCGGGGCGGCTTGCTGGGCTGCGGCTGGTACCGGCCGTCACAGGCCGGGCGGAACACGCGGCGGGCGTAGTTGCTGCGCCGGGGGTGGCCGCCGTCCGGGCCGAGGAACACGTACTGCCCGCTGCCGCCGTGCTGGGCGCGCAGGCGCACCGTGGCGGGGCTGGTCCTTGATCTGCCGGGCCAGCAGCTCGGCCAGGAACGGCGGGAGGTCGACGGGCAGGCAGGGTTCCCAGTTGGGGCTGCGGTAGGAGTCGTCCTTCGGCGGGAGCCGGTGGAACGTGCTGCGGATCTCGCGGAGCTGCCACTCGACGTGGATCTCGTCGTCGTGGACGTGGTCGCGTTCCAGGCCGATCGTCTCGCCCCAGCGCATCCCGGTGTAGGCGATCGTGACGACCATGGTGAAGTCCTCGTCCCGGCCGGACAGCAGCGCGGCCCGCTCGGCGACCAGTAAGGCCTGCAGCGGCGTGGCCCACACCCGCTGCGGGCCGCGGTCGAGCTTGCGGCCGGTCCGCCGTCCGCGGTTGCGGGGCCGTATCGCCGGGTTGTACGGGAATCAGCGGCGGCTTGGCGGCGGCCGCGTCGCCCAGCATCGTGCACAGCACGGCCCGGGCGTCCCGGGCCACGCGCCGGGAGACGCCGGTCCGGGCCGGGATGGAGTTCTCCCACCGGGTGATGTCCTCGGTGGTGAGCGAGCCCAGCTCGCTGGCGCCGAAGGATGGGCGGATGAACCGGCGGATCAGGTACTCGCGGTTCTCCACGGTGCTGAGCCCGACGTCCTGCAGGGTCATCCACCGGTCGATCCATGCGCTGACGGTGATCTTCCCCGCGTTCGGGTCGGTCCAGCGGCCTTCGCGGATCCTGGCTTCCTGGTCGCGTCCCCAGGTGAGCGCGGCGGCCTTGGTCTCGAACCCGGACTCGCTGGTCTCGATGCCGCTGGGCAGCTTGTACTTCACCCGCCACGGCTTCGCGCTTCTCCCCCGCTTCTCCGCGTACGCCATGCTGTCCCTCCGGGTGATGTCTCTCGTCGAGCAGGCCGGTCCGCTGGTAGCGGCCATCAGGTGGTTCTGTGGCCCACCCGGCGCTCGCGTGAGGTGACCGGCTGGCGAGCCCCGGCCTTCATGATCTCGGCAATGTCGTCATCGCTGAACCGCAGATGCTTGCCAATGAACGTGCATGGAATCAATCGCGCCGCAGCCTTTGTCTTGAGCCACGACTCACGCACCTTGAGGATGCCTGCTGCCTCGGCAGCAGTATAGAGCTGATCCGCCATTATCACACTGCCTTATGCCCTGGAAGTAGCCCAGCCGCCGGTGACCTTGCGCATCTCACCTGGGACGACGGGATCGTGACTCAAGTTATGCCCGCTCAGCCAGGCCAATGTCAACCAAGAACTGCATGATCAAATCGGCGTCCTCGGGTGACGAATAGTGCCGATTAGTTCAGTGCAGTTCTGCCGAGTCCGCGCAGTACGGCTGGCTGTCGCGGAAAGGGACAGCGCGGTTAGCTAAATGTAACTTTGGCGGACGCGTACCTGCCGCGCCTGAGCCGCGTGCCGGTCACGGCATCCGCAGGGCTCAGGGCAGGACGGCCTCAGGGTTCCTGTCAAGGAAGCGATCCGCAGCGTCGTCATCAATGAGGGAGTTATCAGCCAGCCATTGCACGGCCCGGCGCCTGGCCCGGGTGTCCCGGAAGGCGTACCAGGCGGGCAGCAGGTCGGGATGCTCCTCGTGGAGCTCGTCTTTGAACCGGCGGAAGGCTCCCTTGCCCTGGATAGCGCGCGCCAGCCTGCGCCCGGCGCGTTCATCGGTTATCCCGTCGGCGAAGTCGGCCATGTCCTGGTACCAGACCCAGGACGGCAGCGGATCGATGACGATCAGGTCCAGCTCGTCGAGGTCGACCGGCGTCTGCCCGTCAATGCCGGTGTCAGCCGTCCAGAACGCGATCTCGCCCGTGTGCGGGTCGATCAGCCAGCGGTGCTCGTAATCGGTCTGGTCAGCCAGCGCGTTGGCGATTTCCTCCAGATCGAGACTGCTCAGGTCAAGCACCAAGCCAGGATAGGACGCCCCAGATGCCTGCGCTCAAGGACCAGAACGCCCGGCCAGCAGATGAGAACGTCGCCGGGTGGTCGGGATTGTGCGCAACGGGGCGCCGGCAAGCCGCGCACTATCATGCGATATCAGGGAGGTGGACATGACGGACGTGCTGATCCGGGACGTGCCCGATGATGTCATCGCCGCGCTGGACGCACACGCAGGCCGGCTGGGCCTGTCGCGCAGCGAGTACGTGCGCCGCCGGCTGGCCCAGGACGCGGCCCGGCCTGGCTCTCCCGTGAGTGTCGAGGACCTGGCCCGGTTCACTGAGGTCTTTGGTGATCTGGCCGACCCGGATGTGATGTCGCAGGCCTGGCGATGACGACCTGGCTGATTGACAAGTCAGCCCTCGTCCGCCTGGCCGCCAGCCCCGATGCCGCCGAATGGGCCGGGCGGATCGAGCGCGGGCTGGTGCGGGTCACCACCGTCACCCGCCTGGAGGCTGGCTACGCAGCCCGGTCCGGGCCGGAGCTGCGAGCTGGATTGCGGCAGCCCCCGTTGTCATCCATGCCGGTCGAGTACCTGACCCCCGCGATCGAGGACAGGGCGGTGGACGTGCTCACCTTGCTCGCCGACCGCGGCCAGCACCGCGCGCCGTCCCTACCTGACCTGATCATCGCAGCGACCGCCGAGCTGGCTGGGCTCACGGTCTTGCACCTCGACAAGGACTTCGAGGTAATAGCCCAGGTCACCGGCCAGCCCGTGGAGCGGATGAGCGCCACCCGCGGAACCAGGCGGACAACAGACACTGGCATGCAGGACCCCCCATCTCCATAAGGACAGGCCTGTCAGCCTGCCAAGATCCCTATGAAGATCACCCGCATATCATGCAAATGAGGATGGCAGCCGGGCCGCAGGCCGGGCTTGGATCGGTCGTACCAGTAGCGTGACGGCTGGCTTGATGATGTGGGTGGCCTCATTGCGTACGCCGGGCTCATACCTCGGACCAGACGAGAGGCACCGATGGCGGCTGACATGGAAGGCCACGACTGGGCCGACGATCCCAGCGCGCCCGCAGTTCGTGTTCTGACGGTCCGGCAGCCACACGCTCACCTGCTGATTCACGGCTCGCCGACCGCAGGAGTTAAGGATGTCGAAAACCGCTCGAAGCCGACCAAATACCGAGGCACCCTGCTGATCCAGGCCTCAGCCAAGGTCGACCGGTCCGCATACGCCGACTACATCGCTGAAGGCGTCGAACTGCCCCCCGGCGACGAACTCGTCACCGGTGCGATTATCGGCTCGGTTCAGCTCACCGGCTGCGTCCGCGATTCACGCTCCCGCTGGGCGATTCCCGGGTACTGCCACTGGCTGACCACCACGCCGCACCTCGCCGACCCGGTCATCCCAGTCAAGGGACAACTGTCGATGTTCGACGCGCCGGATGGGTGGCAGGCCTCATTTCGCCATCCAGCCTAGGCTGGGCGGATTTCAACGCGTTCAGGCAGCGGCTCCGACCGCATGACGACCTCACTGGCACCGGCGCACACCACCGGCGGCATAAGAGGCCGACCTCGGAGGGTGGGCAGATTGGGAGATCAAGGCCGTGCTCGGCGACTTGCTAACCCATCAGGCGAGGCGACAAGGCGTCATGGCAAGTAGGCATCAAGCCGTTCCGAAGACCAGACTTTGTTGCAAAGCGTCAAAATTAGTCGACTACGCTCTTCCTGTTCACTCTTGCCGAAGCGCTCGTAAGGGCAAAACGGAAGGCTCTCGGTCTCAATGAACGAACGGAACTTTGGTTGGTGTTGATAAGCCGCAGGAGTCAAGCTGGCGGCATAGAGGTTTTGCTTAGCGTAGTGAAGTGCTTTGCCTTCATAAGGTTTGTCTTGGTAGCTCCGGTTTACGTCAGCGGGCAGGAGCAGAAGCCCAGCAACATTGTTACGCCAATCATCGAACTCCTGCCTTGTGGTGAATTCGACAGCGTAGCGCTCGAAATTATCGGGCCAAATATGCTCGATATCCCAGGGATTCTTGACAGTTCGATCGATATACTTATCAAATAGATCCGGCTTGCCCGAGCCCACTTCAGTGTATGAGGTGAGTCGCGCCAGCAGGTGGTAAATGTAACGCCTACTGAACTGATTGAGACCGAGTTGCCAGATGCCGTGCCGACCGCGCGAAGGGCTCCCTTCAAAAGTGACATCATCCTCGGCAAGCTTCTCCTTGAGTATGTCGATGAGCTCCGGCAGAGAACTGTCACGGATATCTCGGCAAAGGGTCCAGATGTTGTAGCTAACGCTGGAGTAGCCCACACGGATATAGTTGACTGTGCGACGCATCACCCAGATGTCCAGGTAGGTGGCAGTGGCTGCTAGCTTCCGTCGTACCATCTCGTCACTGTCGCTAACTTTGAGTGGCGACAAAAGTACGGTGGCCTGCCATGTGAAGTCGTTATGAGCGTTGTAAAAAATTGATTCCAGGCCGGGCGTGTAGCTTGAACTGGCGTTCAGGATTACCTGATAAACCCTAGCAAAGAATGGGAACTCTTCGGTAATCAGTCGGCGGTTCTGCTTGTCGTCGCCAACGCCCATTCGCACAGCGTTGTCCCGCACCCACCTGTGAAAGATGGTACCGATCAACTCCCAATCCTTGTCAGAGGCTCCAGCCCTGCGGTCACGGATCGTTTCCGCATACTTTGCTCGGAGCCATGCCTTAACAAATGTGCTGTCGCGTTCGGCATCCGGGTCAGGTTCCCACGAGATCAAGCTCGAAACAGTTCTCTTCCAAACTTCGTTGGCGTGAGCTCGCTCTTGATCGTCTTCGATAGGGGCAAGAAGATACGCTTTGAGCATGTTGACTGGGCTTAGCGGCTTGCCTCGATCATTCATAGTCTCGAAGATCGAGTAGGCGTGCGCATCCGTCTCAGTGGAGATCTCAATAAGTCCGACATTGCCAATCAGCCAATAAATAAAAGTTGCAAGCCCGCCTTCCAGTTGACCAGCAAGGTCTAGGCTTTCGATGTCTTGGTAACGTGCGAGGATGCCCTGGACCGACTCTTCCTTACCATCGGCATTGTAGTCTTCGCCGTTAAAGAGTGCACGTATTACTGGTACGCGGTCAAGGATATCCAGGTTGAACTGCTGCTCACCATAGTTGTCCGAAAAAATCAGTGGTTCAATCGTGGAAGTGACGGCGAGAGCACGGTCCTTGGCTGCACGATAGAGGTAGATAAGGAGAAGCGTCAACGACGTCACACGCTGCTGACCATCGACCAGATAGTTCTTATTACCTCTTCTGGTTACTATTATGGACCCAAGGAAGTAATTAGCATAGCTGGTGACCGCTCGGGGCGGGTCGCCTTCGTGGTACGAGGCCTCAAACTTACCTTGAAGATCGGAAACGAGTTCCTCGATGTTCTTGCGCTCCCATTTGTATTCGCGTTGGTACTCGTCGATCGAGAAGGAACGACTCTGTAGTAGCTCTTTGATCGTCTTGTAGTGTGGCGTAATGGTACTCATGATCATCCGTTCAGGAACGCAGGTAAGATTGTCTCTTTGGGCTCACGGAATACGCCTGAGTCTTGGGCGAGCTCATTGTACTGGCCAGCTACTGAAGGGACGTGGCAACCTTTCGGGGCTGCGGATCGTCAGCTACATCGCGCACCCATAGTACGCCCAGAGGCCCCGAGGGTCGCACAACTCACTGCAATCCGCCGTCTGTTCTCCAAGGGCACACAGGGACTTGACATCACCAATGCCAGCCAGGAAGAGTACATGCTCATCTCGGCATGTCCGGATTCCAGAACGGACTCATCTGCGCGTCGCATCGATGACCGGGGCATCGGCTCTACTCGCCAGGCGGGCGGAGTGTTGGTGGCGTGGTGCTGGCCGAGGACGCGGGCAAGGCGGCCGAGGTGGTTACCGCGCTGAGCGGATGGCGCTCACGGGTCGGTGGCGCTCACTCCGGCAGGTCTCCGAGGCGGGCCTTTGCGTCGAAAGTCGGCACGAAGCGCTCAGTCCGCAGCGCGTGCGCGGCGACGATGAGGTCGTGAGCCCTCCGGGGCACTCCAGCCCGGCGGACCTACGCGATCAGCCTGGCGTGGCAGGCAGCGGTCGCTTCGGTGTACTCAAGCACGTCGACAGCTGAGGTGATCGCGGCCAGGGCGCGCGCGATCGGCTGCGCGCTCCGCGCTGTCAGCAAGCTCGATCCCGGCCCGGTATTCAGCGACGGACACCGCCGCGATAGCCAGCTCGTCGGCGTCCAGGGCAGCCCGCTCGATCGTCCCGCGCTCGTAGGCGGTGAGCGCATTCGTGTCCAGGATCAGCGCCGGCCCGCAGATCGGCCCCCTCACAACCGTGGGGTTTCGGCGCGCCCGCGCCGAAGGGACGGCCGGGTTGGCAGCGCGGCGAGTTAGCATCGTGGCATGAGCGCGCAGCCTTCAGAGCACGACAGTCACGACGTCATCCGCCTCGGCGGGGAGACCGCCGTAGTGGTTCCGATGCACGAGTACCACACGCTGAAGGCCCTGCGTGACCGCGCATCCGCCGTGCAGGTCGAGGAAGCCGAGATCGACGCCGCCATCGCCGAGCATGAGGCGTGGAAGGCGGCCGGGCGGCCGGGCCGGAAGTCACACGAGGAGTTCATGGCTGAGGTGTTCCACGGCTCCCGGTGAGGATCATCTGGTCAGAGATCGCGCAGGCGACCTTCGCCCGCTTCATGGCTGATCAGGCCGGGATGATGGCCGTCAACCGCGCCGTGGAAGCCTTAGCTGACGATCCGGCGCCTCCGGGCGCGTTCCTCCGCGGTGCCTACCGCAGGCTGCGCGTCGGCCCTTACCGGGTGCTGTACGAGGTCGAAGGGGACCTGATCACCATCGTGCGGATAGACCGGGTATAAGCCGCCGGCCCGGTCCGGTCAATGATGGCCGCCCAGCCGCCCGGCGCACGTCCTCGGCGATGCCTGCGGCGATGTCGGGGGTGAGCCGGGTCCCATCGGCCAGCCTGATGTCATCCCGCTCAAGATCAACGTCCGGGCCGATGGGGCTATCATCGCTGACCCGCGGCGGCTGGCGCTCAGGCATCACGGTTCCCCTTCCGCAGGCTGGTGGGCATGACGTGGATGACAAGCAGGAACGGACCGCGCCGTCCAGCCATGCGGCGATGTACTGCTGCTCAGCCCCTACCCGCCAGATGGGCGGAGCGTGGTGGTGGCTGGATGCTCGCCGAGGGCCCGGGCGAGTCGGCCGAGGGTCCGGCCACGGCAGGGATGCGCACGCCTGCCGTTCCAGCCGGGCCGACGGTCGTCAGGCTCACCCCGGCTTGGTCGGCCAGTTCTTCCTGGGACAGACCGCGCTGCCGGCGCAGCTGGCGCAGTCGCTGGCCGTCGAGAATGAAGGTCTGCGGCTGGGCCGGGCGGGTGATTCCCGCGACGGGCTGCGGGCCGGCGCTGTCCTGGCCGGTGGTCACCCGCACTCGAACCAGACCGTCCACCCCGCCTGGTCGTCCCCGGTGCGCCCGAAGTTGCGGGCCAGCTGGGCGACGACCAGCAGGCCGCGCCCATTCTGCTCGTCTTCCTTCGCGGACCGTTCCCAGGGGCCGCCTTGGTCGGAGACTTCCACCCGCACGCGGCTACCGTGCACTTCGGCGCGGACGCGGAAATGGCCGCCTGGTTCACGGGATCGGCTGTGGATGGTGGCGTTCGTGGCCAGCTCAGAGAGGCAAAGGACGGCGTCGTCCGTAGCCGGGTGGCCGTCCAGTATCCCGGTCAGGAACTGGCGTGCCTCCCGGACCTGCGCGGGAGTGGCGGGGAAAGCACGGGACCAGCCGATCAGCGGGGCCGTGGAGGTCTCACGCATGCCTTCTCCCGCTCCTTTAACTAACGCCCGAATGGCGGCGGCCGATTTCAATTAGCCATCCTGATCGGGCGGCCCTACGATCGGTAGCCAAGACAGGCTGTCGTCAGGACGTGTCCGAACGTGACGATCGGCGTCCGGGCCGTCCGGGAAGCGGGGCTGTGGTGCCGCTGGTACGTGAGCTTGACCCGAGCGCGGGACCGTTACAGTTCTTCGGCGCCGAGCTGCGCCGGGCGCGGACCGCGGCCGGGCTCAGCCAGGATCAGTTAGGGCAGCGGCTGGGCTACTCCGGCGCCCAGGTCGGCAAGGTCGAAACCGGCGAGCGGGCACCCGCGCAGGACTTCGCGGAGGCCTGCGACCGGGCTTTCCCGGACGCGGGCGGACTGTTCGGACGGCTCTACCAGCTGGCCCGCCGCTGGGACGGCGGCTATCCCTCTGGTTCGCCGAGTGGATCGACTCCGAGCGGCGGGCGACGTCGCTGCGCTGGTGGGAGCCGCTGCTGATACCTGGCCTGCTGCAGACCGCGGAGTACGCGCGGGCCATTCTCGCCGCTGATCCGGAGACGACCGAAGATCAGCTGGAGGAGCTGGTCGCCGCCCGGCTGGAACGGCAGGCGATCCTCGATCGGCCCGACCCGCCGACGCTGTGGGTGGTGCTGGATGAGGCCGTGCTGCACCGGCTCATCGGCTCGCGCAAGATCATGTATGACCAGTTGCTGCACCTGGCCGACACCTCGTGCCGCAGCAACATCACCGTGCAGATCGTGCCTGCTCGAGATCGGTGCGCATGCTGGCCTGCTGGGCGGATTCGCCATCGCGGGCTTCGATAACGCACCGGGTACCGTGTACATGGAGTCACCCGACCAGGGGCAGACCACCGAGCTGCCGTCCGTGGTCAGGAGGCTTTCGCTGACCTTCGACACGTTGAGAGCTGACGCGCTACCCCGTGGAGCCTCACGAGACCTGATCGGGAAGGTTGCTGAGGAGCGATGGGCCACACCCTAGACAGCGCCATCTGGCGCAAGAGCAGCTACAGCGGCAGCAACGGCGGCGCCTGCGTCGAGGTCGCCGACAACCTGCCCGGCATCGTCGCCGTGCGGGACTCCAAGGACCCGGGCGGGCCGAGCGCTGACGTTCAGCCGCGACGAGTGGCGGGCGTTCACCACCTCCATCAAGCGCGGTGAACTCGGTCTCGACTGAGCCGCCAATCATCCGCCCAAGGCAAGGGCATTTCGTGCAGGCGGTTGTCGTTGCGGAATCTTGGTGGTTTTTCCTGCTGTGCTGTCGCGTGTATCCGCCAGCCCGGCTATCGGCCCGGACCGCGCCGCGAGGGTGCTGGCGGCCGGTATGAGGGACGTGGCCCAGAGCGGTGCGCGCCGGCTTGCGGCCCGGTTCCGGGCCGGGCCGGGCCCGGCGGGAACGGGAAGTCCAGGCGGACCCGCTCGGCCGCGGTGCGCGCGCTGGCCAGCTCCTCGCGGTGACCATGAGGTAGAAGCGCGCCAGGCGGCGCGCAGTTCCTCGGCGGCCTGGCGGGCGGCAGCGGCCTGAGCGGCGTGCCGTTGCGCCTCCCGTAGCTCAGCGACCGCCCGGGCGAGCCGGGAGAGCTGGAGAACGAGCCTCATCTGGGCCCGGACCGTCTCGTCACCGGCGGACGCGGCCAGGGACAGCAGCCGGGCTGACCGGCGCAGGCTGATCCCGTCCGGAGCCACGACCGGAGGCACCCGGCCGTACGGGGCACGCGCGGCCCGGTCGAAGGAATCGGCCGCCTGGCGGAGCACCCGGCTGCCCAGCGCCGCCGCGGCCGCGTGCAGCGTGTCGGCCGCAGCCCAGGCGGCATCGGCCGCGGCCGGATCGTCCGGGCCGGTGAAGCGGATGTTCCTGGCCGCGGCGTCGGCGGTGCGGGCGGCATGCTCCCAGATCGCGTTCCGCTCGGCCGCGGTGAATCTCTCGGCGGCCCGGGTGCGGGCGGGGTCCCAGCGGCAGCGGAGCTTGGGCAGGGTCAGGT
>CAWJPL010000037.1:0-100321 GCA_963844695.1 uncultured Actinomycetes bacterium
CAGGCTGGTCAGCACCAGCGCCGCCGGGACGATGACCACCATCACGACCGTCGCGATCGGCGGCACGTACTGCACAGGCGTGTACCCCGCCACCGTCGCCACAGAAGACGCCCCACCACCACGCCGACCGGGAGACCGATAATCAGCCCGGCCAGGGCGAGCACGGTCCCCTGGGTGAACACGATCAGGCGGCACTGACGCGGCGTCATGCCCATGACCCAGCAGCACGGCCACGTCCTGGATCCGGCGCTGGACCACGGTGACCAGGGCGTGACCGACGGCGCCGATGGCGAGCAGGGCCAGGAACACGCCAAGGACCACCGGCAGCACCTTGACCTGGCCCAGCTCGGCCATCTCCATCGGAGACTGGGCCGGCTCCGGGTCCGCGCTGCCAGCTTCGGCGCCGCCCGCGCGAGCTGGCCATGCACGATCTGGGGCGCCCGCTCGGCAGGCACGCCAGGTGCGGTCCTGATCAGCACGACGTGGAACTTGAAGCCCGTGAACAGCCCGCTGAACCCGGCCGGGGTCAGCCAGCCACCGTCCGCGTAGCTGTTGTGCGAGCCTTCGGGCACCAGGCCGTTGCCGGTCACGGTCAGGACCTCTTTGGCCCGGTTCCCGGCCAGCCGCACCCGGCTGCCGACCCGGGCGTGCAGCGCGGCCAGGGTCCGCGGAGCCAGCAGCACCTCGTGCGCGCGCCGCGGCATGCGGCCGCGCAGGACCACGACAGGGATCGCCTGGGGGCCGCCAGCGTGGTACTCGTACAGGCTGATCGACCCGGCCCCGCCTCCGCCGGTGGCCACAGCGATGCGGGAGTCGTCCACCCCGCTCACCGAGGGCAGCCGGTGCAGCACCCGCACGAACTGTGCCGTGGGACCGAAGTCCTTGCCGTTCAGGCCTACCTCGGAGATCACCTGGAAGGTCTGGCCGAACCGTTCCGGGTGCGCCACGGTGTCGGACACGCCGTAGGAGAACGTGAACGCGGCCACGATGCCGAGCACCCCGGCGACTGCCCCGATCTGGGCGGGCCGCACCGGCACGGCCGACGGGCCGCGGCCCGGCTCCAGCGCGAACCTGGCCCCGACCACGACCGGGACCGGGAACCCGGCCCGGGCCGCCGCGGCCGCGGTCGCGGAGCCCGGACCGGCGCTTGCCGCCGGCCCGCGGCGAGCGTGACCCGTCCGGCCAGCGCCGCGCCCCCCGCCACCAGCAGGGTGATCAGCGCCACCGCCGGCCCGATGACCGCCCAGTCGGCGGACAGGCCCGGCGACGGTTCGAGCAGCGCCGCGGTCCCGATCGGGAACCAGGGCGACACGGCCACCGCGAACCCGGCCGCCAGGCCGGCCCCGGCCAGCCCGGCGAGGGCCGGGGCCGCCGCGACCGCCCCTGTGACCTCGGCGGACGTCATCCCGAGGGCCCGCATGATCTGCAGCTCCGCCCCGCTGGCCGCCGCGAAGCGGGCCAGGGTCTGCCCGATCAGGAACAGCGAGGCCAGGAACGCGGCGGCCGCCAGCGCGACCAGGCACCGTGCTTCGAAGGCGATCTGCCGCTGCACGTCGGCGTATTGCTGGGGCAGGTCCCAGATGTCGATGTCCGAGCGCCCGGTCAGCCGGACGATGTCGCGCCGCAGCCGGGGGATGGCCGCCTCGCCGCCCCGCAGCCGGACGAGCGCGTTGACGAAACTGAACTGGCTGTGCGGGTTGCCCACCACGCTGAGTGGATACCGGGCCGCCACGGCGGGCGACATGAGGATCGCGCCGTCCGAACCCGGCGAATCGGAGAACCACGGGGAGCGGATGACGCCGACGATCCGCAGCCGCAGCGTCGGCCCGGTGAGGGCGCCCCCCGGCCCGGACCCCTGTCCCGTCGCCATTTCCCGAGGGGTGGGCAGATGGAGGATGACCGAGTCACCCACGCCCCGGTGATGGTCGGCCACGAACATCGGCGTGACCACGGCCTCACCGACGCGGCGGGGATCGAACACCCGGCCCTGGAGGACCACCGGCTTCTCGATCGACCGCAGAACGGTGTCGTTGGCGGGCGGGAACCCGGCGACGTCGGCGGGCAGTCCCTGGTAGGTCATCGTGTAGTCCACCGCGAACGTGGACACCGAGGCCACTTCGGGCAGCCGCTCGACGCCGCCCCAGTCGAACCCGGGCTGGTTGGGCAGCACCACGGCGGTCGCCGGAAGGGTCACGGCGTCCAGCCGCCGCAGCGCGGTGTCACCTCGCCGGGCCCCGGCCACGGCGGCGATGATCGTGCCGCCCGCGAACGCGACCAGCAGCGCGAGGATGATCAGGGACCGCCAGCGGTGGCGCACGTAGACGCGCAGCCACGTCCCGATCGCGTTCATCCGCCCCCCGGGTCTGGCCTGCTCCGTCCCACCCGCGTTGCCTGCTGGTGCTCTTAAGGCCATTAACCCGCACCTGGCGTCCTCGCGGGAGTAGGCCAGCACGAAGACAGCCGGGGAGGCTGCCCAGACCGGGGGGGCGGTTCGCCGGAACAGCCCAGCCCGCCCGGGAGTTACCCAGCCATGGTCGTTTCCGAGGACGGATTCCGCCATCAGCAGGTCCCGGTGGGCGACGCGGACATCCACGTGGTGGAGGCCGGGGACCCTGGCGCCCCGCCGTTCGTGTCCTGCACGGCTGGCCCGAGTCCTCGCGGACCTGGGCCCCGATCATGACGCTGGCCGCCGGGTCGGTCCGGGCCATCGCCATCGACCTGCCGGGCGTGGGGGAGTCGGCCGGGGCCGCCACCGACGGCTCGAAACGCCAGATCGCCGGGGTCGTGAACCAGATCCTGTCGATCATGGGGCTGACCGGGGTGACGCTGGTGGGCCACGACATCGGCGGCATGGTCACCTACGCCTACCTGAGGGCCTACCAGGGCATCGGCCGGGCCGTGATCATGGACGTGCCGCTGCCCGGGGTGGCACCGTGGGAGGAGTTCGTGCGCTCGCCCTTCTTGTTCCACTTCGCCCTGCACGCGGTGCCGGACCTGCCCGAGCGGCTGGTGCAGGGCCGGCAGGAGGACTACTTCGGCTACTTCTACGACGCGCTGGCCGCCGACCCGTCGAAGATCACTGCCGACGCGCGGCGCGCTCAAGAGGCCGCCTACGCTAGCGACAGTGCGCTGACCGCGTCGTTCGGCTGGTACCGGGCCTTCCCCCGGGACGTCGAGGACAGCCAGCGGGCCAGCGCGGGACCTCCGGTCAGCACGCCCCTGCTGTACCTGCGCGGCGAGCGGGAACGGGGCGGCGACATCGGCCCCTACGTGCAAGGGCTGCGGGACGCCGGGGTGACCCACGTCCAGGGCGCTCTGGTGCCGGCGCCGGCCATTTCACCCAGCAGGAAGCGCCCGCAGAGACCTGGCGGCTGATCGCCCGTTTCGCGGGGTTGTAAGCACCCCCGGGAGTAACCCGGCCGGCCCCAGAGATCCGCGTGCTCCCGACCGAGAGATCCGCGCGCTTCCTCTCGTCGTACCTGACGTAAGCCCGTACCGACGAACAGGAGCACCCACGATGGCAAGCCCAGTGGTTCATTTCGAGATCCGGTCAGCTGACCCCGACGCCACCCGCGCGTTCTACGGGAAGCTTTTCGGCTGGACCTACCCGGACGGCGGCATGCCCGGATACACCTACGTGGACACCGGGGTCGAAGGCGCCGTGCCGGGCGGCGTCAGCCCGTTGCAGGACGGCGGCCCGCTGGTGACCTTCTTCGTCGGCGTGGCCGACGTCGCGGCTACCCTGGACGCTGCGGTCGCTCACGGGGGGCGCGTCGTCCAGCCGGCCACGTCAGTCCCGGGTGTGACGTTCGGGTTGCTGGCCGACCCGCAGGGCCAGGTCGTCGGCCTGGCGAGCGCGGACTCCTGACCGGCCGGCTCCGCGCGGGCAGGACATCCGACACCGGGGGGTCTGAGATGGCTGCCACTGACCTGGACGATCTGCTCGCGCGGGCCCGGGCGGGAGAAGACGCGGCGTTCGCGGCGCTCGTCACCGCGCACGAACGTCCCGTGTTCCGGCACTGCTACCGGATGCTGGGATCGGGCCCGGACGCCGAGGACGCCCTCCAGGACACCCTGGAGCGCGCCTGGCGCAAGCTCGCGACCTACGACGGCTCCGGGTCGTTCGGCGGGTGGCTGCATCGCATCGCGACCAACGTGTGCCTCGACACGCTGCGGACCCGGCGAGTGCGCCTGTCCCCGGCAGGCTCCGGGCCAGCGGCGGCCCTGGCTCCTTGCTATCGCTCCCCGACCCGGAGGCGGTCTGGGTTGAGCCGGTCAGCGACGCAGAACTGACCGGAACCGGGGACCCGCAGGAGGCGCTGCTCCGCCGGGAGAAGATCAGCCTCGCGTTCGTAGCGGCGCTGCAGCGCCTGGCTCCGCGGCAGCGCGCGGCCCTGCTGCTGCATGACGTGATCGGATTCAGCCATGCCGAGACCGCCGAGGTGCTCGCGGTGAGCGCATCAGCGGTCAACAGCCTGCTCTCCCGGGCCCGCGAGACCGTGCAGGCCAGCCTCGGAGCGCCGGTACCTGACCCCACGGACCCGCGCGTCCAGCAGTTCCGCGAACGCTACGTCCGCGCCTGGCAACTCGCCGATATCGGGGCCTTCGTCCAGCTGGTGACCGAGGACGTCCGGTTCTCGATGCCGCCCCTCAGTGCCTGGTTCGACGGGCGGGAGGCGGCCGCGCAGTTCATCGACGACGTTGTCTTCGCGGCCGCCCGGCCGCACGGGGTGACGCTCCGGGCTGGCTCGTGCAACGGGCAGCCCGCCTTCGCGACGTATGAACCAGGCGAGGCCGCTGAACCAGGCGGGGCCACCCGCCTGGTCGTGACCGGCCTGCAGATCGTCCAGCTCGCTGACGTGCACGGTGAGCTGCTGATCACCGCGCTGGTGTCCTACCGCGACCCGGCGGTCGCCGTGCGGTGCGGCCTGCCGGCCGTCATCGGCCAGCCAGGGAACCGACCTGGTCGGCGTAGTAGGTGACCTCCGCCACGTGCTCGGCGATCTCGCGCAGCGTCCAGGCGCCTGGCTGCGGCCGGTCCAGGCGCCGGCCCCGGCGGTCTGGTAGCGCAGCACGTACCAGCGGCCGAGCCGGCGCAGCCGGGAGCAGGCCTCGGCGTAGTCCGGCTCGGTGAAGCGGGCCCAGTCCGCGTCGAGCGTCACCGTCCGCCCGAGCCACTCGTCGGGTACCGGGGTGGCTCCGGCCAGCAACGCCTCCACCTGATGCAGGTGATCCACCAGGTGGTCGGCGATCCGGCGGAGCGCCTTGTGCGGCGTCCACGTGTTAGGCGTGCCGTCGTCCATCGTCCGCGCTATGGGCCGGCCGTCCCACGCGTGCCAGGTCCGGGCCAGTTCCAGGCACCGGTCCACGGCCGCCGCCACCAGGTGTCCCGGGTTCGGGTCCGCTTGCCCCGGGTTCGCGTCTGCGTCGTCAGTCATGCTCCGACTCTGGCCGGCTAACGCTTCGGCCAGCGCCGAAGCATGCCTGCGCGGGACCGGGCCGCTGGGCGAGTCACGGCCGGGGTGGTTGGCGAGGGCTTGACCGTCAGCGGGGGTGCGCCTGCCTCAGCCGCCGGTAGTCGTCCTCGACCGCGGCGGGGTCGTCCAGGAACGGGTCACGCCGGATCCGGGCCACCTCGCGGCGCCGGGTGAGCCGGGCGAACAGGCGGGCCAGCCAGTCGGTCATGAGCAATCCCCTAGACGTGAGCGGGCTTTTTCATGACGCTAGGAGCGATCCGCTGGTCCCTCCGATCCGATGACGTGGCAGGAATGCAGACCAATCTGGCCTGGGAGACGCTGCTCGACCTGCCCGCGCAGCGGGCCGGGCCGCTGCACATGCGGCTGGCGGCCGCGTTCCGCACGGCCATCCGGGACGGGCGCATCCCGCGGGAGGCCGCCCTGCCGCCCAGCCGGACGCTCGCCGCCGACCTCGGCGTCTCCCGCTGGACCGTCACCCAGGCTTACGCCCAGCTCGTCACCGAGGGGTACCTGACCGCGCGGACCGGCTCCGCGACCCGGGTGAGCTGGACGCCCCGTCCCGGCCTCGACGAGGCCGCCGGGACTCCCGCGCGGCCGCCAGAAGCTGTCGCTGAACCGGCCGGCCCGGTTCGACCTGTCCTCCGCCCGCCCCGACCTGCGGGCCTTTCCGCGCCGCAAATGGGTCGAGGCGATCAGGGCGGCCGCCGAGACCGCGCCGTTCGATCAGCTGGACTACGCCCAGTCGGGCGGGCATCCACGGCTGCGGACCGTGCTCGCCGAGCGCCTGAACCGGAGCCGGGGCGCGGCCGCGGAGCCCGCCACGATCTCGGTGTTCTCCGGCGCGGGCCAGAGCATGTCCCAGGTCTCGCACGCCCTGCTCGCGGACGGCCAGGTGGCGATCGGCGTCGAGGATCCCGGCTCCTCGCGGCTCTGGCAGGCCGCCCGGACCGCGGGCCTGGAACTGGTCGGGCTGCCAGTCGACGACGACGGCCTGGTGGTCGATGAGCTGGACAAGCACCCGGGGCTGCGCGCGGTATGCGTCGGCGCCGCGCGGCAGGTGGCGACCGGCTGCGTGCTCGCGCCGCACCGGCGGTCGGCGTTGCTGGACTGGGCCCGGCGCGTGGACGGCCTGGTCGTCGAGGACGACTTCGACTCCGAGTTCAGCTACGGCGGGCCCGCGCCAGCAGTCATGCAGGGGACGGACCGGCAGCGGGTGGCACTGCTCGGGTCGGTGAACAGGACGCTGAATCCGACCGTCGGCATCGGCTGGGTGGTCGCCCCGCGCCGGTGGGTCGGGGCCGTCCGGACCGACCGCGAGATTCCGGTCAGCCCGCCGGCGCTGAACCAGCTGGCCCTGGCGCTCTTCATCGAGTCGGGGGCCTACGACCGGCATCTTCGCGCGTCCCGCCGCCGGTTCCGGGCCCGCCGTGGCGCGCTGGTGGCAGCCCTGCAGCGCCAGCTGCCCGGCTACCGCGTGCGCGGGGCGGACGCCGGGCTGGACCTGCTGCTCGAACTGCCCCCGGGCTCAGACGCCGCCGCGGTCGTCGCCGGCGCCCGGCGCCAGGACATGTGGCTGTGCACCGTGGACGACCTGCGATTCCAGCCCGACCCAGCGCGCCCGGGCTGATCCTCGGCTACGGCAACCTGAACGATTCGCTGGTGGACGAGGCGGTCGCCGTCCTGGCCGGGCTGCTCAGCCCAGCGGGGCGGCCGAAATCCATTTCCCGCCCGGAAGCCAGCGGGGCAGAATCGGCGGCATGGAACAGATGATCCAGGTCGCCGGGGGCACGGTCTGGGCGGACGACACCGGTGGTCCCGGAGCCGCCGTGGTGCTGCTGCATCCCGGGATCGGCGACTCGCGGGTCTGGGATCTGATCGCGCCGCGGCTGGCGGCCCGCTACCGGGTGATCCGCTACGACGCGCGCGGGCACGGCATGTCCCCGCCGGCGACCGCGCCGTTCAACCTGCTGGACGACCTGATCATGGTGCTCGACCAGCTGGAGGTGGCCCGGGCGACGATGGTCGGCTGCAGCCAGGGCGGCGCGACCTCCATCGACCTCGCCCTGGCCCAGCCGGAGCGGGTGAGCGCGCTGGTGCTGGTCTCGCCGGGGTTGAGCGGCTATCCGATGCCTGGGGATCCGGAGCTGGACGCCAAGTTCGAAGCGTGCGCTGAGGTGGGGGACGTCGAGGGCATCGCCCGGCTAGCCGGGGGCATCTGGACCACCGGGGAGCCTGATGACGCGGTTCTGGCCCAGCTGCGCAGCGCGGCGAAGGCGTGGCTGGCTAACGATGAGTACGAAAGGCCAGGGCCGCCGGCGTTCGAGCGTCTCGGCAGCGATCACGGCGCCGGCCGTGCTGCTTATCGGGGACCAGGATCACCCGCCGCTCATCGAATGCGACGAGGCGATCGTGGCCGGCATCCCCGGGTGCCGCAAGATCGACGTCCCCGGGGGCGACCACCTGCTGCCGTTGCGGGTTCCGGAACTCGTCGCGGACACGGTCGAGGAGTTCGCCGGCTGAGCCGCCGCCCGGCCCCCGGGCGCGCCGCGGCTGACCCCCGAGGCACCAGGGCTGGCCCCAAGGGCCACATGAGCGGGCACCGGCATCGCCTGCCGCCGGCCGCAATGGCAGGCTGTCAGCCATGCGAACTGTGATCGTCACCGGCGACGGCCTCACCGTCCAGGACGTCGTCAACGTGGCCAGCGGCGAGGCCACCGCCGAGCTCAGCCCGGACGCGCCCGCCACCATGGAGTTCAGCCGCTCAGTCGTGGCCGCCGCGACCCAGGGGGACACCCCCGTCTACGGGGTGAACACCGGCTTCGGCGCGCTGGCCGACACACCGGTCCCCATCCAGGACCTGGCCCGGCTGCAGGGCGCCATCGTCCGCTCGCACGCCGCGGGCACCGGGGCGCCCCTCGACGACGCGGCCGTCCGCGCGATCCTCCTGCTGCGGGCCAGGACCCTGGCCGCCGGGTACTCGGGCGTCCGGCCCGACCTGCCCCGCCGCCTCCTGGAGCTGCTCAACCTGGGCCTGCTCCCGGTCGTGCCCAGCAAGGGCTCCGTCGGCGCCTCCGGTGACCTGGCCCAGCTCGCCCACCTGGCCCAGCCGCTGATCGGCGAGGGCAGGCTGCGCGGCCCCGGCGACCCGCCGCTGGGCCGGCCCAGCGCCGAGGTGCTCGCCGAGCACGGGCTGGTCCCGCTGGAGCTGGCGCCCAAGGAGGGCCTGTCCCTGGTCAACGGGACCGAGCCGATGCAGGCGCTGCTCGCGTTCTCGGTGCACGACGCGCGGATGCTGGTCCAGGCGGCCGACATCGCCTGCGCCCTGTCGATCGAGGCGCTGCTGGGCACCGACCGGCCCTACGACGAGCGGGTGCAGGCCCTGCGCCCGCACCCGGGCCAGCTGGACAGCGCGGCCAACCTGCGCGCCCTGCTGGCCGGCTCGCCGCTGCTGGCCAGCCACCGGCACAGCCGGCACGCGGTGCAGGACGCGTACTGCCTGCGCTGCGCGCCGCAGGTGCACGGCGCGGTCCGGGACGTGCTGGCCCACGCCGGCCGGGTGATCGACATCGAGCTGGGCGCGGTGGTGGACAACCCGATCGTGGCCGCCGACGGCGAGGTGATGACGTCCGGGAACTTCCACGGCGAGCCGCTGGCTTTCGCCGCGGACATGCTGGCCATGGCCCTGGCCGAGCTGGCCAGCATCAGCGAGCGCCGGGTGGACCGGATGCTGGACCCGGCGTTCTCCCGCGGCCTGCCGCCGTTCCTGGCCCCGGACGCGGGCACCAACTCCGGCTTCATGCTCGCCCAGTACACCGCCGCGTCCCTGGTCAGCGAGAACAAGGTGCTGGCCCACCCGGCCAGCGTGGACACCATCCCGACGTCGGGCAAGCAGGAAGACCATGTGTCCATGGGCTGGCACGGGGTGCGCAAGCTCCGCGAGGTGGTGGCGAACGTCCGGACCTGCCTGGCCGTCGAGGTCTGCTGCGCGGCCCAGGGCATCGACCTGCGGGCCGACGTCGCCGCGCCCAGCGAGCCGCTCAAGGCCGTGCACGCGGCGATCCGGGCCCGGGTCCCGATGATGCCCGTGGACCGTGAGGTGGCCGAACAGATCACGGCCGTCGACGCCTTGCTGCCTTCTCTTGCCGCAACGGCTGGCGCGCACGCCGGTGACCTGCGCTAGCGTTTTCGTGTGACGGTGTGGATGAACGGCACCCTCGTGCCGGCCGACCAGGCCCGGGTACCGGTGACCGATCACGGGCTGACCACCGGGGACGGGGTGTTCGAGGCGCTCAAGGTCACCGGGGGCGTGCCGTTCGCGCTGACCCGGCACCTGGCCCGGCTCTGCGCCTCAGCCCGGGGGCTGGGCCTGCCCGAGCCGGACCTGGACCAGATCCGGGCCGGGGTGGACGCGGTGCTGGCCGACGCGGGGCGCCCGGACCGGGCCCGGATCCGGATCACGGTCACGGCGGGGGAGTCGGTGCTGGGCTCGCAGCGGACGGCCGCGGCTCCGGTCACGATCATCCAGCTCGCTGACCTGCACGACGCGGCGCCCACCTGCGACGTGATCATGTTTCCCTGGCCCCGGAACGAGCGGGGCGCCCTGGCCGGGGTCAAGACCACCTCCTACGCGGAGAACGTGTTCGCGCTGTCCTACGCGCAGCAGCAGGGCGGCGCCGAGGCGATCTTCGGCAACCTGGCCGGGAACCTGTGCGAGGGGTCGGGGACCAACGTGTTCGTGGTGGCCGGCGGCCGGCTGGTCACCCCGCCGCTGTCGGCGGGCTGCCTGGCCGGGGTGACCCGGGGGCTGGTCATCGAGTGGGCCGGCGCCGTGGAGGAGAACCTGCCGCTGGCGGCGCTGGCCGAGGCGCGGGAGGCGTTCCTGACCGGGACGAGCCGGGACGTGCAGCCGATCCGCAGCGTGGACGGGGTCCTGCTGCCCGCGGCGCCCGGGCCGGTGACCCGCAAGGCCGCCGACATCTTCGCGGACCGCTCCGCCGAAGACCTCGACCCTTAGTCACGCGGATGCGGGTGGGCGTGTCCGGCGCGCACGGGACCGGGAAGACGACGCTGGTGCAGGAGCTGTGCGGGCACCTCGCCGGTCACGTGCCGGTCGACGAGCCGTACTTCCTGCTGGAGGAAGAAGGCTACGAGTTCGGGTTCCCGCCGTCGCTGGACGACTACCGGGCCCAGCTCAGGTGTTCGCTGCGGCTGCTCCGTGCTGCGGCTCCCCGGGTCGTCTTCGACCGCACCCCGCTGGATTTCCTGGCCTACCTGGCTGCGCTGGGCGCCAGCGTCGAGGACGAGGCTGACCCGTCCGTCCTGCGCTCCGCCCTGGCCAGCCTGGACGTGCTGATCGTCACGCCGGTAACGGCTGAGACAGAACGGGTGCTGCCCCGGCCGGACCTGCCCCAGCTCCGGGAGACGATGAACGGTGCGCTGCTGGATCTGCTGTCCAGCGACCCGCTGGAGGCCTGGGGGGACGTTCGGGTGATCGAGCTGGGCGGCCCGCTGGACAGACGGCTCGAGGCCGTCCTGGCCGCGGTTCCAGATGGCCGCTCAGTTCAGCGGAAAGATCGTTAGCGTGCCGTCAACCCGTCTGGCCCCAGGACGCTTTACCGGGGTAGGGGCCTGCGGGCTCAGCTCCGGCGCAGCAGCTGGTTCAGCTCACCGTCGAGGTTGATGTACTCACCTTCCCGGCCGGCCGGGATCACCTGGAACGTGCGGAGCAGGAACCCGGCCAGCGCGGTCAGCGGGGCCTCGAAGTGGGCCTGGCCGAACGGCGAGGACAAGGAGATGTTCAGCACCCGCTGCCCGGTCGGCGTGTCCGCAGGCCACACGCGGACATCACCGTCGCCGGCCGGCTCGGTCATCCCGCCGGCCAGCAAGTCGCGAGCGAAGATCCACTCAACCGGTTCGTCCATACCCACATGAAACGCCATCCGGATGGCGTACGGATCCTCGGCGCGGTAGTGCAGACTCGCCGTGAGAGGGACGCCATCGTGCTCTGGAACCACGAGTCTGAGGCCGAGCTCGGCTGCGACGGTGTTGATGCTGTTCATTGCCTCGCCAAACCTTTGCCTTGTCTCATCCCGGAACGCCGGGCTTCATCCATCCAGCGATGCCGTCCCACGGGGTGACGAGGCACGCAGGCACGTAACTCTTCAGTAGGAGGATTCCGCGAACGCTGCCACTACTAACCTCGGTCACTGCGCACCAAATCAGCCGTGACCTGGGCAAACGCTTCTCGCGTCTCAACGTAATCATGACCCAGCACTGTTCCTGTGACCAGGAACAACACGCTGTGATCTAGCTCTCAGTAGCGGTGGGCCCAAATTTTCGCTTCGCATCCCGTGCGCACCTCCGGGTTTGCGTTCAGATAGCGAACAGTCGTGCTTTGTCCGATGCGGCAGCATACAGCCTTCCGGGTTGGGCGCACTACCCGATGCCCCGACTTTCGTGCAGCCTTGTCCGTAATCACCACAATCACTGACTTAATTCCCGGGCAGCGGCTATTCGTATTCAACGGGACAAGCGCCCGGCGGGCTTCGCCGGCGGTTCCGCCGGGGCTTCCGGCAAGGGCTCCAGAGCCCTTATGCGTCCCTGAACTGATCTTCCTTAGGCCCGGGAACCCAGGTGGCTCCCGGGTGCCTGTCCTGGCCGCTCAGAGCCTCCCATGCGGCAGGCTGGCCAGCGGCCGGGCCGCCCCGTCCCGGCCGGGGCCGCGGCGATCGGAGATCCGGACTCGCCCGGTGCCGGGCGTATCGGGCGATCCTGGCGCTCGCGACGACGCCACGCCCCGCGCGGATACGCTAGTCTGTGTTGGCCCGCGAGCGTTCCGGCCACAAGGAGCCGGGTCGTTTGGGGGCGCCAGGGCGATTGGCGCAGTGGAAGCGCGCCTCGTTCACACCGAGGAGGCCGCTGGTTCGAACCCAGCATCGCCCACCAGCTCAGGGACCTGGCGTAAGGCCAGGTCAGAAGCTTTTCCGGACCGACCTCATCCGATCCGCGGATGGGGTCTTCCCATGCCGGGCCAGGTCTCAGCTCGCTGCGGATCTCGCCCATGCCTGCGGCGCCCATCTTCCGCCGGCTGACGCCGCCGCAGCCGGTGAAGACGCCTCTCGTCGCCGGCCCGGTCGCCGGCCAGTGCGGCGCCGGCCTCCAGTTGGGCGTACGGCGGGTCACGCGGCGTTTTAACAGACGGCGACTATAAGATTACAAATAGTAACTGCCGGTGATGCCACGATTTGTCCGCGAGCCATTCGTGAAGCAGCCTGGTGATCTCCGGGCAAGTCGGCAGAAAACCCATCCTTACGCCTTCGGCGACGCGTTCTTGCGCGGCAACTGCCCGTTCACAATCCGGCGAACTCGCAGCCAACCAAGATCACCGATGCGTGGCCCCGGGGCCCATTAGGCTTCGGCTATGGAGATCATCAAGGGTGCGGGGCGGTGGGCGGCGCCGGCGGCGGGCGCGGCCAACGACTGGGTCGAGAACTTCAGGGTGCCGGCCCTTTCCGTGGGGACCTACTGCATCCCGGCGGGCGGGGCGGACGACCAGAGCCCGCATGCCGAGGACGAGATCTACGTGGTCACCGCCGGCCAGGCCCGGATCGCGACGCCGCAAGGCGTGGCCGAGGTGGGCCCCGGTTCGGTGATCTTCGTGCCTGCCGGCGAGGAGCACCGCTTCGTCGACGTCACCGAAGACCTGGCGCTGCTCGTCGTGTTCGGCCCCGCGTACACGGGCGAGTGATCGCAGGGCCGCGCGTGCCCGTCTGGTCAGGCGGGCGGGTTCTCGAAGTAGTGACCCTTGTCGAGGTCCTCGATGAGGCCGGGCTGCGTCGGCTGCCACCCCATCAGCTCGCGGGTCAGCGCGCTGGACGCCGGGGCGTCCATCCCGATGAAGCCCCCCAGCCAGGTGAAGTGATCGGCGGCCTGCCCGGCGGGGACCGAGACCAGCGGCACGTCCAGATGGCGGCCGATCACCTCGGCGACGTCGCGGATCGGCACGCCCTCGTCGGCGACCGCGTGCAGCGTCGATCCGGCGGGAGCCTTCTCCACCGCCAGGCGGAACAGGTGCGCGGAGTCGAGCCGGTGCACGGCAGGCCAGCGGTTGGACCCATCGCCGACGTACCCGGAGGCGCCCTGGTCGCGGGCGATGGCGACCAGGGTCGCCATGAAGCCGTTGTCCCCGTCGCCGTGGTTCGTCGGAGGGAGCCGCATGACCGACGAGCGCACCCCGCGGGAAGCCAGGGAGAGCACGAACTCCGCCGTGGCCATCCGGGTCGCCGGGCCGCTGCCGTGCGCGGCGGCCAGCGCCGGGTCGGGGTCGTGCCCGTCCCGTTCGGTCGCCAACCGCCCCGGGGCGACGCCGAGGGTCCCGGAGGCGATGACGAGCGGCCGGTCAGAGCCGGCCAGTACCTCGCCGAAGACCTCGACGGCGCGGCGGTCCGCGTCGGCGGCGCCCTGGAAGTCGCCGGTGAAGGCGAGGTCGTGCTTGAAGGCGAGGTGGATCACGCCGTCCGAGGCGGCCGCCGCGTCCCGCAGGACGTCGAGGTCGTCAAGGGTGCCGCGCTGCACCTGCGCCCCGGCCGCGGTCAGGGCCTGGGCCGAGGCGTCTGAGCGGGCGAGCCCGGTGACCTGATGGCCCGCGCCGAGGAGTTCGGGGACGACGGCGGAGCCGATCCAGCCGGACGCGCCGGTGACGAATACACGCATGTGACAACCTCCAGGTGGTCGACGGCCCGCGCCGCAGGATGCGCTGGGCCACTCGATGTCAGCTACTGTCATCACTCTAGCACTCGATGTCAGCCACTGCCGTCACATGGTCGCGGGCGTGCGCCCGGAACTCCGGTCCGGCTGGTCAGCGAGGATCGTTTCTTGATATTCCGGGAAATGACCGTGCCGTGCTGATCCTGGGGGTGCCTGTGGAGTCCTTCGTCGAGCAGGCTGGCCGCCGGCGCAGCGACCTGGAGGCGCGGCACCGGCCCTGGCGCACGCAGACCCTGCCCGGCCTGCTCGACGCGGTGGCGGCGCAGTTCCCGGACCGGCCGTTCGTGATCGGCGAGGAGGAGACCCTCAGCTACGCCGGCCTGGCGGACCGCTCGGCCCGGCTGGCCCGCGGCCTGGTCGCCCGCGGGGTGCAGGCGGGCGAGCGGGTCGCGCTGGTCCTGCCCAACGGCCCGGAGATGATCGCGGCGCGGTTCGCGGTGGCGCGGGCCGGCGCGGTGGCCGTCCCGGTCAGCTTCCGGCTGCACGCCGCAGAGCTCGCGCAGGTGCTGCGGCAGTCCGAGGCCAGCGCCCTGATCACGATGGAGGAGTTCCGCGAGATCAACGCCCTGGAAGGGCTGGACCGGATAGCGCCGGGCTGGGAACGGCTCAGCCCGGCCACGGCTGGCCAGCCCGGTGCTGAGGGCCTGCCCGCGCTGCGGCTGGTCGTCACCGTGCCGGGCGGCGCGGAGCCCGCCCGTCCCGGGCTGCTGACCCTGGGCGGGCTGGCCACCGGCCCGGACGCCGCACTGGACGCGGAGCTCGCGGCCCGCGCGGGCGCCGCGAGCGCCCAGGACGTCACCACGATCTTCTACACGTCGGGCACGACCGGGCTGCCGAAGGGCGTGCTGTCCACCCACGACATGGAGCTGCGCAGCGCGTATGGCTCGGCTTACGCCCGGGCGTTCGAGGATGGGCGGCGCATCATGTTCGCGCTGCCGCTCAACCACGTGTTCGCCTACGTCGAGGGGCTGCTGGCGTCGATGTTCGTGGCCGGCAGCGTGGTGGTGCAGTCGGTGTTCGACCCCGGGGCCTCGCTGGCCGCGATCGCGCGGCACCAGGTCGGTGAGGCGCTGTTCGTGCCCACGATGAGCCTGGCCGTGGCGGACGCCGCGCGCCGGTCGGTCTACGACCTGACCTCCCTGCACTCGGTCATGTCCGCGGCCTCGTCGGCGCCCGCCAGCCTGTGGCACGACCTGCAGGACGTGCTCGGCACCGGGCAGCTGGTCACCGCCTACGGGATGAGCGAGACCTCGGCCGCGACCACGTTCACCCGGGTCGGCGGCCCGGTCGAGGACCTGGAGAACACCGTCGGCTGGCCCAAGCCGGGCGGCGTGGCCGGAGACCCCGGCCTGGGCGGCGCGCTGGCCGAGTACAAAGCCGTCGACCAGGTCACCGGGGAGGACCTGCCCCGCGGCCAGGCGGGGGAGCTGGTCGCCCGCGGGCCTATCGTCTGCCTGGGTTACTTCCGCCAGCCTGAGGCCACCGCGGCCGCGACGTTGCCGGACGGCTGGCTGCGCTCCGGCGACCTGGGCTACCTGCGCGAGGACGGCGCGCTGGTGCTGACCGGCCGGGCCAAAGAGGTCTACAAGTGCGGCGGTGAGCTGGTCATGCCGGCCGAGGTCGAGGCGGTCCTGACCGGCCGGCCCGACGTCGCACAGGCCTACGTGGTCGGCGTCCCGGACCCGCGGATGGGTGAGGTCGGCTGCGCCTGGGTGGTCCCCGCGCAGGACGCCAAGCTGGACCCGGAAGAGGTGATCAGTTTCTGCCGCGCCCAGCTGTCCCGGTACAAGGCGCCGCAGTACGTGCTGGTCACCACCGCCGCGGAGCTGCCGCTCACCGCGTCCGGCAAGGTCCAGAAGTTCCGGCTGGCCGAGCGGGCCGTCACCGCGCTGGGCTAGCTGCGGGCTGGCCGGGCGCTGGCCAGCCCGGCGCAGGCTCACTCAGCAGCGCAGCACGACCCGGCCGACGGCCTCCCGCCCGGCCAGCAGGTCCAGGCCGGCCGGGGCCTGGCCGAACGGCAGCTCGCGGTAGATCTGCGGGCTGATCAGCCCGTCCACGCACATCGCCACCAGCGTGTCGTGCACGGAGCGCAGCAGCGCCGGGTTCTCCCGCCGGTACGCCGCCAGGTGCAGGCCGAGCACGGCGTAGTTCCGCAGCAGCACGTGGTTGGCGGGCACCTGGCCGATCGCGCCCCCGGTGAAGCCGACCAGCACGATCCGCCCCTCGAACGCCACGCACCGGCGAGCCCACCCGAACGTGTCCCCGCCGACCACGTCGATGATGACGTCGGCGCCCCGCCCGCCGGTCTCGGCCCGGACCCGCGCGACCGGGTCCGGCTCGGCGGCCAGGTCGATGACCAGGCCGGCCCCCATCCGGCACGCCGCCGCCTTGCCCGGCCCGGTGACCGCGGCGATCACCCCGCAGCCCGCGGCCCGGGCCAGCTGGATCGCGGCCGAGCCCACCCCGCCGGCCGCCCGGTGACCAGTACCGTGTCCCCGGCCCGCAGCCCCGCCCGGTGATGCAGCGCCACTTGAGCGGTCTGGTAGGCGATGTGCAGCGCCGCCGCGGCGCTCACCGGCATCGACTCCGGCACCGGGTACAGCTGAGCGCCCGGCACCGTGATCGACTGCTGCAGGGCCCCGTTGGGCAGCTCCGGCACCACCACGACCCGCTGGCCCGGCGTGAGCGCCGTGCCGTCGCCGGCCTCCGCGACCACCCCGGCCGCCTCGAAGCCCGGCGAGAACGGCAGCGGCGGCCGTTCCTGATACCGGCCCGCACACAGCAGCAGGTCGGGGAAGTTCAGGCCTGCCGCGCCCACCTCGACCCGGGCCTCACCGGGGCCCGGGGGCCGGGCCGGCCGCGGCTCCAGGCGGAGGGCCTCGCGCGGGGTGCCGAGCTGGCGCACCCGCCACGACCGCGGCGCCGCCCGCCGCCCGGCCGTGGTCCCGGATCGCCTGCCGCTTCCGGGGGAAGGGGTCACCGACGGCATCCCCCCATCGTAGGGACGCCCTGGCCGGCGCCCGGCGGGCGTTAGGGAAAAGCATGAACGCGGGCCGGGGTGGCGGCCGGCGCGGATTCCGCCCTGGTAAGCCCCTCGGTAGGCTGCCGTTGTGCGCACCGACCCCCGGCAGTCAGCGAAGACGGGGGAGCGGCTGGCGGGCCGGACGGGCGCCGCGCTCGCCGCCGTCGCGATGGCGGTCCCCGAGCAGATCATGACCAACGCGGCCATCGCGGACCGGCTCGGCGTGGCCGAGGAGTGGATCACCCGGCGCACCGGAACCAGCGAACGGCACGTGGCCGGGCCCGGCCAGCGGCTCGACGAGTTCGCGGCGCAGGCCGCCCGGGACGTCCTGGCCCAGGCCGGGACAGACCCGGCGGACGTGGACGCCGTCCTGGTCGGCACCACCAGCGCCGAGGACATGAGCCCGCACGCCGCGCCGCTGGTGGCCGCGGACATCGGCGCGCACGGCGCGGCGGCCATCGACGTCAGCGCGGCCTGCACGGGCTTCTTGTCCTGCCTGGTGATGGGGGCCGCGATGATCGAGTCGGGCCGGGCCCGGACCGTGCTCGCGATCGGCGCCGACCTGCTGACCCGCTACCTCGACCGGGACGACCCGTCCTCGGCCATGCTGTTCGGCGATGGGGCGGGCGCGGTCCTGCTCACCGCCACGGCCGGCGCCTCCCGGCTCGGCCCGGCCGTGCTGTCCTCGGACGGGGACCGCCGCGAGCTGATCCGGCTGTCCCGCGACGAGCTGCTGATCCGGATGGACGGCCCGACGGTGTACCGGCACGCGGTCCAGCTGATGAGCGAGGTGACCGGGCAGGTCGTCGGCGCGGCCGGGCTGACCCTGGCCGACATCGACCTGTTCGTCTACCACCAGGCGAACAGCCGGATCATCGACGCGGTGGGGCAGCGCCTGCACCTCGACCCCGCCCGGGTCGTCAACGTGGTCGGCTCGTTCGCGAACACGTCGGCTGCGTCGCTGCCGATCGCGCTGGCCGCGGCCCAGCGGGCCGGCCGCCTGCACGACGGCGACCGGGTGCTGCTCGCCGCGTTCGGGGCCGGCCTGGTGTGGGGCGGGGTCGTGGCCACCTGGGGCGCCCCGGAGTTATCCGGGCCGGATCGCGATCTGGCTGAGCCAGGGGAGCCGGACGCCCAGCGCCTCGACGCGCCGGGTGGCCGCGTTGACCACGGCCAGCCGGCCGTGCTTGCTGATCACGAACAGCCACCGGCCGTCGGGCGACCAGGCCAGCGTCCCGGCGCCGACGGCGCTCCGGCTGAGCGGGACCGCAATCTGCTGATCCGCTCCGGTGACCAGATTCACCAGTTGCAGCGTGACCTGGCCGCCGACCGTCACCCGGAACACCGCCGCCGTGGCGCCGTCCGGCGTGATGACGCCGGGGGACGCGGTCGGCACCAACGCGGCTGGGGGACCGGCCAGCTGCCGCTGCGTCCCGGTGGCCGGGTCGATGACCACATCAGCGCAACGGTACGGGCGGTCGCAGTTCACGGTGAGCCAGCGCGTCGGGCCGACCGCCGCGAGCATCCCGCCGATCCGCCGCGAGCCGCCCGGCCAGACGTCCAAGACCTCGTCCGTGCCGGACAGCAGGACGCCGCCCCGGTCGTTCGGGCTGGCCAGCCACCATGCGCCCGCCGGCAGGCGCATGGATACGCCGGTCCCGCCGCCGTCCAGCCGGGCCAGGGTCAGTGACCGGGGCCGGGTCTGCACCCACACCTCGCCGGCCCGCGGCCCGGGCAGCGTCTCCCCGCCCTGGCCGAGGACCCTGGGCAGGGGCCGGGCGGGCTGGCCATCCGCGACCAGGTAGCCCGGCTCCACATCCCACGGCCGGATGACTACCTGGCTGGGGCCGGTTACGAACGAGAAGGGGCCGGTGCTGCCCAGCACGGGCACGACGGTCTGGGTGACCCGCCCCTGGGCAGGCTGGATCCGGACCACACGGTTAGGGCCATACCCGAGCAGTTCCCAGCCTGCCTGCACGCCGAGCAGCCGGTGACCCACCTCGGTCACCGTGACCTGAGACTGCGCCGCGGCCAGCTTCACCGGGTGCCGGCCCAGGGTGAGCACGGCCACCACCGCGATCACCGCGGCCCCGGCCAGGATCAGCGGCCAGCGTGTCCAGCGACCGCCTGGCCAGCGCCCGCCTGGCCAGCGCCCGCGCGGCGGCCGGGACGAGCCGAACCCGACCTCGTCGGGCTCGCCCAGGCTCTCCGGGGAAGACCAGGTCATGACGACGTCATCCGACAGCGCCGCCGGGGAGACGGGAAGTCAGCCGACGGGCAGGCGGGAAGCGAGCTGGGACGCCTTCTCCTGGGTCCGCCCGGCCTTGACCCCCACCTTGCCCGTGGTCTTCGCGGCCTTGGCGCTCGCCTTGGTGGCGGCCTTCGCAGCCTTGGCGCTCGCCTTACCCGCGGTCTTGGCTGCCTTGATGCTCGCCTTGTGGGCCACCTTCCCGGCCCTGGCGCGCACCTCGCCGGTCCTCTCGGCGCGGATCTGGCCCGCCCTGGCCAGGGCCAGATCCGCCTTGGCCTGGGCCAGGTCGGCCGTGCCCTGGGCCTTGCCCAGGGTGGTGCCGACCGCCACGCCCGCCTTCCCGGACGCCTTGGCCGTCTGCGTGGCCAGCGAGACGTCGTGCCGCGCGGCCTGCGACCGCGTGGCGGCTCCGCCAGGCCAGCGACGGGTTCCCCTCCGTGTCGGCCGCGGCGATCAGCAGGCCGCCGAGCATGGTGAGGTTCTTGAGGAAGTGGACGCGCTGCTGGGCGCGCTCCTTCTCGTCCTTGGTCTCCCAGTACGGGTGCCCGGCCAGCGTGGTCGGAACCATCGTGGCCGCCAGGGCCAGGGCGGACAGCCGCGGGAAGCGGCCGATCGCCAGCAGCGAGCCGGCCACCAGCTGGACCGCGCCGTTGATCCGCACCAGCTGCTCGGTGTCGTCCGGGAGGGCCGAGACGCGCTCCTTGAGCGGGCCCACCACCTTGTCGGCGCGCGCGGCGACCTTCTCGGGATGGCGCAGGGTGTCGTAACCCTGGACGATGAAGATCGAGGCCAGCATGGGACGGGCGAGAGCTCTTAGTACAGCCATGGCCGCCACTTTCCCGCTCAGCGGAGTTCTAACCGTGCCGGGCCCGGCGGCGTGGGGGGCGCCGGCCGGGCGGCCGGCGCACTGTGGTGGACTCTGACCGTGTCGCTGCCGACCCCGCCCGTCCCGCCCGCGAACGGGCCCGGGCCGCGCCCGGCCCGGACGCCGCTGCTCAGGGTGTCGCGGGTGAGCCGCCGCTACGGGGACCGCGTCGCGCTGCAGCCCCTCGATCTCACCCTGGCCGCTGGTGAGTGCGTCGCCGTGCTCGGCGCGAACGGGTCCGGGAAGTCAACGCTGCTGCGTATCGCGGCCGGGCGGGACACGCCGAGCAGCGGCCAGGTGAGCTACGGCGGCCGGGTGATGTCGGAGGACGACCCGGTGGTCCGGACCGAGATCGCGGTGGTCGGCGACATGGTCAGCGCCTACCCCGACCTGACCGTCCGGGAGCACCTCCAGCTGGTCTCGGTGGCGCACGGCGAGGGCCACCTGGCGGCGGGCCTGGTGGACCGGGCGCTGGCCGAATGCCGCCTGGAGGACCACGCCGGGGCGCTGCCCGGTTCCCTGTCCAGCGGCCAGCTCCAGGCCCTGCAGCTGGCCACGGTGCTGGTCCGGCCGCTGCGGCTGATGGTCCTCGACGAGCCTGAGCAGCGCCTCGACCCTGCCGCCCGGCGCTGGCTGGGCGGCCTGCTGCGCGCGGAGAAGGAGGCCGGCGCCGCGGTGTTGCTGGCCACCCACCACACCGAGCTCGCCGCGGCGGTGGCCGACCACGTCATCGTGCTCAGCGACGGCGCGGTCACCGCCGAGGGCCCGCCGGACGTGACACTGGCGGCCCCGTGGTGAAGGTCCAGTGGTGAAGGTCCGGTGGTGAGTGGTGAAGGTCCGGTGACCGTGACCCGCGACTCTATTGCCGTCCCGGACAGCACGGCGGCGACCTTCGCGCTGCTGCGCAAGCTGCGCCGGGGACGGGGCCGCAAGCAGGCGGCCAGCGCGGCCTACTGGGCCTACCTGATCGCGGTCATCGTGATCAGTTACGGCAGCTCGCTGATCGTCACCGCCTACCGGGCGCTGCGCCAGCCGCCGCCCGCGACCGCGGCGGCCCCGCGGCTGCTGCACGCGGGCCCGGCCGCGCTGACCGCGCTGGCCCTGCTGGTGTTCCTGATCCTGCTCCGCGACGCGCTGTGGCGCGGCCCGGTCACGGTGTCGCAGGCCACCGCGGACTGGCTGCTCGGGACGCCCGTGTCCCGGCGGCGGCTGCTGCGGCCCCGGTTCCGCTGGGCGGCGGCCGGCGCGCTGCTGGCTGGTGCGGTGGCCGGGATCGTGCCCGCCGCGGCCCTGGTCGCCCTCGGCCTGGGCGGCCGGTCGGACGGCGACGTGCTCCGGCTGACCGGGGCGGCGATGCTGTCGATGGGCCTGCTGTTCGCGGTCGCCACCGGCGTGGGCGGCCTGATCGAGCGGTATCCGGTGACCTGGCGGCAGGTCCGCGCGGCCACCCCGGTGGTGCTGGCGGCCGCGGTCGTGCTGAGCGGCCTGGCCGCGTGGGCCGGGCTTGGGCGGCTGCCGGCCGCCGTGGGCACGGTGCTGCTGTGGTCCGGCCCGTGGGGGTGGGCGGCCCAGCCGGTGATGGCCGTGGCGGTGCACGCCGGCCCGGCCGGCGCCGGGAACCCGGCTCCCTGGTGGCCGCTGGCCCTGGCGCTGCTCGCCGGGGCCGCGCTGGCGGCGCTGATCTTCGCGGACCGGGCCGTGGCCGGGGTACCCGCGACCGCGCTCCGCGCCCGGGCCCGCACCCTCGGCGCGATGTCCGCGGCCGCGCTGAGCATGAACACCCGCGGCGTCGCGACCGCGTACACCGGGGCGGCCGGCGCCCGCCGGGCCCGGTTCCGCCTCCCGCCGCCGCGGCGGCGCGAACTCGTGCTGCTCTGGCGCGACCTGCTCGCGCTGCTCCGGTCGCCGGCCCGGCTGGTGTCCGCGGTGCTGCTGGCCCTGCTCGCCGCCGCGCTGGCCGGCGTGGCCAGTCAGGGGCGGCCAGTGTCACTGGTGCTGGTCGGCTGCGCGGTCAGCCTCGGCTACCTGGCCGCCACGTGGCTGTGCGAGGGAGCCAGGCTGGACGCGGACGACCCGCGCCGGTCGGCGCAGCTGCCCTTCCGGTATGAGTCGCTGGCCTGGTGGCACGCGGCGGTGCCCTGCCTGGTGCTGCTCGCGGCCGTCGGGGTGCCCGTCGCCGTGGCCGGGATCGTCTCCGGCGATCTGCGTCCCCTCGTCCTGCTCGTGGTGACTATCCCGGTGCTGGTCGGCGGGGCGCTGGTGAACGTTTTCCGGGGCAGCTTCTCCCCGTCCCTCGTCCTGGGGGTCGACACCCCGGTAGGCAACACGGCGGCGCTGAGCATCGTGTTCTGGTACGCGTGGGGCACGGTGCTCGCGGTGCTGCCGATGACTGTGCTGGTGTCCAGCGCGCTCGGCTCGGCGAGCCCCGGCTCGCTCATCCGCGCCCTGGTCATCGGAGCGGGTCTGGCGGTGGGGCTTGGGGCCTACGCGGCCCGCCGTGCGGGGCGGCTGCGGGCCGGCTGACAGCGGCCTGCTCCCGGCCGCCTGCTCCCGGCGCGAGGCGATGAGTCACCGGGTCAGGATGAGTCCTACCGGTGTGGGCAGCGGGGAACTGTCCGGGAACTGCGGAACAGGAGGCATCGTGAACAGCCACCGGTCACCAGCAGGCCAGCACGAGGGGCATGTGCTCGGTGTCGAGCGCGTCATCGGCCCCCCGCCGGAAGCGATCTTCGACGCCTTCGTCGCGCTGTACGACAGCGAACGGCCGGACTGGGTCACTGACTCCCAGCTCGATCTGCGTCCCGGTGGCCGCTGGTCGGTGGCCTTCCAGGTGCCCGACGGGCCCGCCTTCCGGGAGGAGCGGGTAATCACGGCGGTTGAGCGGCCGCACCGGCTGGCCTACGACATGACCGCGGTGTACGACGATGCCCCGGGCTTCGCCACCACGTGGAGGTCACGGTCGGGACCGCGGCGGACGGCCATCGTATCCGCCTGGAGCAGCGGGGTTTCCCCACGGTCCAGGCCCGCGACGACTTCGCGGGCGCGTGGCCGGACGTCCTCGCCGAGGTGGCCCGCCGGGTGATGTCGCGACAGCCTTGAGCGCTGTGTCCCTGGCGGCTGACCTGGCCGCGGAGGCAGGCGGCTACGGGCAGAGATGGGGGCTCACGGGCCGGGATGGGGGAGTGTGCTGGGACGCAGGGAGTAGTGGACGTCCAGGCGATCGGCGGACCGGTTGACGGCGATCGCGACACTGTCGCCAGGAAGCACCGCATGGTCGTCCACCACGGCCAGGCCGTCCGCGGTGAAGCTGACCCGGTGGCTGAGCAGCGCCGGGCTCCCCGCCGGGCGCTCAAGGTAACCCGCCTCGAGCGTGCCGAGCACGCACGGGGTGATGGTCTCCGCGGCCCGGGTGACGGCCAGCCCAGACCCGGCGAGGCCGGGCCCGGGAGCCCCGGGCCCGGCCCACCCGTGCTCGGCCAGCACCGTGTACAGGCCGCGCTCGGCCAGGTCGGCCGGGTCGAGGCCGTCCGCCAGGGGCAGTGGCAGGTAGGACGTCTGCATGATGAGGGGCCGGCCGCTGGCCAGCCTGAGCCTGCGCAGCCGCAGTACCTGGGCGGGGCCGCCGAGCCGGGCCCTGACCTCGTCGGCCGGGGTGATGACCTCAGCAGCCAGCAGCCGGGTGCGGATCTCGGCGCCCTGGGCGGCCAGGTCGGCGGCGAAGCTGCGCAGGTGGCCGAGGTCGTATTCGTACCGGGCCGCCACGTAGGTCCCGCTGCCGTGCCGGGCGGCGATCAGCCCGTCGTCGGCCAGCAGCTGGAGCGCCTGGCGCAGCGTCATGATGCTGACCCCGAACTCGGCGGCCAGGTCCCGCTGGGCTGGCAGGGGGGTGCCGGACGGCCACTGACCGCTGGTGATCCGGTCTCGCAGCTCGGCGTGGATCCGGAGGTACTTCGGCTGCCGGTCCTCGGCGGTGCGCCGCGCCGTCCTCATGGCCCGCTCCGGCCCGCGGCCGCGCCGCTCACGCTCCGGCCCGCGGCCGCGTCACGCTCGATTTCCGCGCTCCGGTTCACGGCCGCGCCGTTCACCGGGCGGTGTCGATCGCGGTACGCAGGTCGCCGACCGCACGGGCGACGTCGCTGGCACCCGCGCCGTCCAGGACCCGCCGCATCAGGGCGGAGGCCACGATAACCCCGTCCGCGTGCCGGGCGGCCGCGGCGGCCCGGGCCGGGGTGTCGATGCCGAAGCCGATCAGGACCGGCGGGCTGTCCTGCTGGGTGTCCGCGACGTCCAGAGCCCGCGCCGCCAGCGCCCACCGGCGCTCGTCGTCACGCTCGTTCGTGCTTCCCGTGGTGGCCATCACGCTCATCACGTAGAGGAAACCACGAGAACGCCGGGCGATGGCGCGCATCTGCTCCGGCGGCGTGGCCGGCGTGACCATCAAGGTGGCGTCCAGGCCGGCCGCGGCTGCGGCGGCGAGGTACTCATCGGCCTCCCCGGCCGGGAGGTCGGGGATGATCGTCCCGCTGAAGCCTGCTCCGGCGAGCTCGTCGCAGTACCGCGTGACGCCCCGGTGGTAGGCGTGGTTGGCGTAGCTCATCGCGATCAGCGGCACCGCGCCGTCGCGGCCGGCCGGGAGCCGGGCCTGGCGCAGCTCGGCCAGGATCGCGGTGGTGGTCGCGCCGCGGCTGATCGCGGCGCCTGACGCCTGCTGGATGACCGGCCCGTCGAGCATCGGGTCCGAGAACGGCAGCCCGATCTCGACCGCGTCCGCGCCCGCCTCGATCATCGCGGCGAGCAGGTCAGTCCAGTCCGGCCGGATCCCGGCGGTCACGTAGCTGACCAGGCTGGGCTGCCCGGCCGCGCGGGCCTGCTCCAGCACGGTCTGCACGCCGCTCATGCCCCGGCTCCGCGGGTGAGCTCCTTCAGGGCGGCCGCGTCTTTGTCGCCGCGGCCGGACATGGTGATCAGCACGCTCGTCCCGGCGGGCAGGTCGCCGGCCCGCGCGGCCCGGGCCACCCAGGCCACCGCGTGGGCTGACTCCAGCGCGGCCAGGATGCCCTCGGTGCGGGCGCAGAGTACGGCGGCCGCGATCGCCTCCTCGTCGGTCACGGTGTGGTACTCGGCGCGGCCGCAGGCGGCCAGGTAGGCGTGCTCGGGCCCGACGCCCGGGTAGTCCAGGCCGGCCGAGACCGACTCAGCCTCCAGGACCTGGCCGTGCTCGTCCTGGAGGAAGGAGGACAGGAAGCCATGCAGCACGCCGCGCCGCCCGTGGCTGACCGCCGCCCCGCCCGCGGCCTCCACGCCGACCAGCCGGGCCGGGGTGTCCGCGAACCCCGCGAACGTCCCGGCCGCGTTCGACCCGCCGCCCACGCAGGCCACCACCACGTCGGGCCGGCCGGACGCCAGCAGGTCCGGCCGCCCGGCGCACTGGGCGCGGGCCTCCTCGCCGATGACCCGCTGGAACTCGCGCACCAGCCACGGATACGGGTGCGGTCCCAGCACCGAGCCGATGCAGTAGTGGGTGGAGTCCACGGTGGTGACCCAGTGCCGCAGTGCCTCGGTGGTGGCGTCCTTGAGCGTCCGGGACCCGGAGGACACCGGCCGGACCGTGGCGCCCAGCAGTTCCATCCGGAACACGTTCAGTTCCTGCCGGGCCATGTCCCGTTCGCCCATGTACACGGTGCAGCCCAGGCCCAGGTGCGCGGCGACGGTGGCGGTGGCCACCCCGTGCTGGCCCGCGCCGGTCTCCGCGACCAGCGCGGTCTTGCCGAGCCGCCGGGCCAGCAGGGCCTGGCCGGCCACGTTGTTGATCTTGTGGCTGCCGGTGTGGGCCAGGTCCTCGCGCTTGAACAGCACCCGAACCCCCAGTTCGGCCGACAGCCGCGGCGCGCCGCTGACCGGCGTGGGCCGCCCCGCGTAGTCGCGGAGCAGGGCGTCCAGTCCGGCCCGGAAGTCCTGGTCGGCCCAGGCGGCGCGGAACTCCCGCTCCAGTTCCTCGCACGCGGGCACCAGGGCCTCGGGCACGAACCGCCCGCCGAACGGCCCGAACCGGCCCGCCGTCCCCGGGTCGCCCATGATCACCCGTTCCGCGGCCTTCATCTCGTCCGCCATCTCGTCCGCGACGTTCATCACCGCACCGCCTCACCGCGTGCGGTCCGGCCGCACTGAATTCTAGAGTTCTAGAACAATATCAAACGGTATAGGGGATTGGCAGCGCAAGGTTGGGGGTGCCGAGTGGGGCGGCGGCCGGGGTTGCCGCACCGGGGCGCGCAGCGTTAGTGGGCCTGGATGGCGGTCCTGAACGACAGGAGGCTGGAACCTTCTGCTCCTACACTGTGACGTTCAGTAGTCATTGCAGGCCAGTAAACCCGACAGCATGGAGGGCAGTCGTGACCAGCCAGACCACCACGCACACCAGCTACCCGCGACCATCCCGGACCCGCTGGTGGCGCGGCCGCAGGGCACGCGCAGCGGCCCTGTCACTGGCCCTGGCCCTGACCGCCGCGGCCAGCGGGCTGGCTGCCACCCCCGCCTGGGCGGGGGGCGGCTACCACATCATCGCCACCATCGCCGTCGGCAGCGACCCGGAAGGGGTGGCGGTCACCCGTGGTGGCACCCGCGCCTACGTCGTCAACGGCAGCGACCCGGGCAGCGTGTCGGTGATCAGCACCGCGACTGACCACGTCACCGGCACCATCCGCGTCGGCAGCGACCCGGAAGGGGTGGCGGTCAGCCCGGACGGCGCCCGCGCCTACGTCACCAACGACAACAGCCCGGGCAGCGTGTCGGTGATCAACACTGCGACTGACCGCGTCACCGCCACCATCGGCGTGGCCAGCGACCCCGAAGGGGTGGCGGTCAGCCCGGACGGCGCCCGCGCCTACGTGACCAGCGGTCCCTCGGGCAGCGTGTCGGTGATCAATACCGCGACTGACCACGTCACCGGCACCATCCGCGTCGGCAGCGACCCGGAAGGGGTGGCGGTCAGCCCGGACGGCGCCCGCGCCTACGTCACCAACGACAACAGCCCGGGCAGCGTGTCGGTGATCAACACTGCGACTGACCGCGTCACCGCCACCATCGGCGTGGCCAGCGACCCCGAAGGGGTGGCGGTCAGCCCGGACGGCGCCCGCGCCTACGTGACCAGCGGTCCCTCGGGCAGCGTGTCGGTGATCAATACCGCGACTGACCACGTCACCGCCACCATCGACGTCGGCCGTGCCCCGGAAGAGGTGGCGGTCAGCCCGGATGGCACCCGCGCCTACGTCACCGTTCCCCGCCTGCACACTGTGTCGGTGATCGACACCGCCACCGACCAGGTCACCGCCACCATCGACATCAGCGACCCGGAAGGCGTGGCGGTCAGCCCGGATGGCACCCGCGCCTACGTCACCAGCCCGTTCACAGGCAGCGTGTCGGTGATCGACGCCACCATGTGTCATCGCCACCATCCACGGCCGCTGTAGCCCCGCCGGGGCAGCGGTCAGCCCTGGCGGCACTCACATCTACGTCACCGTGGTGACTACGTTTCCGGATTCAGGGCTTGTCCCTATGCGTCAGGTCCTGACCGGGGATCATGACGGGCGCGGCCGGCGAGGGGGCTTGGGGCCGGGCGGCTGGGCGCCGGGACCCGGCCACCGGCGCCACGGGGGACTGCTGGCGGGGGGCGGCCCGGCGGAAAGCCGTTAATGGGATCTTGTGCGCGTGCCGGGCCTAGAGCATCATCAGCAGACGAGCCCATGCGTGGGCCGCACGGCGAGCCCTAACGAGCCAGGCCGCAAGGCGGCCATCCATGGGAGGTGCTGAGCAATGGCTGCCAGCAACGAGGCCGCGAGCAACGAGACCGGATCGGCGAGCGAGCCGGCCGGGACCGGGCCGCTGAAGCTGACCCGCAACCTGAGCGTCTGGGAGGCCATCGGCATCTCGCTGGCCCTGATGGCGCCCTCCATGGCGGCCAGCATCAACCCGCAGGGCACGGCGACGACCGTCGGCCGGGCGGTGCCGATCGCGTTCGCGCTCGCGTTCGTCGGGGTGCTGCTGGTCGCCTACACGTTCGTCCGGCTGACCCAGCGCTTCCACCACTCCGGGTCGGTGTACGGGTTCGTGGGCGCGACCCTCGGCCCGCGGGCCGGGGTGATCTCCGGCTGGGCGCTGACCGGCACCTACACGTTCTACGCCGTGGTGACCTCGATGGCGGGCGGCCGGTTCGCGGCCAACTTCCTGAACGCGATCGGCGTCTGGAAAAACCCGCCGACCTGGTCCGGGTTCCTGCTCGGGGCCATCGGGATGGTGCTGGTCTGGTGGCTGGCCATCACGCCGGCCCGGGGCGGCACGCGGATACTCCTGGCCGCCGAGGGCATCACCGTGCTGCTGATCCTCATCGTGATCGTCATCGTGTTCGCCAAGCTGGCCGGGCACAGCGCCCCGCACGGGCTCGGCGTGGACTGGGCGGTGTTCAGCCTCCCGTCCGGCGTGCCACTATCCACGATCTTCCTCGGCGTGGTGTTCGGCTTCCTGTCCTTCGCCGGGTTCGAGGCCGCGTCCACGCTCGGCGAGGAGACCCGGCGGCCCAGGCGGGACATCCCGCGGGCCATCCTCGGCGTGGCCATCTTCGGCGGCATCTACTTCGTCGTGGTCACCGCGGTCGAGGTGATGGGCTTCGGCACCTCGGCCAAGGGCGTCACCGCGTTCATCAACTCCACCTCGCTGATCGGTGACCTGGGCACCACCTACGTCTCGTCCTGGCTGGGCACGGTCATCACCCTCGGCGCGATGATCTCGGCGTTCGGGTGCGCGCTCGCGTCCACGGTCGGCGCGTCCCGGCTCACGTTCGCGATGAGCCGGGACGGCATGCTGCCCGCCCGGTTCAGCCACGTCTCACCCCGGCGCCGGACCCCCACCGTCGCGGCCGCGGCCGTGGTGCTCGCCGTCTACGTGATCATCGCCTTCACCTGGTTCGTGCTCGGCGGCGACCCGTTCACGCTGTTCCTGGAGAGCGGCACGATCGGCACGCTGATCCTGCTGGTCGTCTACATCCTGGCCACGATCGGGATGGTCCGGCTGGTGTTCTTCTCCGGGGACAACCGCATCCGGCGCTGGGAGCTGATAATCCCGGTGCTGGGCATCATCGTGCTCGGCTACACCCTGTTCCGGAACGTGTGGCCGCTGCCGACCGGGGTCGCCTGGTGGGGCCCGTCGGTGGCGATCGCCTGGTTCGTGGTCGGTATCGCCTGGGTGCTGGCCCGGCCCGCCGCGACCCAGCGGGCGGGGGAGCTGCTGACCCAGGCCGAGGGGCTGTCCGGGGCCACCGACCCCGAGCCGGACCGGCTGTCCCGGCAGGGTTCGTAGATCTGGCCGGTTCCTGGACCTGGCCGGGGGCCCGGACCCGGCCAGGGCCTGGATTCCGGGGACGGAGGTCAGTCTCCGCCGGCAGGCAGCCGGCGAAGAATCTCCTGCAGCATCTCGCTGTGGCCATCCAGGGTCTGGCGGATGGCGCGGGTCTCTTCGTGCACGACGCTGAGCAGGTAGGCCACGGCGTCGATCTTCGCTGGAAGCGCGTGCTCGACCTGGTCTTCCAGCTGCTCGACGCGGTGCTCCAGCTCCTCGATGGTGACCATGGGCTCACCCTAGCCAGCCGCTGCCTGCATTTCCCGGCCAACGATCTAGCTGTCGCGGCCCCGGGCTAGCTGTTCCGGCCCCGTGCGTCCACCGGCCAGCGCTCGGCGACCTGCCCGTCCCGGACCACGTGCAGTTCGTCGACCAGGTTGACCGTGGTGCAGACGTGGTTGGGGACCACGACGACCCGGTCGCCCACCGCCGGCCGCGGGCCGGGCCCGGTGCCGGCCACGGCGTGGTGCTCCCACAGCCCGGTGACCGTGGCCTCGGGGAACGCGGGCAGCAGCCCGTGCCCCGGAGTCCACGCCGGGCGGTCGTAGCCGAGCACCTTGGCCCCCGCGTCCAGGACGAACCGGTCCGGCGCCGGGGTGCTGACCACGGTGGCCAGCACGGACAGCGCCACCTCGTCCAGCGTGCAGCTACCCAGGATGACCTGCTGGGCGTCGTTGAACGCGTACACCCCGGGCCGCAGCTCGGTGACCGCGCCGCCGCCCTGCCCACCGGCCGCACTGATGGCTGGCCCGGCACTGGGCGTGGACCCGCCGCTGCGCACCGGGCACGGCAGCCCCGCGGCGGCCAGGCTGCCGGCCGCGGCGGACAGCGCAGCCGCTTCGTCGGCCGCGGCCCGGGCGGGCATGCCCGGCGCGTAGCTGTGCCCGGGAAAGGTGAACACGCCGTCCACGGCCAGGCCCGCCCGGGCCGCCGCGGTCGCGATCTGGCCCGCGTCGGCGGGAACGACCCCGCTGCGCCGCAACCCGCAGTCCACCTCGACCAGGACGCGCAGCTCGGCGTGCCCGCGGACGGCCTCGGCCAGCTGATGGACCGAGGCCAGCGAGTCCACCCCGGCCATCAGCCCGATCCGGCCCGCGAGCGCCCGCAGCCGGGGCGCCCGGTCCCGGTCAACCCAGAGCGGATAGGCGACGAAGACCTCCGCGAGGCCGGCGTCCGCGAACGTCTCGGCCTCGCCCAGCGTGGCGACGGAAATCCCGGCCGCCCCGTGCCCGAGCTGGCGCCGGGCGATCTCGACGGACTTGTGCGTCTTCGCGTGCGGCCGCAGCGCGAGGCCGCGGCCCGCGGCGCGGCCGGCCATCGCCCGCAGGTTCTGGTCCAGGCGGGCCTCGTCGACCAGGACGGCGGGGGTAGCTGGCACCCCGCCGGGCGGCGCCCAGCTGCTCACCCGGCTCAGCCGTGCTGCCCCGCGGAACCACCCGCGGGCTCGTAGGACCACAGCTCGCTGGACACCCCGACCGGCGGCGGGGCCTGCCCGCCTTCACGCTCGGCCTGCGAGCGGTGCCCGTGCCCGAAGGCCGGCGAGCTCAGCCACGCCTGGAAAGACTCCTCGTCCCGCCACCGGGTCACCACCAGCCACGTGGTCCGCTCGTCGGTGGGCTTGAGCAGCTCGAACCCCTCGAACCCGTCCTGGCTGTCCACCGCGCCCGCCCGGGCGGCGAAGCGGCGGGCCAGTTCGTCACCGCTGTCCGCCGGCACGGTGATCGCATTGATCTTGATAACCGTCATAGGCCCGATCATGCCAGCCCGGGCCAGCCCGGGCCCGGCCCGATGCGCGCACGGCGCAGCCGTCCGGCCGTGGTCACGCCCGCAGGTGGCCGTATCTTGTCCACCATGGGGCGTACCCGCATGTACCGCAATGGGACCCTGGAAGACGAGGGGTTTCCCGTCGCCAAAGTGTCCGACTACCTCGCTGACCCCACCGCGGTCGTCTGGTTCGACCTGTGCGAGCCGACCGCGGACGACCTGTCCTCGATCAGCGAGGAACTGGGGCTGCACCCGCTGGCCGTCGAGGACGCGGTGGCCGAGCACCAGCGCGCCAAGCTGGACCGCTACCAGTCCCACATCTTCGTCACCTCATACGGCGTGAAGCTGAATCAGAACACCGGTGAGCTGGAGACCGACGAGATCGATGCGTTCGTGACCGACCGCGCACTAGTCACCGTCCGGCGCAGCAAGGGCTTTGACATCGACGCGGTCGTCCGGCGCTGGGACGACTCGCCCGACCTGGCCACCTGCGGGGTGGGCTTTCTCCTCTACGGGCTGCTCGACTACGTGGTGGACACCCATTTCGAGGCGGTCCAGTCGCTGGACACCGAGATCGAGTCGCTCGAGGACCAGCTGTTCGACGACGACCCGCGGGACAAGGACATGCAGCGGCGCACCTACGAGCTGCGCAAGTCCCTGGTCCTGCTGCGGCGCGTGGTGCTGCCCATGCGCGAGGTGCTCAACTCCCTGCTGCGCCGCGACCTGCACGTCGTGGACGGGGAGATCCTGCCCTACTTCCACGACATCTATGACCACGTGCTCCGGGCCACCGAATGGACCGAGTCCCTCCGCGACCTGGTCACCACCATCCTGGAGACGCATCTCACGGTCCGCGGCAACCGGCTCAACGTGATCATGAAGCAAGTCACCAGCTGGGCGGCGATCATCGCGGTGCCGACTGCGGTGACCGGATTTTACGGGCAGAATGTGCCATACCCCGGTTTCGGCAAGGCGGAGGGCTTCTGGACCTCCACTGTGATCATGGTTGGTATCTCCTTCGGCCTGTATGTCATCTTTCGCCGCAAAGACTGGCTGTAAGCCAATGTTTGCGCAGCTAGAGAGGCATGTTCCCGGTGCGGATATCACCCGCTGGGAACGGTTCGGGATGCCCGCTGTGTCGCGTAGGACAGGCGCAGGGGCAAGACACGCCGGCCCGCGGGAACCGGGTATGTCGGGAATCCGTTACAGCGGGGAGGCCGCTGGGCGAGTGGGCGCCCTGCAGGCCGTCGGCGGGCATAGGTAACAAGGGAGCGGAACTTGCAGACTCCAGCGGATGGGGCGGCTTCGGGCGGGGCGGCCGAGGACGGGCCTGCGCCGGACACGACCACCGAGAGCACGGCCGCCCAGGCCAGTGAGTCCCAGGCCAGTCAGGCTCAGGCCAGTGAGACCTCGGCCGGTCCGGCCCAGGCTAGTGAGACTCAGGCTGGAATCGTCCCGCCCGGGGACGCTGCGGGCGCGGCGGCCGGGGGCACCGGAGCCGGCGGCTCACGGCGGACCAAGGTGGCCTGGCTGGCCGCGGCAGGCGTGGGTGTGCTCGTGATCGCGGGCGTGACCATCGGCACGCTGAGCGCAGCCAGCCCCGCCGGGCACACCACCAACGTCTCGGACCGTCACTCCAGCGGCAGCACGGCGGCAGCCGCGCCGCTGCAGGTGGAGTCCGTGACCCAGGGCGGCGCGGTGACGCGCACCGACGGTGCTAGCCCGGTCCGGGTGACGCTGTCCGCGCCGCTGGCCGCCAACTCCCCGATGCCGGCCCTGCATCCCGCCACCCCCGGCACCTGGACGAAGGCGGGCAGCACACTGACGTTCACTCCCGCCACGCCGTTCTGGCCGGGCACCCGGGTGCGCGTCACCCTGGCCGGCGGCAGCGCCGGCCTCCGGTCCGCCGCGGGCGGGGTGCTGGCCCAGACCACGACCGAGCGGTTCACCACCAAGCACTGGTCCAGCCTGCGGCTCAAGCAGATGCTGGCCCAGCTGGGCTACCTGCCGCTGAAGTGGAAGCCGCAGAACCCCAACGCGCTTGAGCCGGACAACGTGGCGACCGAGCTGGCCGCCATGTACTCACCGCAGGCCGGGACCTTCACCTGGAAGAAGGGGTACCCGTCCATCCTGACCAGCTTCTGGGGCGGCCAGTCCAGCCTGATCATGCAGGGGGCGATCCGGGCCTTCCAGTCCAACCACGGCCTCACCATGACCGGCGTCATGACACCACCCCTGTGGCGCGCCGTGGTCCAGGCCGCCGCGGCGAACAAGGCCAACCCCAGCGGCTACACCTACGCGCTGGCGAGCAAGGCGAGCCCGGAAACGCTGACCGTGTGGCACGACGGGCATGTCGTCATGCACACGCTGGCCAACACCGGCATCCCGGCCGCGCCCACCGCGGACGGCACCTTCCCGGTCTACCTGCGCTACGCGTTCCAGATCATGAAGGGCACCAACCCGGACGGGTCGCACTACGCCGACCCGGTCGCCTGGGTGGCCTACTTCAACGGCGGTGACGCGGTGCACTACTTCCCGCGCGGCTTCTACGGCGCCCCGCAGAGCCTCGGCTGTGTCGAGCTCCCGTACGCCCAGGCGCACTACGTGTGGCCCTACCTGACCTACGGCTCCCTGGTCACCGTCCGCTGACCGGCCGCGCCGGGGACCACTGGAGCGGCCGGCGCGACTGCTCACATCTTGCTGTGCAACTGCTCGACGATCTGCTTGCCCTGCGCAGCAGTCACATAGGTGAGGCCGCCGATCTTGATGTAGGTGCTGCCGAAAACGGCGCCGTAGCTGGCGGCCGCGCTCGCCCCGACCGCTCCCGCGTTTCCCTTGGGGTCGGGCTCGGAGAACGCCTCGTCACCCACGCCGGAGATGGGCCTCGGCGGGTGACCGACCGTCTTCAGCGCGGAGACGTCGTTGGCCAGCGCCGACTTCCCGTACTGTGTTTCGACCGAGATCTGCAGCAGGGCGCTGTTCGGGCCGTCGTAGTCGCAGCCGAAGACCACGCCCTGAACGCTGCTGGACTTCGTCTTGGTGAAGGTGGTGCCGGTGATCTGTGACGCCGCCGCGACCGGCAGCGCCGCGCACACGTCAAAGTTCTTGACCGCGCCGCCGCCGGCGGTGGTATCCGTCGAGGTGCTGTCGCCCGTCGAGGTGGTGCCCGAGGACGCGGTGCTGGCCGTCGAAGCCGGGGCACCCCCCGAACATGCCGCCGCCGCGGCGGTGAGCAGGATCAGGCCAGCCCCGGCGAACAGGGCCCTCCCGGGCCCGCTCTTTGCGGGCCCGGGGCTTCCGGACATAGGGGGGACTTTCATGGCTGCTCCAGGTTGGGTTTTTGCTGATGGGACGCAGGCAGAACGCACCCCCGTGGTGTTCCCGCTGCTGTCCTGACCGACGTTAGGAGTGCCGTCGGCCGGAGTAATCGGGGATAACCCTCGGCTTGGGCGCCCGATCTGGCGCCGGGGCAGCGGGTGGCTCTACCGTCGCGGCCATGGGCGGGTTCATCATGGAGCGGTACTGGCCAGGCGTGACCGAGGCGGATGTGCGGCGGGCGGGAACGGCGCTGCACGTGGCCGGCCGGGATGACGTCCGCTACCTGGGCAGCGTCCTGATGCCCGGGGACGAGGTGGTCCTGTTCCGGTTCGACGCCGTCAGCGCCCAGCAGGTCGCGGCGGTCAGCGAGCAGGCGCGGCTGCGCTGCGACCGCGTGGTCCCGGCCGTCTTCCTCGATCCGGAGCCACCCTGGGCCTAGCGCCGGTCAGGCTCCCGGCGTCCCATCCGGGCGCCCAGCTCCGCCCGGGACGTGATCCCCAGCTTGCGGTACACCCGGGCCAGATTGGCCTCGACCGTCTTGACCGCGAGGAACAGCTGCTGCGCCACTTCGCGGTTGGTCAGCCCGGCCGCGGCCAGCTCCGCGACCCGGCGCTCGGTCTCGGTCAGCATGCCCGGGGCCGCCGGGCGCAGGTTCACCCGGGCCAGCTCCGCCCCGGCCTGCGCGGCCCAGGCCGCCGCGCCGAACGCGGTGAACTCGCGGTGGGCCTCGGTGAGCGCGTCCCGGGCCAGCCGCTTGGCCTTGGCGCGGCGCTGGATCTGGCCTGCGATCAGCAGCGTCCTGGCCCGGTCGAAACGCAGCGGCGAAGCGTCATACCAGCGGCAGGCCTGCTCGACGGCGGCCACGGCCTGCGGCATCTGGCCGCTCGCGGCCGCGACCATCGCCCGCCCGGTCATCGCGATCGCCCCGGCCGAGCGCCGCCCGGAGCTGGCCACCCGGCCGTCGAGGTCGGCGAGGAAAGCCAGGGCGTCGTCCAGCCGCCCGGTCGCCACGAGGGCCTCCAGGTAGTCCAGGTACGAGCGGCTGTAGCCGGGCTCACCAAGATGCATGGCGGTCACCACGGCATACCAGCGATCGAGATGGCGGGCGGCGGTGACCGGGTCGCCCCGGGACAGCGCGACGAAGCCGAGCGCTTCGGAGGTTCGCAGCCGGTCCCAGTTGGTCGTCGTGACCCCGTCGCGCGCGGTGACCAGTACGTGTTCCGCCTCGTCCAGACGCCCTTCGTGGGCCATGACGTGGCCGAGGTTGAAACGGGCCTGCCCGGCCAGGGCGGCCAGGCTGCCCTGCTCGGCCACGTCCAGATGCTCCTCGGCGAACTGCCGGGCCCGGCTGATCTGCCCTTGCCACAGCGCGACGTGCGGCAGGTGCGCGAGGGTGTAGGCGATCGAGGACAGGTCCGCCGACGCGCGGGCCTCGGCCAGCAGGGCCAGCAGCCGGCGCTGCGCCCCCTCCAGATCGTCGGCGTACTTCAGCAAGGCCGCGTAGCTGGCGTCGGCCCGGTCGGACAGCCGGCGGCTGGGATACCGGCGCTCGAGGTCGATGGCGCGGGCGAACATGTCATGATCCAGGCCCCGGCCGGCCCGGAACCGGGCCCCCGCGGCCTGGCACAGCGCACCGGACAGCACGGCGGGATCGGGCGGCCCGGCTTGCTCCAGCAACCCCACTGCCTCGGTCGCGGACGCGTCGGCCAGCGCGATGTCATCCGTCACTGCGGCCAGGGTCAGCAGGGCTTCTGACCGGATCTCCGGGTCTGCGGCTGCTTCGGCGACCGCGACCTGGAGCTCAGCGGCCGCGCCGCCCCAGCCGATCACTTCCGTCGCCATCTCGGCGAGCCGGATCCGCCGCCGGGCCCGCTGCGGCCCGGCGGGGGTCAGTCCGATCGCCTGCCGCTGGGCCGCCACCGCTCCCGGGCTGTCGCCCGCCCGGACCAGCGCGTCGGCCAGGAGGTCAAGCCGCACGGCGCGGTCGGCGTCGGCCTCAGTGTGCTGCAGGGCCAGCCGCGACAGGTCCACCGCGATGTCGGGCGCGCCCCCGGCGAGCGCGGCCGCCACGCCGGCGTCGAGCGCGCTGGCGACCTGGGGGTCTGTGCTCACCGCCGCCAGCGCCGCGTGGCGGGCCCGTTCCAGCGGGTCGTCCGCGCCCGCCGCCAGCCGCTGATGCAGCGCGCGCCGGGTGGCGGCCGGCAGCGCGGCGTAGGCGGCGGCACTCACCAGCGGGTGGGCGGCCCGCACGATCCGGGGATCCCCGAGCGCCGGCGGCTCGTCGACGGCGACGAGCCCGGCGAGCACCGCTCGCTCCACGTCCCCCGGATCGAGTCCCGCGTCGGTGAACCGCCACGACGCCGCCGTGCCCGCCGCGATCTGGAGAATCTCCGGCGGCACGCTCGCGACCCGCTCGGCGACCAGTCCGTCCAGGCTGGTCGGAACCGGCAGCGGAACGCCCGGCCGCGGGACTATCTCCAGCCGGGCCAGGGCGCGGGCCAGTTCCAGCGCGTACAGCGGATTCCCGCCGGACGTCGCGTGCACCCGCAGCAGGACCGGCCGGGCCAGCCGGGCCTCCAGCCGGGCCGCGAGCAACTCAAACAGCGCGCCCACGGTGACCGGGCCCACGCCGAGCGACAGCACCCGGTCACCCGGCAGGCCGTCCACGGGGGCCCACTGCGATCCGTCACCGCGCGCGGTGGCCACCAGCCGCACCCGGCCCGCCGGCTCCATCCGCCGCAGGGCGAACCGCAGCGCGCCCGCGCTCGCCGCGTCCAGGTACGGGAGGTCGTCCAGGGCGATCAGCACCGGACTGGACCGGGCCAGCGCGGCCAGCACCGACCACAGCGCGGTGCCGACGGCCCGCTCGTCGGCCACCTCGCCGCCGTCGGCCTGCAGCATCACGACCTGCAGGGCCTGGCGCTGCGGAGACGGCAGGGCCGGCAGGACCGCCGCCGCCGCCGGGCCGCGCAGCAGATCGGTGAGTCCCACCCACGGAAGCCGGGCCTCGGCGACCCCGGCCCGGGAGGCCAGCACCAGGTAGCCGGTACTGGACGCCTGCTCTGCCGCCCACTCCCACAAGGCGGTCTTCCCGATCCCGGCCGGCCCGGTGAGGACCGCCGCCACCGCCCGGGCCCCAGGGTCCAGGAACCCCGACAGCAGGCCACGCTCGGCGTCGCGCGCCACGATCACCGGTTCGGCCGGCGACCGGCGCGCGTGCTCGCTCATAACCCCCCTGGGTCCTGCGCCAGCCGGGCCGTCCCGGGCCCCCGCTGACTCTGCAGGCCATCCTGGCATCCCGCGCGAGATCCTGGCATCCCCGGCGAGGTACGCGCCGCACGCGTCCTCAGCGGATATCCAGACGCGGCCACGTCTGCGGCTCGATAGCATCGGAGGCTGGGGCTACTGGCCCCGTTCACCCGATCTCTAAGCAGGGAGCCCGCCGTGTCGGCCCAGCAGCTTCACATCACCCTCGCCGGACGCGAGCACGTGGTGGACGCGGGCACTACGGCCGGCGACGCGCTCCTGCCCGCCGGGCCCGCGGCCGGCCCCAGGTCCACGGTGATCGCGGCCCGGGTCAACGGCGAACTGCGCGACCTGGCCGCACCGCTGGCCGACGGCGACGCCGTCGAGCCGGTCGAGGTGGGCAGCGACGACGGCCGGGCGATCATGCGGCACTCCACCGCGCACGTGATGGCCCAGGCCGTCCAGGAGCTGTTCCCCGAGGCCAAGCTGGGCATCGGGCCGCCGGTGGAGAACGGCTTCTACTACGACTTCGACGTGGCGGCCCCGTTCAGTCCCGAGGACCTCAAGGCCATCGAGCAGCGGATGCGCCAGATCGTGAAGCAGGGCCAGCGCTTCTCCCGCCGCGAGGTCAGCGACGAGCAGGCGCGCAAGGAACTGGCGGGTGAGCCGTACAAGCTCGAGCTGATCGGGCTCAAGGGCGGCGCGACCCCGGCCGACGCGGGCTCCCCGACCGCGCCGTCGGAGGTCAGCGTCGAGGAGGCCGTCGAGGTCGGCGGCAGCCAGCTGACCATCTACGACAACCTGGACCCGGCCACCGGCGAGGAATGCTGGAAGGACCTGTGCCGCGGGCCGCACGTGCCCACCACCCGGCAGATCCCGGCGTTCAAGCTGATGCGTTCCAGCGGCGCGTACTGGCGGGGCAGCGAGAAGAACCCGCAGCTGCAGCGGATCTACGGCACCGCCTGGGAGTCGCGCGAGGCGCAGGACGAGTACCTGAAGCTGCTCGCCGAGGCCGAGCGCCGTGATCACCGGCGGCTGGGCGCGGAGCTGGACCTGTTCTCCTTCCCCACCGAGATCGGCTCCGGGCTGCCGGTCTTCCACCCCAAGGGCGCGATCATCCGCCGGGTGATGGAGGACTACGCGCGCCGCCGCCACGAGGAAGCGGGCTACCAGTACGTCAACACCCCGCACCTGACCAAGGAAGAGCTGTTCCAGACCTCCGGGCACCTCGGCTTCTACGCCGAGAGCATGTTCCCGCCCATGGAGCTGGACGGGGCCCGGTACTACATGAAGCCGATGAACTGCCCGATGCACGTGCTCATCTACTCCTCGCGCGGGCGGTCCTACCGGGAGCTGCCGCTCCGGCTGTTCGAGTTCGGCACCGTGTACCGCTACGAGAAGTCCGGCGTCGTGCACGGGCTGACCCGGGCCCGCGGCTTCACCCAGGACGACTCGCACATCTTCTGCACCCCCGATCAGCTGGGCCCCGAGCTGGCCTCGCTGCTGGACTTCGTGGTCGGCCTGCTGCGGGACTTCGGGCTGACGGAGTTCGAGGCCGAGCTGTCCACCCGGCCGGAGAAGTTCGTCGGCGACCCCGCCGAGTGGGACGTGGCCGAGGCGGCGCTGAAGGACGCCCTGGACGCGTCGGGCCTGCGGTACACGGTCGCCGAGGGCGAGGGCGCGTTCTACGCCCCGAAGATCGACGTGCACGTCAAGGACGCGATCGGGCGCCGCTGGCAGCTGTCCACCCTGCAGGTGGACTTCCAGGAGCCGGGCCGGTTCGGCATCGAGTACCAGGCTCCCGACGGTTCCCGGCAGCGCCCCTACATGATCCACCGGGCCCTGTTCGGGTCGATCGAACGGTTCTTCGGCATCCTGCTCGAGCACTACGCCGGGGCTTTCCCGCCCTGGCTCGCGCCGGTCCAGGTGGTCGGTATCCCGATCACCGACGGGCACGTGGCCTATCTGGAGCAGGTCGCGGCCCAGTTGCGTGAGCGGGGAATCCGGGTCGAGGTGGACACGAGCGATGACCGGATGCAGAAGAAGATCAGGAACGCGCAGCGGCAGAAGGTGCCGTACATGCTGCTGGCCGGGGACGAGGACGTGGCCAAGGGCGCGGTCTCGTTCCGCTTCCGCGACGGCGGGCAGCGCAACGGCGTCCCGGTCGCCGACGCCGTCGCCGAGATCGTCAGTGCCGTCGAGCAGCGCGTCCAGGTCTGAGCAGCTCCATGACCGAACCAGCCGCGCCGGGGACGCCGGCGCCTGAGGTGCCCGGGCCTGAGGTGCCCGGGCCTGAGGCGCAGGACGGGGCCGGGGTACCCGACGGCTTCGCCCGGCTCTGGATGCCGCACCGGATGGCCTACATCAAGGGCGAGAACAAGCCGGCCGGCCAGGACGGCGACGGCTGCCCGTTCTGCCGGATCCCCACGCTCAGCGACGAGGACGGCCTGATCGTGGCCCGGGGCGGGCTGGTCTACAGCATCCTCAACCTGTACCCCTACAACGCGGGGCACCTGATGGTGCTGCCCTACCGGCACGTGGCCGACTACACCGACCTGGACGAGGCGGAGACCGCGGAACTGGCCGCCTTCACCAAGCGGGCCATGACCGCGCTGCGCACCGCCTCGGCCGCGCAGGGCTTCAACATCGGCATGAACATGGGGTCGGTGGCGGGCGCGGGCATCGCGGCGCACCTGCACCAGCACGTGGTGCCCCGGTGGGGCGGGGACACCAACTTCATGCCCGTCGTCGGCCACACCCGCGTCCTCCCTCAGCTCCTGAAGGACACGAGGAAGCTGGTGGCCGACGCCTGGCCGGCGTCCTGAGACACCGGCCAGGCGCTTCGCCCGGCTGCCGGTCCTAGCCCTCGGCCGCGCTCGCGGCCACCTTGTCGGCCAGATGCGACGGGAGCGGCTCGTAGCGCAGGTAGCTGCGGCTGAACGAGCCGGTGCCGTGCGACATCGAGCGCAGGTCGATCGCGTACCGGGTCAGTTCCAGCTGCGGCACTTCGGCCTTGACCAGAGTGCGCCCGCCGGCCACCGGCTCGGTGCCGAGCACCCGGCCGCGCCGCGAGGACAGGTCGGACATGACCGCCCCCACGTAGTCGTCCGCGACCAGCACGGACAGCTCGTCCACCGGCTCGAGCAGCAGCACCTTGGCCTTGTCCGCGGCGTCCCGCAGGGCCGCCCGGCCGGCCTTCTGGAAGGCCATGTCCGAGGAGTCCACCGGGTGCGCCTTGCCGTCGAACAGGGTGACCCTGACGTCGACCATCGGGTAGCCGGCCATCACCCCCTGCTCCAGCTGGGCCCGCACGCCCTTTTCCACCGACGGGATGAACTGGCGGGGCACCACGCCCCCGACGACCTTGTCCACGAACTCGAAGCCGGTGCCGGACGTGGTCGGCTCCACCTCGATGTGGCACACCCCGAACTCGCCGTGCCCGCCGGTCTGCTTGACGTTGCGGCCCAGCCCCCGGGCCTTCCCGGCCACCGTCTCGCGCAGCGGGACGCGCAGGCTCTTGGTCTCCACGCCCACCCCGTACCGCGAGGACAGCCGGTCCAGCAGCAGGTCGGAGTGGGCCTCGCCCATGCACCACAGGACCAGCTGGCGGGTCTCGGAGTTGTTCTCCATCCGCAGCGTCGGGTCCTCGGCCACCAGGCGGTAGATCGCCTGCGACATCTTGTCCTCGTCGGCCTTGGACTTGGCCGCGATGGCCACCGGGAGCAGCGGGTCGGGTATCGACCACGGCTCCATCAGCAGCGGCCGCTCCTTGTCCGACAGGGTGTCGCCGGTCTCGGCGCTGGACAGCTTGGCCACGGCACAGATGTCCCCGGCCACGCACTGCGGCACCGGGCGCTGCTGCTTGCCCAGCGGCGAGGTGAGGGCGCCGATCCGCTCGTCCATGTCGTGGTCAGCGTGACCACGCTCGGCCAGGCCGTGCCCGGACACGTGCACCGGCGCGTCGGGGCGCAGCGTCCCGGAGAACACCCGGACCAGGCTGATCCGCCCCACGTAGGGGTCGGACGTGGTCTTGACCACCTCAGCCAGCAACGGCCCGTCCGGGTCACAGGACAGCCCGGTGACCGCCTTGCCGTCCAGGGTGGTCACGCCGGGCAGGGGATGCTCGGCGGGGGCGGGAAACGCCTGGGTCATGATCTCCAGCAGTTCGGCCAGCCCGATGCCCTGCAGGCTGGAGGTGGCCAGCACCGGGTAGAAGCTGCCCTGGGCGACGGCCTTCTCCAGGTCCTCGATCAGCACCTTGGGATCGATGGTCTCCCCGGACAGGTACCGGTCCATGAGGGTCTCGTCTTCGCTCTCCTGGATGACGCCCTCGATCAGCGCGCTGCGCATCTCCTCGAGCCGGTCGGCCTGGTCCGCGTCGGGGTCGCGTTCGGCGCGCGTGCCGCTGCTGTAGTCGTAGAAGCGCCCGGACAGCAGGCCGATCAGCCCGGCCACGGCCCCCGAACCCGAGGTCACCGGCAGGTAGAGCGGGGCGACGGAGTCGCCGAACGCGTCCTGGCAGGCCTGCAGGGCCTGGTCGAAGTCGGCCCGCTGATGATCCAGCTTGGTGATGACCACGGCCCGGGGCATCCCGACGCTGGCGCACTCCTCCCACAGCATCCGGGTCAGCCCGTCCACCCCCTCGGTGGCCGGCACGGTGAACAGTGCGGCGTCGGCGGCCCGCAGGCCCGCCCGCAGGTCGCCGGTGAAGTCGGCGTACCCTGGTGTGTCGATGAGGTTGATCTTGATCCCGGCATGCGTCACCGGGGCCAGGGTCAGGTTCACCGAGCGCTGCTGCCGGACTTCCACCTCGTCGAAGTCGCTCACCGTGGTGCCGTCTTCGACCCGGCCGGTCCGCGGAATCGCGCCTGTACCCGCCAGAAGAGCCTCAACCAGAGTTGTCTTACCTGACCCAGAGTGGCCGACCAGCGCGACATTCCGCACGCTGCCGGGCTGATCGGCCCCTGCTGTACCGCCTGTAGCTGTCGATCCTCTCCTGTCGGTCATGAGCTCGCCTCCTACGACGCTGTTCGGCTGCCTCACGGCCAGCCTTTACCTGCTGGACACCCGACCACAAGCCCCCAGCCGGAATCGTCCCTCCTGTCCACTCCGCCAGTAGGATCGGACGGCCATGCTGAACGCCCTGAGACCCTTCTTCGCCCGCCTGCTGCGGCCGGTCGGCGAGGCGCTGGCGCGCACCCCCATCACCCCGAACATGATCACGGCGATCGGGACGGTCGGCGTGGCCGTGGGGGCGCTCTGGCTGTTCCCCACCGGGCACCTGTTCGCCGGGACCCTGGTGTGCTGGGGCTTCGCCATGTTCGACATGCTGGACGGCCTGCTGGCCCGGATAAAAGGGACGTCGGGGGCCTGGGGCGCGTTCCTGGACTCGACCCTGGACCGGATCGGGGACTCGGCGGTCTTCGGCGGGCTGGCCATCTACCTCGCCCGCGACCATCAGCCGGTGCTGGCCTGCGTGGCCCTCTTCTGCCTGGTCGCGGGGTCGATGGTGTCGTACGCCCGGGCCCGGGCCGAGGGGATAGGCGTGCGCGCCGACGTGGGCGTGGCCGAGCGCTCGGAGCGGCTGACCCTGGTCCTGATCGTGATCGGCCTCACCGGGCTGGGCGTGCCGTTCGTGCTGGCCATCGGGCTGTGGGTGCTCGCGGCGGGCAGCACGGTCACGTTCGTGCAGCGCGTCCTGGTGGTCCGCAAGGCGGTCGGCCCGGGCGCCCGCCCCAGCCCGCAGCCCCGGCCCGCCCCGGCCCCGGCCGCAGCGGTTCGCGACCCGGGCGACAGCGGCGCGCGAAAGGATAAGGCGTGACCTCGGTACGGGACCGGCTGACCGACGCCGGCTACGCGCTCGGCTGGACCCTGGTCTGCCGGGTGCCGGAGTCCTGGGCCCGCGGCGCCTTCCAGTTCGGCGCGGACATCGCCTGGCGCCGCCAGGGGCCCGGGGTGCGGGTGCTCGAGGCGAACCTGCTCCGGGTCACCGGGCCGTCGGTGACCGGCAAGGAACTGCGCGCGCTGTCCCGGCAGACCATGCGCTCCTACGCCCGCTACTGGCTGGAGGCGTTCCGGCTGCCGGTGATCAGCCAGCAGCGGATCCAGGCCGACATGCACGCGACCGGCGAGGAGAACCTCCAGGACAACCTGGCCGCGGGACGCGGGGTGATCGTCGCCCTGCCGCACACCGGCAACTACGAGCTGGCCGGGGCCTGGATCATCGGCCGCGGGGCGGGCAAGTTCACCACCGTCGCCGAGCGGCTCAAGCCCGAGTCCCTGTTCCGGCGGTTTCTCGAGTTCCGCGAAGGGCTCGGCATGGAGGTGCTCCCGGCCAGTGGCGGGGACAGCCGGTTCGGCGTGCTCGCCCAGCGGCTCCGGGCCGGCGGCCTGGTCTGCCTGGTCTCGGACCGGGACGTCACCGGCCGCGGCATCGACGTGGAGTTCTTCGGTGAGAAGGCGCGGATGATGGCGGGTCCCGCCGCGCTGGCCGTGCAGACCGGCGCGGCCCTGCTCCCCGCCACGCTGTGGTTCGACGGCCCCGGCTGGAAAGCTCGTATCTATAACGAAGTTCCGGTGCCGGAGTCCGGAACCCGGCGGGAGAAGATCGCGGCGATGACCCAGGAGGTCGCCCGGGACTACGAGGACGGCATCCGCGCGCACCCGCAGGACTGGCACATGCTGCAGAAGGTCTTCGTCGCCGACCTCGACCCGGAGCGGCTGGCCGCCGCGGACCGCGCGGAGCGCGGCGACGGCGAGCGCGCCAGCGCGGGCGCAGGTGGCGGACCGTGAGAGTCGGCATCGTCTGCCCCTACACCTGGGCGGTGCCCGGCGGGGTACAGCAGCACATCCGGGACCTGGCCGAGGCGCTGATCGGCCTGGGCCACGACGTCTCGGTGATCTCGCCCGCCGACGACGACACCCCGCTGCCCGGCTACGTGGTGCCCGCCGGCCGGGCCGTCCCGGTGCCCTACAACGGGTCGGTGGCCCGGCTCGCGTTCGGGTTCCTGTCCGCCAGCCGGGTCCGCCGCTGGGTCAAGGAGGGCGGGTTCGACGTGCTGCACGTGCACGAGCCGGCCGCACCCAGCCTGTCCCTGCTGGCCTGCTGGGTGGCGGACGGGCCGATCGTGGCCACGGTGCACACCGCCACCACGCGGTCCCGGGTCATGCACGCCTCCGGGCCGGCCCTGCGGACCGCGCTGGAGAAGGTCAACGGGTGGATCGCGGTCTCCGAGGCCGCGCGCACCACCCTGGTCGAGCACATCGGCGGCGACGCGGTGCTGATCCCGAACGGGGTGACCGTCAGCCGGTATGAGAAGGCCAGCCCGCTCCCGGGCTGGCCCGGGGAAGGCGGCGCGCTCGGCTTCCTGGGCCGGATGGACGAACCGCGCAAGGGCCTGGACGTGCTGCTGCGCGCGTTCGCCGAGCTGGGCGCGCAGCGGCCGGGCCTCCGGCTGCTCATCGCCGGGCCAGGCGACACCGACGACGTGCTGGCCAAGGTTCCCGCGCCGCTGCGCCCGCGGGTCATCCTGCCCGGCCAGGTCAGTGAGGAGGACAAGGCCCGGGTCTACCACTCGGTCAACGTCTTCTGCGCACCGAACACCGGCGGGGAGAGCTTCGGCATCGTGCTCGCCGAGGCCATGGCGGCCGGGGCGCCCATCGCGGCCAGCGACCTCGACGCCTTCCGGAAGGTGCTGCGGGGCGGCCGGGCGGGCGAGCTGTTCGAGACCGGTGACCCGGCGGCGCTGGCTGAGGCGGCCGGCCGGCTGCTGGACGACCCGGCCCGGCGGGCCGCACTGTCCGCGGCGGCCTCGGAGGCGGTCCGGGCCTATGACTGGCCGGTCGTGGCCCGGGACGTGATCCGCGTCTACGAGGCGGTGCGGGCGGCGTCCGGCCAGGTCGGGGTAGCCACGTGACCGGGGCCCGGGGGTGAGTGGCCCATGCTGATCGACGTCATCCTCATCGCCGTGGCGGCGGTGCTCGTGGGGGTGTACGTGTCCTGGCGTGCGGGCCGCCTCGACCGGCTGCACGCGCGGGTGGACGGGGCCCGGGCGGCGCTCGACGCGGCGCTGGTCCGGCGCAGCTCGGTCGCGCTGGAACTAGCCGCCTGCGGCCTGCTCGACCCGGCCACCAGCCTGCTGCTGGCCGGGGCGGCGCACGACGCGCGGGCCGCCGGTGAGCCGAACGAGCTCGCCGAGAGCGACCTGACCCGGGCCCTGCGGGCCGTGCTCAGCCAGCCTGACTTCCGGTCCTGCATGGACGGCCAGGGCAGCGTCGACGAACTGCTCGACGAGCTGGAGTCCGCCGCGAACCAGGTGTTCCTGGCCCGCAAGTTCTACAACGACGCGGTCGCCGCGACCCAGGCGGCGCGGCGGCGCTGGCTGGCCCGGGTGCTCGGGCTGGCCGGGGGAGCGCCACTGCCGGCCTTCTTCGAGATGGATGACTCGCTGGTCGTCGCCACGGCCGAGGCCGGCGGCTCCGACATGCCCCATTTGACCAGCTGACCGAGCGCCTACCATGGACGTAACTCAACTCTCCCGATCCGAATGAGGTCCACCGTGTCACGCAGTACCGCATCCAGCTCCGCAAGCCCCACCGCGACGGAGGCCGCAGCCACGCAGACGGGCACCGCCCGGGTCAAGCGCGGCATGGCGGACATGCTCAAGGGCGGCGTGATCATGGACGTGGTGACGCCGGACCAGGCCAAGATCGCCGAGGACGCCGGGGCCGTCGCGGTGATGGCGCTGGAACGGGTCCCGGCCGACATCCGCGCCCAGGGCGGCGTGGCCCGGATGAGCGACCCCGACATGATCGACGGGATCATCGCGGCGGTGTCCATCCCGGTCATGGCCAAGTGCCGGATCGGGCACTTCGCCGAGGCGCAGGTCCTCCAGGCCATCGGGGTGGACTACATCGACGAGTCCGAGGTGCTGACCCCGGCCGACGAAGCCCACCACGTGGACAAGTGGGACTTCACCGTGCCGTTCGTGTGCGGCGCCACCAACCTGGGCGAGGCGCTCCGGCGGCTGGCCGAGGGCGCGGCCATGATCAGGTCGAAGGGGGAGGCGGGCACCGGCAACGTGGTCGAGGCCACCCGGCACATGCGCTCCATCTCCGGCGCCATCCGCGGCCTGGGCACGCTGCGGGACGAGGAACTCTACGCGGCCGCCAAGGACCTGCAGGCTCCTTACGACCTGGTCGCCGAGGTCGCCCGGCTGGGCAAGCTGCCCGTCGTGCTGTTCACCGCGGGCGGCATCGCCACCCCCGCGGACGCCGCGATGATGATGCAGCTGGGCGCCGAGGGGGTCTTCGTCGGCTCAGGGATCTTCAAGTCCGGCGACCCGGCCGCCCGGGCGGCGGCGATCGTGAAGGCCACCACCTTCCACGACGACCCCGACGTCGTGGCCAAGGTGTCCCGCGGGCTCGGTGAGCCCATGGTCGGGATCAGCACCGACACCCTGCCCCCCGCTGACCGTTACGCCAGCCGCGGCTGGTGACTGAGCGGCCTGCCCCGTCCGGCGCTGGCGCGGCGCCCGCGCTGACGGGGCACCTTCGCTCCCGGCTTTTACGCACCGTCTTCACCCACCCACTGGGGAGGGGAGCGGGAGATGTTCGAGAAGTTCACTGACCGGGCTCGCCGGGTCGTCGTCCTGGCCCAGGAAGAAGCCCGGATGCTCAACCACGACTACATCGGTACCGAGCACCTGCTGCTCGGCCTGGTCCACGAGGGTGCCGGCGTCGCGGTCGGGGCGCTGGAATCCCTCGGCGTCAGCCTGGACGACGTACGGCGTGACGTCGAGGAGATGATCGGCCGGGGCCAGCACGAGCTGTCCGGGCATATCCCGTTCACGCCGCGGGCCAAGAAGGTGCTCGAGCTCTCCCTGCGCGAGTCCCAGCAGCTCGGGGCCGACTACATCGGCACCGAGCACATCCTGCTCGGCCTCATCCGCGAGGGTGAGGGCGTGGCGGCCCAGGTGCTGGTCAAGCTGGGCGCGGACCTGAACCGGGTCCGTCAGCAGGTCCTCCGGATCCTCGGCGAGCGGACGCCCGGGGAGGCCGGTGAGCCCGAGGCCGGCGGCCCGCGGGAGGCGGCCGCGGGCGGCCTGGCCGGGAGCGAGCCCGGGGTGCGCATCGTGGGCTCGCCCGCCCAGATAGCGGAGATCCTCGCGCGGCTGCGCTCGATGGACGCGAGGCTGGCCGCCGTGGAGCGGCACCTGGGCCTGGGGGCGCGAGAGCCCGGACGGGCCGCGGGACAGCAGTCCGTCCCGCGGCCCGGACCCGCCGCCCCGCCGCCGGACGAAGGCCCCGCCGCCGGGGCGGGTCCCCAGGCCGGCTGACCGCACGGGCGCCGCGCGCACGGGCGCAGGCCGTACCGGCGGCAACCGGCCCGGGCGGCGGACGGCGGGAAGATCCGCCGTGTTCTGGGTGTTGCACCCAGACCGCTACGCTCGAAGCAGCCCCACGCTGCCCGGAAGGACCCGCCATGCCCGACCACATCCCCGATTCAGGGGAGCCCGCCGCAGCGGGGCCGGCCGTGGGCGTGCTCGCTCTCCAGGGTGACGTGGTCGAGCATTTCCGGGCGCTGGAGTCGGCCGGGGCCCGGCCGCTGCGGGTCCGCCGGCCGCACGAGCTCGACCAGGTCGACGGGCTGATCATCCCGGGCGGGGAGTCCACCACGATGTGGAAGCTCGCGGTGATCTTCGAGATGATGGAGCCGCTGCGCAAGCGGATCGGCGGGGGGATGCCCGTCTTCGGGTCGTGCGCTGGCATGATCATGCTGGCCGACCGGCTGCTGGACGGCGTCGCCGGGCAGGAAACGCTGGGCGGCATCGACATGACCGTGCGGCGCAACGCGTTCGGGCGCCAGGTGGACTCGTTCGAGGCGGACATCCCGATGACCGGGGTGCCCGGGCCGGCGCTGCGGGCCGTGTTCATCCGGGCGCCGTGGGTCGAGGACACCGGCCCGGACGTCGAGATACTCGGGGCTGCCCCGGGCACCGGTAGGATCGTCGCGGTCCGCCAGGGCCCGGCGCTGGCCACCGCCTTCCACCCCGAGCTGACCGGCGACCCGCGGGTGCACAAGCTTTTCGTTGACATGGTGAGGGATCGGATATGAGCGGCCACTCCAAGTGGGCCACGACCAAGCACAAGAAGGCGGTCATCGACGCCAGGCGGGGCAAGCTCTTCGCCAAGCTGATCAAGAACGTCGAGGTGGCGGCCCGGACCGGGGGCGCGGACCCGGCCGGCAACCCCACCTTGTTCGACGCGGTGCAGAAGGCCAAGAAGAGCTCGGTACCGAACGAGAACATCGACCGGGCGGTCCGGCGCGGGGCCGGCCTGGAAGCGGGCGGCGCCGCCTACGAGAACATCGCCTACGAGGGGTACGCGCCCGGCGGGGTCGCGGTGCTCGTGGAGTGCCTGACCGACAACCGGAACCGGGCCGCCGCCGACGTACGGACCGCGCTCACCCGCAACGGCGGGTCCATGGCCGACCCCGGCTCGGTGTCCTACCTGTTCCACCGCAAGGGCGTGGTGATCGTGCCCAAGGCCGACGGGGCCAGCGAGGACGACGTGCTCATCGCGGTGCTCGACGCGGGCGCCGAGGAGGTCAACGACCTGGGCGAGTCGTTCGAGGTGATCAGCGAGCCGACCGACCTGATCGCGGTCCGCAGCGCGCTGCAGCAGGCCGGGATCGAGTACGACTCCGCCGAGGCGGCGTTCCTGCCCACCGTCGAGGTGGAGCTGGACGAAGAGCAGGCCCGGCGGGTCTTCCGGCTGATCGAGGCGGTGGAGGACTCCGACGACGTCCAGGACGTCTACGCGAACTACTCGGTAGCCGACGACATCATGGAGAAGCTCGGCTGACGCGTGGACATCAGGGAACTGGGCCCCGCTGACGACTCCGGCGCGCTACTGGACCTGAGCGTCCGGGCCTTCGGGCCCATCGCCGGGCCGGACCGGGCGCGCTGGCAGGAAAACGCCGAGTCCGCCATCGCGGCCCGGCAGTGCCTGGGCGTGTTCGACGGCCGGCAACTGGTGGCCGCCGCCCGCTACCACGACATGGTCCAGTGGTGGCATGGCCAGCCGGTACCGATGGCCGGGGTGGCCAGCGTCACGGTGGCGCCCGAGGAACGCGGGCGCGGCACCGGGCGGGCCCTGATGCGCGCCCTGCTCGCGCTGATCGGGGAGCGCGGTTTCCCGATCTCCACGCTGTACCCTGCCACCCTCGCGCTGTACCGGTCCCTGGGCTGGGAGATCGCGGGCGGGCTGAGCCAGGTGAAGATCCCGGCTCGCTCGCTGCGCTCGCTGGTCGCCCCCGACGCGTCCCTGCTCCGGCCGGCCCTGGGAACAGCCGCACCGCCCGCCGCCCCGGACACGCGGATGCGCCGGTGCGGGCCCCGCGACAGCGCCGACGTGCTCGCCACCGTCGGCCGCGTGCACCAGGCCCTGCGTGACTGCGGCCCGAACACCACGGACGAGGCGGCCACGGCCCGCTGGCTCAGCGACGAGCAGCGCTTCGCCTACCTGGCGCCGGACGGGTTCCTTTCCTACCGCTGGCAGCACGGCAACGACGAACTCCGGGTGGAGCGGGTCATCGCCGGCTCGGCCGCGGCCACCCGGGCCATCTGGGGCGTCGTGGCCTCGCATTCCTCCATCGCCAGCACGGTCCAGGCCACCGTCGGTCCCGCCGACCCGGTGCAGTGGCTGACCACCGACCCGGACGTGAGCCAGGCCGGGCGGACGGCCTGGATGCTCCGGGTGGTGGACGCGGCCGGGGCCGTGGCCGGCCGGGGCTTCCCGCCCGGGGTCGAGGTCAGCGCGGTGCTCCGGCTGGCCGACCCGGACCGGCCGGCCCACGACGGCTGGTGGACGCTGGACGTGGGCGGCAGCAAGGGCGTCCTCACCCCGGCCGGGCCGGGACCCGGCCGGTCTGCACCAGCTGGCCCCGGGCCGGGCGGCACGAGCCAGGATCCCGCCGCGCTGACCCTGGGACCGCGCGGGTTCGCCGCGCTGTACGGGGGGACGCCGCTGGCCACCCTGCGCCGGGCCGGGCTGGCGGCCGGTGGTGACCCCGGCGCCGACGCCGCGCTGGACGCCGCGTTCGGGGCCGACCCGTTCATGCTCGAATTCTTCTGAGCCGCCGTTCTTCTGGCCCGGCGGGAATGACGACACGCCGGGCCTGCTGAGCGCGCCGGGCGATCCGGGCCGGTAAGGTCAGACCCGACCGAACACGTGTTCGTGAGAGCCCGGATCGGCCGGGTCGGCCGGGATGGAGCGCAAATGCGGGTGCTCGGCGTCGATCCGGGACTGACCCGGTGCGGGCTTGGCGTGGTGGAGGGTGTCGCCGGCCGGCCGCCTGGCCTGGTCGCCGCGGGCGTGGCGCGGACCCCGCCCACCGCGGACATCGCGGCCCGGCTGCTGGCCCTGGAAGCGGAGATCGACTCCTGGCTGGCCGAGCACCACCCGGACGCGGTGGCCGTGGAGCGCGTGTTCAGCCAGCACAACGTGCGGACGGTGATGGGTACCGCGCAGGCGGGCGCGGTGGCGGTCCTGTGCGCGGCGCGGCGCGGCCTGCCGGTCGCGCTGCACACACCGAGCGAGGTGAAGGCCGCGGTGACCGGGAGCGGGCGGGCGGACAAGGCCCAGGTGACGACGATGGTGATGCGGCTGCTCCGGCTGGACGACCCGCCCAAGCCCGCCGACACCGCGGACGCCCTGGCCCTGGCCATCTGCCATCTGTGGCGCGGCCCGCAGACCCGGCTGGTATCCGCCGCGCTCGCCGCCCGCCAGGCGGCTCCCGCTCCGCGCCGTACGCCCGCAGGAGGCCTCCGGTGATTGCCCATCTGGACGGACTGGTCTGTGCCATCGCCCCGGAGGGGGCGGTGATCGAGGTCGGCGGGGTGGGGCTGCTGGTCCAGGCCACGCCCGGCACGCTGGCCGCGCTGCGCACCGGCGAGCGGGCCCGGGTCGCCACCTCCCTGGTGGTCCGGGAGGACGCGCTGACCTTGTACGGGTTCGCCAGTGACGACGAGCGGGACGTGTTCGAGCTGGTGCAGACGGCCAGCGGGATAGGACCGCGGCTCGCGCTGGCCATGCTGGCCTCGTTCAGCCCGGACGGCCTGCGCCAGGCCATCGCCGCGGAGGACGTGGCCGCGCTGACCCGGGTGCCGGGCATCGGCCGCAAGGGCGCGCAGCGGATCGTGCTGGAACTGGCCGGGCGGCTGGGCTCGCCCGCCGCCCCGGCCGGGGTCATGGGGCCGCCGCCCGGGACCGGCCCGGCCGCCGGCGGCGCCGCGCTCTGGCGTGATCAGGTCCGCGCTGGCCTGGTCAACCTGGGCTGGTCCGCCCGGGACGCCGAGGAGGCCATCGCCGCGGTCGCCGCCGACCTGGCCGTCAGCCCGGCCGGGACGGGCGGGCCGGACGGGGCCGCAGTGGACGTGTCCGTCGCGCTGCGGGCCGCGCTGCGCAAGCTGAGCCGCACATGACCGGCCCGGGCCCGGGCCGGGGCGCCCATTCCGCCGCAGGGGACGCGCAGGAAGAGGCGCAGCCCTCAGCCGCCGAGCGGGCCCTGGCCGCCGCGGAAGAGCAGGCCCTGGCCGCCGCCGCGGAGCGGGAGCGCCTGGTCTCGCCGCTGGCCGACGCGGACGAACGGGCCATCGAAGGAGCGCTGCGGCCCAAACGGCTCGCCGAGGTCATCGGCCAGAACCGGGTCCGCGAGCAGCTGTCCCTGGTGCTGGAGGGCGCGCTGCGGCGCGGCCGCGCCCCCGACCACGTGCTGCTGTCCGGGCCGCCGGGCCTGGGCAAGACCACGTTCGCGATGATCATCGCGGCGGAGCTGGGCGCGCCGTTGCGGATCACCAGCGGGCCGGCCATCGAGCGGGCCGGAGACCTGGCCGCCATCTTGTCCACGCTGGGGGAGCGGGACGTGGTGTTCATCGACGAGATCCACCGGCTGGCCCGCCCGGCCGAGGAGATGCTCTACCTGGCCATGGAGGACTTCCGGGTCGACGTCGTGGTCGGCAAGGGACCAGGCGCGACCGCGATCCCGCTGGAGATCGCCCCGTTCACCCTGGTCGGCGCCACCACCCGGGCCGGGCTGCTGCCCGCCCCGCTGCGCGACCGGTTCGGCTTCACCGCGCGCCTCGACTTCTACGAGCCAGCCGAGCTGGAGATCATCGTCCGCCGGTCAGCCGACCTGCTCGGGGTCGCGCTGCGCGACGACGGCGCGGACGAGATCGCCGGGCGGTCCCGGGGCACCCCGCGGATCGCCAACCGGCTGCTGCGCCGGGTCCGCGACTACGCCGAGGTGCGCGCCGACGGCGTGGTGACCCGTGACCTGGCCCGCGCCGCCCTGGAGCTGTACGAGGTGGACGAGGAGGGCCTGGACCGGCTGGACCGCGCGGTGCTCAGCGCCCTGGTCGCCACGTTCGGCGGGGGCCCGGTCGGCTTGTCCACCCTGGCCGTGGCGGTGGGCGAGGAGGCCGAGACGGTGGAGGTGGTCGCCGAGCCGTTCCTGGTCCGGCGGGGCCTGATGAGCCGGACCCCGCGCGGGCGGGTGGCCACCCCGGCGGCCTGGCAGCACCTGGGGCTGGACCCGCCGGAGCCGCCTGGGCTGGCCCTGCCGGGCAGCCTGTTCGAGTGACCTGCGGCGGACCAGGCCCGGTGGCGCCCGGTCCGGCCCGAAATGGTCGCGGGGATGTCACGATCAGTCGCCAGAAGCCGTAGCCTGTTGGTGCGCTGCCCGCGCGCCGCTACACTTCGGCAGTTGGTCAACCGCTGCCCGGATGGCCACAGATTTCCGGCCCAGCCTGCCGAAAGGCCTGGCGCGCGGCCAGGCACAGTACATCAACTGGAAGGAAACCCCGCGATGGGGCACATGCATCTTGCAGCAAGCAGTAGCGGTGGCGGCTCATACACGTTCCTGATCGTCATCGTGGTGCTGTTCGGGCTGCTCTACTTCGTCATGATCAGGCCACAGCGGAACAAGCAGCGCGCGGCTCAGCAGATGCAGAACCAGGTCCAGCCGGGCCAGCGGGTTCGCACCACGGCGGGCATGTACGCCACCGTCGTCGAGGCCGACGCTGACGACGTGCTGCTGGAAGTGGCACCCGGCGTGCAGATCCGGTTCCTGCGCCGGGCCGTGCTGGACGTCCTGCCGGACGATGACGGCATGGTCGGAACTGATGCGGCGGACGCGACGTTCCATGAGCAGGACGACGCTCCGGAGGATGTGTCCAGCGAGGTACCTGCGGACGGCCCGGTGACCAGCACCGAGCACCCGAACGGCACCGAGCACCAGAACGGCTCCAGCCCGGCCAGCGCCGCTGACCACCCGGCTCACGACGAGCGCACGGCGGACTAGCCGCCTGCCCCGCGCCCAGCGTCGGGCCGGGGGACACGCGAACCGAAGGACAGACGAGAATTGGCTCCCCCTAGCGGTAACGTTTCCCGGCCCGGCCGGGCGCTGGCCGTCCTGGCCGCGGTGATCGTGCTGATGTTCCTGGCCATCGTGGGCGGCAACATCGGCTCGCCCGGGCACTGGGGCAAGGACTTCAAGGTCAAGCTGGGTCTGGACCTGACCAGCGGCACCACGGTGGCGCTGAAAGCCGAGGCGCCCAAGGGGGTATCCAGCGCGCAGTTCGCGGCGGACATGACCCAGGCCAAGAACATCATGGCCAACCGGGTCAACGGCGCGGGCTTCACCGAAGCGCAGGTCCAGCAGCAGGGCAGCGACATCATCAACGTCGCCGTGCCCGGGGCGGGCAGCCAGAAGGTGGTGAACCTGGTCGGGACGACGGCCCAGCTGCTGTTCCGCGAGGTGCTCCTGGAGGCGCCGAACAAGGGCGCCACCACGGCGCCTGCGACCACGCCCACGCCGGCCCCGTCGGCCAGCGGGTCGCCGTCGGCTACCCCGTCCACCAGCGCCTCAGCCAAGGCCAGCCCGTCGCCGACGGCGTCCGCGTCGGCCAGCTCATCCGCCAAGACCGGGGCCCTGGGCCGAGGCGGCGGCGGGCGGGGCGGCGGCGAAGGAGATGGCGAGCCGGTCTCATCACCTGACCGCGGCCCGCGCCAAGGCGTCCGCCACCCCGTCGCCCTCGGCGAGCGCCTCGGGCGGCGCGAGCCCGTCGGCCAGCGCGTCCGCCACCCCGCCGCCGGCCAGCAGCTCCGGCGTCTCCACCGTGGCCGGGGCCAGCGGGAACGCCGCCCTGGTCAGCGCGCCGGTGAAAGCCCAGTTCAACAAGCTCAACTGCGCCAACCCGAACTGGAAGCAGCAGGTCGGCTACACCAACGAGCAGTACAACAACCCCAACATCCAGACCGTCTCGTGCGGCTCCCTGAGTGGGGTCACCTACAAGTTCGTCCTGGACAAGGCCCACGTCCTCGGCAAGGACATCAAGTCGGCCAACGCCACCCAGTCCACCACGTCCGTGGACTGGCAGACCAACCTGAACTTCAACTCCGCGGGCGGCGCGGCGTTCGGGAAGATCACCGAGCAGATGTTCAGCAAGTACGGGGCGCAGTCGGCGCTGGATCAGCTGGCCGTGGTGCTGGACGGCAAGGTGATCTCGTTCCCGGTGATCCAGGGCGCGATCACCGGCGGGTCGGCGCAGATCACCGGCAGCTTCAGCCAGAGCCAGGCCACCTACCTGGCCAACGTGCTGAACTACGGCGCGCTGCCGCTGACGTTCACCAAGGAGTCCGTCAACTCGATCTCGCCCTCGCTGGGCAGCGACCAGCTCCACGCCGGCCTGCTCGCGGGCGCCATCGGCCTTCTGCTGGTCGTGCTCTACTGCCTGCTGTACTACCGGGGCCTGGCCATCGTGGCGGTCTCCAGCCTGGTCATCGCGGCGGTCCTGGTCTTCGAGGCGATCATCCTGCTCGGCAAGTACCAGAACTTCGCGCTGGAACTGTCCGGCGTGGCCGGCCTGATCGTGGCCATCGGCATCACCGCGGACTCGTTCGTGGTGTTCTTCGAACGGCTGCGTGACGAGGTCCGCGACGGCCGGACGCTGCGCACCGCGGTGGAACGCGGCTGGAAACGGGCCCGGCGCACGGTGCTGGTCTCCGACACCGTGTCGTTCCTGGCCGCGGCGCTGCTGTGGTACTTCTCCATCGGTGAGGTCAAGGGCTTCGCCTTCACCCTCGGCCTGACCACGATCATCGACGTCGTGGTGGTCTTCCTGTTCACCAAGCCGATGATCACCCTGCTGGCCCGGACCAAGTTCTTCGGCCAGGGCCACCGATACTCCGGTCTCGATCCCGCCCGGCTGGGCGCGCGGACACCGTGGCGATCCACCAGGACCGTCCGGGTGCGCGCCGGCGCCCCGTCGAAGGAGGCATGATGTCGCGGCTCGGCAACGTCGGCGGCCGCCTGTACCGCGGCGAGGTCTCCTTCGACTTCGTCGGGCCGCCAGAAGCTCTGGTACTCGATCTCCGGGCTGATCCTGGTGCTCAGCCTGGTCGGGCTGTTCGCCCGCGGGCTCAACTTCAGCGTGGACTTCAAGGGCGGGTCGGTCATCCAGTTCCCGGCCACCTCGGCCACCTCGCTGATGCAGGTGCAGAACGCGGTCGGCGACACCGGCGACGGCGAGGGCGCCATCGTCCAGCACGTCGGGAGCGGGACCAGCGCCACCTGGCAGGTCCAGACGGGCAAGCTGGACTACTCCCAGGGGCAGCAGGTCCAGTCCACGCTGTCCCGCGAGCTGGGCGTCCCGCAGAGCCAGATCAGCGTCAACTTCGTGGGGGCCAGCTGGGGGTCGCAGATCTCGCAGAAGGCCCTGCAGGCGCTGATCGCCTTCCTCATCGTGATCGTCATCTACCTGTCCATCGCGTTCGAGTGGCGGATGGCGCTGGCCGCCCTGATCGCGCTGGTGCACGACATCGTGATCACCATCGGCATCTACGCGCTGGCCGGGTTCCAGGTCGCCCCGGCCACCGTGATCGGGCTGCTGACGATCCTGGGCTACTCGCTCTACGACACGGTGGTCGTCTTCGACAAGGTCCGGGAGAATACCGCCGGCCTGCTCGGATCGGCCCGCAGTACCTACAGCCAGGCCGCCAACCTGGCCCTCAACCAGACCCTGGTGCGGTCCATCAACACCTCGATCATCGCGCTGCTGCCGGTCGCGGCGATCCTGTTCATCGGCGGCGGGCTGCTGGGCGCCGGCGAGCTGAACGACCTGGCCCTGGTGCTGTTCGTCGGCATGCTGTCCGGTACCTACTCCTCCATCTTCATCGCCACCCCGGTGCTGGCGGACCTCAAGGAGCGCGACCCCCAGTACAAGGCGCTGGCCAAGCGGGTGGCGCTGCGGGCCTCCGGCGGCCGGGCCGCCAAGCGGGCCGAAGCGAAGGCGTCCCGTCCCACCGTGGCGGGTGCGGGCGCCGCGGCGGGCGCGGCCGCGGTGGCCGGGTCGGCCACCGTGCTCGACGACGACACGGAAGCCCCCGACGGGGACATCCCTGACGCAGACGTCCCGGGCCCGGACACGGACGCCGTGGACTCGGGGGCCGGCGAGGACCGGGTCCCGCGGGGCGGGCGGCGCGCCCGGCTCCTGGCAGCCGTCCCGGCCCGAGGCAGCAGCCCCGCCGGTCCACCTCCGCCAAACGCCGCCCCGGCGGCAAGAAGAAGCGGCGTTAGATGGTGCCGCCCGCGGCCAGCGGCAGCGACATCGCGGAGCTGATCAGGTCCCGGATCCGGGACGTCGCCGACTACCCGCAGCCCGGGGTGACGTTCAAGGACATCACCCCGCTGCTGGCCGACGGGGCCGCGTTCGCCGCGGTGGTGAGCGCGCTGGCCAGCGGCTACGACGGGGTGGACAAGGTGGCCGGGATCGAGGCCCGCGGGTTCATCCTGGCCGCGCCCGTCGCGATCGCGCTCGGGGCGGGTTTCGTGCCGGTGCGCAAGGCAGGCAAGCTGCCCGGGCCCATCTACGCCCAGAGCTACGACCTGGAGTACGGCAGCGCCACCGTCGAGGTGCACCAGGACGCGTTCGCCCCGGGGGAGCGGGTGCTCGTCGTGGACGACGTGCTGGCCACCGGGGGGACCGGCTCGGCCACCGCGGAACTGGTCCGCAAGGCGGGCGGCGAGGTCGCCGCGATCGCGGTGATCATGGAATTGAGCTTCCTCAACGGGCGGTCCCGGCTGCCGGACGCCGCCATCCGGTCACTGCTGGTGGTGTGACTAGGGCTGAGCTCGGCACCTTCCGGAACTTCCGCCGATAGAATGTTGTTCTAGGTGGACGTGAGGAGTGCTGTGGCCGGGGACGTGGCAACGACCGGCGGTGCCGGAGCCGGAGCCACTCATGCCCACCCGAGCCCGCCCGGCGCGGCGGCGGAGGACACCGTAGCGCTGCCCCCCGCCGAGGCAGGCCCGGCTGAGCCGGACCCCGACCAGCAGGGCACGGGCCAGGAGAGCACCGGCCAGGAGAGCGCAGCCGACGAGACCGCCCCGGCCCCTGGGTCCCGGTCGGTCAACGGCCGGACCCCGCCCACCGGCAGGGGCGCGGGAGCCGGGCGCGGCGCGGGGTCGGGACGGGCCGCACGCCGGCTGGCCCGGCTCGGGGCGACGCGGGGCGGCGGGATCAACCCCGTGCTCGAGCCGATGATCAAAACGGTCCGCGCGACCCACCCCAAGGCGGACGTCCGGCTGATCGAGCACGCCTACGACGTGGCCGCGCACTGGCACCACGGGCAGAAGCGCAAGAGCGGCGACCCGTACATCACCCATCCGCTCGCCGTGGCCACCATCCTGGCCGAGCTGGGGATGAACCACGAGACCCTGTGCGCCGCCCTGCTGCACGACACGGTGGAGGACACCGACTACGCCCTCGACCAGCTGCGGGCCGACTTCGGGGACGAGATCGCGGCCCTGGTGGACGGGGTCACCAAGCTGGACAAGGTCAAGTACGGCGAGGTCGCCGAGGCCGAGACCGTGCGCAAGATGGTGGTCGCGATGTCCCGGGACATCAGGGTCCTGGTCATCAAGCTCGCCGACCGGCTGCACAACATGCGCACGCTGCGCTATCTCCCCCGGGCCAAGCAGGAGCGCAAGTCGCGCGAGGTGCTGGAGATCTTCGCGCCGCTCGCCCACCGGCTGGGCATGAACACCATCAAGTGGGAACTGGAGGACCTGGCCTTCGCGACGCTGTACCCCAAGCGGTACGACGAGATCGCCCGGCTGGTCTCCGAGCGCGCCCCGCGCCGCGACGTCTTCCTCCAGGAGGTCATCGAGGACGTCTCCACCGACCTGCGGGAAGCCAAGGTCAAGGCGCGGGTGACCGGCCGTCCCAAGCACTACTACTCCGTCTACCAGAAGATGATCGCCCGCAACGTGGGCTTCGACGACATCTACGACCTGGTGGGCATCCGCGTCCTGGTGGACTCCGTCCGCGACTGCTACGCCGCGCTCGGCACCGTGCACGCCCGGTGGAACCCCGTTCCCGGGCGGTTCAAGGACTACATCGCGATGCCCAAGTTCAACATGTACCAGTCGCTGCACACGACCGTGATCGGCCCCGGCGGCAAGCCGGTCGAGCTGCAGATCAGGACGTGGGGCATGCACCGGCGCGCGGAGTACGGCGTGGCCGCGCACTGGAAGTACAAGGAAGAGGTGGCCGGCAGCGGCCGGGGGGGCCGGGACGGCGCCGGCGACATGGCCTGGCTGCGCCAGCTGGTGGACTGGCAGCGCGAGACGGCGGACCCGGCCGAGTTCCTGGAGTCGCTCCGGTTCGACCTCGGGGCCGCCGAGGTCTACGTGTTCACCCCGCGGGGCGAGGTCATCGCGCTGCCGCAGGGGGCCACGCCGGTGGACTTCGCCTACGCGATCCACACCGAGGTGGGGCACCGCACCATCGGGGCCAGGGTCAACGGCCGCCTGGTGGCGCTGGAGAGCGCCCTGGACAACGGCGACACCGTCGAGATCTTCACCTCCAAGGCCCAGGACGCCGGGCCGAGCCGCGACTGGCTGCAGTTCGTCAAGAGCGCGCGGGCCCGCAACAAGATCCGGCACTGGTTCTCCAAGGAGCGCCGGGAAGCCGCGACCGAGACCGGCAAGACCGCCATCGCCCGGGCCATGCGCAAGCACGGCCTGCCGCTGCAGCGCCTGGCCACCGGCGACGCGCTGGTCGCCATCGCGACCGAACTGCACTACCCGGACCTGTCCGCGCTGTACGCCGCGGTGGGGGAAGGGCACGTCAGCGCGCAGTCGGTGGCGGCCAAGCTGGTCCAGTCGGCCGGCGGGATGGCGGGCGCCCAGGAGGACCTGGCCGAGGCGACCCTGCCCACCCGGCCGATATCCACCCGCCCGCTCGGTGACTCCGGGGTCGTGGTGGAAGGCTCCTCCGACGTGTGGGCCCGGCTGTCCAAGTGCTGTACCCCGGTGCCCGGCGACGAGATCACCGGGTTCATCACCCGGGGCCACGGGGTGTCGGTGCACCGGGCGGACTGCCTGAACCTGCGCCACCTGCTCGACTCACAGCCCGAGCGGCTGGTGGCGGTGCGCTGGTCGCCGACGGAGGACTCGCTGTTCCTGGTGGCCATCCAGGTCGAGGCGCTGGACCGGACCGGCCTGCTCTCCGACGTGACCCGGACCATCTCCGACCAGCACGTCAACATCCTGTCCGCCTCGGTCACCACGACCAGGGACCGGGTCGCAGTCAGCCGGTTCACCTTCGAGATGGGCGACCCGAAGCACCTCGGCCACGTCCTCCGCGCGGTCCGCGCCATCGACGGCGTCTACGACGTCTACCGCATCACGAGCTAGCCCGACAGCTCCGCGAGGGTGCGTTCGGCTTCTTCCAGCCAGGACTGGCGGGCGGCGATGGCCTCGGTGGCCTCGGTGGCGGCGCGGGTGTCGCCGCGCTGCTCGGCCTTGGCCCGCCGCTCCTCCAGGCTGGCCAGCGCGGTGCGGATCTGCTCCACGGTGCCCTGGGCCCGGGCCAGCGCCTCGGGGTTGGAGCGGCGCCACTGCGTGTCCTCGGCCTTGCGGACCGCGTCCTCGACCCGGCGCAGGCCCTGCTCCAGGCGGTCGTGCGCCTCGCGGGGGACCGAGCCGGCCTGCTCCCAGCGTTCCTGGATGGAGCGCAGCGCGACCCGGGCGGTCCGCACGTTGGTCACCGGGACCAGCTGGCCGGCCTCCTCCAGCAGCGCGGACTTCACCGCGGCGTGCTCGCGCAGCTCGTTCTCCTTGGCCGAGAACACGTTGGACCGCTCGGCGAAGAACTGGTCCTGGGCGGCCTTGAACCGGCCCCAGAGCTCCTCCTCGTCGGTGCGTCCCGCCCGGCCCGCCGCCTTCCAGGAGCGCATCAGGTCCCGGTACGCCGCGGCGGTGGGTCCCCAGTCGGTGGACCCGGCCAGCGCCTCCGCCTCCACGACCAGCTTCTCCTTGCGGGACTTGGCTTCCTCGCGCTCCTCTTCCAGCCCCGAGAAATAGGCCTTGCGCCGCTTGGCGAACGCGTTCCGCGCGGCCGACAGCCGCTTCCACAGCGCGGTCTCCACCGCCCGGTCGGCCCGCGGCGCGGCCTTCCACTCCTCGAGGAGCTGGCGCATCCGCTCCCCGCTGATCTTCCAGTGGGTGGCCTCGGCCGCGATCTGCTCGGCCTCGGCGACGATGCGCTCCTTGTACGTCCGGGCCTCGACCCGGGCCTGCTCACGGGCGGCCTTGACCTCTTCGCGGCGGCTGTCCACCTGGCCGGTCAGGGCCTCGAGCCGGGCGTGCAGCGAGTCGAGGTCACCGACCGCGTTGGCCGTGGCCACCGCCTCCAGCAGCCGGTCGATGGTGGCCCGGGCGCTGCCGGGGGACAGGTCGGTGGTGGAGATGCGCTGCTCCAGCAGCGTGACCTCGGTCTCCAGGCCCTCGTACTTGCGGCGGTAGAAGGCGAGTGCCTCGTCCGGGCTGCCCGCCTGCCATGAGCCAACCACCCGCTCGCTCCCGCCGGCACGCACGTAAACCGTGCCGTCGTCAGCTACCCTGCCCCACGGATCGTTGGCGGTAGTCACCGCTAACCTCCTGCTCAGCCCTGGATCCTGGCGGCGTTGCCAGGCTCAGGTCTTCTTGATGGTGACGCTTTCGATGACGACTTTCTCCTTCGGGTGCCCATCCCCGGCCCCATTGGCGTTGTTACTACCCGCCTTGGCCACATTCTGGACGATCCCGAGTCCTTTGACGACCTCGCCGAACGGTGTGTAGTTGGGCATCAGGGTCGAGTTCTTGTACACGATGAAGAACTGGCTGCCGTTGGTATTGGGGCCGGAGTTCGCCATCGCCACCGTGCCCTGGGTGTACTTGGCCCCGGCCAGGTTCTCGTTAGCGAACTTGTAGCCGGGGCCGCCGCTGCCGGTCCCGGTCGGATCGCCGCACTGCAACACGAACGGATCGATGGTGGTCAGCCGGTGGCAGTGCGTGTTGTTGAAGTAGTTCTTCGCCGCCAGGTACACGAAGGAGTTGACCGTGCAGGTGGCCTTGCTGTTCAGCAGGTCGATGACCACGTCGCCCCGGTTGGTGTGGATCGTGGCCTGGTAGCTCGCCTTGTCGTCGGGTTTGGCTGGCGGCAGGCCCACGTTCCGGGCGGCGGTCCCGTTGGGCAGGTAGCTACAGCTGGTCGCGGGTTCCGCCTGGGTGGAGGCGGAGGCGGAGGCTGAGGCTGGACGGCGTAGCCGACGACGTCGCGGACACGGCCGCGGCCTTGCTGCTGCCCGGGCCGGCGAACAGGAAGTAGCCGCCCACGCCCAGCCCGACAACCACGCAGCAGATCACGGCCACTATCGTGATCTGGCGTGTCTTCCTGTCCCGTTCGGCGCGCCGCGTCTGCTGGCGCAGCATGCGTTCCCGGGCCAGCTTGCGCTGCCGCTCCTTCTTACCGCTCACCGATCCGTTTCCTCCTGGCTGCCTGTTGCCTGCTTACCAGCGAAACTTCGCGAATGGTACCGGCACCCGTGAGGTCGTGACGCCGCTGTTATCGGTTCGCGGCTGGGCTGAGCAGATCGGTAGCCTGTAGCGGGGAAGTTGACCCGTGAGTCCGCCCTCTGTCCCGAACGCCCGAAGGAGGTCACCCCGTGCTGATTACCGGGTTTCCGGCTGGTTCCTTCGCCGCCAATTGCTACCTGGTGGCCCCGGAACCCGGCGCGGAGTGCGTGATCATCGACCCCGGGGAAGACGCGGCCGGCACGATCGCGGAAGTCGTCGCCGACCACCGGCTGAAGCCGGTCGCGGTGCTGCTCACCCACGGCCACATCGACCACGTGTGGTCGGTGGCGCCAGTGTGCGGGGCGCGCGGCATTCCGGCCTACATCCACCCCGACGACCGGGCGCTGCTCTCCGACCCGGCCCGGGGCCTGCCCCTGGGCGCGGGCCAGCAGCTGTTCGGGGGCCTGGAGTTCACTGAGCCGGACGACGTCCGGGAGCTGGCCGACGGGACCGTGCTGAACCTGGCCGGCCTGGAGATCACGGTCGGCCACGCGCCCGGGCACACCCCGGGGTCCGTGGTGTTCCGCTCCGACCCGGCCGTCATGTTCTCCGGGGACCTGCTGTTCGCCGGGTCGATCGGGCGGACCGACCTGCCTGGCGGCGACACCGCCGCCATGATGGACAGCCTGGCCCGGGTCTGCCTGACCCTGCCGGACGAGACGCGGGTGCTGCCCGGCCACGGCCCGCAGACGACCATCGGCGTCGAGCGGGCCAGCAATCAGTTCCTGGTCGCGCTGGAACGAAATACCGGGCTGGGCGAGCCGGGACGATCGACGGGGCTGTAACGGAGAGGCTGAGCAGGAAATGATCCGAACCCATGAGGCGGGCACGCTGCGCGCCGAGCAGGACGGCCAGACGGTGACCCTGGCGGGCTGGGTGGCCCGCCGCCGTGACCACGGCGGGGTCACCTTCATCGACCTGCGCGACGCCAGCGGGATCGTCCAGGTCGTGTTCCGGGACGAGGGCGAGGACGCGCCCGCGCACGCGCTGCGGGCCGAGTTCTGCGTGAAGGTCACCGGCCTGGTACGCCGCAGGCCGGAGGGCAACGAGAACCCCGAGCTGCCCACCGGCGACGTCGAGGTGGCCGCGGACGAGCTGGAGGTGCTCGGCGAGTCCGACCCGCTGCCCTTCCCGATCGACGGGGCCGGCGACCTGAACGAGGAGACCCGGCTGCGCTACCGCTACCTGGACATGCGCCGCCCGGAGACCGCCGCGGCGCTGCGCGTCCGCTCCGAGGCCACCTACTTCGTGACCGACGTGCTGCGCAGCCACCGGTTCGTGTACGTGGAGACGCCGGACCTGACCCGGTCCACGCCGGAAGGGGCCCGGGACTTCCTGGTGCCGGTGCGGCTGCGTCCCGGTCACTGGTACGCGCTGCCCCAGTCGCCGCAGCTGTTCAAGCAGCTGCTGATGGTCGGCGGCATGGAGCGGTACTGGCAGCTGGCCCGCTGTTTCCGGGACGAGGACTTCCGGGCCGACCGGCAGCCCGAGTTCACCCAGATCGACATCGAGATGAGCTTCATCACCCGGGAAGACGTCGTCGAGGTCGCCGAGGACCTGGTCAGCCGGCTGTGGTCGGAGGTCGTGGGCTACCAGATCCCGCGCCCCATCCCGCAGATGACCTACGCGGACGCCATGGCGCGGTTCGGCTCCGACAAGCCCGACCTGCGCTTCGGCCTGGAACTCACCGACCTGACCAGTTACTTCGCGCAGTCCTCGTTCCGGGTCTTCCAGGCCGCGTACGTGGGGGCGGTCGTGATGCCCGGCGGCGCCAGCCAGACCCGCCGGGAACTGGACAACTGGCAGGACTGGGCCAAGGCCCGGGGAGCGCGCGGGCTCGCCTACGTGCTGATCGGCGCCTCGGGCGAGGTCGCCGACTCCGGCCCGGTGGCCAAGCACCTGTCGGCGGAGGAGCGCGCCGGGCTGTCCGCCGCCGTGGCGGCCGGCCCCGGCGACGCGGTGTTCTTCGCGGCCGGGCCGCCGCAGCAGGCCCGGTCCCTGCTCGGCGCGGCCCGGCTGGAGATCGGCCACCGGCTGGACCTCATCGACCCCGACGCCTGGGCCTTCACCTGGGTGGTCGACGCGCCGATGTTCGAGGAGGACGGGTCGGGCGGCTGGACCGCCGTGCACCACCCGTTCACCGCGCCGCTGCCGGAGTGGGCGGACAAGTTCGCCGACGAGCCGGGCGGGCGCCCTGGCGGACGCCTACGACCTGGTCTGCAACGGCAACGAGATCGGCGGCGGCTCGATCCGTATCCACCGGCCCGCCATGCAGCAGAAGGTGTTCGACGTCATCGGGCTGTCCCGGGAGGAGGCCAGGTCGCAGTTCGGCTTCCTGCTCGACGCGCTGCGCTACGGGCCGCCCCCGCACGGCGGCATCGCGTTCGGCTGGGACCGCCTGATCATGCTGCTGGCCATGCGCGACACGATCCGCGACGTGATCGCCTTCCCCAAGGCGGCGTCCGGCGCCGACCCGCTCACCGGGGCGCCCACGCCGATCACTCCCGAGCAGCGGCGGGAGGCGGGCATCGACGTCGTCGTGCCGCCGGGCGGCGAGACCCCGGATCCCGACCCGCGGAACCTGGCCGCCCGGCCCTGACGCCCGGAACCTGGCCGCCCGGAACCTGGCCGCCGGGCCGCGGCGCCCGGCCCGGACGGGCGGCTCCGGGCACCTGGCCCCGGCGCTGTGCGGGCCATGCCGGGCTGACGGATAGTGTCGGGGTGTGGTACGGGCAGGCAGCGCCGACGGCGGCCAGGCGGACAGCCTGTTCGACGCGGCCGGGGAAGAAGCGGCGCGGGCGGCGGCCCCGCTCGCGGTGCGGATGCGCCCGCGCACCCTGGACGAGGTGGTCGGCCAGCGGCACCTGACCGGTGCGGGGACGCCGCTGCGCAAGCTGGCCGAGAACGACGCGGGCATGTCCGTGGTGCTGTGGGGCCCGCCGGGCACCGGCAAGACCACCCTGGCCCACGTCATCAGCCAGGTCACCAGCAGGCGCTTCACCGAGCTGTCCGCGGTCACCGCGGGCGTCAAGGACGTGCGCGCGGCGATCGAGAACGCCCGGCGCGAGCTGGGCCTGTCCGGTACCCAGACGGTGCTGTTCATCGACGAGGTGCACCGCTTCAACAAGGCCCAGCAGGACGCCCTGCTGCCCGCCGTGGAGAACCGGTGGGTCTCGTTCATCGGCGCCACCACCGAGAACCCGTCGTTCTCCGTGGTCGGGCCGCTGCTGTCCCGGTCGCTGCTGCTCACCCTGGAGCCGCTCAGCGACGACGACATGCGCGCGGTGATCAGCCGCGCGCTGGCCGACGAGCGCGGCCTGGGCGGCTCGGTCAGCCTCGACGACAAGGCCCTGGACCACCTGATCCGGCTGGCCAGCGGCGACGCCCGGCGGGCGCTCACCTACCTGGAGTCCGCCGCGCTCGGCCTGGGCGAGGGCGCCACCATCGACGTCGACGTGCTGGAGCGGGCGGTGGACCGCGCCGCGGTCCGCTACGACCGCGCCGGCGACCAGCACTACGACGTGATCAGCGCGTTCATCAAGAGCATCCGGGGCAGTGACGCCGACGCCGCGGTCCATTACCTGGCCCGGATGATCGAGGCCGGCGAGGACGCCCGGTTCATCGCCCGGCGGCTGATCGTGCACGCCAGCGAGGACGTCGGGATGGCCGACCCGTCCGCGCTGGGCGTGGCGGTCGCCGCGGCCCAGGCCGTCGAGTTCGTCGGCCTGCCCGAGGCCCGGATCAACCTGACCCAGGCCACCATCCACCTGGCCCTGGCCCCGAAGTCCAATTCCGTGATCAAGGCGATCGGGGCGGCCGCCGCGGACATCCGGGCCGGGATGGCCGGGCCGGTGCCCGCGCACCTGCGGGACGCGCACTACCCGGGAGCGGCCCGGCTCGGCCACGGCCAGGACTACGCCTATCCGCATGACTACGCCGAGGGCGTGGTCACCCAGCAGTACGCACCGGACTCACTGGCCAGCCGCACCTACTATGAGCCGTCACGGCACGGCGCCGAGGCGCGGTACGCGGAGCGCTCCGAGCGGATCAAGGCGATCCTGGGCCGCGCCCAGCCAGCCGGGCAGAGCCAACCGGACGGGCAGAGCCAGCCGGACGGGCAGAGCCAACCGGACGGGCAGAGCCAACCGGACGGCCCGGGCCCGGACGGCGCAGCGCCCGGGCGAGCACGGCTGAGGCGGGCCCGGCCTGGACGGTCCTGACCCGGCTGGCTCCCGGTCGGCCGAACCCCGCCGCCCGGCCGGTTCAGTCGCGCGATAGGAAGGCCGCCTGGGAGATAAGGTCAGGCAGATGAAGGAGCAGGCATGCTGAACGCGGTATGGGTGGCGGTCATCATCGCCGCCGCGTGCTGGGCGGTCCTGGTGGCCGCCGCCGTCTACGTGCTGATCAAGCTGGCCAGGCTGATCACCCAGACGTCCGCGGCCGTGTCCGGGCTGCGGGAGGACAGCGACGCGGTGATCGCGCGCGCCCACGCCACCATCGACGCCACCGCCGGGCAGCTGAACCGGACCGACGAGATCACCGCGAGCATGGACCAGGTGGCCTCGGGCATGGCCGAACTCACTGGCCGGGTGACCGCGCTCGCGCCGCTGGCCCGGCTCGCGGCGGCCACCTCCGGGACCAAGCTCGCCCGCGTCTCGGCCTTCGTGTACGGCGTGCGGCACGCCGCGGAGTTGCGGGCGGCGGCCGCCGACGCCCGCCGACAGCTCCCAGCGGGCCAGGTCCGCTCCGCAGAACGCTCGGGGGCCCGGTCATGATCCGCAGAATGTTCTGGCTCTCTCTCGGCGCGGCGGTGGGGATCTCCGGCTACCGCCGGGTGACCGCCGCGGCCCGGGTTATCATGCCCGCCCCGCGAGCCCGGGAGCTGGCCCGGTTCGCCGGGGATGTGCGTGAGGGCATGGACATCTACCGCCAGCGCCAGCTACAGACCTCACGTCCCGCCCTCGAGGGGCGCACCGACCATGAAGAGGATGGCCGTTGATGGAGTCGGCAGAGATCGCCCGCCGTTTCCTTACCTATTTCTCCGAGCGCGGGCACACCGTGGTCCCGTCGGCGTCCCTGATCGCCGACGACCCCACCCTGCTCCTGGTCAACGCCGGGATGCAGCCCTTCAAGCCGTACTTCCTCGGCCAGGTCGAACCGCCCTTCAAGCGGGCCACCAGCTGCCAGAAGTGCGTGCGCACGCCGGACATCGAAGAGGTCGGCAAGACCACCAGGCACGGCACCTTCTTCCAGATGCTGGGCAACTTCTCGTTCGGTGACTACTTCAAGGACCAGGCCATCCCGTTCGCCTGGGAACTGCTCACCACCCCGGAGCGCGACGGCGGCTTCGGGTTCCCCGAGGACCGGCTGTGGGCCACCGTGTACCACGACGACGACGAGGCCGCCCGGATCTGGCGGGACGTGGTCGGCGTGCCGGAGAGCCGCATCCAGCGCCGGGGGATGGCGGACAACTACTGGTCCATGGGCGTGCCCGGCCCGTGCGGTCCCTGCTCGGAGATCTACTACGACCGGGGACCCGACTACGGGCGCGAGGGCGGCCCGGTCGCCGACGAGGACCGCTACCTGGAGGTGTGGAACCTCGTCTTCATGCAGTTCCTGCGCGGTGAGGGAGCGGGCAAGGAGGGCTGGCCCATCCTGGGCGACCTGCCCTCCCGCAACATCGACACCGGCATGGGCCTGGAGCGGATGGCCGCCATCCTGCAGGGCGTGGACAACATCTACGAGATCGACACGCTGTGGAAGGTGCTCGACCGGGCCGCGGAGCTGACCGAGCAGAAGTACGGCCGTGACCACCGGGTTGACGTGGCCCTGCGGGTGGTCGCCGACCACGTGCGGACCGCGGCCATGCTGGTCGCCGACGGGGTGCTGCCCTCCAACGAGGGACGCGGCTACGTGCTGCGCCGGATCCTGCGCCGCAGCGTCTACAACCTCCGGCTGCTGGCCGGCGGGCAGCGCGGCGGCGGCAGCGAGGGCCGCTACCTGCACGAGCTGGCCGGAACCGCGCTGGGCGCCATGTCCGACCTGTACCCGGAGCTGGTCGAGGCGGCGCCGCGGGTGCTCGGGGTGATCGACGCCGAGGAGGCCACGTTCCTGTCCACGCTGCGGACCGGCTCGGCGATCTTCGACGCCGCGGTCGGCGAGAGCAAGCGGCGGGGGGCCGCCACCCTGTCAGGTGAGCAGGCCTTCCAGCTGCACGACACCTACGGCTTCCCGATCGACCTGACCCTGGAGATGGCCAGCGAGCAGGGCCTCCAGGTGGACGAGGAAGGCTTCCGGCGGCTGATGGCGGAGCAGCGCCAGCGCGCCAAGCAGGACTCCCTGGACAAGAAGACCGGGAACGCGGACATCTCCGTGTTCGCCGGCCTGCTGGCCAAGTCCGGGCCGGTCGTCTTCACCGGGTACGACGAGATCTCCGGCGAGGCCACGGTCACCGGGCTGCTGGCCAGCGGGGTGAGCGTCCCCGCAGCGGGCGTGGGCACCGAGGTCGAGGTCATCCTGGACCGGACCCCGTTCTACGCCCAGGGCGGCGGCCAGCTCGCGGACGGCGGGGTGATCCGGGTGGCCAGCGCCCCCGGCGCGGCCGGCGGCGAGGTGGAGGTCCGCGACGTGCAGACCCCCGTGCCCGGCCTGATCGTGCACCGGGGCGTGGTCACCTCCGGGGAAGTGGTGGTCGGCGCGGCCGCCCAGGCGGACATCGACACCGAGCGCCGCCGGGCCATCTCCCGCTCGCACACCGCCACCCACATGGTGCACCGGGCGATCCGCGGCGCCCTCGGCGACGCCGCGGCCCAGGCCGGGTCGGAGAACTCACCCGGCCGCCTCCGCTTCGACTTCACCGCGGCGGGAGCTGTCCCGCCGGCCGTGCTGCGCGACGTGGAGGACGAGGTCAACACGGTCCTCATCGACGACCTCGCGGTCCGGGCGTTCGTCACGCCCATCGACGAGGCGCGGTCCATGGGCGCGATCGCCCTGTTCGGGGAGAAGTACGGCGACGAGGTCCGCGTGGTCGAGGTCGGTGACTACTCCCGCGAACTGTGCGGGGGCACCCACGTGGCGCACTCCGGCCAGCTCGGGCTGATCAAGATCCTCGGCGAGTCGTCCATCGGCACCGGCGTGCGCCGCGTGGAGGCGCTGGTCGGCACGGACGCCTTCCGCTACCTGGCCCGGGAAAGCGTCCTGGTCAGCCAGCTGACGGAGCAGCTCAAGACGCGCCGTGAAGACCTGCCGGACCGGATCGCCTCGCTGGTCAGCCGGGTCCGGGAGGCCGAGCGTGACCTGGACCGGCTGCGCAGCGCGCAGATCCTGGGCGGCGCGGCCGAGCTGGCCGGGCACGCCGAGGAGGTGGGCCCGGTCGCGCTGGTCGCGTACCAGGTCCCGGACGGCACGACCGCGGACGACATCCGCAAGCTCGCCCTGGACGTCCGGGGCCGGTTCCCGCAGCAGCGGCCCGCCGTGGTGATGATCGCGGGCGTCCCGGCGGACCGGCCCGCGGTCGTCGTCGCGGTCAACGAGGCCGCCCGGGGGCTGGGCCTGGCCGCCGGGGCGCTGGTCCGCAGCGCGGCCCAGGTCCTGGGCGGGGGCGGCGGCGGCCGTGACGACATCGCCCAGGGCGGCGGCGCGCCGCAGGGCGACCAGGCCGCCCAGGCCATCTCCAGCGCATTTGAGGCGGTTCGTGCGGTTGTAAGAGACATGGCATGATCCCTTGGCGTACGGTTAAGCCGTGCTGCCGCCAACCCGTTGCGCGAACGAGACCGCAGGGCTTCGGAGCTCGCGCTTGAGGACTGGCGTGCGACTCGGCATCGACCCTGGATCGGCCCGAATCGGCGTGGCCCGCTGCGACCCGGACGGCCTGCTGGCCAGCCCGCTGGCCACCGTCCCGCGCGGCCCCGGCGACCTGGATCGCCTGGTCGCGATCGCGCTGGACCACGAGGCGGTCGAGGTCATCGTCGGCCTGCCGACCAGCCTGTCCGGGCGTGAGGGCGCCGCGGCCGCCGCGGCCCGGACGTTCGCCGACGCCCTGGCCGGCCGCCTGGTGCCGATCCCGGTGCGGCTGGTGGACGAGCGGTTCACCACGGTCCTGGCTCACGAGGCGCTGCGCCAGGGAGGCAAGGGCGGACGGGCCCGGCGGCAGGTCGTGGACCAGGCGGCCGCCGCCCTGCTGCTGCAGGGCGCCCTGGACGCGGAGCGGGCCGCTGGCCGGCCGCCCGGCGAGATCGTTCCACCCGGCCCCGGGACGGAAGGGTGAGCCGGCACGGGCGCCGGGGGAGCCAGGGAGACGACGACCAGTGGGGGCCGGGGGACTACCCCCCGCAAGACGCCGACGAGTCCTTTGCCCCCGGTGGCTACGGCCAGGGCCGGCGTGACTGGTCACGCAACCCCATCGCCACCGCCGACACGGGTGACTTCCCGGTCACGGACTCAAGCCTGCCCCCCGCCTCCTACCCGCGGGAGCCCGGCGGCCGGCCGGGCGAAGCGTTCGACTGGGGCCCCGACCCGCTAGGTCTCGACTCGCGCGGCTTCGACCAGCGTGGCGGTTCCGACCAGCGTGGCGGTTTCGGTCAGCGTGGCGGTTTCGAGCAGCCCGGCGGCTTCGACCAGTCCGGCGGCTTCGGTCAGCCCGGCGGTTCCGGCCAGTCCGGCGGTTTCGACCCGCGCAACGGTGGCCGGGCTGACCGCCCGCCCCAGCCCGGGCCCCGGGGCCCCGACCCCTGGGCCCCGCAGTCCTGGGAGCCCCCGTCCTGGGAGCGGGCGTCCTGGGACTCCGCGTCGACCGGCCCGGCTGGCTGGGTCAACCCGCCCGGGGCCGCCCCCGACTGGTCGGAGCACGGTGACCCGCGCGGCGTGCTGCCCGGCAGCTACGACGACGACCTGCAGGCCGGGGAACTCCCGCCGCTGCCCCCGGGCCCGATGCCGGGGTCCGGGCATCCTTCCGGCCCGCTCCCGCCGCTGCCGGAGTCTGACTACCTGTGGGGCGAACCGGCGGCTGACCCGCTGCCCCTCGCGGGCCGGCGGTCCGCGCGTGAGCAGGACCAGCCCCGCCGTCAGTCCCGCCGCGGCGGGCCCACCCGCCGGGGCCGGTCCCGGCCCGGACGGCTACCAGACCGGTCCGGTCGGTTATTCGGAAGGCCCGGCCGGCTACCCCCACGACCCCGCTGGCTACCCGGACGATCCGGCCGGCTACCGGGACGATCCGGCTGCCTACCCGCCGGAGCAGGACGAACCGGTGGACCACCCAGGCCGGTCAGGCCGGGGGCGCCGCCGCCGCCGCGCCGAACCAGATGTCGGCCGGGGTGATCCGGGGTATGAGGGCTACGTGGATGACCCGCGTGACCTGGACATGGCCCCCGACCCGGGGCAGGAATCCCGGGACCAGCCCCCCTCCGGGGGCTGGTACCCGGGCGAGGAAGAGCCGCACGCCTGGGCCGGGGACGCCGCGGGCAGCGACCTGCTGCCCGGGCTGGACCCGGAGCAGCAGGTATCCCGCGGAGGTACCGGCGGGGGATCCGGCGGGAAAGCCCGCAAGAAGGGGCGCAGGCGCGTCCGGATCATCCTGCTCGCCATCCTGACGGTCTTCGTCCTGGTCATCGTGGCCGCCGGGGGAGTCGGCTACCACTACTACAAGACGTACATCGACCCGCCGGACTACCCGGGCGCGGGTTCCGGCAATGTGGTCGTCCAGATCAAGCCGGGCCAGTTCGCCGACCAGATCGGCCTCACCCTGGCCACCGACGGCGTGGTGGCCAGCGCGCGGGCCTTCTCCAACGCGGCCAAGGACAGCCCTCAGGGCAACGCGCTCGAGCCGGGCTACTACCGGGTGCACAAGCACATGAAGGCCTCGCTGGCCCTGGCCCTGCTGCTCAAGCCGTCCTCACGAGAGCAGACCAAGGTCACGGTCATAGAGGGGTCCCGGGTCGCGCAGATCATCGCGCTGCTGGGCCAGAAGACCGGGAACCTCAAGGGGTACGAACAGGCCATCGCGCATCCCGCCGCTCTCGGCCTGCCCGCCTTCGCCAACGGCAAGCCGGAGGGGTACCTGTTCCCGGCCACCTACCCGGTTCAGCCCAACACGCCGCCGGCCGCGGTACTCAAGGGCATGGTGAGCCAGTTCAAGGCGTACGCGCAGAACACCGGGCTCCAGGCCGCCGCGGCGCACGGCCAGGAGACGCAGGCTGCGGTCATCACCGTGGCGAGCCTGCTCGAGGCCGAGGGCAGGCCGTCGGACTTCCGCACGATCGCCGAAGTCATCTACAACCGGCTCAACATGCACATGAAGCTGCAGCTGGACACGACCGTCCTGTACGGGATGTCGCTCGCGCACAAGAGTGTGTTCAGCACGAACTTCCCGTCCCCGTACAACACCTACCTGCACGCGGGCCTGCCCCCGGGGCCGATCGACAACCCCGGGAGCGCGGCCATCAACGCCGCGTTGCACCCACAGCATGGCAATTACCTGTACTTCCTGACGATCGACTCGAAGACGGGCAAGACGCTGTTCTTCACCAACGCGACCGCCTTCAACCAGGCAGTCGACAGGTACGGCTCAAAGGGCGGGGGCACCGGCTCCCGCACAGGTTCGGGCTGAACGCCGAGATCATGAAAGCCGCGGTTCTCGGCTCTCCGATCGCTCACTCGCTGTCGCCGGTCCTGCACCGTGCGGGGTACCAGGCGCTGGGCCTGGACGGCTGGGCTTATCAGGCGATCGAGTGCGACGAGGCCGGCCTGCCCGCGCTGATCGGGCGGTGCGGACCGGACTGGGCCGGGCTGTCCCTGACCATGCCGCTCAAGCGCGCGGTGCTGCCCCTGCTCGACGAAGCCGGGCCACTGGTGGCCGAGGTCGGCGCGGCCAACACGGTGATCTTCGACGCCGGCCGCCGCCAGGGGCATAACACCGACGTCCCGGGCATGATCGCGGCGCTGGCCGAGAGCCTGCCGCCCGGCGCGGACGGCGGCCCGGGATCCCTCGCGTCGCTGGCCCGGGGCGGTGACCCGGCGGCGCTCATCCTGGGCGCAGGCGCGACCGCCTGCTCCGCGCTGGCCGCGGTGCGCGGCCTCGGCCTCACGCGAGGCCACGGTGGCCGTCCGCGACCCACCGCGGGCCGCCACCCTGCAGGCCGCCGCGGACCGGCTCGGCGTGAACGTCCGGCTCGCCTCGTTCGCCGACCCGGGAGTCACCGCTCCCGGTCTGCTCATCGCCACCACTCCGGCCGGGGCGGCCGATCCCTATTCCCAACGGATCGAGGCCGGCGTACTCACCCCGCGCTGCGTCCTCGACGTGGTGTACCACCCGTGGCCGACCCGGCTGGCCGCCGCGGCCGAACGGTCCAGGGTGCCCGTGGCGGGCGGGTTCACGCTGCTGCTGCACCAGGCCGCCCGGCAGTTCGAGCTGATGACGGGCAAGCCCGCGCCCCTGGAGGCGATGCGGGCCGCCGGCCTCGCCGCCCTGCCCGGGCGCCCGTAGTCTCGGCGAGTAAACAGAGCCCGGCCCGTAGTCTCAGTGGGAAATCACGCCGGCGGGTAAGCGGAGCCGGGCCCGTAGGCCCGGCGGGGCAAGCACGGCCTGGAATACCTGGCGGGCCTGGATTGCTGTTACTCTTACCAGACGACCAGCCTGGCACTCGCGTGCTGGGCGTGTAAGCGGAGGACCACCTCCCACCTGGCCGGCCCTTGGCTGGCGGGTAAGGCTGCCGGCTTCCGGGCCGGCGAGCCAGGCCGGACGAGTGACCCGATCCTGTACTGGAGCGGGCCGCGGTCCGGGCGGTCGCGTCCCTGGCGAGGCTGTGTTCTCGCCGGGCGGTGCGGCTTTGGTGGGCTCCGCATGCACTCGATGCGGGGCCTTTTTTCGTGCGGCGGCAGATCCGCCGCCGGCCCGGGACCTCGTGGACATGGTCGCAGCGCACCCGCCCGGGCACCCGGCCCAGGCGGTGGACTTAGACCCATGGAGGTCACATCAGCGCCGAACCCCGTATCAACGATCGGATCCGCGTACCCGAAGTGCGGCTCGTTGGCCCTAACGGCGAGCAGGTCGGGATCGTTGCCCTGAACGATGCGCTCCGGCTGGCCCAGGAAGCGGATCTCGACTTGGTAGAAGTCGCGCCCACGGCGCGCCCGCCGGTCTGCAAGCTCATGGACTACGGCAAGTTCAAGTACGAGTCCGCGCTCAAGGCCAGGGAATCGCGCAAGAATCAGGCGCAGACGGTCATCAAGGAGATCAAGCTCCGGCCGAAGATCGACCCGCACGACTACGGGACCAAGAAGGGTCACGTTGAGCGGTTCCTCAAGCAGGGCGACAAGGTCAAGGTAACGATCATGTTCAGGGGGCGTGAGCAGTCCCGGCCGGAACTCGGCTTCCGGCTGCTGCAGCGCCTGGCCGGCGACGTGGAGGAGCTCGGCTTCGTGGAAGCCCAGCCCAAGCAGGACGGCCGCAACATGATCATGGTGATCGGACCGCACCGCAAGAAGAGCGAGTCCAAGGCAGAACGCTCGTCACGGGAGGCCGAAGAAGAGGCGGAGGCAGTGGCAGCACGCCCGGTGGCACGGCAGCGCCGCCCCGCGGCCGCCCCGGCCTCCGCGCAGGCACGTCCCACGGCCCCGGCGGCCAGTGACGACGGCTCCGGCCAGGCAGGAGCCTGACCAGGGCACCGCGCAGCTCGCCTAGCCTTGAGCGGCACGGGCACGGCCGGATGACGGCGTGCCTGGCCGCATAGGACAACTGTGCCCGCGGGCACACACGAAGATGGAGACGACGGCCACCATGCCGAAGATGAAGACGCATAGCGGGACCGCCAAGCGGTTCCGGATCACCGGCGGCGGCAAGGTGATACGCCGCCGCGCCAACATGAACCACCTGCTCGAGCACAAGTCGAGCCGCCGGACCCGGCGGCTGGGCAAAGACCTGGTGGTCGCCCCCGCAGACACGAAGAAGATCAAGAAGATGCTGGGGAAGTAGCCCAGCCCGCCTCCAGGGAGATATGAAATGGCACGCGTGAAGCGGGCGGTCAACGCCCACAAGAAGCGCAGGGTCGTCCTTGAGCGGGCGAGCGGCTACCGTGGCCAGCGGTCACGGCTGTACCGCAAGGCCAAGGAGCAGGTCCTCCACTCGATGACGTACGCCTACCGGGACCGTAAGGACCGGAAGGGCGACTTCCGCCGGCTGTGGATCCAGCGGATCAACGCTGCCGCCCGCGCGGACGGCATCACCTACAACCGCTTCATCCAGGGGCTCCGGCTCGCGGAAGTCGAAGTGGACCGCCGCATGCTCGCCGAGCTCGCGGTCAGTGACCCGGCGGCGTTTTCCGCGGTGGTCGACGTGGCCAAGGCCGCGCTGGCCGAGGCCGGGTCAGCGGCCGACACCGCGGCAGCCTGACGGCCTGCGCCTGATGCTGCCGACCGGCGCCGCGTGATGCTGCCCGTCGGTGCCGAGCTCACCAGCATCCGCTCACCGCGGGTCAAGGCGGCCCGCCAGCTCGCCAAGCGGGCGCTGCGCCAGCAGGCCAGGCAGTTCCTGGCCGAGGGGCCGCAGGCGGTGGGCGAGGCGCTGGCGGCGGGCGGCGTGGTGACCCAGCTGTTCGTGACGGCCGCCGCGCAGGCCCGCTACGCGAGCCTCATCGGGCTCGCGGCCGGGCAGGGCGCGGACGTGCACGCGGTGAGCGGCGAAGTCATGACCGAGCTGGCCCAGACCATCACCCCGCAGGGGGTGCTGGCCGTCTGCCGGTTCATCGACGTGCCCCTCGACCAGCTCAGCGTGGCCCGGGGGGGGACCCCCGAACCCCCGCGGACTCCCGACTCGGAGGGAACACGCCTTCGGCGCGCCCCGCCTCGCCGGGAAATGGCCTGGGGGGTCGTTCTCCCGGGCTGGCCCTCGCGGTCATCCTGGCCAACGTCCGGGACCCGGGAAACGCCGGCACCGTCCTGCGCACCGCTGACGCGGCCGGTGCGGGCGGGGTCGTCTTCGCCGGGTCGTCGGTGGATCCGTACAACAGCAAGTGCGTCCGCGCGTCCGCCGGGAGCCTGTTCCACCTTCCGGTGGTGACCGGCCCGCCGGTGGCTGACGCGGTGCGGTCGTTGCGGGAGCGCGGCCTGCGGGTACTCGCCGCGGACGGCGGGGCGGGCACCACGCTGGACGACCTGCAGTCGGCCGGGCGGCTCAGCCAGCCCACCGCCTGGTTGTTCGGCAACGAGGCCTGGGGGCTGCCCAGCGACGTCCTCCACCTGGCCGACGACGCCGTGGCCGTGCCCATCTACGGCCGGGCCGAGAGCCTGAACCTGGCTGCCGCGGCGGCGGTATGCCTCTACGCCTCGGCCCGCGCGCAGGCGCCACCGGCGCGGGCCGGCCGCACCGCGGCAAACCTGACGGAGCTGTGACGTCCCCTGAACAGCGCGCTCTGGGGGCTGCCGCATCACGCGGCTCAGGCGCTAGAGTCTGATCACGTTGCGTCATTTACGGGGACTCAACCCAGGAGCCGGACGGAGGCGGCGGTCAAGTGGACAGGTTCAGGCCCGACCCGGCGGTCGCCGCCCTGACGAGCGTGCCCGCGGGTCAGGTCGTGGCCTCGGGCGGACTGGTCTGTGCCGATGACCTGCCCGACGGGCTCGTGGTGGCCGACCACCTGGGCCGGATCGTGGTGTTCAACCAGGCCGCTGCCCGGCTGACCGGGATCGCCGCGCTGAACGCGCTGGGCCGGGACGTCCGGCAGGTCCTTCCGCTGCGCGACTCCGAGGATCGAAGCTGGTGGGCGTGCGTCAACCCGTACCGGGGGCTGTCCACCCGCACCCGTCATCCGGAACTGCCGCTCTACCTGCCCGACGGCGCCGAGTTCCTGGTCACCATGGGGTACGTGCGGGTGCCGCGCTGCGCGCCGGGCACCGGGCCGGACTGGCCCGGTCCGGTGCAGCCGGGTGACGTGCAGCGCATCGCCCTCAGCCTGCGCGGGACGCAGCAGCGGATCCGCCTGGAGCGCACCCGCGCCGACCTGGTCTCCACCGTCGCTCACGAGCTGCGGTCCCCGCTGACCAGCGTGAAGGGCTTCACTGCCACGCTGCTGGCCAAATGGACGCGGTTCACCGACGACCAGAAGCGGGTGATGCTGGAGACGGTCAACGCCGACGCGGACCGGGTGACCCGGCTCATCACCGAGCTGCTGGACGTGTCCCGGATCGAGGCCGGCCGCATCGAGGTGCACCGCCAGCTGGTCGACCTCGGGCAGCGCGCGGAGAAGATCGTCGCGGGCCGGGTCGCCGCCGGCGACCCGCCGGACCGGTTCCGGATCGAGGCCTCCGAGGAGTTGCCGGAGACCTGGCTCGACGCGGACAAGGTCGACCAGATCCTCGGCAACCTCGTCGAGAACGCCGTCCGGCACGGGGCTGGTACCGTGACGATTGTGATACAGCCGGTGGACGACCTTCCCGCCCGGGCACTGAACCGCGCGGGTAGTGCCGGCCCGGTGAACGGTTCCGTTATTGGTCATGGTTCTGCTGGCGGTTCTGCTGGGGCACCCGCGGTTGTGGTTGCGGTGCGCGACGAGGGTGACGGGGTGCCGCCTGAGCTGGTGCCGCGGATCTTCCGGCAGTTCTGGCGCGCGAAGCGCCGCGGCGGTGCCGGGCTGGGCCTGTACATCGTGAAGGGCCTGGTCGAAGCGCATGGGGGGACGATCACCGTGCAGCGTGCGCCCGGTGGCGGCGCCGAGTTCCGATTTACCATGCCCGCCGGGCTGCCCGACTTCGGGTAGGCGGGGGGCGGAACGCGGCGGCCCGGGGCCCGACCCTGGCCGGCGGGCCGGGTGGCCCGCGTGAGCCCGCTGTTCCGCGACTCGCCCCGGTGGGCCCCTGGCTAGGCGAGCGGCCGCGCCGCGCCCAGCCGTTCGCGACGATGATGGGCGCAAGCCCAGACCGACTTTCCTAACCCGGCCGCAGGAAGCAGGACGATGTCCGCACCAAATAAGCAGTACGACCCCGTGGAGGTGACGAGCTTGTCCCCGGCGGAGGTCTCCCGCATGCGGGACGAGGCGCTCGCCGCCATCGCCGCGGCGACGACGCTCGACGAGCTCAAGGCCGCCCGGCTGGCACACGCCGGGGACCGCTCGCCGCTGCGCCTGGCCAACGCCGAGATCGGCGCCCTTCCCCCGGAGGCGCGGGCCGAGGCCGGCAAGCGCGTCGGCGCCACGATGCGTGAGGTCAACGAGGCGCTCGCGGCCCGGCAGCAGGTCCTGGAGGAAGAGCGCGACCAGCGCGTCCTGATCGAGGAGGCCGTGAACGTCACGCTGCCCTGGGGCCACCAGCCCCAGGGGGCCAGGCACCCGGTCACCACCGTCAGCGAGCGGCTGTCCGACGTCTTCGTGTCCATGGGCTACGAGGTCGCCGAAGGCCCTGAGGTCGAAGACGAGTGGTACAACTTCGACGCCCTCAACTTCCCGCCCGACCACCCGGCCCGGGAGATGCAGGACACGCTGTTCGTGGCCGGGCCGGACGGCACCGGGCACTCGGGCATGGTGCTGCGGACCCACACCTCGCCGGTCCAGATCCGGGCCATGCTCACCCGGCCACTCCCGTTGTACGTGGTCAGCCCGGGCCAGTGCTACCGCAACGAGGCCCAGGACGCCACCCACAGCCCGGTCTTCCACCAGATCGAATGCCTGGCGGTGGACGAAGGGCTGACCATGGCCGACCTGCGCGGGGCGGTTCAGGCCTTCGTGGACGCCCTGTTCGGTGAGGGACTGCGCACCCGGCTGCGGCCGGACTACTTCCCGTTCACCGAGCCGTCCGCCGACGTCTCCATGGAATGCCACGTCTGCCGGGGCGCGTCGACCCGGCCGGGCGGGGCGCCTTGCCGGGTGTGCCGGTCCCAGGGCTGGATCGAGCTGGCCGGCTGCGGCATGGTCAACCCGAAGGTGCTTATCGCGTGCGGCATCGACCCGGACCGCTACAGCGGCTTCGCGTTCGGCCTCGGCATCGAGCGGGCCCTGATGGTCCGGCACGGCGTGACCGACATCAGGGACACCCTCGAGGGTGACGTCCGGTTCAGCCGGGCGTTCGGGGTGGAGGCCTGATGCGCGTCTCACTGAACTGGGTGCTCGAGGTGGCCGGCGTGGACACCGGCACTGATCCGGCGGAAGCGGCCCGCCGCCTCACCGCGGCGGGCCTGGAAGTCGAGTCGGTCCAGCAGGTCGGGCACGACATCGAGAAAGTCGTGGTCGCCGAGGTCACCGAGATCGAGGAACTCACCGGGTTCAAGAAGCCGGTCCGGTACTGCCAGGTGGACACGGGCGGCGGCGAGCCGCGGGGCGTCGTCTGCGGCGCGGTCAACTTCGCGGTCGGGGACCGGGTACCGCTGGCCCTGCCCGGGGCCCGGCTGCCCGGCGGGTTCGAGATCGGCGCCCGGAAGACCTACGGGCACATCTCGGAGGGGATGATCTGCTCCGCCGCCGAACTCGGCATCGGTGAGGATCATTCCGGCATCCTGGTGCTGTCGCCGGACGCCCCGCTGGGTGCCGACTTCGTGCAGTACGCCGGGCTCGACGACCACGTGCTCGACATCGCGGTCACCCCGGACCGGGGCTACGCGCTCTCGGTCCGTGGCGTGTCCCGGGAGCTGGCCACGTCCTACGGGGTCCGGTTCGCCGACCCGGCCGACGCTGACCTGCCGGCCGACTTCGCCGCCGTCTCCGACCAGGTGCACGCGGCCAGCATCGGCGACCCCACCGCGTGCGACCGGTTCGTGCTCCGCCAGGTGCGCGGCTTCGACCCGGCCGCGGCCACGCCGCTGGCGATGCGGGTCCGGCTGGCCCGGGCCGGCCTGCGCACCGTGTCCCTGGCCGTGGACGTCACCAACTACCTGATGCTCGAGCTGGGCCAGCCGCTGCACGCGTTCGACGCCGACCGGCTCAGCGGGCCCATCGTGGTCCGCCGGGCCGAGCCGGGGGAGAAGCTGGAGACCCTCGACCACGTGCTGCGCGACCTCGACCCCGATGACGTGGTGATCACGGACTCCTCCGGCCCCATCTCGATGGCCGGCACCATGGGCGGCCTGCTCACCGAGATCTCCGAGGCCTCGTCCAACCTGGTGATCGAGGCCGCGCACTTCGACGCGCGGGCGATCGCCCGGGAGAGCCGCCGGCACAAGCTGTTCAGCGAGGCGTCCTACCGGTTCGAGCGGGGCGTCGACCGTGAGCTGCCGCTGCGGGCGTCGGCCAAGGCGGTAGCGCTGCTGGCCGGGCTGGGCGGCGGGACGGCCGTGCCCGGCTGCACCCACGCCCAGGTGGAGGTGCCGCAGGTCTCGATCACCATGGCCGTGGACTACCCGGACAAGGTGGCCGGCACGGTGTACGGCCGCGACGCCGTGCTGCGCCGGCTGCACGACGTGGGCTGCGCGGTGGCCGAGCCGGCCAGCCGGCCTCAGGAGCCCGACGCGGACAGCGCGGACCGCCCCTGCCCGCCGCTCCGCCGGCTCCGGCGCGAGCCGCTACCAGCGCCCTGACCACGGCAAGCATGACCGCAGCAAGCAGATGCTGGCGATCATGCCGCCGTCCTGGCGGCCGGACCTGCAGTACCCGTGGGATCTGGCCGAGGAGGTCATCCGGCTCGAGGGCTACGAGAACGTCCCGGTGCGCACGCCGCGCGCCGCGGCGGGCCGCGGGCTCACCGAGCGCCAGCGGCTGCGCCGCACCACCGGCCGCTCCCTGGCCGGGTCCGGCTATGTCGAGGTGCTCAGCCAGCCGTTCAGTTCCGCGGCCGACTTCGACCGGCTGCTGCTGCCCGAGGACGACCCGCGGCGCCGGGCCCCGGTGATCGCCAACCCGCTCAACGACGACGAGCCGCTGCTGCGCACCATGGTGCTGCCGGGCCTGCTGCGGGTGCTGGTCCGTAACATCGGGCGGGGCTTCGCCGACATCGGGCTGTTCGAGACCGGGCGGGTCTTCCTGCAGCACCAGGGCGGCCCGCGCACCGCTCCCATCCTGCGCGTCGACCGGGGACCGTCGGTGCAGGAGGTGGCCACCCTGGAAGCAGCGCTGCCCGATCAGCCGCTGCACATCGCGGCCGTGGTCGCCGGCCAGCGCGACCTGGACGGCTGGTGGGGCGAGGGGCGCCCAGCCTGCTGGGAGGACGCCGTGGAGGCCGCCCGCCAGGTCCTGCGGGACAACCGGGTCCCGTTCCGGATCCGGGCCGACCAGACCGCGCCGTGGCACCCGGGCCGCTGCGCCGCGCTGTTCGTCCAGGCCGAGGAGGGGCAGGACTGGCTGGCCGGGTACGCGGGGGAACTGCACCCGCGGGTCATCGCCGCGTTCGGCCTGCCACCCAGGACCGCGGCCATGGAACTGGACCTGTCGGTGATCGAGACCGCCGCGGCGGCGCTCGGGCCGGTCGAGGCCCCGGTGATCTCGCCGTACCCGGTAGCCACCCAGGACGTCGCGCTGCTGGTGCCGGAAAACGTGCCCGCCGCGGACGTGCAGGCTGCCCTCGTCGACGGTGTCCAGGGCAGCGACTACGCCGGGCTGCTGGAGGACGTTCAGTTGTTCGACGTCTACACCGGGGAGCAGGCCGGGCCGGGGCGTAAGTCCCTGGCCTACACGCTGCGCTTCCGGGCGCCGGACCGGACCCTGACGGTGGAAGAGACCACCGCGGCGCGGGACGCCGCCGTGGCGGAGGCCGCCCGCCGGGTGGGGGCGGCGTTGCGCGGGGCCTCCTGACCCGTCCCCCGAAGGGCACCGGTCAGCATGGAGCGCCGCCCGACGGTCACCGCACGCCCTTTTCCTGGCAAAAAACGGTGCTGCGCAATCGTATGCCGGTAACGTTCCTACTAGAGGTTGGTAACCGATCACGCACCGTAAGCGGGGGCGGAGGTCGCCGGCCCGAGCTTGATGACGGCCGCAGCGCAGCGGCTGGGGGCGGACCGGCCTGAAGGAGGAGCAGATCGCAAGCGGGGAACCCAGGGTCCCGTTGGACGACCAGACCCCGCCCGGCAGGGTCGCTGCGCCGCAGAGCCCGTCGACCTTCCGCCAGGTCTTCGGGATCTCGGAGTTCCGGGCGCTGTGGACGGCCCAGGTGCTGTCCGTCGTCGGGGATCAGCTGGCCAGGGTCGCGCTCACCCTGCTGGTCTTCCAGCGCACCGGCTCAGCACTGCTGGCCGCGATCACCTTCGCCGTCAGCATCGTGCCGGCCTTCGTGGGCGGCATGACCCTGTCTGGCCTGGCCGACCGGCTGCCGCGCAGGCAGGTAATGATCGCCTGTGACCTCATCCGGGTGGTGCTCGTGGCCATCATGGCCATCCCCGGGATGCCGGTGTTCCTGATGATCTGCATCTTCGGCGCCGTGACCCTGATCGGCGCGCCGTTCAACGCGGCGCGCGCCGCGCTGTACCCCGACATCCTCACCGGGGACCTCTACGTGCTCGGTACCGCGGTCACCCTCACGACCCTGCAGTTCGCCCAGGTCATCGGGTTCGCCGCGGGGGGCGCGATCGTAGCCTTCTTCGGCGTCCGCACCTCACTGCTCGTGGACGCGGCCACCTTCCTCGTCTCGGCCCTGATCACCCGGGCCCTGGTCCGGGCCAGGCCTACCGCTCGCGCGCCTACCGCTCGCGCTGCGCCGCGGGGCCACCCCCTGTCATGGCCGGATCTCACCGCGGGGCTCCGGCTGGTGTTCGGTAGTCCGGCGCTGCGCACCCCCATGCTGCTTGGCTGGCTCGTCGCGTTCTACGACGCGCCCGAGGGGGTGGTAGCTCCGCTCTCCCAGTCGCTCGGCGGCGGGGACCTGGCGGCGGGCCTGATCCTGGCTGCGTCCGCACTGGGCGCCTCCCTCGGTGCGGTGGGGTTCAGCCGCCTGGTGGGCCCGCAGCGGCGGGTGCGGTGGATGACCCGGATCGCCCCGCTGGCGCCGGGCGTGCTGATCCTGTTCGCCTTCCAGCCCGCCCTGGCGGCCGCTCTGGCCATCCTCACGGTCAGCGGAGTCTTCGACTGCTATCAGGTGGCCGCCAACGCCTCGTTCGTGCAGGCCACGCCTCCGGACCAGCGAAGTCAGGCGTTCGGGATCGTCCAGGGCGGAATGAGCCTGGGGCAAGGCACGGCCATGATCCTGGCCGGGGCGGCCGCAGAGCGGTTCGCGCCCAGCCTGGTCATCGCCACCGCCGGCGCCGTCGGAGCGGTGGCAGCCATCGTGGTCGCGTTGGCGCGCCCGCGGGCGAGCTGACTGGCGGGCTACGCGGCTCCTGCGCGATCAAGCCGCGGTCCAGGCCAGGCCGGCTGCGGGGTGTGGGTTTAGCCCCAGCCGTGGGTCATCGGGTGCTCCTTCCTGCGGTGCGGTGGTGGGAGGCGTGCGGTCAGCCCCAGCCGTGGGTCATCGGGTTCTCCTTCCTGCCGTGAGGGGTCGGTCGGTGCGGTCTAGCCCCAGCCGTGGGTCATCAGGATCTCCCTTTCTCCGCCTTGCATGGTCAGGTCGCCTGTGGTCCAGTACGACATTGGGGGAAAAATACCGCTTTGGGTAATGATCGTGTCAGACTTGACTCAGCAGGTAACGTAGGGTCATTGTCTGACGACTCAAACAGGGGAGCGTTACGCCGGTGCGTAACGGCGGGTTGACAGGAGGCATACTGGCTCGGTGACGATACGGGGCGACGCTCGTACCCCGTGCAACGAACACGACCACATGCTGGCCAGGGAGGCCTTGATGCAGCTTGGAGTGCGCAAACGAATGCGCGCGCCACTCGCAGCTGCCCGGGCCTGGCCACTCTGGGAACTGCCGCGCTGGCTGACCGGCTACATCGTCGCCGTGGTCGTGGTCTACCTGGCGGTGCTGTCGGCGGTCGCCCAGTTCTACACCGTGTCCCCGCGCCAGATCGTGATATTCGGGGCCCTGCTCCTGTGCGGCGCCGCCACCGTCGAGCTGACCAAACGCTCCGGCGAGAACGCTGGACTGATCACCGACATCTACAGCGTCTGGGAACTCCCGATCGCGATCCTGCTGCCCCTGGGCTACGCGATGCTGGTGCCGGTCATCCGGCTGGCCCTCACCCAGTGGCGGGTCCGGCAGATCCCGTTGCACCGCCGCGTCTTCACCGCGGCGATCATCGGGCTGTCCTACGCGGCGGGCGGGGCGCTGTTCCACGCGCTCTCCCATACTGGGTTCGGGTCGGTACCCAGCCCGCTGGACCATCCGACAGTATGGGTCCTGGCCATCGCCGCAGCCGCCCTGATGCAGTGGCTGGTGAACAACGCACTGCTGCTGCCGGCCATCAAGGGGGCCGACCCGGGGGTCCGGGTACGCGACCTGCTGCTGGCCCGGGAGAGCGTCCAGAACGACGTGGCTGAGTTGTGTGTCGCGGTTCTCGTCACCCTGGCCATAGCCGTCAGCCCTCTCGCGCTCGTTTTCGCGCTCCCATTCGTCACGCTTCTTCAGCGCTCGGTCAGGCATTCCCAGCTGATGGCCGCGTCTCGCCTCGATTCCAAGACGGGCCTGCTCAACGCCGGGACCTGGGAGCGTGAGGCAGCCTCCGAGGTAGCACGTGCTGTACGTACTCGTACCCCGCTGGCACTGGTCCTGATCGACGCTGATCATTTTAAGCTGGTTAACGACCTTCACGGTCACCTAGTCGGAGATAAAGCCCTTCGGGCTATTTCGCGTACCTTCAAGATTTTCTTGCGTGACTACGACCTCGCAGGCCGGTTCGGCGGCGAGGAGTTCGCGCTGTTGCTGCCGCAGACGAGCGCGGCTGACGCACGTCGAATTGCTGAACGTGTGCGCGTCCACATCGCCGAGATGCCGATCAGCGTCAGTGATGAACCGATGGCCGACGCACTTCAGGTTACTGTGTCAATCGGGGTCGCGGCCCTCGGTACGACTTGGGAGAGCACGACGGGCAGTCAGTTGACTGACTTGCTCGCGGGTGCCGACCGGGCCCTGTATCAGGCCAAGAACGCCGGGCGGAACCGCGTCTGGATGTTCACCGACACCGAGACCGTGGGAGATACGGCCGTGCGCGAGCAGCAGCCCATCTGATCGCTGCTTGGTGCCGGCTAATTCCCAGGCTCGTTCCCGGGCTGGGCTATCCCGCCAGCCCGGCCGGAAGCCGATGCGGGTTAGGCGGCTCCCACGGGATGCATTTCGCCGCCCTCATGATTTGCCTAATTGCCCGCCACTGTCCAGTCGTTAAGACACGGTAAATGCTGTCAGCGACGGGATGTGGCGATGGCACGGTGCCACGATCCCGCGCGAACAGACCGGCGTACCGCCCAACCTCCTGCGCGGTCAGATTGAGCGGATGCCGTCGGGTCAGTTTCCGTGGTTGGTCGGTTCAGCCCCACTGCGTTCCGGCGGTCATCGCGGGTGCTCCTTCCTGGGGGGTGTCGGCGGGTGCGGGTGGTCGGTTCAGCCCCAGTGCGTTCCGGCGGTCATGGCGGTGCTCCTTCCTGCTCCTGGGGTGGGTGGTCGTGGTGGTGGCGGTGCTGGTTCAGCCCCAGTGGGTTCCGGCGGTCATCGCGGGTGCTCCTTCCTGGGGTCTACGCGGGTGCGGGCGGGCAGGTTCAGCCCCACTGCGTTCCGGCGGTCATCGCGGGTGCTCCTTCCTGACTCGTGACACAGGTATGGCATGAAGGGAGCGAGAACTTTAACTCATAGTGACGGAGAGGTACATAACACGCATTACGGTCCCACGTCAGCAGCCCCCGGGGCAGGTGGCCGGTTCAGGCGGCCGCGGCCCAGAACCGGGAGTCAGCTGGTGACGATAAGTCACGAAAACCCCGGTAGTCATTGAGGGAGGTATCGGTGCGTAGTGGGGTCTTGACAGCGGGCGTACTCGCGCTGTGACAATACGGGGCAACGCTCTATCGTCCGCCGTGTGAAAGTGCCGGGCCAGCGAAGGAGACTTGGATGCGTTTCGGCGTGTGCAAACGTATGCACGTCGCCGCACGGACCTTCCGGGCCTGGCCGGTGTGGGAGCTTCCCCGCGGGCTGGCGACCTTCATCGTCGTGCTGACGGTGGTGTACGCAGCCGCCCTGGGCGTGACCGCGAGCGTGGCTCGCGTCCACCCGTGGGACCTGGCCGTATTCGCCGTCCTTCTGCTCTGCATCGCGACCACGGTCGAGCTCACCAAACGCGCGGGGGAGAACGCGGGAGTCATCAAGGACGTGTGGGGGGTCTGGGAACTCCCGATCGCTATCCTGCTGCCGCCCGTCTTCGCACTGGTCGCGCCCCTTATCCAGGTCACCTTAGCCCAGTAGCAGGATCAGGCGGATTCCACTGCACCGGCGGGTGTTCTCGGCATCCGCCGTCGGCCTTTCCTACGGGCTGGCCTCGGTTGGCTTCCATGCCGTCGGTCCCCTTGTGCTCGGGCCGGGGGTGCTCGTCGATCCGGGTAACTACTCGCACGCGCAGGTGGCCGGCTGGCTGGTCGTGGTCGCTGCCGCCGGAGTGCTCCAGTGGGCGGCCAACCTGGCCCTGGTGCTGCCTGCGATCAAGTCCTCCGATCCCGGCCTGCGGATCCGGGACATGATCTTCGACCGGGAGCGCGTCCAGAACGACGTCGCCGAGTTGTCCGTGGCCGTCCGTACGTAATGGGGGCTTGACAACGGGCACACCGCATCTGTGACAATGCGGGGCAACGCTCTCACACCATGCGACCGCCGTGCTTTGGAGAAGGACTGTATGCAGAGTAGGAAGGACGGTATCTCTCGTCGCCTGCGCAAACGTATGCACGCGGGCTCCCGGGTTGTCCGGGCGTGGCCGCTGACCGAGCTCCCTCGCTGGGCCATCGTCTTCATCGTGGTGGTCACGGCGGTGTACCTGGCGGCAGTCGGGCTGGGTGCGGCGACGGTGCACGTCAGCGCCAGCAATGCGCTGTTGTTCGCGCGCCCTGCTGTTGTGCATCACTGCCTCGGTTGAACTCACCAAGCGCGGCGGGGAGAACGCCGGGGTCATCAAGGATGTCTACGCGGTGTGGGGATTGCCGCTGGCGATCCTGCTGCCTCCCGTCTACGCCATGCTCGCGCCCATCGTCCAGTTCGGGCTGACGCAGTGGCGGATCCGCCGCATCCCGGTATACCGGAGAGTTTTCAGCGCGGCCGCGGTCGGGCTGTCCTTCGGTGCGGCCTCGGTAGGCTTCCACCTGATAGTCCGGCAGCCAAGCGGACTGGTCTTCAACACTCATGCTGATGTCTCTGTCTGGCTGCTCGCCGTGGCTGCGGCGGGGGTGCTGCAGTGGGTGGTCAACGCGGTGCTCCTGCTGCCTCCGATCAAGGCATCAGACCCTGCCCTGCGAGTACGGGACATGCTTTTCGTGCGAGAGCGCGTGCACAACGACGTGGTCGAGCTGTGCGTAGCCGTGCTGGTGACGCTTGGCATCGCCGCCACTCCCCTCACGATCGTTTTCGCGTTTCCCTTCGTGACCTTGCTCCAGCGTTCAGGCCGCCACGCCCAGCTGGTGAATGAGTCTCGCATCGACTCGAAGACGGGACTGCTGAACGCAGGAACCTGGGAGCGGGAAGCGGGCTCCGAGGTGGCACGTGCTGTACGTACTCGTACCCCGCTGGCGCTGGTCCTCATCGACATTGATCATTTCAAGCTGGTTAATGACATTCATGGGCATCTAGCCGGAGATAAGGCACTTCGGGCGATTGCCCGCACTTTCCAGATCTTCCTGCGTGACTATGACCTCGCCGGTCGTTTCGGCGGCGAAGAGTTCGCGCTGCTGCTGCCCCAGACCAGCGCGGCAGACGCACGACAGATCGCTGAGCGTGTTCGCATCCACATTGCCGACACGCCGATCCGCATCAGTGATGATCCAGGAGCTGAGCCCGTTCAGGTTACTGTGTCCATGGGGGTCGCCGCGCTTGGTAGCACCTGGGAGAGGACCACGGGCAGTCAGCTGACCGATCTCCTGGCTGGCGCAGACCGAGCCTTGTACCGGGCCAAGAACGAGGGCCGCAACCACGTGTGCATGGTGACCGACGCGATAGCAGTGGGTGCGCTGGCCAGTCCGCAGGAGCTTTCCGCCTGAGCCTCGCAAGAGCTTCCCGTGATGATCGGGCCGCGCTTGTGTCCTCGCACCCGGCCCTTTTCCGGATGCCGATAGCGGGTCCCCAGCCCTTCGGCCCGGCCGTGGTCTCAGGAGGAGGGCGACGACAGGCGCAGCACCGCGAGGATTTCGGACGGCGCCTTGGTGCACTTCGACGTGTCGCCGGTCTTGAGGATCTCCGGGGTGTCGTAACCCTCGCAGGTCCAGCCGCCCACGGTGAGCGGGCCGCCGCCGCCGTTCCCCGGCGCCCGCCCGGCTGCCATGGCATGGGCATAGTTCCGCTCAACCTTGAGAGCGCTAGAGCAGCCCACCGGCCCATGCGCCACCTCGACCAGGATGGGCACGCCCGCTGCGGTCTTGGCCCGGCCGCACTTCTGGCCGGTGGTGGGTGGCTTCGGCGAATGGGCCGCGGAGGCGGCAGCCGCGGTCTTGGCCACGTCGCCATGGCCGCAGCCGGTGAGCACGCACCCGGTGAGCACGGCCAGGACGAGCGCGGCGGGAACAGCCGCGCCAGCGGGCCCCAAGGGGGAACGGCGCATGGGGGTCTCCTTTCGCGCCCCTCATCATGCCGTACCAGTGATGGCCCACGAGGCCGGGCTTCGCCCGTGTCGCTAGAGCCCCTCATCGCCGCGCCGCCCCTCGGTTGCATAAGTAGTCATGATCATGCATAATTTTGCGGAGGGGCTGGAACCCCCGAGCCTCTGGATGCCCCGCCGGGTGCGCCTTCCCTGTCGCGAGAACGGCCGTGAGAGCTGTCGCGAAGAGCCCTCACGGACTGCGTGCCTGGCCAGAAGCCCGAGGAGGACTCTATGGGTATCCGCGTGGCGGTCGCTGGGGCCAGCGGCTACGCCGGCGGTGAACTGCTCCGCCTGATCGCCGGGCATCCCGACCTCGAACTCGGTCCGGTCACCGCGGGCGCCAACGCCGGGGCAGCGGTCACCACCGTGCACCCGCATCTGCCCGGACTGGCCGGCCTGACCTTCGGGGCCACCGATCCGGACCGGCTGGCCACGGCCGACCTGGTCTTCCTCGCCCTGCATCACGAGGAGTCCGCCCGGGTGGCGGCCCGCCTCCCGGCGCAGGTCGCGGTCATCGACCTGAGCGCCAGCTTCCGGCTGTCCGACCCGGGGCAGTGGGCCAGCTTCTACCCGGGCGCGCACGCCGGGCGCTGGGTGTACGGGCTCCCGGAACTGCCGGGCGCCCGGGAGCAGATCAGCGCGGCCCGCCGGGTCGCCGCCCCGGGCTGCCACGCCACCACGGTCATCCTGGCCCTCGCCCCTCTCCTGGCCAGCGGGCTAGCCGAGCCGGGCGACATCGTGGCCGTGTCGGCCTCCGGCACCTCGGGGGCGGGCCGGACCCCGGCCCACGCGCTGCTGGCCAGCGAGGTGATGGGCTCGGTGTCGGCGTACCAGGTGGGCGGGGTGCACCGGCACACCCCGGAGATCGAGCAGGCCCTCGCGGAAGCGGCGGGCGTGACGCCCACGGTCTCCTTCACCCCGCTGCTGGTGCCCATGCCCCGCGGCATCCTGGCCACCTGCACCGCCCGGCTGGCCAGTCCAGCCAGTCCGGCCAGCCGCACCGGCCCCCGTACCGACTCCGGCGCCCTCCGCCAGGCCCTGGCCACCGCGTACGCGGGCGAGCCGTTCGTCCACGTCCTGCCGGAGGGCTGCTGGCCCGCCACCGCGGCCACGCTCGGGTCCAACGCGGTGCACCTGCAGGTGGCGGCCGACGCCCACGCCGGGCGCGCCGTGGTCGTGGCCGCCCTGGACAACCTGGTCAAGGGGGCGGCCGGGCAAGCGGTCCAGATCGCCAACCTCATGCTCGGCCTGCCAGAAGCGGCAGGCCTGACGGCTAACGGAGTCGCCCCATGAACGCTGCTGGATCCGCACAACCGGGGAGCCAGGCTATGAGCGTCACCGCCCCGCTCGGATTCCGCGCGGCCGGGGTCGCGGCCGGCCTGAAGACCTCCGGTGAGCGTGACGTCGCCGTGGTGATCAACGACGGGCCTTCGCAGGCCGCCGCGGCCGTGTTCACCAGCAACCGGGTCAAGGCCGCCCCGGTGCTCTGGACGCAGCAGGTCGCGGCGGGCGGCCGGGTCCGGGCCGTCGCGCTCAACTCCGGCGGCGCCAACGCCTGCACCGGGCCGCTCGGGTTCCAGGACACCCACGCGACCGCGGAGCGGCTGGCCCAGACCCTCGCCGTCGCGGACGGGACCGAGGGGGAGTCCGCAGGCGAGATCGCGGTGTGCTCCACCGGCCTGATCGGCGAACGGCTGCCCATGGACCTGCTGCTGAGCGGGCTCGACGCCGCCCTGGCCGAGGCCTCCCGCAGCGGCGGCACCACCGCGGCCGACGCGATCAGGACCACCGACACGGTCAGCAAGATCGCGTTCCACCGGGCCCGCGGCTACACCGTCGGCGGGATGGCCAAGGGAGCCGGCATGCTCGCCCCGGGCCTGGCCACCATGCTGTGCGTGCTCACCACCGACGCCGACCTGGGCCCGGCCGACCTGGACGGTGCGCTGCGCGAGGCGACCAGGGTGACGTTCGACCGGCTGGACACCGACGGCTGCATGTCCACCAACGACACCGTGCTGCTGCTGGCCAGCGGGGCGTCGGGAACCGCTCCCGACCCGGCCGGGTTCGCCGCGGTGCTGACCGAGGTCTGCGCCGACCTGGCCCGCCAGCTGCAGGCGGACGCCGAGGGGGCCAGCAAGCTCATCGCGGTGGAGGTGGTCGGCGCGGCCAGCGAGCAGGACGCGGTCACCGCCGGCCGGGCGGTGGCCCGCTCGAACCTGCTCAAGTGCGCCATCGCGGGAGAGGACCCCAACTGGGGACGGGTGCTCTCCGCGGTGGGTACCACGGACGCGGCCTTCGAGCCGGAACGGCTCAGCGTGGCCATCAACGGCGTCTGGGTCTGCCGCAACGGCTGTGCCGGCGACGACCGGTCCAAGGTGGACCTGCAGCCCAGGAACGTGACGATCACGGTGGACCTGTCGTCCGGGCCGCACGCCGCCACGATCAGCACGACCGACCTGACCGCCGCGTACGTGCACGAGAACTCGGCGTACTCCTCGTGACCGCCGCGGTGAGCCGCGGCGGGCCCGGCCAGGACGTGGCGCTGGCCAAGGCGCAGACCCTCATCGAGGCGCTGCCCTGGCTCAGCCGGTTCCACGGCCAGACCGTGGTGATCAAGTACGGCGGCCACGCCATGACCGACGACGACCTGCGGGCCAAGTTCGCCCAGGACGTGGTGTTCCTGCGGCAGGCCGGCCTCCGCCCGGTCGTGGTGCACGGCGGGGGCCCGCAGATCTCCGCCCATCTCGACCGGCTCGGCGTGCCGAGCACGTTCAAGGCCGGCCTGCGGGTCACCTCGCCCGAGGCGATGGACGTGGTCCGCATGGTGCTCACCGGCCAGGTGAACCGGGACCTGGTCGGGCTGATCAACCGGACCGGGCCGTTCGCGATCGGCATGTCCGGGGAAGACGCCAACCTGTTCACCGCCAGCCGCCGCGGCGCCGTGGTGGACGGCGAGCCGGTGGACCTCGGCCTGGTCGGCGAGATCGACACGGTGGACCCCGGAGTAGTGCTCGCGCTGCTGGCCGACGGCCGGGTGCCGGTCGTCTCGAGCGTGGCCCGCGGCGAGGACGGCGAGGTCTACAACGTCAACGCGGACACCGCCGCCGCCGCGCTGGCCGTCGCGCTGGACGCGGCCAAACTGGTCGTGCTCACCGACGTGGAGGGCCTCTACGCCGAGTGGCGGGGCGCCGGGCAGCACACCGCCGACGACGTGATCAGCTTGCTCAGCGCGACCGAGCTGGAGAAGCTGCTGCCCGGCCTGAGCGCGGGCATGATCCCGAAGATGGAGGCCTGCCTGCGCGCGGTGCGCGGCGGCGTGCCCCAGGCGCACGTGATCGACGGGCGGCTGCCGCATTCGGTCCTGCTGGAGATCTTCACCGACTCCGGCATCGGCACCATGGTCGTTCCCGACGAAGCACGGGCCCTGGACGAAGCACGGGCCCTGGACGAAGCACTGGCCCCGGAAGGAGGGCAGGGATGAACGCGACGCAGCGTCTCCAGGCGCGGTACGAGGCGGCGCTCATGCCCAACTACGGCACCCCGCCGGTGGCGCTGGCCCGCGGCCAGGGCTGCCAGGTCTGGGACGTCGACGGGCGCGAGTACACCGACCTGTACGCGGGCATCGCGGTCAGCTCGCTCGGCCACGCGCACCCGGCCCTGGTCGACGCGGTGAGCAGGCAGGTCGCCATCCTGGCCCACACCTCCAACCTGTTCCTGCACGAAGGCGAGGTGGCGCTGGCCGAGCGCCTGCTCAGCCTGCTCAGGCGCCCCGGGCAGCTCCCGGCAGCACGGGCACTCCCGCCGGCACCGGCACCGGCCGGGTGTTCTTCGCCAACTCCGGCACCGAGGCCAACGAGGCCGCCATCAAGCTGGTCCGCCGCTACCAGGGCCCGGACCGCCCGGTGTTCGTGGCCGCCGAGGGCGGCTTCCACGGGCGGACCATGGGCGCCCTCGCCCTGACCGGCAAGAGCTCCATCCGCGAACCGTTCGGGCCGTTCGGCCTCACCGTCCGGTTCGTGCCCTACGGCGACGCGGCCGCGCTGCGCGCCGCGACCCGGGACGACACCGCGGCCGTGTTCCTGGAGCCGGCCCTCGGCGAAGGCGGCGTGGTCCCGCCGCCGCCCGGCTACCTGCAGGCCGCGCGGGACGCCTGCGACGCGTCCGGCGCGCTGCTGGTGGCGGACGAGATCCAGAGCGGCATCGGCCGCACCGGCCAGTGGTTCGCGCACCAGGGGGACGGGGTGACCCCGGACGTGCTCACCCTGGCCAAGGGCCTGGGCGGCGGGCTGCCCATCGGCGCGTGCGTCGGGCTGGGCGACGCGGGCACCGCGCTGCGCAAGGGCGACCACGGCAGCACGTTCGGCGGCAACCCGGTGGCCTGCGCCGCCGCCCTGGCCGTGCTGGACACCATCGAGACCGACGGGCTGCTGGAGCACGCGGCGGCGGTCGGGCGCCAGCTCGCGGACGGGCTGGCCCAGATGAGCCACCCGCTGCTGCGCGGGGTCCGCGGCCGGGGCCTGTGGCTCGCCGCGGTGCTGACCCAGCCCGTCGCCGCCCAGGCGGAGGCGGCCGCCCGGGACGCGGGCTTCCTGGTCAACGCCGTCCAGCCGGACGCGATCCGGCTGGCTCCCGCGCTAGTCTTCGGCCACGACCAGGCCGCCGCGTTCCTCGGCGCCTGGCCCGCTATCCTCGACGCGGTCTCCCGCCCAGGCGGCGCCAGTCCCAGGCGGCCCAGTTCCAGGCGGCGCAGCCCCGGCCCGGCAAGGAGCCTGACATGCCCCGGCACTTCCTGCGCGACGACGACCTCAGCCCCGCCGAGCAGGCCGGGGTGCTCGACCTGGCCGCCGCGATGAAGGCGGACCGCTTCGGGTACCGGCCCCTCGCCGGGCCCCGCACCGTGGCCGTCCTGTTCGACAAGCCGTCGACGCGCACGCGAATTTCGTTCTCGGCAGGAATTGCCGAGCTGGGCGGCCATCCGCTGCTGGTCGACGCGCAGACCTCGCAGCTCGGGCGCGGCGAGCCGGTCGCGGACACGGCCCGGGTGCTGAGCAGGCAGGTGGCCGCGGTCGTGTGGCGCACCTTCGGCCAGGACCGGATCGCCGAGATGGCGTCCGCCGCCACCGTGCCGGTGATCAACGGGCTGACCGACGCCTTCCACCCCTGCCAGGTCCTCGCCGACCTGCAAACGATCCGGGAGGCCCACGGCGCCCTGGCCGGGCTGACCCTGACCTTCCTCGGCGACGGGTCCAGCAACATGGCGCACTCCTATCTGCTGGGCGGGGCCACGGCCGGGATGCGGGTCCGGATCGCGGCCCCCGAGCAGTACCGCCCGGACCCCGCGGTGCTCACCGACGCCCGCGCGATCGCCGGGCGCACCGGCGGCGCCGTCGAGGTGACCGGCGACGCCAAGGCGGCCTGCGCCGACGCCGACGTGCTGGCCACCGACGTGTGGACCTCGATGGGCCAGGAAGGCGAGGAAGCCGGCCGGTCCGCGCTGCTCCGGCCCTACCAGCTGGACGAGGAGAAGCTGGGCCTGGCCGGGCCAGGCTGCGTCGTGCTGCACTGCCTGCCCGCGCATCGCGGTGAGGAGATCACCGCGGCGGTGATCGACGGGCCGCAGAGCGTCGTCTGGGACGAGGCGGAAAACCGGCTGCACGCCCAGAAGGCGCTGCTGGCCTGGCTGCTGGAGCGGTCCTCATGACGCCGGTGAGCCCGGTCACCAAGACCGCGCGGCAGGCCCAGATCGCCGGCATCCTGGCCCGGACCGCGGTCCGGTCCCAGGAGGAACTGGCCGAGCTGCTCGCCGGGCGCGGGGTGCGGGTGGCCCAGACCACCCTGTCCCGCGACCTGGACGAGCTCGGCGCGGTCCGCCTGCGCGGCGCCGACGGGGTCCTGGTCTACGCACTGCCCGGCGAGCCGGGCGGGCCCGGCTCGCGGCCCGGCGGCCTGGCCGGGGACCTGGCCAGCCTGTCCGGCCGCCAGGACGAACCGGCCCGGCCGGCCCGGGCCGGCGACGCCCCGGACCGCGACCCGCCGGGCCGGCTGGCCCGCATCGCCGCCGAGTTCCTGCTCAGCGCGGAGGCCAGCGCGAACCTGGTGGTGCTGCGCACCCCCGCGGGCGCGGCCCAGTTCCTCGCCTCGGCCATCGACCACGCCGCCTGGTCCTCGATCCTCGGCACCGTCGCCGGGGACGACACGGTGCTGGTCATCTCCCGCGACCCGGCCGGCGGCACCGAGGTGGCCGGGGCCCTGCTGCACGTCGCGGAGCGGCGGAACTGACTCCCGGCTCACGACGTACGGCACCGGTGACACGTCCGGCCAGCCGGTGGCCCAGGGCTTGTGGAACTATGGGGCCTGCCAGCGTGCCCGGGCTGAGGTAAACAACCAGGCAGATAACGAAAACCGGGCCCCGAGGCCCGGACCCCAGGAGAGGACCGTGGTGGCCGCCGAGGAGCAGAAGCCCGAGGAACGCACACCGACCAGGCTGTGGGGAGGGCGGTTCGGGTCCAGCCCCGCGGAGGCGCTGGCCCGGCTGTCGGTCAGCGTCCAGTTCGACTGGCGGCTGGCCCCCTACGACCTGCTCGCCTCCCGGGCCCACGCCCGGGTGCTGAACCGGGCCGGGCTGCTGGACGACGGGGAGGCCAGCCGCCTGCTGGCCGCGCTGGACGACCTCGACGAGGCCTGCCGCGACGGCCGGTTCCGGCCCACCGTCGCGGACGAAGACGTGCACACCGCGCTGGAGCGCGGCCTGCTCGAGCGGGTCGGCGCGCTCGGCGGCAAGCTGCGGGCCGGCCGGAGCCGCAACGACCAGGTCGCCACCGACCTGCGGATGTACCTGAGGGATCACGTCCGGCGGGTGGTCTTGCGGCTGGCCGAGCTGGAGACGGCCCTGCTGGCCCAGGCCGGGGAGCACCTGGACACGCCGGCTCCGGGGATGACGCATCTGCAGCACGCCCAGCCGGTCGTGTTCGCCCACCAGCTGCTCGCCCACGGCCAGGCCTTCGCCCGGGACGTGAGCAGGCTGCGGGACTGGGACAAGCGGGCCGCGGTGTCCCCGCTCGGGGCGGGCGCGCTGGCCGGCTCGTCGCTGCCGCTGGATCCGGAGGCGGTCGCGGCCGAGCTGGGCTTCGACCGGGCCGCGGAGAACTCGATGGACGCGGTCAGCGACCGGGACTTCGCGGCCGAGTTCTGCTTCGACGCGGCGCTGCTCGGGGTGCACCTGTCCCGGCTCGGCGAGGAGATCGTGCTGTGGTCCACGTCCGAGTTCGGCTGGGTGGAGATCGACGACGCCTACGCGACCGGGTCCTCGATCATGCCGCAGAAGAAGAACCCCGACGTCGCCGAGCTGGCCCGGGGCAAGGCGGGCCGGCTCATCGGCGGCCTCACCGGCCTGCTCACCACGCTCAAGGGCCTGCCCCTGACCTACAACCGCGACCTGCAGGAGGACAAGGAACCGGTCTTCGACGCGGTGGACACGCTGCTGCTGGTGCTGCCCGCGCTCGCCGGGCTGGTCAGCACCCTGCAGATCCATCCGCAGAAACTGGCCCGCGGGGCCAGTACCGGATTCGCGCTGGCCACCGACCTGGCTGAGCTGCTGGTCCGGCGGGGGGTGCCGTTCCGTGACGCGCACGAGGTGGTGGGGCACCTGGTCGTGTGGTGCCAGGTGCACGACTGCGACCTGCCGGACGTGAGCGACGAGGACCTGGCCAAGATCTCGGAGTACCTCACCCCCGACATCCGTGAGGTGCTGTCGGTGCAGGGTGCGCTGGCCGCCCGCCGGGCGCCCGGCGGCACCGCGCCGGAGCGGGTGGCCGAACAGCTCACCGCGCTGCGCGCGGTCGTAGACGAGCACGCCGCATGGGCGGCCCGCTGACCGGCCCGCGGCCTGCCGCGGGGGAGCCGGAGTCGGCGGGGCCAGGCCGGCCGGGCCGGGGCCGGGGACGGCTCTGCTGCCCCGGGAGTTCTTCGCGGACCGCGCGCTGCAGGTGGCCCCCCGGCTGCTGGGCTGCGTGCTGGAACATCAGACCGCCGAGGGACTCGTCGCCGTCGAGCTCACCGAGGTCGAGGCGTACGAGGGGAGCGTGGACCCGGCCTCGCACTCCTACCGGGGACGCACCGCGCGCAACGCGGTGATGTTCGGGCCGCCCGGGCACGCGTACGTGTACTTCACCTACGGCATGCACTTCTGCGCCAACCTGACCTGCGGGCCGGAAGGCACGGCCACGGCGGTGCTGCTGCGGGCGGGCCGGATCATCGAGGGCGCGCCGCTCGCGGCCGCGCGGCGGCTGGCGGGCCGCCCGGCGGCGCGCGTACCGGACCGGGACCTCGCCCGCGGTCCGGGCCGTCTGGGCCAGGCCCTCGGCATCGACCGGGCCCAGAACGGCGTGGACGCGTGCGATCCCGCGTCACCGCTACGGGTCCGCGCGGCAGCACGGCCGGTGGCGCCCGGCCAGATCAGCCGGGGGCCGCGGGTCGGGGTGAGCAGCGCCGCCGACTGGCCCTGGCGGTTCTGGCGGACCGGGGACCCCACGGTCTCCGTCTACCGGCCGTACGTGCCCCGGACCAGGCCGAAACCAGTTTCACCCTAGGCCTCCGATGATGGGACGATACCCCGGTGGCTGACATCATCGACGACCTGACCTGGCGCGGCCTGATCGCGCTGTCCACCGACCCCGCGGAACTCCGCAAGGCTCTCGATGCTGGCCCGGTCACCCTGTACATCGGGTTCGACCCGACGGCCCCCGGCCTGCACATCGGGAACCTGGTCCAGCTGCTCACGCTGCGCCGCATCCAGCACGCCGGGCACCGCCCCATCGCGCTGGTCGGCGGGGCCACCGGGCTGATCGGGGACCCCAGCGGCAAGTCCGCCGAGCGCGTGCTCAACTCGCGCGAGGTCGTCGCCGGATGGGTGGAGCGGATCCGCGGGGAGGTGTCCCGGTTCCTGGACTTCACCCCCGGGCCCACCGGCGCGCTGATCGTTAGCAACCTGGAATGGACCGAGCCGCTCTCCGCGCTGGAGTTCCTGCGTGACATCGGCAAGCACTTCCCGGTCAACCAGATGCTCAGCCGGGAGTCGGTCCGGGCCCGGCTGGAAGCGGGCGGGATCAGCTACACCGAGTTCAGCTACCAGATCCTGCAGGCCAACGACTTCCTCGAGCTGTACCGGCGGCTCGGCTGCACGCTGCAGGTGGGCGGCAGTGACCAATGGGGCAACCTGGTCTCCGGCGTCGACCTGATCCGCCGGGTGGAAGGGGCGACCGCGCACGCGCTGGCCACCCCGCTGATCACCAAGCCGGACGGGACCAAGTACGGCAAGACCGAGGGCGGGGCCGTCTGGATCAGCCCGGACCTGATGAGCCCGTACGCGTTCTACCAGTTCTGGCTGAACCGGGCCGACGAGGAGATACCCGGCCTGCTCCGGGTGTTCAGCTTCTCCTCCCGCGAGGAGATCGAGGCCCTGGAGCAGGAGACCAGGGACCAGCCAGCCCGGCGGGTCGGCCAGCGGGCGCTGGCCGAGGAGATGACCACCCTGGTCCACGGCGCGGACGAGACCGCGAAGGCGATCGCCGCCAGCCGCGCCCTGTTCGGCCAGGGTGACCTGGCCGAACTCGACGAGAAAACCCTGGCCGCCGCCCTCGCCGAGGTCCCGTCCACCACCATCAAGGCCAGTCCCGGGGCTGGCTCGGCGGACTGCCCACCGTCGCCGAGCTGATGGCGGAGACCACGATCGTGCCCAGCCGGTCCGACGGGAGGCGGGCCATCGCCGGAGGCGGCGCGTACCTGAACAACCGCAAGGTCACCGAGCCGGACGCCCGCCCGGACCCGTCGGACCTGCTGCACGGCCGTTTCCTGGTGCTGCGCCGGGGCAAGCGCACCGTAGGCGGCGTCACGGTGCTGTCACAGCCACCAGGCGAGTAGGCGGAACAGGCCGACTGCGCGTGCCCGGCAGCTGCGCCGCCCTCGCCTACCGGCACTCCCAGAACCCGTTGAGACGGTCCAGATCCATCCCCGGCGACTGGGCCCGGCAAACCCCGGCGCCGGTCGCCCAGGGCCCCGCTGAGGCCCTTCTGGAACCGCCCCAGACTGCGCCCCGGCGGGGGTGGGACTCGCCTTTCGCAGGTCAGCCGGGGATAGGCGGACGGGGCGTCCGCCGATTTGACGAGAACCGCTTTGCCACTTAGTGTTTCCCATGCCCCAAGGGAAACCGGAACGCCGCTGGCGGACGGTCCCGGGGGACGGCAAGGCCGGTTAAAGAGTGATCATCAGCTGATGATCGACTGGAACTGGCCGCCTGCGGAACGGAGCCCGGTCACGGGTGGTCCCGAACCGCAGTAAGCTGGAGCAGCAAACATGTTGCGGGGCTCGAGCCCACCAAGCTCAGTCAAAATCCCTGGAGACAGGGACTTGACAGCCCGGGAACATGAAGGTAAGTTAGTAGGGTTGCCCCGGAGCTAAGGCGAGAGCCTGGCGATGGTGCGCGTCCGCTCCTTGAGAACTCAACAGCGTGCTAAAAGCCAGTGCACATGCACATAACCCCGTCAGTGGGGGCTTGGCCGGTAACGGCCTGGTACTTCACTACGGAATGCCAAGATCGCTTTATTGGCTGGCGTAAGCCAACCAATAGGGCACTCCATGTGTCAGCTCTCGCTAGCCTCGCCAGGCTGG
>CAWJPL010000038.1:0-41619 GCA_963844695.1 uncultured Actinomycetes bacterium
GGTAACGCCGTGGAGGTCGAGGAGGCGGTGGCCACGCTGCGCGGCGAGGGGCCCCCGGACCTGGTCGAGGTGACCCTGGCGCTGGCCCGGGAGATGCTCCGGCTGGCCGGGATCGACGCGGACCCGGCGGCGGCGCTGGCTGACGGCCGCGCGCTGGCGTCCTGGCGGGAGATGGTCCGCGCCCAGGGCGGCGACCCGGACGCGCCGCTGCCCGCGGCCCGGCACACGCGGGCGGTGCTGCCCGCGCCCCGCGACGGCTGGCTGCAGCGGCTCGACGCCCGGGCGGTCGGGGTGGCCGCCTGGCGGCTCGGCGCCGGGCGTGCGGTCAAGGAGGATCCGGTCAGCCCGGCGGCCGGCGTGCGCTGCCTGGCCAAGCCGGGCGAGCGGGTCGAGCGCGGCCAGCCGCTGCTGGAACTGCTGACCGACGAGGAGTCCCGGTTCGGCGCGGCGGCCGCCGGGCTGGCCGGTGCGGTCACGGTCGGCGAACGGCCACCGGACGTCGTGCCGCTGATCATCGATCATCTGTGAGAATGGGGAGATGGCTCCCACATTCGAGGAGATCAGGGCTGTTCCCAAGGTGCTGCTGCACGACCACCTGGATGGCGGTCTGCGCGCGTCCACGGTGGTGGACCTGGCCCGTGAGATCGGTTATGACCGGCTGCCGTCGCAGGACGTGGACGAGGTCGAGCAGTGGCTGCGCCGCGGCGCGCACCGTGGCCACCTGAAGTACTACCTGGATGCGTTCCAGCACACGGTCGCGGTGATGCAGACCCGCGAGGCCCTGATCCGGGTCGCGGCCGAGTGCGCGGAGGATCTCGCCGCCGACGGGGTGGTCTACGCGGAGGTCCGGTTCGCCCCCGAGCTCCACGTGGCCGGGGGACTCACGCTGGAGCAGGTGGTCAGCGCGGTCCTGGAAGGCTTCCGCCGCGGCAGCGCCGGGCGGGGCATCACCGTGTACGCGCTGCTCACCGCGATGCGCACCGCGGCGCGCTCGCTGGAGATCGCTGAGGTCGCGGTGCGGCACCGCGACGAGGGCGTGGTCGGCTTCGACATCGCCGGCGCCGAGGCGGGCAGCCCGCCCACCCGGCACCTGGACGCGTTCCAGTACGTGGCCCGGGAGAACTTCCACATCACGATCCACGCCGGGGAGGGCTTCGGGCTGCCGTCCATCTGGGAGGCGCTGCAGTGGTGCGGGGCCGAGCGGCTCGGCCACGGCGTGCGGATCGTGGACGACATCCGGATCGGCGCGGACGGTCACGCCACCCTGGGCCGGCTGGCCAGCTACGTCCGGGACCGCCGGATCCCGCTGGAGATGTGCCCGTCCTCGAACGTGCAGACCGGCGCGGCCCCGTCCATCGAGGCGCACCCGATCGGGCTGCTGCGCCAGCTGTCCTTCCGGGTCACGGTGAACACCGACAACCGGCTGATGAGCGGGGTCAGCGTGTCCTCGGAGTTCGAGCGGCTGGTCGAGGCGTTCGGCTATGGCTGGTCGGACATCGAGTGGCTCACGATCAACGCCATGAAGAGCGCGTTCGGGCACTTCGACGAGCGGTTGCGGATCATCGACACGGTGATCAAGCCGGGATTTGCCACCGCCCGCGCCGCGAGCAATGCTGTGGTCCGGATACCGGGACGTCCATGAGCCCGCCGACCAGCAGGAGCGTGGGGATGCAGCGGGACACGGCGGTGGCCGGCCAGTCCGGGGTGGCGGGCCGGGCGCCGGGCGGCGCGGACCTGCTCGGCCTCAACCCGGCTGACGTGGCGACCTCGGACGCCGCGCTCCGCCAGCTGCTGCACGGGCTGCCCGGCGTGGACCAGGTGGGCGCGGCCCAGCGCGCCGCCACCCTGGCCACCCGGTCCATCAAGCGGGACGCCAAGCTGTGGGCGCTGGACACCGCGGTCGCGATGGTCAACCTGACCACGCTGGAGGGCGCGGACACCCCGGGCAAGGTCCGGGGACTGTGCGCCAAGGCCCGCCAGCCCGACCCGGCCGACCCCGCGGTGCCGCCCGTCGCCGCCGTATGCGTGTACCCCGACCTGGTCGCCGTGGCCCGCCCGGAGCTGGCCGGCAGCGGCGTGAAGGTCGCCTCGGTGGCCACCGCGTTCCCGTCCGGCCGCGCGTCGCTGGCGGTCAAGCTGGCCGACGTGGCCGACGCGGTCGCGGCGGGCGCCGACGAGGTCGACATGGTCATCGACCGGGGGGCGTTCCTGGCCGGCCGGTACGGCCTGGTCGCCGAGGAGATCCGGGCGGTCCGCGAAGCCTGCGGCCCGGCCCACCTGAAGGTCATCCTGGAGACCGGGGAGCTGGCCACCCTGGACAACGTGGCCCGGGCCTCCTGGCTGGCCATGCTGTCCGGGGCGGACTTCATCAAGACCTCGACCGGCAAGGTGGCGCCGGCCGCGACCCCGCCGGTCACGCTGGTCATGCTGGGCGCGGTGGCCGACTTCGCGGCGGCCACCGGCCGCCGGGTCGGGGTGAAGGTGGCCGGCGGGGTGCGCACCGCCAAGGACGCGGTCCGCTACCTGGTCCTGGTCAAGGAGACGGCCGGGCCGGAATGGCTCACCCCGGCGCTGTTCCGGATCGGGGCCTCCAGCCTGCTCAACGACCTGCTCATGCAGCGCCGCAAGCAGCTCACCGGCGTCTACCCCAGCCCCGACTACTTCTCCCTCGACTGACGGCGCCCGGCCCTCCCTCGACTAGCCCTCTCCGGCCCGGCCCATGAACAGTGCGGATCCGGCCCCCTATATGGGGTCCGATCCGCACTGCTGCCCATCCGGATGCGGTCAGCTGCCGTCGGGGTAGCCGCCGCGGTGCGTCACCATCGGGTAGTGGGGGAGCGCCCCGGCGGGGTCGGCGATCATGGCCTCGGTCAGCCGCCGGTACGGCGGGTGCGCCCGCCATCCGCCGGGGTAGGGCACCAGCCCGGCTGCGATGAGCGGCTGCCCGTCCGGCTGGGCGTACAGCGCCCGCAGCGCCCCGGCCAGCCCGTCGACCACGCCGTCCCCGGACCGCGCCCGCCAGCCGTCCACGACGACGCCCGCACGCTGGTGATACGCCTCGCGGGCCTGTTCGCCCCGCGGCGTGAGTCTCACGTGCTTGCCCCGGCCGCCCGCCGGGTCGGGCCCGGCGACCGCGCAACCCGACCGTTCCAGCAGGCCCACGGACACGCTGACCGCTTCCCGGGACACTCCTGCCCGGCGCGGCACGTCCTTCAGCGCGACGCCGCCGGCGGTGAGGACCCGCAGCGCGTTGGCGCTGACCGGCAGGGACAGCGCCGATCCGCGCTCGAACTCGGCGCGGAAGCTCATCAGCGCCCGGGACAGCAGGGTGGGCAGGTCAGGGTCGGCCACCCGGTGCTCCGGCGAGACCGAAGGCAGTTCCTGGCCCGGCTTGGGCGGGTAGACCCCGGAGACCGGCAGGAACGCCGGCAGCGCGTCACCGGACGGGCCGGCCAGGGCGCGGAGCGCCCCGGTGAGCTGGTCGACCACGGCGGCGCCGAATCGTTCGCGCCAGCGTTCCCCGATCAGGCCGGCCAGCGGCCGGTAGACGTCCTGGGCCCGGCGGCCCCAGGTCGTGGGCCGGACGATCGCGTCCCGGCGGGGCGGGGCCGGCCGGCTGTCGGCGGGATCGGGCCCGACCGCCACGTACCCCCAGCGCTCCAGGCCCGCGAGGTTGGTGAGCGGGACCAGATCGGCCACGTCGCGCAGCGGCACCCCGCCGGCGGGCAGGAACCGCAGGAAGTTCGCCCACATGGCCAGCGACACCAGCCACGGGCCGCGGCCGGACTTGGCCGCCGGGCCCCAGGTCGTCCGGTGCGGGAGCTGGCGCTCCGCTTCGTTGTCGGCCTCGATCGTGAACGCGACGAGAGCCTGGGACAGCAGGGCCGGGACCCCAAGCTCCGCAACGAGGACCGTCCCCGGCTGGTCACGCCGCCCGGATCTCCGCGGCTGCGGGGCCGGTGCCGCCTGGGCCTGCCCGGATGCAAGTGCCTGCTGGGGCGCGGACGTCTGCCGGGGCGCGGGTGCCTGCCGGGGCGCCGGCGGCTTCGCATCGTCCAGGGTGGCCCGGATGAGCAGCGCCCGGGGCCGGTCGCCGTCCTGCTGGCCAGGCCGGTCGGGCAGGGGGCGGCCGTGCTCACGGAGCACCTGGCGCAGGTCTGAGACGTCCGCGGCCCAGCCCAGCCCGGCCAGCCAGCCGATCGGGTCGTCCGGGGCTCTGGACTGCCGCAACGTCGCCAGCCGAGTGTCAGCGAACTCGTCGGCGTTGCGGGTGGTCATGGTCAGGCCCAGCCAGCTGCCCGGGGCGGAGAGGCCGGTGACCGAGGCCAGCAGCCGGTCCACGTCGGCCGGGTCGAGGTAGACGAGCAGGCCCTCGGCGATCCACGCGGTCGGCTGGGCCGGGTCCAGGCCTGCGGCCCGCAGCGCCGCTGGCCAGTCCTCGCGCAGGTCGCAGGGCACCACGAGGCGTTCGCAGCCGGGTGCGGCGTGCCCGGCGGCGAGTACCTGGTCCTTGGGGCCGAGCACGTCCGGCGTGTCCACCTCGAAGCAACGGGTGCCTGGCGGCCAGGGCAGCCGGAACGCCCGGGCGTCAAAGCCCGCGCCGAGCAGCACGACCTGGCGGCAGCCCTGCTGGACGGCCTCGGCCAGCAGGTCGTCCAGGAACAGGGTGCGGGCCACCACCCAGACCCGGAGGGCCAGCCCCCGGCGGCCGCCGGGCGGCGAGTCCAGGTCCAGACCGCCCGCTTCCGCGAACGTCGCGGCCAGCGGGTCGGCGAACAGGCGGTCGGGGCGGGCGGTCTCAAAGGCCCGGATGGCCGCGACGGTCAGCCCGGTGCCGCCGACGCCCTCCAGCGAGACCGCTGCGCGGGGCGGGGGCGCCGGGGCCCCGCCTGTGGCCGGGGCCGCCCGGAAAGCCCGCGCCGCCTGGGCCGCGAACCTTTCCGCGAGCTCGCGGCCGGCGGCCAGTTCCGCGACCGTCTCGGCCAGCCCCTTCCGGCCGGCCAGGACCGTCCAGCACGCCAGGATCAGCGGCCGGGCCCAGATCGCGCCAGCCAGCCGGCCGATCTCGTCGTCCCCGGGCGTGACGTGCTCGCGGTAGCCCGCCACCACCGCGTCCAGCCGGGACGGCCCGCCGCAGCCGGCCGCCCAGAGCAGGAAGGCCAGCGGGTACAGCCGCGGGCCGCGGCCGGCTCCGGTCCAGTCCACCAGGACCAGGCCGTCGTCCGGGGTGCGGATGGCGTTGGCCGGCACGAAGTCGGGGTGGATCAGCGCCTGCGGCAGGTCCGCGCAGTCGTCCGCCCGGTCCAGTTCGGCCAGCAAGGCCGCGAGCAGCGGCTGCTGGTCTGCGGGCAGCCCGGGGGCCAGCGCCTCCAGCTGGGACCGGGCCGCCGCGATCTCGTCAGCGGGCGAGCCTTGGTGGATCAGGTGATGCCAGCCTCCGCCGGCCCGGACGTGGTCGCCGGCGTGGCGGGCGTGGTCGCCGGCCTGGCGGGCGTGGTCGTCGGGCAGCAGGTGCAGCCGGCCGAGCAGGCCACCCAGCTGGCCGAAGGTCGCCCGCCTGCCGTCCGCCCGGGTGCCCGCCACGTACCGGGTGACCAGGACGCCCTGGCCCTCATGGACGAAGACCGGCTCCGGCGCCGCGCATCGTTCGGCGGGGAACGCCTGCTGCTCGAGGCGCTCGAGCAGGGCCGCGTCACCCTCAGCCGCCGCCAGGGGCCGGTCCGCCGCGAAGACCCGGGCGACCCAGTCGGGGCCGTCCCGGCGGCCGACGCGGTAGACGCCGAGATCGAGCTCGGTCAGCCCGGCCACCTGTATCCCGTAGCGCGCTTCCAGCTGGGCGGGCAGCGTGTCGCGCCCCGACCTGGGCGAGATCATCCGGCTGGAGAACGGCTCGGCCACGGGCCCACTGTAGAGGAGGCCGGCGTTACGATTCGCGGGTGGACAGCGTTGTTCCGGGAGACGCCCCCGACCCGGGAGCCATTGTCGTCTCCGAAAGCCGGTCGCAGATCGGCCTCCTGTTCGGGTTCCTGTCCCTGGCTTTCGCCGTGGCCCTGGCCAGGGGCGTGACCGGCGCGCAGAGCACGCCGGGGCGGGTCGCCGTCGCGGTGATCTTCGGCGTCCTCGTGCTGTTCTGCCTGCGGGCCTGGATCACGATGGTCCGCCGTCCCGCACGCCTGGAGATCGCCGGGGACGTCATCAGGTACGTACCCCGCCATGGCCCGGTGTCGACCCTGTCGCGTCAGCAGGGAGATGAGCTTCGCTTCGTGAAACGGCAGCAGGGACCCCGGCTCTGGGCCCTCGAGCTCACCATCGCGGGCTCGGGCACCGGCATCGTCCTGGGCTTCTTCTCCCGTAACGCGGTGCGGCAGGCCTGCCTGGCCCGCGGCTGGCGCTTCGACGACCAGATCCGCCGGAGCCGGGCGTAGGCCTGGCCACGCCCCAGCGTTGCGGGCGTAGGCCCGGTCACGCTGGCGTGGCGGCCCCGGTCACCCGCCGAGCAGTTCGACGACCTGCAGCGAGCTCAGTGAGGGCCGCCAGTCTCCTTCGCCGAGGGCCCGCGCCGTCTCCCGCTCGACAGCCGGCCACACCAGCTGTACAGCCTCGTCGCGGGCTGGCGCGGCCTCCCGCTCGACCTCGATCGTGACCGAGGAACCGAACCGGACGTCATGCTCGAAGAAGCCAGCCGTCAGCCGGAACCGCCGGGCCGGCCCGGCGGCCTGCGGCGGCTCGAGCGAGCCCGTGCGCTCCGCGTACTCACCCGGTGTCTCCTGGCGGCTGGTGAACGTGTAGCCGAGGAACTCGTCCAGCGTCTGGACGTGGCCGGACACCAGCCGCCACGGCCACGGGCCTGTCCCCTGCAGCACCAGGCTCAGCAGCCCGGCGAACACCGTCTCCTCGGCGGCGGTCCGGTCGGCTGAGCTTGGGTCGGCCAGGCTTGGGTCGGCCAGGCTTGGGTCGGCGAGCTGGCGGTGCCCGGTGAACTGGAAGCTCAGGCTCAGCTGCGGTGGATCAGCGCTGGCCTCCAGCCCCCAGATCCGGATCTGGGTCACCGACGGGCCGGGGGCCACCTGCCAGTTCTTCCGGACCGGATGCATCAGCCAGTGCGCGGCGTCCGGCTCGGCCATGGCCGTCAGGGCCGCGTCGTCACCGTCCACGGCCCGGACCCACGCGTCGACCGCCAGCCGTGCCGCCCGGGTGACGTGCCCGGCGTCGAGCCGGTCGTCGCGGCTGCCCGCGCTCCGCATCGTCTCGGCCACCACCGGATAGACCTCCAGGCTGGCTCCGTCGACCAGCGTGGCCTTCTCACCCTCGCTCATCACGCTCACGCTCGCTCGTCGGGCACGCGCTCGCTCGTCGGGCGCATGCTCGCCCATCCCGCTCACGGTAGCCGCGTGGGGCGCGGCACTCACGCGGCTATAGCGTCGGCCATGACGACATGATGGCCACACCCACGCGGGCACGGGTAGGAAGGAGCGGCATGAGCGCGACACCCGATGGCTACATCGACCTTCGCTCGGACACCGTGACCAGGCCGACGCCGGAGATGCGCCGGGCCATGGCGGACGCCGAGGTTGGCGACGACTGGTACGGCGACGACCCGACCGTCAACCGGCTGCAGGAGGACGCGGCCGGGCTGACCGGCCACGAGGCCGCGCTGTACTTGCCCACCGGCACCCTCTGCAACCAGATCGCGCTGCACGCCTACGTCCGGTCCGGCGGGATCGTGGCCTGTGAGGCCACCGCCCACGTGGGCGGGACTGAGGCGGCGTCGGCCGCGGCACTGTCCGGGATCGCCTTCCGCCGGATTACGGCGCCGCGCGGACTGCTGTCCGCGGAGCAGGTCGCGGCGGCTCTGGAGCCCGATCCCTACGACGTCGAGCACGTCGGCCTGGTCACGGTGGAGAACACCCATCAGCGGGGTGGCGGGTCGGTCCTGCCGGTCGCGGACCTGACCGCCATCGCCAAGATCTGCGCCAGCCGGGACACCCCCCTCTACCTGGACGGCGCCCGCATCTTCAACGCGGCCGTGGTGGCCGGAACGACCGTGGCCGAGTACACCCGGCAGGTGGACGCGCTGATGTTCTGCCTGTCCAAGGGACTGGGCGCACCGATCGGGTCATTGCTGGCCGGGAGCCGTGAGTTCATCGCGGAAGCACGCCGGCTGAAAATCCTGTTCGGCGGGGCGTGGCGGCAGGCCGGGATCATGGCCGCGGCCGGCCTGATCGCGCTGCGGGACGGCCCAGGCCGGCTGGCCGAGGATCACGCGAACGCCCGGCGGCTGGCCGAAGGCGTGGCCGAGATCGTGCCGGGGAGCGTGGATCCGGCCAGCGTCCAGACCAACATGGTGTTCGTGGACGTGGCCGGGACGGGCTGGCCGCTGCTGGAATGGGTGCGGCGGCTGGACGCGGCCGGACTGCGGGTCACGGTGGTACCGGGGCGGGTGCGGATGCTCACCCACGCCGACGTGACCGCGCCGGATATCGAGACGGCGCTGGCCGCCTGGCGCCGCGCCGCAAGGGAAGCGTTCTCATGATCGCTATCGCGCAGGTCAGCGACGTTCACCTGGACGGTAGCCCAGAGCGAGCCCGCCGGGCCCGGGCGGTCATGGACCGTCTGCGCCGGGCCCGCGCGCCCCTCGACGCGGTCCTGGTCACCGGGGACATCGCCGACCACGGCCGCCCCAGCGAGTACGAGGAAGCGCGGACGATCCTTTCCGCGCCGTGCCCGGTGCTGTTCTTGCCGGGAAACCACGACGAGCGCGGCGCGTTCCGCCGCGGGCTGCTCAGCACCCGGGTCGCGGGCGCGCCGGGCGGTGCCACCCACCCGGAGGCGCCGCTCAACCAGGTGCACCGCGTGGCCGGGGCGGTCCTGGCGCTGTGCGACTCGATAGTCCCCGGCCAGGACGGCGGGTACCTGGACGACGAGACCCTCGACTGGCTCGACGCGGTGCTCAGCGACGACCCCGGCGCGCCCGCGCTGGTCTGCCTGCACCACTACCCCGTGCCGCTGCACACCGCGCTCGCCGACACGATCCGGCTGGCCGGGGAGGACCGGCTAGCCGCAGTGATCAGCCGGCATCCCCAGGTGGTGGCCGTCTTGTGCGGACATGCGCACACTGCGGCGGCCACCACCTTCGCCGGCCGGCCCTTGCTGGTCGCCCCGGGCGTACTGTCCACCGGCGTGACCCCCTGGGACGTGAGTGACACCGCCGACTCTGAGGCGCCCCCCGCCGTGGCGTACCACATCATCGGCGACGACGGCCGCCTCACCACCCATTACCGCCCCGTTGACCTGGCGGCGGGTGGTTAGTTGGCGGGGAGACTGAGGGTCTGGGCGGCCCGGGCGTGCCCGGGGCGCTTGCCGGTGAAGATCCAGGTCACCCTGGTGAAGTAGCGGTGTCCTGCGTGCCCGGGCCACGCCATCGGCCGCCACAGCACGGTCAGCACCGGGTACTTGATGTACTTGCCCTGGGCGCAGGTCGGCATGCAGTTGTTGACCTTGAGCACGCCGTTGCCGTACGCGGTTCCGCGCCAGGTCTGCCAGTGCAGCGAGGCCAGCATCTCGTTGGCCGTACAGCCGATGTCGTAGCCGCCCGGCCGGACCTGGCCCTGGCCCGCGCAGTTGACCATCACGACCGCGGTGGACACGGCGGACGCCGGGGCCACCGCCACCACCGTCGCTGCGACTGTGCCGGACACCGCCAGCAGCCCGGCAGCCATGGTGATCCGCATGCGAGTAAGCCTCATCAGGTGCTCCTTCCAGCAGGGGCTGGACCCCCCGTCATCTGCTAGGACGCCGGCACCTGAAGATTGGCTGAAAACCATCGGTCACAGTTGTGTATCGGCACGGCCAGGAACGGCCCCGTCTGCCCATTACGGGTGGACCCGGAAACGCGGTCCGGCGATGCGGAAGCCGGTCCGGCGATGGGGAGCCCGGTCAGGCGCCGGGGAGGCCCCGGGAAGCCGGCTCGGCCTCCGGGGACGCCCGGTCCGTCCAGATGCTCGCGGACGCACCCCGTCGCGACCGTGCGTCCAGGCGGGCGGGCGGAGCCGGCCGTCTCAGGGCGCCGGGCAGTGCGGGCGGGCTGGGTGGGGTCACCGGGCCAGGCGGGGACGCGGGGCCGGGCGGGGACGCCAGGCTGGGCGACGGTAGCTGGCCGGACGCGCTCACCTCGGCGCGGTCCGTGGCCGGGTGCACGGAAAGCCCGGCCGTCTCGGTCAGGAACTGCCACCCGCCCGCGTGGTCGCCATTCGGGTAAATGGCCGTCCGTACCGTGGAGATGAGCTTGGCCACCGCGAGTTCCAGGTTCTCGTGGCTGATGGTCATCGAGGCGGTAACCCAGCCCTGGGCAAGTGAGGAGGTCAGGTCCACGTCCTCGATCGCCGGGTCGGTGGCCTCGATCTCGGCCAGCGCGTAGGCGAGCGCGTCGAAGCGGGAGCCGTCGAGGGGGCCGCCACCCTGGACCCTCATCTCGCCGTAGAACTTCATTCTGCGCCCCTTGCTCAACGGTCTTCCGGAGGATGCTAGCCCAAACCACCTGACCGTGAGTGAAGGGTGACGAAGCCGCCAGTGACCCCCGACTATGACCGGTGCAGCCGTTTCCCTGGCCCATCAGGTGCCCGTTGCGGGTCATCACCGCCCGGCCGGGGGCGACGACACGGTCAGGAGATGGTCTCCAGGCGGGCCATCTCGCCGGGTGACAGTCGCAGCGCGGCGGCCGCCACGTTGGCGGCCAGGTGATCCGGGTTGCCCGTGCCGGGGATAGCCAGCACGTGCGGACCCTGCTGGAGGGTCCAGGCCAGCCGGACCTGCGCGGAGGTGACTCCGTGGGCCGCGGCGATCGCGTGCACCTCGTCGTGCTCGGTGTCCGGCGTGCCCCTCTCGCGGCCCTGGCCGGCGATCGCGAAGAACGGCACGAACGCGACCCCCTGCTGCCCGCAGGCCTGGAGGAACTCGCGGGCCTCCGGCGGCGCGCCGATCCCGTAGCGGTTCTGCACGCATACCACGGGCGCGATGGCCTGGGCCTGGGCCAGATGTGCGGGCCCGACACTGGACACGCCCAGGTGGCGGATCAGCCCCGCGTCCCGCAGTTCGGCCAGCACGCCGAAGTGCTCGGCGATCGAATCCACGGGGTAGGCGCGCAGGTTCACCAGGTCCAGGTGGTCACGACCTAGCTGGCGCAGGTTCTCCTCGACCTGGCCGCGCAGCTGGTCCGGCCGGGCCCAGCCCAGCCACTCACCCGACGGATCCCGGCCCGGTCCGACCTTGGTCGCGATGACCAGGTCGTCCGGGTACGGCGCGAGCGCGGTGTTGATCAGCTCGTTGGCGGAGCGCAGCGGCGAGAAGTAGAACGCGGCGGTGTCGATGTGGTTGACGCCGAGCTCGATCGCGCGGCGCAGCACCCGGATGGATTGGTCCCGGTCGCTCGGCGTGCCCAGGTCGAAGGCGGCGCTGCCGGTCAGCCGCATGGCGCCGAGGCCGAGGCGGTTGACGATCATGTCGCCGAGCTTCCAGGTCCCGGCGGCCGCCGCCGGCGTCGACTCCGAAGTCACTCCCTGAGTCTGCCATCCGCGACCTGCCCGACGGGGCCCGCCCCGACGGGGCCTGCGTGGCTGGTGTTACCCGTGTGCCGCCAGGCCGGGCATCCCACGAACGTGATCAGCCGATTAGTGCTGCTGGGGTGCCACGGGGGAGTCTCGCCACTTTCTCTGATAACCGGTGCCCCCCGCTGATGCGCCGACGTATGTCCGCGTTACCTTTACCGCCCGGCTGGGCCGGCGGGGCTGGCCCGTACAGCGGGCCGCCGCCTGCCCATCGAGGCCACAGTTCAGCCTTGAGCCACCGGGTGTGCTGGAGCCCGACTGGGTCGCAGCCCGGTAGACCGGGCCTCGTCTTGCTGGCCTTGCGCTCTGCCCCAGGGGGACGGAGGAAGTCCCAGCAACGCACCGGCCGGCCGCCCCCGGGACCGAGCGGACCGCCAGACCGGGCTGGGGCACTGCGGGACTGACGGTTACTGGCGGGTGATCACCGATACGGTGCCCCGGGTCATGGAGTTGGTGACATAGATATGGGTGCCGTCAGGGCTCACCGCTATCCCGTACGGGGCGCAGACACCGTGGATGGTGGTGCTGACCTTGTTGGTCGCGGTGTCGATCACCGACACGCGGTTCGGGTCCCCGGCGACGTACACGCTGGTGCCATCAGGGCTGACTGCCACCCCGATCGGGTAGTTGCCGACGGTGACGGCGGCGATGACCTTGTCAGTGGCGGTGTTGATCACGGACGTACTGCTCGAAAGCAAGTTGGTGACGTAGACGCGGGTGCCATTCGGGCTGACCGCCACCCCGTCCGGCGAGCGGCCGGTGCCGATGGTGGCGATGACCTGGTTGGTCGCGGTGTCGATCACCGACACGGTGTCGTCCAGGCCGTTGGTGACGTAGGCGCGGGTGCCATTCGGGCTGACCGCCACCGCGTCCGGGTAGCCGCCCACGCCGATGGTGGCGGTGACGCGGTTAGTCGCAGTGCTGATCACCGACACGGTGGACGAGAAAAGGTTGGTGACATAAGCGTGGGCGCCATCAGGATTGACCGCCACCCCGACCGGGTGGTCGCCGACGCCGACGGTGGCCGCGAGGTGGTTGGTCGCGGTGTTGATCACCGACGCGCTCTGCGATCTCCAGTTGGCGACGTAGACGCGGCTGCCATCCGGGCTGACCGCCACGTCCTGCGGGAGGTTGCCGACGCGGATGGTGGCGGTGATGCGGTAGCCACCCGCCGCCCAGGCAGGACTGGCAGCCAGGCTGCTGGCCGCGCTGACGGTCAGCGTCAGGGCCAGCGACAGGGCCGCTGCACGTACCCCACGGCGGCGCCACCAGCGGCCGCAGGATTGTCTCGGGTAGCTGGTGTGCCTGGTGGTCTGGCTGGTCACGAGTGCCTCCGTGCTACCGGGTTTCTGGCCTGCAGTAACTACCAAACGTAGTCAGCCTAGAACAGAGAGTCGCTAGACGCCGGTGGTTCGAGCACGCCGCACCAGCGCGCGGCCGGGTGCGGTCAGCAGATCAGACGGGGGTCACCGGCGGCCGGAACCCGGCCCAGCCCGGCCGACAACACAGATCCTGGCATCGAGATCAGACGTTGGGTGCCGTCCCCGGCCACTGCCACGCGGACCAACGACAGCACATCCGTCAGCATATGTTGACGTTCCACTGTCGTCAGCATATGCTGACGGCTATGGAACCAGTACTCGAGATCGCCGAGGGTGCGGCCAGCACCGACCCGGAGGCCGGGCTCCGCGCCGTGGCGGCCCTCCGGCAGCTCACCGAACGGCTGGAGATCCTCCAGGTCGACAACGCCCGGGCGCTGGGGTGGTCCTGGCAGCAGATCGCCGAGCGTCTCGGGGTGACCAAGCAGACCGTGCACCGTAAGCACGGCCGGCGGACCGGGAGGCGATGATGCTCGAGCGCTTCACCGATGACGCCCGCACCGTCGTGGTCCAGGCCCAGCGGCACGCCCGCCGGCTCGGCCACCGCTACATCGGCTGTGAGCATCTGCTCCTGGCCCTGGCCGGCGTCGATCAGCCGGCCAGCGCGGTCCTGCGTGAGCACGGGCTCACGCCCGCCCGCGTCGAGGAGGAAATCGTCCGCCGGGCCGGGACTCGGGGCCGGGGCGGGCCTGTTCGCCGACCTGGACCGGGCCGCGCTGGCCTCGATCGGGATCGATCTCGACGCCGTCCGGGCCAGGATCGACGCGTCCTTCGGCCCGGACGCGCTGACCCGGGCTGACCAGGCCGTCCACCGGACGACCCGCCGCCCCGGTCCCGCTCGCCGCAGGCTCATCCATCGCTGGACCCACCGGCACCGGGTCCGGCGCCTCCCGCCGGTGCGGACCGTGGCGGCCCCGCCCGAGGGTCGCTACCAGGCCGCGGACCAGCCTGCCGGGCACATTCCGTTCACCCCCGGCGCCAGGAAATGCCTGGAGAACTCGCTGCGGGAGGCGGTGGCCCAGCACCAGAGCGGCATCGGGGTCGAGCACATCGCGCTCGGCCTGCTCGTCACGAACCGGGGGCTGGTGCCTCCCATCCTGGACGCGGTCGGCCAGTCCGCCCCGGCGCTGCGGGCCGCGATCCTGGACCGTTACCGCCCGGCCAGCTGACCGGCCCGGGGCCGCTGCCGCAGTCCCCGGCCTTGCCGCCGTCCCGGCCCTTGTCGCGACTCCCGGCCCCGCTCGTGGTCCTGGCCCTTGCCGCGCCCCCGGCCCCGCTCGTGGTTCACTTCTGTTCATCCGATCGGGAGACGCAGGGTGACCCACCTCGTGGACGGCAGGACGATCGCCGTGACCATGGCCACGGCGAGCGCCGCGGCCGCCGACGTGCTGCGCAGCGGCGGGATTGTCCCCACCCTCGCGGTGCTGGTTCCCGCCGATGACGCGGGGGCGGCCTGGTACGTGCGGTCCATCCAGCGGGCCGCGGGCCGGACCGGTATTGCCTGCGAGGTGCACCGGATGGGCGCCCCGCGCTGCGCTCCGCCCAGCGCCGCGCAGATCAGTGACCGCCTCGCGGAACTGTCCCGGGACCCGGCGGTGCACGGCGTCGTCTGCCAGACCCCGTTGCCGGCCGGCGTCGGGCTGGCCCGGGTGGGCGCGGCCATCCCGGTCAGCAAGGACGTCGACGGGGCGAACCCGGCCTCGCTGGGCGGGCTGGCGGCCGGGCTCCCGGGCGTGTTCGCCCCGGCCACCGCCGCGGCCGTGCTGCAGATCCTGCAGCACGAGCGCGTCCTGCTCAGCGGCCGCCGCGCGGTCGTGGTCGGCCGGTCCACAGTGGTCGGCAAGCCCGCCGCGCTGCTCCTGCTGGCCGGGCACGCCACGGTCACGATCGCCCACTCCCGGACCGCGGACCTTCCGGCTGTCTGCCGGGAGGCGGACATCCTCGTGGCCGCGGCTGGCCGCCCGAAGCTGATCGGGGCGGATCACGTGCGCCCCGGGGCCGTGGTGATCGACGTGGGCACCACCCCCACGGAGACCGCGGAAGGCACGGACGGCGGCGGGCTGGCCGGGGACGTGGACGCGGCGGCGGTGACCGGGATCGCCTCGGTGCTCACCCCGGTGCCGGGCGGCGTCGGCCCGGTCACCACCGCCGTGCTGATGCAGCACACGCTCGCCGCCGCGGCCCGGGCGGCCGGGCCCGGGCTAGCTGACCCGGGTCGACCGTCTGTCGGTGATGGTCAGGTCCAGCTGGGCGGGCATCGACATGTTGCCCAGCGCCTGGCGGGCGTGGGTCAGCGCTTCGGTCTCTATCCGCTGCCGCAACGCGGTGAGGTCCGCGGTTTCCTCGAGCACGGCCCGGACCACGAGCTCCGGATCGTCCGGGTCGCCGATCAGCCGGGCCCGCGCCGAGTCCACGCCGCGGTAGCCCTCGATTTCCCCGACGACGGCGTCGGTCAGCGCCCGGTTGGCCAGGATGGTGCGGCCTGCGCCGGTGCTCGGCTGGATCAGCAGGTCACCCGCGCGGTCAGTGGAGAAAAGCAGCGCGATCAGCCAGCGCAGGGCGAGCAGCCCGATGATCAGCGCGGCCACCGCGACGACGGGCCACAGCCAGACACCCTGGGCGCCGAAGTAGCGTCCGGTCGGGTTGTCCATGAGCGTGCTGTGCTCGGTACCGGTGCCGTACACGCCGATGGATGCGGCCCCCGCGTCGAGGCCGACGGCGATCAGCAGCACAGCGAGGACGATCAGCAGGGTGCGGTTGGTGCGGTCGGCGTGCATCAGCGACTCCTGGGTGCGACCCGGACCGACACCGACAGGGTCCGGCGCAGCTTCAGCGCGGAGAGCCGCTGCCGGACAGCGTCAGTTATCGGTTCCCGCAGGCTGCGGGCGGCGGTCCGGTCCTGGGCGGACGCGGTGGCGGCGACCTTCACCGTGCGGCGCTTGACCTTGACCGAGGTGCTCCGCACCCCGTCAACCGCGGTGACCGCGGACCGGATGGCGGCGGCCAGGCCCCGGCGGGTGTAGGCGGTGTCGATCGCGTCAGCACCCGCCTCGGCAGGATCGGCGGCCAGCCGCGAGACCCGGGCCGGCTTCAGCTCCACGATCAGCAGCACCAGCCCGGCCAGGATCAGTATCCCGCAGATCACCCGGATGCTGCCTGCGTCCCAGGTGGTGGTCCGCGCCCAGTGATAGGCGGCGCGCCAGTGCACGATCCCCTGATGGTGGCTGGTCCGGTCGGCCACGACGGTGGCGATGAGCAGCACCGCCGCGGCCACCAGCGCCAGGCTCAGCAGGGCGGCCAGGACGCGATTCACGAGTCTCATCTGTCTGTCCTTGCTCCTGTCAGTGCACCCGGGGCGGCGCTGGCAGCTGGGTGACCAGGGCAGTGACCGAGATGGATACTTCACTCACGGTGAGGCCGGCCAGTTCACTGACGCGGCGGCGCACGTTCTCCCGGACCGCGCTGCTGACCTCGGGGACGGACGCGGGCCAGCGCACGCTGATCGACAGGTCCAGGTTCACCAGCGACCCGTCAACGTCGGCGGAGGCTTTCGGCAGTGCGGTGAGGCTCGTCTGCCGGGCTCCGAGGGCTGAGGCGCCGGCCATGGAACGGCCCAGGAAGCGGGACGCCGCCGCACCCGCGTCGGGGATCTCGATCGCGGCCCGGGCGGCCATCTTCTCCACCACCCGGTCGTTGATGCTGATCAAGCCCAGCTCGTTACGGCCCGGCGCGGAGGCGGGAGCCGCGGGCTCGATGGCCGCCGCGGCCGTCATCGGCTGTCGCGCCGGCGGGGCAGGTAGGGACCCAGGTCCAGGTCACCCTCGAGCACCTTGGCCACGACGAAGCCGATCGCGCCGAACAAGGCGACGATGAGCATGTCCCCGAAGTTGCCGAACGCCACGGCCAGCCCGAGGGCGAGCCCGATCACGATGCCCATCGCAGTGGTACGTGTCATGTCATCTCACATTCACAATTTCACAAGGTCGTTACTTGGTCCGAGGTGGCGGTCGCCGCCAGCCCATCCGGCGCAGTACCGGCCTCAGCAGGCTGACCAGCCACGGCGTGTCCGCGACGATCACCACCCGGGGAGCAGGCTCCCCGGAGGGGCCCCGGTCATAGGCGGCGAGGCCAGCGGCGAAGGCGGCGGGGTCACCGCCACGGTCGGGGTGGTGGGTGCGGATGAACTCACGCCGGGCCTGCCGCCAGGACTGCTCGTCGGCCATGACCTCACCTCTTCGCGCGGCCCGCCAGCCGGGGCTTCACCAGGAACGTCAGCCAGGTCGGCTACCTCCAGGTCGACCCGGCGCGGCCCTACCAGCCCGGCGACAGCGGTCCTGACCTGGCGGGCCATCTCCGCGACCGGGACCCCCCACCGGCCGCGAACGGAGATCAGCACGTGGTCGGAGGCTACCCGTATCCCCGCTAGCTGGCGTCCGGGCAGGTAGGACACCACACCGCCCCAGGGGCCCGGGGAAAGGTCATCGATGGCCGGGCAGCTGCGGACCGCCGCGACCACGGCGTCCAGGTCGACGCCGTCGATGACCGCCTGGGCCTGCTGGGTCATGACACCCGCGAAGGCGCGTCATCCTGGTCGTCGGTGCCGGGCATCCAGAGGTCATCGACGTTGATGTTGACCTCCACGACATCCAGCCCGGTCATCCGCTCGACGGCCTGCTTGACGTTCCGCTGGATGCTCCGGCCCAGGTCAGCGATGCTGACGCCGTATTCCACGACGATGTCCAGGTCGATCGCGGCCTGGCTCTCGCCCACCTCGACGCCCACGCCCTGGGCGACGTTGGGGCCGCTGCTGCCCGGGATCCGCTCCCGGACCGCGCCGTAGGCACGGCTGGTGGACACGCCCATGGCGTGCACGCCGCTGATCTCACGGCAGGCGATCCCGGCGATCTTCTGCACCACGCTTTGCGCAACGCTGATCTTGCCGTCGTCCGTGGACAGGCGCTCGGCGGTACCCGGGCTGAGCTCGCTGGTCCGGGCGGTCGGCTTGGCCGCCGGGGCCGTACTGCTGGTCTGCGTCATCAGGGTGCACTCTCTCTGTAGAAGCATTGGAGGTCGAAGCGTGGAAGTCCAGGCGTTGGAGGTCCAAGCGTGGAAGGTCCAGGCGTGGAAGACCGAAGCGTTGAAGCGGCGCTCTGCCGGCCGCGTCGAGTCGGCACCGGTTCTTCGGTCCGCTCTGCACTGTTAGACACGGGCCGGCCGCAAACGTCGCACATTTTTTGCCCAGGCCGGGGCAGAGGGGGCCTGCACGCCTGGTGGCCAGGGACGGGCGGAGAGACCAGGCATGGGGAGGGGCGGTGGGATCAGAGCTCGACGACGCCTACCTGGTCCGGCGGGCCCAGGAAGGATACGTTGACGCGTACGCCGATCTCGTCGACCGTCACGGGCTGCTGGCCTACCGGGTGGCGTTGCGGCTGCTCGGCAACCATCAGGACGCGGAAGACGTCGCCCAGGAAGCGCTCGTCGCCGCCTGGCAGCAACTGCCCGGATTCAAGGCCGACTCCAGCTTCTCCACCTGGCTGTACCGGATAGTCACCCGCCGCGCGCTGAACCGGATCACCCGCAGGCGGGTCACCGAATCCCTCGACCTGCTGGGCGACGTGGGCGACGCGCGCGACGGGCCGGGCCAGCAGACGGAGCGGGATCTGACCGTCAACGCGGTCACGGACGCCGTGACCGCGCTGCCGCCAGCCCAGCGGATCGCGATCGTGCTGCGCCACTTCGAAGGGCTGCCACTGGCCGAGATCGCGGGCATCACCGGCAGCAGCATCCCGGCCGTCCGTAGCCACTTGTTCCGGGGCAGGCGCACACTGAGCAAGACGCTAGCGGAGTGGAGGTGAACGGAATGCCCGGTCCTGGTCAGCCGATCCACGACGTCAGCCTGCTGCTGAGCGGCGCAAACACCCGCCTCGCCTGCGGTGCCGACATCGATGAACTGCTCGAGCAGGCCGCCGACGGGTACGCCGGCCAACTCACCAGCCACCAGCACGACTGCCTCTACTGCCAGGCCGCGCTCAATGAACTGGGCCGGGTCTGGGCCCCGGTGCGCAGCCTCGCCGCGGAGCAGGTCGCTGTGCCCGCCGCGCTGAAGAGCGCCGTCGCCAGCCAGATCCGCAAGCTCGTCGCGGACGTCTGGTACACCCTCCAGCTCAGCGACGGCGGGGCCGTCCGCGTCGCCGCCCGGGTGGTGGCCAGGATCGCCCGTGAGGCCGCCCGCGACGTCGCCAGTGTCCGGGTCGCCTTCGGCCGCAGCACCCACAGCCGGATGGCCGGCCTGGTCGAGCGGGCCACCCTGCAGCACCGGCACCCCAACGCTGCCGTGGGCGTCCTCGGCCGCACCGCGGTGGTCGATCTCGCGATCGCGGTGGAGTACGGGGACCAGGTGGACGCGGTCGCCCGCGAGGTCCAGCGGCGGGCCGTCGCCGAACTCCGCAGCAAAGTCGGCCTCCAGGACGTCACCGTGAACGTCACGGTGGATGACGTCATCACCTGACCCGGCCTCGCCGGGCGCACCCGCCCGGGACGCCTGCGGCCTGGCCGGGCGAGGTAGGTTAACGCCATGGTCGCCACCTCACCCCTGGCCGCGCCGGACTGGGACTACGCACCGGCGCCCGAGTCCACGGACATCGTGTCGATCGCGCCCCGTTACGGCCTGTTCGTCGGCGGCGAGTTCGTCGCCCCGGCCGCGGACCAGTACTTCGCCACCCTGAACCCGGCCACCGAGGAGCCCCTCGCCGAGGTGGCCCAGGCCGGGGAGCAGGACGTGGACCGGGCGGTCGCCGCGGCCCGGGCGGCCTACGAGGGCCCCTGGGGCGCCACCGCGGGCCGGGACCGGGCCAAATACCTGTACCGGATCGCCCGGGTCATCCAGGAGCGGGCCCGTGAGTTCGCGGTACTGGAAAGCCTGGACAACGGCAAGCCGATCCGCGAGTCGCGGGACGTGGACATCCCGCTGGCCGCCGCGCACTTCTTCTACTACGCGGGCTGGGCGGACAAGCTGGGGCACGCCGGGTTCGGCCCGGACCCGCGGCCGCTGGGGGTGGCCGGCCAGATCATCCCGTGGAACTTCCCGCTGCTGATGGCGGCCTGGAAGCTGGCCCCGGCGCTGGCGGCCGGCAACACCTGCGTGCTCAAGCCGGCCGAGACCACGCCGCTGACCGCGCTGCTGCTGGCCGAGGTCATCCAGCAGGCGGACCTGCCCCCCGGCACGGTGAACATCCTGACCGGCGACGGCGCGACCGGGCAGGCCCTGGTCGCGCACCCCGGCGTGGACAAGATCGCCTTCACCGGGTCAACCGAGGTGGGCAAGGAGATCCAGCGCGCGGTCGCCGGCACGGGCAAGAAACTCACCCTGGAACTGGGCGGCAAGGCCGCCAACGTCGTCTTCGACGACGCCCCGCTGGACCAGGCGGTCGAGGGCATCGTCAACGGCATCTTCTTCAACCAGGGCCACGTGTGCTGCGCGGGCTCCCGGCTGCTGGTCCAGGAGTCGGTCGCGGACACCGTCACCGACCGGCTCAAACGCCGGCTCGGCACGCTGCGCCTGGGTGACCCGCTGGACAAGAACACCGACATCGGCGCGATCAACTCCCGGCAGCAGCTCGACAAGATCACCGAGTTGTCCGCGGCGGGCGAGCAGGAAGGCGCGCAGCGCTGGTCACCGGCGTGCTCGCTGCCCGCGCGGGGTTACTGGTTCCCGCCCACCGTGTTCAGCGGGGTCAGCCAGGCGCACCGGATCGCCCAGGAGGAGATCTTCGGGCCGGTGCTGTCCGTGCTCACGTTCCGCACCCCGGAGGAAGCCGTGGCCAAGGCGAACAACACCCCGTACGGGCTGTCCGCCGGGATCTGGACCGAGAAGGGCAGCCGGATCTTCTGGATGGCGCAGCGCCTGCGCGCCGGGGTGATCTGGGCCAACACCTACAACCGGTTCGACCCGGCCAGCCCGTTCGGCGGCTACCAGGAGTCGGGGTTCGGCCGGGAGGGTGGCCGTCACGGGCTGGCCGGGTACCTCGATGCCTGACCGCCGCGCCCCCCGGGATAAAACCGCAAAATCCTCCGCAACGAAAACCACCCGCAAGTCTCCCTCGCCCCGGTCCGGCGGCCAGGGCGCGGAGGGGGGCGCCACCCGGCGCCGCCCGCCCGCGGACGGGGCTGGCCGGGCAGGGGCGGGACAGCCCGGCACCGCCCGGACCGCGGCCGCGTCCCGAAACGGCGGGGAGCAGCCGGCCCGGGACGTGACCCGGCGCCGCCCGGCCGCGGGCGGCGACACGCGGCTGGCGGTCCGCAAGACCTACAAGCTGTTCATCGGGGGCGCCTTCCCCCGGTCGGAGTCGGGGCGGTCCTACCCGGTCACGGCGCCGGACGGCACCCTGCTCGCGCACGCCGCGCTGGCGTCACGCAAAGACGCCCGGGACGCCGTGGTCGCGGCCCGCAAGGCCTTCGCGGGCTGGTCCGGGGCGACGGCCTACAACCGTGGCCAGGTCCTGTACCGGGTCGCCGAAATGCTCGAAGGCCGGGCGGAGCAGTTCACCGGCGAGGTTGTCGTTGGGGAGAAAAAGAGTGACCGGGCTGACGCGGCCCGGGACGTGGCGGCGGCGATCGACCGGTGGGTCTGGTACGCGGGCTGGCCGGACAAGGTCGCGCAGGTCACCGGGGGCGCCAACGCCGTGGCGGGCCCGTACTTCAACCTGAGCGTGCCCGAGCCGTCCGGGGTCGTGGCGGTGCTCGCGCCACCGGAGGCCGGACTGCTCGGGCTGGTCAGCGTGCTCGCGCCGGTCATCGCCACCGGCAACACGGCCGTCCTGGCCGTCAGCGGGCCCGCGGTGCTGGCCGCGGTGAGCCTGGCCGAGGTGCTGGCCACCTCGGACGTGCCGGGCGGCGTGGTGAACGTGCTGACCGGGCGGCTGGGGGAACTGGCCCCGGTGCTGGCCGCGCACCAGGACGTCAACGCGATCGACCTGACCGGCGCCGCCCCGGCGGACCGGGCGGAGCTGGAACGGCTCGCGGCCGGGAACGTGAAGCGGGTGTTCGCGGCCGGCCCCCGCTGGGTCCCCGAGGACTGGGCGGCGGACCCGGGCCTGCGGCGGTTGCTGGCCTTTCTGGAGACCAAGACGGTCTGGCACCCGGTCGGCACCTGAGCCGAAGGCGCCTAGCCGAGGTAGCTGGCCGGGGGGACGCTGCTGGCGCCGTACCGATGACGGCCGGGCAGCCCGAGCGCGTCCGGTGCCGGGGCCGCGGCGACCGGGGTCGTGGCCTGCGGCCGGCTGGACGGCCTGCCGTGCAGGAGGTAGGCCCCGGCTGCCGCCGCGGCCAGGACGAGGACGGCGGCGAGCGCAGCCAGGACCGCGCGGCGGGAGGGCCTGCGGCGGGCGGGGGCGGGACGTCCGAACGCGGCGGGGCGAACGGGCGGCGCGGGGTGGGCGGGCGGCGCGGCCGGGACCTGGGAAGCAGCCGCGGCGTGACGAGCGGCCGGGGCCGGGCGATCGGGCGGGGCGGGATGAGCTGGCGGGGCGGGATGAGCGGACGAGGCGGGATGAACGGACGAGGCGGGGCGGGGCGACGGGGCGACGGGGCCGGGAACGTCGTCCCCGGCGGTGGGCCGGGCCGGGCCGGCGGGCGCTCCGCGGCGGGTGGCTGCTCCGCGGCCGGTCGGCGCTCCGCGGCCGGCGGGCGCTGCACGGCCAGGACGGGTTCGGGCCCGGAGTCGTAGGACGCCAGGCCGAACGCCGCGCGCAGGGCGTCGGCGAACTCCCGGCAGCTGGCGTAGCGATCGCCCGGGGCCTTGGCCAGCGCCCGGGCGAAGACCTGGTCCGCGGCGGCCGGCAGGTCGGGCCGGCGTGAGGTGAGCGGCGGCGGGGGTTGCGAGAGCTGCGCGTACATCAGCGCCGCGGCCTCGGGGGACCGGAACGGCGGCGCGCCGGTCAGCATCTCGAACGCCGAGCAGGCCAGCGCGTACTGGTCCGCCCGCCCGTCGGCCTGGTGGCCCTCGATCCGCTCCGGGGAGATGTAGTCCAGGGTGCCCATGAAATGCCCGGCGCCGGTCAGCCCGGTCGAGCCGGTCGAGGCGGACACGGTCCCCTTGCTCAGCCCGAAGTCCGACAGGTACACGTGATCAGGCCGCCCGGGCCGGGTGTCCAGCAGCATGTTCGCGGGCTTGACGTCGCGGTGCACCAGCCCGGCCGCGTGCGCGGCGTCCAGCGCCGAGGCGACCGGGGAGACGATCGCCGCCGCCCGGGGGGCCGAGAGCGGACCGATCCGGCGGACCAGGCTGTACACGTCCCCGCCGGGCACGAAACGCATCGCGATGAACAGCGCCCCGGCGGCGGTCTCGCCGGCCTCGAAGACCGGGATGATGTGCGGGTCGTCGACCGCTGCGGCGGCCCGGGACTCGCGGATGAACCGCTGCCGGGACTCCCCGTCCCCGGCCAGCGCGGGGGCCAGGACCTTCAGCGCCACCAGCCGGTGCAGCCGCTCGTCACGGGCCCGGAACACGACGGCCATCCCGCCCTGGCCGATCTGCTCCTCCAGCCAGTACCCGGCGATCCGCGAGTCTGCCGCTAAGCCCGTTCCGACCTCAGCCAGGGACCCGGAGCCGGCCTGCTGATCGCGCACGACGCCTCCAGCGCTCTGGCCGTCCTGGGAAAGACCACCGTACCGGGGCAAACCATTGCGCGCCCGCGCCTTGGGATCAGATCTCCCCGAACAGGCGATCCCCCGCGTCGCCGAGGCCGGGGACGATGTAGCCGCGCTCGTTCAGCCGCTCGTCCATGGCCGCGGTGACCACCCGGACCGGCAGCGGCTCGTCGCCGGGGAAGGTGGCCTTGATCCGGTCGATCCCCTCCGGCGCGGCGAGCAGGCACACCGCGGTGACCGACGCCGCGTCGCGCTGGCTCAGCATGGTGATCACGGTCTCCAGGGTCCCGCCGGTGGCCAGCATGGGGTCCAGCACGAAGACGTCACGGCCCGCCAGGTTGGCCGGGAGCCGGTTGGCGTAGGTGGCGGCGACCAGCGACTCCTCGTCGCGGGCCAGCCCCACGAAGCCCACGTCGGCCGTGGGCAGCAGCCGGATCATGCCGTCCAGCATCCCGATCCCGGCCCGTAGCACCGGGACGACCAGCGGCGGCGGCAGGGCGAGCTTCACCCCGCGGGCCTCCCCGACCGGGGTCTGCACGACCTCGGGCTGGACCCGGACCTCACGGGTGGCCTCGTAGGCGAGCAGGGTGACAAGCTCGTCGGTGAGCCGGCGGAAGGTGGGGGAGTCGGTGCGCTCGTCGCGCAGCGTGGTCAGCTTGTGCGCGATGAGCGGGTGATCGACGACCAGAGTCTGCATGATCACTAGTCTTTCACTGCGGACCGGCCCCGTGGCGGCGGATCAGCGCCAGGTAGCCGTCTTCCAGCCGCGGCCGCAGCGGCTGCGCGGCCGGCAGCGGCGGCGCCGGCGCGATCACCCGGTACACGGTGCGGTCCGGCAGCCGGACCGCGGACACCACGGCGGCCGCCTGCGCCGCGCTCAGCGGCCGGTCCGTCTGCACCGACCAGACCAGGCCGTCCGCGGCGCGGGCCAGCCCGGCCGTGTCGCCCTGGAAGATCACCCGGCCGCCGGTCAGCACCGCGCAGCGGCCGCAGGTGCTCGACACGTCCGTGGTGTCGCGGGTGGCCATTACCACAGTGCGCTGCCCGCCCAGCGAGGCCAGCAGCACCCGGATCCGGGTCTGCTCCTGCGGGTCCAGGCCCGCGGTCGGCTCATCCAGCAGCAGCACCGCCGGGTCGTTGAGCAGGGCCTGGGCCAGGCCGAGCCGCCGCCGCATCCCGCCCGAATACCCGCCGGCGGGCCGGTCGGCTACCGCGTCCAGGCCGGTCAGGTGCAGCACCTCGGCCACCCGGCGGTGCCGCCGCCGCGGGCTGGACAGGCCCTTCAGGGTCCCGGCGTAGTCGAGGAACCGGCGGCCGGACAGCTCCGGGTACAGGCCCAGGTCCCGGGGCAGGTAGCCGAGCTGCCGCTGGAACTGCCGGCGCTCGCGGGGCCGGCCCAGGTCCCAGCCGCCGGCCCGGACTGACCCGCGGTCCGGCCGGGAGACGCCCGCCAGGATGCGCATCAGCGTGGTCTTGCCCGCGCCGTTGGGGCCCAGCAACCCGAACAGGCCCGGCGGGATGTCCAGGTCGAGACGGTCCAGGGCGGTGACCCCGCCCCGGTACGTCTTGGAGATCCCCCTCAGCGTCACGTCCATCTGGCCGCCGGACCCGTCAGCCGGCCCGGGCCCGGCGGGCCTCGGTGAGTTGCAGCCCGGCGACGGCGGCCACCGCGACCGCCAGCAGCAGCCCGATGCTGGCCCCGGCCTGCGCCACCGAGCGTGCGTCCCGTAGCAGGTAGGACAGCCCGGCCAGGCCGCCCGGCAGGTCGCGGGCGAACAGGCCGTCCGCCGCGTACGAGCCCAGCGGCAGCAACGGCGTGGCCGCCAGCGTGGGCATCAGCCGGGGCGGCATCAGGTTGCCCCAGAACCAGTAGCCCGCCAGCAGCACCTGGTACACCGCGGGGGTCAGCACCGCCGCGCCGGCCAGCGACACCGCCGTCACGAAGATCAGCCCGGGCAACAGCACGGTCGGCGAACGCGGCCAGCCCCCAGGCCAGCGGCACCCCGGAGCGCCGCTGCACCGCGATCACCAGGACCACCACCAGCCAGCTGGCCAGGGCCTGGGTGCTCACGGCGGCGGCCGCGCCGAGGAACCGGCCCCACAGCCGCGCGCCGCGCCGGGACCCGGTCGACTCCAGCAGCTCGGCCAGCCCGAGCCGGCGGTCCCGTCCGGCCCGGCCGGCCAGGGCCAGCCCCGCGATCAGGGGGACGACCAGGTTGAAGTCCACCGCGTAGACACCGACCTCAGCCCGGGCCGGCCAGATCAGCTGGGTGCTCAGCGGGATCCCGGCCAGCCGGGTGCCCGCGATCCCCGCGACCGCGATGGCCGCCCACAGCCACCAGGTCCGGATCAGCGTCCGGTACTCGCAGCTGGCCGAGCCGAGCAGCGCGGGCATCTCAGCGGCCGCCCTGGACAGCGCCCGGGCCGGGTGCGCCGTCGCTGAGCACGCCCGGCAGCAGCCGGGCCGGACGGCCCAGCAGCAGCCACCCGGCCACCGCGGCGACGGCGGCGACCAGCAGCAACGTCAGCCGGTTCGGCCAGTAGGCCGCCGGGTCAGGCCCGGGGCGGCTGGTGGCGAACAGGTAGAACGGGCGCAGCGCGGGATGACCCGCGAAACTCCGGGCCAGGCCCTCCTGGATGACCCAGACCAGGGCGGCGGCCGCGGCCCCGGCCCGGCCGTCCGCGGTGACCGCCGCGGCCGCCACCGCGATCGCGGTCAGCGCCGCAGCCGGGACGAGCCAGGCCAGTTCGGCGCGGGCCAGGCCGGGCGCCCACAGCCCGGTCAGCTGGACCGCCGCGGCGCTGGCCGCCGCGAACGCGGCGGACCAGCCCGCGACCAGGGCGGCCCGGTACAGCAGCGTGCGGCGGTAGGCCGCCGGGTAGCTCAGCTGCAGTTCCAGCGCCGGGTCGGTGCCAATCAGCCGGGCCACCGCGACCGCGGCGCCGAGCGGCAGCACCCCCTCGACCAGCGAGGCCGCGAACGGCCCGGCCGGGTGGCCGGTGCCCCGGAGAACCGCGATCACGGCGGCCCCACCGCAGGCCAGCAGCGGGGCGATGGCGAAGCTGGGCCGGCCGGCCAGGCCCGCCTCGACCCGCCACCGCGGGCTCGGGCCGGGGACGGCGCGGGATGAGGTCACGGGCGTGGCGCAATCTGGGGAGATAGGGCGGGCGGGCCGGTCACCGCAGCTTATTCGACATGCGCTCTACCTGCAGGAATGTGGGGAAGTGGACGCTATGCGGCGCCCAGGTGGACACCAGGCCGCGGCTGGCGGATAGATGTTACCGACAGTTCTTGCCCTGGCCACGGCGCAGCCAGGGCGGCTGCCACGACCACGTTGCATGGTGGCAGCGTGCGGATTGGGATCGTCACCGAGTCTTTCCCGCCCGACGTGAACGGCGTGGCGCACAGCGTGCTCCGGGTCGCCGAGCATCTCGTGTCGCGGGGACATCAGCCTCTCGTCATCGCGCCCCAGCCTGGCCGCCGCCTTCCCGGCGGACGCCCAGCACGGGTTCCCGGTGATCCGGGTCCGCTCGGTGCCCTTCCCGGGATACCGGAGCGTGCGGCTCGGCCTGGCCTCCCCGGCCATCCAGCGCGCCCTGCTCGCGCACCGGGCCGAGCTGGTCCACCTGGCCAGCCCGTTCTTCCTCGGCGCGCTGGGCAGCCGGTCGGCCCGGCGGCTGCGGCTGCCGGTGGTGGCCGTGTACCAGACCGACGTGCCCGGGTACGCCCGGGCCTACCACTGGGGCCGCCTGGCCGAGGCCGCCGCGTGGCGCTGGCTGCGCGACATCCACAACGCCGCCGACCGGACCCTCGCCCCGTCCACCGGCAGTATCGAGCGGCTCGCCGCGCACGGTGTGCAGCGCGTCTGGCTGTGGGGCCGCGGCGTGGACACCCAGCTGTTCAGCCCGGCGGCCCGCAGCACCGCGCTGCGCCGGGCGCTGGCGCCAGACGGCGAGGTGCTGGCCGGGTACGTCGGCCGGCTGGCCCCGGAGAAGCAGGTCGAGCTGCTGGCCGGGGTGGCCGGGCTGCCCGGGGTGCGCCTGGTCGTCGTGGGCGGCGGCCCCGCCGAGGCCCGGCTGCGCCGGCTGATGCCGTCCGCGGTGTTCCTCGGCCAGCGCCGCGGCGACGAGCTGGCCCGTATCTTCGCCAGCCTGGACGTGTTCGTGCACAGCGGGTGCCACGAGACGTTCGGGCAGACCATCCAGGAAGCGGCGGCCAGCGGCCTGCCGGTGGTGGCCCCCGCCGTGGGCGGCCCGCTCGACCTGGTCGACGACGGGGTCACCGGCTGCCTGGTGCCGCCGGGCGACGCGGGCGCGCTGACCGCCGCCACCCAGCGGCTGGCGGCGGACCCGCTGGCCCGCGCGGCCATGGGCCGGGCGGCCCGGCAGCGGGTGCTGGCCCGCAGCTGGACCGCGCTCGGGGACCAGCTGATCGGGCACTACGCGGCGGTGCTGGGGGAGCGGTGCCCGCTAGCTGGCGAGCTGGCGGGCGACCAGGGCGATGCCGTGACCCCAGGCGATCTGCTGGCTGGCGGGCAGGTAGGCCGTGCCCGACTTGGTGTGGTCAACTTCCGGTGAGGCCAGGTACCGTTCCCGGCCCTGCGGGTCGATGAAGTACACGGCCGAGGTGTGCTGGACGTCGGCGTCCGGGTTGGGCGCGTAGACCTGGATGTTGTAGCCACGCCACACGGCCTTCAGCGCGGGCACCGGCCCGGTGAAGAAATGCCAGCTGGGAATGGTGTTCAGCGCCTGGGCCCGGGTGTACTTGTCCATGTCCTGCACCCGCGCGTGGTAGGCGTTGACGTTGACCGCGACGAACACCACCTTGCTGGCCAGCGGGCCCAGGTCGTGGTAGGCCTTCACGAACTCCGCCGACACGATCGGGCAGATGTCGGTGCAGTGCGGGTCCATGAACTGCAGCACCACGACCTTGCCGTGCAGGCTGGCCAGGCTCATCGTGTGGCCGTTCTGGTCGGTCAGGGTGAAGCCGGGAGCCCGGTCCGCGGGCACCGGGCTGAGCACCATCAGGTTGGCCAGGCTGGTGGACACGCTGGCCGGGATGCCGGACACCCGGCTCTGGGCCAGGGCCGCGGCGTGGTCCCGCCGGAGGATCAGGTACGCCGGGATGGCCACGGCCGCGGCCAGCGCCACGGTGAGCACGGTGGCCAGCAGGAGGGCCCGGTACAGGCCGCCGCGCCGGGGCGGCGGCACGGGGTCGCCGCCGGGCCGGGCCGCCTGCACCTGTTCCGGGGTGCTCGAACTCACACCGAACGCCTCCTGCCTGGTGCTGCCTGGTGCTGCCGGTGGTGGCGCCGGGTGATGGCGCTGGGCCAGCTAGCTGCCGAGCATATTCCCGGCCCGGCCGCCCCGGATACCGCCGCGGGGTACCCGGCCAGTGGCCTGTGCCGCAGCCCCGTGCCGCGGCCCCCGTGCCGCGGCCCACGCCCAGCCAGCTCAGCTGGCGGTCGGCCTGATTCATGGCCGGAGCTTGCCTGCTCCGGGCGGGCCGCGCCGCCGCGGCATCAGAACGCGGACCGGAAACGGGATGTAACGATTAGCGGAATGGCCGGTGAATGTTGCCGGCGGGGCCCGCCCCGGGCCAGGATGTCCGGTGTCGTCTGGCTATTCTGCAGATGCTCTCCGCGTCCCAGTCTCTGACTCGTGTTGAGGGGGTCAGGTGCCCGTTGACGTGCGGCCCGCGCGTCCCGAGCCATTTGCTCAATGGATGCTGGCCAGGCGGGCGGGCCCGGTCTCTCGGCGGGCCCGGTTCTGGTCGGCCTTCTGCTGGCCGTCGCGCTCCTGGCGGCCGGGCTGGCTGGCTGCGGCAGCCAGCCAGCGGCCGGGAACGTCATCACGATCTCCACCGGCGCCTGCGGCACCGGCTGGCGGCAGGTCCGCGCCGGGATGCAGACCTTCCAGGTCCGTAACTCCGATACGGCCGGCGCGGAGGCGTACCTGATCAACCCGGCCAGCGGGGCGGTCTTCGCCGAGGTGTCCGGCCTCGGGCCGGGCACCACCCGCCCGATGCGCCTGGACGTCGGGTCAGGCAGCTACGCGTTCCGGTGCTTCATCCAGGACACCGACACGCTCACCGGCCCGACGGTGCGGGTCGGCGGCCACCATCAGGGCGCGCGGGGGATCCTGCCCGTCACCACCAACGATCTGCTCGGCCCGGCCCGGGTCTATCACGCTTACGTCACCGCCGGGCTTGACACGCTGGCCCGGCAGGCCGGCCGGCTCAGCAGGCTGATCCACGCGGGCCGCCTGAACGCGGCCCGGGCCGCGTGGCTCCCCGCGCACCTGACCTATGAGCGGCTGGGCGCGGCGTACGGCACGTTCGACAACTTCGACGGCGAGATCGACGGCCGCCCGGACGGGCTGGCCCGCGGGGTGTCCGATCCCGCCTTCACCGGGTTCTACCGGATCGAGTACGGGCTGTGGCACGGGCAGGGCGCCCGCCAGCTGGCCGCTCCGGCCGCCAAGCTGGACCGCGACGTACTGGCCTTGCGCCGGGCCTGGCCGTCCATGGAGGTCAACCTCCTCGATCTGGGCCTGCGCACGCACGAGATCCTGGAGAACGCGCTGCAGTTCCAGCTGACCGGGCACGACGACTACGGCAGCGGGACGACGCTGGCCACCACCGCGGCGAACATCACCGGGACCCGGGAACTGCTCACCGTCCTGCACCCGCTCCTCGTGCCCCGTTACCCGGGCCTGCCCGCGGTGTACGCAGGCTTGGACAAGCTGGACAGCCTGCTCGTGGCGGAAGAGCGGCCCGGCGGCCACTGGACGCCCGTGCGCGCGCTGGGCACAGACCGGCGTGAGCAGATCGACGCCGCCGCCGGGCAGCTTCTGCAGGAACTCGACCCGATCGCGGCCATCACCGAGCCGCGGAGGTGATGATGCCCGCGTCTGGTGACCCAGCTCAAGGAGAGGGTGTGGCTGACGACCCTGGGGTCAACGACCCCGCGAGGAACCAGCCGGCAGGCCATGAGTTCGAGCGGGACGACGGCCCGCACAACGCGGACGCGGGCTCGTGCCCGGTCCGGCCGCCCCGCCGCTCGTTCCTGCGCGGCGCACTCGGCGCCGGCGTCGCCGGGGCCGTCACGGGGGTCGTCGCGGGGGCTGCGGCGGGGGCCGGGGCCGGGTACGCCTACCGCTCGTCCCAGGCCGCCGCGCCGGGCCAGATCCTCGACGCCGAGATGCTCGCGGGCCGGCTGCCGGCCGTCCCGTTCCACGGGCGATACCAGGCGGGCATCCTGCGCAAGCCAGCCCGCCAGACGATCATGCTCTCGTTCAACGTGACCGCTGACGGCCGGGGAGAGCTGACCGACCTGCTGCGCACCGTCACGGCCCGGGCGCGTTTCCTCACCGCGGGCGGGACCCCGCCGGAGGTCGGCATCGGCGGGCCGCCCTCCGATTCCGGGGTGCTCGGGCCGACGGTGGTCCCTGACGGCCTCACCGTCACGGTCGGCGTCGGGCCCACCTTGTTCGACGACCGCTACGGGCTGGCCGCCCGCAAGCCCGCCGGCCTGAATCCGATGACCCCCTTCCCCAACGACGCCCTCGACCCGGCGCAGTGCGGCGGGGACCTGAGCCTGCAACTGAGTGCGGGCAGCCAGGACACGGTCCTGCACGCGCTCCGGGACATCGCCCAGCACACCCGGGGCGGCATGCAGGTGCTGTGGCGTATCGACGGGTTCGCCAGCCCGGCCCGCCCGGCCGGCACCACACCCCGGAACCTCATGGGCTTCATGGACGGCATCGCCAATCCCGACCCCAGCCGGGCCGAGGCCATGAACAACCTGGTCTGGGTCCAGCCGGGCGCCGACGGCGAGCCGGCCTGGACTGCGCACGGCAGCTACCAGGTCGTCCGGCTGATCAGGATGCTGGTCGAGTTCTGGGACCGGGTCGACATCATCGAGCAGGAGAACATGATCGGCCGGCGCAAAGACACGGGCGCGCCGCTGGACGCCAACACGGAGTTCGCCCGCCCCGACTACACCCTCGACCCGACCGGCGACGTGATCCCGCTCACCGCGCACATCCGGCTGGCCAACCCGCGCACCCCGCAGACGGAGCAGCACCGCGTCCTGCGCCGCGCGCACAACTACGACCGGGGCATCGACTCCGTGGGTGACCTGGACATGGGGCTGATCTTCACCTGCTACCAGCAGGACATCGCCCGGCAGTTCGTGACGGTGCAGACCCGGCTGATCGACGAGCCCCTGGTCGACTACATCAGCCCGTTCGGCGGCGGCTACTTCTTCGCCCTGCCCGGCGTGCAGGACAGCCGCGACTACCTCGGCCGCGCCATGCTGGCCTGACCGGGCTGCCTGACCGGGCTGGCCTGACCGGGCTGCCTGGCCGGCTCCCGCTCGGCACCGGCCATTCTTGTTCGCGCGTTTACCTGCCGGTAAACATCCGGACGCCGTTTGGTCACGCCCTTCCGGAAGCTTTGGGTCTATTGTGCGCGATGGTGCTACTCGCGTGTGTGCTGTGATAGCGCCACGAACAGCCCCAGACTCAGGAGGGTGACAATGGGCGAAGGCCCACAGAATGGCACCGGGAATGGTCCGGGCAGGCGGCGCTGGGTACGCCGCTACACGGCCATACTCGCTGCGGGGGTGCTGGCCGGCGGCGCCGCTGTCGGCGCGACGGTAGCCAGCGCGAGCACGTCCCAGACTGGGGCGGACATGGCCAACTCGGCGGCCACGCCCGCGAAGGCGCCGGCCAGCTACTACCGGATAGTGCCGGGGACCAGGACCCCCATCAAGCACCTGGTCGTGCTCTTCGACGAGAACGAGTCGTTCGACCACTACTTCGGCACGTACCCGTTCGCGGCCAACACCGACGGGTCAAAGTTCTACGCCAAGCGCGGCACGCCCAGGGTGAACGGCCTCACCAAGAAGCCTGCTCAAGCACAACCCGAACAGCTACAACCCCGAGCGGCTCACCTACGAGCAGGCGCTCACCTGCGACCAGAACCATGGGTACCTGCCTGAGCAGCAAGCGTTCAACGGCGGGAAGATGGACATGTTCGTCCAGTTCACCCAGACCGACAACTGCACCGGCGAGTACGGTCCGCCCGGCATCGTCATGGACTACTTCGACGGCAACACGGTCACCGGGCTGTGGAACTACGCGCAGAACTACGCGATGAGCGACAACAACTACGACACGAACTTCGGGCCGTCCACGCCCGGGGCGCTGAACGTGATCTCGGGCAGCGACGGTGACGGGTTCGCGGTCAACCCCACCACCGGCCAGCCGGTCGCCGACCCCAGCAGCGTCAGCCCGCCGAACAGCCAGGGCCTGGGCACCATCTACGGTGACCTCGACCCGGCGTTCGACGGCTGCTCCGACGCCAGCCACACCTCGACCAACCCGGTCGGCGTGATGACCGGCAAGAACGTCGGCGACCTGCTCAACGAGCACCACGTCACCTGGGGCTGGTTCCAGGGCGGCTTCGCGCCGACCTCGACCAACAGCGCGGGCTACCCCGTCTGCGGCGCGTCGCACGAGAACATCGGCGGGGCCACGGTGGCGGACTACTCGCCGCACCACAACCCGTTCGAGTACTACAAGTCCACGGCCAACCCGAAGCACCTGCCGCCGTCCTCGGAGGCCATGATCGGCCGTACCGACCAGGCCAACCACGAGTACGACCTGTCGGACTTCTACACCACGCTCAAGGACGGCAACATGCCGGCCGTGAGCTACCTGAAGGCCGCCGAGTACCAGGACGCGCACCCGGGCTACTCCGACCCGATCGACGAGCAGCACTTCCTGGTCAACACGGTCAACCAGATCGAGCAGTCCAAGTACTGGGCCTCGACCGCGATCGTCATCACCTACGACGACTCCGACGGCTGGTACGACCATCAGAACTCGCCCCGGGTCAACGGCTCGAACACCGCCAACGACGCGGCTGTTTGCACCACCGCCCCGGTGCGCATCGGCGACACCCCGGTCCGGTGCGGCTACGGCCCGCGGCTCCCGCTGCTGGTCATCTCGCCGTACACGCGGCAGAACTACGTCAGCCACAACCTGACCGACCAGTCCTCGGTGGTCAAGTTCATCGAGGACAACTGGCTCCGCGGTGCGTCCACCGGCCGCGGCTCCTTCGCCAACATCGCCGGCAGCCTGGACGGACGCGGCGGGGTGCTGGACTTCTTTACCCGGCCGCACTTCAGCCCGGTCATCCTCAACCCCAGCACGGGTCAGGTGGTCGGCCACTAGCACCGCCGGCGGGCGGTGAGCGCGGCTATCAGGAGCGGGCCGCCGCAGGGATCATCCTGCGGCGGCCCGCTCTGCTGCCACCGGCCCCGGTCGTCTCGCTGCCACCCGGCCGTTCCCTCGCGGTCTCGCTACCACTCGACGAGGGTCCACACCTCCGGGCGGGGAGTGCCGCCGGTGTCCACCGAGGCGAAACCGCGCGCGGCCTCCTTCAGGTGGGCCAGGGCGGCCTCGCGCTGCCCCGCCGCGTGCAGCAGGTCGGCCAGGTTGGTGTGCAGCGCGGCGACCCGGTGCTGGTCGCCCAGTTCGCGGCCCAGCGCCAGCGCCTCCTGGGCCAGCAGCAGGGCCTCGCCCGGCTGGCCGCTGTCGGCCAGCAGCCGGCTCAGGTTGTTGAGCGCGGCCACCGCCGCTCCCGGGTCGGGCAGGCCGCGTGCGTGCTCCAGGCTTTCCCGCAGCCGGGCCGCGGCCGGGCCGGCCGCCCCGCGCCGGGCGTCCAGCATGCCCAGCACGTTCAGCGCCTGGGCCACGGCGGCCGGGTCTCCCGCCCGCCGGGCCGCCTCCAGTGCGCTCTCGGCCAGGCCGGACGCGTCCTGCGCCGCCCCGCGCCGGTAGGCCAGCACCGCGCGGTCGGCCCCGATCCGGGCCCGGCGGCTCGGGTCATCAGGACCCAGCAGGTCCAGGGCGACCTCCAGATGCGCCTCGGCCAGCGCCCAGTCACCCAGCCGGTGGTGCACCTCGGCGAGCTTGTGCTCGATGCCCGCCGAGCCGGCCTGCTGCCCGTCGATGGACGCCGCGGCCGCCTCGAACTCGGCCAGCGCTTCCCGGTAACGACCCAGCACGGTGAGCACGTCGCCCAGCGCGACGGCCACCTCGACCGGCGGGTAGCCCAGCGCCTCGGCCCGGCGCAGGTAGGCGTACTCCTCGGCGTGGGCGTACAGATCCCGGGCCCGGCCGGCGGCCCGCCACCACCAGCCGGCCGCCTCCGCGTCCCGGCCGGCGCGCTGAAGATGCTCCGCGATCGGCGCGGCGCGGGTGGTCACCGGGTCCCGCTCGTACCGCCGGATCAGCACGCCTGCGGCCCGGCCATGCAGCAGCCTGCGCCGGGCCAGGGTCGAGGAGTCGTAGACGACCTCCCGCAGGGCCTCGTACGGGAACTCATAGGTCGGACGGCCGCGGGCTCCGGACGGCGGTATCTCGGTCAGGAGGAACCGGCGGACCGCCTCGTCGAGCGCCTCGACGGTCTCCGTCTCACCTCGCCCGCTGACCGCTCGGAGCAGGTCCGCGTCGCAGCCGCTGCCCAGGACCGCCGCGGTGGACAGCATCTGCACGGTGGGCTCGCTGGCCGCCTGCAGCCGCCTGCGCAGCAGTTCCCGGACCGAGGCGGGCGGCCACCAGTGCTCGCCGCCGTCGCCGGCCCCCGAGCGCAGTCCCTCCACGTACTCGCGGACCAGCATGGGCAGGCCCCGGGTCTGGGTGAGCAGCCGGCCCACGTCGGCGTCCCGGACCCCCGAGCGCAGCAGCAGGTCACGGACCTGTTCCTCGCGCAGCGGAGCGGGTTCCACCGCCGTAGCGCGGCCGGCGTCGGCCGCCTCGCTGAGCGCGGCCCGCAGCCCGCGGAGCCGTTCGGCGTGCTCGGTGGACCAGCTGATGACGAGGAGCAGCGGCCAGCCCGGGAGCCTGCGCGCCAGGTAGGCCAGCAGGTCCAGGGACGGGCCGTCGGCCCAGTGCGCGTCCTCGACCACGATCACCCCTGCCGGTGCCCCGGGCCGGGCCGGGGTCGCCGCGGTCCGCAGCGCGTCCCCGATCGCGCCGTAGAGCCGGGCCAGCGCCATCGGGCTGTCCAGCGGGGCCGGGTCGTCCGGGTAGTCCACGGCCAGCTCGGGGCACAGGCGCCCGGTCATGGCCGCCGTGTGCGCGGGCAGCCGGGCCGGCAGTTCCGGGCAGACCGACAACGCCGTGCGCAGCAGATCCGCGGCGGCCACGAACGGAAGCTCGCTCTCCCCGTCGTGGCACCGGCTGACCAGCAGCACGCCCCGGGCCGCCTGCGCCTGCGCGCGGAACTCCTCCAGCAGCCGGGTCTTCCCGCAGCCCGCCGCGCCCAGCACCGTCACCACCCGGCCCGCCGTGCCCACCCCGCGCCACGCGGCGTGCAGCGCCTGCAGCTCATCCTGCCGGCCCACCAGCGGCCACCCGGCCGGCCCCGGCGCGTCCTCAGCCCGGGTGGGCGCAGTAGCCGGTAGAGGCGCGGCCTGGTTGGCCTCGGGCGGCCGCCCGGGGGCGGGCGCCAGCCGGCCAGCCCGGACATCGTCATAGAGCTGGGTGGTCTCCGGAAGCGGCCGCACCGCGAGCTCGGTGTCCAGGATCCGGACCAGCGCCCGGTACTGGCGCAGCGCCGCCGACCGCTGCCCGGTCCACGCCAGCAGCCGGATCAGCGCCTGGTAGGCAGGCTCGTGCAGCGGGTCGAGAGCCTGCCAGCGCTGTGCGTGCGCCACCGCGCGGCCCAGGTCACCTGCGGCGGAACACGCGGTGACGAGCCGTTCCAGCACCGCGGCGAGCCGCTGCCGGAGCCGGTCCGCGGTCGCGGCCTGCCAGTCGTCGAACTCAGGACAGTCGCGCAGGGCGAACCCGGCCAGGAAGTCGTCCCGGTAGAGCCGGGCCGCCCGGTCCAGCGCGCCAGCGTCCGGCCGGGCCGCCAGCGCCTCGAAGTCGGTCACGTCCACCCGCACCCGGCCCGGGTCCAGGGCCACCGCCGCCCGCGTGACCCGCAGGCCTGGCCCGGACGCAGCGGCCGCGACCGACAACGTGCGGCGCAGCGAGGCCCGCGCCCGGGCCGCGTCCGCCTCCGGCCAGAGCAGCGCCGCCAGCCGTTCCCGGCTCAGCTCATGATCGTGCACCGCGAGCAGGGCCAGCACCGCCGTGGCCTTGCGGGTGTCGAAACTGACCAGCCCGCCGTCCCTGGTCACCGCGGGCGGCCCGAGCAGGGCAAGGTCCAGCTCCGCCACGCCGCCTCCCCCGGGGATGCTTCCCATGACCTCCGCAAGCCACCGTAACGCAGCAACGTGAAATTCTCCTCAGGCCGCGGACTTGCCGTAACGATCTCGTATCGCCATCTCCCTAAGCTGGCCCTGAGCTTGGATAACCGGGACGGACACGGAGCGTGCCATGGCACAAGGGCTGGAGCGGACCAGCGCCGGCGGCAACGGGGGCGCCGCCGGCACCGTCGCCGAGGTACCGGCCCGGGACCCGGCGGCCGGGACCGGCGCCGGCCAGGTGCCGGCCGGCCCCGCAGGGCTCGCCGCTGTCTCGCCGGCCGCCAACGGCGCCACTCCAGGCCAGCCGGGCGAGGGCCAGCCAGCCGCGGGCCGGCCGGGCCAGGCGCGCTGACGGCAGCCCGGCCGCGTACCTGGCGCCGGGCCTGGCGGCGGAGCCAGCCGGCCGCGGCGGCCACGGCGCCGGCTCCGGCCCACGGCCAGGTCATCCAGGGACCGCAGATCGACCTGGCGTCGAACGACCCGCTGGTCGGCTACCTGCTCAGCGCGGCCGGCGCGGTGGACATCCGCGGCCTCGAACTCGATTCCCCCGCCCTGGCCGCGATGAAGGACGCCGGAGTGGTACTCATCGTCCCGCTGATCTCCTCGGGCAGCCTGATCGGCCTGATCAGCCTGGGGCCGCGGCTGTCCGAACGGGACTACACCTCCGAGGACCGGCGGCTGCTCAACGCGCTCGCCGGGTACGCCGCCCCGGCCATGCGGGTCGGCCAGCTGGTCCGCCAGCAAGAGGCTGAAGCCCGCCAGCGAGAGCGGATCGAGCAGGAACTGAAGATCGCGCAGATCATCCAGCAGCAGTTCCTGCCCAAGAGCGTGCCCGACCTGCCGAGCTGGCACGTGGCTGCGTTCTACCGCCCCGCCCGTACCGTGGGCGGCGACTTCTACGACTTCATCCCGCTGCCGGACGGCCGGGTCATGTTCGTGGTCGGTGACGTCACCGACAAGGGCATCCCGGCCGCGCTGGTGATGGCCAGCACGCACGCCCTGCTGCGCGGGGCCGCGCCACGGCTGATCGCGCCGGGCGCGGTCCTCGCGCACGTGAACGACCTGCTCTGCGCGGACATCCCGGCGCACATGTTCGTCACCTGCCTGGCGCTGGTGCTGGACCCGCTGAGCGGCAAGGTCGAGTTCGCCAACGCCGGCCACGACGTGCCCTACGTGCGCACCGCGGACGGCGTGGCCGAGCTGCGGGCCCGCGGCATGCCGCTCGGCCTGATGCCCGGCATGGCCTACGAGGAGAAGACCTTCCAGTTCCAGCCGGGGGACTGCGCCCTGCTGCACAGCGACGGGCTGGCCGAGGCGCACGCGCCGGACCGGGAGATGTTCGGCTTCCCCCGGGTCGCCGAGCTGGCCGGGCGCAGTTCCTCCGGAGAGGAACTGATCGACCTGTGCCTCACCGAACTCGCCGCGTTCACCGGGCCGGAGGCCGAGCAGGAGGACGACATCACGCTGGTGTGCCTGGAGCGGAGCATGTCCGCCCGTTACGCCGGAGGCTCCTGATGACCTCGGTAGCCCGGTCGGCGCCCCGGCGGCTCGCGGCGTTCGCCGTGCCCAGCGAGCCGGGCAACGAGCGGCTGGCGCTGGCCCGGGTCGCCGAGGCGGTGGCGGCCAGCGGGCTGGCGCCGGCCCGGCTGGAACGACTGAAGACCGCGGTGGCCGAGGCCACCATGAACGCGATCGAGCACGGCAACCGCGGGCGGCCCGAGATCCCGGTGGACGTCGAGGTCATCCAGGAAGGCGACGACATCATCGTGGCCATCACCGACCTCGGCGGGGAGCACGAGCCGGCCGGACCGGTGGAGGAGCCCGACCTCGGACTGAAGCTGGACGGAGAGCAGCGGGCGCGCGGCTGGGGCCTGTTCCTCATCCGGAACATGGTGGACGCCATGCAGGTGCGCACCGACGGCCCGCGGCACACCATCCAGCTCACCATGCGGGCCGGCGGCGCCGCGCCCGTGCCGCACAGCGGGGAACTCGGAGGAGGCGGCCATGAAGAAGAACTGTGAGGCAGCCGTGCACGCGGTCGGTGGCGCGGCCGTCATCGAACTGACCGGCGAAGTGGACGGAGGCGCGGCCGGCGTCCTCAACGCGGCCTACGAACAGGCCGTCACCAGCGGGGAGCCCGGCACCGTGGTCCTCGACTTCGCCCAGGTCGGCTACATCAACTCGACCGGAATAGCGCTGATCGTGAGCGTGCTCGCCCGGGCCCGGGCGGAGCGCCGCAAGGTGGTCGCGAGTGGCCTGTCCGAGCACTACCGGGAGATCTTCGACATCACCCGGCTGTCGGACTTCATCGAGGTCTTCGGGAACCTCGACGCGGCGGTGAGCCAGCTGGCCGGGCCAGCTGCCTGACCAGCACAGAACCAGCCGCGCGCCGGTCAGCCGGCGGCGTAAGCAAGGCGCAGGGTCAAGAACGCAGGGTCAAGAACCCATGGTCACAAGGGGAGGGGCGTCATGGACGCAACGGGAGTCACGATGGGTGTCCGCCATATCGGCGCCGACGTGGCGGTAGTCGATATCAAGGGCGAAGTCACCGCGGCCTGCGAGCCGGTCCTGATGTCGGCGTACGAGGAAGCCGGCGGCCCGGGGACCAGCCTGCTGGTGCTCAACTTCGTCGGCCTGGAGTACATGAACAGCGGCGGCATCGGGATGCTCGTCACCCTGCTGGTCCGGGCCAACCGGCAACGGCAGCAGCTGGCCGCGTACGGGCTGAGCAGCCACTACCGGGAGATCTTCGAGCTCACCCGCCTCGACGAGGCGATCACCATCTATGACGACGAAGCATCGGCACTGGTCGGTGCGGCGACCTGAGGAGGCCGATGTGACTGAGGCAACGGGGCCAGAGCGGGTGCGCTCGGCCGAGCAGATTGAGCTGAGCCACCGGGAGGCCGGCGCCGGTGTGGTGCCGCGGAACGACGCGGGCCGCTGGGCGGCCAAGGTGGACCGGCTCGACGTGGTGGCACGAGACGGCGTGCGCGGGACCAATGTGGCGGGCCGCCGGCTGACCGGCCCGGTGCAGGGCTTCGGCAAGATGTGGCAGAAGACCTACCGGCTGACCGCCGGTGCGGCCGTATCCCCCGAGCAAGCCATCGCCACCTGGAAGGCCCACTTCCCCGAGTTCTGGCCCAAGGGGAACCGTTTCGCGGGTGCCCTCACTGGCATCAGCCCAGGCGACGTGGCCCTCCTCGACCTGGCCATCGGCGGCGGCGTGAAGCTGTCCACCGGCGTCTTCGTGCTCTACGCGGACGAGGAGTCGTTCACGCTGATGACCCCGCAGGGACACATGTTCGCGGGCTGGATCACGTTCTCTGCCGAGGGCACACCCGCCGGGACCGTCATCCAGGCCCAGGTCCTGATGCGCGCCAACGACCCCCTGTACGAAGTGGCGATGACGCTGGGCGGGCACCACAAGGAAGACGTGTTCTGGGTGCAGACGCTGACCGCGCTGGGCCACCGGCTCGGCGCCGCCGACACCACGGTGACCACCCGCAACGTGTGCGTGGACAGCAGCCGCCAGTGGCGCAACGCCGGCAACGTCTGGCACAACTCCATGGTCCGCAGCGTCCTGCAGACCCTGGCCGCCCCGGTCACGGCGCTGCGGCGCCGCGGCTGACTGCGCCGGGCGTGGGGGGATAAGCATGTCTGGTACCGACGATGTCCGGTGATCCCGACGTCGTGGTGGTGGGCAGCGGGCCGAACGGCCTGGCGGCCGCGGTCACGCTCAGCGCCGCCGGCCTGCGCGTCCTCGTCGTCGAGGGCGGCCCCACGATCGGCGGCGGCTGCCGGACCGAGGAACTCACCCTGCCCGGCTTCCAGCACGACGTGTGCTCGGCGGTGCATCCTCTGGCCCTGGCATCGCCGTTTTTCCGCCGCTTCGACCTGGCGGCCCGCGGGGTCAAGTTCGCTCACTCGGAGGTGGTGTTCGCCCAGCCGATGGACGGTGGCCGGGCCGCGGTGGTCAGCCGGTCAGTGGCAGCCACCGCAGAGCGCCTTGGCCCGGATGGCGCCGCGTACCGGCGCCTGTTCGGCCCCCTGGCCCGCGACTACGCGGCGGTCACCGACCTGGTCCTGACCCCGATCCGGCGGCCGCCGTCCCGTCTGCCCGCTGGGCTAGCCGTCTTCGCGGCCCATGGGCTGCGGTCGGCCAATGGGGTGGCCCGGCGGTGGCACACCCCAGAGGGCAGGGCGCTGTTCTCTGGCGTGGCAGCGCACTCGATGATCCCGTTGGCCAGGCCTCCAGCCGGCGCGGTCGGCATCACGCTGATCGCCCTGGCCCACGGGACCGGCTGGCCCGTGATCGAAGGTGGCAGCGCCCGGATCACCGACGCGATGAGCCAGGCCGTGCTGGCCGCGGGCGGCGCCATTGAGACGGGCCGCTGGGTACGCTCGCTCGGCGACCTGCCGTCCGCCCGGGCCGTGCTGCTCGATGTGGCGCCGCGGGCGCTGCTGGCGATCGCCGGTGACCGGCTACCGGGCCTGTACGCCGGCGCGCTGCGCCGGTTCCGTTATGGCGCTGGGGTGTGCAAAGTCGATTTCGCCCTGTCCGGCCCGGTGCCGTGGACGAACGAGGCGTGCCGGAAGGCCGCCACGCTGCACCTCGGTGGCCGCTACGAGGAACTCGCGGCGGCCGAAGCCGACGTGTCCGCCGGGCGGCATCCCGAAGCCCCGTACGTCCTGGTCTCCCAGCCGTGCATCGCCGACCCG
>CAWJPL010000039.1:0-374060 GCA_963844695.1 uncultured Actinomycetes bacterium
CGCAGCGGTGGATCGCGGAGGCCGCCTACCGCAGCGAACTGGCCACGCAGTCCGGCGCGCGGGTCAAGGTCGGGGTGAACCAGTTCACCGGCGGCGGCGAGGACCGCCCGCCCCGGCTGTTCGAGGTGGACACCACGGCGGCCGCCCGGCAGCGGGCCCGGCTGGCCACCCGGCTGGCCGGGCGGGACGCCGCCGCGGCGGCACGCGCGCTCGCCCAGCTCAAGGAGACGGTGACGGCGGGCGCGAACACCATGCCGGCCTTCCTCGGCGCGGCCCGGGCGGGCTGCACCGTCGGCGAGATCACCGACGTGCTCCGCGCCGAGTTCGGCGAGCACCGGGAACCTCCCCCATGGTGAAGCCGCCCGCGGGCAAGCCACTGGCCGGGGTCCGGGTGCTGGACCTGACCCGCTTCGTGTCCGGCGCCTACTGCACGATGGTGCTGGACGCGCTCGGCGCCGACGTGATCAAGGTGGAGGGGCTGCCCGGCGGCGACCCCTACCGGGCCCAGGGCGCGGTCCGGGTGGGCAGCCTCAGCGGCCTGTTCGCCTCCCTGAACACCGGCAAGCGGAGCGTCGCCGTGGACCTGACCGCGCCGGACGGGACCGAACTGGTCCGCACCCTGGCGCGGCGCAGCGACGTGTTCGTCGAGAACGCCCGGCCCGGGTCGCTGGAGCGGGCCGGGCTCGGCCCGGACCGGCTGCACGCGCTGAACCCGCGGCTGGTCTACGCCTCGATCTCCGGGTTCGGCCAGACCGGCCCGGACGCGGGCCGCGGCGGGTTCGACCTGATCCTCCAGGCGGCCAGCGGCATCATGGCGGTGACCGGCACCGAGACGGGTGGCCCGGTCAAGGTCGGGGCGCCGGTGCTGGACATCGGGTCCGGGATGAGCGCGGCGACCGCCATCATCGCGGCGCTGTTCGCCCGGACCGCCGACGGGCTCGGCCGCACGGTGAGCTCGTCGCTGCTGGAGTTCGCGCTGGGCTGCTTCACCAGCTACGCCGCGGACATGCTGGAGACCGGCACCTCGCCGGGCCTGCTCGGTAACGACTCCCCCCAGTTCGCCCCGTACGGCGTGTTCCGCTGCCGGGACGGGTCCCTGGCGCTGGCCGGCGCGGGCAGCGAGTCGCTCTGGGTCAAGCTGTGCGACGTGCTCGGGCGGCCGGACTGGGCCCTCGACCCGCGTTTCGCCACCAACGCGGACCGGCTGGCGCACCGCGCCGAGCTGACCGCGCAGATCGAGCAGATCCTCACCCGCGACAGTGCCGCGCACTGGCAGCAGGTCCTGGACGGGGCCGGGATCCCGGCCTCCCCGGTGCTGCCGCCCGCCGCGGCGCTGACCTCGGCGCAGGCTAAGTCCCTGGAGGTATGCCAGGAGGCCAGCACCCCGGACGGCTACGGCTACCAGACGGTCCGCCCGCCGCTGGCCGTCTCCGGCCCGGCGGGCTCGCAGGAGCCGCTCGGGTACTCGCGCGGCGCGCCCGGCCTCGGCCAGCACACCGCCGAGGTGCTCGCCGGGGCCGGGCTGGCCACGGCCGAGATCGAGGACCTGACGGCCCGCGGGATCGTGGCCGGATGAGCATCACCCGCCCTCCTCAGCCGGGCACCCGTGAGCTGGCCGAACTGGTCCTCGACCGGACCGTCGCGCTGAGCGGGATCCCGGCCCCGACCGGGCACGAGGAGCAGCGGGCCCAGGTCGTCCGGGACTGGTGGGTGGCCGACGGGCTGCCCGGTGTCGCCGTCGGCGCGGCGGGGAACGTCCGCGCCCTGCTGCGCGCCGGGGACCCGCAGCAGCCTGCGGTGCTGCTGTGCGCGCACCTGGACACCGTGTTCGGCCCCGAGGTCACCCACGCGGTGGTGCGCCACGGCGGGCGGCTCACCGGGCCCGGGGTGGGCGACAACACGATCGCGGTCTGCGCGCTCAGCGCCCTGGACGCGCTGCTGCCCGGCCGGCTCCGGCACCCGGTGTGGATCGTGGCGACCACCGGCGAGGAGGGCCTGGGCAACCTGGCCGGCGTCCGGGCCCTGCTCGACGACCCGCCGGCCCCGGTTCGCGCGGTCATCGCCCTGGAAGGCAACTACCTCGGCCGGGTGAACGTGACCGGCGTGGGGTCAACCCGATGGCGGGTCAGGGTCACCGGCCCGGGCGGGCACGCCTGGGAAGAGGCCAGCCAGCCCAGCGCGGTGCACGAGGCCGCCCGGCTGATCACCGCGCTCGCCGCGCTGGCCCAGCCCGGGCAGACTCAGCCCGGGCAGGCTGAGCCCGGCCCGCCCAAGGCCACCGTGAACGTGGGGCTGATCGAGGGCGGCGAGTCGGTCAACTCCCGGGCCCAGCGCGCCGAGTTCCTGGTCAACCTGCGCAGCGGCGACCCGGCCGCGCTGGACACGCTGCGCGCGGCGGCCCGGGCCGTGCTGGAGGACCCGGCGGTGCCGCTCGGGGTCTCGGTGCACGCCATCGGCGAACGGCCCGCCGGCCAGCTGGACCCGGGTCACCCGCTCGCTACCCTGGCCGCACAGGTGCTCCGCGAGGCGGGGATCCCACCCCGGCTGACCGCGGCCAGCACCGACGCCAACGCCGCCTACCCGCGCGGGATCCCGGCCCTGACCCTCGGCATCACCACGGGCGAGGGCACCCACACCGAGCAGGAGTGGATCGACATCGATCCGGTGGCGGCCGGCCTGGCGGCCCTGGCGGCCACGGTCGCCCGACTGGACGAACAGGAGTGGTGAGAACGGTGCGCACCGGAGTAACCCTGCAGGGCGTCGACCCGCCGGACGACTTCGAGGAGATGGTCACGGAGATCGAGAGCCTCGGCTACGACAGCTTCTGGCTGACCGACTCCTCGCTGCACTCCCGTAACTGCTGGGCCTATCTCACGCTGGCGGCCCGGCGGACGTCCCGGATGACGATCGGCACCGCGGTCACCAACCCGGTGACCCGCCACCCCGCGATCACCGCGGTGGCCGCGGCCACCCTGGCCGACATCTCCGGCGGCCGGGCCATCCTGGGCATCGGCGCGGGCGACCGGCCGCTGCTGTCCCTGGGCTACACCCCGGCCCGGCTGGCCACCCTGGAGGCCTCCATCGCGGCCATCCGGGCGCTGTGGAGCGGCGCGACCGTCGACGCCGACGAGCCAGGGTTCGCGCTGCACGACGCGCACTACCGCTTTCCCCCGGGGACGGACATCCCGGTGTGGGTGTCCGCGACCGGCCCGCGCACGCTGGAACTGGCCGGGCGGGTCGCGGACGGCGTGATCCTGCTGGCCGGGCTGCATCCCGAGGGGATCTCGTTCGCGCTGGAGCACATCAACCGCGGCGCCGAGGCGGCCGGGCGCAGCCAGCGGCCGCCGGTGACCGTGTTCGCCTACGGGGCCATCGACGAGGACGAGGAGGAGGCCATCGCCGCAGCCCGCACCATCGCCGCCTGGTTCCCGCAGACCGCGCCGGTGCACTGCCGGCTCGCCGGCCTGCCGCAGGAGACCATCGACCAGGTCCGCAGCAGCTACGCGGGGGGCGAGTTCCAGGAGGCGGCCCGGGCCGCCGCGGCGCTGCCGGTCGAGTTCGTGAAGCGGATGGCGCTGGCCGGCGGCAAGGACGAGGCCCGTCAGCACCTGCGCGACCTGGCCGGGCTGGGGGTGGATTCGGTGACCGTGTTCCCGCTCGGGCCAGACCGGATGGCCACGGTCCGGGCGTTCGCGGACTGCGTGGCGGCCGAGACGGCGATGGCATGAACTCGATGGGCCCGGCAGATGGGCACCGGGCCGGCCAGGAAGGCATCCGCATGATCATCATCCAGGGCGGCACCGTGCTCACCGTGGACGCCGCCGACACCGTGCACTTCGGTGGCCACGTGGTCATCGACGGGGACCAGATCACCGCGGTCGGCCCGGGCGGCTACCCGGGCGAGGTGCCCGCGGGGGCCGAGGTCATCGACGCGTCCGGGATGGTCGTCATGCCGGGGATGGTCGACCTGCACTACCACACCGCGATCGGCAAGGGCTTCTGTGACCACCTGCCGCTGCTGGAGTCGCTGGAGGAGTTCTGGTACCCGTCGATCCGGGCGCTCGACCCGGAGACCGCGTACTGGGCGGCGCTGTCCAGCTACCTGGAGTCCATCAAGTGCGGCGTGACCACGGTCAACGACATGTACCGCCAGCTCGGCGGGCTGGGCCGGGCCGCCGAGGAGATCGGCATCCGGGCGGTGCTGTCCAACGACGTGGCGCTGCCCGAGCACAACCTGGACACGCTGGAGGACAACAAGGACTCCTACGACGCGGTGCACGGCCTGGGCGACGGCCGGATCGAGGTCTACGTCGGCATCGAGTGGCTGCCGCTGGCCTCCCCCGAACTGCTCCGCGACGCCCGCGCCCTCGCCGACGAACTGGGCACCGGCATCCACGTGCACCTGAACGAGTCACTGGGCGAGGTGGAGAACAGCAAGCAGCGGTTCGGCCGCCGGCCGACCGAGGTGGCCTACGACGCCGGGCTGCTCGGCCCGGACTGCGTGGCCGCGCACTGCGTCTGGCTCACCGATCATGAGATCGGGCTGATGCGCGAGACCGGCACCAGCATCTCGCACAACCCCAGCTCCAACGCCAAGCTCGGCAACGGGGTGGCCCGGGTGCCCGAGATGCTCGCCGCCGGGCTGAACGTCGGGCTGGGCCACGACGCGGCCGAGTCCAGCAACACCTGCGACCTGTTCGACGTGATGAAGTTCGCCTCGCTCATCCACCGCGCGTACCGGGTGGACGCGAGCCTGCTCCAGGCCCCGGCGGTGGTGCGGATGGCGACCCGCAACGGGGCGGCCGCCCTGCGGCACAACACGGGCGAGCTGGCCCCGGGCCGGAAGGCCGACGTCATCCTGGTCGACACGCGCAGCGCGATGTTCACCCCGCTGCTCCCCGGGGACCCGGCCCACGTGTACTCCCACCTGGTCTTCGCGGCCGACGGCAGCGCGGTGGACACCACGATCGTGGACGGGAAGATCCTCATGCGCGGCCGCGAGCTCACCACCGTGGACGAGGCCACCGTGCTGGACCAGGCCAACCAGGCCCTGCAGCGCGTGATCACGGCTATCGGCTACCAGAACTGACCCAGGAGCACCGACCCAGGCGGCACTGACCGAGCAGCACTGACCCACAGGAGCACGGGCATGAGCAAGATCATCATCACCGGCGGCACGGTGCTGACCATCAACGACGCCGACGACGTCCACTTCGGCGGGCACGTGGTGCTGGACGGCGACCGCATCGCCGCGGTCGGCGAGGGCCCCTACACCGGCCCGGCCGGCGACGGTGATCAGGTCATCGACGCCTCTGGCAAGATCGTCATGCCCGGCCTGGTGGACCTGCACTACCACACCGCGATCGCCAAGGGCTTCAGCGACCACCTGCCGCTGTGGGAGTACCTGGACGCCTGCTGGTACCCGTTCATCCGCACCCTGGACGCCGAGGCGGCCTACTGGTCCGCGGCCGCGAGCTACCTCGAGTCGATCAAGTGCGGGGTCACCACCGTCAACGACATGTACCGCCGGCTGCCCGACCTGGGCCGGGCCGCGCACGACATCGGCATCCGGGCGGTGCTGTCCAACGACGTGGCGCTGCCCGAGCACAACCTGGACACCCTGCAGGACAACAAGGACGCCTACGACGCGGTGCACGGCCTGGGCGACGGCCGGATCGAGGTCTACGTCGGCATCGAATGGCTGCCGCTGGCCTCCCCCGAACTGCTCCGCGACGCCCGCGCCCTCGCCGACGAACTGGGCACCGGCATCCACATCCACCTCAACGAGTCGCTCACCGAGGTGGAGAACAGCAAGGAACGGTTCGGCCGCCGCCCGACCGAGGTGGCCTACGACGCCGGGCTGCTCGGCCCGGACTGCGTGGCCGCGCACTGCGTCTGGCTGTCCGACACCGAGATCGCGCTGATGCGCGAGACGCACACCCAGATCTCACACAATCCCAGCTCTAACGCCAAGCTCGGCAACGGGATCGCCCGGCTGCCGGAAATGCTGGGCGCCGGACTTAATGTGGGCCTCGGTCACGATGCCGCCGAGTGCAACAACAGCCGGGATGCGTTCGAGGTCATGAAGTTCGCGTCGCTGGTGCACCGGGCCAACCGGGTGGATGCCAGCCTGATGCAGGCGCCGTCCGTGCTCCGGATGGCCACCCGCAACGGCTCAGCCGCGCTGAAGCATGACACCGGCGAGCTGACCACGGGCAAGAAGGCCGACGTCATCCTGGTGGACACCCAGAACCCGATGTTCACCCCGCTGATGCCCGGCGACAAGGCGCAGATCTACTCGCACCTGGTCTTCGCCGCGAACGGCAGCGCGGTGGACACCACGATCGTGGACGGGAAGATCCTGATGGCCGGCCGCCAGCTGCTCACCATGGACGAGCGGCAGATCCTGTCCGAGGCCAACGAGGGATTCCTGCGCACCCTCAAGCAGATCCGCTCGTAGGCCGGGACCGGCCCATGCAGATCGACGCGCACACGCACATCCTCAGCCTGGCGCAGGACGCGGAGTTCACCACCGAGTACGGCCGCGAGGGCTCGCTGTGCATCTACCGCAGCCTGGGCCTGCTGCCCTCGCACCGGCCGCCGACCGAGGAGGAATGGGAGGCCAGCGGGTACAGCCGGAAGGGCTTCCCGGTGATCGGGCCGGACGAGTCGGTCCGCGACCATCCCGGCTTCGACAAGATCGTGATCCTGGCCGTGTCCCCGCAGTTCCTGGACGGCGAGCTGATCGGGACGGTGGACACCTACGGGATCACCGGCGTGCCCGGGCCGCCGACCCCGGAGAAGTGCAACGACTACATCGCCGCGATCGCCGCGGCCCAGCCGGACACGTTCATCGGGTACGCGTCGGTGAACCCCGGCTACCGCGGCCCGGCCGCCGCGGTCCGCGAGCTGGAGCGGGCCGTGCGCGACCTGGGCCTGCAGGGCCTCAAGCTCTACCCGATGTACCAGGACTGGTCCCCCGCCGACCCGGTGATCGCCTTCCCGGTGTTCGAGAAGGCCCAGGAACTCGGCATCCCGGTGATGGTGCACCAGGCGGGCTCGACCCGGATCGACGCCCGGATGGAGTACGCCCGCCCGGCGCTGCTGGACGCGGCCGGGCGGCACTTCCGCGAGCTGCGGCTCACGATCGCGCACTGCGGGCTGCCCTGGGTGGACGAGGCCATGTTCATGCTGACCAAGCACCCGAACTTCTACGCCGAGCTGAGCTACCACATCGCCAGCGTGACCACCGAGGAGCTGCTGCGCTTCCTGGTGCACGCCGAGGCGTCCTTCGTGCCGCTGGAGAAGCTGTTCTTCGGCACCGACTACCCGGGCTTCCTGTACGACCCGGTGAAGCTGCGGGCCAAGCTCCTGGCCGTGAACGAGCACGCGGACCGGGTCGGCTGCGCCCCCATCCCCCAGGCCAAGCTGGACGGCATCCTGGGCGACAACTACGCCCGCATGCTCGGCCTCCTCCAGCCCTGACTGCCCACCGGCCCCACCGGCCCCACCGGCCCCACCGGCCCACGGCTTATCGGGGTGCGTTTTACCTCGCCGGCGGCGCACAACGCACCCCGATCATGGCTTCCGGGCTCAGCGGGTCAGCTGTGCGTCAGTCCCCGTGGAGGCCGAAACTGACTTCTAGCCGGGCGACGAGGCCGGACTGCCAGGTCAGCTGCATGCGGCCCGTGCCGCCGGCGGCCCACGCGAACCGGACCGTGTCGACCGGACCAGCGGAACTGACCGACCGGACGGTCATGGTGTCGCCGGGCGGCTGCCTGACGTAGGCCCGGGCGATCTCCGCGCGGCCGGAGAACGGCCCGGCCGGCACACCGGCGAAGGCCATCGTGGCGTCGGGAGCGAATCTATCCGCGAAGGCGGCCCACTCACCGGACCGCACAGCGGCGTTGAAGGCGGCTACGTGCTCCGTAACCCTGGCTGGAGTATCCGGGATATCCATCGCCTCCCCGCTGGGGGCCTGCGGGTCAGCGCACTGGCCAGGCGGGCAGGGGGTCGATGCCGATCTCGCGCAGGACGCGGCGGTTGATCTGCTCGACCTGCTCGCGCAGCTCGCCTTCGTCGACCCGGGTCAGCTTCTTGCGGTAGAGCAGGACGTCCCCGCCGACCAGGACGGTGTCCACCGAGTGGCCGGTCACGCCGTAGACCAGGTTGGCGACCGGGTTGTGCAGCGGCCGCCAGTCGAAGTCGGCCGTGTCGAACACGACCAGGTCGGCCTGCTTGCCGGGCTCCAGCGAACCAGTCTCGTCGTGCATCCACAGCGCGGTCGCGCCGCTGATGGTGGCCATCTCCACGGCCTGCTCGGCGGTGACGGCCGTCGGGTCGCGCCGGGCGTCCCGGGGCAGCAGCGCCGCCAGCTGCATCGACCGGCAGATGTCGGTGTGGTTGGAGACGTTCTCGGCGTCGGTGCCCAGCGCCATCGGCACCCCGGCGGCGAGCAGCTCGGGCCACTTGCCGGTCTGCGTGGTGCCCTTGGCCAGCTTGAGCGCGGACGAGGGGTTCTGCGAGATCCGCGCGCCCGCGTCGGCCACCAGCCGCACGTCCCGGTCATCCAGGCTGGTCATGTGGTTGAGCAGGGTGCGCTCGTTGAGCGCGCCGATCTCGTGCATGTGCTCCACCGGCCGGTGCCCGAAGGTGGCCAGCTCCAGCTCGACCTCACGCTCGCTGGTCGACTTGTGCAGCACGAACAGGGACTCCGCGTCCCGGGCCAGCTCGGCGGCGCCCCGGTTGAGCTCGTCGGAGCAGGTGCCCACGCCCTCGATGGTGACCGCGTCCCTGATCCGCGGCTGGCCGAACTTGCGGACCTGCTCGATCCCGTCGGCCAGCCGGCGCAGTGCGGTCTTCGCGTCCATCCGCAGCCAGTCGGGCAGGTCGGCCGCGCCAGCCGGGCCTGCCTGGTCCCACGTCCACGGGCCGGTCCGGGCCCGGATCCCGGACGAGGCGAGCGCCTCCAGCACGGCGTCCAGGTGGTTGACGCCCGGCTCCTCGAACAGGGTCGTGCCGAAGCGGATCATCTCCGCGGCGGCGTGCTGCGCGTGCACGTACATGTCCTGCTCGGTCAGGGCGGCGAAGGACGGGTAGATGAACCGGCGCAGCGCGTCGAGGGTCTGGCCGCCTTCCGGCATCGCGCCCTTGGCACAGCACAGCAGGTGCCGGTGCCCGTTCACCAGGCCCGGGGTGATCACGCCGTCCGGGGCGTCGATGAGCCGCCGGGGCGCGTACCGGGTGAGCAGGTCCGCCCGCTGGCCCACCTCGACGATGACGCCCGCGTCGATAGCCACCGCGCCCGCCCGGTACATCTCCCGCTCCGGGTTCATGGTCAGCAGCCAGCCGCCCGCGACCACCGTGTCGACCGTGACCGGCCCGGGCCGCCCCGGCTCGCCAGCCCGGGCCGTCCCGGCGTGGTCGTGACGGCCTACGGCGTCGGGCATGCTGCCTCCCAGATGAGATCTAAGATCTGAGGTTAGGAGCAGAGATGGGACCCAGTCAATGCGCCCATATAGGGGAGCCGCCTGATGAGCACGACATATGAGCACCAGCCCATGACCACGGGTACATGAGCGCGGGCACCTCGGTCTCGGCTGTGCTGCGTGAGCGCGGCGCGGCCAGCTGGGCGGCGGCGGTCAGCCACCCCATGGTGGCCGAGATCGGCGCGGGCTCGCTGCCCCACGAGACGTTCCGCTACTACTTCGAGCAGAACGTGCTGTATCTCGAGGACTACGCCCGGGCCATCGCCCTGATCATCGGCCGGGCTCCGGACCTGGCCGGGATCACCGTCCTGACCAGGTTCCTCGGCCAGATCGTGGACACCGAGCTGCCCGCCAACTACGCCTTCCTGGCCCGGCTGGGCGGCCCGGCCCGGCCCGGCCCCGACGCGGTGATGACGCCGGCCACCTACGCCTACACCCGGCACCTGCTCGACACGGCCGGGCGGCATGACCTGCCCGCCGGGCTCGCGGCGGTACTCCCCTGCCAGTGGAGCTACGGCGAGCTCGCCACCCGCCTGGCCGCGGCCATGCCTGCCGACCCGGTGTACGCCGACTGGATCGCGATGTTCGCCGGGGACGGCTACGACGAGCTGGTGCAGGCGAGCACGTCCCTGCTCGACCAGCACGCCGACGTGGCGGACCCAGCCCAGATGGCGTCCCTGGCCGCGGTGTTCGACCGTTCCACCCGCTACGAGCTGGCCTTCTGGGACATGGCTTTGCTGGCCCGGGAGGCGGCTCCGGCTAGGCGCGGAGGAGCTGGGCGGCGCGGTAGCCGATCATCATCGAGGCCAGGTTGGTGTTGGCCCGCGGGATGACCGGGAAGACCGAACAGTCCGCGACGGTCAGCCCGGTGGTGCCGAGCACGTCCAGGCCCGGGCTGACCACGGAGCGCAGGTCGGCCGGGTCGCCCATCCGGCAGGTCCCGCAGTGGTGGTTGTAGGTGCCGGCCACCCGCCGGCCCGCCGCGGCCAGGTCGCCCGCCCGCCACCACGCGCCGTCAGGCACCCGGACCAGCCCCTGGGCGGCCAGCTCGTCGATCATGTCCCCGGTGGTGGCCACGATCTCGGCCATCCGGGCCGCGTCCTGGTCGTCTTCGAGATGGCGGACCCGGACCTCGGCCACCCCGCCCGGAGTGAGCGTGACCCGGCCGCGGCTGAGCGGCGTCATCAGGGCGGCGGTGAACGAGACCTGGGTGGCGGGCACGGACGGGTCGTACGGCCGGGTCTGCCACGGGAAGATCTCCGCCTCCACGTGGTCGCCGGGCAGCTCGTAGCGCAGCAGCGCCCCGCTGACCGGCCGGGCCTCGATGGCGGCCAGGTCGGTCACGTCCACGTCCAGCAGGCACCACGGGTGGTCCTGGAGGTTGGCGCCGACCCCGTCGAGCCGGGACACCAGCCGGGCCCCGCCGTGCCGCACCATGGCTTCCGGCCCGACGCCGGAATTCATGAGCAGCAACGAGGACCCGAACGCGCCCGCGCACACGACCACACGATCGGCGTAGAGGCGCTGCTGGCCCTCCGGGCCGACCACCTCGGCACCGGCACATCGCGTCCCGTCGAAGAGCAGCCTGGTGGCCTGCGTGCCGGTGCGCACGTCCACGGTGGGGCGGACCAGCGGGAGGACGGCGGCGTGCGTGCCCCAGCGTCCCTCATCCTTGCGGTTGGTCGGCCATACCCCGATGCCGAGCGCCCCGGGGGCGTTATGGTCCGGGGTAGCGGGGTAACCGCGCTGTGCGCACAGCGCGATGAGCGCCTCGTCGAGTGGCCCGGGGGTGAGCCGGGTGATGGGGATGAGCCCCGCGGCGCCGTGATACTCGGCGTCGCCGAACTGCTGGTCGGACTCGATGGCGCGGAAGCCGTCCAGGCAGTCCAGCCAGGACCAGCCGGGCACGGCCCAGCCGTCGAAGTCCCACGGCTGGCCGCGCAGGGCCGCGGCCGAGTTGACCGTGGACCCGCCGCCGGTGCCGCGCCCCTGGGGCAGGTCCAGGCCGGTGTCTGCGTCGGCGTAGTGGTAGTAGCAGTCGTCCGGCAGCAGGTAGTCGTAGAGCATCCAGCGCGGCGGCGGCGTGCCCGGGTCCGGCCCGGCCTCGACCACGGTGACCGACGCCGAGTCCTTCAGGCCCAGCGCGCAGAACAGGCCCGCCGCACCGGCCCCGATGATGAGGACGTCCGGGCGGCCGCTCACGGGCGGATCGCGGCCGACTGCGGGTCGAGGTTGGCCAGCTGGTCCGCCATGACCGAGAGGATGTGCTGGCGCATCAGGGTCTCGGCGCGCTGCCCGTCACGCTGGACGATGGCGTCGTAGATACCCTGGTGCTCCTGGATCGACGTGCCCATCCGCCCGGGGATGGCCACGGTCAGGCGGCCGATGCGGATCACGTGGTCCCGGATGTTGTTCAGCATGGCGGTGATCCTGCTGTTCTTCGACTGGGCGTAGAGGAGCACGTCGAACTCGTCCAGCAGCGCCGCGAGCCGGTCGGAGTCACCAGCCTCAAAGGCCACCACGCTGCCGCGGACGATACGGGACAGCGCGGCCAGGTCCTCGGTCGCGATGTTCAGCGCGGCCTCCCGCGCGCACAGCCCCTCCAGCAGCTCCCGGACCTCGTAGATCTCGCGCAGGTCCTGGCGGCTGTACCCGCCGACGACCGCGCTGCGGTACGGCGCGATCTCGACGAAGCCGTCCTTCTCCAGCCGGACGAACGCTTCGCGGAGCGGGGTCTTGCTGACCCCGAACCGGGCGGCCAGCTCGGCCTCGCGGAGCAGGTACCCCGGCGGCAGCTTGCCGGACACGATCTCCTGCCGGAGCTTCAGGTACACCGAGTCCTTGAGCTGGCGATGTTCGACGCCGTCGATGGGCGCGCTGGTCATAATCGCCTCCATGGCGGGACGGCGCCGCCCGGTGGGGTTGCCACCGGGCGGCCAGTCCGCACTACGAGCAATCTGAGATCTCAGATTCTATCTCAGGCGGCTCTGATTCTCCTTCAGAAACTTCGTCCGTCAGCCCTGCGGCAGCAGCGACGTGTTCACCACCGCCGACGCCTGGACCGGCTTCTTGATCAGCCCCTCGCTCTTCATCCAGTTGGCGAAGCTCTGCCACTCGCTGACGCTCATCGCCCCGGGCCCGTTCGGGTTGTGCAGCAGCGGCGCGGTCGCGTACACCATCTTCTTCAGCAGGGCCGGGCTGTAGCCCTTGGCCACCGGGGTTATCGCGGCCAGCGCGGCGGCCGGGTTGGCCTGCGCGGCGGCGGCCCCCAGGCCCAGCCCGGCCAGGAACTTCTTGACCGTCGCCCGGTAGGCGGCGTCACTGGCCAGCTTGGACTTGTTGGCGATGACGACCAGCTCGTCGTAGTTGGGCACGCCCTGGGTGTCCACCGGGTAGACCTTGGGATCGATCCCGGGGTACGTGCCGAGCTGGATGGCCTCGACGTTCCGGTAGCCGCTGATGATCGCGGCCACCTTGTTGGTCACCATGGCCGGGACCAGGCCCTCGTTAACCGTGACCAGCTTGATCTGGTTCAGCGACACGTTGTACTTCTTCAGTACCTCCTTGAGCATCTGCGCGGACACCGGGTCCCCGTCGGTGCCCACCGTCTTGCCGGCCAGCCCGGCCGGGCCGCTGACTCCGCTCTTACTCGAGATGATCAGCGAGTTCAGCGAGGTCGGGATCATCGCGGCGACCGCCGTGACGTTCAGGCCGGCAGCGGCCGCCGTGATCGTCTCGGGCTCGTAGGAGATGGCCAGCGGCACCTGGCCCAGGCTGACCAGCTTCAGCGCGTCCGTGCTGTTGGACGGCGACTGGAAGGTCACGTTCAGGTGCTGCTTGGCGAAGTCGCCGTCCTTCTGAGCCAGGTACAGCGCGATGTGATCAGGGTTCGGGAACCAGTCCAGCAGCACCGTGGTGCTGGTCATGGCCTGGCTGGAGCTGGCGCTGGAGCTAGAGCTGGAGCCAGACGACGAAGAAGACGACGAACCACATGCGACGGCGGCGGACAACACGGCCGCGGCCCCCAGGATCAGCGCACCGCGTCTGCGGCCTCTCCGCACTGCGGTCATGGAACTCACCGTTTCCCCTCTCGTGCCCATGGGCAGATGATCCGCTCGGCTACCGAGACGGCGATGAACAACAGGATTGCCTCAGCAGTAAGGATGAAGATCGCCGCGAAGACCAGGGCGGTCTCCAGCTGCGGGATGGCCTGGATCATCACATAACCCAGGCCGTTCTGCGAGCCGGCGTACTCACCGAACACCGCTCCGATCGGAGCATACGTGGCCGCGATGCGCAGTCCGGAGAAAAAGGAGGGCAGCGCGGCGGGTATCTCCACCCGGCGCAGCGTGGCCCACCGGTTGCCGTCCAGGGTGCGCATCACCCGCAGCAACTCGGGGTCCACCGAGGCCAGGCCGTCGATGGTGTTCACCACGATGGGGAAGAAGCAGATCAGCGTGACCACGATCAGCTTCGGGGTGATGGTGTAGCCGAAGATGATGGCCAGCACCGGCGCGATCACCACGACCGGGACGGCCTGCGAGCCGATCAGCAGCGGGTAGACGGCGTTGCGGACGACCCGCGAGCTGTGCAGCGCGAGCGCGATCACCACCGCGATCACGATCGAGAGCAGGAAGCCCAGCACGACTTCCTCGGTCGTCACCCAGGTCGCACTGGCCAGCGTGCCCGGCCACTCGGATACCCCGGTGGACCAGATGCTGTCCAGGGAGGGCAGCACATAGTTGGGGACGTCGAACCAGTGGCTGACGGCCTCCCAGATCAGGCCGATCGCGATCAGGATGGCGGCTGCGGGCAGGACCCGGCGGAGGCCCGCGGACGTGCGGCCCGACTTCTCCGGAGCGGTCACTTCCGACTCGTCCGGACGGGTGACTGTAGTGCTCATGTCACGGCCTCGAGCAGGGAGAGGATCTCGTCCCGGAGTTCGGCGAACTCCGGGTGCCGGATCAGCTCGCGGCGGCTGCCCGTTTGCGGCAGGTGCACCTCGAACTGGGCGCGGATGCGGCCCGGCCGGGCGGACATGACCACGACCCGCTCGCCGATGAGCAGGGCCTCTTCCACGTCGTGAGTGACCAGCACGGTCGTCCTCGGCTCGGCGTCGAGCGCGGTGCGCAGCCATTCCTGCAGGTCGGCACGCGTAATCGAGTCCAGGGCGCCGAACGGCTCGTCGAGGAGCAGGACCTCCTTGCCCGCCACCAGGGTGCGCAGGAACGAGACCCGCTGCCGCATGCCGCCCGAGAGCTGGTACGGCAGCTTCTCCTCGAAACCGGCCAGCCCGAACCGCTCGACCAGGTGGCCGACCCGCTGGCGGGCAGCGCGCCGGCGGACACCCTGGTTCTCCAGGGCCAGCGCCGCGTTGCCGAGCACGTCCCGCCAGGGCAGCAGCAGGTCACGCTGGGGCATCCAGGCGCAGCGACGCAGCCGGTCGGCCGAGGTGGTGGCGCCGAGCACGTCGATCGTGCCCTCGTTGGGCTCGTCCAGGCCGCAGATCAGCGCGAGCAGGGTAGATTTCCCGCAGCCGCTCGGCCCGACGATGGACAGGCGGCTGTGCAGCGGGACCTCCAGATCGACCCCGGACACCGCGACCACCGGCCCGAACTTCCGGGCCACGCCAGACAGCCGCAGCCCGATCCCGCTGGTCACAGGGGGGCCACTGTCGCCGGTGTGTGCCGGGCTTGTGCCCCCGGCACCAGGCGCGCCGACGTACGCGTCTGTCTGCAGGGGAACACCCTCAGCTGCGGGCGTGCCACTCGTGCCGGCCATCAACTCCCCGATCGGCAGGGAAATAGGATCTCAGATCTCGATTTCAACAGTGAACCACTACTAACCCCGCTACGCGACCTTCCGACATGGAACCGTTACGTCCGCAATGCGCTGTTAACGGGCCCGGGGGCCGTCGGCGGTGGCGAGCATACTTGACGTCGTTGACCAGGGCGTCGACCCTGAAACCCGTGACAAGCAGACTTTACATAGGGCTGGGCGCCGGGCCTGTGCGATGAGAAACGACGTGCGCGAGCACCGCACCGCCATGGGACTGGCCCAGGCGGAGTTGGCCCACGAGCTGGCCGTCTCACGGCAGACGATCAACTCCATCGAGACCGGGCGCTACACCCCGTCTCTGCCCCTGGCCATCGCCATCGCCCGTTTCTTCGGGAGCAGCGTCGAGGAGATCTTCCATGCCGGCCATGGCTAAGAGCAGCGCGGCGATCGCGCTCGCTGGGCAGCGCAGCGAGACCGTGGGTCCGCAGCTGACCCAGCCCGTGACCGTGGCCTCCCAGCGCCTGGGCCGCCCGGGGCCTGGTCCCCACCGCCGCCCTGACCCGGGGGGGCGGAGGCGGGGGCGGGGCGGGGGTCAGCGGCGGCGCAGGCGCTTGTCGGCCAGGGCGGGATGCGCGGCCAGGTAGTTGTCGGCCGGGTTGATCTCGGTGCCGGGCGGCACGATCTCGTCGATCCGGTCCAGGACGTCCCCGCTCAGCGTCACGTCCGCGCCCGCCAGCAGGTCATCGAGCTGCTCCGGCCGGCGGGGGCCGATCAGGACGGAGGTCACCGCCGGGTGGGACCGGACGAACGCGGTGGCCAGATGGGTGAGCGGAAGTCCCGCGTCGGCGGCGAGCTTGGTGAGCTGGCGGACGGCCTCCTGCCGGGCCTGGTTGGCCGGGACGGCCAGGTCGAAAGCCTGCGGCGCGAGCGTGGCGCGGTGGCTCTGCGCCGGGTCCGCGCCCGGACAGCCAGCCACTGGCCAGCGGCCCGTAGGTGAGGACCCCCATGCCGTAGCGCTGCGCAACGGGCAGGACGTTGCCTTCGATGGTCCGGTTGACGATCGAGTACCGCGGCTGCTCGGTGCGGAACCGGTGCAGCCCGGCCCGGGCCGCGGCCCAGTGCGACTCCACGATCAGCTCGGCCGGGAACGTCGAGCTGCCGATCGCCCTCACCTTGCCCTCGCGGACGAGGTCAGAGAGGGCCGCCAGGGTCTCACCGACGTCGGTGGCGTAGTCCGGGCGGTGCATCTGGTACAGGTCGATGTAGTCGGTGCCGAGCCGCCGGAGGCTGTCCTCCACGGCGCGCTTGATCCACCGGGGTGACCCACCACGCTGGTTGTCGTCCGCCCCCATGGGCATCGCGAACTTCGTCGCGAGCACGACGTCGTCACGGCGGCCCTGGAGGGCCCGCCCGACGATCTCCTCCGACTCGCCCCGCGAGTAGACGTCCGCGGTGTCGACGAAGTTGATGCCGGCGTCCAGCGCCGTGTGGATCATCCGGACCGACTCGTCGTGGTCGGTGTTGCCCATGGCCCCGAACATCATCGCGCCCAGCGCGAACTCGCTGACCGAAATGCCCGTACCGCCGAGAATCCTGCGCTTCATGGCCCCGTGTTCCTGGTTCCCGGGCCCACCGCCCGCCGGTGCTCCCGCCGCTGTGCCTAGCTAGCCTCCGGCCGGGTACATTTCCTCGACCGGCAGCAGGCGGCTGGAGTACGTGCTGGCCCGGGTGACCGCTGTCCCCCGGGCCACGGATGCCGCGGGGAGGCCCGGACTCACCCGGGCCCGTAGCCGGCCTGGTTACCCGGCCGCCGGAGCGAGCGGCGGGCGGGCGGGCTGCCGGTAGTAGGCGTTGGACTGCCTGGTGAAGATGAGCACCATCGTGGCCAGGGCGATAAGCCAGATGGCCGCGCCGGCGATCAGGTCAGCCGGCGCGTAGGCCGCGGCGTGCTGGGCCAGCGCGATGAGCAGGATCAAGGTGTTGAGCGCGAAGAAGGCTGAGAACCCGAACCGGGCCACGTCACGCCGGTGGCCGATCGCCCAGGCCAGGAACAGCCACACGGCCACCGCCACCCCGCCGGAGACCTCCCGCACGGTCAGCAGGCTGGTGATCTGGTGCCATTGGGCCGCGGTGAGCCCCGGGTCTTTGGCGAAGGCCGCCTGCACGCGGCCCGCGGTCGCTGCGATGGTGACCACCGCCGCCGCCTCCGCCAGCGCGCCCAGGCACATCAGCCGGACCGCGCCCCGGACGGCCCGCGGCGGGCGGGCGGTCAGGCGCACCCGCATCCGCAGGCCGCCGCGGATCAGGGCCGCGGACTCGGCCAGCCCGACCCGCCGCTGGCCTTCCCCCGCCGTGGCGAGCAGGACCCCGAGGATCTCCTGCCCGCTCTCCTGCCGGAACGCCTTCGGGTAGCACATCAGCACCCGCCGGTACCCCCGCTCCAGGCTTGCCATCTCGTTCATGTGACCAGTCCTCCTGCCGGGCTCAGCCGCGTCAGGGCGGCCGTGGCGTTGGCGTGCAGCCGGGCCGCCTCCACGGCCAGCCGCTTCGCGCCCCCAGGAGTGAGCCGGTAGTAACGGCGCAGCCGGCCGTCCACGATGTCTTCCCGGTCCACCCCGATCAGCTCGTCGGACCGCAGCCGGTCCAGAGCCGTGTACAAGGTCCCGGCACGCAGCCGTACCCGGCCGCCCGAGATCTTCGCGACCTCCGCGAGGATCCCGTACCCGTGCTGGCTGCCATCCGCCAGTGCGGTCAGGATCAGGAAGGTCGCCTCCTGCATCGCACGTTCTGCCATAACAACGGTATATACCGTTGAACTACTTATGGCAAGCCCTGTTTTTCGCGGAGGCGTGATCTGCTCCTGGGACCCGGGCGCGCGGCCACGTAGGCTGCGGTTCAGGAGGAGATGGCCATGGGGTTCGAGCACATCCTGGTGGAGAGGTCCGGGGACTTCGTCACGATCACGATGAACCGGCCGCAGCGGCGCAACGCCCTGTCGCTGGCGCACATGCGCGAGCTGATCACCGCGTTCCGCGAGACCGGGGACAGCGACGCGGTGGGCGTGGTCCTGGCCGGCCACGGCCCGGTGTTCTGTTCCGGGCATGACCTCGCCGAGGTAGCCGAGACCGACCTTCCCGCGATCCGCTCGCTGCTGGGCACGTGCACCGAGCTGATGACCCTGATGCAGCAGGTGCCGCAGCCGGTCGTGGCCCGGGTCCACGGGCTGGCCACCGCGGCTGGCTGCCAGCTGGTCGCCAGCGCCGACCTCGCCGTGGCCAGTGAGGACGCGGGCTTCGCCACGCCGGGCGGCAAGGGTGGCTGGTTCTGCCACACCCCGATGGTGGCGGTGGCCCGGAACGTCGGCCGCAAACGGGCCATGGAGATGGCCATGTCCGGCGACGTCATCGACGCCCGGACCGCGCTGGACTGGGGCCTGGTCAACCAGGTCGTGCCCGCGGGGCAGCTCGACTCGGCGGTCCAGGACCTGCTCGAGCGCGTCACCCGCGGGTCGGCGGAGAGTAAGGGCATCGGCAAGCAGGCGCTGTACGCCCAGATCGACCTGGACCAGCCGAAGGCGTACGCCTACGCCGTCGAGGTCATGGCCGCGACCAGCCAGCTGCCGGACGCGCGGGAGTGGATGGCGGCGTTCCTGGAGAAGCGCAAGCCGCGCTGGCGGCGCGGCCGGGCGTAACCGGGCGGGATCTCTACCCGGCGCGGTCGAGGGCCGCGAGCAGGGCCTTCATCCACGGGCCGAGGTCGTCCGGGGTCCGGGCGGAGATGAGGTTGCCGTCCACCACGGCGGCGTCGTCCACCCAGTCGGTGCCCGCGTTGACCATGTCGTCGCGGATCGCCGCCACGCTGGTCGCCCGGCGGCCCTTGAGGATCTTCGCGGAGATCGGCACCCAGCCCGCGTGGCAGATGAACGCGATCGGCTTCCCGGCCTCGTCGAAGTCCCGGACCAGGCCCAGCACGGCCGGCGAGCGGCGCAGCTTGTCCGGCGCGTAGCCGCCCGGGATGACCAGCCCGTCGAAGTCCTGCGCGGCGAGGCCGTCCACGACGGTGTCCACGCTCACCGGGCCGTGGCCCTTCTTGCCCATCACCGGGTGGTCGTCGAGGCCGGCCACGGTCACCACGACGTCCTCTTCGCGCAGCCGGTACAGCGGGTACAGCAGCTCCATGTCCTCGAACAAGTCCGCCGCGAGGAGAAGGACTTTCCGTCCGGCCAGCACCATGGGACCGACCCTACGCCGGCCGAGGGCTGCGGTGCGCGAGGCGGCGCGCGCGCCGGGCCCGGGGTCTGGCCCACCGGGCGGGGTTCCGCTGCGTCCGATCTTGACGGATAGTAGTTGAACGACTACATATCGATGCCGCCTGTCCCAGCGGATCTGGGCCAACCTGGCCGCCGGCCACCGCCCGCCGGACCGCCGTGACAGCGCACGGCCACAACGCCCGATTACGCGACGGTGAGCAGGGTCTTCCCCACCGCCGACCGGGTCTCCAGCGCCAGGTGCGCGGCTGCGGCCTGCGGCAGCGGGAAGACCTGCCCGACGAAGGGGCGGATGCGCCCGGCCGCCAGCGCGGCCAGGGCCTGCCCGGCCAGCCGCTCGTGCTGGCCCGGCCCGAACTGGACCTGCTCGATGCCGCGCAGGGTGATCCCGCGCCGGGCGGCCTGGTCCGCGCCGACCGGGGCGAAGCCGCCGCTCGCGGCCCCGTGCGCGGAGAACCGGCCCCCGGCGGCGATCATCTCGAAGGCCGCGGCGCCCAGCTCGCCGCCGACCCCGTCGAAGACCACGTCCGGCCCGGCGCCCCCGGTCATGCGGGTGACCTGCCCGGCCCAGTCCGGCTCGCTGTAGTCCACGACCGCGCCGGCGCCCAGCCCGGCCAGCAGGTCCAGCTTGGCTTTCCCGCGCGCGGCCGCGATGACCTCGGCCCCGGCCGCGCGGGCGAGCTGGCCGATCAGGATGCCCAGGCCGCCGGCGGCCCCCAGGATCAGCACCTGCTCGCCGGGCCGGATGCCGGTGCTGTCCGCGAGCCCGAGCGCGGTGGCCCCGTCGTGCAGGACCGCGGCCGCCTCGGCCAGGCCCACCCCGCCGGGCACCGCGACGAGCTGGCCCGCCCGGACCCTGGCCTGCTCCGCGTAGCCGCCCGAACCACCGCCCTCGCCGGTGTGCGCGACGACGGCCCGCCCGGCCCAGCCCGGGTCGACCCCCTCGCCTACCGCGCTGACCCGCCCGGCCACGCCGTTGCCGGGCACATACGGCGGGGTGATGGGAAACCAGGCGGCCGCCAGCCCGGACCGGATGACCGCGTCGAGGAGGAGGACGTCGGCCGCGGACACGGCGATGATCACCTCGCCAGGCCCGGGCACCAGGTCAGGAACGGCAGTGGCAGCGAGCACTTCGGGGCCGCCGAACCGGGTCACCTGCACGACTTGTCCCATACCGGGAGGCTAGAAGTTCAAGCACCGTTGAGGTCAAGGCCTCATCCGTGCATTGAGGACAGCGATGCTGCGCGGGCGCAGGTTGAGCCGCGGCCGGCGCTCAGGTAACCGTCGGTGGAAAGCACTGGGGGGAGGGCGCCGTGCCTGGTGGTGGCAGATGAGCGGACACGAGGCCCTGACGCTGATCCTCAGCGTCGTATTCTCGGTGATCTTCGTGATCCTGTCGGTGATGGTGGTCCACGCCATCCGGTCTCTCAGTAAGGCCACCCCGGTGATGGCGAACCAGGCTCCGGTACCCCTGCGCACCGTGCCACCTCGCATGCCACCTCCCTGGCCGCCCCGGCGCAGGAAGGACCGCGGCGAGATCGAACTGCTGCCGCCGGGCTCGACCGTCACCTTCGCCGACGAGCGGCGCTGCGGCCGACATCGACGACGTCTTCGAGGCCCTCGACCGGGACCTGATCGGGCTGGTGCCGGTGAAGCGGAAGTACAGGAGATCGCGGCGCTGCTCCTGGTGGACCGGGCCCGGAACAAGTTCGGCCTGTCCGCGCCCCGGCCCAACCTGCACATGTGCTTCACCGGGCCGCCCGGGACCGGGAAGACCACCGTGGCCCTGCGGATGGCGGAACTTCTGCACCGGCTCGGTTACCTGGAAAAGGGCCATCTGGTCCACGCCATGCGGGACGACCTGGTCGCCGAGTACATCGGGCAGACCGCGCCGAAGACCAAGCGGGTCCTGGACGCGCGCGATGGGCGGGGTGCTGTTCATCGACGAGGCGTACTACCTCTACCGGGCCGGGGGATTCGAAGGACTACGGCCAGGAAGTGGTGGACATCCTGCTCCAGGTCATGGAGAACGAGCGCGACAAGCTCGTGGTCATCCTGGCCGGCTACAAGGACCGGATGGATGACTTCTTCGGGTCAAATCCCGGGATGAGCTCACGGATCGCTCATCACCTCGACTTCGCCGCCTTCGAACTCGATGAACTGGTGCACATCGGACGGCGGATGATGGAGCGGTCGAACTACTACCTCTCGCCGGAAGCTGAGGCGGCGTTCAGCGAGTACCTCACCCACCAGATGGGCCAGCCCCGTTTCGCCAACGCCCGCAGCGTCCGCAACGAGCTGGACCGGGCCCGCCTGCGCCATGCGCACCGTCTCGCGACCGACCTGGACCGCAGCTGGAACCGGGACGACCTGATGCGCCTCGAGCCCGCGGACGTCGTCATCCGTGCGTGACGGCGGGACCGTTGCCCTGCCGGGCGCCGCGGCCATCGCGCAGGCCGGACCGGCCGAGGGCCATCCGCAGCCCCACGCCGACCAGCATCCAGCCCAGGCCGTGACGCAGGGAGGGCCGCGGCCGCGCCCCGCGCCGGACACGCTCCCGCCGGGGGCGGGCTAGTGCGCGGTTCAGGTTTTCGTTGCGTGCCTTGATCTGCTGTTCCATCAGGTACGGATGCATGGCTAAATAACCTCACGTCGTTAAGGGTCCGGGTCCGCCTCCGGGGAGGCGCGTACTGGTTAAGACGGTTCGCGGCCGGCCGGATCATCGGCGGCCGCCTCATCGGGCGGGACGTCACCGGGCGGGGGCAGGCTGATCGGGTAGGCCAGCATGAGGATCTCCACCGGCACCGCGTCCGGCGGCCGGCGGGCGGGGTCGGTAAGCCGCTCGCGGAACCGGGGCAGCACCAGGGCGAGCACTTCCTCGCTGAGCTCTTCGAGTTCGGTGGGGGTGAGGTAGATGATGCTCTCGCTGCTGCCGGCCGCGTCCCGCCAGTCGCGCGGGAAGTTCTGGCTCGTCTCCAGCCAGGTCTGGTAGCGGGCGAACTGGCGGTCGCGGAGCATGCGGACCAGGGCGACCGCGGCCATCTCGGTTTCCGGGTCGGCGTGCACCGAGCGGAACTGCATCCCGGTCGCGGTCAGCCGCCACGGCCGGGACCGGCCCTTACCCCCGCCCGCCTCCTCCACGAAGCCGTACTTCGCCAGCTGGCGCAGGTGGAACGAGCAGGTGGTGGGTGACTCGCCGATCCGCTCGCCGACCTCCGTGGCCGTCATCGCGCCGTGCAGCAGGAGGGCCTCGATGAGCGCGATCCGGACCGGGTGGGTCAGGGCCCGCAGCGTCTGCGAGTCGGTGAGCTGGCGGACGTCGTCCAGGGACTTGCCGACGTCGTCCAGGGACTTGCCGACGTCCTCGAGGGACTTGCGGACGTCATCCAGGGGGCCGGAAGAGCGCTCCGGGCCGGCGGTGCCGCCGTCATCGTCATCGTCGAGAGACATGTCTCAATAGTTATCTCTCGAGAGAAGTCTGTCAAGAGGTTTCTCTCGAGCGCGCCGTGCCCCCTGGTTCGCCCGCGCCCGGCGTCCCTGGCAGGCTGGGGCGATGACCTGGACCGTACCGACGCCCAGCCCGGTCGACGGGCCGATGACCGGTGACGACCGGCCGATCCTCGAGGGCTACCTGAACTATCAGCGATCCACGCTGCTGAACATCTGTGCCGGGCTGACCGGGGAGCAGCTGGCCCGCCTGCCCATCGCGTCCTCGAACCTGTCGCTGCTGGGCCTGATCCGGCACCTGGCCAAGGTCGAGCGGATCTGGTTCCGGCAGCGCGCGGCCGGCCAGCCGGTCCCGCCCATGTACGACCCGGCCAGGGGGAAGGACGCCGACTTCAACGACGCCGTCGCGGCGGAGGCCGAGGCGGACGTCGCCCGGCTGCAGGAGGAATGGCGCCAGGCCGACGCGGCCGCGGCCGGCCTGGACTTCGACGGCACGCTGGACACCGGCCACGGGGACACGTTCTCGGTCCGGATGATGTACGTGCACCTGATCGGCGAGTACGCGCGGCACAACGGGCACGCCGACCTGCTCCGGGAGGCTCTCGACGGGGTCACCGGACGCTGAGCGTTCCGGGTGGCCGTGCCGCTCAGCCGCCGTCCGGGTGGCCGGTGATCCGGGCGAGCGAGAGCACGAGGTGGCGGACGAACGTCTCCGGCTCGGGCCACGGGAAGCCCGGCAGCGAGGTGCGCAGCGTCACCGCGCCGTGCAGGGCCACCCAGACCGCGGTCGAGTCGGCCACCACGTCGGTGCTCGCCGACGCTCCCGCCTCGGCGCAGGCCTCGATGCCCCGGACGAGCAGGGCGAACGCCTCGGCGCCGAATTCCAGGACCGGATGGCCTTCCGGGCCCAGCGGCACCGGCGCGCAGTAGTCCTCCGGCATCCCGTGCGACCCGGAGAACAGCACGCCGTACCGGGCGGGATGGGCGAGCCCGTAGCCGACGTAGGCCTCGCAGCCGGCGACCAGGCGTTCCACCGGGTCCTGGCGGGCTGACGCGGAGCCCCGCTCGATGGCCTCGGCCAGCTCGTCGAAGACCCGGAGGACCACGGCCATCACGATGGCGTCGCGGTCCGCGAAGTGGGGGTAGATCGACGGCGCGGAGATGCCGACCTCCCGGGCCACCGCGCGCAGCGTGACCGCCTCGTCCGAGCCGGACCGCTCGATCAGCGCGAGCGCCCCGGTCACGATGTCCTCGGTCAGCCTGGCTCCCTGGCCCCGGGCGTTGCGCTGCCGCGGCCGGGGCGCAGCGGCCGGGGCGCCGGCTCGGCGCCGCGCCCGGCGGCGGTGCCGGGCGGGACCAGCTCTGATGCGGTGTTCACGACTCCTACTTTACAGCTGTTAGCTCATATGTCTATGCTTACACTTGTAAGTGAACGACTGTAAGCCAACGGTCGTAAGTAAGCGTGACAAGGAGAGTCCGATGCCCAGCTCAAATCTGTGGCCGCAGGGTCACCCCAGGCGGCGGCAGATCCTGCTCGTCCTCTGCCTGAGCCTCCTGGTGGTCGTCATCGACAACACCATCCTGAACACCGCCCTGCCCACGCTGGCCCGGGTGCTGCACGCGGGGACGAGCTCGCTGCAGTGGATCGCGGACGCTTACACGCTGTGCTTCGCGGCGCTGCTGATCCCGGCCGGCGCGCTGGGTGACCGCTACGGCCGGCGGCTCTCGCTGGTCGGCGGGCTGGCCGTGTTCGCCCTCGGCAGTGTGGCGGCGGCGTTCGCCTCCGGCACCGGCATGCTGATCGCGGCGCGGGTGGTGATGGGCCTCGGCGCGGCGTTCGTGATGCCCGCCACGCTGTCCATCCTGAACGCCGTGTTCCCGCCCCGGGAGCGCCCGCAGGCCATCGCGGCCTGGTCGGCGGTGGCGGGGGTGGGCATCGTGATCGGCCCCACCCTGGGCGGCCTGCTGCTGACCCACTTCTGGTGGGGCAGCGTGTTCCTGATCAACGTCCCGCTCGTGGTCCTGGCCCTGGCCGGAGTGCTGCTGATCGTCCCGGAGACCGCCGAGCCCGGCGGTCACCGGCTCGACTTCGCGGGCACCGTGATGATCGCGGGGGCGCTGTTCCTGCTCGTGGACGCCATCATCGAGGCACCCGCCCGCGGCTGGGCCGCACCGGTCACCCTGGCTGAGATCGCCGCGGCCCTGGCCGGGCTGGGCCTGTTCACCTGGTGGGAGCTGCGCATCCCGAACCCGCTGATCGACCTGCGGGTGTTCGCGGTCCGGGCGTTCTCGGCCGCGGCCGCCTCGGTCACAGTCATCTTCTTCGCCCTGTTCGGCAGCCTGTTCGTGCTGACCCAGTACCTCCAGCTGGTGCACGGCTACAGCCCGCTGTCCGCCGGGGTCCGCGCGCTGCCCTTCGCGATCGCCATGGCCGCCGTCTCGCCGGTCTCCACGATCCTGGCCGGGCGGCTCGGCAGCCGGGTGGTCATCCCCGCGGGCATCGTGCTCATGGGGGCCGGCCTGCTGGACCTGTCCACGGCCGGCGTGCACACGAGCTACCCGCCGCTGGCCGTGGCCGTGGCGATCATGGGCGCGGGCATGGGCCTGGTGATGGCGCCGGCCAGCACCACCATCATGACCACGGTGCCCGCCCATCAGGCCGGGGCGGGCAGCGCGATCAACGACACGATCCGCGAAGTCGGCGGCGCCCTCGGGATCGCCATCATCGGCAGCCTGGCCGAGAACCTCTACCGCTCGAAGCTCGGCAGTTCCCTGGCCGCCGCCCACGTGCCGCAGCCGGTCAGCCACCTGGCCACGAGTTCGGTCGCCGCGGCGGACATCGCCGGTAAGCATCTCGGCGGTGCGGCTGGCGCCCAGCTGACCACGGCAGCGCACACCGCGTTCACCGCGGCCATGGCCACCGGCATGCGGGTGTCCGCGGTGGTGGCCCTGGTCGCCGCGATCGGCGTCGCGTTCGCGCTGCCGGCCCGCAGGCGCCCGGAGACCGTGGCCCTCCCCCAGCCGCAGGACGCGGCCCTCCCCCAGCCGGCCCAGCCGGCCAGCGTCCTGGCCCGTGAGGACAGCACGCCGGCCACAGCCGTCATCGCGGGGTAGCGCTCTGCTGTGCGTTCCGTGATCAACTGATAGGTGTCGTTAATGTGACACCTATCAGTTGATCACGGACGGCGGCCTGGGGTCATCGGGGCTGGTGGGGCGCCTGGGGCGGTCCGGGCGGGGCAGGGGACGACCGGGCGGTTCCCAGCGCGTTTAGGAGGCGATCATGGCTGAGGTCAGGTACGAGAACGCGACGCGCGTCTATCCCGGAGCCGGGCGGCCCGCGGTGGACGCGCTCACCCTGGCCGTCGGCGACGGCGAGTTCGTGGTGATGGCGGGGCCGCCGGGCTGCGGCACCACCACCGCCCTGCGGATGCTCGCCGGCCTGGAGGAGGTCGATGAGGGCGCGATCTTCATCGGCGGCCAGGACATGGCCGGCGTCGCGTCCCGGGACCGTGACGTCGCGATCGTCTTCCAGAACTACGCGCTCTACCCGAGCAAGACGGTGGGCGAGAACATGGGCTTTGCGCTCCGGATGCGTGGCATCGGCGAGGAGGAGTCTGCCCGCCGGGTCCGTGAGGCCGCACGCCTGCTCGATCTGGAGCCCCTGCTGGACCGCACGCCGCGGAACCTGTCCGGCGGCCAGCGCCAGCGGGTCGCGCTGGGCCGGGCCATCGTCCGCGAGCCCAAGGTCTTCTGCCTGGACGAGCCGCTGTCCAACCTGGACGCCAGCCTGCGCGCGGCGACCCAGGACCAGATCACCCAGCTTCAGCGCCGCCTGCAGGTGACCACCGTGTATGTCACCCACGACCAGGCGGAGGCCATGACCATGGGCCAGCGGGTGGCCGTGCTGCAAGAAGGGCGGCTGCAGCAGTTCGCCTCCCCCGCCGAGCTGTATGACCGGCCCGCCAACGCGTTCGTGGCCTCGTTCATCGGGTCGCCGGCCATGAACCTGTTCGACGCCACGGTGGAGCAGGAGGGGATCAGGGTCGCCGGAGCCAGCCTGCGGCTGGGCGACGCGCAGCGGCGGGCGGTCCAGGGCCGGGAGCAGATCGTCGCCGGGATCAGGCCCCAGCACCTGTCGGCCGGCGGCGGCGAGCTGGAGCTGAAGGTCGCCTTGGTTGAGGACGCTGGGGGTGACGCTTATATCTACGGGCAGCTGGCTGGTGACCTGGGCAGCAATGTGATCGTCCGGGCCGGGCCGGTGCGCCCGCAGCCCGGTGAGCTGATCAGGGCCGGCCCGGACCCCGGGCACGTGCACCTGTTCGACGCGGCCAGCGGCGAACGGATCAGCGACGGGTGAGGCCGGACTAGGCAGAAGTGACTCGCCGGGCCAGGGTGCACCCTGGGGCAAAGCGGGTACCAAGGGGGGATGTGCGGCGCGCCGGCCGCCCTATCGGAAGGGCACGAGATGGAACCAGCAGGAACCCCCGTTGTCTTCGTGCATGGCCTCTGGCTGCACGCCACGTCCTGGGACCCGTGGGTGGAGTTCTTCAAGGAGGCGGGGTACGCGCCCGTCGCCCCCGGTTGGCCAGGCGACGCCGACACGGTCGAGGAGACGCGGAGCCATCCGGAGCAGGTAGCCGGAAAGGGCATCAACGACGTGGTCGAGCACTACGCCGAGATCATCCGCGGGCTGAGCGCCCCGCCCATCGTGATCGGGCATTCCTTCGGCGGCCTGATCGTGCAGCGGCTGCTCGGGCAGAACCTGGCCGCCGCGGGCGTGGCCATCGACGCGGCACCCATCAAGGGCGTGTACTACCTGCCTCCGTCAGCGCTGCGGGTGGCCTCGATCGCCCTGCGCAAGCGCTCCAACCGGCAGCAGGCCGTGTCGCTGACCGAAAGCCAGTTCCGCTACGGCTTCGGGAACCAGCTGAGCGCCCAGGAATCCTCCGAGCTGTTCGACCGCTGGGCCATTCCCTCACCGGGCAAGCCGTTGTTCGAGGACGCCGCAGCCAACTTCACCCGCACTTCGCCGGCGGCCGTGGATGTCCACAACAAGGACCGCGGCCCGCTGCTGCTCACCGCCGGGGGCCACGACCATACGGTCCCGGCGGCGATCACCACCGCGACCAGGAAGCTCTACCACAAGTCCCCCGCCATCACTGATTTCCGGGAGTTCCCCGACCGGGGGCACTCGCTCACCATCGACCACGGCTGGCGCGACATCGCCCAGGCCGCCCTCGACTGGCTGAGACAGCGCCACCAGTAGCCCCGCCGGGCCTAGCTGTCTGGCCGCCGGCCGTCGGCCGCCCCGCCCGGGCCGGCCAGCAGCAGCGCGTCTGGGCGGCGTTCGGCAGCGCTGGACACTCATCAGTAGATCGATGATGCATGTAGCATAGATACATCATGGATACGACAGAGGCGCTTGCGGCCGGGCGGCTCATCCCGGTGAGCGCCGCCGACCGCGCCTATGCGTACGTCAAAGGCGGGATCCTGGCCCGCCGGTTCGCCCCGCATGACCTGCTGTCCGAGGGTCAGCTGGCCGAGGCGGTGGGCGCCTCGCGCACCCCGGTCCGCGAAGCCCTGCTCCGGCTGCAGGGTGAGGGGCTGGTCCGGCTGCTGCCCAAGCGCGGGGCCCTGGTGCTTCCGGTCACCGTGGACGAGATGGCCGACGTGATGGAGACCCGGCGCCTGGTCGAGACGTTCGCGGCCCGCAAGGTCCTCACCCACCAGCCGCCCGCAGCCCTGGAGCCGGTACTGGAACGCCACCTGGACGCCATGCGCGCCGCCACGGAGGCGCACGACGTCGTCGCGTACGTGCAGGCCGATCGCGATTTTCATCTCGCTATCGTCGCCGCGACCGGGAACGAGATCATCACCTCGCTGTACCGCTCGCTGCGGGAACGGCAGCTGCGCATGGGCACCGTGAACCTGCTGGACGGCACCGGAACCAACGTCGATCCCGCCCGGATGCAGTCGACCCTGGCCGAGCACGAGCGGATCCGGGACGCGCTGCGCGCGGGCCGCGCCGACGCGGTCGTGAAGGCGGTCGGCGCCCACCTCGACCATGCGGAGACCACCCTCGGCCGACGACCCTGACTCACCGATCCTCTCGCCCTGCTGAACGCTGTCCCTGCTGAACACTGTCCCTGCTGAACACTGTCCCTGCTGATCCTGCCCCCGTCCAGCCATCCCGCCCGCCTGCCCCGGAACCGAAATCCCCATGCCCAGCCCGGCCCTGTCGTCGCCTACGATCCCCTCCACCCACTCCGCCTCCTCCCCCATCGCCACGCCTACGTTCCGCCGCTGGACCATCGCGGTCACCGTCTACGTCGCCGCGGTGTTCAACCGCACTTCGCTCGGCGTGGCCGGGCTCGAGGCGGCCAGCCGCTTCCGGATCACGCCCGGCCAGCTCAGCGTGTTCGTCCTGGCCCAGCTGGGGGTGTACGCCGCCATGCAGGTGCCCACCGGCCTGCTGGTCGACCGCTACGGGCCCCGCCGGCTGCTGATCACCGCGGCCTGCACCATGGCCGTGGCCCAGCTGGCGTTCGCGTTCGTCCAGTCCTATCCGGGCGCCCTGCTGGCCCGGGCCATCCTGGGCTGCGGCGACGCGATGACGTTCGTCAGTGTCGTCCGCTTCGCGGCCCAGGACTTCGCGCCCCGGCGGTTCCCGCTGGCCGTGTCGGTCACCTCGATGCTCGGCATGGTGGGCAACCTCGCCGCGACGATCCCGCTCACGCTGCTGCTGCACGCGGCGGGCTGGACCCCCTCGTTCGCCGGGACGGGCCTGGTCTCGCTGGCCACGGGAGTGGCGGTGTGGGCGCTGCTGCCCGCGGAGCCGCGCGCCGCCGGGCGGGCCAGGCGCGCCCGCGCGTTGCTGCCCGCGGCGCGCCGGGTCAGCGGCCGGGTGCACGCGGCGTGGCGCACTCCGGGCACCCGGCTGGGCTTCTGGGTGCACTTCTCCTGCATGTCACTGACGACGGCGTTCTCCGTCCTGTGGGGGGTGCCCTACCTGGTGGCGCAGGGGTTCAGCCCGGCCGCGGCCGGCGGGGTGCTGCTCGTCTGCGTGCTGGCCGCCATCGCGGTCAGCCCGGCGGTCGGCATGGTCTTCGGGCGGTTCCCGGCGGCCCGGGTTCCGTTCGCGGTCGGGGTCTGCCTGGTCACCGTGGCCGGCTGGGTGACGCTGCTGGCCTGCTTCGGCGGCCGGCCGCCGCACGCGCTGATCATCGCGGTGGCCGCGCTGATGGCGGCGGGCGGCCCCGCGTCCACCATCGGTTTCTCCCTGGCCCGGGACTACAACGGGCGCACCGTGGTCGGCACCGCGACCGGGGTGGTCAACGTCGGCGGGTTCAGCGCGGCCATCCTGACCTCGCTCCTGGTCGGCGGGATCCTGGACCTGGCTGGCCGCAGCGACGTGCCCGCCTACCGGCTGGCCTTCGGCTGCGCCGTGGCCGTACAGCTTCTCGGCACGGTCATGGCGGTCCGGTGGTGGCTGCGCGTCCGCGGCCTGCTGCTCGGGGCCCAGTCGCGCGGCGAGCCGGTCCCGGTGCGGGTGGTCGAGCGCCCCTTCGACCGGGCAGCGGGGCATCACCCCGTGCACGTGTCCTCCCGTGAGGCGCGTGGCACCGTCAGCGCGGCACGCACGGGGACAGATCGCCAGCACCCGGCCGAACCCGTTCGGGGCGAAGAAACCGGCCCGCGGGCTCGGCGGGAACACGACGAGTACGCAGCGAGACCTTGATCAAGCATGAAGTGATCAAGAGCAGGTCAGTGCCTTAACGCAGTCTTCATGATTCGCGAGTACACCTGTCGTTTGCGCCCAGCGCGCACGGGAAAGGCTCACCGCCAGGCACTGCCGACGCGGCTCCAGGCGCCGACCCCGGCACGGGCGGGCCTGCTTTCCGCACTAGAGCGTGCGCTCTCTGGCTGCGGCGTCTCTCAGCTGAACATCATCCGGAGGGGGAACGTGGGTGTCCAGACCGGCGTCATTCCGGCGTGACTCCAGGGTCAGCGCACCCGGCCCTGAGCCAGGCCCAGGTGATCTGCGTCACGGGGATCCAGGCCAGGCGGGGCAAGGCGGATCGGGCCCGCGTGACTCCGGCAGGCGCCGGGCCGGCCGGGGGCGCTTCCGGCGGCTGCGCGCCCGGCGGTGGTTCAAGGTCGTGGTGGCGGTGCTGGTCGTGTTCGTCCTCTGGCTGGGCTGGTCGGTGGGACATGCCCTGACCATGCCTGGTGGCGGGACGGTGTCAGAGCGCCTGGCGGAGTGGGCCCGGGATCACTATCTCGGCCCGGTGGTCACGTTCGGGGAGTGGGTCACCTACCAGTCGCCGAAGGTCGGCGGGAAGCCCTCGTTCGCGCTGACCGGTCCGAGCGCAGGCCCGATCAGCGAGCCGAAGTCCACGGGGCACGTAAAGGGGCGCGTGAAGGCCGCGCCGTCTTTCCCGCCCCCGGCGCCGCTGACCCCACTGGTGGCTCACCCGCTGCGCGGGGAAGGCAAGTGGCGGGTGCTCGGAGCGGCCCAGGGGCAGCCCGCCATCTTCGGCACCTACCTGCGTGCGAGCAGCGTTTATACGTCATACGTGGCGGGCATCGTGTCGATGAACCAGAACCTGGTGCGCTTCCAGTTGCACCCGGGAGCGGAAGATCCAGGACCTGGCCGGTGGAAGGCTGCGCCGGACATTCTGCCCAGCAAACGCCTCGGGCTGCTGGCCACCTTCAACGGGGGATTCAAGATTTCCACGTCCGGTGGCGGCTTCTACCTGAACGGGGCGACCAGCGGGGTGCTCACCAAGGGCGTCGCCTCGGTCGTCTACTACCGGGACGGGCGGATCAGCCTCGGGAACTGGGGGGGCTCAGTGCGGATGACACCGGACGTCGTCGGTGTCCGGCAGAACCTGCACCTGATCCTCGCGCACGGCAAGATACCCGGCTCGGTGGACAACAACGTCGAGACCAGCTGGGGCGCCACCCTCGGTGGTGGCTACTACGTCTGGCGGTCCGGGATCGGGATGACCCGGGACGGGCGGGTCATCTTCGTCTACGGGCCCTCCCTGAACGTGCGGGAACTGGCCCAGCTGCTCAAGCGGGCGGGCGCCGTGACCGGGATGGAGCTGGACATCAACCCGGACTGGATGTCGTACATGTACTACCTGCCAAAGCATCATCCGGCCGACCCGTCTCCGGTCAACCTGCTCCCGGACCAGGTGCAGCCGCCGGACCGGTACTACGGCCTGGCCAGCCGCGACTTCACGGCTGTGTACGCACGGTGACGGCCCGCGCGCGGGCGGCAGGGCGGCTGCCCGGCGGCTCCGCCGTGATCGCGCACTCCGCCCTGCCGGCGCGGTGGCTGGCCGCCGTCGTGCAGACTTCGCGCCCCCGCCAGTGGCCCAAGAACCTGCTGGTCTTCGCGGCCCCGCTGGCGGCGGCCTCGCTGGGGCGGGACGACGGCCTGGGGTACGCGCTGGTGGCCGCCGTCGTGTTCACCGTGGCCGCGGCCGCCGTGTATTTCGTCAATGACGTCGTTGACGCGGACCGTGACCGGCTACACCCGGTCAAGCGGGCCCGCGCGATCGCGTCGGGCCGGCTGCCCCGGGCGCACGCACTGGTCCTGGCGGTCCTTGGCGTGCTCGCCGCGGAGGCCGCGTGCCTGTGGATCGGCGAGCCCACGCTGGCTGTGCTGGTCACCGTGTATGTGGCCTTCTCCCTCATGTACACGTTCGTGCTCAAGCACATCCCGGTGGTCGAGCTCGCGTTCGTGGCGGCCGGCTTCGTACTGCGCGCGCTCGGCGGGGCCTCCGCGACCCGGGTACCACCGTCGGGCTGGTTCCTGGTGGTGTGCAGCCTGGGGGCCCTGCTGGTCGCGATCGCCAAGCGCTACACCGAACTCGCCCTGCTGGGCCAGGACGCCGCCACCCACCGGCCGGTCATGCGCTGGTACACCCCCGCGCTGCTGCGGCTGAGCCAGCGCGTCGCCGCCGGGGTCATGATCGCCGCCTATCTGCTGTGGGCCTGCGGCCAGCACGGGGGGTGGACCCGCACCCTGCACCTGCTCAGCATCCTGCCGCTGGCCGCGGCCCTGCTGCGGTTTGACTGGCTGACCGCCTGCCAGCCAGCCACGCCGGTCGAGGACCTGATCGCCAGGGACAGGCTGATGATCGTCTCCGAGCTGAGCTGGCTGGCGCTGTTCGCGGGCGGCCTGTAATGGCCCGTGTGACCCAGCGGGTTGTCGTCGCAGGCGGTCGGGTAGACCTGGCCGGGAACAGTAGGATCAGCGGCCGCAGCTGCGCCGGGATGGACCCCCGGCTGACGCAGTGGCGGGCCGCGGCCTCGCGGCGCGACCGGGCCGGGGTGTTCCGCTCCGATCTCGGGCCGCGGCTGGGGCTGCGGCGGGCGGCCCCGACGTCACCTGGGAGGCAGCATGCCGGATAAGCGCGGCGCGGCGGACAGCCCGGCCAGGGTGCTGCTGCTCGGCGGGACCAGCGAGATCGGCCTGGAGATCCTGGCCGCGCTCGGGCTGCCCGCGGGCAGCGAGGTGCTGCTGGCCGGCCGGGACGAGCAGCGGATGGCGGCGGCAGGCAAGGAGCTGGGTGTCCGGACCCGGACGCTACGCTTCGACGCGACCGCGCTGGACACCCACCAGGCGGTCATCGACGAGGCCTTCGCCGGCGGCGACGTGGACCTGGTCATCTCCGCCGCGGGCGTCCTGACCGGGCAGCAGATCCTGGACCGTGACCCGCTCCGCGGCGGGCTGCTGGTCGAGACCAACTTCACCGGTCACGTCACCACGCTGCTCGCGGCCGCCGCGCGGATGCGCGTCCAGGGCCACGGCACCATCGTGGTGCTGTCCTCGATCGCTGCGGTCCGGCCCCGCAAGGCCAACTTCGTGTACGGGGCGGCCAAGTCCGGCCTGGACGCCTTCGCCCGCGGGCTGGCCGACTCGCTGCACGGCAGCGGGGTGACTGTGCTGCTGGTCCGGCCGGGCTTCGTGATCGGCCGGATGACGGCGGGCATGACCGCGGCTCCGCTGGCCACCACACCGGCCGCGGTCGGCGCCGCCGTGGCCGCCCGGCTCCGCCGGGCGGCCGGCACCTCGCCCGGCGGCCTGATCTGGGTGCCGTCCACGCTGGCCCCCGTGGCGGCCGCCTTCCGGCTGCTGCCCCGGCCGCTGTGGCGCCGTCTCCCCCGCTGAGGCAGGTTTCCCCCGGTGCGCGTGCTGGTGGCCGAGGACGACAGTGGCCTGCGGGAGGCGCTGAGCCGCGGGCTGCGCGAAAACGGCTACACGGTCAACGCGGTGGCCGACGGCCAGGCGGCCGTGGAGTACCTGCGTAGCTACGACTACGAAGTAGTGGTGCTCGACTGGCGGATGCCGCGGGTCTCCGGCCTCGAGGTGCTGAAGTGGATGCGCCGGGACGCCCGCGCCAGCCCGGTCCTGATGCTGACCGCCAGGGATACCCCCCAGGACCGGGTCACCGGCCTCGACGAGGGCGCAGACGACTACCTGATCAAGCCGTTCGATTTCGCCGAACTGCTGGCCCGGCTGCGGGCCTTGCAACGTCGTCCCCGGACCGCGCAGCCACCCCAGCTGGCCGTCGGGGACGTGATCTACGACCCGGCGACCCAGGAGGTGCGGATCGGCTCGCAGCGCCCGGCGCTCACCGTGACCGAGCGCGGCATCCTGGAGATGCTCATGCGCCGATCGCCGGCCGTAGTGGACCGCCGGTCGATCGCGCAAAGCGTGTGGGCCAACGACGCGGATGCCCTGGGCTCCAACACCATCGACGTGCACATGGCCCGGCTGCGCTCCAAGCTCGCGGGCGGGCGGGTGCGCATCGAGTCGGTGCGGGCCGTCGGGTACCGGATCCTCGGCCAATGAGCAACCAGCGCCTGCCCAGGCCGCACGGGCCGCTGCCATCCCAGTTCGGGCACGCGGCCCGGGTCGCCCTGGCCGCGACGCTGCTCGTCGGGGTGGTGTACGCCGGGTGCGTGGCCATCCTCGACCAGGCGGTCACCGCGCGCCTGGTGGCCTCCGTGGACGCCCGGCTGCGCGAGCACCTGGCCGACGGCGTCGCGGGCCAGCGGGTGGCCAGCGGCATCGGTCAGGCAGACGGCGACAATCGGGCCCGGCCCGACGACGACGAGGACGTCGACCAGGCGCCGGTGTTCCTGTGGCGGACCCGGCCCGGGCACGGCGCGATCCGGCTGACCGCGGGCGCCCCGGACCTGCCCACGAGCCGGGAGCCGATAGGCGGCGGCCCGGCGACGGTCCTCCTCGGCGTGAGCACCTTCCGGCTGGATCAGGCGCGCAGGGGTGGCGCGTGGCTGGTGGCCGGGCAGAGCATGGCCGAGCAGCAGCACACCATCAAGGTCCTCCGCGAAGGAGAGGCCGCGGTGGCGCCGGTACTGCTGCTGGCCATGTTCGCTGGATCGCTGGTCATCGGCCTGCGGGCGCTGTCCCCGGTCGAGCAGTCCCGACGGCGCCAGCTGGAATTCACCGCGGACGCCTCCCACGAGCTGCGCACCCCGCTGAGTGTGATCAGCGCGGAAATCGGCATCACGCTGAGCGCCCCGCGCCCCGCCGCTGACTACGAGGCGGCGCTGCTGCGGATCGAGGACGAGAGTAAGCGGCTAGGGCGGATCGTCGAAGACCTCCTCTGGCTGGCCCGGTTCGACTCGCAGCCACCGCCGCCTGGGGCCGAGCCACTCGACCTTTTCACCATCGCCAGGCAGTGCGCCGAGCGCTTCCAGGCGGTCGCGCACTCCCAGTCGCTGGCCATCGCCGTGGCCCCGGCCCCGGCGCAGTCCGCCTGGATCAGCGCACCTCCGGAATGGATCGACCGGCTCACCGGGGTGCTGGTGGACAACGCCTGCCGCTACGCAGGCCCAGGCGGCGGCGTGCGGCTCAGCGTGGCGGTCCGCGGCAACCGGGTCAGCCTGACCGTGGAAGACAGCGGGCCAGGCATCGCGGCCGGGGAGCGGGACCGGCTGTTCGACCGCTTCCACCGGATCACCGGGCACGGGGGCGCGGAACGGGGTGGCGGGGCCGGCCTGGGGCTGGCCATCGCCGACTCGGTCGTGTGCTCCACCGGCGGCCACTGGCGGATCAGCGAGTCGGCGCTCGGCGGGGCGTTGTTCGAGGTCTCCTGGCGCCGCCCGCATGGCGCTGGGTCACCGGCAGCACCGTCGGGTCCTCCCCCGCCACCCAGTCTCCACCCACCGCCCGCTCGATCGGCCGGGACGCCACGCGCTCACCCGCCGTCCGGAGGCTCGTCGGCGAGGTAAGGGGGCGCGGGCTCGTACTGGATGTAGCGGCGGACCGCCCGGGCGTGATCACGTCCGTGGATCCGGCCTGTCAGCCACAGCGCCATGTCGATCCCCGCCGACACGCCCTGGCTGGTGACCAGGTTCCCGTCCACCACATACCGGGCGTCCCGGACCACGGTGACAGCCTCGCGGGCCGCCAGGGTGTCCTCGAACGCATGGTGGGTGGCCACCCGGCGGCCGCGGGCCGGGCCCGCCTCGTGCAGCAGCAGTGCGCCAGTGCACACGCTGGTCACCCAGCTGGCGCTGGCCGAGACCTGGCCTATCCAGCTGATGAGGGACGGATTGCCCACCTCACGGCGGGTCCCCTGGCCCCCCGGGACCAGGAGCACGTCCAGCGGGGGATGGTCGTCGGTGAGGTAGTCAGGAAGCACCCGCATTCCCTTGGCGCACCGCACCGGGCCAGGACCCGGTGCGATGAGCGCCACCTGGTCGGCGTCGTCGCGGAGCATCGAGGAGACGGTGAACACCTCCCAGGGGCCGACGAAGTCCAGCTCCTCTGCTCCTTCGAAGATCAGCAGTCCGTAGCTAGTCATGCGTACTCCCGCAGGGACCCGAACCGGTCCCGGTAGTCGGACGGCGCGACGCCGAGATGACGATGGAAGGCCCGGCGGAGCGATTCAGCGCTGCCAAAACCGCAGCGGCGGGCGACCGCGTCGACCGGGTCGGTCCCGCCGGCCAGCGCGCGGCGGGCCGCCTCGACGCGGACGCGCTCCACGTACTGCGCGGGCCCGACGCCCAGCTCCGCGGTGAACCTGCGCTGCAGCTGACGGGGACTGAGCCGGGCGCGGCTGGCCAGGTCGCTGATCGTGTGCCGGGCCGCCGGGCCTGCCTGGACCGCCGCCACCACGGTCTTGATCGGGTCGGTCGAGGGCTGCGCTGACCACAGCGGCACGCTGAACTGCGACTGCGTCCCCGGACGCCGCAGGAACAGCACCAGCTCCTGGGCGATCGCGTGCGCGGCTGGCTGGCCGAGATCATCCTCCACCAGGGCCAGAGCCAGATCCATGCCCGCGCTGACCCCGGCCGAGGTCCACACCCGGCCGTCCTGGATGAAGATGGGGTCGCAGTCCACGATCAGCTCCGGATGCTCGTCAGCGAGCTGGCGGGCCCGGCTCCAGTGGGTAGTGACCCGGCGCCCGGTGACCAGCCCCGCCGCCGCGAGCAGGAAGACCCCGCTGCAGACCGACGTCACCCGCCGGCTGGTGGCTCCGGCGGCCCTGACCCAGTCCACGAGCACGCGGTCCGTCCGGGCCAGATCCACTCCCGGCCCGCCCGCCACGACGAGCGTGTCGATCCCGCCCGGATCCAGCCCGTCCACGCCATGGCTGGCGTGCACGGGCAGTCCGCTGCTGGACCGGACCAGCCCCGGTAGGCGGGAGACCACCTGGCAGTCGTACGCCGGCGACAGCGGGCTGGCGTGCTGGAACACCTCATGCGGCCCGGTCAGGTCGAGCGACTGGAAGCCATCGAAGATCACGAAGACGATGCGGCGCTTGTCCACCCCCTCAGGCTGCACCCTGGCGCCAGGCGGGCGCCACGACAGTCACCCCACACTTCGCGCCATCAACCGGTGTCACCCGGGCCCCAGCGCGGGCCCGGGCCGGCGCAGGCGGGCGGTTTCGGGGGTCTTCGGGCGGTCAGCACCGGACAGGCAGCCGCTGAGGCGGCAACCGTGGGAGATGGTCCGCGGCCACGCACCGCCCTCTGCCATCATCAATAGGTGACCAGTATTGACAGCCTCGCCCGCACCGCCTACGAAGCCCACCGCGGGGCCCATTCCGGCGCTCTCCCGCCCTGGGAGGAGACCACCGAGCTGGAGCAGCAAGCGTGGCGGGCCGCCGTATCCGCGGTCGCCGGGCAGACCGGCGTGACCCTCACCGATGCCGCCCCACCCCAGTCCCTGGTCCTCAAGGCCCCAGACCAGCAGCACATCTTTCATACCAACTTCACCGCGGGGCGCCAGGGCACGCTCGTCATCAACGACGACTTCGCCTCCGGCCAGCACGCCCGCTTCAAGGTCGCCCGCGACCTGTGGTACGTCGAAGACCTGGGCTCGACCAACGGGACCTGGCTGAACGGACGCCGTATCCACGCAGCCCAGCTGCTGAAGAAAGGCGACAAGATCAAGATCGGGCACGTCCTCCTGATCGTCATGTCGACCTGAGCGGCTCCCGGGCTTTCCTCGCGCCCCGCGCATGATGCAGGGCGGCCTACTGTGGGGGCGTGACGAGTATCAGGGTCCTTTTCCTCGGCGGTACCGGCGTGATCAGCTCGGCGTGCGCCCGGCTGGCGGTGGACCACGGAATCGACCTGTCCGTCGTCACCCGGGGCCAGACCCGGGCGCGCCCGCTGCCCGCGGCGGCGCGGGTGCTGCACGGGGACGCCCGGGACCCGGACCAGGTCCGCGAGCTGCTGGGGCACCGCGAGTTCGACGCGGTCGTGGACTGGGTCGCGTTCACCCCCGAGCACGTGCAGGCTGACATCGACACCTTCCGCGGCCGGGCCGGCCAGTACGTGTTCATCAGCTCCGCCTCGGCCTACCAGACGCCGCCCGCCCGGCTGCCCATCGTCGAGTCAACGCCGCTGCGCAACCCGTTCTGGGCGTACTCCCGGGACAAGATCGCCTGTGAGGACCTGCTGGTCCGGGCCTACCGGGAAGAGGGCTTCCCGGCCACGATCGTGCGTCCTTCGCACACCTACGACCCGACCCTGGTGCCGCTGGACGGGGGCTGGACGGCGCTGGGCCGGATGCGCCAGGGCAAGCCGGTCATCGTGCACGGTGACGGGACGTCGCTGTGGACGCTGACCCATCACCGGGATTTCGCGCAGGGTTTCGTCCCCCTGCTCGGGCACCCCCGGACCGTGGGCGACTCGTTCCACATCACCTCCGACGACGTGCTGACCTGGGACCAGATCACCCGGGCCCTGGCGTCCGCGGTGGGCGCGCCCGCGGACATCGTGCACGTGCCGTCGGCCGCGATCGCCAGCGCGGACCCGCAGTGGGGCGCGAGCCTGCTCGGCGACAAGGCGCACTCGCTGGTCTTCGACAACTCGAAGCTGCGCAGCGTGGTACCTGGCTATCGCGCGGTCATCCCGTTCGAGCAGGGCGCCCGCGAGATCGTGGACTGGTACGACGCTGATCCGGACCGCCAGCAGGTCGACGCGCGGCTGGACGCCATCATGGACAAGCTGGTCCAGGCCTACGGCGGCTGACCGCCCGGTCCCGGCCCGCGCCGCCGGGCCGTCCCAGCTCTGGCCGTCCCAGCTCTGGCCGGGTCGGGCCTGGCCCGGTCAGGCCCGGGCGGGTCAGGCCGCCCGGCTGCGGCCAGCCAGCCGGGCCCGCCGCGCCTCACGCGCCGGGCTGTGAACGATCCAGATCGCCACGTCCAGCAGGCGGAGCAAACTGGCTCCCCTCGCGTCCGGCGGGCGCAGCGCCTCCAGGTCAGCCCGGGCCTCCGGGTCTTGGAGCATGCGGCGCAGCACCTCCCAGGTCTGCCCGGGCAGCCCCGCGGCGCGGATCACCACCTTGTCGGTAGCCGGGCAAAGCCGCGGCCGCTTGCGGGCGAGCAGCTTCGCCCCGGTCGCCGTGCCAACGCCCGGCATCTCCAGTAAGGCGTCCCACAGCGGGTCAACCGTGGCGACCTCCACGTCGGAGGCCGCCCACAGATCGACGTCGCCGGGAATCGTGGCCAGCATGGCCGACACCGTCCCGGACTGGCTGCCGAGCAGCTGACGGACGGCCTCCGGCCGCCACGCGATGTCCAGCAGCGAGACAGCCAGCAAGTCGTCGGCGGTCACCGCGTCCGGCGGATTCTGGCCGAGGGTGCAGAAGCTCATGCCCGCGAAGCCCTCGGCCGGATCGAAATACGCCGCCATCGCCGGGCCCAGGCCTGGCACGGTCAGGGTGTCCCTGAGCCGATCGGCCGCATGCCCGATGGCGTCCCCTCCCCTTAACAAACTCATCTGCCCAGTATGCGAGTACCCGGCCGGTCTGGCCCATTGAATATCCGCTCTAAGACCAGGCAGTTTTGCTTACAGATATCCCAGCTCAGCGAGGGTGTGGCCGCGGTCACACTGCGACGACGCCGACGCCTCCTGGGGGTCACCAGACCAGTACGCCGTGTCACTGATCCGGCCGCCTGAAACGTCCCCCCGGCGGCCCGGCGCACGGCACGCGCCTGGCTCGGATCTCGGTTAGGTCACGAATCAGCGTCAAGTGGCGTGCTGGGTCTTGCCGGTATCCCCGGGCTGCTTTTCAATCAGTGAATCACGATTCATCAGAAGCCACTGTTGCCTATCTGAGCAGGATCTTTGTGGTGAACGACGATTCATCTTCGGCCTCTCCCCCGGCGGCACGTCCCGCCGGGCGGACGCCCCGGGCCACCCGCCCCGGGGCCGGTCCGGAACCGGAACCGGCCGCAGAGCCAGGCAGCCTGCTGGACGTGCACGGCGTGACCGTGCGCTTCGGCGGCGTGACCGCACTGGACGACGTCTCCTTCACCGCGCCTGGCCGCCAGGTCACCGGCGTCATCGGCCCCAACGGGGCCGGGAAGACCACGCTGCTGAACGTGCTGTGCGGTTTCGTCCGGCCCGACGGCGGGCGGCTGAGTTTCGGCGGAACCGAGCTGGGCCGGCTCCGCCCGCATCGGCTGGCGGCTCTGGGCATCGCCAGGACGCTGCAGGGCGTGGGCCTGTTCCGCCGGCTGACCGTGCTGGAGAACGTCATGGTGGGAGCCCAGGGCCAGGCCCGGGCCGGGTTCTGGTCCGCGCTGGGCGGGCTGCCTATGAGTGACCGGGACAAGCGCCGGCTCGCAGCCCGGGCCAGGGACGCCCTGGACCGGGTCGGCGCGGCCGGCCTGGCCGACACCATGCCTGACCAGCTGGCCTACGGCCTGCGCAAGCGGGTGGCGCTGGCCCGCGCCCTGGCCAGCCAGCCGCGCCTGCTGCTCCTCGACGAGCCGGCCGGCGGACTGTCCGAGACCGAGATCGGCGGGCTCGGCGAGCTCATCTCCAGCTTGTCCGCGGAGACGTCGGTGGTGCTGGTCGAGCACCGGATGGACCTGGTGATGGCGGTGTGCGACACCGTGGTGGTGCTCGACTTCGGCCGGGTCATCGCCCGGGGCACGCCGGACGAAGTGCAGGCCAACCCGGCGGTTACTACTGCCTATCTCGGGGTGGAGGACTCCGGTGAGTGAGCCGGCCGCGCTGGCGGTGCAGGACGTGGTGGCGGGCTACGGCGGTGTGCTCGCCTTGCAGAGCGTCTCGATCACCGTCCGCCCGGCGACCATTACCGCTGTGCTCGGCGCGAACGGGGCCGGCAAGACGACCCTGCTGCGCGCCATCAGCGGGGTGATCCGGCCGCGCCGGGGCCGGGTGCTGGTCGGCGGGCAGGACGTGACCGGCCGCAGCGCTGAGGACATGGCCCGCGGCGGGGTGGCGCACGTGCCCGAGGGACAGGGCGTGATCGCCGAGCTCACCGTCCAGGAGAACCTCCGGCTCGGCGCGTTCTGGCGGGCCGGGCGGGCTGTCCGGGCCGGGGCGCTGGCCGAGGCGTACCAGCGGTTCCCTGTTCTCGCCGGGGCCCGGAACCGGGCGGCCGGGACGCTGTCCGGCGGCGAGCGGCAGATGCTCGTCATCGCGCGCGCCCTGATGGCCCGGCCGCGGGTGCTGCTGCTGGACGAGCCGTCACTGGGGCTGGCGCCGAAGATCGTCTCCCAGGTCATGGAGCTGGTCGCAGGACTGCGCGAGACGGGTCTCACGGTGCTGCTGGTCGAGCAGAACGCACGCAGCGCGCTGGGCATCGCCGACCAGGGGATCGTGCTCAACCTCGGCCGGGTCGTCATCGCGGCGGACGCCGTCACGCTGGCCGCCGATGTCGGGCTCCGCAAGCACTACCTGGGCTTCTAGGAGGCGGCCGGTGGAAGAGTTTGGCCAGTTGACGCTCGGCGGGATCAGCGTCGGCATGATCTACGCCGCGATCGCGCTGTCCCTGGTGCTGATCTGGCGGGCGACAAGGATCCTCAACTACGCCCAGGGCGGCATGGCGATGTTCACCACGTACGTCGCGCTGCTGGTCATCAACCACACCGGGTCCTACTGGGCTGGCTTCGTCGTGGCGCTGGCGGCCGGGCTGGTGCTCGGCGCGGTGATCGAGCGGCTGGTCATCCGGCCGGTCGAGAACAAGCCTCCGCTGAACGCGATCATCATCACGATCGGCCTGCTGGTCCTCCTGGAAGGGCTCGCGGGCATCATCTACGGCGGGCAGTTCCGGTCCTTCCCCGCCGCGTTCTCGATCGACGGCCTGCACATCGGGTCGGCCGCGCTCGGTATCTCGGCCAATGACGTGTTCGTGGCGCTGGCGGTGCTGGCTGCCGCGCTGCTGCTGGGGGCCGGATTCCGCTACACCTCCGCCGGGCTGCAGATGCGCGCGGCCGCCTTCAGCCCGCCGGTGGCCCGGTTGCTCGGGGTCCGGGTGGGCCGGATGCTGACCCTGGGCTGGGCGCTCGCCGGGCTGATCGGCGCGCTGGCCGGCGTGCTGGTCTCGCCGTCCACCTTCCTCTACCCGAACAGCATGGACTCCATCTTCGTACTGGGTTTCACCGCCGCGGTCATCGGCGGCCTGGACAGCCCGGCAGGCGCGGTGGCGGGCGGACTCATCCTCGGGGTCGCGCTGAGCTACGTCGGCGGCTATCTGGGCTCGGACCTGGTGAACCTGTTCGGGCTGGCCGCACTGGTCCTGGTCCTCATGGTCCGCCCGTCTGGCCTGTTCTCCCCGGCCGCCACCCGGCAGGTGTGAGATGACCCTGGTCCGGCACCTGGCCGTGGCGGTCGTCCTCGGCGCGCTCCTGCGTGATCATCAGCATCACGATCAGCCCGTTCCGCGACTACCAGATGGCGGAGGTCGCGTACTACGTGGTGGCGGTCGCCGGGCTCACCGCGCTAGTCGGGCTGAGCGGCCAGATCTCGCTAGGCAACGGGGCCTTCATGGCCATCGGCGCGTACGCCGCCGCGCTGCTGATCCTGCACCTGCACTGGCCGCTCGCCGTGGTGCTGGTGGCGGCCGCGGCAGCGGCCGCGGCCGGCGGCGCGGTGGTCGGCGTGGCCGCGGCGCGGCTGCGCGGGCCCTACCTGGCGGGCGCGACGTTGATGCTCGCCGTGGCCTTGCCGTCACTGGCCCTGCAGTTCGGGGTGTTCGGCGGCGACCAGGGCCTGACCGTGGTGATCACCAGCCCCGGCTTCCTGGGCGCGGCCTTCCCGGTCACCCGCTGGCAGGCCTGGCTGACCTGCGGTTGCGCGCTGATCGTCCTGGTGCTGCTGGCTAACCTGGCCCGGAGCCGGGTCGGGCGGTCCTGGCGGGCCGCCGGGGACGACGAGGTGGCGGCCGCCCTGGCGGGCCTGAACGTGGCCCGGCTCCGGGTGCTGGCCTTCGTGGTCAGCGCGGCCTGCGCCGGCCTGGCGGGCGCGCTGCTCGCCGTGACCACGTCGATCATCTCGCCGGACGCCTTCACCCTGACGCTGTCCATCGCCCTGCTCACCGGCGCGGTGCTGGGCGGCCTGGGCACCTTGCCCGGCGCGGTGTGGGGCAGCCTCGTGCTGGTCCTGGTCCCGACCTACGTCACCGACACGGCCAGCAGCCACGGCCTGTCCAGCTCGGCCGGGTCCAACATCCCGGTCGCGGCCTACGGCGTCGTGCTCATCGTCGTCATGCTCGCCTTTCCCAATGGCATCCAGGGTGGCCTGCGCCGGCTGGGCCGGCCCCTGGCCGCCCGCCTGCCTGCGGGTGGCCGCCCCTGGCGGCGCACCCCAGCTCCCCCGCTTCATGTTCCAGCCGGCGAACACCAGGAAGAAGGCTCGATATGAAAAGATCCCACCGGGCACAGCTGCCCGCCCTCGCCGCCGTGGCCGCCCTGGCCCTGGTGGTCAGTGCCTGCAGTTCGGGCAGCAGCGGATCAGGGTCGGGGAGCAAAAGCGGCGCGCTGACCGCGTCTGCCCCGGGCATCACCGCCACCACCATCACCATCGGCAGCCACCAGCCGCTGACCGGCGTGGCCGCGCCGGGCTACGACGAGATCGCGCCCGCGTCAAACGCCTACTTCCAGTACGTCAACGCCCACGGCGGGATCTACGGCCGGAAGATCGTCTACAAGTACCTCGACGACAAGTACGACCCGACCGACACGGTGTCGGTGGTGAAACAGCTCGTCCTGCAGGACAACGTGTACGCCATCTTCGACGGGCTGGGCACTCCGACGCACCTGGCCGTGGCCCCGTTCCTCAACTCGTCGAAGGTGCCGGACGTGTTCGTGGCCTCCGGCTGTGAGTGCTGGAACGCCCCGTCCACCCTGCCGGAGACCTTCGGCTGGCAGCTGGACTACGTGCGGGAGGGCAAGATCCTCGGCACCTACATCAAGAAGCACTTCGCCGGGCAGAAGATCGGCTACTTCTACCAGGACGACGAGTTCGGCAAAGACGGTGTCAAGGGCCTCGACGACGAGATCCCGCATGCGGACGTGGTCAGCAGGCAGAGCTACGACCCGACCAACATCAACGTCGGCCCGCAGGTGGCCGCGCTCAAGGCGTCCGGGGCCAAGGTGGTCGTGTCCTTCTCCGTCCCGGCCTTCACCGCACTGCTCAAGCTGAACAGCCTCAAGCTCGGCTTCAACCCGACCTTCGTGGTCAGCGACGTGGGCTCCGACCCGATCACCCTGGCGGGGCTGCTGGAGGCCTACGCCAAGCAGGGCGGCGCCACGGTGTCGGGCAACCAGCTGACTCAGGGCATCATCACCGACGGGTACCTGCCCACCCTGGGCGACACCAGCAACAGCTGGGTCGCACTGTTCAAGAAGATCCACGACAAGTACCTGCCCAAGCTGCCCTTCGACGGCAACGTGGCCTTCGGCGAGGCGGTCGGGTACACCTTCGTGCAGGCCATGCTCAAGGCCGGCAAGAACCCGACCCGGGCCGACCTGGTCAAGGCGATCCAGGCCGGGCTGCCGCAAGGGCCAGCCGTGGCGCCCTACGCCTACTCCGCGTCGGATCACGCCGGGATGACGGGGGCCTTCATCGGCATCATCAAGAACGGCGCGATCGTGAAGGAGGGTCCGGTCCAGGTCACGGACACGTCCTCCACCGGGGCGGTGACCAGCTACGGCGGGACGCAGGCCCCGGCACCGTCCAGCGGGATGCCTTAACATACGCACGGGCTCCCGGTACGGAAAGGGCCTGGTCATGGGTCCCGGACGGGGGTAGGAGGCGTGGGCGTCGCGACGAGCCGGCGGCTGCCCGACGACCGCGGGCAGCCGCCGGCACAGCGGCTGCTCGCGGCCGCGGAGCGGCTCTTCGGGGAACGCAGTTACCAGCGGACCACGGTGGCCGACATCTGCGCCCGGGCGGGTATGGCCACCGGAAGTTTCTACGCGCACTTCAGCTCGAAGGCGGAGATCTTCGCGGCCGTGGTCCGGCAGCTCAATGCGGACCTGCGGACCGCCATGAGGGAAGTCCATCGAGCAGGCCGGCCCCGGGCACCGGGAGATCGAGCGGGCCTCGTTCCGCGCCTTCTTCGACATGCTGTCCCAGCGTCCCTGGATGGACCGCATTGTGCGGGAGTCGGAGTTCGTGGCGCCGGGCCTGTTCCGGGAGTACTACGAGCACCTGGCCCGCGGCTACGCCCGCGGGGTGCGCCAGGCCCAGCTCAGCGGCGACGTGGACGCGCGCTATGACCCTGAGGTCATCGCCTTCCTGTACACCGGGATCGGCAACTTCGTCGGGATGCGCTGGGCGGACTGGACGGCCGGCGGGCAGGTCCCCGACGACGTCCTGGACGACCTGCTGGAAGTGCTGCGCCGCGGGCTGCCGCCCACGCGGCCCCCGCGGTAGCCGCGTCCGGCGCTCAGCGGTAGTAGTGCGCGTTGAAGATGCGCCGGACGAGGGCGGGCTGCTGCGTCTCGCCGGCCAGAGTGCCCGGCCCGGGCCGGGCCTCCCCCAGGGCGCTGTCCACGGTCTGCAGCAGGCTGCGCACGTCGATGGGCTTGGTGAGGTAGTCCACCACGCCGTTCGCGCGGAGCTGGTCGATGCGCTGCGGGGTCGCGTCCGCGCTGAGGATGACCACGGGGATGTCCCGGGTCCGGGCGTCGGCGCGCAGCCGGAGCAGCACTTCCTCCCCCGGCATGTCCGGCAGCCGCAGGTCGAGCAGGATCATGTCGGGGCGGTGCTGGCGGGCCAGGTCGAGCGCGACGCCGGCCAGCATCGCGGGCAGCAAGGTGACCGACGGCCGCTGCTTGAGGATCTGCTCGACCAGCCGGAAGTTCTCCACCATGTCCTCTGCGTACAGGACGGTCTTCCCGGTGGAGTAGTCCCGGCTGCTGACGACCCCGTCACGCTCGATGGCCAGCTGGGAGACGGCTACCGGTTCGGTGGCGGGCAGCTCGATCCAGAACGTGCTGCCCTCCCCCTGGACGCTGCTGACCCCGGTGGTGCCCCCCATGGCCTCGACGAGGTCGCGGGACAGCGCCAGGCCCAGGCCAGTGCCCTCGACGCCGGCCTGAGCCGCGTCGAGCCGCTCGAAGGGCAGGAACAGCCGGCCGACGTCGTGACCGGCGATGCCGCGGCCGGTATCGGTCACGCTGACCCGGAGCTGGTCCCCGGGCTGATCCGCCACGGTGATGGTCACGCGCCCGCCGGGATAGTTGTACTTGACCGCGTTGGACAGCAGGTTGAGCATGATCTGGCGGAATCGCTGCTCGTCCGCGCGGACGTACTGGCTCGCGGCGGGACGCGGCGGCGGGTCGATCTGCACCCCCTCGGCCAGGGCCAGCGGCCGGATCATCTCGATCACGTCGGCAATGACGCTGTGGACCAGCACCGCCTCCATCGACAGGGTCAGCGTCCGGTCCTCGATCTGCGCGACGTCGCCCGCCTCGTCCATGAGCTGGACCAGGTGCCGGCTGGCCTGCAGCGTCATGGTGATCCACTCCCGGTGCTCCGCGCTGAGCCCGTCCAGGCTGAGCAGCTCGCCGAAGCCGAGGATGGTGTGCAGCGGGGTGCGGAGCTCGTGGCTGAGCCGGTCGAGGAAGTCCTTCTTGGCGTTGTAGGCGCCGCGCAGCGACTCGTTAGCCTCCTGCAGGGCCTGGTTGCCCTGCTGCAGGCCCTGCGAGAGGGCCAGCAGGTCCGCCTCGATCCGCTGGACCCGGCCCTGCTGGCGCCGGCCGGCTGCCCGCCGCCGCCCTGATCCTGGATGGTCTGGACGTAGTCGGTGACGTCGTCCAGCCAGTGGACGATGTAGGCGAGCTGGCGTCCCGGGCCGAGGACCGGCAGGTTCACCAGGCTCCAGTACCGGGCGTCCGGCTCGCCTCCCGGCCCGGCCGCCGGGATGTCGTAGCGGTCCACCACGATCGTGTCCGCCACCTGGTCAGCCCGGACGATGTCCAGCGAGGCGCGCAGGGTGGCGACGCCGCGCGGATCGGGGCGGACGGGAAAGACCGCGGTGAGGGGCCGGCCGACGATGCCGGCCCGGCTCGTCCTGGTGTCCCGCAGGTACGCATCGCTGGCTGCGATGATCACCAGGTCCGGATCCAGCACGCAGTACGCGCCGGGGAGCGCCTCGAACAGGATGCGGAAGTCTGGCCCCTGGCCGGCCGGCGTCGCTCCTGCCGGTCCGGGCTCAGGCGTTGCGTCACCCGAGTGAGAAGACATACGAAGCCTTCGCGTCTAGTCGGAGAGGGCAGCGCAGACGAGCGCGCATAGCTGGGCCGCCTTGTAGGGCTTGCCCAGGACCGCGGTGCAGCCGGCGGCCAGCGCCGCGTCCCCCTGCTCCGGCCCGGCACCGGTCAGCGCCACCATGGCCGGGCCGGACCCGGTGCGCTGCACCTCGGCGGCGAGCGACAGGCCGCTGCCATCGGGCAGGTTCATGTCGAGCAGCACGACATCGACCGCGCTGCTGGCCAGGGCCGCGCGCGCCTCCGCCAGACTGGCCACCTGGACCAGGCAGGCGCTGCGCAGCACCGGGTCACCGCTCCGGGCCAGCACCTTCCGGACCAGCTGCTGGTTCAGATCGTCGTCCTCAACGAGCAGGATCCGCGCATCAGCCAAGACGCCGCCTCCCCCGCGGGTTGATTACTGTTAGTAGCAGTTGATCACTTGTAGTGATGACAGTCAAGGAGAGCCACGGTCCCGGGGCGGCGCGCCGAAGATCCCGCCGGGATCAGCTGCCTGGGGGTCAGCCGCCGTAGCGGAGGATGACGCCCGACTGCTTCGTGCCACCCTGGCCCGCGGGGTGGGACTCACCGCCGCCGAAGGTCACCAGCGACCGCGCCACGTGGGCGACCGCGTCGACCGACAGCTTGCTGGCGGGCAGCGGGAGCGCGGCCTTCCGAAGGTGGCCTCCGGTGTAGTGCAGCATCGCGTAGGTGCCGGGGAATCCCGCCACCGCCGGGATCCACAGCCCGCCTGAGCCGTCCGGCACCACCTGGAGCGGCTCGCCGTACCGGGCCGAGCGCCACACCAGCCGCCACCGGCTCCCGTTGAAGTGCAGCAGGTAGAACGGGCCCCGCTCGTCCTCGCAGTGCCCGGCTCCCACGGCCCACACGTCGGTGGCGGAGCGGGCCAGCACCCGGTCTGCGGTCGGACGGCAGAACTGCGTGTTCCCGGGCAGGACCCGGGCCAGCGAGGTCCTCGACCAGGTGCGCCCGTTCCAGTGCGCGGCGGTCTTCCCGCCGACCGCCCAGATGCTGCTGGGGCTCAGCGCGCTGCCCCCGGTCAGCCCGCCGCCAGCCGGGGCGCGCCGCCAGGTCGTGCCGTTGTAGTGCCAGGCCCCCAGGCCGCCGCCGGGCGCGCCTGGCTGGCCGAAGACCCACACGTCGGCGGGGCCGAGCGCGACAGCGTCCCCGACGGCCTGACCGAACCGGCCCGCGGCCGCCCAGCGGCGGCCGTTCCAGCGCAGCGCCCGGCCCGCCCCGCTGGTCTGCGCGGTGAAGGCCCACACGTTGCCGGGCGCGCTGGACGCGGCGGCCGTGACCAGGTCCCCGGTCTGGCCGGGAAACGGGACCGCGGCCCAGGTGCGGCCGGTGAGCCGCCACGCGACCGGCCGGGCCAGGGTGGACGCGAACGCCCAGGCGTCCCGGGTTCCGGTGGCCGTGACGGCGGTGACGCCAGGCAGGCTCCGGCCGTGGGTGGTCTTGACGATGCGCCACGACGCCGCGGCCGCGGCGCTGGCCGGGGCCGCCGGGCGGCCCGCCGAGGCCGCTGCTCCGGCCGGCGCCGAGATCGCGGCCAGCCCGCCGGCCAGCGCCCCGGCCAGCGTGGCCACGGCAGCGACCCGCCGCCGTGAACCCCTGTTCCCCGCAGCCTGCGACGCCGGCCCGGCTGGCCTGGTCTCCCGCATGTGATCCTCCTCGCGCCCCTCGCACCAGGGGGTGACCCTGCAGGTTTCCTGGTGTCTGAGATAAACGACGCAGAAACCGCGGCCCGGGATGGAGCGCGTGGGTCACAAGTCAGTAACACCGTGCTGCGCGGCATGCCCCCCGGGGCCGCGACGGGCGGCGTGGCCCGGATCAGCAGCCGGGCCGGGGGCCGCACCGTGGCCGCCGTGACCAGCGTGAGCGCCGTGACCGGGGCTGGCCTCGTCCGGTGGGCCACCCATCATCTTGAGCATGGGGACGCCCCCGGACCGGAAGAAGCGCACCAGCAGCGCGGCGGCGACCAGCGAGGAAGACGATGTTCAGGTACGTGGTGTAGTTCCACACGATCCCGGTCTCCCCGACTTTGGCCGTACGGTCCGCCGGGACCAGGCCCAGCCCGGTGAAGACGAACTCGACGATGTAGCCGGCCAGCACCATGGTGACGTAGAAGAGTCCGGCCAGCACGAGCATCATCCGGGTGCCGTAGTACTTCCGGTAGATGAGCAGGATCGGGATGATGATCAGATCGGCGAAGATGAACGCGACCACGCCGCCGAAGCTGATCCCGCCGTTCCACAGCACCCCGGCCAGCGGCACGTTCCCGATCGAGCAGACGAAGCTCAGCACCGAGATCACCGGCCCGATCAGCGGCCCCCAGAGGCGCGCGGCCAGCGGATGGCCGGTCAGGAACAAGTGCTGCCAGAAGCTGTCCGGGACCCAGGCACCGACGGCGCCGGCGATCAGCAGCCCGATCACCACGTCCCGCACCACCGCGGCCCACTCCATGACGAAGATGTGGCTGACCGAGGTGTAGCCCTCCCGGCTGAACAGGCGGCGCCGGAAGCTGCCGGTCGCGGTGATGCTCATGTCCATGGCGGCATGGCCTTCCATGGATCCGGCGAGGCCCCGGTCCGCCTGCCGGCGCGCCTCGTCGATCAGTTGCTGCCGGACGAAGATGCGGAAGGCCACCGCCAGCAGCACGATCATGATCGGGCCGCCGACGAACTCCGCCAGGGTGAACTGCCACGAGATCAGCAGGGCCAGGATGATCCCCAGCTCGATGACGAGGTTGGTGCTAGCGATCTCGAAGACCATCGCCGCGGTGAAGCTGGCCCCCTTGCGGAACAGGGACCGGGCCAGGGCGACGGCGGCGTAGGAGCAGGACGAGGAGGCCGCGCCCAGCCCGGTGGCCCGGGCCAGGGTGACCGGACGGTCGTCACCGAGCAGCCGCACCACGGTGGACCGGCGCACCAGCGCCTGGACGACCGCGGACAGCGTGAACCCCAGGATGAGCGACCAGGTGATCTGCCAGGTCATCGAGCCGGCCACGGCCAGCGCGTGCCCGATCGCGTCAAGCGCGCGCATCGTCGGCCTCCGGTGCGGCGATGGTCAGCAGCTGGCGCAGGCAGTGCTCGAGCAGCGGATGCGGGAAGCCGTCGCTCAGCCGGTAGTAGACGACCCGGCCGTCCTTGCGGAAGCTGACCAGCCCGGCCAGGCGGAGCATCTTCACCGCGTAGGACACCTGGTCCTCGGTCACCTCCAGCACCAGGGCGAGGTCCCCGACACAGAGTTCACCGGCGGCGACCAGGGCGAAGAGGATCCGGGACCGCACCGGGTCAGCCAGCATCCCGAGCAGGCCGGCCAGCCGGCCGGCGTCCGCCACCGACAGGGCACCCGAGCGGGCCGCAGCGACCCCCGGCCCGCTCACCGGATGGTCGTGGTCTCGTGGCGACATGTTCTTACCTCCGTACGTCCGTATAGTCACACGGATGTACGGAGGAGTCAAACCGGGGCGGGCTCACTGGCGGCCGCGTCGGAGGCCCGGGCCCTGGGGTTCCAGACTCCCGGGGCCAGCGGGGCTCAGGGAGTAGCGGGATCAGGGAGTAGCGGGCTCAGGGAGTGCCAGGATCCGGGTTCGCCGCGGGCAGCCCCGAGCAGATGCTGGCGCCGGCGTTGCGGCTCTGCACCGTGGCCTGGCCGCCGGTACCGGCCCCGCCGGTACCGGCCCCGCCTGCCGCGGGGTGGCCGGCCGCGGGGTGCGGCGCGGCCGCCGCGGTCACGCCCGTGAAGTCACTGCCGATCACCAGCGTGACCGGGCCCGGCCGGCCGGTCTGCGGGGCGGGCTCGGCCAGCAGGTTCTGCGCGGCCGGGGTGGCCTTGAGCGCCGTCATCACCGTGTAGGCGCTGTCGGCCTGCGCGGTGCCCGAGTACGTCACGGTGGTGGTGCTGGTGGCCGGCGCGTCCGCGGTGCCGGTCACGTCGAAGCCGAGCCGGGCGAGCCGCCGGCCGGTCTGCCCGGCCAGTCCCGCGATGCCGGTGCCGTTGAGCACGCGCACCCTGACCTGGTGGTCGGGCAGGGTGGGCAGCCGGTGACGCCACGTCTGGCCGCTGAGGATCATCTGGAAGATGACGTCGTCGGCCGGTTCCTCAGGCAGCAGCCGGTCGGTGTCCGCCGGGTCGGTGACGGTCGGCATGGTCAGCAGGGTCACGTTCTTCGCGTGCAGGCCGGTGAGGCTGCGGGCCAGCCCGAGCAGCTTGCTGACCGAGTCGAGCCCCTGGTCCACGGTCAGCGCCCGGGTGGCCACATCCGCGATCTTGAGCAACTCGACCGAGTTGTCCAGGATGCCCTGGCTGTTGACCTTCTGGATGACCGAGGACATGAACGCCTGCTGCAACTCGATCCTCGGCAGGTCACCGCCGGTATCACCCTCGGCCGTGACGCCGTGCCGGGTGCGCACGTAGGCGAGCGCCTGGTTGTAGGTGAGCAGGTGCTTCCCGCCGCTGAGGTTCAGGCCGCTGTAAGGGTCGTGGTATCCGCTGCGCGGGACGCAGACCTCCACCCCGCCGATCGTGTCCACCATCGCGCGGAAGGAGTTGAAGTTGAACTCGACGAAATGGTCGAGCCGGACGCCGGTCAGGTCCTTGACCGTGCTGACCGCGCAGGACGGGCCGCCAATGTTCATCGCCCCGTCGATGATCGCGGACTGGTAGGGCCCCATGACGCCGGTCCCGATCGTGCGCCGGGCCTTGCAGCCCGGCTCGTACACCATGGTGTCCCGCGGGATGGACAGCACGATGGCCTGGGTGTGCGTGGGGTTCAGGTGGACCAGCAGGAGGTTGTCCGAGTTACTGGTGTTCAGGCTGGGGTTGGACCCGAGATCCCCGGCCCGCTGGCCGTCCCGGGTCTGGGATCCGAGGATCAGGATGTTCTGCGCGCCGTACACCGACCGATGGCTCAGGCCCTTGACCGTCACCACGCTGACGTTCCCGTCCAGCCGGCGGTAGACCGCGTAGGCACCCAGGCTGGCCAGGACCACGGCCACGACGACGACCGTGGCGGCGATGTAGCCCGCCTTGGCCAGGCGGCTCACCGGCCGTCCAGCACTGTCCGCATGACGACTCCCGTCCCACAGGTATCCCGGCCGCCCGCCAGGGCCACGGCCGGGCCAGGCGGCGCGAGCGGGAGCATAATGTCCGCCCCCGGCGGGATGCGGCGTATCGGGCAGGCGTTGACCATTCGTTGGCCTGACCGAGAGGGAGGCTGGCCGGTGACGAGGCTGGCCGGAGGGAGGCTGCTGACACGAAGGCGGTCAGGCCGCGCCGGTCAGGCCGCGCCGGTCAGCCCGGTCCGCCGATCCACAGCGGGACCGTCGCCCCGCGGTAGGTGCCCCAGCGGAACCCGTACTCGCGGTCGCTCGTGTGGTGATAGCGCAGCGTCATCCGGGAGAAGTAACTGACTCCCTGATGGGACGCCACGCGCGACAGGCTCACCGAGGCGGGGTACTTGACGTAATGGCCCGCTGCGCAGTTCGGCTGGCAGTTGTCCACCCAGAGGGTGCCCCGGGCGGACGCGGAGCTGGCCGTCCAGTGTGACCAGTGCTGGACGCGCAGGAAGGTGTCCGGGCCGCCCACGTAGAGCACGGACAGCCGCACCGTCCCGTGACCCCAGCCGTCCTGGCCGTTGTACGCGACCGGGAGCCGGAGCTGGTGACGGTCCGCGACCGCGACCGGGTTCCGTGCGGTCCGGGTGGTAAGCGCGGCAGCCGCCCCGGCCGCGAGGAACGCGAGTACGACCGCGGCCAGGGCCGCGATGCCGACCTTCTTCAAGGATCCCCCTGCACCCATCACCGGGCTGCTTTCCGAGCGCCGGCCCCCCGCCGGTCGGACCAGCATAATGCCTGGCCGCATCCCCTGGTCAGGCGATGACCCGGGCCGTGGAGGAACCATCAGGCAGGCGCCGGACCTCGAGCCGCTCGGCGACCCGGTCCTTCAGGTCGGCCACATGGCTCACGATGCCGACCACCCGGCCGCGGTCGCGCAGCTCGTCGATGACCGCCATCACCTGGTCGAGGGTTTCTGAGTCGAGCGTGCCGAAGCCCTCGTCGATGAACAGGGTGTCCAGATCCACCCCGCCGGCCTCGGCCTTGACTACGTCGGCCAGCCCCAGGGCCAGCGCCAGCGAGGTGTAGAAGGTCTCGCCGCCGGACAGCGACCGCGGGCTTCGCTCCGCGCCGGTGTGCCGGTCGACCACCACCAGGGTGAGCCCGGTCCGCTCCCGCCGCGCCCCGCTCTCGTCGGTGCGCCGGAGCTCGTACCGGCCCGCCGACATCGCCCCCAGCCGGACGTTGGCCGCCGCCACGACCTGCCCGAACCACTGCCGCAGCACGTAGGTGGTCAACGCCATCCGGCGGTGCCCGTCCATGCCCTTGGCCAGGCCGGCCAGCCGGATCACCGCCGAGGTGTCTTCCTGCAGCTGGTCGAAGGCGTCCTGGGCGTCCTGGACCTCGGCGAGCCGCTGGTCCAGCCGCCCGACCCGGGCCTGGGCCGCGTCGCGGGCGGCCCGGACCTCCTGCTCAGCCTCCTGGGCGCGGGCCAGGACGTCCGCCGCGGTCTGCGCCGCCGCGTGCGCCGCGTCAGCCTGGCCGGGGTCCAGGCCGGCCAGGTCGTCGGCGGCCGCCGCGGACCGCAGCGCGGCCAGCCGGGCGGCCCACGCGGCCACCTGCTCGTCCAGGGCCGCCTGGTCCGCCGGGCTGAGCAGCGCGGAGCTGGCCAGCTCCGCCGAGGCGAAGTCGCGGTCCACCGCCTCGTGCTCGGCGCGCTCGCGGGCCCTCCGCTCGTCGGCCAGCGCGGCCGCCAGCTGGTCCAGCGCGGCGGCGAGGGAGCGGTTGGTGCTGGCGGCGCGGCGCAGGGCGGCCTGCCGTTGCGCCACCGACGGGTGCCCCTGGGCCGCGCCGGCCAGCTCGTCCTGCAGCTGGGTCAGGTCGGTCCCGGCCGCGGCGGCCTGCGCCTGGGCGGTGGCCGCCGCGGCCGCCGCGGTCTGCAGTTCCTCCGCGACCCGCTGCTGCTGTGCGTGGTGGCCGGCGAGTTCGGTCTCGAGACGGCCGACGTCGGCCGCGGCCTGCTCGGCCCTGGCCACCAGGTCACCCACGGCCACGGCCTCGGCGGCCAGGCCGTCCACCGTCCCGCCGTCCGCCACCGCGGCGCTGGCCGCCACCGCCGCGGCCAGACCGTCGCGGTCGCGGGTCAGCCGGGCCCGCGTGGCCTCGGCCTCGTCCCGGCGCGCGGCGGCCGCGGCGAGGTCCTGGTCGGACACGAGACCGCCGGCGGCCTGGGCCGGGGCGGGGTGAGCCGTGGAACCGCAGACCGGGCAGGCGGACCCGTCGGCGAGCTGTGCGGCCAGTTCCGCGGCCATGCCCTCCAGCCGGGCCGCCAGGAGCTGGAGGTGGGCCTGCGTCAGCGCCTGGTGGGTGTCGACGGCGTCGAGCAGGGCGGCGTTCTGGCCCGCGAGCACTGGCTCCAGGCCGGCCAGCTCGGCGGCGGCGGCCGCACGCCGCGTCAGCGCGGCCTGCTGCTCGCGGGCCGCGCCCAGGCCGGCCTCCTGGAGCCGGGCCGCGGCGAGCTGCTCCGCGACGGCGCCGATCTGCCCGGGCAGGGCGGCGCGCGCCGCTTCCAGGGCGTGGACCAGGCCGGCGGCGCTCGCGACCTCCTGCTGGCTGGCCCGCAGCGCGGTGACCCGGTCGGGCAGGGCCGCTTCGGCGTCGGCGAGATGCTGCAGGGACGCGGCGTCCTTCTCGGCCGCCTCGGACCGCACGAACGCCTGGGCACCGCCGCCACCGGCCAGCATGGTGTCGTCCGGGTCGGGGACGAGCCGGAGCAGGCTGCCGTGGGCCTCGGCGGCGGCCTGACGCGCCTCGCGCAGCGCGGCGAGCAGGGGCCGGACCGGTTCCGCGCGCCGGGACGCGGCCAGCCGGGCCGCCCGCTGGTCATGCTGGGGCCGGGAGTCCTCGTGCTCGCGCAGCCGGCGCAACGCCTCGGTCAGCCGGGCCATCAGCCGGGCCTGCTGCCGCTCCCGCTCGCAGGCGGCCAGCCGGGCGGCGGCCTCGGCCGTCGCTACCTCGAGTCCTTCCGCGCTGACCGCGGCGGTCTGGGCGAGGTCCGCGGCTACCTGCTTCAGCCGGGTCGCCCGCTCGGGGCCAGGCAGCTCCAGCAGGCTGGCGCGCGCCCCGGCGTCCAGGCCGGCGGCCTCGGCCGCCGCCGAGGTGGCCGCGTCTATCGCGGCCTCGGCGTCCTGGCGCTGCCGGATCGCGGCGGCGCGGCGGCGATCCAGCTCAGCCGTGATGCGGTCGTACAGCTGGGTGCCGAACAGCTTGCTGAGCAGCGCCCGGCGCTCGTCGTCCGCGGCCTGCAGGAACTTCGCGAACTGTCCCTGCGGCAGCAGCATCACCTGGGTGAACTGGGCCCGGTTGAGGCCGATGAGCTCGGTGATCATCTCTCCGGCCTCGGCCTTGTTGGCGGACAGGCTGACCCACCCGCCACCCTCATGGCGCTGCAGGTGCACGTGGGCGGCCTCGGTGGTGAAGCCGTCCCCGCGCCGCTTTGGCCGCCGGTGCTCAGGCGCCCGGGTCAGCCGGTGCCGGACGCCGCGGACCGAGAACTCCAGGCTGACCGAGGGCGCGGCGTCCGGCGCGGCGAAATGCGAGCGCAGCCGGTCCTCGGCGGACTCGTCGCCGGCCAGCCCGCCGTACAGCGCGAACGTGATGGCGTCCAGGATCGTGGTCTTGCCGGACCCGGTCGGCCCCTCGAGCAGGAACAGGCCGCTGCTGGACAGCCGGCCGAAGTCGATCCGCTGCATCTGGGCGTACGGGCCGAACGCGGTCAGCTCCAGGCTGTGCAGCCGCATCAGGCGGCCGACTCGGCGTGCTGCGCGGCCTCGACAGCCGCCCGGAGCACCACGCGGTGCGCGTCCTCGGCCGGGCCACCGCTGGTGAAGTCCACGAACAGGCAGCAGATCTCGACCGGGTCACTCGCCGCGGCCAGCCGCTCCAGGTCGGCGCCGGACCCGGTCAGCACCCCCTCGGGGGCGAAGTCCAGGACCAGCGTGTGCGGCCATTTCTCGCGCAGCCGTTCCATCGGGGCGGACGGCCGCACGGCGTCGGTGAGCACCACCTTGACCCAGGCGCCCGCCAGGCCGGCCAGGTCCGACTCCGCCCGGGCCAGGAGGCTGTCCAGGGTGCCGCGCACCTCACGCAGCGGCCGGGGCACGGGCGCCGCAAGCAGGGTGGTGCGTACCTGCCCGGCGGCGTCGATCTCGGCCAGCGTGACGGACTTGACGTGGTTCTTCTCGGAGAACGAGAACGCCAGCGGCGAGCCCGAGTACCGGATCACGGGCCCCGCAGGCACGCCACCGCCGGTCACTGCGCTGTCGGTCGCCGCACCGTCGGGCGCGGGCTCCGGGCCGGTCCCCGGCGGCGGCCCGGCCCGCTGCGCGCCGTGCAGGTGGCCGAGCGCCACGTAGCTGAACCCGGCGAACACGCCGGCCGGCACGTCGGCTACCCCGCCGACCCGGATGTCGCGCTCGGATTCGGCGGGCTGCCCGCCAGTGACGAAGGCGTGCGCCGCGACCACGGTGCGGGGCACGCCCCGGGCCGCGGCGTCCGCCCTGATCCGCCGGGCCGCCTCGGCCAGCACCGCCTCGTGCGTCCGCGTGGTCACCCCGAGGTCAGCCATGACCGCGTCGGGCAGCAGGTAGGGCACGCCGTACACGGCCACCGGGCCATGCTCGTCGGCCAGCAGCACCGGCCGGGCCAGGTCAGCCACCGTGGTGCGCAGGTGGACGCCGGCCGCCTCGCTGAGCCCGGCGCCGAAGCCCAGCCGGACGGCGGAGTCATGGTTGCCGCTGGTCAGGATCACCGGGATGCGGGCCTGCGCGAAGCGCAGCAGCGTCGCGTCGAGCAGCCGGACGGCGTCGACCGGGGGCACCGCGCGGTCGTAGACGTCCCCTGCCACCACCACGGCACCGGCCTGCTGGCGGACCGCCTCGTCGAGCAGCCAGCGCAGGAAGTCGTCCTGGGCGGGCAGCAGGTTCTCGCCGTGCAGCGTGCGCCCCAGATGCCAGTCCGAGGTGTGGATCAGTCGCATCGCACCGCCGTGGACTCTCGGTACTGAATGGCTGTGCAGAATGGCCGTACTGAATGGGCCATGCTGAATGGCCGTGCTGGCTGGCCGCGCCGGGCAGGCCGGCCGATCGGTGGGGTGGTGACGCTCGCCATAATGCCGGACTGGCGCGACATCTCCGGTGATCCCGGTCCCGTCCGCGTGTCGCCCGCGCCGAGCCTGCTGCCGGGCCGTTTCCCGGGCCGCGCCGAGCCTGCCGGCCGGGCCGCTCCTGGGCCAGTTGCGCCGCACGCGGCGCTGGCTCGTGGGATGCTCGGCACGCGGGCTGCAAACGTGTGCTGGGGGGTGCGCGGCCCACGCCATGGGGAACGAGAGCAACGGGGAAGTCGTGAGCGGGCGGCTGATCGCTGCGCCACGAAATGGGGTGATGGCAGATGCCGCGGGAAAGTTCTCCCGCGCCCGTCGGCCGCCGGCGGATGACCACCCGGGCTGAGCTTGAGCAGGTGGCGTTCGAACTGTTCGACCGGCAGGGCTTCGAAGGGACCACCGTCGGGGACATCGCGCGGGCCGCAGGGATCGGGCGGCGCACGTTCTTCCGCTACTTCGCCTCGAAGAACGACGTGCCGTGGGGTGGTTTCGAGGAACGGCTGGAGCAGATGCGCGCCCGCCTGGCGGGCTGCCCGCCGCAGACCCCGATCACTGAGGCCATCCGGCTGGGCCTGATCACGTTCAACCAGATCCCGCCGGGCCAGGAGAGCTGGCACCGGCGGCGGCTGGAACTGATCCTGCGGGTGCCCGCGTTACAGGCCCACTCCACGCTGCGCTACGCCGCCTGGCGGCAGGTCGTCGCGGAATTCGTGGCCGGGCGGACCGGGCAGCCGCCTGACTCGCTGCTGCCGGTCACCCTGGGCTACGCGGTGCAGGGCCTGTTCGTGGCGGCCTGCGAGCAGTGGCTGGCCGGCGCGGACACCGACCTCGGGCGGCTGATCGACGCCGCCGTGCACGGCATGGCCTCGGTGTTCGGGGCGGCGTGAGGGCTAGAGCTGGCCCACGTCGGTGACCCGGAGGACGGCCTGGCCGGCCTCTTCGGAGGCGGCCAGGTCCACCTGTGCGGAGATGCCCCAGTCGTGATCCCCGGCCGGGTCGTCGAAGATCTGCCGCAGTGTCCAGGCCTGCGCGGCTTCGTCGATGATGAGCAGCGCGGGCCCGCGGGCGTCCGGCCCGGTGCCGATCTCGTCGTGCACGTCGAAGTACGGCTCGACCGCGGCCTCCCAGGCCTCGGCGTCCCAGCCGTCCTCGCCGTCCAGCTGGCCCAGCTCGTCGTAGTGGCCGAGGGCGGCCAGCTCGACCCGGCGGAACAGCGCGTTGCGGACCAGCACCCGGAACGCGCGGACGTTGCGGGTGACGGCCGGCGGTCCCGCCTCGACCTGGCTGACCAGGACCCCGGACGGGTCGCGCAGCTGCTCCCACTCGTCCAGCAGGCTGGAGTCAACCTGGCGGACCAGCTCCCCCAGCCACTCGATGAGGTCAGTGAGCTCCTCGGTCTTGGCCTCGTCCGGGACGGTGTTGCGGAGCGCCTTGTACGCGTCAGCGAGGTAGCGCAGCACCAGTCCCTCCGAGCGGGACAGGCCGTAGAAGCCGACGTACTCCACGAAGGTCATGGCCCGCTCGTACATGTCACGGACCACGGACTTCGGGGCGAGGGCGTAGTCGGCGACCCACGGGTGGCCCCGGCGGTACATGTCGTACGCGGCCTCGAGCAGGTCGTCCAGGGGCCTGGGGTAGCTGACCGACTCCAGCAGATCCATCCGGGTGTCGTAGTCGAGGCCGTCGGCCTTCATCTGCGCGACGGCGTCACCGCGCGCCTTGAACAGCTGGGCGGACAGCACCGTCCTGGGGTTGTCCAGGGTCGCCTCGATGACCGACACGACATCCAGCGGGTAGGACGGCGACTCCCGGTCCAGCAGCTCGATCGCGGCCAGGGCCAGCGGGGACAGCGGCTGGTTCAGCGCGAAGTCGAACTGGAGGTCCACGGTGAGCCGCACCTGGCGGCCCTCGGCGTCCGGCTCGCCCAGCCGCTCCACCACTCCCCCGGCCAGCAGCGCCCGGTAGATGGCGATGGCCTGGTGGATGTGCCGGCGCTGGGCGGCCCGGTCCTCGTGGTTGTCGGTCAGCAGGTGCCGCATGGCGGTGAACGCGTCGCCCGGCAGGCTGATCACGTTCAGCAGCATGGCGTGGGTGACCTTGAAGCTCGAGGTCAGCGGCTCGGGGTCGGCGGCGACCAGCCGCTCGTAGGTGGGCTGGCCCCAGGCGATGAATCCCTCCGGCGGCTTCTTGCGGACCACCTTGCGCCGCTTCTTCGGGTCGTCGCCGGCCTTGGCCAGCAGCCGCTCGTTCTCCACCACGTGCTCGGGGGCCTGCACCACCACCCGGCCGGTGGTGTCGAACCCGGCCCGGCCGGCCCGCCCGGCGATCTGGTGAAACTCGCGGGCCTGCAGCAGCCGGGTCTTCGACCCGTCGTACTTCGACATGGCGGTGAACAAGACCGTGCGGATCGGCACGTTGATCCCGACGCCCAGGGTGTCCGTGCCGCAGATGACCTTCAGCAGCCCGGCCTGGGCCAGGGTCTCGACCAGCCGGCGGTACTTGGGCAGCATCCCGGCGTGATGCACCCCGATGCCGTGCCGGACCAGCCGGGACAGCGTCTTCCCGAACCCGGCGGTGAACCGGAAGCCGCCGATCAGCGCGGCGATCTCGTCTTTCTCCGCGCGGGAGCAGACGTTCACGCTCATCAGCGCCTGGGCCTGTTCCAGCGCCGCGGCCTGGGTGAAGTGCACCACGTAGATGGGGGCCTGGTGGGTGCTGAGCAGCTCTTCCAGGGTCTCGTGCAGCGGGGTGGTGACGTAGGAGTAGGTGAGCGGCACCGGGCGCTCGGCGGACTCGACGACGGCGGTCGGCCGCCCGGTGCGCCGGGTCAGGTCGGACTCGAACCGGGTGACGTCGCCGAGGGTGGCCGACATCAGCACGAACTGCACCCGTGGCAGCTCGATGATCGGCACCTGCCAGGCCCAGCCCCGGTCAGGGTCGGCGTAGAAGTGGAACTCGTCCATCACGACCTGGCCGACGTCGGCGGCGGCGCCGTCCCGCAGCGCGATGCTGGCCAGCACCTCGGCCGTGCAGCAGATGATCGGCGCGGTGGCGTTGACGCTGGCGTCGCCGGTCATCATGCCTACCTGCGCCGGGCCGAAGGCGGCGCACAGGGCGAAGAACTTCTCCGAGACCAGGGCCTTGATCGGCGCGGTGTAGAAGGACCGGCGGCCGGCGGCCAGCGCCGCGAAGTGCGCCCCGGTGGCGACCAGGCTCTTGCCCGAGCCGGTCGGGGTGGACAGGATCACGTTGGCCCCGGACACCACCTCGATCAGGGCCTCTTCCTGGTGCGGGTAGAGGGCCAGGCCCTGCTCCTTGGCCCAGCCCGCGAACGCGTCGAAGACCGCGTCGGGGGCAGCGTCAGCCGGGAGAAGGTCGGTGAGGGTCACAATTATGAAATGCTAGCGGCCCGGTTAATGTTCCCGCCGGCCCGCCCGGCCGCATTCACCCGGCCACGGGCTGGCCCAGGAGCCGGCGCAAGGCCCGGGCGTCACGCACGGCATTCGCGTGGCCGTCGTTGTTGAAGTAGGCGAAAACGTCCTGCCCGGCGCAATCCCATTCCCGGATACGGGCCGCCCACCAGGACAGATCGGCGTCACTATACGAGCCCGCGTACAAGTGCTGGGGGTCGGGTCCGTGCAGCCGCACATAGGTGAAATCCGTGGTGGCCCGCAGAACGCACGGCAGGTGCGCGCCGCTCATCACGCAATACGCCGCCCGGTGCGCCTCCAGCAGGGCGAAGACCTCCTCGCAATGCCAGCTGGAATGGCGGAACTCCACCGCGACCCGCATCCATTCCGGGACCAGCCCCAGGAAATAGGCCAGCCTCGCGTCGTCACGGGCCTGGGCCGGGCCGAGCTGGGCCAGCAGCACGGCCCGTTTATCGCCCAGCTCATGCCAGCCCGCGCTGATCCGCTGGACCCAGGTCTCCGGGCCGTACAGTTTCCGCGCGTGGGTCAGGCCCCGCGGCGCCTTCACCGACAGGCAAAACCCCGCAGGCAATTTGTTTCGCCAATAACGGAACATGCCGGGCCGGGGCCAGCGGTAGAAGCTGCTGTTCAGCTCGGCCGAGCCGAAGGCCGCGGTGTAGCGGGCCAGCCGGCCAGCGGCCGGCAGTCCGGGCGGGTACAGTTCCGGCTCCCAGTGCGCGTAACCCCACCCCGACGTCCCGATCCTGACGGCCACCCGTGGCTACGCCGGCGGAGTTTCCCGGTCCGCGGGCGGGGTGCCCGCGTCCGGGCCGCCGGGCTGGCCGGCCAGGTCCTCGTCGCGGCGGCCCGGGTCGCCAGGCAGGCTCGCGTCCACCAGCGCGGTGGACCCGGCCGGCCGGCTGGTGGTCTCCTCGGTCCGCTCCCGCAGCCGGTCCAGGGTCTCGCCGTCACCGAGCGGGATCGTGGCCTCCAGGCGGCTGCTCGCCTGGACCTCGGGCAGGTCCACGACCGCGTCCACCAGGTCGGCCCGGCGGCCCGGGGCGACGTGCCCGGAGGCGGCGTGCAGCGAGGCCCGGGTCGTCCCGCCCGCGCGCTGCGAGACTTCGGCCGCGGCCACGGTCTGGTCTCCGTCTTTGATCTCGACGCGCCGGGCGTCCTCGGGATCGGTCATGGAACACCTCCTCAAGAGTCGTTACCGTGCGGCTGCCCGGTCCTAGGCCCGCGAAACCGCCCGCCCGGTGAACGAGCGGAGCCTGGCACCCACCGCGCCGGGCGAGCGGCTGGGAAGCTCGGCGTTCGGCTTGATCAGCAGGGTGGTCGCGGTCAGCCACAGGGCGGCGAAAATCAGGCTGCCGAGCACGTCGGTCGGGTGATGCTCGCCGCGGTACATCCGGGACAGCGCGATGGCCACCGGCATCACGACGGCCAGGGCCACGAACAGCCACCGCCACCAGCCCCTGGTGTGCCCGAGGACCAGGATGGCGATCGCGACGTACAGGCAGACGGTGGCGGCCACGTGCCCGGACGGGTAGGCCGAGGTCGGCAGGTTGTGGTCGAGATGGTGCACGTAGGGCCGGGGCCGCTTGACGACGGCGGCCACGGCCAGGAACGCGGCCAGCTCCCCGAACATCACCACCGCGATGAAGATGACCGGCCGCCAGTGCCGGGTCACGGCCAGGAAGATCACGCACGCGGCCACGGCCACGACGAGGATCCCGGTCGTGGCGCAGGCCACGCTGACGTCGTTGCTCCACTGGTTGAGGGTCGGCGTGCGGTGCGCGGCGAACCAGCGCGGGATGGCCGTATCCCCCAGCCATGTGCCATGGCCGTATTTCACGACCAGCTCGCCGAAGCCGGCGATGACGCCGAGGATGAGCACCCAGGCGACCACGAGGCCGGCGGCGGTACGGGCGCGGGAACGGGCGTCAGATCTGTTCACGGGGGTCTCCGGCTGGGCTAGGTCAAGATCGGTGCGGGCCTCGGGCTCCAGTCCCTCGGTCAGGGGGTCGGTGACGGGCTGGCCTGCGGCCCGCCGGGTCAGCTCGAACGCGAACGCGGTAAGGCCGAGCCAGGTGATGCCCAGCGTCCAGCCGCCGAGCACGTCGGACAGGTAGTGCACGCCGAGCAGGATGCGGCTGACGCCGATCAGCGCGACGATCGTGACGATCCCGGTGATGAACACGGTCCGCCAGCGGCCGCGGGCCGCGGGCAGGAAGACCAGCAGCACCGCCCCGTAGCAGACGATCGAGCCCAGGGAGTGACCGCTGGGGAAGCTGTTCCCGCCGCCGTGCGCGATCGGGTGGGCCACCACCGGGCGCAGCCGGCCGACCAGGTCCTTGAGGATCGGGTCCATGACCAGCGCACCCGCGCCGGCGACCAGCAGGTAGCCAGCCAGCCGCCAGCGGCGCCGGAAGGCCAGGAAGACCGCCGAGACCCCGATGATCGTCCACAGCACCCCGTCGCTGCCCAGCCAGGTGACCGCCTTGACCACCGAGATCAGGGCGGGATGCCCGGCGACGAGGGCGTTGATCCGGGCGGCGGCGCTGTGGTCGGCGGACTCCAGGGGACGCCACTGGAGACGGACCAGGACGAGCAGGATGGTGAAGACCAGCGCGGCGGCGGTCACCGCGAGCAGCGGGGTGAGGCTGCGGTGCCCGGGCTCGTGCCCGTGCGGGGGCCGGCGGCCGAGAGTGTGAGCCGACATGGCCGCCAAGTGCCCGCCGCGCGGGCGTTCACACGCGGGCAGCGGGTGCGGGTGCCGTCAGCGCAGGCAGACGCGCTGGTCAGCCCAGGAAGAACAGCCGGAGGAGGATCACGACGGCGACGATGGCCAGCGCGACGAGCGCCTTGTACGCCAGGCCCTTCTCGTAGCGGACGGCGGACCGGACCTCCTCGTCGAAGACTTCCATGGCCTTCTCATCGGGCTCGCTGCGCGGCTCGCTGAGATCAGTCACGCCGGTGCCACCACCTGGCCGGTTTTCTCCGTCTTGTCCCAGTGCGCCTCGGCGTGCCGGAGCTCCCGCACGTATGCCGTGGCGGTGACCGCGCACAGCAGCGGGCCGTATCCGCCGACGCATACGAACAGCGGCCCGGTGACCCAGCCCAGCCAGCGGGTCTCGGCCAGCTTGCCGAGGTAGGCCACGCCCATGCAGGCGGCCAGCCAGATGTACGTGAACAGCTCGACGCCGTGGATCAGGCCACTGGTAACCGGCACCCCCACGGCCGACAGCAGGACCCGGGCCAGCTGGCTCAGCGGGCCGGGCAGGATGGCCGCGAGCAGGATGACCACGTTGACGACGCCCGGGAACAGCAGCGCTTCCTTCCACGTCCGCCGGGCCGACTGAGGGTCGATGAGCAAGGCGAAGGAGGTGATGAACACGTAAGTGACCACGTTCACCAGCCACAGCACGTGAAAGGCAGTCCAGGCCAGGGGGGCGTCGATGAAGAACAGGGTGACCAGCGAGGCCGACGCGCACACCATGAAGGCCGGCAACAACAGCAGGCAGAACCACATCAGGCCGAAACTGATGCTGCCCAGCCGGCTGCCCGCCTGCGGCCGGAACCAGACGCCCGAGAACTTCCTGGTGACCTGCATGTTGCCGCGGGCCCACCGCATCCGCTGGCGCCACAGCGCGCCGATGCTGGTCGGTTCCTCCGACCACACCACCGCATGCGGCTCGAAGATGGCGCGGCGGCCGCTGAGCTGGGTCTGGAACGTGGTCACCGTGTCCTCGGCCAGCGTGCTGGTGTCCACCCGGCCGCCCAGGTCCACCAGGTTCTCCCGTGAGTGCAGCTGCGCGCCGCCGGCCAGGCAGGCGATCGCACCCAGCACCTCCTGGCTGCGGCGGGCGGCAGCGGAGGCGACGATGTACTCATAGCCGATGAACCGGGTCAGGTAGCTGCCCGGGCGGCTGCCTTCCTTGATGTACGCAGTGACCGAGCCGACCGCGGGATCGGCCAGGTGACGGGTCATCCGGCGCAGCGACGAGGACTCGTAGATGACATCCGCGTCGATGATCATGATGGCCTGGGCCCAGTCGTCCGCCAGGATGCGGGCCAGTCCGTGGTTGAGCGTGGCTGCCTTACCCTCACCGCCCCGCTCCCGCCGCAGCGGTATGACCCGCCCGGGGTACGCGGCCGCTTTGGCGGCGATCACCTCAGGGGTGGTGTCGGTACTGGCGTCGTCCACCACCACGACCCGCAGCGCCTCAGGCGGGTAGTCGAGCTGCATCAGCCGGTCCACCGAGGTTCCGATGACCGCCGCCTCGTTCCAGGCCGGGATGATGATCGCGACCCGGGGCATGAACGGCGCGCACTTGGCGTAGTGCAGCCGGCGGAAGTGCACCCCGACCAGCAGGAACTGGTAGTTGGCCACGAGCAGCGGCAGCGCTCCCAGCATGACCAGCGCTACCAGCAGCCACCGGAGCCCGAGCAGGACGCCGATCATCGCGGTGCCTCCTTCACACGGCCGCCGGTCATACCGGCATCGCGACCTTGCCGGTCTTCTCGGTCTTGTCCCACTTCATCTCGGCGTGGCGCAGTTCCTTGATGTAGGACGCGAACGTGCACGCGCACAGCAGCGGCCCGTAGCCCGCGACGTAGACGAACACGGCGGCCGGCACCCGGCCGTACCGGTGTGGCTCGATGGCCTTGCCCAGGTAGGCCACGAGCATCGACCCGGCCAGCCAGGCGTAGGCGAACAAGACCAGGGCGCGCCGTTCCGCGGGCGTCAGCACGATGCCCATCACGGGCAGCAGTTCGTAGAAGATCATCCGCAGCAGCCGGGGGAAGCAGGCCGCGATGATGATGGACAGGCTGATCACACCGGGAAAAAGGATGCCCTCGACCCAGGCATGGCGGCCGGTGACCCAGTCGATCATCAGCACGAACGAGGTGATGAACACATAGGTCAGCGCGTTGACGATCCACAGGACGTGGAACACGACCCAGGCCATCGCGAAACTGCTGAAGTACAGGGTGATCAGGGACGCCGACGCCAGGATCATGAAGACCGGCAGCAGGAACAAGGAGAACCAGAACACCGAGAAGCTGACGCTGCCCAGCCGGTGGGTGGGGCTCGGCCGGCACCACACGTGCTTGAACTGCTTGGTGACCTGGACGTTGCCGCGCGCCCAGCGCAGCCGCTGCTTCCACAGCCCGCCGATGTCGCCAGGTTCCTCGGCCCACACAGTGGCATGCGGTTCGAACACCACCTTGCGTCCGGCCATCTGGGTCTTGAACGTGGTGAACGTGTCCTCGGCCAGCGACGTGGTGTCGATCCGGCTGCCGATGGCCTCCAGGTTGTCCCGGGAGTGCAGCTGCGCGCCGCCGGCCAGGCACGCCACGGCGCCGAGCACGTTCTGGCTGCGCCGGGCGGCCGCCTGGGCGGTGATGTACTCGAAGCCGATGAACCGGGTCAGGTAGTTCCCCGGGCGGCTGCCTTCCTTGATGTAAGCGGTGACCGCCCCGACCCGGGCGTCGGCCAGGTGCCGGGTCATCATGCGCAGCGAGTTCGGTTCGTAGATCACGTCGGCGTCCATGATGAGCAGCGCCTGCATCCAGTCGTCGCCCAGGATGGTCCGCAGGCCGTGGTTGAGCGTGTGCGACTTGCCCTCGCCGCCCTTGTCCCGGCGCAGGTGGACGACCTGCCCTGGGTACTGGACCGCCTTGGCCTTGATGACGTCGGGGGTGTCGTCGGTGCTCGCGTCGTCCACCACGAAGACCCGCAGCGCCTCGGGCGGGTAGTCGAGCAGCATGAGCCGGTCTATCGAGGCGCCGATGACCGCCGCCTCGTTCCAGGCCGGCACCAGGATGGCGGTGCGCGGGAAATACGGGGCGCATTCCTGGTAGTGGTTGCGGCGGAAATGCATGGTGACGAGCAGGTACTGGTAGGCGGCGGCGAGCATGGGCACGGCACCGACCATGACGAGCAGCCACCAGCAGCCAGTCGAAGACGTCGAGTACCACCCGCATCAGGGCACCGGGGTGGCCAGCACCGCCGCGAGGATCCCCCGGACCCGCTGGTAGCGCCCGACGGCCGCGCAGTCGTGGCTGTCGGTGCTGGCGACCAGGGACACCCCGGCCGCGGCCAGGGCCTGGATCGTCCGCGGCGACGGGCACGCCCACTTCTCGTTGACCTCGACCTGGGCCCCGGCCTGGAAGCAGCCCTGGGCCAGCTGGTCCAGGGCGGCGCCGGGCACGTCTGCCTCGTCCAGGCCCATCTTGGGCAGCAGGCTGAACAGGTGGGCCAGCTGGGGCCGCGCGGCCCGCTCCAGGGCGCCGAGGGTGGCCGCGACGAGGCCGTCGATGACGTCGGCCGCCGAGCACTGGCGGCGCTCCAGCGCGTCCCGCATGTCCTGCGGCGGCACCGGGCCGTGGTCGCCGGGGTACTGGTGGTCCGCGATCAGCACCCGGTCCACCCCGCGCAGCGACGGGGGCAGGTCCAGCTCCCCGGCGCCGTTGAGGATCTTCGCTTCCACCCCGGCCAGCACCTGGAGCCCGGGACCGGGCGCCAGCTCACGCACCGCGGCCACGAACTCCGGCACCCAGGGTGAGCCCTGGCGCACGTGGTCGGCGAGGACGACGACGCGCAGGCCGCGCTCCCGGGCCGCGCGGACGTTCTCGGCCATGGTGCTGACCGCGTCGTCGGAGAAGGTCGAGTGGACGTGGTGGTCCTCGTCCAGGGCGACCAGGCCGGCCGCCCGCAGGCCGCCGGGGGCGGGGAGCCCGGCGGGAGCGCTCACGCGGCGACCTTCTGCACTTCGCTCAGGTCCATGAAGCGCTCGTCCAGGAAGCGGACCATGGCCACCTCATGGAAGTCCACGTGGTCCGGGACCGGGAGACCACGCAGCAGGTCCAGGGCCAGCCGGGGCATGTTCACCCCGCTGGCCATGGTCAGCGGCAGGGCCCCGGGGGCGCGCGGGTTCACCTCGAGCAAGGACGCACGGCCGGCCACGTCCCGCCGGGCCTGGACGTTGGAGATGTAGGTCAGGCCGGTGAGGCTGGCCACCGTGGCCCCGAAGTGCTCCAGTTCCGGGTCGTGAATGGTGCGCCCGGCTACCGAGACGCCCGAGTCCACCCGGGCCCGGACCCGGGGTACCGCCGCGATCACGTGGCTGGCGGTGTCGCAGAGCACGTCGATCGAGTACTCCTCGCCCGGGAGGTATTCCTGGACGATGAACTCCCCGGACCGCTGCCGGGCGGCCAGTTCCCGGGCGGAGGCCACCACGGAGATATCCCGCGAGCCGCTGCCGGTGCGCGGCTTGAGCACGACCGGGTAGTCCCACGACTCCGGGTCGAGCGTCTCGTCGAAGCGCTCAGTGCGCGGCACCCGGACCTGGCCCTCGCAGCACCGGGCCAGGGCCAGCTTGTCCAGCGTCAGCTCCAGCGCCCGCGCCGGGGCCAGCATGAGCTCGACCCCGGCCGCGTCGAACTCGCCCCGGGCCCCGGCCAGCGGCCGCATCTCAGCGTCCACCGTCGGGATCAGGACGTGCACCCCGAGCGCGGCGCAGCGGGCCAGGACGGCAGAAGCGAAGTCCGGGTCCAGGCCCGCCGGGATGAGCGTCCGGGCGTCGGGCGGCACCAGGTAGAGCCCCGCGGCCCACGGATCCATATCCGCCGCGAGCAGCTGCACCGTCGGGTCGAGCTCAAGCGACTTGATAACGGATACCGCGGCCGGCCCCCCGGCCCCGGTGACCAGTACCCGGATCTGCTGCTGGCTGATGTCATGGCGCGGCATCTGGCACCTCCCTGGTGAGTCCCGCGGTGTGCGCTGGTACTGGCTCGGGGGCCAGATTTGGTACCTGGTCGTCGGGCCGGGGCCGGCTGCGCCGGTCCGGCGCCGCGGCCCAGGCCCCGTTCTCGCCGCGCACGATGCCCTTAGCCGGGGTGAGCTCGTGCTGTCCGGCCACCGCCGCCTCCCGGATCACCTCGAACGGCTCGGCGTAACGCCCCTCGCAGTAGCGCGACCAGTAGCGCGCGGTCCCCTCGATCAGGTCGGGCTCCAGGTACGCCCGGATCTCCACCTGGGAGGCGAACGCGCCGATGGCCTGGAGCTTGCGGCCCAGCTGCTCGTCGATGTTCACGAAGCGGGTGGGCCGGAAGTCCACCGTGGCGGACGGCGACTGGAAGCAGTACACCCGGCCCACCTGGCGCACCGCGACCAGCGCCGCCAGATGCGTGTTCCGGTGGTCCTGGTGCACGTCGTGCAGGGAGTGGGTGTAGATCACGGTCGGCCGCACGGTCTCGATGATGCGGCTGATCACGCCGATCGTCGGGTCCCCCTCACGGATGCTGGTGTCCTGCAGGTCCTCGTGGTACAAGGTGGCGCCGAGGACCTCGCGCCGCCTTCACCGACTCGCTGGCCCGGGTGTCCTCCAGGCCGCCGCGGGCGCCGCGGCTCAGGGTCAGGATCGACACCTCGTGTCCCATCCGCCGGTGCATGGCCAGCGTGCCCGCCGCGCCGATCTCGACGTCGTCGGGGTGCGCGCCGATGGCCAGGATGCTCTGCCGGGCGGCTTCGCGGGCCGCCCGGCCCTTGGCCACCAGGGCGTTCACGGTCTCGACCAGCTTGTCCGGCCGGACCGGCTTCTCCAGGAACTCGTCGGCCTTGTTACGCAGCGCCCGGACCGCGTAGTCCACCGACGCGTGCGCGGTGTAGACGGCCACGGGCAGCTGCGGGGTGATCTCCCGGATCGCCTCCAGCAGCTCGATCCCGGTCATGCCGGGCATCTCCACGTCGGTCAGCACGAGGTCCCAGCGTTCCGCGCGGGCCCGGTCCAGTGCTGCCGCCGGGTCCGCGAGGTGGGTGACCTCGAAGCCGCCGCGGTTGCGGAGCACGTGCAGGACGTAAGCGGCGGCTTCCGGGTCGTCCTCCACGACGAGGATCCGGCCGGGCGACTCCGGCTGGCTGACGCTGCTCACCGGGTCATGCCCGGTGCCTGCGCGTTCAGGTCCATCAGCCGCCTGATTCCTCTTAGTAGTTGTTAGATCACTATATGTAGTTATGCCTCGGCCGTCACCCCCGTCCCGCCCGCCGCGGGCGGCTTCGCCGCCTGGGCCGGCAGGAAGAGGCTCACCGTCGTGCCGGCCCCCAGGGTGCTGGACACCTCGACCCGGCCGCCGTGCAGTTCGGCTACCTCCCTGACGATGGACAAGCCCAGGCCCGAGCCGGGGCGGCCCGCCGTGGTGGCGTTAGAGGCACGGAAGAAGCGTTCGAACAGGCGGCCGATCTCAGCCGGGGGAATGCCGATCCCGGAGTCCTGGACGTCGATCCGCCACTCCCCGCCGGCCACCGCCGCGGTCACCCGCACCTGCCCGCCCTGGCCAGTGAACTTGACCGCGTTGGCGATCAGGTTGTCGATCACCTGGACCAGCCGGGCCCGGTCGGCCAGCACCGGCGGCCCGGGCGGGGCCGAGCCGTCCAGCGTGACGCCCTGCTGCGCCGCCCCCGGCGACGCGGCCTGCACGGCCTCGGTCACCACCTCCGCGACGGGGAGCTGCGTCAGCTCCAGCGGGATCACGCCGGCCTCGATCTGGCTCAGCAGCAGCAGATCGCCCACCAGCTTGGTGATGCGCTCGGCGTTGCGCGAGATGACGTCCAGGAACCGGGCCGTGGTCGGGGACAGCTCGTCTTCCTCCCTGATCAGCTCGGCGTACGAGACGATCGAGGTCAGCGGGGAACGCAGCTCGTGGGACACGGTGCCCAGGAACCGGGTCTTGAGCTCGTCAAGCTCGCGTAGCTCGTCGTTCTGCGCGGCGAGCTCCTGCCGCGCTTCCTCGGCGGCGTGCCGCGAGGCGAGCTCGGCCTCCAGCCGGCGGTCGCGCTCCTGCTCGCTGGCGGCCCGGTCGGACATGTCCCAGAGCAGCAGCAGGCCGCCCCGGTACTCTCCCGCGGCGAAGACCGGCCAGTAGTCGCACTCCAGCACGCGCCCATCCAGGCACCCGAACCGGAGGCCGTCGACCCGCTGCCGGTCCGCGTTGTACCGGGCCATCTGCTCAGAGACATCCGCAGGCTGGGCAAAGGTCCGCGCCACCGGCTCGCGGAGCTGTTCCCCGCTGAGCCCGGTGAAGCTGGCCGGCGGCTCGGCGATGCCGAGCAGGTCACACATGCTCTGGTTGACCTGGACGATCATGTTGTGCTCGTCCAGCACCAGCACGCCGGGAATGGCCGCCGCGATCAGGCTGTTCAGCCGCTCAGTCTGGTCAGTCAGGTCGTGCACCGCGGCCCGTTCGGACGCCAGGAGCCGGTCCCGCTCCTGCTCGGCCCGCTTGCGGGCGGTCACGTTGGTGAGCGCCACCATGAATCCGCGGGGCAGATCCGCCTGATCCGGCAGGGAAGTGACGGCGGCGTGCACCCACAGCGGCCGGCCGTCGTGATGGCGCAGACGCAGGTCGGTGCGCAGCTCCGAACCGGCCTCCCGGGCGCGCGCCCACTCCCCGCGGACCCGCGCGGCGTCGCCCGGCTCCACCGCCTCCAGCCACGAAGTGCCGAGGATGTCCTCCGCGGGCAGGCCGTTCAGCGCGCACCAGCGCTCGTTGACGTACGCGCAGCTGCCCGCGGCGTCGGTGCGCGCGATTCCCACCGGGGCCAGCTCGGACAGCAGCCGCACCCGGGCTTCGCTCGCCGCCAGCGCCGTGTTGGCCCGCTCCAGCTCGGTCAGGTCGCGGGCGAAGCTGCAGAAGTACGTCTGGCCGCCGACCACGAGCGGCAGCCGGGTCAGTTCCACGGTTCGCTCGGTGCCGTCCGCGCGCAGCACGGGCAAGCGCATCCGGGCCGCGAACTCCCCAGGGTCCTGGGTACGCAGGAACTCCGTGGTCGCCTTCAGGAACGCGGCCCGGTTGCGCTCCGGGATCAGCAGTTCGTCCAGGCGCTGACCGAGAGCCTCCGTCACTGCGCCGGCCGTACAGTTCCTCCGCCGCGTGATTGAACGCGACGATCCGGCGGCTGCCGTCGGCGATCGCCACGGCGTCCGGTGCCGCGTTGATCAGCGCGTCGGTGACCGCCCGGCCGTTCCGCGATCTCCCTGGTGTCCTCGGCCCGGCGGATCCGGGCGGCGATGACCGTGGCCAGCGCCCGGGCGGTGGACTGCCACTCGGCGGGCCACTCGGGCCGCTCCGCGACCAGGATGAGGGCGTACGGGCAGGAATGACCCGGCAGCCGGGCGGTGGCGATCAGCATTCCGTCCTGGTGCCCGGCCGCGCCAGACCCGGGCCGGGTCACCCGGCCCTGCAGGCACCCCCCCGCGGAGACGACCTCGGCGTGACCGTCCAGCAGCCCGGTGATCTGCACCATCAGGGCAGGATCGACCGCGGCGAGCGGGTAGGCGGCGATGACCGCAGGCTCCCCCGTCGCGGGCAGCCGGAGCGCGAGGGCGACCTGGCCGCCGAATCCGGCCAGGCAGCGCCGGAGCAGCTCGGGCAGGCCCTGGTCGGGCGCGGCACCCTCCTGGCCTACCGCCTGGCTGACCGCGAACTCGAGCAGGTCAAACGGTGACGCCGGGCCGCCCGGCGGCGCAGCGGCCTGCGAGGTCGCTCGAGACACCCCCATAGGCGAGCGCTCCCTCCGTAGAGTAATCAAATGATTACTCTACGCACATCATACTCGAGCGCGGTGATCCCGTGCCAGAACCGGGAACAGCGGGCAGCACCCGCCGGTTGCCCGGATGAGCGGAGTCCCGACGGCGAGCCAGATACGCAAGGGAGCGGGCGGAATGTCGCAGCAGGCGCGTGACCACCTCGGACGGTTCGGGATCTGGCGGGGCGAGCGCCAGGTCACGCCGGAACTGGCCGCGGCCATCGAGGATCTCGGGTTCGGCGCCCTGTGGCTGGGCTCCGCCCGCGGGGACCTGGCCGTGGCCGAGGACTGCCTGGCCGCGACGACCTCCCTGGTCGTGGCCACCGGCATCGTCAACATGTGGCAGTACGAGGCCCCCGACGTCGCCGCGTCGTTCCGCCGGGTGCAAGAGCGCTTTCCGGGACGGTTCCTGCTGGGTGTGGGCGCGGGCCACCCCGAGGTGGTCCAGCAGTACGCCAGGCCTTACGACACCCTCGCCCGCTACGTCGACGCCCTGCTGGGCGACGGCGTCCCGGCGGGCAGCCTGGTCCTGGCCGCGCTCGGCCCGAGGGTGCTGCGGCTGGCCGCCGAGCGTACCGCCGGCGCCCACCCCTACCTGGTGACTCCCGGCTACACCGGGCAGGCCCGGGAGATCCTCGGCCCGGGGCCGCTGCTGGCCCCGGAGCAGAAGGTGGTCCTGGCGACCGACCCCGGGCAGGCCCGCGCGATAGGCCGTCCCCGGGTGGAAAAGCCGTATCTGGGGCTGGCCAACTACACCGCCAACCTGCGCCGCCTGGGCTGGACGGACGCGGACCTGAGTGGCGGCGGCAGCGACGCGCTGATCGACGCGCTGGTCGCGCACGGCAGCGCGGCCCAGGTGGCAGCGCGCCTGACCGAGCACCTCGACGCCGGGGCCGACCACGTCAGCATCCAGTTGCTCACCGCGCCGGGGGCCGACCCGGCCGGCGGTTACCGGGAACTAGCCCAGGCCATCGGGCTCCGGTGAGCTGACGGCGCGGCGCGCGGCGCTCCCTGCGGCGGGCGCGCTACGGCGCGCCCGCTACGGCGCGGCGGGATCGGCCGGGCGGTCCTTCCTGGGCAGCTTGCTGAGCACCGCCTGGTAGGAGGCGTCCAGCGCCTCCAGGAGTTCACCGTCCGGGATCACCCCGCCGGTCCGCAGGGTGTTCCAGCCGAACCGGCCGATGTACGGCATGACCGACGCGTCGTCCGGATAGCGCAGCAGCCATTCATCGGCCGCCTCCCTCGTGGCGCCGCATTTGAGCCCGATCGTGGCCGGCTGGCCGGACGGCGCCCCGGCGCCGAGGAAGGCAAAGATCTTGCTGCCGACCTTGGCGACGACGTCGCCCTCCCAGGGTTCGTCTGGCCAGGCCCCGGGCTTCTCCAGGCAGCGTGCCATCAGTTCGTCCCTGGTCACGGCCACTGTCCCCCGTTCCGCGTCGTCAGGGGACGACCAGGACCTTGCCGCTGACTCCCTGCTCCACGGCCTCATGCGCCGCGACGATCTCGTCCAGGGAAAACGTGTGCTCCGGCAGTTCGGTCAGCGCGCCGGCCCGCAGCGCGGTGCCGATGTCGGCGACCCCCTGGTCCCTGGCGGGCTGGGGCATCGTGTAGAGCAGCATGAAGCGGAACACGACATTGGCCGTCATGCAGGCCCGGACGGGCAGGACCGGGTCCTGTGGCTCGGCGGCGTAGCAGGCCACCACCGTGCCAGGCCGGGAGACGGCCAGGTCCAGCGGCAGGTTCGCGCCGAGCGCCACCTCGACGATCCGGTCGACCGGCCCCACCGCGGCGGTGATCTGGCCGGCCGCGTCGGGGTCCCGGTAGTTCACCACGTGACCGGCGCCGGCCTGCCGGGCCAGCTCGGCTTTGGCTGGGCTGCTGGCCGTGGACGCCAGGCGGGCGGCCCCGCCCCAGGCGGCGAACTCGAGGGAGAAATGCCCGACTGCGCCGGCCCCGCCTGCCACCAGCACGGTCGCGTCCTTGACCGGCCCATCCGCGAAGACCAGGTGGTGCGCGGTCAGGGCCGGCACGCCCAGGCTGGCCCCGAGTTCCAGGGACACGCCGTCCGGCAGGGGCACGGCGTGGCTCTCGGGGACCACGGTCCACTCGGCGGCGGTTCCCCAGCGGCGCCCGGCGGCGGCGAGATACACCCAGACCCGCTGGCCGATCCGGTCCGCTGGCCCGCCCGGGCCGACCGCGTCGATGACCCCGGCGCCGTCATGATGCGGGATCTGGAAACCGTCGATGGGCCGTGCCGTCGCCCCGTCCCGGCTCTTCACGTCGGTGGGGTTGATCCCCGAGACGTTCACCCGGACCCGGACCTCGCCCGGACCCGGTTCCGGCCGCTCGATATCCACCACCCGCAGCACCTCGGCCGCCGGGCCGGTGCGGTCATAGACAGCCGCTTTCACCGTGTACCCCTCACTTCCGGCAGCCCGCTCTGGCGCCGGTCATACGGTAGTCGCCCTGCCGTCCCGGCCGCGCCCCAAACGCCCCGCGGGCGGGGACGCGATCGCGTCCCCGCCCGCGGGGGTAGCTCGGTGACGGCGGGCCCGGCTGGGCTCAGGCCGCCGTGCGACGCCGTGCTCAGGCCTTGAGGACAGCCTCGATCTCGAGCTGGATGCCGATCTTGTCGCTCACGACCACGCCGCCGGTCTCCATCGGGGCGCTGAAGTTCACGCCGAAGTCGCGGCGGTTGATCTCGGCGGTGGCGGTGAAGCCGGCCCGCGTGCCGCCGAAGGGGTCCGGCCCGAAGCCGTTGAGCTCCAGGGTGAGCGGGACCTCCTTGGTGTTGTCCTTGAGGGTCAGCTCGCCGTCCAGGATGTAGTGGTCACCCTCGGCGCGGAGGCCGGTGGAACGGTAGGTCATCGTGGTGTACTTGTCGACCTCGAAGAAGTCGGCGGACCGGATGTGCTGGTCACGCTGCTCGTTGCCGGTGTTGATCGAGGTCAGGTCGATGGTGGCGGTGACCGTCGAGTCCAGCAGCTTCTCGCCCGTGACGAGCTCGCCGGAGAAGGCCGTGAACCGGCCCCGGACCTTGCTGACCATCATGTGCCGCGCGGTGAAGCCGACCTCGGAGTGCACCGGGTCGATCTCCCACGTGCCGGCGACGTAACCCGGGATGGTGCCTGCATCGGCGCTAGCCGTCATGAGGGAATACTCCTGTCGTTCATAGTGGCCTGGTTCATATTTGAATACTCAACGAGTATCACGCCCATCTCTAGCATTGTCAAGCGTTCAACTATTCCGGGTATGCTGGGTGCATGAGCGATCCTGAACCGCGCTGGCTGAGCGCCGGCGAGCAGCACACCTGGCGGGACACCATCCAGGCCTGGCAGTGGCTGCTGGCTGCGGTCGACGCCCAGCTGCAGCGGGATTCCGGGATGCCGCTCGCATACTACGAGATCCTGGTGCGGCTGTCCGAGGCGCCCGACCACTCCCTGCGCATGACCCAGCTCGCCGAGGCTTCCTCGTCGAGCAAGAGCCGCGTGTCGCACGCCGTGGCCCGGCTGGAGGAGCGCGGCTGGGTCCGCCGGGCGGATTGCCCGACCGACCGCCGGGGGCAGGTCGCGATGCTCACCGACCAGGGCTTCGCCGCGCTCAGCGCGGCCGCGCCCGGCCATGTCGAGCAGGTCCGCAGGGTCTTGTTCGACGCGCTCACCGCGGAGCAGCTCGAGCAGCTGGACGGGATCAGCACCGCGATCCTGGCCAAGGCGGCCAGCACCCCGGCGGACGCGGAGGGCTGTCCCGCCGCGTGACCTGCGGGCGCCGTCACTACACTCGGCCCCTATGGAGAAGCGCATTCTGGGCAGGACAGGCAAGGCCGTCTCGGTGGTGGGACTGGGCACCTGGCAGCTGGGAGCTGACTGGGGCGACGTAGCCGAGAAGGATGCGCTGGCCGTGCTCGAGGCGGCCGCCTCGACCGGGACCACGTTCCTGGACACCGCCGACGTCTACGGCGACGGGCGCAGCGAGCAGATCATCGGCCAGTTCCTGGCGGCCAACCCGGGGGCGGAGTTCACCGTGGCCACCAAGATGGGCCGCCGGGTAGCGCAGGACCCCGCGGTCTACACCCTGGACAACTTCCGCGCGTGGACCGACCGCTCCCGCGCCAACCTGGGCACCGACCGGCTCGACCTGGTGCAGCTGCACTGCCCCCCGACGCCGGTCTTCTCGTCCGCCGCGGTCTACGACGCGCTCGACACCCTGGTCGCCGAGCAGCGCATCGCCGCTTACGGGGTGAGCGTCGAGACCAGTGCGCAGGCGCTGGCCGCGATCGCCTGGCCGGGCACCGCCACCGTGCAGATCATCCTCAACGCGTTCCGGCGCAAGCCCCTGGACGAGGTGCTGCCCGCGGCCCGCGCCGCCGGGGTGGGCATCATCGCCCGCGTCCCGCTGGCCTCGGGGCTGCTGTCCGGCCGCTATACCCATGAGACGTCCTTCGCGGCCGACGACCACCGCACCTACAACCGGCACGGCGAGGCCTTCGACGCCGGGGAGACGTTCTCCGGCGTGGACTTCGACACCGGCGTGGACGCCGCCCGGGAGTTCGCTGCCCTGGCCCCGGCCGGCGCCACCCCGGCCCAGGCCGCCCTGCGCTGGGTGATCCAGCAGCCGGGCGTCTCGACCGTGATCCCGGGCGCCCGCAACGCCGCGCAGGCGGAGCAGAACGCGGCCGCGGCCGCGTTGCCGCCGTTCAGTGACGCGGACCTCGCGGCGATCGCGGACCTGTACGACCGGCGCATCCGGGCCCAGGTCCACGACCGCTGGTAGTCAGTCGGGCTGGTAGTTAGCCGGGCTGCGTCATCAGGGCGGCGATCGCGGCCGGGCCCGGGCCTGGCTCGCCGGCCAGCCCCTCGACCACCCCGGCCTGGTCCTGGTCGCTGCGGTTCTGGCTCAGCTTGTGCTTGGCCTCCACCGTGGCGATGGTCAGCTCCACTCCCACGATCCCCCGGAGCTGGCCGTTGATGTAGTCCGGCGGCGCATCGGTCACGGCCCAGGGCGCGGCCCGGTGGGCTTCATGCCGCTCAGTCAGGCGGGTCACCACGTCACGCAGCCACTCCGGGTCACGGTGCACGGTCAGCGGCCCGGTGAAGTGAACTGTGACGTAGTTCCAGGTGGGCACCATGCGCCCGTGCCGGGCTGTACTCGGGTACCAGGACGGGGACACGTAGGCCTGCGGGCCGTGCACGATCGCCAGCGCGCTGGACCCGGGGGCCACCGACTCCCACTGCGGATTAGCCAGGGCCAGATGGCCGAGCAGGCGGCCATGCTCGCCCGTCTCGCGGTCCCAGATGATCGGGATGAGGCTGGCCACGGGCTTGACCCCGTCGAACGTGACCAGGTCGGCTGCGGCGACGGCCGCTACGAACGCGGCGACGTCGGCGGTCTCGGGCGCGGTGAAGTGGGCAGGGAGATACACGCCTATGAGAGTACGCATCGGGCGGGCAGCCGGGCCAGCCCAGCCCGGGCCAGCCCAGCCCGGCCCGGCCGGTGAGTCCGGCGGGGCCGTGACGTCCAAGGTAGTGAGACTGCCCGCACATCACGAAGGAGCGACGATGCCTACACGAGACACCGCCCCGGCAGGCGCGCCCTGCTGGGTCAACCTGCTGACCTCCGACCCGGAGCGCAGCCGGGACTTCTATGGTCAGGTGTTCGGCTGGACCGCTACCGACCCGGGGGAGCAGTTCGGCGGTTACTTCAACTTCTCCAAGGACGGCGTCCTGGTCGCGGGCGGCATGCCCAAGCAGCCCGGCGTGCAGGCGCCGGAGACGTGGACGGTCTACCTGGCCACCGACAACGCCCAGAAGACGCTCGAGGCCGCCACCGCGAACGGCGGCCAGATCCTGCTGCCCGCCATGGCGGTCGCCGACCTCGGCACGATGGCGATGGTCGCCGACGCGGGCGGGGCGGCGATCGGCCTGTGGCAGCCCGGCCTGCACAAAGGCTTCGGAGTCTTCGGCGAGACGGGGACCCCCGCCTGGTTCGAGGTCCACACCCGCGACTACCCGGCCACCATCGCCTTCTACCGGGACGTGTTCGGCTGGGACACGCAGACCATGGCCGACACGCCCGAGTTCCGGTACACCGTCATGCAGCACGGCGAGGAGCAGCTGGCCGGGATCATGGACGCGTCCGGGTTCCTGCCCGAGGGCGTGCCGGCCCACTGGTCGGTCTACTTCGGCACCGAGGACACCGACGCCAGCCTGGCCACGATCACCAGCCTGGGGGGCTCGGTCATCACGCCCGCGGAGGACACCCCCTACGGCCGGCTGGCCGAGGCGGCCGACCCGACGGGCGTCCACTTCAAGCTGGTGGCTCCCAACGCGGCCATGCCCGCGCGGGAGTCCTGAGCCAGCACCTGGGCCGCCGTACCACGGCGGGGATTGGCGCCTCGGGGGCGGCGCCAATCCCCGCCGTCACCGTGCGCCGCAGCCGGTGCCAGCTACCCGACAACGCCACTCCATACTGGTGTGTTTGTCATCAAAGATCCCGGTCACGTTGCTAAATTGGCCCCGGCGGCTTGGGTTCGTCAGGGGACGCACGAGGATTGGGGACACCGCCATGTCACGCGTAAGCCTGTCTCTCGTGCGGATGCCCGGAATCAGCCGGTGAGCTGCGGTGGCTAGCGGACCTGACCAGCCGCCCGCTGGCCCGCCGCGGCTGGCGGGCAGCCTGGCGCGGCACCGCTGGGTCGCGGCCGCGGGCATGACCGCCGCCATCGCCGCGGTAGCCGGGGGCGGTCTGGCCCTGGCCCTGCACGAGAGCTCGCCGGGACCGCCGAAGGAGTGCGGCCTGGTGCCCTGCGCCGCAGCGCTGCCCGCGTCGGTGCAGACCAGTGGGGACGGGGCAGCCAGCGCACCCGCCGCGGCCGCCCCTACGGCCGCCCAGCGCGCCACCGCGCCGCCCGGGCCGGCGCGCTCCCCCACGTCTCCCGGAGCGTCGGCCCCGGCTCGGGGGACGGCGCCCCCGGAAGCGGCACCCTCCGAAGCGGCGCCCCCGGCCGATCGGCCTGCCTCCGCCGAACCAGTGTCCCTGCCGGAACCCCGCGCCTCCTGTACGACGGTGATCGCTTTCACTGCCGGGGGTACCTTGAGCGCCCCCGTCCGGTGCACGTTCAGTGCTGCGGTCCGCCAGCTGCGCACCCGGGACGGGTCAGGCCACCCCGCTTCCTGGGCCGCTGGCCAGGACGGTGACCGCGCGGGCGGCCAGCTGAGGCCGGGCCGCAGGAGCCACCACGGCTGGCAGGCGGGCTGGCTGAGTGACTGGCTCAGCCGGGGCTGGTCCGGGAGCGGCTGGTCCGGAGGCCGCAGTCCGGGTGGCGGCTGGTCAGGCGGCGGCTGGTCGGGCGGCGGCCAGTGGGGACAGCACGGCAGCGGGCCTGGCGGCTGGTGACCATGCCCCAGGTGCCCCACGACGCCCGGTAGGGTTCCTCCCATGACTGACCGGGACGCCCTCGAAGCCCTTTCCTCCCAGGAACTTCACGACCGCGCCGTGCACCGGGCCGTGCGGCATCTGGACGTCGGATTCCTGTGGCAGCTGCTCCGCGAAATCCCGGAGGGCGAGGCGGTCGCCGGCCATGTGGACCAGACCGCGGCCGACGTCACCCAGTTGTCCGCGGTGATCGACGACGCCTTCGGCCACGAAAACGCTGACGTGGCGGACGCACTGCGCCCGCTCTACCTCGACTACCTGGAAAAGCACGGCGGCTGAGCCACGACGTCAGGCGGGAGGGCCGCTGGCCGGCGGGGGCAGCGGTGCGCCGGTGGAACCGGGCGGGATCCTGCGGCTGGCTGACGCCCAGCCGCTGCCCACCGCGCCGCGGTGCAGGATCTGATTGAGCGCGGCCTCGACGCTGCCGTCCTCGTTCACCAGGCGGCGGACCACGTAGATGAGCGCGGGGATGGCCCAGAAGTCACCGCAGACCCACAGGATCGCCGCCCCGATCTCCTGGTCGGCGTACGGCGGCAGGGTGACCCCACGCACGTGGTCGTACACCGAGTACCAGGAGGCCTGGGAGAAGATGCTCATCGCCATGGCGAGCATCCACATGACCAGGTTGGTCCCGATCAGGGCGATGGCCTGGGAGACCAGCGGCATCCGGCGCTGGAACGGCGGCGACGGGATGAACTGCAGCCAGAACAGCACCCCGGCCAGGAAGAAACTCGCGTGCATCACCCAGATGTGCACGGCCTGATTCCGCTCCGCGAGATCGAACAACACCGGAATGTGCCAGGCCAGCATCACGGCGGAGAAGAGGATCACCGAGACCCAGGGTCGCAGCAGGAATCCCGCGATGGCGCGGAGCGGGCGCGACCAGCGGTCCCGCAGCACCGCGGCGGTCGCGGCCCGGCCCGTCCGGCCGGGCAGCCCATCGAGCAGCGGCTGCCAGGGGGCCCCGGCCACGACCAGCGTGGGCGCGGCGAACATGAGCAGCAGGTGCTGGAGCATGTGCACGAAGAAGTAGTCGTCGGCCCAGTAGTCCAGGGGTGATTCGACCGCGATGAGCAACACGGCGAGACCGGCGTAGAACCAGAGCGAACGGAGTCTGCGCTGGCGGGTCCGCTCGGGCCGGGACCGCCGGGCCAGCCGGGCCAGCCCGGTCTCGTGCCAGGCCACCAGGACCGCCACCACGATCAGGAACGGGTCGAAGGACCAGTGATCGACGAGGTAGCTCACCAGCGCACCATCCTCACGAGGACGAGCCGTAGGGAATGGCCACGTTGATGACCTGGGACCGGTCCCACGCGGAACTACCCGAGGACAAGGCCCACACGGACAGCTGGCGGCCCCGGGCCGTCAGGGCCTCGAAGCCGCCCGGGGCCGCCGCCAGGGTAGCCCCGCCGTCTGGTGTCGACGACGCCCCGGCGGGCAGAGCGGGCAGGGACCGCCAGGGCGCACCGGGGCCGCTGACGGACGCGGCCCGGCCGCCCGACAGCAGGACACCCAGCGAGCCACGGCCAGCCGAGCCGGTCCCGGAGGTGCTGCCGCCGAAGGCCGCTGACAGCGGCCGCGCCGGGCCGGCCTGGTAGGGCTGCGACAGGCTCCACGAGGTGCCGTCCTGGTTGGACCACGCGCCGAGCAGGCGCGCGGCCTTCCCGCGGCCCACGGCCAGCAGCGCCGCCACGGTGCGGCCCGCCCGGGCCATCTGGAGAACCTCGACGTCCCGCCGGGCCAGCGCGGCAGGCAGCACGGGTCCGGTCCGGGACCAGCGGCCGCCGGCCAGCCGGAAGATTCCGGCCTGCCCTTCCCGGGTGCACGCACCTGCCACCAGCGCAGCGCCTGACGGGCTGTAGGCGACGGAGGTGAGCTGGGCCGGGAGGCAGCCGCGGCCTGCTGCCGCGGCCACGGTGTGCTCGCTGGCCAGCCTGGTCCAGGCGGCACCGGAGTGCGCCCTGAGTTCCACGTCGCCGGTCCTGGTCAGCGCGATCAGCCCGCCGTCCGGAGCGGCCGCCAGCGCATCCGGGTACCCCGCGAGCGGGGCGTCCAGCAAGCCGGCCTGCGCCCACTTCGCACCGTTGTCGCTACTGCTCGCCACCGGGGAGAAGGACAGGTTCTGGCTGGGCCGGATCGCGGCGGCCAGAGCGGGACCGCCTTCAGCCGCCACCGCGATCCCGCCGTTGCTGGCCACGCCCAGCGGCGTGGCCAGTTTCCAGGCCCCGGCCTGGCCGGGACGGACGAACACCTGCCAGAAGTTGTTGTGCTGGGCGGCGGACCCGCCCATGACGAGCACGGCCCAGCTGCCGTCCGGGTAGCCGGCGGAGGTGGCCAGGGACAGCCGGACGGGCGGGGTGGATGGAGTCGCCTGGCCGGCGTGGGCGCTGCCGCAACTGGCCAGCCCGGCCGCTGTGACGGCGGCCAGCACAGCCGCGCCCGCGCCACGCCGGGGCCGGGTGATCACGAAGAGCCCAGAGTCTGCTGGGCCACGGTGGACAGTTCACTCGCGAAGGACGCCTGGGTACTCGACGTACCTGGCCCGGGATCAAAATTGAGCTCGGTGCGGGTCTGGCCGGACCGGTCGATGACGTAGGCGATGTCGTTGTGCCCGATCATCCCGCCCGCGGGGAGAGTCTGGGCCGCGATCCCGTACTGCCGCCATACCTTCTTGAGCTGGGTGACGCTGCCGGTGAGGTACTGCCAGTTGGGCAGCGTGCTCATATGCTCCTGCCGGTCGAAGGCGGCGGTGTACTCGGGCTGGGTGTAGACGGGGTTGGTGACCACCGCGACCAGTTCCACCTGCCGGGACTGCCCGCCGAGCAACTGGTCCGCCTGCCGGAACTCCTGCGCGATCAGCGGGCAGTCCGACGTGCACACCGGGTCGAGGAAGGTCAGCAGGACGACCTTCCCGCGCAGGCTGGCCAGGCTGACCGCCTGGCCGTGCTGGTTGGTCAGCGTGAACGCGGGAGCCTTGAAGTCCAGCGGCGCGCTCGACCCGTCGAGCGCCTGGGCGAGGATCGGCGAGGCACTCGCGCTGGCCGACGCCGCCGCCAGCGGGATCACGCCGATGATGGCCATGCCGAGGGCCCCGACAGCCCCCAGGGTCCGCGGGCTGGCGTTGCCGATGAGCGCGCCCAGGCGCCGCGGCCGCAGCCGGTCCCGCCAGCCCCGCTGCGGCCCGGATGGGGTGATCGGCCCGGGCGCCTCAGCGAGGGCTGGTACCTCAGCCGGCTGGGCTCAGCCCGCTGGTGCCTCAGCCCGCTGGTGCCTCAGCCGGGGCTGGTGCCTCAGCCACGGCCAGGTAACCGCCCGCGGCGACCAGCGCGAACGGGATCATGCTGTTGGGGTCCGTGCCGAGCCCGCCGAACACCCCCAGGTCCTGAACCAGGACCCAGACTGCGGCGCAGAGCACCAGCAGCAGGCCGATCGCGGGCCGCAGCACCACCCGCCGCCCGCTGGCCAGGGCCAGGCCAGTAGCGGCCAGCGCCACCACCAGAACCAGGTTGACCGCGAACCCGTGCCCGGCGGCGAAGGTCCCCACCGCGCTCACCAGCGACGACAGGAAGCGGGGCTGGGAGGTCTGCGCCATGCCCTGGACCATGCTGGCCAGGCTGCCGGGCTTCCCGTCCACCGTGCCCGACCAGAACCCGTTACCCGGCCACGCCTGGACCAGCGCCATCCCGGTCAGGAACAGGCCCGTGCCGCGCAGGACCGCCCGGCCGAGCCGCGGCCCGGCCCAGGCCCGGTCGGGCAGCGCGATGAGCGCCCCGGCCACGGCGTACAGGAGCGCCGCCCCCGGGGCACCGAATAGCCAGCTCAGCCCGGGAGCGAAGATGCCGCCGAACGCCTCGCCGAAGATCCACACCACCAGGCCCCAGCCCACGCTGGCCAGGCCGCCGAGTCTGGACCAGGGACCGCGGGCGGCCGTGACCAGCCAGATACCGATCCCGATCTGGATCCAGACCGCCGCCGCGGCGGCGTTGACCGGGTGATACGTCCATCCCCGGGCGGCGAAGTCCACCAGGCCACGGACCCAGCCTGGTGCCCCGTCCGCCGACGGTTCGGTCACGTTGGTGGCCAGGCCCAGCGGCATGGCGGGCTGTGCCTGGAGCAGGCCGTCCAGGATCCACAGCACCCCGAACCCGATCCGGATGAGCTGGCGGCCCCGCGGCTCGGCGGGCCGCCCCCCGGCCGGGGGCCCGGACGAGGTGCGGGAACCGGGTACCCATTCGCGGGCGCTGACCCAGAGCAGGGCCAGCAGGAAGAAGATGAGCAGAGCGACGATCCCCTGGTGGATGAGCGCGGAGCGGAACGCCGCCACCACCGTGGAGTTGGTCAGCTGAAGGGTCGAGCCCATCCCGGACATGGCACGTGACTCCCTTGATGCACCCCTGTTGGCTTCGCCTGCCACTCCTTATCCCAGAGGGGTGACACAACCGCCTGTAGCGGCGGAATTGCGCTGACGCGATCCTACGCCGCCGCCCGCCCCGGCGATCACGCTATTGCCGACCGCGGGGCACGCCCCCGGCGGGCGCCTCCGAGAAGGATTCGTCAGTCACTTTGTGTAGTCACATGAAGCAATTTGTCAGCATCTCCCCGGGCACCGCCTATGGCCGTGCGGACCCGTCACCCGCACAATGAAGTGGAGGGGCCTGGTTGTTCAAAGTGACGCCTGCGCCCGGGTGGGAGGCCAGGTGACGGGAAGGATACGGCGGTCGGCCGGAAAAGCCTGGCCCTCGCGGCTGCTCCCGCGGACCAGGCCGGCGGTCTGGGGCGGGACCCTGGCCGCCGCGGTGGCCATCGGGATCGTGGCCACCTCCCCCAGCGCCCACGGTGCGGAGCGGCTCGCGGTCCGGCTCGCCGCAGCGGCCAAGGCGCTGCCCCGCGGGGCCACGACCGTCCCTCCCGCCCTGCTGCACGGCCGTTTCTACGACGGGACCCCCGCGGTGGGGGCCCTGTTCACGATCAGCGGCGGCCACCTCGGCTCGCACTTCTGCACCGCGAGCGTCGTGAACAGTTCGGTCAAGGATCTGGTGGTCACGGCAGCGCACTGCCTGCACGGCAAGCAACCGGGCCAGGTGGCCTTCGTCCCGGAGTATCACCGGCACCGCGAACCCTACGGCACCTGGACCGTCACCCAGGTGTTCGTGGACGCCGCCTGGGCCTCCTCCGCCAGCCCCAACGACGACGTGGCTTTCCTCGTCGTCACCCGGCCAGGGAACTCCACGCCGGTCCAGGAACTGACTGGCGGCGAGAACCTGGCCACCGGCTGGAAAGCCGCACAGCTCGTCCAGGTCGTCGGCTACCCGGACGGCCGGCAGCGGCCGATCACCTGCACCGCGCGGACCCGGCCCTTCGGCACGCGGCAGATGGAGTTCGACTGCGGCGGGTACACCGACGGCACCAGCGGCGGCCCGTTCCTCGCCAACGTGCATCCGGCCACCGGCCTCGGCGCGGTGATCGGCGTCATCGGCGGCTACGAGCAGGGCGGGAACACGCCGTCAGTGTCCTACTCCGCCCGGTTCGGCCAGGCCGTGCGGAGTCTCTACAACACCGCCGTCCGCAAGAACTGAAGGCCAGCTCAGGACTCAGGATCCGGCGGCGGCACGAGCTGGTCCAGCTCGCTCAGCGAGTCCTGCGCCGGGATCCAGTCCGCCGCGGCGGCGTTCGCCTTCACCTGATCCGGTGAGGTCGCCCCCGCGATCACCGACGCGCAGCCCGGCTGGGCCGCCAGGCCGCCGATGGCCACGTCCAGCAGGCTCACCCCATGCTCGGCGGCCCACCGGGCGAGCGCCTCCACCCGGTCCAGCTTGGGCCCGGTGATGTAGGCCTCCCGGCTGGCCAGCCTGCTGCCCGGTGGCGGGGCCTGGCCACGCCGGACCTTCCCGGTGAGCAGCCCGTTGGCGAGCGGGTAGTACGGCAGCACTCCCAGGCCGAACGCCCGGGCCGCGGGGACCACCTCGGCCTCGGCCTGACGCTCCAGCAGGGACCAGTGATTCTGTGCGGAGACGAACGCCTCCGTGCCGGTCTCCCGCGCCAGGTGGGCGGCGTCGGCGATCTGCCAGCCGGAGAAGTTGGAGTGCCCGAGGTAGCGGACCTTCCCCTCGGCGACCAGCTCACTCAGCGCGTGCAGGGTCTCGCCGACGGGCGTGACGGGGTCCGGGGTATGCAGCTGGTACAGGTCGAGATAGTCGGTGCGGAGCCGCCGAAGCGACTGCTCCACAGCGCGGCGGATGTAGGCCCGGCCGCCCTTGGCCCCGGCCGCGGGGCCGTAGCCCATGTCCACCCGTGCGTTGCCGAACTTCGTGGCCAGCACGATCTGGTCGCGCCGGGCGCCGAGTACCGCACCGAGCATCTCCTCGGAGCCGCCGCCGCCGTAGATGTCGGCGGTGTCGAACAGCGTGACGCCCGCGTCGATCGCCGCGTCCACCACGGCCCGGGTCTGCTGCACGTCCAGCCGGCTGCCGAAGTTGTTGCAGCCAAGGCCGGCCACCGAGACGAGCAGCCCGCTGTCACCCAAGGACCTAAACCGCATGACCCTGCTTTCAGAGCGTCAACGCATTCTGGCCAGTGCTCAGGCTACCGGCAGGTCCCGGTTCAGCGGCCGGCCCGATGCTGCCACGGGGGGTGCCAGGCAATGGCTCAGGCGATACAGTGGCCGGGTCAGCAAAAAGGCGACACCCCGCACATTTCTCCCCGCAAAGAAGCAAGGCACGCTGCGGTAATGCCGAAGCCCGCCCGGACGGCTCCTGGCCCTCGGGTGCGCTGCCCGGCCACCGCTCCGGAGAGGAAGTGGGCTGATGGCAGATGCGGTGGGTGGCCCGACAGTGTTGCGCCTGCTGCTCGGCGCCCAGCTGCGCCGCCTGCGTGAGTCCCGGGGAATCAGCGCCCAGGAAGCCGCCCGGGCCATCCGCGGCTCGGAATCTAAGATCAGCCGCATAGAACTCGGGCGGAATGCGGTCCGCGAGATCGACATAGCCGACCTGCTGACGTTGTATGGCATAACCGACAAGACCGAGCGGGAGCAAATGCTCCTGCTGGCCAGCCGGGCGAACCAGCCGGGCTGGTGGCATCAGTATCACGACGTCCTGCCCGCGTGGTTCCAGGCCTACATCGGGCTGGAGGAGTCGGCTCATTCGATCCGCAGCTACGACGCGCAGTTCGTGCCCGCGCTGCTGCGGACCGAGGACTACGCGGCCGCGGTCCTGGCCCTGGACGACTACTCGCTCGACGAGGCGGAACGCCTGGTCGTCCTGCTCAAGGAGCGCCAGCGCCGGTTCGCGGCGGGCGGCATCCGCCTCTGGGCGATCATCGACGAGGTGGCGCTGCGCCGCCCGCTGGGTGGCCCGGGGGTCTACCGCGGCCAGTTGGAGTACCTCCGGGACGCGTGCCGCCAGCCCACCCTCACCCTGCAGGTAACGCCGTTTCCGGTGGTCAGCTACGCGGCGCCGGGCTCGTTCAGCATCCTGCGCTTCGCCGACGCCGACATGCCGGACATGGTGTACGCGGAGCAGTTGACCAGCGCCACCTACATCGACAAGCGGGCCGAGGTGGAGCGCTACCTGCTGGCCATGGAGCGGCTCAGCATCGTCAGCGCTCCCCCGTCCGACTCAGCCCAGCTCATCACCAGCATCCTGGAGCAGGCGTCGTAAGCGGAGCGGATGTGGCCCTTCTCCCGGCGTTGTCCTGGCCGGGAGAAGGGCCACTCCATTACCCCCCCCGGGTATGGAAGGCTCGAGGGACCCGCTGACTAGAGGACCGGCAGGTCGAACTCGCCGTTGCGCACGCCGGCCAGGAAGGCCGTCCACTCGCGGCGGTTGAAGACGTGCGGAGCCTTGCTCACGTCCTTGGAATCACGCAGCGCCACCAGGCCATTAGGCAGGTGCGCCACTTCCACGCAGCCCGTCACGCTTGAGGCGCTGCTCTTGAACCAGTTGGCGTCAGAGAATTCGGGGGTCATCTTGTCTGTCCCTTCTTTGCAGGTAGGAGCGTTCATCCCCTGGTGATGTCGCCGGTCTTTCTCTCGATGAATTTCGCGGTGTCAGCTGGCGACAACGCTGCTGCCCGGAGTAGGTCGAAGACCTCCGCGCAGAAGCGCACCTCGGTATCTCTTTCCAGATAAGCGTGGCCCGCGACACCTTCCGTGTAGACCACGTCCTGATCACCGCGCTCAGGAAACTCAAGGATGCAGAACGGCCCGTTCAGGGCCGGGTGCACGCCGCTGGACAGCGGCAGCACCTGCAGCGTCACATTCGGCTGCTGGCTCGCCTCGAGGAGCCTGGTCAACTGCTCACGCATGACCTCCGGGCCACCGACCGCCCTGGAGATGACCGGCTCGTCGAGGATGCACCACAGGCGCAGCGGATCTGGTCCCGACAGCACCCGCTGCCGGGCCATCCGCAGTTCCACCGCACGGTCGATCTGCCTGGGGTCCTGCGACCGGCGGACCGAGTTCATGACCGTGCGAGCGTAGCTCTCCGTCTGCAGCAGGCCGTGGACTACCTGGTCCTCGAAGACCCGCAACGCCGCCGCCTCGGCCTCGAGGCCGACGTAGACGTCGAACCCGGTCGGGAGCACGTCGTCATAGACAGCCCACCAGCCCTTGCGGTGGCCTTCCCGGGCCATCTCGATGAGGACCTGCCGCTGCCCCTGGTCGACGACGCCGTACATCTCGAACATCGTCGTCAGGTAGGCGGTCCGGGTGGGCGCCTTGCCCGTCTCGATGCGGGAGAGTGTCAACGCCGCCAGGCCCAGTTGATCGGCGGCCTCTTCGAGCTTGAACGAGTGCGCCTCGCGCAACCGCCTTAATTCGGAGCCGAGCCGCCGTCGCCGCACGGTGGGACCGATCGCCACGGGCATCTCGCCTCCTCGAAGGCAGGGTCAACGTCATCCCGTCCCAGGTCAAGGCCAGGATGGACTGCGCTCATCCGGTACATCAAGTAACGATACCGGACTTGCGAAAGGGATGAGATCTCATCTGAAATTTCGTCTCCCATATTTGTGCTACGCACTTGCGTGAGATGCAGGCCCACTCCATCATGGATCTAACACGCCGTATCTGACCGGCTACCATCGCGGACCCAGGACGGCGGGGCGCACGAGTTTCCGGCGGCCCGCCGGCCGCGTAAGGGGGGGAACGCGCGGCCCGGGTAAGGAGTGCACCAGAGATGGGAGCCACCACCTCCGCCACCGCCGGGAGCATACGCACCGGCGATCGGCGGACGGCCACGACGGACACGCCGCAGGCAACGACGCCGACGGCCTCCGTGCCGGTCATCGTCGGCAGCCTGACCATCGCGGGCCAGACTAAGAACGTCGCGGAGGCTCGTGCGTTCGTGGGCCGGACCCTCGGCGAGAGCCACCCCTGCGCCGACGAGGCCGTTTTACTGTGCTCCGAGCTCGTCACCAACGCGGTGCTGCACAGCGAGTCGGGCCACCCGGGCGGGACGGTCACCGTGGTCGTGCTGGCCTTCGCCGGCGCGGTCCGGGTGGAGGTCGTGGACAACGGCTCGGTGCGCAGCACCCCGGTGGTCAAGGCCGAGGTATTCGAACCTGACGGGCACGGCCTGTTCCTGGTCGAGCAGCTCGCCGACAACTGGGGCTATACCCGCGACACGGTCGGCACCACGGTCTGGTTCCGGCTGACCTGCTGACCCGGAACCGGCACCGCGGCCACTGAGCTACCGGCCGCCCTCCCCAGGAAGCGCTCGACGCGCGGCCCCCGGGGGGAGGGCGGCCGGTCCACGTCCACCGGCAGCGCCCACTCAGCCACCAAGCGCTCGACGCGCGGCCCCCGGGGGAGGGCGGCCGGTCCACGTCCAGGAGGGCGGCCGGTCCACGTCTTGCTACCCCACGCGGCCGCCGCGGCGCGATCCGCCACCTCGGCCCGCGCCCGTGCGCCGTTCGCGCAGCCGCAGCGACAGCCGGATCGGGCTGCCCTCGAAGCCGAACTCCTCGCGTAGCCGGCGCTCGAGGAAACGGCGGTAGCCCGCCTCCAGGAATCCCGTGGTGAACAGCACGAAGTGCGGCGGCCGGACGCCCGCCTGGGTCGCGAACATGATCCGCGGCTGCCGGCCACTGCGGGACGGCGGCGGGGTGGCCGCGGTCACCTCGTTCACCCACGCGTTGAGCCGCCCGGTGGGCACCCGCAACTCCCAGCTGTCCAGGGCCAGCTCGATCGCGGGGACCAGCCGGTCCACGTGCCGCCCGGTGACCGCGGAGATGTTGACCCGCGGCGCCCAGCGCGCCGTGTGCAACTGCCGGTCGATTTCCCGGTCCAGCTGCTCCCGCCGGTCCTCGTCCACCAGGTCCCACTTGTTGTAGGCGATGACCAGGGACCGCCCGGCGTCGATCACCATCGAGATGATCCGCAGGTCCTGCTCGGTGAGCGGCTCGCTCGCGTCCACCAGGACCACGGCGACCTCGGCCCGCTCCAGCGCCCCCGCGGTGCGCAGCGCCGCGTAGAAGTCCGCACCCTGGCTCTGGTTGGCCCGGCGCCGGATCCCCGCGGTGTCCACGAACCGCCACGTGATGCCGCCCAGCTCGATCAGCTCGTCAACCGGGTCGCGGGTGGTGCCCGCCACCTCGTCCACCAGCACCCGGGTCTGCCCGGCGAGTTTGTTCAGCAGGCTGGACTTGCCCACGTTCGGCCGGCCGATGAGCGCCACCCGGCGCGGCCCGCCGGACTCGCCGAACTTCTCGCTCGGGGTCTCCGGCAGCGCTTCGAGGATGGCATCCAGCAGGTCACCACTCCCCCGTCCGTGCAGCGCGCTTACCGGCTGAGGCTCGCCCAGGCCGAGCGACCACAGCGCCGTAGCGGCAGGTTCCGCAATGGTGTCGTCCACCTTGTTAGCCGCAACGACAACCGGCTTGCCCGCCCGCCGCAGCACCGCGGCGACGGCATCGTCGGCGTCGGTCACGCCGACCACCGCATCCAGCACGAACAGCACCGCGTCGGCGGCCTCCACGGCCACCCGGGCCTGCGCCGTGACCTGCTCGGCCAGCTCGCGCCGATTCTGGCCTTCCTCGGCTCCCGGGAACGGTTCCCAGCCGCCGGTGTCCACCACCGTGAACGCGCGGCCCCGCCAGGTGGCGTCGTAGCTCACCCGGTCCCTGGTGACCCCGGGAACATCCTGGACCACCGCCTGCCTGCTGCCGAGGATCCGGTTGACCAGGGTGGACTTGCCGACGTTGGGCCGTCCGACCACCGCGAGCACCGGGACCCGGACGTCAGTCGCGTCGTCCCCGGCCTCCCCCGGCTCGCTGACGCCGTCCCAGTAGTCCCCGTCGCCGTCCAGCGTGGGCCCGCTCATCGCGACCACGCCGCGTCAGCCCGCTCGCGGGCCAGGCCCACGATCACGCTGATGACCTCATCCAGGTTCAGGGCGGTGGAGTCGATCAGCACGGCATCCCGGGCCTTGGCCATCTGGGCCGCGTCGGCGTGGTCGCGCCGCTGCTGCTCGGCCTGGGTCAGGGCCACGGTGACCGAGGGGTCCGCGGCCAGGTCCGCACTGCGCCGCGCGGCGCGGATGCTCTCGCTCGCCGTCAGGTACACCTTGACCGGGGCGTCCGGGGCGACGACGGTGCCGATGTCCCGGCCCTCGGCCACGATGCCGGCGCCGGCGGCGCAGGTCCCGGCGATGATCTCCTGCTGCATGGCCACCAGGCGGGTGCGCACCTCGGGGACCGAGGCGACCGCGCTGACCGCGTTGGATACCTGCCGGGTCCGGATCTGGGCCGTCACGTCGGTGCCGTCCACGCTGATGGCCGGGCTGCCGGGGTCGCTGCTCACCTCGATCACCGGCCGCCCGGATTGGGCGGCCACCGCCTCGGCGCTGCCCACCGGAACTCCGTGGTGCAGCATCCACCAGGTCAGGGCGCGGTACATGGCCCCGGTGTCCAGGTAGCGCAGGCCCAGGCTACGTGCGACCCCGCGGGCGGCACTGGATTTGCCGGACCCCGCAGGGCCGTCCACGGCAATGATGAGGCAGTCGGTCACGAGGGCGATGCTACCGGCGCACGGGCCATCCATTAGCCGCGAGTGCCTCGGTCAGCCGTGCGACGGCCTCCGGGTGGACCGTTAGTTCGGCCACGCCCACCGGCAGGCCGGGAGAATGCTCGATGCCGATGTCCTCGATGTTGACCCCGGCCGCACCCGCCGCCTGGAACAGCCGGGCCAGTTCGCCAGGCCGGTCAGGGATCACGACCTGGACGGCCGCTTCGGCGCGGGCGGGGCCACCCCGCTTGCCCGGGATCCGGGCCACCCCGGCGCCGCCCTGCTCCAGCAGGGCGGCCAGGACCTTCAGGTCCGGGCCGCCGGGGCCAGCGGCCAGGGCGGTGTCCGCCAGGGCCTCGGCCACCGCGGCCAGGTCGGCCGCCACCGCGGCGAGCACGTCCGCGACCGGCGCCGCGTTGGCCGCCAGGATCTGGGTCCACAGCCCGGTGTCGCCGGCCGCGATCCGGGTCACGTCGCGCAGGCCCTGACCCGCGAGGGAGAGCGCCCCGTCGCTGGCGTCGGCCAGCCGGGCGGCCATGGCCGCGGACAGCACGTGCGGCGCGTGCGACACCAGGGCCACCCACCGGTCATGCTCGGCCGCGCTGACCTGGACCGGCTCAGCGCCGCAGATCCGGGCCAGGGCCTCGATCGCCGCGAGACCCGCGGCCGGGACCGGCGGATCGGGGCAGATCACCCAGGGACGGCCGAGGAACAGGTCTGCGCGCGCCGCGGCTGGCCCGGACCGCTCCCGCCCGGACAGCGGGTGCCCGGGCACGAACGAGGCCATGTCGCAGCCGGCCGCCTGGGCCTGCCTGACTGGCAGCGACTTCACGCTGGCCACGTCGGTGTACCAGCGGGCCAGCCCGGCCGCCTGGGCCCGGGCCAGGGTAGGCGCCACCGCCTGCGGCGGCACGGCCAGCACCGCCACGTCGGCGGGCCCCCCGGGCGGCGGTCCTTCGGGCACGTCACCGGGAAGCACCGCGCCCGCCCCGATGTCGGCGGCCAGCCGGGCCGCCGCCGGATCAGAGTCAGCGAGCCAGACGGTCACGCCCTGGGGCCGCAACGCGAGCGCCACCGAGGTCCCGATCAGCCCGGTCCCGATGACGATGACACTGGCCGGTGAGGTCTCGGCCGCTGAGGTCACTGTGCGATGTCCAGCCGCAGCGCCGCGGCGCCGCGCAGGTAGACGTGCTGCATGGCCGAGCGCGGCTTGGCGGTCTCGATGTGCATGAGCAGCCGCACCACGCGGGGCAGTGCGTGCGGCACCGCGATCTCCGTACCGCACAGCAGGGGCACGTCCTGGAAGCCGATCTTCCGGGCCGCCAGGGCGGGGAACTCGGCGGTGAGGTCGGGGGTGGCCGTGAAGACCACGCTGATCACGTCGTCGGTGCCCAGGCTGTTCCGCGTCATGACCTCAGCCACGAGCTCGGTCGTGCCCTCGAGGATCGCCTCCCGCTCGTTCGCGTCCACCTGGACCGCGCCGCGGATCGCCCTGACCGCCACCAGCCTGCTCCTTCATGCCGTCAGGTCCGAGGACTTCCTCCTGGCCCGCTGCTACCCGCCAGGTTACAGACCGACGGCCGCGTACAGCTCACCTATCTCACGGGTGGTGAGCGGGCGGGTCGTTCCGGGGCGCTGCGACCCGAGCGCGATGGGCCCGACATGGGTACGGACCAGCCGGCTGACCGGGTGGCCGACCTCAGCCAGCATCCGCCGCACGATGTGCTTGCGCCCCTCGTGCAGGGTGAGCTCCACCAGAGCCCGGGACCCGGCCTGCTCGACCACCCGGAACTTGTCCGCGCTCGCGACCCCGTCCTCCAGTTCGACACCGGACAGCAGCCGCCGGCCGACGTCGCGGGGCAGCGGGCCGGGCACGTCGGCCAGGTAGGTCTTGAGCACCCCGTAGCTGGGGTGGGCCAGCCGGTGGGCCAGCTCGCCGTCGTTCATGAGGAGCATCAGGCCCTCGGTGTCATAGTCGAGCCGGCCCACGTGGTACAGCCGCTCTGGGTAGTCGCCCAGGAAGTCCGCGATCGTCGGCCGCCCCCGGTCGTCGGACATGGTCGTGAGGACGCCGGCGGGCTTGTTCAGCGCGAGATAGACCAGGTCCTGGCGGGATGGGATGCGCATCCCGTCCACCCGGATGATCTGGTGCTGCGGGTCAACCCGGGCGCCGTACCGGCGCACGGTCTCCCCGTCGACCTCGACCCGGCCCTCACCGATCAGCTCCTCGCAGTGCCGGCGGCTGCCCACGCCCGCTGCGGCGAGCACCTTCTGCAGCCGCACGCCGCCCGGCACGTCGATCAGGCTGTCCCGGCCTTCGTCCTCGTCCTCGTCAGGCCCCCTGGTGCTCATCAACCGCATCCTCAACATCTTCGACGTGCTCTGGCAGGAAGGGGGCGAGGTCCGGGAGTTCCTCCAGGCTGGCCAGGCCGAGCCGCTCCAGGAAATACCCGGTCGTGCGGTAGAGAATAGCCCCCGTCTCGCTCTCGGTGCCGGCCTCTTCCACCAGTCCCCGGAGCGTCAGCGTGCGCAGCACGCTGTCGCAGTTGACGCCGCGGACCGCGGACACCCGCGCCCGGTTCACCGGCTGCCGGTACGCCACCACGGCCAGCGTCTCCAGGGCGGCCTGGGTCAGCCGCACCTCCTGCCCGTCCCGGACGAACCGCTCGACCACGGGCGCGCACTCGGCCCGGGTGTAGAAGCGCCAGCCACCCGCTACCTCGCGCAGGTCGAAGCCGCGCTGCTCGGCGTCGTAGGACGCGGCCAGATCGCGCAGGGCCGCCGCGACCTCGCCACGCGGGCGTTCCAGGACCTGCGCGATGACGACCTCGGCCACCGGCTCGTCCACGACCAGCAAGATCGCCTCCAGGCTGGCCCGCAACCCGGGGCCGCCAGGCCCATCGACGAGGTCGGCGTCACCGTCCGCCGGGTCCGGCCGCTCCCCAGCGGGACCGCTCTGCCCGCTGGCGCCGTCAGGCCCGCGGTCCAGGGAGGCCGGATCGCCGTTTCCGGGGATCGCTTCACTGTCCCCGGGGCCGGCCGCGCCGTCGGCGTCACCGGCCGGGCTTACCTGGTCCTCCATGCTCACCCGTATTCCTCCTCGGCGTCGGCGGCCACCACGGCCTCCGGGGACGGCCCGGTCTGTTCGTCGGGGCCGGGCTCCGCCACCCAGGTCACGTACAGCTCACCGAGCGGGGTCACCTGATCGAACGAGACGCTCCCTTCCCGGTATAGCTCGAGCAGGGCCAGGAAGCGGGCCACGACCTCGTAGGTCCCCGAGCAGTCCGCGGACAGGCGGCGGAACGTCGCCCGGCCGAGCCGGCGGAGCTGGGCCGCCATGATGTCGGCCTGCTCGCGGACGGTGGTCGTCGGCGAGTGCAAGTGCTCGGTGGATACCTCGGGTACCGGGCGGGGCGCCAGGGCCCGGGCGGCGATCGCAGCGAACTCCGCCGCTCCCAGGCCCAGCAGGACTTCGGGGAGCAGCTCAGCGAACTCCGGTTCCATCGGCACCCGCCGGGCGAACCGGCGGCCCTGGACCGTCATCCGGCCCGCGAACACCGCCGCGACCTCCTTGTAGGCGCGGTACTGCAGGAGCCGGGCGAACAGCAGGTCCCTGGCCTCCAGCAGGGCGAGGTCTTCCTCGTCCTCGACCTCGCCGCTCGGCAGCAGCCGCGCGGCCTTCAGGTCGAGCAGGGTCGCGGCCACCAGCAGGAAATAGCTGGCCTGATCCAGGTCCCAGCCGTCGGCCAGGGCGCGGATGTAGGCGATGAACTCGTCTGTCACCTGGGAGAGAGCGACCTCGGTGATATCGAGCTTGTGCTTGGAGATCAGGCCGAGCAGCAGGTCGAAAGGTCCCTCGAAGACGTCAAGGTGGACCTCGAACCCGCCCGGCTCGGTGCCCGGCGCAGCCTCACCACTGTGCCCATTGCCACTGGGCTCACCGGGTTCAGCCGTCACCGTACGCATCACCGGCAGTCCGCCACCTCACGTGGTATCTCTCAATCGCCCGGCCAGCAGGCTCGTCTCGCCCTCGGCGTCCAGGTCAGCCAGCAGCACTGCGATGGCCTCCCGGACCAGCCTGCCACGATCCACGGTGATCCCGTAACCGCGAAGGGCCAGCCGGGCCCGTTCGAGGTCAAGAAGTTCACCAGCGGACAGGTAGACCGTGATCTTCTGGGAGTGGGACTCACGCCCGCTGGCCTGACGGCCATCCCCGGTGGACGGGCCAGGTGCGGACGGACCCGGCGTGGCCGGCCGGAGCAGCTCGGCGACGCCCGGCAGGCTTACCCGTCGCGGACGGGACCCGCGCCCCACCCGCCTCCCCATTCCCGCTTCACTGTGCCTGCTTTACTGATGCTTGCTCGGTTTGGGCTTGCTCAGTGCGCTTGCGTCACTGGGCTTCGGCTTGCTGTGACAGATGCCACCGCTCCAGCACCTCCCGGGCCAGTTCCCGGTAGGAATTCGCCCCGTTGGACGAGGGGTCGAAGCTGGTGATCGGCTCGCCGGCCACCGTGGCGTCGGGGAACCGCACGGTGCGGTTGATCACCGTGTGGAACACCTTGTCGCCGAACCCCTTGACCACCTCGGCGAGGACCTCGCGGGAATGCAGCGTCCGGGAGTCATACATCGTGGCCAGCAGCCCGTCGATGCCGAGCCGCGGGTTGAGCCTGCTCGACACCTTGTCGATGGTCTCCAGCAGCAGGGCCACCCCGCGCATGGCGAAGTACTCGCACTCCAGCGGGACCAGGACCCCGGCCGCGCAGGCCAGCGCGTTCACGGTGAGCAGGCCCAGCGAGGGCTGGCAGTCGATGAGAACGACGTCGTACTCGGGCAGCAGCGGCTCCAGCACGCCGCCGAGGACGAACTCCCGGCCGACCTCGTGCACCAGCTGAACCTCCGCCCCGGACAGGTCGATGTTGCTGGGCAGCAGGTCCATGCCGTGCATGCTGGTCTTGAACACCACGTCGGCCGCGGGCAGCCTGCGCTCCATCAGCAGGTTGTAGATCGTGTACTCGAGCTCATGCGGCTGGATGCCCAGGCCTACGGACAGCGCGCCCTGCGGGTCGAAGTCCACCAGCAGCACGCGGCGCCCGTTCTCGGCGAGCGCAGCGCCCAGGTTGATGGTGGTGGTGGTCTTCCCCACCCCGCCCTTCTGGTTGCAGACCGCGACGATGCGCGCGGGTCCGTGGCTGAGCAGAGGTTCCGGATCTGGGAAGGCCGGCAGAGGCCGGCCCGTGGGCCCGATAGAACCTGGCTGCGCCGCCACCAAGTGCGCCCCTGCTACCATCTGCTGCACCTCCCCGGCGGATGGGTTAAAACCTCCGCTGGAACCGGGACTCTAGGCCCTGCCCTGCCCGCCGGCAAGCCGACTCACCGGAGCGTTGGTCAATACCGCCTCAACGAGCGTAGGCCCGCAGGGCCTGCGCGAGCGGGCGGTTCGGGGTGATTAGCCAGCAGAGCTCAACGAGCGTAGGCCCGCAGGGCCTGCGCGAGCGGGCGGTTCGGGGTTCATTGACTAACGCGACTCCTGAGGCAAGCACCGTAAGACCAGGTAATCGAGGGCCATTCGGATCCTGGCTAGCCGAGAGCGCGGGGGTGGGCGGCCGAATACACCTCGCGGAGCTTGTCCACGGTCACCATGGTGTAGATCTGCGTGGTGGTCACCGAAGCGTGCCCGAGCAGTTCCTGCACCACCCGCACGTCCGCCCCGCCGTCGAGCAGGTGCGTGGCGTAGGAGTGCCGCAGCGTGTGCGGGGAGACCCCGCCCAGGCCGGCCCGGTCAGCGGCCGCCTTGAGCACCCCCCAGGCGCCTTGCCGGGTGAGCCGCCCGCCCCGGGCGTTCAGGAACACGGCCGGGCTGGCGGACGCCCGGCGGGCCGCGGCGGCCAGCGTCGGCCGGGCCCGGACGAGGTAGGCCTCCAGCGCCTCACGGGCGTACCGGCCCACGGGCACGACCCGGTCCTTGCCCCCCTTGCCGGCCAGCCGGACGGTGGCGGGCGGCGCCTGCGGCCCGGCCAGCGCCAGCCCGGGAGGGCCCGCCCCGGCCTCGGCGGCGCTGGCCGCCACGGCCAGGAAGCCAAGGTCGTCGACGTCGAGCCCGACGGCCTCGGAAATCCTGGCCCCCGTCCCGTACAGCAGCTCGAGCAGGGCCCGGTCACGCAGCGGGCGCAGGGCATCGCCCTCCGCACCGCCGTCCGCAGGGCCGCCCGCGGCGGCGATCAGCCGCTCCACCTCCGGCACCCCGATCGCGCGGGGCAGCTTCCGCGGGCTGGGCGGCGGGTGCACCAGGCTGGCCGGGTCGGAGCCGGCCAGCCCCTCGGCAGCCGCGAACGCGTGCAGTCCGCGGACCGCCACCACGGCCCGGCCCGCCGAACTGGCCGCGAGCGGCGAATGGTCGTCATCGCCTTCGCGCAGCCCGGCCAGGAAGGCCGCCACGTCGTCCGTGGTGACCTCACCGATCACCCTCCGGCCGCGTGCGGCCAGGGTCGCCTCATAGCGGAGCAGGTCACGCCGGTACGCAGCCAGCGTGTGCACGGCCAGCCCACGCTCCACCGTGAGGTGGTCGAGATAGCGGCGGACCGCGCCCGTGACGGTGACCGACCCGGTCGTGGTCAGCTGAGCGCCTCGGTGAGCGGTATCGACGGCAGCCCGTGCGCGTCCGCGACTGGCTGGCAGGTCAGGCTGCCCTCGTGGGTGTGCAGTCCGAGCGCCAGCGCGGGGTCGGCGCGCAGCGCGTCACGCCAGCCCCGGTTGGCCAGTTCCACCACGAAGGGCAGCGTGACGTTGGTCAGCGCGTAGGTCGAGGTGTGCGGCACGGCCCCGGGCATGTTCGCCACGCAGTAGAACAGCGTGTCGTGCACCCGGTAGGTGGGATCGGCGTGCGTGGTCGGGCGCGAGCCCGCGAAGCAGCCGCCCTGGTCGATGGCGATGTCCACCAGCACCGAGCCGGGCTTCATCCGGGACACCAGATCGTCGGAGATCAGCTCGGGAGCCTTCGCACCCGGCACCAGCACCGCTCCGATGACCAGGTCGGCGTCGATCACCGCCCGCTCGATCTCGTAGGCGTTGGACGCGACGGTCTGGCAGTGCCCCTGGTAGATCGCGTCGGCCGAGCGCAGCCGGGCCACGTTCTTGTCCACCAGCAGGACCTCGGCCTGCATGCCCAGCGCGATGGCGGCCGCGTTCATGCCGGAGACGCCCGCGCCGAGGACCACCACCTTGGCCGCGTAGACACCGGACACCCCGCCCATGAGCACACCCCGGCCGCCTCCGTCACGCTGCAGGTGATGCGCGCCGACCTGAGGGGCCATCCGGCCCGCTACCTCGGACATGGGGGCCAGCAGCGGCAGCGACTTGTCCGGCAGCTGGACGGTCTCGTAGGCGATCGCGGTAATACCGGAGTCGAGCAGCGCGTCGGTGCAGGGCCGTGAGGCCGCGAGGTGCAGGTAGGTGAACAGCACCTGGTCCTTGCGCATCCGGTGGTACTCCTCGGCCACCGGCTCCTTGACCTTGAGGATCAGGTCCCCGGTCTGCCAGACGTCGTCCGCGGTGGGCAGGATGACCGCGCCCGCGGTGACGAAGTCCTCGTCCGGGATGGAGGACCCGGTTCCCGCGTCACGCTCGATGAATACCTCGTGGCCGCTGCGGGTCAGCTCATGAACGCCGGCTGGGGTGATGGCCACCCGGTACTCATGGTTCTTGACCTCTTTGGGAACGCCTACCTTCATGGCTGCAAGCCCTCTCTTCGTAACTCCGCATCCGGCCCCATTGCCGGGTGCGGCGAGCCTGACGGACTGAGCGCCTGGCGGTCCAGTGTCCTGGCGGACTCGCCACCGATCAGCCGTCACCCGCCTCCGCGGGCCGCAGGCCGGTGAAGCCGCTGCTCCGAGCGGCGTACGCGGACAAGATACCCACGGCGGTAGAACCATTGTGCAGGTCGCCGGCGATGAACCGGTCCAGTGCCTCGTCCAGGCCGGCCCAGCGGATCTGCAGCTGGGTCTCCTCGTGCCGGGGTACGAAGTCGCGCTGCGCTGCCGGCACCTCCACCAGGTCGCGGGCCAGGAAGACGCGGATCCACTCGGTGCTGATACCCGGGGAGGGGTAGAAGTCGACCAGGATCCGCCAGTCGCGGGCCCGGTATCCCGTCTCCTCCAGCAGTTCCCGCTCGGCGGTGGCCCGCAGCGGCTCCCCGCGGACGTCCCGCAGGCCCGCGGGCAGCTCCCAGAGCACGTGGGCCACCGGGTGCCGGTACTGGCGGATCATCAGCACCTGGCCCGCATCGTCCAGGGCGACGATCACCACCGCGCCCGGATGCTCCACCACCTGCCGGTCCGCCACCTCGTGATCGGGCATCTGCACCTGGTCGGTACGCAGGGTCACGATCGGGCCGCGGGCCTGCACCACCGAGGAGAGCACCGGCCAGCTCTCCGGTATGTCACTCAGGGGAGCCGGTTCCTCCGGGCCCGGCCCGGGCAGCGAGGCTTCCTCGCAGGTCATGCGCTGGCCGCGGCCGGGTGGCCGAGAGCTGCGCCACCGCGGCTGAGCGACCTGGCCCGCTCCCGCGCCGCGGCGACCAGCCCGGCGAACAGGGGATGTGCGCGGGTGGGCCGGGACAGGAACTCAGGATGCGCCTGGGTGGCCACGAAGAACGGGTGGACCTCCCGGGACAGCTCGACGAACTCGACGAGACGCCCGTCGGGCGACAAGCCGGAGCTGATCAGCCCGGCCTCTTCCAGGACGGGGCGGTAGGCGTTGTTGACCTCGTAGCGGTGCCGGTGCCGCTCTTCCACCATGTCGGTCCCGTACAGCTCACGGACCAGGGACCCCTGGGCGAGCACGGCGGGGAACAGCCCCAGCCGCATGGTGCCGCCCATGTCGCGCTCGCCCGCCACCACGTCCTGCTGGTCCGTCATGGTCGCGATGACTGGATCCGGGGTGTCCGGGTCGAACTCGGAGCTGTTCGCCCCGGGCAGCCCGGCCACGTCCCGGGCGACCTCGATGGCGGCGCACTGCAGTCCGAGGCACAGGCCCAGCAGCGGGATGCCGTTCTCGCGGGCGTAGCGGACGGCCCCGAGCTTCCCCTCGATGCCCCGTACCCCGAAGCCGCCCGGGACCAGGACCCCGTCCACGTCGGCGAGCTGGCGTGCCGCGCCTTCGGGTGTCTGGCAGTCGTCGCTGGTCACCCACCGGATGTTCACCCGCGCGTCGTTAGCGAAGCCGCCGGCCCGCAGCGCCTCGGCAGGCGACAGGTACGCGTCGGGCAGGTCGACGTACTTGCCGACCAGGGCGATCGTGACGCTGTGGGCCGGCCGGTGCACCCGGCGCAGCAGATCGTCCCAGTCGCTCCAGTCCACGTCCCGGAAAGGCAGTCCGAGCCGCCGCACCACGTAGGCGTCGAGCCCCTCGGTGTGCAGGACCTTCGGGATGTCGTAGATGGACGGGGCGTCCACCGCGGAGACCACGGCCTCCTCGTCCACGTCACACATGAGGCTGATCTTCCGCTTGAGCCCGTCGCTGATGGGCCGGTCGCTGCGGCACACGATCGCGTCGGGCTGGATGCCGATGCTGCGCAGCGCGGCCACGGAGTGCTGGGTGGGCTTGGTCTTCAGCTCACCGGACGGGCCGATGTAGGGCAGCAGCGAGACGTGCAGGAAGAAGCACCGGTCGCGGCCGATCTCGTGCCTGATCTGCCGGATGGCTTCCAGGAACGGCTGCGACTCGATGTCGCCGACGGTCCCGCCCACCTCCGTGATGACCACGTCGATGCCCGGGCCGCCCATATCCATGATGCGGGCCTTGATCTCGTTGGTGATGTGCGGGATGACCTGAACGGTGTCGCCCAGGTAGTCACCGCGCCGCTCCTTGGCGATCACGCTGGAGTAGATCTGCCCCGTGGTGACGTTGGCCGAGCCACGCAGCCGCGTGTCAAGGAAGCGCTCGTAGTGCCCGACGTCCAGGTCGGTCTCGGTCCCGTCGTCGGTGACGAACACCTCACCGTGCTGGAACGGGTTCATGGTGCCGGGATCGACGTTCAGGTAGGGGTCAAGCTTCTGCATCGTGACGTTCAGGCCACGAAGCTTGAGCAGCCGTCCCAGGCTGGAGGCGGTCAGCCCCTTGCCCAGACTCGAGGCAACTCCCCCGGTGACGAAGAGGTGACGTGTCAAAGATTGCCGTGATGCGTGCGGTGCCGCAGCCAACACAAGGCTCCCGTGGTCGGTGTCATGCGGGAATCCCGCCTAGTCCACGGACCATCAGGATATCAGCCCTCATACACCGCCTGACGGCCAGACACGCAAGGGACCCCCGCGGCCCTGCCCAACTCCAAGGTAGACAAGCTCCACCGTAGAGGATGGACGGCCGCTCAGCACGCCGTCGACGTGCTCGGCTCGCCGTCTTTGCGCTGCGGCAGGCCACCGCGACGGCCAGCCTCACCGTCTTCCCTCGCCTCGCCGAACCGGGCCAGGAGAACCGCGCAGGTCACGGCCAGCGCGAACGCCACTACCGCGAGAAGGGTCAGCCCCGGCCGGGTGTGGTCACCGAGGAAAAGGATCCCGATGAGGGCCGGTGGCGCGGTCTCGGCCAGGACGACCGCGGCCGTGGCCACCGTGACGCTGCCGCTGTCCAGCGCGGTGGCGTAGAGCATGAACGACACCACGCCCGCGGCCACCAGGGCGTACGTGGCCGGGTCACGCAGCAGTTCCGGCGGGGAGTACCCGGGCAGCACCCGTGCCGCCACGGCGACCACGCCGTAGCCCAGCCCTGCGATGGCGCCCAGCGCGGGCGTGCGGGCCGGGACGGCGAGCCGGGAGGCCAGCAGCCCGGCCCCGGCCACCCCCACCACGGCCAGGAGGAGGGCCAGCTTGAACGGCTCGCTGACGCCACGCGCGCCCTGCGCTCCGGCCGACGTGCCCAGCAGGCCCACCCCCACCACGACACCCGCTACGGCCAGCCATTCCCGCCAGGCGAGTTGCACGTTGATCAGCCAGGCCGCGAGCACCGCGGTCACGGCCAGGCTGCCGGCCACCATGGCCTGGACGGCGAACACCGGCAGCCGCCGCAGCGCCACCAGCTGGGCCAGGAAACCGATCAGGTCCAGCCCGAGGCTGGCTACGAACCGCCACTGGCGCAGCATCCGGACGATCAGGCCGGGATCCACGCTGCCCAGCGCCGTGCCAGGCACCCCGCCGCCGGGAGTCCGGCGGCTCGCCGCGCGTACCGCCACGGCCTGCATGACCGAGGCGACCCCGTAGCACAGGGCCGCCACGACCCCCGCCACCAGGCTGACCAACACGATTACGACACTACGCGGGGAGTCCGCTGGGTGCGATGCCGCGCCGGGCCAGGTCGGCGCGGGCGGCGGCGGCGCCGGTGAACTGGAAGCTCACCATGCCCAGCGCGGCGGCCGCGGCGACGTTGCCGGGCCGGTCGTCCAGGAAGATGACGTCCCCGGGCCCGGCACCCAGCACCGCGAGAGCGGCCCGGAAGCACTCCGGATCCGGCTTGGCCGACTTAAGCTCGCAGCTGAACACCAGGTGCTCGAAGTATCCGGCCACCGGCAGGGCGTGCACGGCCTCGGCCACGTCGGCGGGCGCGTTCGACAGCACGGCGAGCCGCTGGCCCGCCGCGGCCAGCCCGGTGATGAGGTCCACGGTGCCGGGCTGCAAAGTCAGCCAGGACGCGCAGTCCAGCCTGCTCAGCTCGGCGATCTCCGCGCCACTGTAGGAGCGGCCCAGATCGGCCGCGACCTGCTGCCAGTACGTGGTGACGTCCAGCGCGGCCCGGTCATAGTCCAGCCGGTATCGCCAGTAGGCCGCCTCGAAGTCTGCGGCCGGCCCGCCGGAAGCGCTGGCCAGCCGGGCCCGGTCGGCCTCGGACTGAAGTTCACAGATCACGCCGCCGTAGTCGAATAGCACCCAGGTCATGCTCACCCTTCCGGCTGGTATCAGGCCCTGCGAACCTACCAGCGCGGGTGCCTGCCACCGGGCCGGTGCCTGAGCTGACCGGGCCAGCGCCTGAGCTGACCGGGCCGGTGCCTCAGCTGACCGGGCCGCCGCTGTGGATGTCCTGGCGGGTGCCCTGCAGGGCCGCGCTCCCGCTGACGCCCATGGCATGGGCCAGGACGGTCCAGAAGCCGGGCACGCTGGCCGTCCGGCGCACCGGGCCGGCACCGGTCACCACGCCGCAGCCGCCGGCCCCGGCGGTCACCACCGGGAAGCCTCCCGGAGCCCGCGGCGAAGCTGAGCCGGTAGCTGACCCCCCAGTCGGCCGGGCAGTTCATGACCCCCTGGGCCATGGGGGGCAGCCCGCACACCATCCTGGCCACGGCGCGCGCCCGCTCGGGGCTGGACACCGTGACCCCGCCGGGGAAGGTGAAGTGGAGGTGGTTCCGGGGCAGGGCGCTGACCCGGGTGACCACCAGCCGGGTCACCGCTGCCTGCCTCGAGCACAGGGCTGCGCTGCCCGTCGACACGGGACCGCCCGGGTTGATGCCGCCCGGGGTCGCCGGGCGCGAGCTGGCCGGCTGGGCCGCACTGGTCGTGGTCGCCACCTGGCTGCCGCAACCGGCTGCCACGGTGGCGGCAGCGGCGGCCGCCGCGACGAGCAGGCCCGCGCGGGTGAGACGGCTGGAAAGGGTAACGGGCACACGCATAGTGGTCTCCGTTCCTGTTCATGTCACTCGGGACCAGGCCGGAAAGCAGTGCGCCCAGGGCACTGAGCGGCGGCCTGGACCGTTCAGTGCCCTGGACTACAAAACCTTCGACGTGTGCAGAGGCGCCAGTGGTTCCGCTCAGTTAAAACTCGCCACGATCAGTGGCAGCAAACGCGGGCCAGCCCGCGTCGACCAGCACAAACCTGGCGAATCAGACGCCGGCGGCCTGCATGCCGCGAAGTTCCTGCTTCAGTTCCCGGATCTCGTCCCGGATCCGGGCCGCGACCTCGAACTGCAGCTCCGCGGCGGCCGTGTGCATCTGGTCGGTCAGCTGGGCGATCAGGGCGATGAGATCGCCACGCGCGGCCCCGCCGCCTTCGCCCTCGCCCGCACCGCTGGCCGAGGCCCGCACCCGCGAGGACAGTCCCGGCACCGGGGTCTTGCCCCGGCTCTGCTGCCGCCCGCTCCCGCCGATCAGCTTCTCGGTGTCCGCGTCCTCCCGGACCAGCTGGTCGAGGATGTCCGCGATCCGCTTGCGCAGCGGGGTCGGGTCGATGCCGTGCTCGGTGTTGTAGGCCACCTGCTTGGCCCGCCGCCGGTCGGTCTCGTCGATCGCCCGCTGCATGGACGGGGTGACCGAGTCGGCGTACATGTGCACCTGGCCGGAGACGTTCCGCGCGGCCCGGCCGATGGTCTGGATCAGTGAGGTGCCTGACCGCAGGAAGCCCTCCTTGTCGGCGTCCAGAATGGACACCAGCGACACCTCAGGCAGGTCCAGTCCCTCGCGGAGCAGGTTGATCCCGACCAGCACGTCGTACTCGCCGACCCGCAGCTCACGGAGCAGTTCTACCCGGCGCAGCGTGTCCACCTCGCTGTGCAGGTAGCGCGCCCGGATGCCGAGTTCCAGCAGGTAGTCGGTGAGGTCTTCGGCCATCTTCTTGGTCAGTGTGGTGACCAGCACCCGCTCCGACCGTTCCGCGCGGGTCCTGATCTCGTCGACCAGGTCGTCGATCTGCCCCTTGGTCGGCTTGACGATCACCTGAGGGTCGATCAGCCCGGTCGGCCGGATCACCTGCTCGACCACGTCGCCGCCCACCCGCTGCAGCTCGTAGGGGCCGGGGGTGGCCGACAGGTACACCGTCTGGCCGATCCGCTCGCAGAACTCGTCCCAGGTGAGCGGCCGGTTGTCGATGGCGCTGGGCAGCCGGAACCCGTGCTCGACCAGGGCCCGCTTGCGTGACACGTCACCCTCGTACATCGCCCCGATCTGCGGGACAGTGTTGTGTGACTCGTCGATGACCAGGAGGAAGTCCTCGGGAAAGTAGTCGAGCAAGGTGTTCGGCGGGCTCCCGGCCTCACGGCCGTCGATGTGCCGCGAGTAGTTCTCGATGCCCGAGCAGCTGCCGACCTGGCGCATCATCTCGAGGTCGTAGGTGGTGCGCATCCGCAGCCGCTGGGCCTCCAGCAGCTTGCCGGCCTTCTCCAGCTCCGCCAGCCGCTCTTCCAGTTCGGCTTCGATCCCGGCGATGGCCCGCTCCATCCGCTGCGGCCCCGCCACGTAGTGCGACGCCGGGAAGATGTAGAGCTCTTCGTCCTCGCTGATCACCTCGCCGGTCAGCGGGTGCAGCGTCATCAGCCGCTCGATCTCGTCGCCGAACATCTCGATCCGCACGGCGAGTTCCTCGTACACCGGGATGATCTCGATCGTGTCGCCGCGGACCCGGAAGGTGCCCCGGGTGAAGGACAGGTCGTTGCGGGCGTACTGCATGCCGACCAGCCGCCGGAGCAGGGTGTCCCGCTCGATTGTGTCGCCGACGTGGAGCGGGACCATCCGGTCCACGTACTCCTGGGGCGTGCCGAGCCCGTAGATGCAGGAGACCGAGGCCACCACGATCGTGTCCCGGCGGGTCAGCAGCGAGTTGGTCGCCGAGTGGCGCAGCCGCTCTACCTCGTCGTTGATCGAGGAGTCCTTCTCGATGTAGGTGTCGGTCTGCGGGATGTACGCCTCGGGCTGGTAGTAGTCGTAGTAGGAGACGAAGTACTCGACCGCGTTGTTCGGCAGCATCTCGCGCAGCTCGTTCGCGAACTGGGCCGCCAGCGTCTTGTTCGGCAGCATGACCAGTACCGGCCGCTGCACCCGCTCGGCCAGCCAGGCCACCGTGGCGGTCTTCCCGGTTCCGGTCGCGCCGAGCAGGACGGTGTCCCGGTCGCCGCTGGTCACCCGGCGCTCCATCTCGGCGATCGCCCGCGGCTGGTCGCCGGACGGGACCATGTCCGTGACCACCTCGAACGGCGCCACCCGCCGCTTCAGGTCACTAACTGGTCGCACGTTACCGCCTCCTCCCCGGGACTAAACCGCCTCGCCACCCACTGTATTTCCCGGGTCTGACAGAACAGCGCCCCCGGCGCCGCGCCCGGCCCGGCTAGGTGTTCGCGCGGCGGCAGAGTTCGGTCCAGAGGTCGCCGACTTCGCGGTCGAGCTCGTCCAGGGACCCGGAGTTGTCGAGCACGATGTCGGCGATGGCCAGCCGGTCCTCCCGGCTGGCCTGGGCCGCCACCCGCGCCGCGACCTGCTCGCGGGTCATCCCCCGGTCACGGACCAGCCGGTCTTCCTGGATCCGCGGCGGGACGTCGACCACGATGACGAGGTCGAAGAGGCCGGCCAGCTGGTTCTCGGCGATCAGCGGGATGGCCTCGACCAGGATCGCGCCTGCGTCAGCGCCCTGTTCCAGCTGGCGGATGCGCTCACCCACCAGCGGATGGACGATCGCGTTGAGCTTCGCCCGCAGCTCGGCGTCGTAGAAGACGATCTCGCCCAGCTTCTGCCGGTCCAGGGTGCCGTCCCCGGCCAGGACCCCCGTGCCGAACACGCCGACTATCTGGGCCAGGCCGGAGGTGTGCGGCTCGACGACCTCGCGGGCCACCTGGTCCGCGTCGATGATGAGGGCGCCGTAGCTGGCCAGCCGGCGGGAGACCTCGCTCTTGCCCGAGCCGATACCGCCGGTCAGGCCGACCTTAAGCATGCTGCTCACCGATCCATGATCGCCCAGTCCGGGACCGCGCCCTCGCGGGACGTGCCCCGCGAAGACGCGGCCTCGGGAGAACGGAGGCGATCATGGATCGGTGCCGGGACGAAGGCGTTAGCTCTGGCCCCCGGAGAGCTTGTCGCGCAGCGCGGCCAGTGCCTCGTCTGACGCGAGTGCGCCACCCCCGGAGCTGCCCGCGTCCGGCGTACCCGACGTGTGCGTGCTGGCGCCGGTCGCGACCGCATCTTCGCCGGTTTCGCTTTCGGCCTTGCTGCGGGCCTCGGCGACCTGGCGGCGGTGCGCCTCGAACCGGGACCGGGCCTGCGCGTACTGCCGCTCCCACTCTTCGCGCTGGGTGTCGTAGCCCTCAAGCCACTCGCCCGACTCAGAGTCGAAGCCGTCCGGGTAGACGTAGTTGCCCTGCTCGTCGTAGGTGGCGGGCATGCCGTAGAGGGTCGGGTCGAAGTCGTCGCCGACAGCCTCGCCGATCGTGCCCTCGTTGGCCTGCTTGAGCGACAGGCTGATCCGCCGCCGGTCCAGGTCGATGTCGATGATCTTGACGAAGATCTCGTCGCCGACCTGCACGACCTGCTCGGGGATCTCGACGTGCCGGTCCGCGAGCTCGGAGATGTGCACCAGGCCCTCGATGCCCTCCTCGACCCGCACGAACGCACCGAACGGGACCAGCTTGGTGACCCGTCCCGGGACGACCTGGCCGATCTGGTGGGTCCGGGCGAACTGCTGCCACGGGTCTTCCTGGGTGGACTTCAGCGACAGGGAGACCCGCTCCCGGTCCATGTCCACGTCCAGTACCTCGACCGTGACCTCCTGGCCGACCTCGACGACCTCACCCGGGTGGTCGATGTGCTTCCAGGACAGCTCGGACACGTGCACCAGGCCGTCCACGCCGCCCAGGTCCACGAAGGCGCCGAAGTTGACGATGGACGACACCACGCCCTTGCGGATCTGGCCCCGCTGCAGCGTGTTCAGGAAGTTCTGGCGCACCTCGGACTGGGTCTGCTCCAGCCACGCCCGGCGGGACAGGACCACGTTGTTGCGGTTCTTGTCCAGCTCGATGATCTTGGCTTCGATCTCCCGGCCCACGTAGGGCTGGAGGTCGCGGACCCGGCGCATCTCCACCAGCGACGCGGGCAGGAAGCCGCGCAGGCCGATGTCCAGGATCAGGCCGCCCTTGACCACCTCGATGACGGTGCCAGTGACCACGCCGTCGTCGTCCTTGATCTTCTCGATCGTGCCCCAGGCGCGCTCGTACTGAGCCCGCTTCTTGGACAAGATGAGGCGGCCCTCCTTGTCCTCCTTCTGGAGGACAAGGGCCTCGATGTGGTCGCTGACCTTGACCACGTCGTTCGGGTCCACGTCATGCTTGATCGACAGCTCGCGGGAGGGGATGACCCCCTCCGTCTTGTAGCCGATGTCGAGCAAGACCTCGTCTCGGTCGACCTTGACGACAGTGCCTTCGACAATGTCACCGTCGTTGAAGTACTTGATGGTCTCGTCGATCGCGGCGAGGAAGGCTTCCTGCGACCCGATGTCGTTGACCGCCACCTTGGGGGTCGGGCTGGCCTCTGTGCTGCTCGTCATGTGTTGGTTGGCTCCGGCGGACAGAAAGTAGTTTGGACGCGCCATACCGAGGGCCCGTCAGGTGGGCCTACAGGGTGCACTGGATTTGGCTGGCCGACCCGGCGAGCCACGGAGGGGCCTCTCGGCCGCCCGTAACTTTGCTGGCCACGGCGGACTGCACCAGAACACGGCGCAGCGCTCAGGATATGAGAGCTCAGCCACCCGGTCAATCGGAGTACCCGATCGCCGCATGATCGTTATCGCCCGCATCTGCCCTGCACGCTGGAGTTTTCAACGCGATTTCGCCGCCTTTTACTCCCGGATCTCTCTGCTGCCCGGGGGCCCGAGCCCCCGGACCCCCGCTGGCCCGCCCCCGCACGCACGCCATCTGCAACGACTGCCGGGTTGATCGCCGGCTCGGCGAGGACACGGCTGCGCCGTGTTCTCGCCGACCCGGCGACTAGCCACGTGCGGCGGGAGAGCACCGACAGCCGTCCCCAGCCAGAGCCGTTGGGGGTTCCGGGGGCTCGGGCCTCCGGGTCAGCACTCAGTGCCCGGCCTCAGCCCAGGTCCGGCCGGTGCCGAGCGAGACTTGCAGCGGCACCCGCAGGTCAAAGGCGCCGCACATGACCCGCGGCACCATCTCGCGCAGCGTGTCGAGCTCGCCGGGGGCGACCTCGAAGACCAGCTCGTCGTGCACCTGGAGCAGCATCCGGGAGCGCAGGCCCTCGCCGCGGAGCGCCTCGTCGACCCGGAGCATGGCCACCTTGATGATGTCGGCGGCGGAGCCCTGGATGGGGGCGTTGAGCGCCATCCGCTCGGCCATCTCCCGGCGCTGCCGGTTGTCTGAGGTGAGGTCGGGCAGGTAGCGCCGGCGGCCGAGCACGGTCTGCGTGTACCCGTCCTTGCGGGCCTCGTCCACTACGGCGTACAGGTAGTCACGGATCCCGCCGAACTGCTGGAAGTACTCGTCCATCAGGGCCCGGGCCTCGTCCGGGGTGATACGCAGCTGCTGGGACAGCCCATAGGCGGACAGGCCGTAAGCCAGCCCGTAGTTCATCGCCTTGATCCGGCTGCGCATCTCGACGGTGACTTCCTCGGGCGGCACCCCGAAGACCCGCGACGCCGTCTCCGCGTGGAAGTCATGGCCGGAGGTGAACGCCTCCTCCAGCGCGCTGTCGCCGGAGAGGTCGGCCATGATGCGCAGCTCGATCTGGCTGTAGTCCGCGGTGAGCAGCGTCTCGTACCCGTCGCCGACCACGAAGCCCTGCCGGATCCGGCGGCCCTCCTCGGTGCGGATGGGGATGTTCTGCAGGTTGGGATCGGTGGACGAGAGCCGCCCGGTGGCCGCGATCATCTGGTTGTACGTGGTGTGGATCCGGCCGTCCTCGTCCGCCATCGGGATGAGGGAGTCCACGATGCTCTTGAGCCTGGCCACGTCCCGGTGCCGGAGCAGGTGCTCCAGCACGGGGTGGCCGGTCTGCGCCAGCAGGCTGGTCAGGGCCTCGGAGTCAGTGGTGTAGCCGGTCTTGATCCGCTTGGTCTTCGGCAGTCCCAGCTCGGTGAACAGCACCTCCTGGAGCTGCTTGGGCGAGCCGAGGTTGAATTCGTGCCCGATGATCGTGAACGCCGCCTGCTCGGCCGCTTTCACCTCGCCACCCAGGCTGGCGGACATGTCCGCGAAGTGATGGGTGTCCGCCGCGATCCCGGCCCGCTCCATCCGGGCCAGCACCCCGACCAGTGGCAGCTCGACGTCGGCGAGCAGCTGGGCGGCTCCGCGCTGCTGCAGGTCCGCGTCCAGGGCGTCGGCCAGCTCCGCGGTGGCCCGGGCGCGCACCACCAGGGCTACGGCGGCCTCCGCGTCTCCATCCTCCGCACTGTCGTCGCCGGCGGCGTCCAGGTCGAAGGCGAGCTGGCCGCTGGCGGTCCCCTCGTCGCGCAGTTCCTTGCCCAGATAACGCAGGACCAGGTCGGCCAGGTCGAACGAGCGCTGCCCGGGCAGCGCCAGGTAGGCCGCCAGCGCCGTGTCGTTGGTCAGGCCGCCCAGCTCCAGCCCCCGGGCGGCCAGCGCGTGCATCGGCCCCTTGGCGTCGTGCAGGGCCTTGGGCTGGTCCGGATCGGCCAGCCAGGCGGCCAGGGCCCGCTCGTCGTCCTCGGTCAGCGTGACCGGGTCGACGGAGGCCCCGTTCCCGTCCGCAGCGGCCAGCGCCAGCCCGTCCAGGGTCCCGGTGCCGCGGCCCCAGGTCCCGTGCATCGCCAGGCCGACCCGGCCGGTCCCGGTGGCGTGCTCGTCCAGCCAGGCGGCCAGCTCATCGGGGCCGGGCACCGACACCTCGACTTCGAAGCCGTGCTCCGGCCCGGCTACCTCACTGCCGGGCGCACCCGCCTGGCTCACGATGCCGTTAGGGAGGGTGCTGTACAGCCGGTCGCGCAGGACCCGGAACTGGAGGGTGTCGAAGAGCTGGTGGATCTGGTCCCGGTCCCACGGCACGGGCTGCAGGTCACCGGGGCCCGACTCGAGCGGGACGTCCCGGGCCAGCTCGGTCAGCTGCCGATTGCGCAGCACCGAGCCGAGATGCTCGCGGAGCTTGTCCCCGGCCTTGCCCTTGACCTCGTCGACCCGGTCCACCAGCTGGCTGAGCGAGCCGAACTCGGCGACCCACCGGGCCGCGGTCTTCTCCCCCACCCCCGGGATGTTCGGCAGGTTGTCGCTCGGGTCTCCGCGCAGTGCGGCGAAGTCCGGGTACTGGGCCGGCGTCAGGCCGTACTTGGCCACGACCTCCTCGGGGGTGAACCGGGTCATGTCGCTGATGCCGCGCCGGGTCATCAGCACCGTGACGTGGTCGTTGACCAGCTGCAGGTTGTCCCGGTCACCGCTGACGATGAGCACGTCCATGCCCGCCTCGGTGGCCGCCACGGTCAGCGTGGCGATGATGTCGTCAGCCTCGTAGCCGGCCACCGACAACCGCGGGATGCCGAGTGCGTCGAGCACCTCGAAGATCAGGCTGAGCTGGCTGCGGAAGTCCGCCGGGGTCTCCCGCCGGTTCGCCTTGTACTCCACGTACTGCTCGTGCCGGAAGGTCGGCTCGCTGCGGTCGAAGGCCACCGCTACGTGGGTCGGCTGCTCGTCCCGGAGCACGTTGATGAGCATCGCGGTGAAGCCGTAGACCGCGTTGGTGGGCTGCCCGGTCGTGGTGGAGAAGTTCTCGGGCGGCAGGGCGAAGAACGCGCGGTAGGCCAGGGAGTGCCCGTCGAGCAGGAGCAACCGCTCCCGGCGTTCCGCTGGTCCGGGTGCGGATGCGGGTGCCTGGGTCGCCTTGGTCGCCACGCAGGAAGTCTAGTAGCAGGTGCCGACACCGGCGGGCGGACTTGCCACGGCGCCGGCATGCCGCGGCCCGGGGGCCGCCGGGAAGGCGGCGGCCCCCGGGCCGCGATGAGCCGGGCCGGCTGCAGGCGGCGCTTACGCGGCGCCTACAGCCGGCGAGGCATCAGGAGTGGAACGCGAAAATCGTTGTGGAGTTGAAGGTCTTCCCAGGGCCGAGAGTGGTGGACGGGAAGGCCGGCTGGTTGGGCGAGTCCGGGAAGTGCTGGGTCTCGAACGTGTACCCCGCGCCCTGCCGGTAGGTGTGGCCGCTGATGCCTACCAGCGTGCCGTTGAGGAAGTTGCCACTGTAGAACTGCACGCCGGGCTGGTCGGTCCAGACGGTCAGCAGCCGGCCGCTCGACGGGTCGAAGGCGCGGGCGGCCAGGTTGAGGCCGTCCGGACCGGTGGTCCTGGCGCTCTGCGGGTTCAGGATCCAGTTGTGGTCGTAACCCTGGGCGATGAGCAGCTGGCTCAGGCCCCCGGTGGCCGACGCGAAGCTGGCCGGAACGTTGTCGTTCGCGCTCACGTCGCTGATCCGCGAGCCGATGGTGTGCGGCGCCCGGAAGTCGAACGGCGTGCCCGCGACCGGGACCCCGTGGGGCAGCGGGAGCGGGATCTGCGTGTTGTCAGTGGGTGAGTAGTTATTGGAGTTGATCTGGACGAACTGCCTGTAGGCCGAGCCCGCCGCAGAACCCTCGCCCGCCAGGTTGAAGTAGCTGTGGTTGGTGAGGTTGAGCACCGTGGACAGCTTCGGGTCGTTGTTGGTGGCCTTGTAGTGGATGCCGATCTGGCCCCGGTTGTTCAGGGTGAACGTCACCACCACGGTGAGCTGCGCCGGGTAGCCGGTGCAGGCGGCGACGCAGCCCGGGGATCCGGCGGCCCCGCTGGAGTCACCGTTGGGGCTGACCAGCGTCAGCTGCACGCCGGCCGAGCCGGGCGCGCGCACCGCCTTGGACGCCCAGACGTGGTTGCCGAAGCCGACCAGGCCACCGTGCAGGCTGTTCACGCCGTTGTTGATCGGCAGCGTGTAGGTCGTGCCGTTCAGCTTGAACGTGCCCTTGGCGATCCGGTTGCCGTAGCGGCCGATCGTCTCGCCGAAGTACGGGCCGCCGTTGGCGGTCACCGGCGGGCTGTCAAACTTCACGTAGTCCGCCAGCGTCTTGAAGCCCAGTACCACGTCGGCCTCGCGACCGCGAGCGGACGGGACGTCGATCGACTGGATGATGCCGCCGAAGCTCAGGACCCTGACCCGCATGCCGCGGCAGTTGGTCAGCGTGTAGCGGAAGACCGCGGTGTTCTTGCCGGTGTACGGCTCAATGGTCTTGCCGAAGAACTGCTTGGACACGGTCGGCGAGCAGCCACCGCCCGCAGGGGTGACCGGAGCGGAGCGCATGGCCGCCAGCGAGGCTACGGTCGCGACTGCGAGGCCGGCCGCCGCGCCGATCCGCAGCCCTCTCGAGCTGATCTTCCCTCTTAATACTGGACGCATGGAGATTCCCTTCGTTGGGTTCCCGGAGACTGGCACAGACAGCCCCCGGGGCATTGTTAACGCTCACCTGCGGATAACGCCAGTGTTTCGAGGCAGATCTTCGGATCTTTTCCGACTATGTGATGCGATGGTGATGTACCGGGTGGGGCAACTCCGGTATCGCCACCCAAAGCACGTATAGGCGACTCTGGTCACTTAGGCCACTCTGTCCCCTTGGGTCTCGGAAGCTACCTCACGTACCGGGGAGACCCGACGCGGGCCGGGCCCGCGCGGCCGGCCTAGGCTTTCCCCGCGGTGCGCTGGGCGCCGCGTCGCTACTTCCGGAGGCACTGGTGGGTCGAGACGGCGAGACCCGGCCTGATCAGGGCGGGGCGGCGCAGGCGGGCCACGACGGCCGGGCTCAGCCAGCCCAGGGCGACCCGGCTCAGCCGGGCCACGACGGCCCGGCTCCGATCATCGAGGGCTTCGACCGGCTCAGCGAGGGCACCCTGCCGCATCGGATGGGCATCATCGTCAGCGCCGCCCGCGCGGAGCAGGTCATTGGTTCCATGCCGGTGGACGGCAACATCCAGCCCTACGGTCTCCTGCACGGCGGCGCCTCCTGCGTGCTGGCCGAGACTCTGGGCTCGCTGGGCGCGGCCCTGCACGCCGGGCCCGGGCGGTTCGCGGTCGGGATCGAGATCAGCGCCACGCACCACCGCGCGGTGTCCGGCGGCGTTGTCACCGGCGTCGCTACCCGCGTGCACGGCGGGCGGACCACCGCCACCTACGAGATCGCGATCAGCGACGGCCGGGGCCGCCGGGTCTGCTCGGCCAGGCTGACCTGCCTGCTCCGCGATCAGGTCCCGGCCGGTGGCCACAACCCTGGCGACATCACCGCGCCAGGCGAGGTGCCAGGCGGGTGAGCCGGACGCGAGGGTCAGGTCCGGTCACCGTGCAGCCAGGGAAACCGCACGTGACCGAGCGCTTATCACAAACCGGCCAGGGAATGGCCGCCCCTTTGCGCGGCGCGGGGACTCCTCGCTACCGTGGTGGGCAGAGCCCGGGGAGCTGAGTAGAGAACATGTCGGCCCGGGGAAGGCCGACACGGCACCAAAAGTTCCCCGGGCTCGACCCGGGAACCCATCCAGCGCCTGCAGGCCGTGCGAAAGACCTGATCAGGCCGCTGAACCTGAGGCCTGCTCCTGAATCCCGCGCCGTGCTCAGGCTCTCGAATCGGGCTTAGTGCCGGCCGCCCCGGCCGCTGCGTCGCTGCCACCCGGGACCATCGTGCCCGCGAGCACCCGCTCCGCCACGGCCCGCATGGCCAGGCGCTGGTCCATGGACGTCTTCTGGATCCAGCGGAACGCGTCCGGCTCGGACATTCCCTGGTCGGTCTGGAGCTTGCCTTTGGCCCGGTCGAGGAGCTTGCGCACCTCCAGCCGCTCCTTGAGCGTGCCGACCTCGCCGGCGAGCGCGGCCACCTCCTGGAACCGGCTGACCGCGATCTCGATCGCGGGGACCAGATCCGCCTTGGTGAACGGCTTCACCAGATACGCCATGGCACCCGCGTCGCGGGCCCGCTCGACCAGTTCACGCTGGGAGAATGCGGTCAGGATGACCACCGGCGCGATCATGTCGGCGGCCACCCGCTCGGCCGCCGATATCCCGTCCAGGACCGGCATCTTCACGTCGAGGATGACCAGGTCTGGCCGGAGGCTGACGGCCAGGTCGATGGCCTGCTGGCCGTCGGACGCCTCGCCGACCACCGAGTAGCCCTCCTCCTCAAGCATCTCCTTGAGGTCGAGCCGGATGAGGGCCTCGTCTTCGGCGATCAAAACGCGCCATGGGGTCTGACTCACGCCCATGATCGTACCGGTACCAGGTAGATTGACGTTCGGCCGAGCCAGCTACGAACCGCCTGGCCACAGCGCCCCGGTAGACCAACAGGCAGAGTCCATGGTCTCAAAAACCATGCAGTGTGGGTTCGAATCCCACCCGGGGCACCGCAGGTCAACCGCCTTGTCGCTGTCATCCGAGACCTGCTCCCAGGGCCGCGGCGTCACCGATGCGGTGCACCCGCAGCGCGTTGGTCCGCCCCGGCGTACCCGGCGGACTGCCCGCGACGATCACCACCATGTCGCCTTTGTCACAGCGCCCGATCTCCAGCAGCGCCTCCTCCACCTGGCGGACCATCGCGTCGGTGTGCCGGGCGGGTGGCACGATGAACGTCTCCGCCCCCCAGCTCAGCGCCAGCTGGCTGCGGGTGCTCGGCTGGGGCGTGAAGGCCAGCAGCGGAATGGGTGACCGGTACCGGGCCAGCCGGCGGGCTGTCTCGCCGGTCATCGTGAAGGCGACCAGAGCCTTGGCCCCGACCGCCGCGCCGACCTCGGCGGCGGCGCGGGCGATGGCGCCGCCGGTGCTGGCCGGCTCGCCAGCCCCTACGGGCGCGGCAGGCACGGACTCCCGCTCCGCCTCAGCGATGATGGCGCTCATCGTCGCGACGGCCTGCACCGGGTACTCGCCGACGCTGGTCTCCGCGGACAGCATCAGCGCGTCCGCGCCGTCCAGCACGGCGTTGGCCACGTCGGACGCTTCCGCACGGGTCGGCCGGGGCGCGGAAATCATCGACTCCAGCATCTGGGTCGCCACGATGACCGGCTTGGCCTGGGCCCTGGCCTGCTCGACGATCCGCTTCTGGGCCATCGGCACCTGCTCCAGCGGAAGTTCCACGCCGAGATCGCCGCGGGCGACCATGATCCCGTCAAAGGCCTCGATGATCTCCGGCAGCGCCTCGACGGCCTGGGGTTTCTCAATCTTCGCGATCAGCGGGAGCCGGACCCCTGCCTCGTCCATGATCCGCTGCGCCAGGACGGCATCCTCGGGGCCCTGGACGAAAGACAGCGCGATCATGTCCGCTTGCAGGCTGAGGGCCCAGCGCAGATCCGCCTCGTCCTTGGCGGTCAGGGCGGGCACGCTGACCTTGACGCCGGGCAGGTTGAGGCCTTTGTGGTCGGAGACGACGCCGCCCACGACGACCCGGGTGCGGACCTGGCCGTCCGCCGCGGTGAGCACCTCGAGGACGACCCGGCCGTCGTCCACCAGCACCCGGTCACCGGACCGCACGTCGGCGGCGAGGCCGGCGTAGGTCGTGCCCACCTCGTGCTGGTCCCCGGGCACCTCGCGGGTGGTGATGGTGAACTCCTGGCCAGCCAGCAGGCGGACCGGGCCCGCCGCGAACGTGCCCAGCCGGATCTTCGGGCCCTGCAGGTCGATGAGAACCCCGACGCTGTGCCCGGCCGCATCGGACGCGGCCCGGACACACCGGTAGGCGGCGAGGTGGCCGGCCCGGGTGCCGTGGCTCATGTTCAGCCGGGCCACGTCAATCCCGGCCGCGACGAGTTCGGCGAGCCGCTCCGGGCTGGATGACGCGGGCCCCAGGGTGGCGACGATCTTTGCTCGGCGGCTCATGCTTGTCGCCTTCCGGACGAGTCACCCGAATTGGTCTATACCACTGTAAGGGCGATGTTCCGGCCCGCCGAGACCCGCCACGGAACATTCACCGAACGGTCATCCGATGTCACGAGACAGCGACATGGTCGCGGCCGAGCGCGCCGCGGATCTGGGCCGCGACCCGGTCCGGGGACGGGGCTCAGGCTAGGGAGCGGGCGGTGGGCGGGATGGGGGCGGGCAGCATGCTGTCCCCTTCCAGGTAGGTGTCCACCGCTGCGGCGGCTGAGCGTCCCTCGGCGATGGCCCACACGATCAGCGACTGGCCGCGGCCCATGTCCCCGGCCGCGAACACCCCGGGCACCGAGGTGGCGTACCCGCCGTCACGGGCCACGTTCCCGCGCGCGTCGAACTCGACGCCGAGGTCGGTCAGCAGGCCCTCGCGGGCCGCCCCGGTGAAGCCCATGGCCAGCAGGACCAGCTCGCACGGCAGTTCCCGCTCGGTCCCCGGGACCGGGGCGAACTTGCCGTCGGCCAGCTCCACCTCGACCAGCCGGAGCCCCTTGACCCGGCCGGCCCCGTCCGCCACGAACTCCTGCGTGGACACGGCGTAGACCCGCTCCCCGCCTTCCTCGTGCGCGCTGGACACCCGGTAGATCATCGGGTGGGTGGGCCACGGCTGGTTGTCCGGGACGGCTCGGCGTAGGCCGGGGCAGGATCTCCAGCTGGGTGACCGACGCGGCGCCCTGCCGGTGCGCGGTGCCGAGGCAGTCGGCCCCGGTGTCGCCGCCACCGATGATGATCACGTTCTTGCCCCGCGCGCTGACCGGCGGCTCGGGCACCGGGCCGCCGCCCGTCCGGGCCTGCGACGCGACGACCGCGCGGTTGGCCAGCGGGAGGAAGTCCATGGCCTGGTACACCCCGGCCAGGCCCGCGCCGGGGACGGGCAGCCCGCGGGCCACGGTGGCCCCGCCGGCCAGCACGATCGCGTCGAAGTCCGCACGCAGTTGCGCGGCCGTGACGTCCCGGCCCGCGAGCACCCCGCACCGGAACACGGTGCCCTCGGCCTGCATCTGCCACAGCCTGCGGTCCAGGTGCCGCTTTTCCATCTTGAACTCGGGAATCCCGTAGCGCAGCAACCCGCCGGGCGCGTCGGCCCGCTCGAACACGGTGACCGCGTGCCCGGCCCGGGTGAGCTGCTGGGCCGCGGCCAGCCCGGACGGCCCGGACCCGATCACCGCCACGCGGCGGCCCGCCGCCACCGCCTCGGCGCTGGGCGGCAGCGGCCGGACCCAGCCCTCGGCCCAGGCCCGGTCGATGATCTCCACCTCGACCTGCTTGATCGTCACCGGGTCGGCGTTGATGCCGAGCACGCAGGCGCTCTCGCACGGCGCCGGGCAGAGCCGGCCGGTGAACTCCGGGAAGTTGTTCGTCGCGTGCAGCCGCTCCGCGGCCGCCCGCCACTCGTGCCGCCAGACCAGGTCGTTCCACTCCGGGATCAGGTTGCCCAGCGGGCAGCCCTGGTGGCAGAAGGGGATGCCGCAGTCCATGCACCGCCCGGCCTGTGCCTCCAGCGCCACGGGCGGGAAGTCCGTGTACACCTCCCGCCAGTCCCGGATCCGCACATCCACCGGCCGCCGGGCGGGCGTCTCGCGCGGCGTGGTCAGGAAACCCTTGGGGTCAGCCATCGCAAGCAGCCTCCTCAGCCGTGGGCCGCGGCCATCACGGCCTGGTTGACGTCCCGGCCCTCGCGCTCGGCCAGCCGGGCCGCGTCGAGCACCCGCTTGTAGTCCTTGGGCATCACCTTGCCGAACCGGGTCAGTGCCACGTCCCAGTCGGCCAGCAACCGCGCCGCGACCTGCGACCCGGTCTCGGTGAGGTGCTGCGCGAGCAGCTGACGCAGCCTGGTCGCGTCGTCGTCGTCGAGGCCCTCCAGGTCGGCCATGTCGGTGTTGACCCGGACTGGATCCGGGTCGAGCAGGTAGGCGAGGCCGCCGGACATGCCGGCCGCGAAGTTACGGCCGACCGGGCCGAGCACGGCCACGACACCGCCGGTCATGTACTCGCAGCCGTGGTCGCCAGTGCCCTCGGCCACGGCAGTAGCGCCCGAGTTCCGGACGCAGAACCGCTCGCCCACCACGCCGCGGAGGAACATCTCGCCCCCGGTGGCGCCGTAGCCGATCACGTTGCCCGCGATGATCTGGTCCTCGGCGACGAAGCTGGCCTCCGGGTCCGGGGCGACGATGATCCGGCCGCCGGACAGGCCCTTGCCTAGGTAGTCGTTGGCGTCGCCCGCCAGCCGCAGGGTGATCCCGCGGGGCAGGAAGGCACCGAAAGACTGCCCGGCCGAGCCACGGAACCGGACCAGGATGGTGTCGTCGGGCAGCCCCTTGCCGCCCCACCGCCGGGTCACCTCGTAACCCAGCATGGTGCCGACGGTCCGGTTGACGTTGCGGACCGGGAGGTCCAGGGTGACCGGCTTCCCGTCCTGCAGGGCCCCCTCGGCCAGCTGGATCAGCGTGTTGTCCAGGGCCCGCTCGATGCCGTGATCCTGGGAGGTGGTGTGGTGCGTAGCCGCGCCCTCGGCCAGGGCGGGCATGTGCAGGATCGGCGCGAGGTCCAGCCCGGCCGCCTTCCAGTGCCCCACCGCCCGCTCGCTGTCCAGCAGGTCGGTCCGCCCGACCGCCTCCTCCAGGCTGCGCAGTCCCAGCGCGGCCAGGTACTCGCGCACCTCCTCGGCGATGAACTCGAAGAAGTTGACCACGAACTCCGGCTGGCCGCTGAACCGCTTGCGCAGCTCGGGGTTCTGGGTGGCCACCCCGACCGGGCAGGTGTCCAGGTGGCAGACCCGCATCATGATGCAGCCCGACACGACCAGCGGTGCGCTCGCGAAGCCGAACTCCTCGGCCCCGAGCAGCGCGGCGATGATCACGTCCCGGCCGGTCTTCAGCTGGCCGTCGGCCTGGACCACGATCCGGTCCCGCAGCCGGGCCCGGAGCAGGGTCTGCTGGGTTTCGGCCAGGCCCAGCTCCCAGGGGGCGCCCGCGTGCTTGAGGCTGGTCAGCGGGGCGGCCCCGGTGCCGCCGTCGTGCCCGGAGATCAGCACCACGTCGGCGTGGGCCTTGGACACGCCCGCCGCGACGGTGCCGACCCCCACCTCGGCGACCAGCTTGACGTGCACCCGGGCCTGCGGGTTGGCGTTCTTGAGGTCGTGGATCAGCTGGGCCAGGTCCTCGATGGAGTAGATGTCGTGGTGCGGCGGCGGCGAGATGAGCCCGACCCCGGGGGTGGAGTACCGGGTCTTGGCGATCCACGGGTACACCTTGTGCCCGGGTAGCTGGCCGCCCTCCCCTGGCTTGGCCCCCTGGGCCATCTTGATCTGCAGGTCGTCGGCGTTGACCAGGTACTCGCTGGTCACCCCGAACCGGCCGCTGGCCACCTGCTTGACCGCGGACCGGCGCAGGTCCCCGTTGGCGTCCGGGACAAAACGTTCCGGGTCCTCGCCGCCCTCGCCGGTGTTGGACCGGGCGCCCAGCCGGTTCATGGCGATGGCCAGGGTCTGGTGCGCCTCGGCCGAGATGGAACCGTAGGACATCGCGCCGGTGGAGAACCGGCGCACGATGGCCGACACCGGCTCCACCTCGTCGATGGGGATCGGGCCGCGCGGAGCCGGGCGGGACGGGCCGGTCGCGGGCGGGGCCGTCTCCGGCGGGACCGCGGGCTTCCCGACGGGGTGCGGGCCGGTCGGGTGCAGCCCGCCCTGGTCGCTCTGCTCCCCGGGCGGGCGAGGCGCGCGGGCCGGGAGCGACGCTGCGCCCAGCCCACGCGGGTCAGTGGGGTCATCGACGCCGCGGATGCGCAGCAGGCCGCGCAGCGTCATGAGCCGGGCGGACTGGTCGTCCACCAGGCGGGTGTATTCCTTGAAGACCTCGTAGCGGCGGCTGCGGGTCGCGTGCTGCAGCTTGAACACGGTCTCCGGGTTGAACAGGTGCGGCTCGCCCTCGCGGCGCCACTGGTAGTCGCCGCCGGTCTCCAGCCGCCGGTGATCCGGGGCGGCGCCCCGGGGCGGGAAGGCCCGCGCGTGCCGGGCCCCGGCCTCAGCGGCCAGCACCCCGAAGCCGACGCCGCCCAGCCGGGACGTGGTCCCGGTGAAGCAGGTGCTGATGACCTCCTCGCCCAGCCCGATGGCCTCGAAGATCTGCGCCCCGGTGTAGGAGGCGACGGTGGAGACCCCCATCTTCGACATGATCTTCAGCAGGCCCTTACCCAGGGCCTTGACCAGGTTCTCGGTGGCCTTCTTGGCCGTCACGCCGTCCAGCACGCCGCGGCGGACCATGTCCGCCACGGTCTGCAGGGCCAGGTACGGGTTCACCGCGGCCGCCCCGAAGCCGATCAGCAGCGCGATGTGGTGGCACTCGCGGGCGTCGCCCGACTCCACGATCAGGCCGGCCCGGGTCCGGGTCCGCTCCCGGATCAGGTGGTGGTGCACGGTCCCGGTGAGCAGCAGCGACGGGATCGGCGCCAGCCGCGAGTCGGGCTCGTCGCCGAACGCGCGGTCCGACAGCACGATGAGGTGCGCGCCGTCGGCGATCGCGATGGACACCTCGGCGCAGATCTCGTCGAGCCGGTCGCGCAGCGCGGCGCCGCCGCCCGTCACGTCATACCGGCCGTCGACCACGTACGAGGCGAAGCCGGGCAGGTCGCCGTCGTCGTTAATGTGAATGATCTTGCTCAGCTCGTTGCCGTCGATGACCGGGTAGGGCAGCACGACCTGGCGGCACGAGGCCGGGCCGGGCACGAAGAGGTTGCCCTCCGGGCCGGTGGAAGACTCCAGCGAGGTGACCAGCTCCTCCCGGATCGCGTCCAGCGGCGGGTTGGTGACCTGCGCGAACAGCTGGGAGAAGTAGTCGAAGAGCAGCCGGGGGCGGTCCGAAAGCACGGCCACCGGCGTGTCGGTGCCCATCGACCCGATCGGCTCGGCCCCGGTCCTGGCCATCGGGGCCAGCAGGACCCGCAGCTCTTCCTCGGTGTACCCGAACAGTTGCTGCGCGGTGGTGAGCTCCCCGGCCGGGGGCAGCGCCCGGACCCGGTCCGGCAGGTCGTCCAGGTGCAGCAGGCCTGCGTGCAGCCAGTCCTCATACGGGTGCTCGCCGGCCAGGGCGGACTTCACTTCCTCGTCTTCCAGGATCCGCCGCCGGCCGGTGTCGGCCAGGAAGACGCGGCCGGGCTGCAGACGGCCCTTGCGGACCACGTCCGCCGGGTCGATGTCCAGCACGCCGACCTCGCTGGCCAGCACCACCAGACCGTCACGGGTCACCCAGTACCGGCCCGGGCGCAGCCCGTTGCGGTCGAGCACCGCCCCGATCACGGTGCCGTCGGTGAACGCCACGCAGGCGGGCCCGTCCCACGGCTCCATCACGGTGGAGTGGAAGCGGTAGAAGGCGCGCCGGGCCGGATCCATCTCGTCGTGGTTCTCCCACGGCTCGGGGATCATCATCAGCATGGCGTGCGGCAGCGACCGGCCGCCGAGGTGCAGCAGTTCCAGGCACTCGTCGAAGCTGGCCGAGTCGCTGCCGGTCTCGTCCAGGATGGGCAGCAGCCGCTCCATGCCACGCCCGTCCGCGGAGCGCGGGAACAGGTCGCTGGCCAGCATGGCCTCGCGGGCCCGCATCCAGTTCCGGTTCCCCCGGACGGTGTTGATCTCCCCGTTGTGCGCGATGTAACGGTACGGGTGGGCCAGTGGCCAGGACGGGAAGGTGTTGGTGGAAAACCGCGAGTGGACCAGGGCCAGGGCCGAGGCGTAGCGCGGGTCGGCGAGATCCGGGTAGAACTGCTCCAGCTGGGGCGCGGTCAGCATGCCCTTGTAGCCGATGGTCCGCGAGGACAGCGTGACCACGTAGCAGTCGGTCTCGTGTTCCACTCTCTTACGCAGGCAGTACGCGCGACGATCCAGGGCCAGGCCGCTTTCACCATTGGCCGCAACGAAAACCTGCCGCAGCCCAGGCAGCACGTCCCGGGCTCCGCGTCCGCAGTGCTCGGGGTCGTGCGGGACGTCCCGCCAGCCGAGGGTGGTCAGGCCCTCCTCAGCGGCGAGCTGCTCCACCACCGTGGCGGCGTCCCGGGCCGCCTGATCGTCAGCGGGCAGGAACACCATCCCGGCCGCATAGCTGCCCGGGGCGGGCAGCTCGAAGCCGCACACCGCGCGGAAGAACGCGTCGGGGACCTGGGTCAGGATGCCGGCGCCGTCACCCGTGTCCGGGTCGCTGCCCTGGGCGCCGCGGTGCTCCAGGTTGCGCAGCACGGTCAGGGCCTTGGCTACCGTGTCGTGGCGGGGTTGCCCAGATAGGTCGGCCACGAACCCGACGCCGCATGCGTCGTGCTCGAAGCTGGCGTCGTAGAGCCCCCCGGCCTCCACTGAAGCGGCAGGTGCCATCCGCACTCCTGTCGTCTCGTCCGAATCTGCGTTCTCGCATGCGGTCGGGACGACATTGGCCCTGCCATGAACCCGCGAATGGGGTCTCGCTGGCACCCTCTGAGCTAATAACGCTCGTAGGTTACACGGAGATTACGCCACCAGTGCAATCATCCCCGCTTCGTGCGGTCCGCGAAACACCTGACTCGCTGGGAACATCCGCTTCGCGAGGATTGTCCCCCTGGTGTGCCCCGGCCCCAGGGGCAGCAAACTCCGGCCGACCGGGGGATGACGGCCGGGCCCGCCGGATGAGCACCTCCGGGCCCCGCTTCCCCCTCGTCATGATCAGGTAACTCACCGCGGTGATCCAGACGGCGATCATCACCCACTGGTCGGTCCGCAGGCCCAGCAGGTGGTGCGCGAAGTCGATGCGCAGCGACTGGACCGCGAAGCTGCCGGTCGCGTACCCCGCCGCGTACAGCGCGAGGACGCGGTCGCCGGTCAGCCGGAAGCGGGCCGCCGCCCAGATCAGGGCCAGGCCCAGGGCCAGGTCCCACAGGGACTCGTAGAGGAACGCGGGCTGGAAGGTGGCGTAGTTCTCGTAGGGGATCACCCGGTGGACCGGGTCGATCTCGACCGCCCAGGGCAGGCTGGACGGGCGGCCGTAGAGCTCCTGGTTGAACCAGTTACCCCAGCGGCCGATGGCCTGCCCGATCGCGGCAGCCGGGGCCGCGGCCCCGGCGACGGGCCCGAACCTCACCCCGGCGTGGCGGCAGCCGAGCCAGGCGCCGAAGACCCCCGCCACGACCGCCCCGGGCATGCCGATCCCGCCGTCCCAGACCCGGAAGATGTCGATCCAGTCCCGGCCCGGCCTGAAGTACAGCTCGTAGTCGGTGACCACGCTGTACAGCCGGGCCCCGATCAGGCCAGCCGGGACGGCCCAGGTGGCCACGTCGAGCATTACCTCCCGGTCGCCGCCGAGCTGCTGGTAGCGCCGGCTGGCCAGCCGGACGGCGACGATGATGCCGAGCACGATGCACAGCGCGTAACCGCGGATCGGCAGCAGCCCGAGATGCCAGCTCCCCGGGCCAGGGCTGGGCAGGAACGCGACGGTCGTGCCGGGGGATCCCACGCGACGTGAGGCTATCAGGGCGGCCGGGCCCAGCCTGCGGTTAGCGCACGCTGCCGCGGACCCCGGCGGCGAGCTCCGCGGCCAGGTCGCGCACCGAGTCCAGCCCGGCCGCCGCGTCCGGGGCGGCCAGCAGCCGCTTGACGAACGCCGATCCGACGATCACCCCGTCCGCGAACCCGGCCACTTCCGCGGCCTGGGCCCCGTCGCGGACGCCGAGGCCGACGGCGACTGGCAGGCTGGTGACTTCACGAACCCGGGAGACCAGCACCGCGGCGGCCGCGCCGACGCTGTCCCGGGCCCCGGTGGTGCCCATCAGCGACGCCGCGTACACGAACCCGCGGCAGTCGGCGGTGATCCGCGCGATCCGCGCGTCCGACGAACTCGGCGCGACCAGGAAGATCCGGTCCAGGCCGCAGGCGTCCGCGGCCTCGAGCCAGTCCCCGGCCTCCTCGGGCGGCAGGTCGGGGGTGATCAGCCCGGCCCCGCCGGCCGCGGCGAGGTCGCGGGCGAAGGCCGCCACCCCGTAGTGATCTACGGGATTCCAGTACGTCATGACCAGCGTGGGCACGCCCGCGGCCGCGACCGTCTCGACGGTGCGCAGCACGTCGGTCACGTGGGTGCCGCCGGCCAGCGCGCGCTGGGTGGCCTCCTGGATGACCGGGCCGTCCATCAGCGGGTCGGAGTACGGCAGGCCGATCTCGATCACGTCCGCGCCCGCCTGCGCGATCGCCACCGCCGCCTCGGCCGCGCCGGCCACCGACGGGAAACCGGCGGGCAGGTAGCCGACCAGGGCGGCCCGGCCCTCCGCGGCCGCCTTCTCGAACGCCACACTCACGGTGCTCACCTGGCGTGCTCCCCGTCCTCGAGGTGGCCGAACCAGCGGGCGGCGATGTCCACGTCCTTGTCGCCCCGGCCGGACAGGTTGACCAGCAGCAGGGCCCCGGGGTCGAGTTCGCCGCCCACCTGGAGCGCGCCCGCCAGCGCGTGCGCCGACTCGATGGCCGGGATGATGCCCTCGGTCCGGCACAGCAGCGAGAACGCGTCCATGGCCTGGGAGTCCGAGATGGCCCGGTAGCTGGCCCGGCCGGTGTCGTGCAGCCAGGAATGCTCCGGGCCGACCCCCGGGTAGTCCAGGCCGGCCGAGACCGAGTGGGTGGGCAGGGTCTGCCCGTCGGCGTCCTGGAGCAGGTAGGTGCGCATGCCGTGGATCACCCCGGCGGAACCGGCCACCAGGGTGGCGGCGTTACGCCCGCTGTCCGGGCTGTCCCCGCCGGCCTCGCAACCGATCAGCCGCACGGATTCGTCCGGGATGAAGGCGTGAAACGCCCCGATGGCGTTGGAACCGCCGCCCACGCAGGCGATGACCGCATCCGGCAGCTGGCCGGTCATGGCCAGTACCTGCTCCCGCGCCTCGACCCCGATGATGCGCTGGAAGTCACGCACCATGGTCGGGAACGGGTCCGGGCCCATCACCGAGCCGATGCAGTAGTGGCTCGTCTCGACCGTGGTCACCCAGTCGCGGAACGCCTCGTTGATGGCGTCCTTGAGGGTACGGCTGCCGGTGCCCACCGCGACCACCTCGGCCCCGAGCATCCGCATCCGGGCTACGTTCAGCGCCTGCCGCTCGGTGTCTTCCTCGCCCATGTAGACCACGCAGTCCAGGCCCAGCAGCGCGCAGGCGGTCGCCGTGGCCACCCCGTGCTGGCCGGCCCCGGTCTCGGCGATGACCCGCTTCTTGCCCATCCGCTTGGTCAGCAGGGCCTGGCCCAGCACGTTGTTGATCTTGTGCGAGCCGGTGTGCGCCATGTCCTCGCGCTTGAGCAGGATCCGGCAGTCCCCGGCCCGGGCCGCGAACTGCGGCACCTCGGTCACCAGGGTCGGCCGCCCCGCATAGCCGCTGAGCAGGGCGGCGAGTTCAGCCCCGAAGGCCGGGTCAGCCTGGGCCGACGCGTACTCGGCGGCCAGGTCTTCCAGCGCGGACATCAGGGCTTCGGGGGCGAACCGGCCGCCGTACGGCCCGAAGTGGCCGGCTTCCCGGTTCGCTCCCGGGCCCGCGGTCACGGTCATCCGCGGTCACCACGCAGCGCCGGATGCGAGCCGGCGGTGACCAGGTCAGCCACGGCCGACCGGGGGTCCTTGCCGGTGACCAGGCTCTCCCCCACCAGCACCGCGTCCGCGCCAGACGCGGCGTAGGCCAGCAGGTCATGCGGCCCGCGGACACCCGACTCGGCGATCTTCAGCACACCGTCCGGGATCCGGGGCGCGAGCCGGGCGAACACCGTGCGGTCCACCTCGAGGGTGGCCAGGTCGCGCGCGTTCACCCCGATGATCTTCGCACCGGCCTCCAGGGCGCGGTCGAGTTCCTCCTCCGCATGCACCTCGACCAGCGGGATGAGCCCGATGGAGACGGCCCGCTCCACCAGCGAGACCAGCGCGTTCTGCTCCAGGGCGGCCACGATGAGCAGGATCATGTCCGCTCCGTGCGCCCGGGCCTCCCAGAGCTGGTAGGAGCTGATCACGAAGTCTTTGCGCAGCACGGGCACCTGCACGGCGGCGCGCACCGCGGCCAGGTCGGCGATGCTGCCGGCAAACCGCCGCTGCTCGGTCAGCACGCTGATCACGCTCGCACCGCCGGCCTCGTAGTCCATGGCCAGCGCCGCAGGGTCGTCGATCGCCGCCATCGCCCCTTTGGATGGGCTGGCCCGCTTCACCTCGGCGATGACCGCCACGTCCTCGCCCTTGAGCACCGCCATCGCGTCCTTCGGCGATGGCGCCCGCCCGGCCATGTCCTTGAGCTGGTCGAGGGTGACGTCCTGCTGCCGGGCAGCGAGGTCGGCACGAACCCCATCCAGGATCTCGTTGAGCACGCTCACGCGGTTTCGCAGTCCCCTCAGGTTGGATTCCTTGCGCCCCGATCGTAGCGAGGCCGCTTCTCTCCGGATGCGGGCCCCCTCCGGGCCATGCTCGCCCGAGGGTCATGCTGGGCGACCGGATCCAGCCCACCGGAGCACCGGCCGGCCGCTCGCCCACGGTGACCGGACCCCGATCTGGTTCGCTGCCCAGTCAGGCCTGACCCAGCTCTCCGTCGGCCAGCCCCGGGTCGCACAGTCCGCGGTAGCCCAGCCGTGATCTGCGTCTCGCTGCGGGGAGATCAGAGGGAAGCTCCTGTCCCAACGACCTCACCTCCCCTGGCCAGCGGCTGACTTTCCATTCAGCCTAACCCGAGCCGCCGCGGCCACTCCCGTTGCCGCCTGATGCGGCGCTGGAGCTCGATGGTGCAGTTCCCGAACCAGGTGGGACAATCCCCGAACTGGGTGATGCGGCCCCGGAGCCGGCGGCTGGGGTGCCAGGGCCAGGAGGGTCGGTCGGGTCGAGCCCCTGGCTCAGCGATTCCCAGAGACTGGCCGGGTCCGTCACGGCGGGCGGTTTCCGGCCGGCCGGCCGGTCGTAGCGGCTGGACATGACCGGCCAGCGGGTGCCACGCCAGGCGACCAGCAGCCCGGCGCCCAGGACGAGGAGCCCGCCGAGCAGCACGGCCCAGCGCCACGGGAACGCGGCCAGCTCCACGTGGCTGGCCAGGCTGAGGCCGGCCACTCCGGAGCCGCCGGTACCCGGCGTGGTGCCGCTGCCGACCGTGCTCCCGCCCGGCACCGAGCCAGCCTGCGCGGTGGTGGCACCCATGGCGGCGCCGCGTATCTGCGCCGCGGTCACCGGCAGGCTCACGGACGCGACGATGGCCACCCCGAACACGGCGAGCAGGCCGCCGACGATCCGCCGGACGAGCCCGCGGGTCGCCAGCACCGCCGCCAGGCCGGCCAGCGCGGCCAGGCCCAGCGCGCCGGCCGCGGGCACGAGATCCTGGCCGCTCACCGCCGACCCGGGAGGCGGGCAGCGGGTGCGGCTCGATGGTCACCACCCGGGCCCAGTCCTGGCGGGCCGCGAGCAGCACGACCGCGGCGCCCACCGCGCCAGCGAGCAGCGTGAACAGGTATTCCCGCCGGGCGCCCGGCCCGGGCCGGGCGGCGGGCGGCCGGGGGCTCGGCCGCGGGCTCCGGGGTGGTCATCCCGCCCCCGCTGACTCCGCTCACTTCGCTCACTTCGCTACCGTCGCTCACTCCACCACCGTGGCCGGCAGCGGGTCGGCGTCGAAGCAGGTGCGGTCGCCGGTGTGGCAGGCCCCGCCGGTCTGGTCCACCTTCACCAGCACGGTGTCCCCGTCGCAGTCGAGCGCGACGGCTTTGACCTGCTGCACATGGCCGGATGTGCCGCCCTTCACCCAGTACTCCTGGCGGCTGCGGGACCAGTAGGTGCACCGCCCTGTGGTCAGGGTGAGGTGCAGCGCCTCGTCATCCATCCAGCCGACCATCAGCACTTCGCCGGTGTCGTACTGCTGGGCCACGGCCGGGACCAAGCCGGCCGCGTCGCGCTTCAGCCGCGCGGCGATCTCCGGGTCCAGCGCGGAGGGGCACCGGGGACCGGTCACCGCGCTCGCTTGGGTGTTCATAGCCCGATCCTCTCAGGTCCGGCCCATTCCGCTGGCGGGCCGGGCTGGCTACCATCGCGGGATGACTCTCGCCCGGGATGAGCGCCTAGCGCTGTGCGCGTCGCTGGAGCAGACTGGCCCCGCCGCGCCCACGCTATGCGACGGCTGGACCGCCCTCGATCTGGCCGCCCACCTGGTGCTGCGGGAGCGCCGCCCGGACGCGGGGGCTGGCATCATGATTGGCCCGCTCGCCGGGTACACCAAGCGGGTGCAGCAGGGCCTGACCAAGCGGGAGTCCTTCGACGGCCTGATCAGCGACATCCGCAACGGGCCGCCGCGGATGTCGCTATTCGGGCTGCCGGGCGTGGACGAGCGGGCCAACCTCGTCGAGTTCTTCGTGCACCACGAAGACATCCGGCGCGGCACCCCGGGCTGGGCGGAGCGGAAGGTCACCCCGGCGCTGTCCGAGGCCCTGTGGCGGCGGCTCGGCATGGCCAAGTTCATCCTGCGCAAGGCCCCGGTCGGCGTGGAACTGGTCCGCGACGACATCACCACGGACCCGGGCCAGGGCCGGGTCCGGATCACGGCGAAGGCGCGCACCCCGGTGGTCACGGTCACCGGCTCGCCGGGGGAACTCACCCTCTGGACGGCGGGCCGCCGGGACGCCGCGCAGGTGCGCCTGGACGGTACCGAAGCAGCGGTCCACACGCTGAGCGGGGTTCGCTGGGGGCTGTAGGCAGCGTCCTTCACGGCAGACGAAGGCGGCCAGATCGCCGGCGGTGCGGAACTCCCCCTCGGTGTCGATGACGGCCTGGACCTGCCTGCGGACATCCTCGGCGACGTCCCGCCAGGGCCGGGTGACCTGAGGCTGGTAGTGGTCAGCCAGGCTGCTCACGTAGTCCGCGGCCAAAGCCGCGTCCTCGATGATCACCGGCCCGGTCCTGGAAGGACGCACGCAGGTCACCTCCGGGAAGACCACGCCGAGCTGGGCCACGGCGTTGTCCAGGGTGAACGCGGAGCCGGTCGGCGGGCTCATTCTCCACCCAGGCATTTCGACCCCGACGACCCGCTCGATCAGCTCACGCAGGGACCGCAGGTGCTGCGCGCCGTTGGTCACCGCCACGCAGGTCCCGCCGGGCGCCAGGACCCGGCGCAGCTCGCGGATCGCCGTGCCGCGATCTGGCACGAGGTCGAGCAGGTGGGCGGCGAGCACCACGCCGAAAGCGCCATCACGGACTGGCAACGCGGTCACGTCGGCGTTGACCAGCGCCGGGTGCGCCGCCGCGTGAAGCATGCCCGGCGACCGGTCACACCCGACCGCGCGTATCCGCCGCTCACGGAGCGCCCGCAAGTAGATGCCGTTACCGCAGCCGGCGTCGAGGACCCGCGTCCCTGGCGTCAGCCCGGCCAGATCCAGCACCCACGCGGCGACGTCGAAGGACGGGACCTGACCCCGCCACAGGCGCTGCCGGGCGTGCAGGTTGCGGTCGTCGGCGTACTGCCGGGGGGGATTCAGCTCCATCAGCTCACTATGCCGCGGCCGCGTCCAGGTCACGTCCCGGCGGCGCCCAGGTCACGGCGTGATCACGGCCAGGTGTGAGTAGGGGCCTCATCCCAAGTGTTCGCCTCGAGGACCGTCACCCTTCACGGGAAAAGCCGCGCTCAGCCACGAACCGGCCACCTCCCGGTCAATTCCTCCCGCGACGATTCCCCCGTCCGGGCCATCGGGGCGCGGATGCGGGCCACCACGCTCGCAGCTCGGAGGGGGACTCAGTGCCCAGGAGTAAGACAGTCGCGGCTGCGGCCCTCGCGGTCAGCGGCCTTATGTTCGCCGCGGGATGCGGCAGTAGCTCGAGCAGCGGTAGCTCAGCCAGCTCGTCCAGTTCCGGCACCGCGGTCAACGCGGCCACGGCCACGTCCGCCGCCGCGTTCGGCGGGCTGAACGGCCTGGTGGCCGCCTGCAAGAAGGAGGGGACGCTGAACGTCATCACCCTCCCGTCGAACTGGGCCAACTACGGCACCATCATGAAGGACTTCACCGCCAAATACGGCATCAAGATCAACGACGCCAACCCTGACGGCTCCAGTCAGGACGAGATCAACGCGATGCAGCAGCTGAAGGGGCAGAGCCGCGCCCCCGACGTGCTGGACATGGGCACCTCCTTCGCGATCAAGGCGGATCAGGCAGGCCTGCTCGCCCCGTACAAGGTGGTCACCTGGACGTCCATCCCGGCCAACACCAAGGCGTCTGACTCCACCTGGTACGACGACTACGGCGGCTACGTCGCCATCGGCTACGACTCGGCCAAGGTGAAGGTCGCGCCGACGTCGTTCAAGGATCTGCTGAAGCCCATCTACAAGAACCAGGTCGCCATCAACGGCAACCCGACCCAGGCCAGCGCCGCCTTCTCGGCGGTCTATGCGTCCTCGCTGGCGAACGGGGGCTCGCTGGCCAACATCGAGCCCGGCATCCAGTACTTCAAGAAGCTGCACCAGGTCGGCAACTTCGTGCCTGTCACCGCGGGGCCGACCACCGTGCAGAGCGGGCAGACCCCGATCGTGATCTGGTGGGACTACCTGCTCGCCTCCGAGATCTCGAGTGTGGTTCCCACGTTCAAGATCGTGATCCCGACCGACGCCCACTACGCCGCCTACTACAGCCAGGCGATCAGCAAGACGGCTCCCAACCCGGCCTGCGCCAGGCTCTGGGAGGAGTACCTGTACTCGACCACCGGCCAGAACCTCTGGCTGCAGGGCAAGGCGCGGCCGATCGAGCTGCAGTCGCTCGTCAGCGCGGGCACCGTTGACAAGGCGGCCGACGCGGCGCTCCCGGCGGCCCCGGCGGGCGGGCTGAACTTCCCCACCCAGGCGCAGGAGTCCGCGGCCGAGGCTAAGGTCGCGCAGGAATGGTCGAGTGTGGCCGGCTAGCTCATGTCCCAGCAGATTGACACGGTCGTGGCCCCGGACGCCCCAGGCGGGTCCGGGGCCCGGCCGGGCCGGTCCCTAGGGGCCCGGCTGCGCAGCGCCCGGGCGCTGCTCGGCATCCTGCCCTTCACTGTCTACGTAGTCCTGGGCCTGGTCCTGCCCGCACTAGCGATCGCGGTGGGTGCCTTCCAGGACTCGACGACCGGCGACTTCACCCTGTCCAACATCAAGACCGCCGCGTCCGGCATCTACCTGCACGGCTTCGGGACCACGCTCGGGGTCGCGGTGATCACCTCGATCGTGCCGGGCGTCGTCGGCTTCCTGGTCGCCTACGCCATCTTCACCGCGAAGCGCGGCGCCGTGCTGCGCCGCTGCGTGATCACCGCTTCGGGCGTGTTCGCCAACTTCGGCGGGGTTCCGCTGGCGTTCCTGTTCATCGCGACGCTCGGCTCGACCGGCATGGTCACCCAGTGGCTGACCGACATCGGCCTGAACCCGTACACGAACGGGTTCAACCTGTACACGTTCAGCGGGATCGTGGTGGTCTACATGTACTTCCAGATCCCGCTCATGGTGCTGGTCATCCTGCCCGCCCTGGAAGGACTCCGCCCCGCCTGGCGGGAGGCGGCGAACAACCTGGGCGCGGGAGCCTGGCAGTACTGGCGTTACGTGGGCGGCCCCGTCCTGCTGCCGGCGTTCCTGGGCTGCGTGCTGCTGCTGTTCGGCAGCGCGTTCTCCGCCTACGCCACGGCCGAGGCGCTGACCAGCGGGAGCGTTCCGCTGACCGCGATCCAGATCGGCTCGTTCCTGAACGGCAACGTGCTGGCCGGCCAGCAGAACGTCGGCAAGGCCCTCGGGCTCGGCATGATTATCGTCATCGCCGTCGTGATGACCGCCTACGCGGTCCTGCAGCGGAGGTCAGCCCAATGGCTGCGGTAACGGGCACCACCCTCGTGGAAGGCGCCACGCCCCCGGCCCGCCGGGCCCGGCGCGGGATACGGCAGTTCCCGGTGTGGCGCTGGGCGATCCTCGTCCTGGTCGGCTCCTACTTCGTCATCCCGCTGGTCGCCGCGCTGCGGTTCACCGGCATCTCCACCTTCCCGCAGGTCGTCCACCAGGAAGGTTTCTCCGCGGCCTTCGAGCTGTCGGTCAAGCTGGCCGTCATCACCACGGTGCTCACCATCGCGCTCATGCTGCCCACGACGGTGTACGTGCACCTGCGGCTGCCCCGGCTGCGCCGGGTCATGGAGGGGGTCACGATCCTGCCCATCGTGATCCCGCCGGTGGTCCTGATCGTGGGCGTGCTGGAGATAGCGCCCGGATTCCTGAAGAGCACGCCGTACCTGCTCGGGCTGATCTACGTGGTGCTCGCGATGCCGTTCGCGTACCGGGCGTTCGACGCGGGACTGCGTGCCATCGACCTGAACACGCTGGTCGAGGCGGCCCAGTCGCTGGGTGCGGGCTGGCGGTCAACGCTGTGGCGGGTCATGCTGCCCAACCTGCGCACCGCGATGCTCTCGGCCACCGTCCTCACCGTGGCTCTGGTCCTCGGCGAGTTCACCATGGCCAGCCTGGACCTCTACCAGACGTTCCCGGTGTGGATTGTCGCGTTCGACCAGACCAGCGGGCCGATCTCGGTCGCGGCGTCGCTGCTGGCGCTGTTCGTGACCTGGGTCTTCCTGCTGGCGATCACGATGATCGGCGGCCGGGGGTCACGCAAGAATGGCGGCGCCGAGGTCTCGCTCTTCTCAGTCAGCCGCCAGAACACGAACCCAGGGGGATCCTGATGACGACGAACGCGGGCCAGGCGAGCGGCGACCAGGGCGGTGGGAGCTCGGGCAGCGCCGCCGGGGCCACCGTCGACCTGCGGAACCTGTCCCGGTCGTTCGGCACCACCCGCGCCCTGGACGGGCTGACCCTGCGGCTCGCCCCTGGGGAGCTGGTGGCCCTGCTCGGCCCGTCCGGGTGCGGGAAGACGACCGCGCTGCGCATCGTGGCCGGCTTCGAGACCGCCGACTCGGGCACGGTCGAGGTGGACGGCAAGGACGTGTCCCCCGTGCCCGCGGCCAAGCGGGACATGGGCATGGTGTTCCAGAGCTACAGCCTGTTCCCCAACATGTCCGCGGTGGACAACGTGAGCTTCGGGCTGCGGATGCGCCGGCTGGGCTCGGCCGAGCGGCAGCGCCGGGCCGCCGACCTGCTCGACATGGTCGGCCTGGCCGCCCAGGCCAAGCAGTACCCGCACCAGCTGTCCGGCGGCCAGCAGCAGCGGGTGGCCCTGGCCCGGGCGCTGGCCATCGAGCCCCGGGTGCTGCTGCTCGACGAGCCGCTGTCCGCGCTGGACGCCAAGGTCCGGCTCCAGCTGCGCGAGCAGATCCGCTCCCTCCAGCAGCGGCTCGGCACCACCACGCTGTTCGTCACGCACGACCAGGAGGAAGCCCTGTCCATGGCGGACCGGGTGGGCGTGATGCACGACGGCAGGCTGGAGCAGATCGCTACCCCGGACGAGCTGTACGACCGGCCCGCGACGCCCTTCGTCGCGGAGTTCGTGGGGGTGATGAACCGGATCCCGGCCGCCCTGCTGGAACTGCTCGGCGCGTCCGGGCTCGCCGCGGATCTGACGCCGCACCGGGAGCGGCCGGGCAGCGCCGTGGACGTACTGGTCCGGCCCGAGGGACTGCGGATCGCGGCCAGCCCGACGGGGAACGGGATCGTGGTGGGCCGGACGTTCCTCGGCCAGCTCACCCGGGTCAGCGTCCGGCTGACCGGGGACGTGGTCGTGCAGGTGGACCAGCAGAGCACCGAGGCCGCCGGGATCGCCCTCGGCGACCCGGTGGACGTCAGCCTGGCCGGGGCCCCGGTCATGGTCGCCGAGCACTAGGCTCCGGCCGCCAGGCTGCGGGCCGCCAGCCTGCGGGCCGGCGCTATTCGCTGACGGCGCTCACGCCGGCCAGCGGGAGCAGGTCGGCGATCGTGTCCAGCACGTGCGGGGCCTTGGCCGCCTCGAGCTCGTCGCGGGTGGCCCGGCCGGTGAGCACGCCGGCCACCAGACCCGCCCCGGCGCGGCGGCCGGTCTCGATGTCGCTCGGCGTGTCGCCGACCACCGCGAGCTCGCTCACCGCGCCGCCGCCCAGCCGCAGCAGCGCGGTGAGCGGCAGGTCGGGCCAGGGGCGCCCGCGCCCCACGTCGGCCGGGGACAGGGCCAGGTCGATCAGGGGCTGCCAGCCGAGCCGGTCGATGATCTCGTCCCGGGTCGCCGGGGAGAACCCGGTGAGCAGGCACACCTGGATGCCGGCGTCGCACAGCGCGGTGATCGCCTCGGCGGCCCCGGGCAGCGCGGTGACCCGCCCGGCGCCGACCTCTGCGGCGTAGGTGTCCTCGAAGACGTCGTTGGCGTGCTGGGCGGTGGCCTCGTCGCCCAGGATCTCGCGGAAGACCTCGATCTTGGACTGGCCCATGGTGTCGTGCACGATCCGCATCGCCTCGCCGTGCGCCGCGCTGCCCGGGGCCGGGCCGAACCGGTCCAGGGCGGTGGTGAACGCGGCCATCACGCTGCCGTCGTCGGCGACCGTGGTACCTGCCATGTCGAGGCACGCGATCGTGATGCTGCTCATCGGACCCTCCCGGGGATTTAGCGGCCTGCGGCCAGCCGGACGCCTGGTCGTCAGCCGAACGTCTGCTCGGCGATGGCCGGGGCGCAGGTCATGCCGCGGCCGCCGGGCCCGGTGACCAGGACCACGCCCGGGGCTACCTCGGAGCGGTAGTACAGCCCGGCGCCGGCGAGCTGGCTGTACACACCGGCCCAGCGGCGCCGGACCGGCGGCAGCGGGGTGCCCAGCAGCCGCGTGGCCACGGCGAGCAGGTGCTCGTAGGCATCCTCCTCGACGTCGAACGCGAACGGCTCGGCGTACTCGTGCGTGTCCCCGATCGTGAGGCTGCCGTCCAGCCGCTGAACCAGCAGCAGCTGGGCGCTGACCCGGGCGGCCGGCGCGTCCTGCGGGGCCAGCCGCCGGCGGCCGGGCAGGTCGAAGGCGGGGTAGTAGCGCAGCGAGTCGCCGTCCGCGACCGAGGTGGTCAGCTCGGCGTCCAGGGGGGCGGTCTGCATCATCTGCAGCCGGACCCGGCGGACCGGCGGCGGCGCGAACGCAGCCAGATGCGGCCCCGCGATCCCGGTGTGCGCCGCCCCGGGGCAGAGCACGACCAGGTCGGCGCGGTGCCAGGCGCCGGTATGGTCCCGTACCGCGTGCGGGGCCAGTTCGACGGCCTCCCGGCCTGGCAGCCACTGGTAGGGCGCCTGGGCCGACGTGCCGTCCAGCAGGGCGGCGCGCAGCGCCGCGGGGACCAGCCGCGGCTCCACCGCCGCGTCCGCCCGGCACCACAGCCCGCCCGCGAACTCACCGCGCAGCGCCGGGTTCACCGCCCGGACCGCCGCCGGATCAAGCAGCTCGTAGTCGCGCAGGCCCGCGTCGGGCCGGGCCGCGGCCTCCTTGAGCAGGCCCAGTTCCGCGTCGTCCCGGGCCAGGGTGAGCGAGCCGTTCGGGCGGAACCCGGTACCCGGCACCTCCGCGGCGATCTCCGCCCAGCGGACCCGGGCCCGGCGGGCCAGGTCCAGCTCGGGACCGCCCGCGCGGCCGCTGACCCAGATCAGGCCGAAATTGCGGACGCTGGCGCCCCGGGAGCCGGGCTCACGCTCGAGGTGGGTCACCGGATGGCCGCGGCGGCTCGCCTCCAGGGCGTGCATGAAGCCCAGCACGCCCCCGCCGACCACTACTACCGACATCCGCGACCCTCCCGAGCCAGGGCCACCAGTCAAGCGGCGCCCCATGACGCGGGCCTGAACATCGGTACCGCGCCACCCAACGGCGGAAAACATCGCCCCGACAGGCCATAATCCAGGCTACGCGGGTACTACCCGGTCAGCCGATGGCACACCATGGAGTTGGTCTCTCGCTGCGGTCCCGCCGCGCCGGGGGGGATTCGCAGGCGAACGGAGGGCTGGGCAGTGCAGGTACTCGGCATAGACATCGGCGGCACGGGCATCAAGGCCGCGCCGGTGGACACGACCAAGGGCACGTTGCGCACCGAGCGGGTCAAGGTGGAGACGCCCCGCCCGGCCAAGCCCGACGCGGTCGCGGCCGTGGTGGCGCAGCACGTGAAGAACTTCGAGTGGACCGGGCCGGTGGGCATCACGTTTCCCGGCGTGGTGGTGAACGGGGTCACCATGACGGCCGCCAACCTGGACTCCGCCTGGGTCGGGACCGACACCCGGGCCCTGTTCGACAAGGCCACCGGCGCGTCCACCGCACTGGTCAACGACGCCGACGCGGCCGGCCTGGCCGAGATGAAGTTCGGCGCGGGCGCCGGCCAGCAGGGCACGGTGCTGATGCTGACGTTCGGGACCGGGATCGGCAGCGCCCTGTTCCGGGACGGGATCCTCGTCCCGAACACCGAGTTCGGCCACATCGAGATCCGCGGCCGGGACGCCGAGAAGCGGGCCTCCGAGCGGGCCAAGGAGCTGCACGACCTCAGCTGGGGCAAGTGGGCCGGGCGGGTCGACGAGTACCTGGGTCACATGGAGGCGCTGACCGCGCCGGACCTGATCATCATCGGCGGGGGGATCAGCCGCAAGGCGGACAAGTTCCTGCCCCTGCTGACCTCGTTGCGGGCCACGGTGGTGCCCGCCGCCATGCAGAACGACGCCGGCATCGTGGGCGCCGCCCTCTACGCCAGCCTGAACGCACCCGCCGGCTGAGGAGTGGCCGGCTGAGGGTTTTCGTAAGCGGTGGCGCTTGGCGGCCTGGCGCGCGGGAGGCCAGGCGGTCGCGGGGCTGCCGGGCCGCGCGCGGCAGGCCTTACCTGACCGGCTGCCCGGCGGCGCGCAGCGCGTCCTTGACCTCGCCGATCCGCAGCTGGCCGAAGTGGAACACGCTGGCCGCCAGCACCGCGTCGGCGCCCGCCCCGACCGCGGGGGCGAAGTGGGCCAGTTCGCCGGCGCCGCCGCTGGCGATGATGGGCACGTCCACGACCGCGCGCACCGCGTGGATGAGTTCGAGGTCGAAACCCGCTTTGGTGCCGTCCGCGTCCATGGAGTTGAGCAGGATCTCGCCGACTCCCAGCTCCGCGCCGCGGGCGGCCCACGCCACCGCGTCGATCCCGGTGCCCCGCCGGCCCCCGTGCGTGGTGACCTCGAACCGGGCTGGCTGCTCTGCGGGGGGTCGTCCCCCCGGGCTAGCAGGGCTAACCCGGCGGGCGTCCACGGACAGCACCACGCACTGCGACCCGAACCGCTGGGCCGCCTCGCCGAGCAGCTCAGGCCGGCCGATAGCCGCGGTGTTCAGCGACACCTTGTCCGCGCCGGCCCGCAGCAGCCGGTCCACGTCCCCGACGCTGCGCACCCCGCCGCCCACGGTGAGCGGGATGAACACCTGGTCGGCGGTCCGGCCGACCACGTCGATCATCGTCTCGCGATCGCCGCTGGACGCCGTGATGTCCAGGAACACCAGCTCGTCGGCGCCTTCGGCGTCGTAGGCGGCCGCCAGTTCCACCGGGTCGCCGGCGTCGCGCAGGTCACGGAAGTTGACGCCCTTCACCACCCGCCCGGCGTCCACGTCGAGGCAGGGAATCACCCGGACCGCCACCGTCATGGCGTCCCCCGCGCTGCGAGCCAGCCCAGCCCGGTCAGCCCCGCTAGCCAGACCGGCCTGCCCACGCCACAGCCTGGCTTTCGTGATCATGACTGATTGGTGTCGTTGGAACGACACCAAAGTCATGATCACGAAAGCAGATGGCGAGCAGCGGGATCGCCGCCAACCCCATCTGCCCCGCGGGCACCCATAGAGCATCCTGCCACAAGCCACCATCGTGATCAAGCGGGGCGCGGGGCGTGCGGGCGGGATGCGGGAGAACGTGCGGGGCGGAAACTGCGACCGCCAGGGCTCGCGGGGGCATCAGGTGCCGATCCCGGGGCGGTACGCGACCGTCTCCACCTCGACCAGCATCCTGGGGTCCACCAGCCCGGCGATCTCGATCATGGTCGCGGCGGGCATGGTGTCCCCGAACGCGTCACGGTGCGCCCGGCCGTACTCCTGCCAGCGGGAGATGTCGGTGACCAGGATGCGGGTGCTCACCACGTCGGCCAGGCCCAGGCCGAGCTGGTCCAGGGCGGCCGCGACGTTGCGCAGCGCCTGCGCGGTCTGCGCGTACGCGTCGTCCTCGTGCACGAACTCCGCGCCCACGACCGAGGTGCACCCGGCCACGAACACGTAGTCCCCGGCCGCCACCGCGCGGCTGTACCCCACCACCGGCTCCCACTCGGTGCCGCTGAAGACCCGGCGCGTCATGCCGCCACCGCCTTGAGCGCCTCCTCCAGGGTGAAGGCCCCGGCGTAGAGGGCTTTGCCCACGATCGCCCCCTCCACCCCGTCCGGCACCAGATCAGCCAGGGCCTTCAGGTCGGCCAGGCTGGATACGCCGCCGCTGGCGATCACCGGCCGGGTGGTCCGGGCGCAGACGTGCCGGAGCAGGTCGAGGTTCGGCCCGGCCAGCATGCCGTCCTTGTTGATGTCGGTGACCACGTAGCGGGCGCAGCCGTCGGCGTCCAGCCGGTCCAGCGCCTCGTCCAGCTGGCCGCCCTCCCGGGTCCAGCCCCGGGCGGCGAGCCGGGTGCCGCGCACGTCCAGGCCCACGGCGATCTTGTCCCCGTGCTCGGCGATGGCGGACCGGACCCAGTCCGGGTCCTCCAGCGCCGCGGTGCCGATGTTGACCCGGGCGCAGCCGGTGGCCAGCGCGGCCGCCAGCGAGGCGTCGTCCCGGATCCCCCCGGACAGTTCCACCGCGATGTCCAGCAGTCCCACCACGGTGGCCAGGAGCTCCGCGTTGGACCCGCGGCCGAACGCGGCGTCCAGGTCGACCAGGTGCAGCCACTGCGCGCCCGCGGCCTGCCAGGCCAGCGCGGCCTGCAGCGGCGCCCCGTAGTCGGTCTCGGTCCCGGCGGCGCCCTGGACCAGCCGGACCGCCTGGCCCCCGGCCACGTCCACCGCGGGCAGCAAAGTCAGCCGCCGGCCCGCCGGGGCACCCTGCCCCGGGGCGTTCTTCGCCGAGACACCGGGCGTCGTCATCGCACCATCTCCAGCCAGTTGGCCAGCAGCGCGGCTCCCGCGTCGCCGGATTTCTCGGGGTGAAACTGGGTCGCGCACAGCGGGCCGTTCTCGACCGCAGCGACGAACGGCTCTCCGTGCTCCGCCCAGCTGAGCAGGGGCGCGGTCATCCACTGCGACGGCGGCATGGGCAGGGCCAGCGCGGCGTAGGAGTGCACGAAGTAGAAGCGGGTCCCGGGATCGAGGCCGGCCAGCAGCCGTGACCCGCCGGGGGCCTCGACGGTGTTCCAGCCCATGTGCGGCAGCACCGGCGCATGGAGCCGCTGCACGACGCCGGGCCACTGGCCGCAGCCCTTGGTGTGCAGGCCGTGCTCGACGCCTTCGTCGAACATCACCTGCATGCCGACACAGATGCCCAGCACCGGGCGGGAGCCGGCCAGCCGCCGGTCGATGATCTGGTCACCCCGCACCTCGCGCAGCCCGGCCATGCACGCGGCGAACGCGCCCACGCCCGGCACCACCAGGCCGTCCGCGTTGAGCGCGGTGTCCCAGTCGGCCGTGATCTCGGTGTCCGCGCCGGCCCGCTCCAGGGCCCGCTGGGCCGAGCGGATGTTTCCCGACCCGTAGTCCAGGACCGCGACCCGGGGTCTGGTCACAGCACGCCCTTGGTGCTCGGGATCCCGGACGCCCGGGGGTCGGGGGCCGCGGCCGCCCGCAGCGCCCGGGCCACCGCCTTGAACTGCGCCTCCACCAGGTGATGCGGGTTGCGCCCGGTCACCTCCAGGTGCAGGCAGATCGCGGCCGTGGAGGTCACGGACTCGAAGAAATGCCGGGTCAGGGTGGTGTCGTAGCTGCCGATCAGCGGGGCCATGCCGTCCGGCTCGGCGTGCACCAGGTAGGGCCGCCCGGACAGGTCGATCGCGGCCCGGGCCAGCGTCTCGTCCAGCGGCACGGCGGCGTCACCGAAACGGCAGATGCCCGACTTGTCGCCGAGGGCCTCGCGCAGCGCCTGGCCGAGGGCGAGCGCGGTGTCTTCCACGGTGTGGTGCGCGTCCACCTCGATGTCGCCGGTGGTCCGCACGCTCAGGTCGAGCAGCCCGTGCTTGGCCAGCTGGCTGAGCATGTGGTCGAAGAACGGCACCCCGGTGCTGACGTCGGCCGTGCCGCTGCCGTCGAGGTCCAGTTCGACCAGCACGCTGGTCTCCTTGGTGACCCGCTCGACCCGCCCGGCCCGGCGCGCGGGCTGGTTCCAGGTGTCGTTCATCGTGACGCCTCCGAGGTTGAGCCTGGGCGGCCTGCCGCCGCGGCGCGGGTAGCGGCGATCGCGGGGTCCGGGGGCCCGTCCGCCCGGGCCAGCGCGAGCACCTCGTCCAGGGCGTGGCGGAAGGCTGACATCTCGGCGGGGGTGCCCGCGGTGACCCGGAGCCAGCCGCGCGGCCCGGTCTCGCGGATCAGCACGCCCCGGTCCAGCAGCGCCTGCCAGATCAGGTGCCGGTCGCCGAACTCGCCGAACAGCACGAAGTTGGCGTCGGAGTCCGCGACCCGCAGGCCCCGCCCGCGCAACCAGGCGACGAGCTCGTCGCGCTGCGCGCGGAGCGCGGCCACCGTGGCCAGCGGCTCATGGGCCAGCGCCAGCGCGGCCCGGGCCACCGCCTGGGTCACCGCGGACAGGTGGTAGGGCAGCCGGACCAGGAGCAGCGCTTGCGGCACCGCCGGGTCCGCGGCGAGGTAGCCGACCCGCGCCCCGGCCAGCGCGAAGGCCTTGGACATGGTGCGGGTCACCACGAGCCGCCGGCAGCGGGGCAGCAAGGTCAGCGCGGTGGCCTGGGTGTCCCGGGCGAATTCGGCGTAGGCCTCGTCCACGACGACCAGGCCCGGGGCCGCCGCACAGACCGCCTCGATCACCCCGGGGGCCAGTGCGGCGCCGGTCGGGTTGTTCGGCGAGGTGAGGAAGACCAGGTCAGGCTGGTGCGCCTGGATCGCGGCCACCGCGTGGCCGGGTTCGAGGCCGAAGTCGGCGTCCCGGGCCCCGCTGACCCAGCGGGTGCCGGTGGCCAGCGCGATCAGCGGGTGCATCGAATACGAGGGCTCGAAGCCCATCGCGGTCCGGCCCGGGCCGCCGAACGCCTGGAACAGTTGCTGGATGATCTCGTTGGACCCGTTGGCCGCCCACACCTGGTCCGCGGCCAGCCCGTGGCCGAGGTAGGCGGCCAGGTCGGCACGCAGCGCCAGCGCGTCCCGGTCGGGGTAGCGGTTCAGCGTCCCGGCCACCTCCGCGACGGCCTGCGTGATCGCCTGGGCCAGCGCCGGGGACGGCGGGTAGGGGTTCTCGTTGGTGTTCAGCCGGACCGGGACGTCGATCTGCGGGGCACCGTAGGCGGTATGCCCGGCCAGGTCGTCGCGGATCGGCAGCCAGGACGGGAGCGGGCCGGTCACGGCCTGGTCCTGGGGATGCGCACCCGCACCGCGGCGACGTGCGCGGCCAGGTCTTCGGCCCCGCCGAGCGCGTCGATGTGCGGGGCGACTTCCGCCAGCGCGTCCCGGTCGTATTCGACCAGGTGAATGGCGCGCAGGAAGGTCAGCACGGACAGGCCCGCGGTGTGCCGCGCGGTGCCGCCGGTCGGCAGCACGTGGTTGGAGCCCGCGAGGTAGTCGCCGAGCGAGACCGGTGCGTACGGGCCCACGAAGACGGCGCCCGCGTTACGGACCCGGCGGGCCAGCGCGCCCGCGTCCTGGGCCTGGATCTCCAGGTGCTCCGGGGCCCAGGCGTCCGAGGTGGCCAGCGCGGCGTCCACGTCGTCCACCAGCACGCACGCTGACTGGCCGGCCAGGGCCGCCTGCACCCGTTCCCGGTGCCGCGCCGCGGCGATCTGCGGCACCAGCGCCTTGTCCACCCGGTCGGCCAGGCCTGGGTCCGTGGTGATCAGCAGGCACGCGGCCAGCGGGTCGTGCTCAGCCTGGGCGATCAGGTCCGCCGCGACGTACTCCGGATCCGCGGTGTCGTCGGCGATGATCGCGATCTCGGTCGGGCCGGCCTCGGCGTCCGTGCTGATCGTGCCGAGCAGCAGCCGCTTGGCCGCCGCCACGTAGACGTTCCCCGGGCCGGTGATGGTGTCCGCGGCGGCGCAGTCGGCCGTGCCGTACCCGAGCATGGCGATGGCCTGCGCCCCGCCCACGGCGTGGACCTCGTCGATACCGAGCAGCGCGCACGCGGCGAGCACCGCGGGGCTGGGCAGGCCGTCCTCCTGCGGCGGTGAGGCCACCGCGATCTGCGGCACCCCGGCCACCTGAGCGGGGACCACGTTCATCAGCACCGAGGATGGGTAGGTGACCAGCCCTCCCGGTACGTACACGCCCGCCCGGCCCACGGCGACGTAGCGCTCGGTCACGGTGGCACCTGCGCCGACGCTGGTCACCACGTCGGCCGGCCGCTGGGCCCGGCAGACCAGGCGGAGCCGGCGGACGGTCTCCTCCAGCGCCGCCCGCAGGTCCGGGGCCAGCGCGGTCAGCGCTCCGGCCAGCGCGGCCGCCGGGACCCGGGTGGTGGCCAGGTCCACGCCGTCGAAACGCAGCGTGTACTCACGGACCGCGGCCGCGCCGCGCCGGCGGACGTCGGCACAGATCGGCCGGACCTTCTCGATCGCGGCTTCGACGTCCAGCTCCGCCCTGGGCAGCACCGGGGCAAGCTTTTCCCTGGTCAGCTGGGCAGCCGACGATCCGCGCAGATCAATCCTGGAAAGCACCCGCCCAGTGTACGGAGCGGGCCGGCGCAACCGCCGCCTCGTCCGCATGGTGGACATTTCGCCGTCGCCTCGGGGCGCCGCCCGGGAGCCCGGCCCCGGCCGGTCATTCCGGGGCCAGCGCCGGCCCGGACTGCGCCGCCTGGCGGTCCCGCAGCACCGCGGCCAGTTCCATCCCGCCCGCCATCAGCCCGGCCGCGAGCGGCCAGATCGCGATGGCGCTCCGGGCCCCCAGTGACAGGGCCTCCCGGAGCCGGGCGCCGGCGGGCAGGGTCGCGAGCAGATGGTGGTAGCTGGCCAGCCCGGCGTGCTCGCCGATCCAGAGGGTGATCAGCGCCGCGGCCAGGGCACTGACCAGGACCATGACCATGGCGACCGGGCCGTGCCTGCGGACCGCGAGCAGGTATCCGAGCAGCCCGCTGACCACGCCCCCGGCCAGGCAGATGAAGCAGTACCAGCCGTCCCCCGCGAAGAACGCGTTGGTCTCCGCGTTGATCAGGGCGGCGGTGCCGTGGCCGGTCATCACCAGCAGTGGCCGCGGGGCCGCCGCGGCCCAGAGGAACCCGGCGGCCACCCCGAGCAGCGCGGTGCCGCCCGCCACGACCAGGCAGGCCACGACGCCGTGGCGGATTCCCGGGATGGCGCGCGCGGCGGCCGGTGACTGGGAGAGGGGTGGCATTGGCTCGGTCATACTTCGCAGCAGGGTACGTGACCGCCGCCGCCGCGCGGCACGGGGCGGCGCGGCGTGTCGCGGGGCGGCGCGGCGGGTGTGCGGGGCCACCTGGAGGGGCCCAGAGGCAGGCCCCGGAAAATCGGCGGCGCGTTATTGCTTGGTACCTTAGGTTGTGGGGGGCACGGCGCAACCAAGTCGGCCAGGCCGTCTCAAGGGGAAATAAATGATTGAGGCACGGGACCTCACCAAGCGTTACGGGGATAAACTCGCTGTTGACCATTTGTCCTTTACCGTGGAACCGGGCCGGGTGACCGGGTTCCTCGGGCCGAATGGTGCAGGAAAATCCACGACAATGCGGCTGATCCTCGGCCTGGACCGCCCGCACTCCGGCAGCGCGACGATCAACGGTAAGCGTTACGCGGATATCGCCCAGCCGCTGCGGACCGTGGGCGCCCTGCTCGAGGCCCGGGCCATGCACACCGGCCGCAGCGCGTACAACCACCTGCTCTTCCTGGCCCAGACCCAGGGCCTGCCGCGGTCCCGGGTGGACCAGGTCCTCGGGCTCGTCGGGCTCACCGAGGTAGCACGCAAGCGCACCGGCGGCTTCTCGCTGGGGATGAGCCAGCGGGTCGGCATCGCCGTGGCGCTGCTCGGTGACCCGGAGATCCTGATCCTCGACGAACCGGTCAACGGGCTCGACCCGGAAGGCATCCTGTGGATCAGGAACCTGATGAAGCAACTGGCCAGCGAGGGCCGCACGGTCTTCGTGTCCAGCCACCTGATGAACGAGATGGCCGTCACCGCTGACCACCTGATCGTGATCGGGCGCGGCAAGCTGCTCGCGGAGACCAGCACGCAGGACTTCATCGAGCGGAGCTCAGAGAAATATGTGCTGGTCCGCTCGCCCGACGCGGCCACCCTGGCCGACCTGATCGCCGCGGACGGCGGCAAGGCCGAGCCGGAGAAGACGGCCGGAGGCCAGACGCCCGCCCTCCGGGTCAGCAACCTGGACGCGCCGCGAATCGGGCAGATCGCCGCCGCCGACAACATCGTGCTGCACGAACTCACCCCGCGGCTCGCCTCACTGGAGGAGGCGTACATGGAGCTGACCGCGGACAGCCTCGAATACGGGCTCCCGGCCGCCAGGCCGCCGGCACCAGCCGTCCAGCCAGCTAGCAGCGAGCCCGCGCCGGCCACGACTCAGGGGAGGACCGAGTGACCTCCGCCAGCCCGCCGGTGCAGGCCACCCGGCCCGGCACTTCAGGCACCCCGGCCGGGTCCGGCGCCGCAGGGTTCGGCCACCTGCTGCTCTCGGAGTGGACGAAGATCCGGTCGGTGCGCTCGACCGTCTGGTCGCTGGTCCTGCTCGTCGTGCTGACCTTCGGCTTCACCGGCCTGTTCACCTGGCTCACCATCCTGCAATGGGACAAGAGCGATGCCGCATCGCGCGCGTCGATCGTGGCCGATCCGGTGAGCACGATCCTCGGATCCGGCCTTGAGTTCGGCCAGCTGACCATTTGTGTCCTGGGCGTGCTGGTCATCACGAGCGAATACTCGACCGGGGTCATCCGGGCGTCGCTGCTCGCGGTGCCACGGCGAATCCCGATGCTGGCGGCCAAGGCGCTGGTCTTCGCCGTGCTGGTGCTGATCGTCGGCGAGATAGTCACGTTCCCGTCGTTCTTCCTCGGCGCGGCCATCTTGCACAGCCACGTGCCCGTGTCGCTCAGCGATCCCGGGGTAGCCCGGGCGGTGTTCGGCGCCGGCCTGTACCTGTGCGTGCTCGGCCTGTTCGCGATGGGGCTCGGCGGGATCATCCGGCACACCGCCGGAGCCATTACCGGAGTGATTGCCTTCGTGCTGGTGCTGGCTCCGCTGACCCAGCTGATTCCGGGGAAGATCGGCAAGTACGTGCACGCTTATCTGCCCACTGAGGCGGGCCAGCTGATCGGCCAGGCGCACCAGCAGGCCGATCAGGTGCTCTCGCCCTGGGAGGGCTTCGGCGTGTTCTGCCTGTGGACCGCCGTGCTGCTGGTCATCGCCGGCTACCTGCTCAAGACCCGCGACGCGTAGCTACCCCGGGGGCCCGAGCCCCCGGGCGAGCAGAGCTATCCGACGCAGGCGGGGCCCAGGAGTTGCTTCAGGTCGGCCAGCAGGGCGGGTGACGGCTTGACCCGGAGCTTGTCATCCAGCCGGACGATCGTCGCCCGTGGGCCATTGCAGAGTTTCAGGTGCACCTCGGACAGCCCCGGGTGGGTGCACAGCACCTGGCGCAGCCGGTCGACCACGGGCGCGACGCACCGCTGGACCGGCATCGACACCACGAAAGGGCCGGCCTGGTCCACCGTCAGGTCCGGTGCGCTCACCTCCTGCGCGATGAGCTTGGGCGCCTCATCGCGCCGGTCCAGGCGGCCTTTCACGATCACGATCGCGTCCTCGGCCAGCAGCAGCGAGCACTGCTGGTAGGCGGCCGGGAAGCAGAGCACCTCGATGGCGCCTTCCAGGTCTTCCAGCGTGGCCGTGGCCCACGGGTTGCCCTGCCGGGTGACCTTGCGCTGCACCCCGGACAAGATCCCGCCTAGCGTGACCATCTGCCCGTCGGGACGGCCGCCCCGGGCCGCGCGCTCGGCGGGTTCCTCGCTGGCGGAGCTGAGCAGTTCGGCCACCGAGCAGTCGGTGTTCGCGGCCACGATGTGCTCCACGCCGAGCAACGGGTGGTCCGACACGTACAGGCCGAGCATTTCGCGCTCGAACGCGAGCAGGGTGGTCTTGTCCCACTCGCCGTCCGGCACCGGGACCTCGAAGGTGGCCTCGGTCTCGGCGTCGCCGCCGAACAGCGAGTCCTGCCCGATGGCCTCGTTACGCTTCACGTCGATCACGGTGTCGATGGCCTGCTCGTGGATGATGGCCAGGCCCTTGCGCGCATGCCCGAGCGAGTCGAACGCGCCGGCCTTGACCAGCGACTCGATGACCCGCTTGTTGCACACGTTGACCGGGACCTTGCGCAGGAAGTCGGCGAAGCTGGTGAACGCGTCCTTGGCCGCGCGGGCCTCGACGATCGCGTCCACCACGTTGGTGCCGACGTTCCGGACCGCGGCCAGGCCGAACCTGATGTCGCCCCCCACCGGGGTGAAGGTGGCCGCCGACGCGTTGACGTCGGGAGGCAGGACGGTGATCCCCATCCGGCGGCACTCGTTCAGGTACAGGGCGCTCTTGTCCTTGTCGCCGGACACCGACGTAAGGAGCCCGGCCATGTACTCGGCCGGGTAGTTGGCCTTCAGGTAGGCGGTCCAGTAGGAGACCAGCCCGTACGCGGCGCTGTGGGCTTTGTTGAACGCGTAGTCGGAGAACGGGACGAGGATGTCCCACAAGGTCTTGATCGCCGACGCGGAGTAGCCGTTGGCCTTCATCCCGGCCTCGAACGGCGCGAACTCCTTGTCCAGGATCTCCTTCTTCTTCTTGCCCATGGCCCGGCGGAGCAGGTCCGCGCTGCCCAGGCTGTACCCGGCCACCTTCTGCGCGATGGCCATGACCTGCTCCTGGTAGACGATCAGCCCGTAGGTGTCGCCCAGGATCTCGGCCAGCGGCTCGGCCAGCTCAGGATGGATCGGCACGACCGGCTTGCGGTGGTTCTTCCGGTCCGCGTAGTCGTTGTGCGCGTTGGCGCCCATCGGGCCCGGCCGGTAGAGCGCGCCGACCGCCGAGATGTCCTCGAAGTTGTCCGGCCGCATGCTGCGCAAAAGGGCCCGCATCGGGCCGCCGTCGAACTGGAAGATGCCCAGCGTGTCGCCACGGGCCAGCAGGTCGTAGGTGGGCTTGTCGTCGAGCGGCAGGGTCTCCAGGTCCACGTCGACGCCCCGGTTGGCCTTCACGCCGTGGACCGCGTCGTCCAGCACGGTGAGGTTGCGCAGGCCGAGGAAGTCCATCTTGAGCAGGCCGAGCGACTCGCACGCCGGGTAGTCGAACTGGGTGATGACCGCGCCGTCCGCCTCCCGCTTCCACACCGGGACGTGGTCGATGATCGGCTCGCTGCTCATGATCACGCCAGCCGCGTGCACGCCGGCCTGGCGGATCAGCCCCTCCAGGCCGCGGGCGGTGTCGATGACCTGCCGTACCTCGGCCTCGGCCTCGTACAGGGCGCGGATCTCGCCGGCTTCGCCGTACCGGGGGTGGGCGTCGTCGAAGATCCCCGACAGCGGGATGTCCTTGCCCATCACGGCGGGCGGGAACGCCTTGGTGATCCGGTCGCCGAGCGCGTACGGGAAGCCGAGCACCCGGGCCGAGTCCTTGACCGCCGCCTTGGCCTTGATGGTGCCGTAGGTGATGATCTGCGCGACCCGGTCGTCGCCCCACTTCTCGGTGACGTAGCGGATCACGTCACCCCGCCGGCGTTCGTCGAAGTCGATGTCGATGTCGGGCATGGACACGCGCTCGGGGTTGAGGAACCGCTCGAAGATGAGCCCGTGCTTGAGCGGGTCCAGGTCGGTGATGCCCAGGGCGTAGGCCACCAGGCAGCCTGCGGCGGAGCCGCGGCCCGGGCCGACCCAGATCCCGTTCCGCTTGGCCCACATGATGAAGTCGGCCACGACCAGGAAGTACGAGCAGAAGCCCATCTGGGTGATGATGCCCATCTCGTACTCGACCTGGTCGCGGCGGCGCTCGTCGTACCCGTCCGGGTAGCGGCGGTCCATGCCCCGCCGGACCTCCTGGCGCAGCCAGCTCTCCTCGGTCTCCCCCTCGGGGACGTCGAACAGCGGCATCAGGTTCTTCGGCTGGAAGGCCACGTCGGCCCGCTCGGCGATCAGCAGCGTGGAGTCGCAGCCGGACTGCCATTCCTCGTCGGGGAACGCGGCCCGCATCTCCTGCGGGGTCTTCAGGTAGTAGCCCGATCCGTCGAACTTGAACCGGCCAGGATCGGCCATGTTGGACCCGGTCTGGACGCACAGCAGCACTTCGTGCGCCTTCGCGTCGGCCTCGACCGAGTAGTGCGAGTCGTTGGTGACCACGAACGGCAGGTCCAGCTCTTTCGCGATGCGGCGCAGGCCGTCCCGGACCCGCTGCTCGATGCTCAGCCCGTGGTCCATGATCTCGACGAAGAAGTTGCCCGCGCCGAAGATGTCGCGGTAGTCGGCGGCCGCCTGGAGCGCCTGCGGGTACTGGCCGAGCCGCAGCCGGGTCTGTACTTCACCGCTGGGGCAGCCGGTGGTGGCGATGATGCCCTTGGCGTGCTCGGCGATCAGCTCACGGTCCATCCGCGGCTTGCGGAAGTAACCCTCCAGCGAGGCCCGGGACGAGAGCCGGAACAGGTTGTGCATGCCCTCGGTGGTCTCCGCGAGCAGCGTCATGTGCGTGTAGGCCCCGGCGCCGGACACGTCGTCGTCCTTCTGGGCCGGGGTGCCCCAGCGGACCGGCTGGCGGTGCCGGCGGTGCTCCGGGGCGACGTAGGCCTCGATGCCGATGATCGGCTTGATCCCGGCCTTGGTGCCCTTGGACCAGAAGTCGTAGGCACCGTACAGGTTGCCGTGGTCGGTCATGGCCACGGCGGACATGCCCTCACGCTCGCACTGGGCGAACATGTCCTTCAGCCGCGCGGCCCCGTCCAGCATCGAGTACTCGGTGTGCACGTGCAGGTGCACAAACCCATCCTGGTGGCCGGTGTGGTCCGCTGCGGCTGCCGTCACGAACTACCGCCTCCTTTAAAGGCATGCAACGAAAACCCTCGCGGGTGCTGACCAGCCAGGGCCGGGGGAAGTGGCCGGTTGCCTCAGGTCAAGCGCCCGCCCGGCCGGAGAATTCCCCCGCCGGAGGACGCCGCGGCAGTGGCGCACCGGCCCGGCGAAGTCGAGCCTACCGAGGCCGCGCCGGCGCGGCGACCCGCCACACCGGATGACCGGTTATCCCCTTTTTCGGCCGGGGGCGACCGCGAAGCTCCTCTGACGATAAGTAGTCCTAAAACCACTTAGAGTTATCGGGGAGAGGTCGGGCCAGCCAACTGGAGTGGGACGAAGCGGATGCGCACCAACAGCGTCAGGCGGGCCGGGGCGGTGCTGCTCACCGTCGCGGCCGGGATCAGCCTGCTGCTGGGGGCCAGCCGCGCGCCGGCCGCCGGCGGATACCGCGCGCCCGGCCCGGCCACGTCCGGCCAGGCCACCGGAGCCACCGTTTCTGGCGTCTCAAACAGCTGGTCCTACCTCGCGCTGCAGTCCCCCGCGTACGCCGCCTCGGTCGGCTGGGACGTGCGGAACCTGGCCTCGGCCACAGGGAGGCTACGCGGGGTGAGTATCTGCCCTGGTGACCGGACGGGCGTCTGGTTCGAGGGCACCGCGCATCTCGCCGAGGCCCTGACGACCCGGGGCCGGCCGGGAGACTCCGCACAGGCCGCTGCCTACCTGACCGACATCGGCTACGCACAGGCCCGCGGCCCGGACGAGGACGGTCTCGGGATCATGGCCGCGTCGAAGGACGGACTGACCGACTGCGAGGGTGACTCCGTCTACGCCTCGCTGCACACGGGCACGACCGCCTGGTACGTCCTGGCCGCCCACCACGTCCATCCCCTGTCCGCGACCACCCCCATCTCCGCGCAGTAGCGGTCGGCGTGAAACGAGTGGCAGCCGTCGCCGTGGCCACCGCCGTCGCCGTCGTGGCTCTCCTCGTCGTCACCCTGCATCCGCGGCCTGCGGGAGGGACGGCCTGCGGGCGGGCCGGACCCGCGCACCCCGACGGCGCGGACCAGTTCGCGGCCGTGACCACCCGGCCCCTGACCTCGCCGCGAACCGACAGCGTGGCCCGGGCCTACCAGTTCCTGGACCAGATGATGGACCTGCGGGCCTCCGGCCCGGCCCGGCGGCTCGTGCAGAGCTACACCGGCGGGCTGCTGGGTCAGCAGGGCGACACCAGCGCGAGCGTCTACGACAACGCCCTGCTCGTCGATGCGTACCTGGCCGAGGGCAGTGCCGCCGGGACGGCCCGGGCGAAGACCATCGGCAACGCCCTGGTCTACCTGCAGGCCCACGATCGCGCCCACGACGGGCGGCTGCGCAACGGGTACGGGCCGGCCCCGCTGGCCGGCCCGGACGACATCCAGGCCACGGACCCGGCCAGCAGCACCGGCACGCTCGCCTGGGCCGGGCAGGCGCTGACCCAGCTCTACGCGGCCACCCGGGCCAGGGCCTACTTGCGGGGCGCGATCGCGCTGGGCGACTGGATCCAGTCGCAGTGCCGGGACGGGCGCGGGCCGGGCGGGTACTCGGGCGGCGACACCGCCGCCGGGGCGGCGATCGGATGGAAGTCGACCGAGCACAACATCGACGTGTTCGCGTTCTTCCGGCTGCTGGCCCGGGAGACCGGCGACCCGGTGTGGTCGCAGCGGGCCGCCTGGGCCCGGCGGTTCGTCGTGTCGATGTGGGACCCGGCCCAGGGCCGCTTCTACCTCGGCACCACCACCGACGGCGTCACCCGGAACGACGCCGCGCAGGTCGAGGACGTGAACAGCTGGTCCTACCTGGCCCTGCAGGACCCCGCCTACGCGGCCTCGGTGAGCTGGGACGTGTCGCACCTGAGCGTGCCCGCGGGCGGGTACCGCGGGCTGAGCTACTGCACCGGTGACCGCACCGGCGTCTGGTTCGAGGGCACGGCGCAGGTGGCGGACGCCCTGCAGCTGCGGGATCAGCCCGGGGACTCCGCCTCGGGCAGGTCGTACCTGGCCGACCTCGGCTACGCCCAGGCGCACGGGCCTGACGCGGACGGCCTGGGCATCATGGCTGCCTCCCGCGACATGCTGTCTGACTGCCTGGGCGGCGAGCTGTACGCCTCGCTGCACACCGGGGCGACCGCCTGGTACATCCTGGCCGCCGAAGACGTCGACCCTCTTTCCGGGACTCCCGTCGCCCGGCAGGCGGCCCGGCGCTGACCCTGTCCCCGTCCCGCCGCGAACAGATCGAGCCGGGACGAGGGCAATGGGGTGACTCTCGTTTGATAACTTAAAGTAGTCATAGTATTACTACCAGGGAATACAGATGATCAGGCATGCGGACGACGTCGCGTCTCGGCCAGGCCATCGCAGCCAGCGTGGGCGTGGTTGCGCTGACCGGCGTCGTCGTGGCCTGCTCCCACCACGGCCAGGACAATCACGACCCAGCCGTGACCGGGCCGGTCACCGGGCCGGTCACCGGGACCGGGCAACGGGCGGTGAGCGTGGCCCGGGCCTACCAGTTCCTCAACCTGATGATGGACCGCCACACCCGCGGCGGCGCCCCGCGCCTGGTCCAGAGCTACCTGGGAGGACTGCTGGGCCTCGACGGAGACACCTCCTCCGATATCTACGATGACGCGCTGGTCATTGACGCCTACCTGGCCGAGGGCACCCACAGTGGAGTCGCCCGGGCCGGGGTCGTCGGTAATGGGCTGCTCTACCTGCAGGCCCGCGATCCGTCGCGCGACGGGCGCGTCATGGACCAGTATCAGCCGACCGCCCTGGAACACCCCAGTGACATCCGGGTGACCGATGCGGCCAGCAATACCGGCGACATGGCCTGGGCCGGGGACGCCCTCGCGCAGTTGTACTCCGCCACTGGACGGAGGTCCTACCTGGACGGCGCGCTGGCCATCGGCACCTGGATCTACACCCACTGCCGGGACGTTCGCGGGCCGGGCGGCTACACCGGTGGCGATACAGGATCGGGAAGCAAGATCGAATGGAAGTCAACCGAGCACAATATCGACGTGTACGCATTTTTCCGGCTGCTGGCCAGGGACACCGGGAATCGCGCCTGGTCGTCGAGATCGGCGCGGGCGCGACGGTTCATCGTGGCCATGTGGGACGCCAAGGAGGGCCGGTTTTATCTGGGCACCACCGATGACGGCGTTACGCCGGAGACTTCCCCGGAGGTCGAGGACGTCAGCAGCTGGTCCTATCTTGCTCTCCGGGACCCCGCGTACGAGCAATCGCTGGACTGGGAGCAGCGCCACCTGGCCGTGAACCGGGATGGCTACAGCGGCGTGAGTATCTGCACCGGCAACCGGACCGGCGTCTGGTTCGAGGGAACCGCCCACCTGGCGGACGCGCTGGAGTTCAGCGATGAGGCCGACCAGGCCGAGGCCCGGACCTACCTTTCAGATCTCGCCCATGCCCAAGCCAAAGGGCCCGACGCGGACGGCCTTGGGATCATGGCCGCGTCCTACGACGCGCTCAGTGACTGCGAGGGCGGCGACGTATACGCCTCACTGCACACCGGGACCACCGCGTGGTACATCCTGGCCGCCCGACACATCGACCCTCTCTCCGGGGCTCCCATCGGCCGGCCGGCGGCCCGGCGCTGAGCCGCGCCGGTCGCCCGGCAGGCGGGCGCCGGACGCTGTCTCTCGGCCCCGCCGTGGCGTACCCTTCTGACCCGTGCCGCACTCGCTAACCTTCGGGGTGTTCCCGCTCGGCCTGGCCGGCAGCCCGGACGGCGTCGCCTCCGGGGCGCCAGACGACTTCGGCCATATCGCCTCGGCCATCCAGTACCTCCAGGGCGACGGCCCGCCGCTGCTGCCGCGGATGTACGTGAGCTGGACCGGGGCCGCCTCGACGGGTCCCGTGCTGGCCCAGGTGCAGGAGCTGGCGGGGATCCCCTGGGACCTGGCGCTGAGCTATCGCGATCCGGCCGGCGACGTGGCCAGCTGGGCCGGGTTCGCGGCGGAAGTCGTCCGGAGGTTCGGGCAGCAGCTGGCCGCGGTCCAGGTGACGGGGGAGGCCGACCTGACCGGCATCCCGGATGCTGCCGACGGCGCCTTTCCCCGCGCGGACGAGGCCCTGGTCCGCGGGGTGCTGGCCGCCGCGGCGGCCAAGCGTGAGTCGGGCGCCACGGCGGCCATCGGGTTCGCCGTGACCCCCCAGGTGAACCCGGCCGGGGGCGTGTTCTGGCCGGCCGTAGCCCGGCTGGGCGGGCCGGAGTTCGCGGCCGCGGTGGACTACGCCGGACTGGACATGTACCCGGACGTGTTCGGGCCGCGCTTCACGCTGGACCAGCTCGACGGGGCGGTCAACTGGCTGCTGCGCAGTTTCCGCGAGGAGGCCCTGCCGATCGCCGGCATCGGTCCCGGGACTCCCATCCGGATCTGCGAGAACGGCTGGCCCACCGGGCCCGGGCGCAGCCCGGAGCAGCAGGCGGACGTGCTCGAGACCATCGTGCGGGCCGTGCACGCGCGCCGGGAGGAGCTGAACGTCACGCACTGGGAGCTGTTCACCCTGCGCGACGCGGACAGCTCCAATGACGGGCTGTTCCACCAGTTTGGCGTGCTGCGTGACGACTACTCCCCCAAGCCGGCCTTCGAACGGCTGCGTGGCCTGTTCAGAGAACTCCGGTAGATCCGCCGCGCCCGGCCCCGCCCCTCCAGCCGAGACGGCCCGCGCCGTCCCGCCCGGGCGGGCCCAGCTCGCTGCGGAGGGCCCGCAACGCCTGGCGCCGCTCACCGTCCGGCAGCCGGTCGAGGAACAGGTGCCCGTCGAGATGATCGACCTCGTGCTGCAGGCAGCGGGCCAGCACCCCGGTCCCTTCGACCACGACCGGCTGGCCGTCCAGGTCGAGGCCGGAAGCGACCGCGTGCTCAGCTCGCGGGGTGGGCAGGTAGAGACCGGGGATCGACAGGCAGCCCTCCAGGTCGTCCTGGTGGCCGTCGCAGGCCTCCAGCCGGGGGTTGATCAGGTAACCCTCCTCGCCGTCGACGTTGTAGCAGAACACGCGCAGGTCCACGCCGATCTGGGGGGCGGCGAGCCCAGCCCGGCCGGGCTGCCGGCAGGTGTCCCTCAGGTCCGTGACCAGCCGCGCGAGCGCAGGGCCGAAGTCGGTCACGCCGCGGCACGCCTCGCGCAGCACCGGGTCGCCGAACAGGCGGATGTCCCGGACGGTCATCCGGCCGCCGCCGGCCCGGTGAGTTTGGGAATGGCGTCGAGCACCTGGTCGTGCCAGCGGATCTCCGCGTCCAGGCGGTCGATGGCGTGCTGCAGGATCAGGCCGTCCGCCACCGTCTGCTCGGCCCAGGTCCGCTCCCGCTCGTGCCGGAAGAACTGGAGCTGGGCGGTCAGCGCCCGGTGCCGGTCCTCGACCATCCCGCGCAGCTCCTCCTCGGGCAGGTCGCCGCTCATCGCCACGGCCAGGTCCACCGGGTCCGGGCGCAGGCCGACCTGGCGGAAGGCCTCGGCGCGCAGGGCCAGCAGTTCCCGGCGCCCCTCGCCGGTGATGGCGTAGACGGTCCTGGCCGGCAGGTTCCCCACCTGCTCGGTGCGCACCGCCTCGATCAGCCCCTCGGCCGCCATCCGGTGCAGGGCGCCGTACAGCGAGCCGGGGCGCACGTCCGACCACAGCTCGGCCCGGTCCACCCGGGCGCCGCGCCGGATCTGATGCCCGTACATAGGCCCGTGCCGGGCTAGCGCGCCGAGCACGAACAGCCGGGTTGGATTCATGTGACTAGTCAAACATGAGTACTTAAGGATGACAAGGCGAGCCAGGATCCTGACGCCGGTGATCAGTCAGAGCACGCTGGGAGAGCCCGGTCAGCTCTCCTCATGCAGGATGGCCAGCGCGTGCGCGAGGTCCGGGGAGTACTCGCTGGTGAACTCGACCCGGCGGCCGTCCGCTGGGTGCGCGAAGCCGAGCCGGACCGCGTGCAGCCACTGCCGGGTGAGCCCCAGGTGGGCGGCGAGCACCAGGTCGGCCCCGTACAGCCGGTCACCGGCACAGGGATGCCGCAGCGCCGCCATGTGCACCCGGATCTGGTGGGTCCGCCCGGTCTCCAGGATGATCTCTTCCAGGCTGGCCGCACGGAAGGCTTCCACCGTGTCGTAGTGGGTCACGCTCGGGCGCCCGCCCGCGACCACCGCGAACCGGCCGTCCCCGGACGGGTGCCGCCCGAGCGGCGCGTCGATGGTGCCGCGCAGCGGGTCTGGATGGCCCTGCACCAGCGCGTGGTAGCGCTTGTCCACCTCGCGGTCGCGGAACGCCTGCTTGAGCACGCTGTAGGCGCGCTCGCTCTTGGCTACCACCATGAGCCCGGAGGTGTTCGCGTCCAGGCGGTGCACGATGCCCTGGCGCTCGGCCGCGCCGCTGGTGGCGAGAATCTGCCCGGCCCCCAGCAGTCCTTCGAGCACGGTCGGCCCGGTCCAGCCCGGGGTGGGATGGGCGGCCACCCCCGGTGGCTTGTCCACCACCACGATGTCGGCGTCCTCGTAGACCACGTCCAGGCCGGGCACGGTGCGTGGCACCGGCGCGGTGGACACCGGGGCGGGCAGCGTGACGTCCAGCCACTCCCCCGCCGGCACCCGGTCCGACTTGGCCGCGGTGCGGCCCCCGATCAGTACCTGGCCGTCGGAGATCAGTTCCGCCGCGCTCGTCCGGGACAGCCCGAACATGCGGGCCAGCGCGGCGTCGACCCGCTCACCGTCCAGCCCGTCGGGCACTGGCACCCGGCGCTGGCCCGGGCCGGTCACGGCGGGCCGTCGCCGGACGGGCGGGGCGAGGCCGGCCGGTCAGGCCCGGGCGCGGCGGCGTCCTGGGCCGCGCTCCGCGAGCCAGGCAGCGCCTCGCCGACTGCGGCTCCGGTCCCGTGACCGGCAGCTTCGCCAGCCGCGGCGGCGCTGTCCGGCAGGCCGGCCGGGTTGCGGCGGCCGTCAAGGGAGATCCCGCGGGCGGCCAGCAGCACGGCCAGCACGCCTCCGCACACGATGGAGGAGTCGGCCACGTTGAACACCGGCCAGTGCGGCAGCTGGATCCAGTCCACCACGTCACCGCGCAGGAAGCCTGGCGACCGGAAGAGCCGGTCCCCGAGGTTCCCGGTCGCCCCGCCGAGCAGCAGCCCGAGCGTGATCGCCCAGGGAATGCTGCGCAGCCGCCGGGCGGTGCGCAAGATGGCCACGATGACGCCGAGGGCGATCAGGGTGAAGACGACGGTCACCGAGGTACCGATGCTGAACGCGGCGCCGCTGTTACGCAGCTCGCGCAGGGTCAGCAGGCCGCCGAGCAGCCGGAGCGGGGCGCGATCCGACAAGGTCGCGACCACGATGGTCTTGGAAACCAGATCCGCAACGAAAACCGTCACGGCGATGATGAACAGCAGCCGGACCCGGCGCGGCCGGGGCGCCGGACCGGGGCCGACCGTGGTCCCGTGATCCGGGTCAGTCCCGTGATCCGGGTCGCGGGCAGTCCCGGCCCCGTTCAGCGCCGTTCCTCGCGTTGCTTGCAGGCCACGCACAGGGTGGCCCGGGGGAACGCCTGCAGGCGGGCCTTCCCGATCGGCTCGTCGCAGGACTCGCAGACGCCGTAGCTACCGCCCTCGATCTTGGCCAGTACCCGCTCGGTCTGGGCCAGCAGCTCGCGGGCGTTCTCGGTCAGGGCGAGCTCGTGCTCGCGCTGGAAGGTCTTGGCCCCGGCGTCGGCGGAGTCGTCCCCCGCGTCACCGACCGCGTCACCGAGCCGGGCCGCGATCTGCGACTCCGCGCTGGAGATGTCCTCGCGCAGCCCGTTCGCCTCGGCTTCGAGCTCCTGGCGGACCTCCGCCAGCTCCTGCTCGGTCCAGCGCTTCTCCCCGGGCCGGACGGGTAGAGTCGCGGCGCCTGAACGCGCGGTTGTGGTCATCTCGGCCCCCTTTTGCACAACTTGTCCACTATGCCAGCTGCCACCAATCGATCTTGAACTGTGGAGCAGTCACCGGAGGATAGATCGGGCCGCTCGGCACTGCAAACACATCTGGGCCCGGCGATAATCCGCAGCTCCGGTGGCTCGCGTCAGCTGCCGGGTCCGGTCAGCACGCCGCTCGCGGCCGAGCCCGTCCCCGGGACCGCCGCCGGCTGCCCGCCGGCTGGTCACGCCCGGCTGGCCACGTCCCGGCGGCGCAGCCGTGGTGGCCGGCCACGGCAGCCAGCATGGCCGCGCCAGCAATGTCCCCTGATACTAGGGAACAGAAACCCCGCCTCCCGGATGGAGACCACCGATGGCCCAGGCCACCGCCGGCTCACCGCGCACCTCGGTCCGCCACCCGCTCGCGCCGCTCACGCCCGGCGAGGCCGGCCTGGCCAGCCGGCTCGCACTCGCGGCCGCGGGTCCCGGCAGCCGGCTCGTGTACTGCGCACTGGCCGAGCCCGCCAAGCGCGCCGTCCTGGCCTGGGACGGCCGCCCGCTGCCCCGGGAGGCGCGCTGTGTCCTGTACCAGCGGCCCGCCGGGCAGACCTGGGTCGTCACCGTCTCGCTGGACGACGCCGCGGTGACCAGGACCGTCCTGGTCCCCGGCGTCCAGCCGCCGCTCATGGCCGAGGAATGGATGGCGAACGGCGACCAGATCAAGGCCGACCCGGGTTTCCGGGCCGCGCTCGGCCGGCGCGGCATCACCGATCTGTCGATGATCCAGGTGGACCCCTGGCCGGCCAGCAACTTCGGGCTGGAAGTCGACGCCTCCGGACGGCGCCTCGCGCGCGGGGTGGCCTACCTGCTCGACGGCCCGGGCAGCAACCCGTACGCCCGGCCGATCGAGAACCTGGTGGCCTTGCTGGACCGCGACACCGGAGAGGTGCTGGAGATCCAGGACGGTGAGGTGGTGCCCATCCCCGGGGACGCCGGCCGGTACGACGCGGCCAGCGTGGCGGAACCCCGCCCGCTGGCGGCCCTGCACGTCGTGCAGCCCGACGGTCCGGGTTTCGCCGTGGACGACGGGTTCCTGACCTGGGGACCCTGGCAGATGCGGGTCTCCCTGCACCCGATCGAGGGACTCGTCCTGCACCAGATCGGCTATCTCGACCACGGGCGGCTGCGGCCCATCATCTACCGGGCCAGCCTGTCCGAGATGGTCGTGCCGTACGGGTCCACCGCGATGAATCACTGGTGGAAGAACGCCTTCGACGCCGGTGACGTGGGCCTGGGCAAGATGGCCAACCCGCTCGAACTCGGCTGCGAGTGCCTGGGCGAGATCGTCTACCTGGACGCGGTGGCGGTAGACGAGGACGGCGCGGCCAGCGACCTGCCCCAGGCGATCTGCCTGCACGAAGAGGACTACGGGGTGCTCTGGATGCACCGGGACGCGGCGAACCAGGCCGCGGAGACGCGCCGCTCCCGGCGGATGGTGGTGTCGTCGATCGCCACGGTCGGCAACTATGAGTACGGCTTCTTCTGGTACTTCTACCTGGACGGCACGATCCAGGCCGAGGTGAAGCTCACCGGGATCATCCAGACCCAGGCGGTCCGGCCGGGGACCCGGGTCAGCTACGCCAACCCGGTGACCCCGGAACTGGCCGGCCCGCATCACCAGCACCTGTTCAGCTTCCGCCTGGACATGTGCCTGGACGGGCTGGCCAACTCCGTCTACGAGGTGGACGCGGTACCCGGTCCCGGCCGGCCCGGCCAACCCGTACGGGAACGCGTTCACCGTCCAGGAGACCCTGCTGGAGACCGAGTCCGCCGCCCAGCGGATGGCCGCGCCGGAGCGCAGCCGGTCCTGGAAGATCGTCAACCACGAGGCCCGGAACGCCTGCGGCGAGCCCGTCGGGTACACCCTGGTGCCCACGCACGCCAGCGCGCCACTGCTGGCCCAGCCGACCGCGGCGATCACGTCCCGGGCCGCGTTCGCCACCCGGCACCTGTGGGTCACCCCGGCCCGCGACGACGAAACGCGAGCGGCCGGGGAGTTCCCGAATCAGCATCCGGGCGGCGCCGGGCTGCCCGCCTGGACCGCCGCCGACCGCCCGGTCACCGACACCAGCATCGCGCTGTGGCACACGGTCGGGGTGACTCATTTCTGCCGGCCGGAGGACTTCCCGGTGATGCCGGTGGAGTACGCCGGGTTCACCCTGCGCCCGGCGGGCTTCTTCGACCGCAACCCGGCCCTCGACCTGGCCCCGCCCGCCGCCGGTCCCGGCCACTGCACCCCTGACCCCGCTCAGTAGGCATCCCCCGCGCCGGGCCCGGGGCGGGAAAATGGCGTCGGCCGGGGTAGGCGGATCGGCTATCGTGGTAGCGGCAAAGGCGTTGATGGGGACAGCTGCCGCAGTAGGCAGCCAGGAGCGACCCGGGGATGGTGCGAGCCCGGGGGCAGGCCAGCGGACCAGATCACCCCAGAGCCGCCGGAAGAACAGCCCCAGGCCAGGCGCGGCAGTCAGCGCGCAGTGTGGCCCGCGAGCCCAGTAGAACCGGCCGCAAGACATGAATGAGTGGGTCGCGCTCCGCCCCGCCGGGGACGCGGCCAAGGAGGGTGGTACCGCGGGGCCGCCGCCGGCGTGCCTCGTCCCTCCAGCGAAGCCGCGCTAACGGGCCGACGTCCGGCCCGCGAGCGCCCCGCAGGAGGACCACCAGTCATGGCGCCCACAGACGAGGCGAACACAGCCGGCGCGCACCCCGGTGACGCGCACCCCGGTGACACCGCGCAGGCAGGCAGCCAGCGCTACTTCCCTGACCTGCCGCCCGCCATCGACCTGCCCGCCATGGAACATGACGTGCTGGCCCGCTGGCAGGACGGGAAGTTCTTCGAGCGCTCGCTGGACGACACCGCGGGGCGCCCGCTCTGGACCTTCTACGAGGGCCCGCCGACCACCAACGGCATGCCCGGGGTGCATCACATCGAGGCGCGGGTGTTCAAGGACGTGTTCCCGCGCTTCAAGACCATGCAGGGATTCCACGTGCCGCGCCAGGGCGGCTGGGACTGCCACGGGCTGCCGGTCGAGGTGGCCGTGGAACGAGAACTCGGACTGTCCGGCAAGAAGGCGATCGAGAGCTACGGGATCGCGGAGTTCAACGCCCGGTGCCGCGAGTCGGCCCAGCGGCACGTGGACGCGTTCGAGGAACTGACCGTCCGGCTGGGCTACTGGGTGGACCTGAAGCACGCGTACCGGACGATGGACACCAGCTACATCGAGTCGGTGTGGTGGTCGCTCAAGGAGATCTTCACCAAGGGCCTGCTGGTCAAGGACTTCCGGATCAGCCCGTACTGCCCGCGCTGCGAGACCCCGCTGTCGGACCACGAGATGGGCCAGCCGGACGTGTACCGGCTGGTGTCCGACCCCGGGGTCACCGTGCGGTTCCCGCTGCGCACCCTGCCGGACGGGGCGAACCCGCTGCTGAACGGGGCCGACCTGCTGGTGTGGACCACCACACCCTGGACGCTGGTCTCCAACACGGCGGTGGCGGTCCATCCGGACGAGAGCTACGCGATCGCCCGCAAGCCGGGTGACGGCGACACCGTGGTGGTGGCCGAGAAACTGGTCCCCAAGGTCCTCGGCGAAGGCTGGCACGTGGTGGCCACGGTCCCCGGCGCGTCCCTCGTGGGGGCCACGTACCGGCCGCCTTTCACCCTGGTCGAGGTGGTCGGCGCGCACCGGGTCGTACCCGGCGGCTTCGTCACCACCGAGGACGGCACCGGCCTGGTCCACCTGGCGCCGGCCTTCGGCGCCGACGACATGGAGACCGGCCGGGCCCACGGCCTGCCGGTGGTGAACCCGGTCCGGCCGGACGGCCGGTTCGAGGAATGGATCCCGCTGATCGGCGGGATGTTCTTCAAGGACGCGGACGAGCCGCTGGTCCGCGACCTGACCGAGCGCGGCGTGCTGTTCCGGGTCGAACCGTACGAGCACAGCTACCCGCACTGCTGGCGGTGCCACACGCCGCTGCTGTACTACGCGCTGCCGTCCTGGTACATCCGCACGACCCAGATCAAGGACCAGATGCTCGCCGAGAACGAGCGCACCAACTGGCAGCCGCCGACTATCAAAGAGGGCCGGTACGGCGAGTGGCTGCGCAACAACGTGGACTGGGCGCTCTCCCGGACCCGGTACTGGGGTACCCCGCTGCCGATCTGGGAGTGCGGCGAGGAACACCTGACCTGCGCCGGGTCGCTCGCCGAGCTCAGCGAGCTGGCCGGGCGGGACCTGTCCGAGCTGGACCCGCACCGCCCGTACGTGGACCAGGTGACGCTGGCCTGCCCCGAATGCGGCGGGGAGGCCCGGCGGGTGCCAGAGGTGATCGACGCCTGGTACGACTCCGGGTCGATGCCGTTCGCCCGGCTCGGCGCTCCCTGGCAGAACCTCGAGCAGTTCCAGCACACCTACCCGGCGCAGTTCATCTGTGAGGCCATCGACCAGACCCGCGGCTGGTTCTACTCGCTGATGGCGGTCGGCACCCTGGTGTTCGGCCGGTCTTCCTACCAGAACGTGGTCTGCCTCGGCCTGGTGGTGGACGAGGACGGCCGGAAGATGAGCAAGCACCTGGGCAACGTGATCGAGCCCATGCCGCTGATGGAGGCGCACGGCGCAGACGCGATCCGCTGGTTCTTCGCCGCCTCGGGCTCACCCTGGTCCACCCGGCGGATCGGGGCCGGCACGCTCGACGAGATCGTCCGCAAGGTGCTGCTCACCTACTGGAACACGGTCTCGTTCCTCGTGCTGTACGCCAACGCGGCCGCCGCCCAGGGCCGGGCGTGGAGCCCGGAGCGGGCGGCTGACGCGCCGCCCGCCCGCGACCGTCCGCTGCTGGACCGCTGGCTGCTCAGCGAGCTGCACGCCACCACGCGGGAAGTCACCTCGAGCCTGGAGGGCTTCGACACCGCGGCCGCGGGACGGCGCCTGGCCGCGTTCATCGACGACCTGTCGAACTGGTACGTGCGCCGGTCGCGGCGGCGGTTCTGGGAAGGGCCGGACACCCACGACGGGACGTCGGCGTTCGCCACCTTGTATGAGTGCCTGCACGTGCTGACCCGGCTGATGGCGCCGATCACCCCGTTCCTGGCCGATCACGTGTGGTCCGTGCTGCGCGGCCCCGGCGACCCGGATTCGGTGCATCTGGCCAGCTGGCCAGCCGCGGACGAGACGCTCGTCGACTCCCGGCTGTCCACGCAGATGGCGCTGACCAGGCGGCTGGTCGAACTGGGCCGGTCGGCCCGCGCGGCCGCCTCCGTCCCGGTCCGCCAGCCACTGCCCCGGGCCGTGGTGAGCGCGGCCGGGTTCGCGGAGCTGGCTCCCGAGCTGCGCGCCCAGGTCAGCCACGAGCTGAACGTCCGGGCCCTGGAGCCGATGGCCGCGGTCGGGGAAGACCTGGTCGACTACCTGGTGAAGCCGAACTTCCGTACTCTGGGCCGCCGGTTCGGGAAGGGGACCCAGGCGGTCGCGGCGGCGATCACCGCGGCCGACCCGGCCACGCTCGCCGCCGAACTAAGGTCGGCGGGCAAGGTGCCGGTCGAGGTAGACGGGGCCGCGGTGGCCCTCGGGCCCGACGACGTGATCGTGACCCAGACGCCCCGGACCGGCTGGACGGTCGCGGCCGAGGGCGGCGAGACCGTCGGCATCGAGGTGGACATCACCCCGGAACTGCGCCGCGAGGGCCTGGCCCGTGAGGTCATCAGGCTGATCCAGGACGCCCGCAAGTCCGACGGGCTGCACGTGAGCGACCGGATCACGGTGCACTGGGAAGCGGCCGGGCCGGAATTGCCCGCTGCCCTGACCGAGCATGGGCAGCTGATCGCGGGCGAGGTGCTGGCCGACGAGTTCGGCCCGGCCGCCCCCGCGGACACGGACCCGGCCGGGGGCGCACACCAGCACACCGAGCCGGATCTGGGCCTGACCTTCTGGCTGGCGCGGGCCTGACCACCGGCGGGCGGCTCTCCCGCCGGACCGGCGGGGGCCGCCCGCCCGGGAAGCTGCCCGCTCCCGGACGTCGGCGGCCCGGGAGCCGGCCGCGCCAGGCTAGTCCTCGAGCTGGTCGGGCTGGCAGGCGCGGCAGGCCACGAACTTGGCGTCCACGGCTTCCTGCTTGGTCATGATCTCCAGGTCGCCGTCGCCGAGGAACCTGATCAGGATGCATTCTCTGCGGTGATAGCGGGCCACCCCGGGGACCACGGCCACCTCGACCCGCCCTGACGCTGGCTTGGCGGCCGGGCCGTCGCCGGACGGTTCGTCAGCCGGGGGCTCCGCGGCACCGGAATCCGGCTGCTGGACCTCGGGCTCCTGAGCGGCCAGCGGCTCGACCTCAGGCTCCTGAGCGGCCGGCGGCTCGACCTCAGGCTCCTGAGCGGCCGGCGGCTCGACCTCAGGCTCCTGAGCCGATGGCTCCTCAGCCGCGGGCTCCCCGCCGGCCGGGGCATCGGCACCCGGGGCATCGGCACCCGGGGGCGCGGTCGCGGGCTCCTCAACCGCAGACCGCCCGGGCGCAGGCTCCTCGGCGGTGCTCTCCACGGCGGGCCCGGCCGCCTCATCGTCCGCCGCCTCATGATCCTCGGCGTCGGGGGCCGCCTCACCACCCGAGACCACCTCATCGTCCGGGGCCCCGTCATCGTCCCGGACCGCACCGTCGTCCAGGGCCGCACTGTCGTCCAGGGCCGCACTGTCGTCCAGGGCCGCGTCATCGTCCAGGGCCTGGTCAGGCGTCCTCAGCGACGCCGGCGTCCTGGCCGGCGTCAGCGTCGGCGGCAGATCCGGCCGGGGTCTCATCCGGAACCGGAGTGCTCACCGTCTCCCCGGGACCGCCCGACGTGGGAGCAGCAGGCTCAGGCTGCCACGGGCTCAGGCTCCGCGGGTACGGGCGGGAAAACGGTACCGGGCCAGCTCAGGGCGCCCGTATCCCGCTTGGCCGCGGATCCGAGTTCCTCTTCGACCCGTTCCCACAGCTCGTCACTCCGCCTGGGGACAGCGAACTCCTCGCCCCGCCCCGAGACCTCGGCCGGGACCACCTCGGCGGGCCGTTCGGGCGCCCGCCCGTCGTCTGCCCGCCCGCCGTCTACCGGCGTACTGGACGGCCGCCCGGCACCCGGACCTGCCCCGTCCGGCCGGACGCCGGCTTCCTCGCGTCCGGGGCGGCCACTCCCGCGGGCCGCGGCCACCGCCTGGATGCTGGCCAGCACCGGGGCCGTGACGTTCACCTGCGGCTCTGACCAGGCCCCCTGCGTGGCCGGCCGGGGCTCGCGCCGGCCGAATATCTCCGACCAGTGCGCGAGGACCCCGGCCGCCAAGAGCAGCGCGGCTGCCGCACAGACCCCGATGGACACGTACACCATCAGCAGGCTGCTGGCGACGACACCGGCCACGAGCAGGGCAATCGCCAGAGCGACCAGGAGAGCACTGGCTTTGATCACGTGCGCTCTCCACGGGCTGTGCGGGTCATGCTGCCAACCGAGAAGGTAACGCTGTCAAGCGGTGGAAACGACTACTGGACTGGCCAACCGGCTACCGGTGGTCGTGCGGCCCATCCGACGGGTGGAACCCACCGTGGGACACAGGCTCCGGCGCGCCAGCATAGGCACTGGCGATGGACGGCTGGCCATTCCTGGCCTCCATCCGGGACATGCCCGAGGAAACGGACGAGTCAGGCCCGTTACCCATTGCCGGGAAGGCACCACTGTCAGTCGCGCCTGCTTCCAGGTCACGCATCTGCCCTTCCAGGTATGCCTTCAGCCTGCTGCGGTACTCCCGCTCGAAGGCACGCAGGTCGTCAACCCGCCGCTCCAGCTCTTCACGCTGCTGGACCAGAGAGCCCATGGCCTGACGGTGCCGCTCCTGGGCGTCCCGCTCCAGGCTTTCCGCGCGGGCCCGGGCATCGCTGGTGATCTGCTCCGCCTGGCGGCGGGCCTTGCCCAGGATGTCGTCGGCCTCGCGGCGAGCCCGGCCGAGCGTCTCGTCGGCCTCGCGCCGCGCGTCGGCGATCGCCTGGTCGGCGGTCTGCTGCGCGAGCGCCAGCACGCGCGCGGCCGTGTCCATGTTGTCCTCGGCCGGGGGCATGCCCATCATCGGCGGCTCCGGCCTGCGCTCAGGCTCAGGGCGCGGCGGTTCGGGCGCCATCATCTCAGGGGCCGGGTCGGCCAGCGGCGAGCTGAGCGCGGACATCGGTACCTTGCCCCCCCGCAGGCTCTCCGCCAGCTTCGCCCGGAGCTCTTCGTTCTCCTGGATCAGCCGGTCGAGCTCGACCTCGACCTCGTCGAGGAAGGCGTCAACTTCTTCCTCGTCGTAGCCGGGCCGGAGCCTGGTGGTACTGAACTGCTTGTTCCGCACATCCGCGGGCGTCAGCGGCATCTCGTCTCCTCGGCACGCCTTGAACGGTGTTCCTGTCGGACGCTACCTGATCAGAGCAGCTGCACGGCCTGCATCGCAAAAATGACCACGAAAAACAGCACCATGAAGCTGAGGTCCAAGGCCACACTACCGATCCTGACCGTTGGTATGACGCGTCTTAGCAATCTCAGCGGAGGGTCGGTAGCGGTAAAGACCAGTTCGGCCAGGATGAGCAGGATGCCCTTGGGCTGCCAGCGGTCCGGCCCCCGGGAGAACGCCTGGATCCAGCTCAGGATCAGCCTCCCGATGAGAAGCACGAAGTAGATCGTGAGCACGTAGAACAGAACGACCTTGACAATCCCCACAACCCTGCCCTGCCTTCACCGGCGCTGCCTAGATGGGCACCGGGATGACTACCGTGGGTGCCGCTGCCGCACGCTCGGCACCGCAGGTGCCGGTGCCAAGCGTCTAGCTCTGGTTGAAGAAGCCTCGTTCAGCTATCCGCGCCTTGTCCTCCGCCGTCACCTCGACGTTGGCCGGGCACAGCAGGAACACCCTGTTCGTCACCCGGTCGATGCTTCCGTGCAGGCCGAAGATGAGGCCTGCGGCGAAGTCGACGAGCCGCTTAGCGTCGCTGTCGACCATCTCCGTCAGATTCATGATCACCGGAGTGCCCTCGCGAAAGTGCTCTCCGATCGTACGAGCTTCATTGTACGTGCGCGGGTGCAAGGTGGTGATCCGGGCGAGATCGGTGGCATGGGTCGGTCCGGGCACGTGCGTGCTGGGCCGCGGGGCCGTGGGCGCGGACGGCGACGGGGGCGCGTCCACGACGAACTCAGCGCGGGCGCGGGGGACCGGGCGCTCAGCCTCCGGCTCAGCCGGCTCGGCCTGCTCGCCGTACTCGTCCTCATACTCCTCGTAGGCGTCGTCGCCCTCGTCGTACCGCGGATCGTCCTCGACGAGGCCGAGGTAGACCGCCATCTTGTGCATCGTGCCGGCCATCGGTCAGACCTCCGTCATCACTGTGATGCGCCCCGGTGCGTCGGACATTACCTGACGAAGCCCGGCCGACCGCCGAGCAACGCCGTACCGACCCTTACGTGTGTCGCGCCCGCGCTGATGGCGGCCTCCAGGTCACCGCTCATTCCGGCGGAGATCATCGTGGCCCCGGGATGCGCCACGCGGACCTGGGCCGCGATCTCCGCCAGCCGCCGGAACGCCTGTACCGGGTCGGCCCCCTGCGGCGCCACCGCCATGACACCCCCCAGTTCCAGGCCCGCCTCCCCGGCCAGCCCCGCCGCGACGACCGGCACTTGTTCTTCCCTAACGCCCCCCCGGCCCGGGTCGCCGTCCAGGCTGACCTGGACCAGGCAGGTCAGCGAACGCCCTGCTTTGCGGGCGGCCGCTCCCAGCGCGGTCACCAGCCGGGGCCGGTCCACCGAATGGACCACGTCGGCGTAGCGCACCACGCTGGCCACCTTGTTGGTCTGCAGTTGCCCGATAAAGTGCCAGGTGAGCCGATCGCCGCAGGTCCGAGCAGGCGGCCGCCTTGGGCGCCGCCTCCTGGTCACGGTTCTCCCCCACGTCCCGCACGCCCAGCGAGCTGAGCACCCGGACGTCGCTGGCCGGGAAGGTCTTGGTGACGGCGATCAGGGTGACCTCACCGGGCGACCGCCCGGCGGCCTGGCAGGCCGCGGCGATCCGGGCCCGGACCCGGGCGAGCGAGGCGGCCACCTCGGCGGTGCGGCCACTGCCCGGGCTCTGCTCGCCCGGCTGGCCTGGTGGCCCGGTCACCAGGTCCGGCCGGTCACTACTTGAGGAAGTCGGGGACGTCGAGCTCGTCATCCTCTTCGAACACCACTGAGCGGCGCCGGGTGGTGGCCGCGTCGAAGACCCGGGCCGCCGACGCGGTGTCGTGCCGGGAGGCCGGCGTGGCGGGGCCGCCGGAGTCGGCCGCGCCGCTGTAGGCCGGGTCGCTGTCGGCCGGGCGAGGAGCAGGCACGGCGTCGATCCCGTTCTCCTCCGCCGTGGCTCCTGACCCGGTGCCCTCTGCTGCCCGGTCCTCGGACGCCCCGCTGTCTGACCACGGGGAGTCTGCGGCGCCCGGGCTGCCGTTCTCGGCGCTCCCGAAGGACACAGGCGCTGGCTCCGGCTCATTGACCGGCTCAGACGGCGCGGCCCACACGTCCGCTGGCACCGGAGGGGCCGGAGCCCGGTAGGTGTCCGCGGCCGGCGCCGCCGGGGCAGGATCCGACGTGAAGCTGGAGGTGGCCCGGGCAGGCCTGGCCCGGCGGGTCCCGCCCTCATCGAACCCCGCCGCGATGACCGTGACCCGGACCTCGTCACCGAGCGCGTCGTCGATGACCGCGCCGAAAATGATGTTGGCGTCCGGCGCCGCCGAGTTGGAGACCAACTGGGCCGCCTCGTTGATCTCGAACAGGCCCAGGTCGGAGCCACCCTGGATAGACAGCAGCACCCCATGCGCCCCGTCGATGCTCGCCTCGAGCAACGGGCTGGAGATAGCCATCTCGGCGGCCGCGACGCTGCGGTCGTCACCGCGCGACGACCCGATTCCCATGAGCGCCGAGCCGGCCCCGGACATGACGGATTTCACGTCGGCGAAGTCGAGATTGATCAGTCCCGGCGTGGTGATCAGGTCGGTAATTCCCTGGACACCGGAGAGGAGAACCTGGTCGGCCGCCTTGAATGCGTCCAGCACGCTGACGTGCCGGTCCGAGATAGACAGCAGCCGGTCGTTCGGGATGACGATCAGCGTGTCCACCTCGTTGCGCAGCCGCTCAATGCCCAGTTCGGCCTGGGCCGCCCGGCGCTTCCCCTCGAACCCGAACGGCCTGGTGACGACGCCAATGGTCAGCGCGCCCAGCGACCGGGCCACGTTGGCGACTATCGGCGCACCGCCGGTGCCCGTGCCACCGCCCTCACCCGCGGTGACGAAGACCATGTCGGCCCCCTTGAGGACCTCCTCGATCTCCTCCCGGTGATCCTCGGCGGCATGGGCCCCGACTTCGGGGTTAGCTCCCGCCCCGAGACCCCGGGTGAGTTCCCGGCCGACGTCCAGCTTGACGTCCGCGTCGCTCATCAGGAGCGCTTGCGCGTCGGTGTTGATCGCGATGAACTCAACGCCTTTGAGCCCCTCTTCGATCATCCGGTTCACGGCGTTGACGCCGCCCCCACCGATACCGACGACCTTGATGACCGCCAAATAGTTCTGCGGTGCTGCCACGAGGAGGGACCTTTCCGCTCGTTTGCCTCTGTCGCGTTTCTGCACACGGCCTTTTCGCCGGAGAGAGCGCCCTTTCCTGGAAACCACCGCCGAAATCACTGTTTCAGCAACACTGGCTCAGCAGCCACCGGCTTAGCACCCAGCCGATAATCGCCCCCAATTGGTCCGGCCGGACACGTTCCGTGATTTCCAGTGAGTTAACCCTCACTCTCAAGTTGAGATTTACAGTTATGTCATCCTGGCGATTGATACGGACAGTAGGGTTGCCGGGAGGCAGGGTCAACTAGCCACGCGCGAAGCGGGCCGGCGTGTCTTCGCTGGCCCTGGTATTCCCGGCCGCCATTCAACCGCCGGTCACTGCCGTCCCGGGCGCGCTCACGTTGTAGCTGCGCGCATGTGTCCGCATCAGCACGGCAAGTTCCCGGCTCTTCTGCGCCGCCCGGTCGGTGCCACCCCAGACGATCGTGATCCCGCGGGCGAGCCTGAGGGTCACCTCGGTGGCGCTCGGTGCCTGCAGGCTTACCACCGACCGGGCCAGGTACCGGGGCAGTTCGTGCAGGACCACCGCCGCGGCGTACACCGCCGGGCTGCCGCGCAGCTCAGGCACGGACACCGGGCCTGAGCCCGGCACCGCCGACAGCTCGAGGCTGGGCAGGGCGCGCGGCCGCCGCGACGACGACTCCACGACGACGCCGTACTTGTCGATAAGCTGGTACCCCGGACCGCTCGCCACGGCCAGGACGGGCGTGCGCTCGATGACGGTGATCGTGACCCCGTCCGGCCAGTCCCGGCTGACCTGCGCGGACTCGACCTGGCGGATCTGCTCGACCCGGTGAGCGATCATCGCACTGTTCAGCCTGATCAGCGGCAGCCCCAGCGGGACGGCCGCCGCCGACCGGACCTCGGCCCCGGTGACCAGGTGCGTGCCGGTCACGGCGACCGAGCGGACCACGAAGAACCGTGAGTCGAGCAGGGCCCAGCCCACCCCGAACACGATGGCCACCGCGGCCAGGGCGAAGAAGGCCGCGCGCCACGGCTGGTGCCCGCCCGGCCGCGAACCCCGGGCGGCCGCGGCCGGGCCGGTGTCCGCGGTGGCACGGGCGGTGTCCGCCGCCGCCCCGCCGGGGTCCCCCGCCCCCTGGTCGCGGCCCTGGGTGACGTCCCCGGCCTGATTGCTCATCCGGCCGGGCCGCCACGGGCGCGGAGCGCGTCGAGGACCGGCTGGCCCAGCGCGGTGACGTCACCGGCGCCCATGGTCAGCACCAGGTCGCCCGGCTTCGCGGTGGCCGCCACCGCCGCGGGCACCGCCGCGCGGTCCGGCACGAAATGGGCCCGGCCCCCGGGCACGGCGTCCACGACCAGTTCCCCGGTGACGCCGGGCTCCGGGTCCTCGCGGGCCGGGTAGACATCCAGCACGAAGGCCTCGTCGGCGCGGCCGAGTGCCGCGCCGAGCTCCGCGGCGAAGATCCGGGTCCGGCTGAACAGGTGCGGCTGGAAGATGGCCAGGACCCGGCCGCCCTCCGCGATGTCCCGCGCCGCGGCCAGGTCGGCGGCCAGTTCGGTGGGGTGGTGCGCGTAGCTGTCCAGGACCCGCACCCCGTCGGCCTCGCCCTTGAGCTCCAGGCGGCGCCGGGCGCCGCGGTAGGCGGCCAGCCCGCGGGCCACCCCGTCCACACCGAAACCGAGCTCCAGGGCGGTGGCCAGCACCGCGGTGGCGTTGAGGGCGTTATGGCGGCCCGGGACGCGGAGCTGCACCTGCGCGGTGAGCCCGGGCACCGGCGCCGCGGGCCCGGCGCTGACCTCGAAGCTGACCGTCATGCCGCGCGGGACCACGTCGCTCACCCGGTAGTCCGCGTCCGCGGCCTCGCCGTAGGTCCGGACCCGCAGCGGGAGCTCCCGGGCCGCCTCGGCCAGGGCCCGGGCGCCCGGATCGTCGGCGCAGGCGACCAGCAGCCCGCCCCGGGCGATGCGCAGGGCGAATCCGGCGAACGCGGCCTCGATCTCGGCCAGGCCCGCGTAGTTGTCCAGATGATCGGCTTCCACGCAGGTCACGATGGCTGCCTCGGGCGAGAGCATGAGGAACGAGCCGTCGCTCTCGTCGGCCTCGGCCACGAACAGCTCGCCGGTGCCCTCGTCCGCACCCAGGCCGGTCTCGGTGAGGATGCCGCCGATCACGTAGGACGGGTCGGCGCCGCAGTCCCGCAGCACGGTGGTGAGCATGGACGTGGTGGTGGTCTTGCCGTGCGTGCCGGCCACCGCCACCGCCCGGCGGCCGAGCATCACCGAGGCGAGCGCGGCCGCCCGGTGCAGCACCCGCAGCCCGCTCTCGCGCGCGGCCACCAGCTCGGGATTGTCCGGCCGGATCGCGGTCGACACCACGAGCGTGTCGGCCCCGGACAGGTGTGCGGCGTCGTGCCCGACCCGGATGTCGGCGCCCAGTATGGCCAGCTCGTCGAGCAGCGCCGAGCCGGCCGCGTCGCTGCCGGACACGCTGACTCCCCGGGCCAGCATGATCCGGGCGATGCCGGACATGCCGGCCCCGCCGACGCCGGTGAAGTGCACCCGGCCAAGCTGGTCGAGCGGAACGGGGTCCACCGGGGTTACCAGGCTCATCGCGCCGTCCTCAGCTGCTGGTGGCTCATGCCCTTCGCCTGCCCCGGCCGGTACTGCCCCGTCCCCCGGCGGCGTGCCCGCCACTGGCGTGCCCCCCGCCGGCGTGCCCGCCACTGGTATGGCCGCCACCGGCATGGCCGCCACTGGCGTGACCGCCCTCGGGGTAGCCCGCGCCACCCCGCCCGCGCGGCCGGTCCTGGGCCCGGGCCGCGACGATGCCCAGCACCTCAGCCGCCAGCCGGGTGTCGGCATCGCGATGACCGATCGCCGCTGCGGCCTGCGACATGGCCGCCACGAGCTGCGCGTCAACCAGGATGGGCAACAGGTCCGAGCGGATCCACTCCGGGGTCAGGTCCTCGTCGGCGATGATGAGCCCGCCGCCGGCCGCCTCGATCGGCACCGCGTTGAGCCGCTGCTCGCCGTTGCCGTGCGGCAGCGGGACATAGGCCGCGGGCAGGCCCACCGCGGTGAGTTCCGCGCAGGTCATCGCGCCGCTACGGCAGATGGCGAAGTCAGCCGCCGCGTAGGCCAGGTCCATCCGGTCCACGTACGGCAGGGTGATGTACGGCGGGCCGGAGGCCGGCAGCCGGACGTCGATGTCGCTGCGCGGCCCCATGATGTGCAGCACCTGGAGGCCGGCCGCGCGGATCGAGTCGGCGGCGTCGAGCACCGCGTAGTTCAGCGAGCGGGCGCCCTGCGAGCCGCCGGTGACCAGCAGCACCGGCAGGTCCGGGCGGAGCCCGAAGTGCGCCCGGGCCTTGTCCGCCAGGGCCAGCCGGTCCAGGCTGGCGATCTCGTGGCGCAGCGGGATCCCGATGTAGCGGGCGTGCGGGAGCTTGGTGTCGGGCTGGCCGGTGAACACGTGGGTGGTGAACCGGGCGCCGAGCCGGTTGGCCAGCCCGGGCCGGGCGTTGGCCTCGTGGACCACGATCGGCACGTGGTGGCGCCGCGCGGCCAGGTACCCCGGCGTGGCCACGTAACCGCCGAACCCCACGAGCACATCCGCACGCGCCTCCGCCAGCACCCGCGCCGCGGCGCTCACCGACGCGCCCAGCCGGCCGGGCACGCTGAGCAGCTGCGGCGTCAGCTGACGCGGCAGCGGGACGGGCGGGATCAGGGCCAGCTCATAACCGCGCAGCGGAACCAGCCTGGTCTCCAGGCCGCGCTCGGTCCCCAGACACACGATGCTGAGCTGGGGGTCAGCCCGGCGCAGCGCATCGGCGAGGGCCAGTGCGGGCTCGATATGGCCCGCAGTCCCCCCGCCTGCGAGTACGACGCTCATCGCCCGGCACTCCCTCTCTCACCGACGGCGCCCGGGCCCGGCTGGCTTCTCCCGCCGGCCGGCCAGGCCCAGCCAGCTTAGGACTCGCAGCGGCACGCCGGGGCCAGCCTCGGCAAGGGCCTGGCTGGCGCCGGGCTCTCGCTTGGCGAACGACATCAGCATGCCGAGCGCCACCATGGTCACGAGCAGGGAGGACAGGCCCTCGGACATCAGCGGCAGGGGCACTCCGGTAATCGGCAGCAGGCCGAGGACCGCACCCATGTTGACCAGCGCCTGGACCACGATCCAGGCGGTGGCCGCCCCGGCGGCCAGCCGCATGAAGGTGTCCTGCACCCGGCGGGCGATCCGCAGCCCGGCGTACGCGAGGCCCCCGTAGAGGAAGGTCACGCAGAGCGTGCCGAGCAGGCCCAGTTCCTCGCCCAGGATCGCGAAGATGAAGTCGGTCGTCGATTCCGGGACCCAGCCCCATTTCTCCCGGCTGGCGCCGAGGCCCACGCCGAACCAGCCACCCGAGCCGACCGCCCACTTGCCCTGGATGCTCTGCTGGTTCGGGCCGACCGGGCTGCCGGCGGGGCCCAGGTAGCCGGTCAGCCGCTTCAGCCGCCAGGGTTCGACCACGATCATGATCAGCAGCACCAGGCCGATGACGGCCAGCATGCCCAGCATCAGCCGTCCCGGCGTGCCGATGATCCACAGCAGCGCCAGGAAGATGATGAGCAGCATGAACGTGGTGCCCAGGTCGTCACCCATCATCACCAGCAGGGCCATGATGACGACCCCGGGCAGCAGCGGGATCAGCAGCTGCCGCCAGTCCTCGAGCTGACCGAGCTTCTCCTTGCGGGCCAGCAGATCCGCACCCCACAGCACGAAGGCCAGCTTGGCCAGCTCGGACGGCTGGAACTGGACCGGGCCGATCTGCAGCCAGCGGGCCGCGCCGCCGGTGGTGACGCCGATGAACGGGACCAGCACGAGCCCGAGCAGCGAGATGAACATCAGCGGGTAGGCGGCGGCCCGGAACCGGGACGGTGAGCACTTGGCCGCCACCCACATGCAGGGCAGCCCGATCAGCACGCCGAACATCTGGTGCTGGAGTCCGGACCACGGCGAGATGCCGTTCATCAGGCCGGTCGCCGAGGAGGTGGACAGGACCATGACCAGGCCGAGGGCCAGGAGCAGCGTGGTGATCCCGAGGACCAGGTAGAAGGACGTCAGCGGCCGGTCCAGGAACGCGAACCGGGCCGATACCCGGCCCCGTGCTGTCTCGCTCCACGACCCCGCGCCGTCCGCGGCCTGGTAGGACGTGTCCGCCGACACCTCAGAGACCATTATCCAAGTCTCGGTCCCGCGGGCCGCCGGGCCGGGGACATCCGCCGCGTGTCGCGCCTATTTAGGCATCCACTCCACGTAGAAAATGCCGAGGCCGAGGGCGACGAACATGGCCGAGATCAGCCAGAACCTGATCACGATGGTGGTTTCCGCCCAGCCCTTCAGCTCGAAGTGATGCTGCAGCGGCGCCATCCGGAACACCCGGCGGCCGGTCATCTTGAACGAGCCGACCTGGATGATCACGGACAGGGCGATGACCACGAAGATGCCGCCGAGGATGGCCAGCAGCAGCTGGGTCTTGGTGCACACGGCCAGCCCGGCCAGCACCCCGCCGAGGGCCAGCGACCCGGTGTCGCCCATGAAGATCCGGGCGGGTGGCGCGTTCCACCACAGGAAGCCGAAGCAGGCCCCGAGCACCGACGCCGCCACCACCGCCAGGTCCAGCGGGTCACGCACGTCGTAACAGTGCGGGGCGAGGAAGGCGGTGCAGTCGTTACGCAGCTGCCAGTTGCCGATCAGCACGTACGCGGCGAGCGCGAGGCAGGCGCAGCCGGTGGCCAGGCCGTCCAGGCCGTCGGTCAGGTTCACCGCGTTGGACGTGCCGGCGATCAGGAAGACGATCCACAGCATGAACCCGGTGACCCCGATCGCCGGGCCGAAGTCGCGCAGGAAGGACAGGTGCGCGTCGGCCGGGGTCAGGTCGTACCCGTCGGCGAAGTGCTGCTGCACCACGAGCAGCGCGAACACCGCGCCCACCACGGCCTGGCCGGCCAGCTTGGCGCCGCTGCGCAAGCCCAGGCTGCGCTGTTTGTAGATCTTGATGAAGTCGTCGAGAAAGCCGACCACGCCCAGGCCCACCATCAGGAACAAGACCAGCACGCCCGAGACGGACGGCTCCTGCCCGGTGAAGATGTTGCCGACGAAGTAGCCGACCACCGCCGCGATGACGATGACGGTCCCGCCCATGGTGGGGGTGCCGCGCTTGGTCGCGTGCCCGGCCGGCCCCTCCTCCCGGATCAGCTGGCCGTAGCCGCGCCGGGAGAAGATCTTGATGGCGAGCGGCGTGCCGAACAGCGAGAGCAGCAGCGAGATCCCCGCCGACAGCAGGATCGTCCTCAAGGTGCCGTCTCCTCTGGTGCCGCCGTCTGCCCGGGGACCGCCGTCTGACCGGGTACCACCGTCTGCCCAGAGACCACGGGCCCCTCCCCGGTCAAGGCGAGCGCAACCCGTTCCAGGCCGGCCGAGCGTGACGCCTTCACCAGCACAACGTCCCCGGGCGCCAGCCGGTGCCCGAGCTCGTCGAGGGCGGCGGCCGCGTCCGGGGCGTAGATCAGCTCACCGCCCCAGGACGGCTCGGCCTTGGCCCCGGTCAGGATGGGGGCCGCCTCCTCACCGACCACGATAAGGCCGGTCAGGCCGGCCTGGGCCGCGTACCCGCCGATCTCCTCGTGCCGGGTCCGGGAGTGCGCGCCCAGCTCGCTCATCGGGCCGAGCACCGCGAACGAGCGGCGCCCGCGGGCCAGCACGGCCAGCGTGTCCAGCGCGGACCGGACCGCCTCGGGGTTGGCGTTGTAGGCGTCGTTGAGCACCGTGACGCCGTCCGGGCGCTCGGTGACCTCCATCCGCCAGCGGCTGCGGGCCTCCGCCTCGGACAGCCGCTGCGCGATGTCCCGCACGGGCAGGCCCAGCTCACCGGCCAGCGCGGCCGCGGCGAGCGCGTTGTAGACGTTGTGCCCGCCGTACAGGCGCAGCTGGACGGAGCCGGATCCGGCCGGGCTGACCAGCCGGAACCCGGGCCGGCCACGGTCGTCGAGCCGGACGTCCTCGGCCCGCACGTCAGCTGGCCCGCGGCCGAACGTCACCACCCGCGCCGCAGTCTGCGCGGCCATGGCCATGACCCGGGGATCGTCGGCGTTGAGCAGCGCGACGCCGTCCTGCGGCAGCGCCGCGGGCAGCTCGGCTTTGGCCCGGGCGACTTCCTCGATGCCGCCGAACTCGCCCTCATGCGCGTGTCCCACGCAGAGCACCACGCCGAGCCGGGGCGGGGCGATCTGGCACAGGTGGGCGATGTGCCCGGGTCCCCGGGCGGACAGCTCGAGCACCAGGTAACGGGTCTCGGCGGTAGCGCGCAGCACGGTCAGCGGGTGGCCGATCTCGTTGTTCCAGGACGCCCGCGGCGCCACGGTGGGGCCGAGGGTCTCCACCAGCTGGGCGGCCAGGTCCTTGGTGGTGGTCTTGCCGGCGGACCCGGTGATCCCGGCGATCTGCAGCCGGGGCAGGGCGTCCACTACGGCGCGGGCCAGCTGCCCCAGGGCCTGCGTGACGTCCGGCACGATCAGCGCGGGCGCCCCGCACGGCCGGGTGGCCAGCACCGCGGCCGCCCCGGCGGCCGCGGCCTGTGCGGCGAACTCGTGCCCGTCGACCCGGGTCCCGGGCAGGGCCGCGAACAGGGCACCGGGGGCAGCCGCCCGGGAGTCGATGATCACCGGGCCGGTGACCATCGTGGCCGGATCGGCCTGCTGGCCCGGGGCCGCCCCCACCAGCTGGGCCCCGGTGAGCTCGGCGATGGCCCCGAGGGAGAGCGGGATCACGCGTCGTCCCCCAGCCAGCCCCGGGCCGCGTCCGGGCCGCCGCGGTCGTGGTCACCACGGTCCCGGTCACCACGGGCGGCCAGCACCTCGGCGACGGCGTCCGCGGCGACTTCCCGGTCGTCGAACGGGGTTACCTGGCCCGCGGCGTACTGCCCGCGCTCGTGGCCCTTGCCCGCTACCAGCACGATGTCCCCTTTGCCCGCGGCCGCTACGGCCAGCCCGATCGCCGCGGCCCGGTCCGGCTCGATGATCATCCGTCCGCGGCGCTCGGGCGGCACGGTCAGGACCCCCTGCAGCATCTCGGCCAGGATGGCCAGCGGGTCCTCCGAGCGAGGGTTGTCACTGGTCAGGATGGCCAGGTCGGCGAGGCTTACGGCGGCCGCGCCCATCAGCGGCCGTTTGGCCCGGTCCCGGTCACCGCCACAGCCCAGCACGATCGACAGCCGCCCCTGGGTGACCGGCCGCAGGGCGCGGAGTACCGCCTCGACCGCGCCGGGTTTGTGCGAGTAGTCCACCAGCACGGTGAAGTCCTGGCCGCGCTCCACCCGCTCCAGCCGGCCCGGCACGCCCGGCGCGGACGCGACCCCGGCGACCGCGGCCGCCAGGCTGACCCCCGCCTCGACGAGGGCGACGATCGCGCCCAGCGCGTTGGAGACATTGAACGGGCCGGGCAGCGTCACTGACGCGTCGGCCTCCACCCCACCCGGGCCGACGACCCGGAACGTGCTCCCGTCCGCGCCGCACCGCACGTCAGCCGCGCGCCAGTCGGCGGCCTGGTCCCCGGCGGCGGAGATGGTGGTGACCGGGATCTGGGCCCGGCCGGCCAGCTTGCGGCCCCACTCGTCGTCGGTGTTGACCACGCCGACACGGGCGAAGCCGGGGGTGAACAGGCCCGCCTTGACCTCGAAGTACTCGTCCATGCTGGCGTGGAAGTCCAGGTGGTCCTGGGACAGGTTGGTGAACACCACGACGTCGTAGGTGGTGCCGGTGACCCGGCCCAGGGCCAGCGCGTGGCTCGAGACCTCCATCGCGGCCGCTGTCACCCCGCGCCGCACCATCTCGGCCAGCAGCGCCTGCAGGTCGGTGGCCTCGGGCGTGGTGAGCTGGCTCGGCGCGACGGTCCCGGCCACCCGGGTCTCCACCCCGCCCAGCAGCCCGGTCACGTGACCGGCCCGGCGCAGGCCAGACTCCAGCAGGTAGGTGGTGCTGGTCTTGCCGCTGGTGCCGGTCACGCCGATGAGGGTCAGCCGGCTGGACGGGTTCCCGTAGATCCAGGACGCGATCTCACCCAGCCGGGCCCGCGGATCGGAGACCACGAACACCGGCAGCCCGCAGTGCCGGGCCAGGCTCTTGCCGTCCGGGTCGGTGAGCACGGCCACCGCCCCGGCGGCGGCCGCGTCGTCACAGAAGCGCGCGCCGTGATGCTGGGTGCCCGGGAGGGCCGCGTACAGGTCACCGGGCCGCACCCGGCGTGAGTCATGAGTCACGCCGGAGACCATGACCGGGCCGCCCGGCCCGGCCAGCGGATCGGAGCCAGCCCGTCCGGTACTCAGTCCGAGCAACATGGCCAGTTCGGAGAGCGGACGCGGCGGGACATCGCGTGGAAGGAGAGCCGCAGGCACGGGCCGAGGGTACCTCTGATCACGGTGCCGTGAGCCTGACGTTGGGACGCTTGCCATGATCAGGCGGAATCTTCATCGTCTTCAGTGCGAAGCTCATGACCTTATAGAAGACAGGGCCTGCCACCTGGATGCCGAAGTAGCCGCCCTTACGCGGATTCTGCACGTTCACCGCCACGACCAGCTTCGGGCTCCCGGCCGGCGCGATCCCGATCAGGCTCGACCCGTACAGGCACAGGCAGCCGCCCTTCTTCGGGTCGGCGATCTGCGCGGTCCCGGTCTTGGCCGCGATCGAGTACCCCGGTATCTCCGCCCAGGGCTCCGCCACCTGGGCGTCGACCCAGGGCACCTGCTGCAGGATGCCCATCAGCTGATGAGCCGTCTTGGTCTGGATGACGCGGTGGGCAGCGGACCGCGGGGCGGGCACGAACCGGCCGCTAGCGCCAGTGGTGCCCGCCACGACCGAGGGGGTCACCCGGACCCCGCCGTTGGCGATCGTGGCGTAGACGCTGGCCATCTGGACCGCGGTGACCGCGACGCCCTGGCCGAACGACAGGGTGTACCGCTCGTCCCCCCACCACTTGGACACCGGGTACAGGATGCCGTTGCTCTGCGCGGGCAGGCCGGGCACGCTCGGCTGGCCGATGCCGAAGTTCCTGAAGTACTGGTACTGCGTCTTCGGGCTGACGTGCTGGGCCACCTGGACCATGCCCACGTTGCTGGAATGGGCGATGATCCCGGCGATCGTCCATCTCTCGGTGGGGTGGTACTCCGCGTCATGGAAGGGGAAGCCGTCGATATCGATCGACTCGGGCACGGTGTAGGCACTCAGCGGCGTCTGGCCGCCGTGCTCCATGGCCGCCGAGGCGGTGATCACCTTAGCCGTGCTGCCCGGGTCGAACACGTTGGCCACGGGAATGTCCGTGGTGCCGGCCACGCTGGCCGGGTGGGCCGGGTTGAACGACGGTGACTGCGCCATAGCCAGGATCTTCCCCGTGCTGGGCTGCATGATGACCACGGTGCAGTTGCTCGCGTCGGTCTTCTTCACTTCCTGCGCGCAGGCCTGCTCGGCCTCCCACTGGAGACTGGCCAGGATGGTGAGCCGGACGTTGTCGCCCGGCACCATCTGCCGGGTCGTCTGCCCGGCTACCGGGATGGGCTGGTCGTTGGTGCCCAGCTGGACTTCCTGCTCGCCGGTCCGGCCGGCCAGCAGCGAGTTGTCCGCCTGCTCGATACCGGCCTCGCCGGTCAGCACGCCCGCGCCGTTGGTGTTGGTGAAACCGATGAGGTTGGCGGCCAGCTCCCCGTTCGGGTACTCCCGCGTGTAAGACGGCGTCATCGCGATGCCCGGCTCGTTGAGCGCGGTGATGGCGGCGGCCGTCGTCGCGGACACGGTCTTCTTGAGGACCACGTAGTCCTTCGACGTGGGGTTCTCCAGCTTGGCCAGGATGGCCGCCGCGCTCATCCCGAGCGGCCCGGCCAGCGCGCTGGCCACCTCGCTGAACGACCTCTTCGCGTGGGTGATCAACGGCGGGTCGGCGTGGACCAGGTCGGTCTGCACGGTCATCGCGAGCGTGGTGCCGTCCGCGCTGGTGATGCTGCCGCGGACGGCCGGCACCGGGATCGTGGTGAGCCGCCAGCTATCAGCCTTGGCCCGGTAGATCGAGCCTTCCATGGCCTGGAGCTGGACCAGCCGCCCAGCGATCAGGGACAGCACGAAGCCGATGCAGAGCAAGGTGATGCGCAGCCGGCGGGGCGGGCTGCCGCGGGTCAGCGTGCCGCGGCGCGGCGAACTGCGGGCCTGGCTGGCCGACCCGCCCCGGCCCCGGGCGGTACGGCCCCGGGCCGACCCGCCCCGGGCCGCAAAGCCCCGGGCCGCATCGCCCCGGGGTGAGCCACCTCGGGCCGGGCCACCCCGGGCCGGGCCTGGGCGGCGCGGCGGGCACCTGCGGGATCGGCGGACGGCCCGGCGGCGCGCCCGGTCCGCGGGCCCGGCCGGGCCGGCCGCCCGTCGGGCGCGGAACGCGGTGCCCGGCCGTGCCCCGCCTCACCACGGCCGCCCGGGCCGCTGTCGCGGGTCCGCCTGCCCGCGGCCGCCCGCCCGGGCCCGGTCGCGGCGGGCGGCCGCCGGGCCCGCGCGCCGGGACGGCCGTCACCCTGACCATCTTTCACGGGGTGTATCCCGGGACCGCGGGAACGCCCGGCTCGGTAGCGGGCTGGCGGTTGATGTGGCCGGTCTTGAGGTTGAGGAACTTGGTCAGCGGCGGTTCGACCATGCCGAGCTGAAGCGCCCGCTTCGCGATCACGGACGGAGCGGACTCCTCGGCGACCTGCTGCCTGAGCGCCTGCACCTGCTGGGCCCGGACGGTCTGCGCCTGCTGCAGGCTGGTGATCTGATACGAGCCGGTGGCCAGGATCGTGTTGATCACGAGCAGGCAGATCAGCCCGCCGCCGAGCAGCGCGGTCACGAAGACGATGAACGGGGTCCGCGCCATGGCCGCGGACGACGCACCGGCCAAGGCCCCGGCCTGGGCCCCGGCGCCTGCCGGGCGTGGCTGCCCGGGGGCACGGTCCGGGGCGAGGGCGGCCGGGCGTCCCTGGCCTGGTCCGGCCGGACGGCCTGGACCGGGTCCAGCGGCCCGGCGGCGGGCTGGCCTCGGCCGGCCCGGCAGCACCGGGGACGGCGATCCCGCCGGCGCCCGTGCTCCCCGGCTGGCTGGAGCCTGGTCCTCCTGCCCCCGGGCGCCCTTACCCCGGGTCCGGGCCCCCGGGACGGCCGGCTCCTGGACACTGCCCTCCCGCGCACGGGGCTCCCGGGCCCGGGGCTGCCGCGCACCGGGCTCCCGGGCACTCTGGCCCGCAGCGGTGGGCGGCCGCGGCCGGGCCCCCGTCTTCACGTCAGTGCGCACGCTCACTCCCGCGTCCCCCTTGCGGCCGGATAACTGGGCCCCGCCCCGTAGTGCTCGGTACTTCAGTGCTCGGTACTTCAGTGCTCGGTACTTCAGTGCTCGGTACTTCAGTGCTGTGTTTTCTGGTGCCGTGTTTTCTGGTGCTGTGTTTTCTGGTGCCCGGAGTTCTGGTGCTTTGGCTCTGGCTGCTCTGGCCCGCCCCATCGGCCCGGGCGTCCACAACGCTGGTCACGCGGCGTCCCTGATCCGCTCGGCGGCCCGCAGCCGGGCTGGTGCGGCCCGCGGGTTGCGGGCCAGTTCCGCCTCGGAAGGCCGTTGCGCCCCCCGGGTGAGCAGCCTGAACCTGGGCCGCGCGGACTCCAGCGGCACCGGCAGTCCCGGCGGCGTGGTGTCCGCCGACGCCTGCGCCAGCGCCGTCTTGACCGCCCGGTCCTCGAGCGAGTGATAGGCCAGCACCACGATCCGGCCGCCCACGGCGAGCCGGTCCAGGGCTTCGGGCAGCGCGGCGTGCAGCGCCTCCAGCTCCCCGTTCACCTCGATGCGCAGCGCCTGGAAGGTCCGCTTGGCGGGATGCCCGCCAGTGCGCCGGGCCGGGGCCGGGATGGAGTCACGGACGATCTCGGCCAGCTGGGAGGTGGAGGAAAGTGGAGCACGGGCGCGTTCCCGCACTATCGCGTCGGCGATCCGCCGGGCGAACCGTTCCTCGCCGTAGTCCCGCAGGATCCGGGCCAGCTGCCCGGCCGGGTAGGTGTTGAGCACCTCGGCCGCGGTCAGCGCCCTGGTCTGGTCCATCCGCATGTCGAGCGGGGCGTCATAGGAATAGGCGAAGCCCCGGGCTGGATCGTCCAGCTGGGGCGAGGAGACGCCGAGGTCGAACAGGATGCCCTGGACGCGCAGGTCACCGCGGCGGGACAGGAGCTCGGGAATCTCGTCGTAGACCGCGTGCACCAGAGTCACCCGGTCGGCGTACGGGGCCAGCAGGCGCCGGGATTCCTCCAGCGCCTGGGTGTCGGTGTCCACCCCGATCAGCGCGAGTCCCGGATGGGCTTCCAGCAGCGCGCGGGCGTGACCGGCGCGGCCCAGCGTGGCGTCGACCAGGATCGCGCCGCTCGGCTGCAGCGCCGGAGCGAAAAGGGCCAGGACTTCATCGACCATCACCGGCAGATGCCCGGCCGCCGACTCGCCCATCGGACCCCCTCTCACCCCGCCGTACCGCCCGGGATGCGACGGGCGGCGGGCCTGCCCGTGTCCCAGGCCCCGTGTTCCCAGCCGGTGTGGCCAGGGCTGTGCTGCCCGGCCAGGTCCCCATCCGCGCAAACGCGCGGGCCCGGACGTCTCCTGGCGTCGGGGAAGTGACGCCAGCCGACGTGATCGCCCAGGCGCGGGTGGGGACCTCGCCGAGCACGCGGCGCCGGAAGGACCGGCACCGCTTACAGCACCCCTGGCAATACCTCCTCTGACGCTGCGGAGAAGGCGTCTTCCTGCTCCGCCAGGTAGGACTCCCACGCGGTCGAGTCCCAGATCTCGAGGCGCGTATTGGCCCCGATGACCGCGCAGTCACGAGTGAGCGCCGCGTAGTCGCGCAGCCCGGGCGGGATGGTGATCCTGCCCTGCTTGTCGGGGATCTCGTCCGAGGCACTGGCGAAGAACACCCGGCTGTAATCCCGTACCGCCTTCGCGGTGACCGGCGCGCTGCGCAGGGCGTCCGTGATCCGGCCGAACTCGGCGACCGGGAAGACGTACAGACAGCGCTCCTGGCCCTTGGTGATCACTAGCCCTCCAGCGAGCTCCTCGCGGTACTTGGCCGGCAGGAACAGCCGGCCCTTCTCGTCAAGGCGTGGCGTATGAGTGCCCAGGAACACAGGCCCTCACCTCCCGCCCCCCGGAGTAGCGTGCCCCATTGGCCTCCACTGTACTCCACATTCCCCCACCGTCAACGTCGCCGAGAGCCCAGAAATCGGATAATCGCGCAGTATCCGCAGGTCAGAGGCAGGGAGCAAAGTGGGGGGATCGAGAGGCGGCCGCTGCCGGGCGGGCGGGTCCCGTTCCCCGCATCGCGAACTGGGCCGTCCAGGACGTACTGTCGGTAGGCACCTACACGTCGGCTGCGGGCTGCCCAGAGCCCGCCGGCCAGCGCGGCTGTCGGCCACGGGCCCAGCTGACCAAGGAGGACAGGTGGTCTTGGATATGGGGGCCGGCGCCGAGCGGACGCTCGACGACCTGGTAAAGGTCGCTCATCGCATCGGCGCCGCGATCGAGTCGGTCATCGAGGGAAAACCAGACGCGGTCCGGCTGGCCCTGACGGTCCTGCTGGCCGAAGGGCATGTACTGATCGAGGACGTGCCCGGCGTGGGGAAGACCATGCTGGCCAAGGCGCTGGCCCGGTCGACCCAGTGCGCGGTGCAGCGGATCCAGTTCACCCCGGACCTGCTGCCCAGCGACATCACCGGGGTGAGCGCGTTCAACCAGGAGCACCGCGAGTTCGAGTTCAAGCCGGGCCCGGTCTTCGCGAACATCGTCGTGGGTGACGAGATCAACCGCGCGTCCCCGAAGACCCAGTCAGCGCTGCTGGAATGCATGGAAGAGCGGCAGGTCACGGTAGACGGCACCAGCTACCCGCTGGAACGGCCGTTCATGGTCATCGCCACCCAGAACCCGATCGAGATGGAGGGGACCTACCCGCTGCCGGAAGCACAGCGGGACCGCTTTACCGCGCGCATCTTCATGGGCTACCCGAGCGCCGAGGCCGAACTGGCCATGCTGGACCTGCACGGTTCGAGTTCGCCCCTGGACTCCCTGGAGCCCGTGGCCTCGGCCAGCGACGTGCGGGACCTGATCGCCGCCGTGCGCCGCGTGCACGTGGCCGAGAGCCTGAAGCAGTACGTCATCAGCCTGGTCAGCGCCACCCGCTCGGCTCCTGAGCTCCGGCTCGGGGCCTCTCCCCGGGCCACGCTGCACCTGCTCCGGGCCAGCCGGGCCCGGGCGGCGCTGGACGGCCGCGACTTCGTGATCCCCGACGACGTGCAGGCCCTGGCCGGCCCGGTCCTCGCGCACCGCCTGCTGCCGACCGCGGAGGCCATGGTGGAGCGCCAGTTGCCCGACCGGGTGGTCGCGGGCATCGTCGAGCAGACGCCGCTGCCGCGGATGCGCTGAGTCCGGGCGGCATCGCCGTCCGAACCGGTAGGCCGTTCCTGACGTAAGTTAGGACAACGGGGCGAGGGAAGGTCCAGGATGCGGGCGCTGTTCGCCGGGTTGACCACACGTGGTAAGTCATTCCTCGCGGCGGGCCTGGCCGCGGGGGCGTTCGGGCTTGGCCTCGGCGAGCGGGCCCTGCTCAGCATCGGGATCGTCCTCGTGGCGCTGCCGCTGCTCGCCGCGCTCGCGACCAGCCGGGCCCGCTACCGGATCCGCTGCACCCGGCGGATCAGCCCGCCGCGGGTGTCGGCGGGCCAGACGGCCGCCGTGTCGCTGCGGCTGGAAAACATCTCCCGGCTGCCCACCGGGTTGCTGCTGGCCGAGGACACCCTCCCCTACTCGCTCGGGACCCGGCCGCGCTTCGTGCTGGAACGGATCGAGCAGGGTGGCTGGCGGGAGCTGACGTACCCCATCCAGTCCGGCGCCCGGGGCAAGTACACGATCGGCCCGCTGCAGGTGCGGGTGGCCGACGCGTTCGGCCTGGTGGAGCTCACCCGTTCGTTCGCCGCGCGGAACACCCTGGTGGTGACGCCGGCGATCATCCCGTTGCCGAGCCTGTCGCTGGCCGGGAACTGGCGCGGGGAGGGCGGCGGCCACACCAGGACCGCGGACACGGCCGGCGAGGACGACGTCATCCCCCGCCCGTACCGGGACGGCGACGAGCTGCGCCGGGTGCACTGGCGGTCCACCGCCCGGCACGGTGAGCTCATGGTCCGCCGCGAGGAGCAGCGCTGGCGCAACCGCGCGGTGCTGTTGCTCGACACCCGCACCCGGGCGCACAGCGGCGCCGGGGCGGGTTCCTCGTTCGAGTACGCGGCCAGCGCCATCGCGTCCATCGGCGTGCACCTGGCCCGCAGCGGAATCGACGGGCAGCTGGTCACCGACACCGGGCCCGCCACCGCGCCCGGATCCTTCGAGGACTCGCTGCTCGACTCGCTGGCGGTGATCAAGCAGTCCAGCGGGTCAGAGCTGGCCCGCGGCATGGACCTCGCGCACGGCGGGACCGGCGGGCTGTTCGTGGTGGTGGCCGGGCGGCTGACGGCGAACGAAGCCAGAAGGCTCGCCGCGGGGCGCCGGGACGCCGGCCCGGCGATGGCGCTGCTGCTCGCGGTATCCACCTGGACGGCCGGCCGGCGGCCCAGGACCCGGCGGAGGAGACGGACGGCCCCGCCACGGTCCTGCGGGCGGCGGGCTGGCGGGTCGCCACCATCACCGCGAACACCCCGCTCACCATGGCCTGGGACCGGCTGCGCGCCGGCTCCGGCCTGCTCGGCGCGCCCGGGCACGAGCAGGGCCGCTTCCGGGCTGGGGCCAGCCAGTGAGCCAGCGCCTGACGATCGCCGCGGCCGTAGCCACCATCGCGGCCTCGCTGTCCCTCTACCCGCTGGTATCGGGCTGGCTCTGGTTCTGGGAGGGAGTCGGGGCGATCGCCGTGGCCGCGCTGGCCGGCGCGCTCACCAGGCTGCGGGTCCTGCCCTGGGTGGTCTGCGCCGTCATCGGCCTGGTGGCCCAGGTGCTGTACCTGAACGTGCTCCTGTCCAGTGCCCACTCGGCAGGCCGGCTCCTGCCGACCGACGCCTCCCTGCACCACCTGTGGCGGCTGGCCCAGCTGGGGATGGACGGGACCGCCCGGTTCGCGCCACCCGCCCCGGCGACCGCGGGCATCCTGCTGCTGACCGCGGCCGGTATCGGGGTGGCGGCCGTGGCCACCGACCTGCTCGCGGTGCGGCTGCACCGGCCCGCCGTGGCCGGGCTGCCGTTGCTGGTGCTGTTCTGCGTGCCCCTGACCGCCAGCGTGCACCAGAGCGTGTTCGGGGCCATGACCGTGTTCATTCTGGGTATGGCCGGCTACCTGGCGATGCTCGCCGTGGACGGGCGCGAACGGCTGCGGCTGTGGGGACGGCTGGTCACCGTGTGGCACCGGGGCCAGGACTCCGCCGTGGCCCAGCGAGGCGGCCCCAACACCAAGGAACTCGCCGCGGCCGGCCGCCGGATCGGGGTGGCGGCCGTGGTGATCGCCCTCTTCGTCCCGCTGATGGTGCCGGGGCTGCGCGACCATAAGCTCTTCTCGGGCGGGGGCGGCGGCGGCCGCGAACTCGTCGCGCTGCCTAACCCGCTGGTGCAGATGAACAGCCAACTGCGCCAGAGGGTGCCCGTGCACGTGCTCACTTACCAGACGACCGACCCGAGCCCGCAGTACCTGCAGGTGTACGTGCTGAGCAACCTCACCACCAACACCTGGACGCTGGCCCCGGCCGCGGGCGAGCCGGTGAAAGACGGGCAGCTGCCCGCCCCGCCGGGGCTGAGCCGGATCACCCGCACCTCCTCTCAGACCACCAAGATCACCCTGGCCAAGGGGCTGACCACCGGACCGCACCAGGCCAGCTTCCTGCCGCTCCCCTACCCGGCCCGCAGCGTCAGCGTCAGCGGGGACTGGCGCAGCGACCCCCGCTCGCTCACCATGTTCTCCGCCCAGAGCCTCGGGGGCCTCAGCTACACGACGGTCAGCCGCGAGGTCTCCCCCACCCCGCAGCAGCTCCAGCAGTCCGGCGAGATCCCCAACAGCATCTCGACCAACTACCTCAGCGTCCCCAGGTGCCTTCGCGCCGCTGAGCAAGCTCGCCGAGCGGATCACCAGTGGGCAGAACACGTTCTACGGCGAGGCGGTGGCCCTGCAGCGCTGGTTCACCCAGAGCGGCAAGTTCACCTACAGCCTGAACGTGCACCAGCCGGACACGGCCCAGGCGCTGATCAACTTCCTGACCAAGACCCGGCGGGGCTACTGCCAGCAGTTCGCCTTCGCCATGGCCGTACTGGCCCGGTTGCTCGATATCCCCTCCCGGGTCGCCGTGGGGTACACCGAAGGCTCGCCGATCGGGCACGACCGCTGGAACGTGCGGACCAGCGACGCCCACGCGTGGCCGGAGCTGTACTTCCAGGGGGCGGGCTGGCTGCGCTTCGAGCCCACCCCCTCCGGGGCCGACGGCCAGGCCACCGCGGTCCAGCCGGCCTACACGGTGCCGGTGCTGGCCCCCATTCCGGGCGGACTGCCGAACGAGCCGACCCCGGCGGCCACGGCCACCGCGCCCGGCGCCAAGCAGGGCGACTCCGGAGCGCTGGCCAAGCTCGGCCACCTCAGCGCCCGCGGAACCGACGGGGGCGGCGGCGCCGGTCATTCGGGACCGATCTGGCTGATCGTCGTGGTGGTGGTCGTCGTCCTGCTCGTCACGCCCCGCCTGGTCAGGTCGCTGACCCGGCGCCGCCGCTGGTCACGCGCGGCGGGCGACGGACCGCGAGCCCAGGCGGCCTGGCTGGAACTGCTGGACGACCTGACCGACTACAAAGTCGCCTGGTCGGCGAGTGAGTCGCCCCGCGCCCTGGGGAGCAGGCTGACCGGGACGTTGCGGCTGAGCCCGGAGGCGGCGGCCGCGCTGGCCCGGGTCGTGCAGGCCACCGAGCGGGCCCGGTACGCCAGGGATCCCGCGGACTCCGCCACGCTCCGGGCCGACACTGACCTGGTCCGCCGGGCGGTGTCGGCGAACTCGGGCCGGGCCGCCCGCTGGCGGGCGCGGCTGGTACCGCCTTCGTCGCTGCGTCCGGTGCGCGCCGCTGCGCAGCACGCGCTGGACGTGTTCAGCTGGATGGACGTGGCCGCGCACCGGACCGGAGCATGGTCCCGCCGCGGCCCGCACCAGCCCGGGGAGGCCGGCTAAGCCGGGTGCGGCCAGCCCGGGTGGGCCAGCCCGATGAGGCCGGGACCCTACCGGTCCCGCTCCTGGCGGCGGCGCCAGCGTTCCTCGAGCCGTTCCATGAACCGGGAGCGGCCCGAGGAACTTGGCTGAGGCCGCGACCGGCGGTCACGCGCGGCGCCAGGCCGCCCGGTCGAGCCGCCGGACATGTGCCGCCAGCTCGACAGGGCCCACATCGAGCAGGCGAGCATGACCACGAAGCCAGCCACGCCGATGAGGGTCAGCTTGGAGATGACGCCGGCCAGCAGCAGGCCCACGCCAAGCAGAAAGCCGATCGCCGCCTCAACTACCCGGCGCTTGTAGTGCACCCGCGGATCCTTCGCGCGCACCGCCTGCGCGAACTTTGGATCCTCGGCATAGAGCGCACGCTCGATCTGATCGAGCTGACGCTGCTCGTGCTCAGACAGCGGCACGGCGCCTCCCATGAAACCTCGCGCGCGGGGACGGGTGCGATGAGTTCATCTCACGGTCCAGGGTTCTTCTTCCAGAATACGAGTCCGGCCGCACTGGGTGGAAGGGTAGTGGGAGGGTAAAGGATTTCCGGGCTCCTGCCTGCACCCCGGACCTCCTCTGGCGCCTGCCGCTGCCACCTGCCCGGCAAGCCGGACATCAGCCAAACGCAATTTCGAATTAGATCCGCTTAAGCGCGAGCATATCAGCCTTCCACAGGTGGCTGCCGGGCTGGTCCGGCGGGCCTGCGGGGATCTGACCCGGCGGGCTGGCGCGCGGCAGTTCTGCCGGGCCCGCGAGGATCTGACCCGGCGGGCGGCCGCCGGACGGGCGCGGCTGGCCCGCGGGGGGCCTGCTCCTCCTGCCCGGTCACCAGCGCGGCGGGCCGGACCGTGTCGGCCCCGAAGCGCCCGCTGATCTGGTCCAGGGCCCGCTCGGCGTCACGCCAGCCCGCCGGCCGTTCGCCGAAAGCGAGCTGCGTGGCGGCCCGGGAGGCGGGCACCAGGCCGCTCGTCCGCACCCCGACCAGGCGGAGCCGGGCCCGGGAGTCCAGCCCGGCGGCGCCGTACAGGGCGCAGGCGGTGGCGTAGATGGTGCGCGCCACATCGGTGGGCTCGGGAAGCGTCCGGGACCGGGTGATCGTGGTGAAGTTGGCCAGCCGGAGCTTGATGACCACGGTCCGGGCCAGGGCGTTGGCCGAGCGAAGGCCGCGCGCGGTCCGCCCGGACAGCCGGAGCAGCTCGCGGCGGATGACCTCCGGGTCGTCGATGTCGCTGGCGAACGTCTCCTCGGCGCCGATGCTCTTCTCCGGGGTGCTGCTCACCACCGGCCGCTCGTCCCGGCCCCAGGCCAGCGCGGCCAGGTGGGCGCCCAGCGAGGCGCCCAGCTCACGCTGCAAGGTGCCGACCGGGATCTCCGCGATGTCCCGTACCGTGCGCAGCCCGAGCCGGGCCAGCACCTGCCCGGTCTGCTCCCCCACCCCCCACAGGGCGGCCACCGGCAGCGGGTGCAGGAACTCCAGGACGCCGTCGGCGGGCACGATGAGCAGCCCGTCCGGCTTGGACCGGGTGGACGCGAGCTTGGCCACGAACTTGGAGGTGGCCACGCCGACGGAGCAGGTGATGCCCTGCTGCTCGGCGATCGTGGCCCGGATCATCGCGCCGATGCCGGCCGGCCGCCCGAGCCGCCGGATGGCCCCGGACACGTCGAGGAAGGCCTCGTCGAGGGCGAGCGGCTCCACTTCGGGGGTGACCGACCGGAAGACCTCCATGACCTCCCGGGACACCGCCGCGTATTCGTGATGCCGGGGCGGGACGAAGACAGCCTGCGGGCACAGCCGCCGGGCTCGCGTCACCGGCATGGCGGAGTGCACCCCGAACGCCCGCGCCTCGTAGGTCGCCGACAGGACCACCCCGCGGCTGGCGGTCGCGCCCACGATCACCGGCCGCCCGGACAGTTCGGGCCGGTCCCGGATCTCGACGCTGGCGTAGAAGGCGTCCATGTCCACGTGCAGGATGTGACAGCCGGCGTCGGCCGCCTCGCGGCCCGGCCCCGGACCCGCAGGCTCAGGGCTCGCAGGGTCAGGGCCCGCAGGCCCGGGGCTCATCGGTACCCGAGCACGTGGAACTGGGCCGCGAAGTCGTGGAAGGCCGGATGAGTGGAGGCGGCCCGCTCCAGGGCCAGCAACGCGTCCGCGGCGCCCGGGTCCACGTCCGCGAAGGAACCCGGCACCAGGTCGGTGAACACCCGGATGCCGTGCGCGGCGCCCGGGCGCAGCCCGGCCCCTTCGATCAGGCCGGTCACCTCGGCCAGGGTGAACCGGCGCGGCCCGGCCTCGGACCGGCCATCGGCCTGGGCCTCCAGGCCGGCCGCCGGGCCACTCCCCGGGCCGGCCGCCGGGCCGCCGGCCGTGGCCAGCAACCGCCGGGCCTCGTCGAAGCGCCCGGCCAGGGCCCGGTGGATGACCGCTGCGACCGCGCTGGTCGCCAGCACGCTCACCGCGCCGCCCGGCCGCAGCACGCTGGCCACCGTGGTCATGGCGGCCACCGGCGAGTCCACGTACTCCAGGACGCTGTGGCACAGCACCAGGTCGGCGCCCTGATCCCCGATCACGGCGGCCAGGTCGCCGACGTCGCCCTGGACGGCCCGCAACTGCACGCTCATCTCCGCGGCCCGGCGCTGCGCGGCGGCCAGCGAGTCCGGGCTGGGGTCGATCACGGTCACCGTGTGGCCCTGGCCCGCCAGGGGCACCGCGGATCCTCCGGTCCCGCCGCCGGCGTCCACGATGTCCAGCCGCGACCGGCCGGTCTCGGCCACGAGCCCGGCGACGACGGCCCGCAGCACCTCCCGGATGACGGCCGTGCGCGCGTCGTCGTAGCGGTTCCACCGCGGCGCCGTGCCCATCCCGGGTGGCGCGCCCGTCCTGGCCGGCACCCCCAGCCCTCCGCCACGACGCTCGCTGGCCACGGCCCCTCCTCGCTCACGGTCGGTCCCAATCTAGTGCGCGATCACGACAGTCCCCGGGCTTCGCCACGGACGCGGGTGGGACGAAGGTAGTTTGGGTGCCCAGGCGAGGTGGCTCGGGCCGCCGGACGAGGTGGCTCAGGCCGCCGGACGAGGTGGCTCAGGCCGCCGGACGATGATGGTCCTCCGCCGCCGCGATGCGGGCGGTCACGCCAGCGGGTGGGGCGATCCCGGCCGCCGCCGCTGAGCAAAACCTGAGCGGGCGCTTTATAAATGCTATGAGTTTGTTACCGTGCTCTATGCCGTCCTGGCCGCTCGTTCCCTGGTCAGGCAACCAGCGTTCTGGCGGCCCGAAATTCGCGCCCGCCACGCCGATTCCGCGATTATCACCCTCTTCGGTGGGCAGTACTTAGTCAGTGCCCTGCGCCGTGACGCGGCGCGGGCGCGTCTCCACCAGGGTGCAGGCCGCTGGGCCGGTGCGCAGCGGTAGCTCCGCCGGACCGATCCGCCCGGCCGATTTCCCTGGTTAGGCGGCGCGTACCGGCGGTTTGGGCGGGGCGTGGGCGAACTGGCTCCGCCTGGGGGCTGGGGGGTTCAGCGGGCTGGAGGCCAGCGCCGACATGACGGTCCTTGGGGTACGAGTGATAACTGAGCCAGCCTCCGGTTGCTGCAACAATGCGTTTACTTGCAGCTTTGCTCTACGGAGCCTCTGCGAATGGTCATCCATATCCAAACGGGTCTCACTCACGAGACTCACCGCCTAGGCTCTCTCCCATGGTCGAGCACTTGGAGCTCCCCCGTCCGCTGCGACTCATTCGCTGCACCGGGTTGAGCTTGAGCGAGTCCCTTGGTCTGCCGCTCGCCGCCTACTTCCTGGGCGCCTGGCTGGGCGGGCGGAACGACGGGCTCATCGCCGGTGTGGTGGCGATCTGGCTCACCGCCGTGATCCGCAAGATCGCCTGCGGCTCGGTGCCCAGCCTGCTGACCATCTCAGCCATCGTGCTCACCCTGCAGACCGTCGTGGTCCTGGCCACCGGGGTGTTCTGGATCTTCCTGCTCCAGTTCCCGCTCGGCTACGCGGCCATGTTCATCCTGTTCGCGCGCACCGCCCGCGGCCCGAACCCGATCGTGGCCAAGCTCGCCGCCGAAGTGGTGGCGCTGCGCCACCCGGCGCACCATCCCGGACTGCACCGCTTCTTCCAGGGCGCGACCTGGCTCTGGTCCGGCATCTTCCTGGTGCTCACCGCGGGTCTGGGCGTGATGATGTGGACCGAGCCGGCCAACACGTTCCTGTGGCTCTCCACCGTCGCCACCATCGCCGGGACCGTGGCGGGCATCGGCGCCTCGGTGGTGTGGTTCTGGTCCGTTCTCCGCAAGCACGGTCTGCGGGTGCAGTTCACCCCGGCCTAGCGGTTTTCGTTGCGGCGACTTTGAACTTGACCTTGTTTTTCAGGCGGTCAGCGTCGGCTTCAGTTCCAGCAGATGGGCCAGCAGGCCGTTCACGAACGCGGGAGACGCGTCGGTGGACAGGTCGCGGGCCAGCAGCACGGCCTCGCTGATCGCCACCCCATCCGGGACGTCGTCCGCCCAGAGCAGCTCGTAGAGGCCGATGCGCAGGACGTTGCGGTCCACGATCGGCATCCGGTCCAGCGTCCAGCCCTCGGCGTGCTCTCCCAGCAATTCGTCGATCCGCTCGCGGTGCGCCTGGACGCCGCGGACCAGTTCCGCCGCGTACTCCCCGACCGGGGGGCTGTCCTGGATGATCCGCTGCTCCAGCATGTCCAGCACCGGCTCGCCGCGGACCTCGGCCTCGAACAGGATGTCCAGGGCCCGCTTGCGGGCCTTGCTACGGGCGGCCACGGAACCGCATCGCGTCGTCGGCGGACCGGATCATGCGGGGCCAGGTCACGGGGGGCCAGATGCTCGCCCGGGGCAGCAGGTTCACGCGCGGCCCATGTACTCGCCCGTGCGGGTGTCTACCTTCACTTTTTCGCCGGTGGTGATGAACAGCGGCACGCTGATCTGGGCGCCGGTCTCCAGCGTGGCGGGCTTGGTGCCGCCGGTGGACCGGTCTCCCTGCACGCCCGGGTCGGTCTGGCTCACGGTCAGCTCCACCGAGGCGGGCAGCTCGACGTACAGCGGGTTGCCGTCGTTGAACGCGACCGTCGCCGTCTGCTCCTCGAGCAGGTAGTCCGCGGCGCCGCCGACCGTCTGCCGGGGGATGCGCGGCTGGTCGTAGTCCTGGGTGTCCATGAAGACGAAATCGTCGCCCTCGCGGTAGAGGTACTGCATCTCGCGCTTGTCGACGTTGGCGACATCGACCTTGACGCCGGCGTTGAAGGTCCGGTCGACGACCTTGCCGGACATGATGTTCTTCAGCCGGGTGCGCACGAAGGCGCCGCCCTTGCCGGGCTTGACGTGCTGGAAGTCGACGACGTTCCAGAGCTGGCCGTCGATGTTCAGCGTCATGCCGTTCTTCAGGTCGTTCGTGGTGGCCACGTCTGCGTGTCTCCTGCGTGCGGGTGCGCCCGCCCCATGGCGCCGGTGACCGGCTACAGGACGAGCAGTTCCCGGGTGGTAGTGGTGAGTAGCTCCTGCGGCGCCGCCGTCCCCGTACCAGCGCGCACCACCAGGGTGTCCTCGATCCTGACGCCGCCCTGCCCGGGGAGGTAGATCCCGGGTTCGACGGTGATGGGGACCCGGTCCCCGAGTGTACCCGTCCTGCCGTACCCCATGATCGGTGCCTCGTGTACTTCCAGGCCCACGCCGTGGCCGAGCCCGTGCTGGAAATGCGAGCCGTGGCCGGCGCCCTCGATCAGGTCGCGGGCTGCCGCGTCCACGACCTGCACGTCCGCGCCGGGCACGGCCGCCTCGATCCCGGCCGCCTGGGCCTCGGCGACCAGGGCGTAGATGTCCCGCTGCCAGGCGGCGGGCGCACCGAGCACGACCGTCCGGGTCATGTCCGCGTGGTACCCCTGGTACCGCGCGCCGCAGTCGACCGTGACCATGTCACCAGCCTCGAACGGGCGGCCGGACGGCACGTGGTGCGGGATCGCGCCGTTCGGCCCGCTGGCCACGATGGTGTCGAAGGCCAGGCCGTCCGCGCCCAGGTCGATCATGGCCCGCTCCAGGGCGACGGCCAGCTCCCGCTCGGTCACGCCCGGCCGGATCAGCGGCACGATCTCCTCGAACGCACGCGAGGTGATCTCGCAGGCCCGGGCGATCAGCGCGATCTCCTGCTCGTCCTTGGCCATCCGTATTTCCTCAACGGCGCGGCCCAGGGGCACCAGCTCGGTCCCGGGGACGGCCGCGGCGAACGCCTCGTAGCGTTCTACGGTCATCTCATGCGCCTCGAAGGCGAGCCTGCGCATCCCCAGCGTGGCCGCAACGCGGGCCAGGGCGGGCTCGATGAACCGCTCGACGAGGATCTCCAGGTCGGGGCAGTCCTCCCGGGCCGTGCCCGCGTAGCGCGAATCCGTGGCCAGGATCGTGGCGCCCAGGCTGGTGGCGGTGCCGGTGCTGGCGCCCGGGCTCGTGGCGGGGGACGCGGCGGGCACCAGCAGCGCCGGCGTTGGAGCTGGCCAGGCCGCTCAGGTAGCGGACGTTGGCCGGGCTGGTGATCAGGGCGGCGTCCGCGCCGAGCGCGGCGATGGCTGGGCGCAGCCGTTCCCGGCGGCGCAACTGGGCGACAGGCATGCCCCGACTGTAACCGTGACGCCGCCCCGCACCCACCCCCAGGCGGCGCGGCCGGGACCGGACGGGGGCGTGGTTCAGCCGGGGCGCGGAACGGTGGCGCGGGCCAGGACGGACAGGTCGGCCGGGCGGAGGGAGTCGGCCCGGTCCCACAGCGCGGCCGGGACCGCATCGCGCTGCCGGACGTGCTCGACAGCGCCGAACCCGTGCCCCGCCAGCAGCGCCGACATGCTCGTCAGGGGCCAGGAACGTGAGCCACGGCTCGCCGCGCTCTGCGGCCGCGGGTGCGACCAGGCCGGCGTAGGCGTTGCCGGTGTCGTCGCGCAGGCTGGCTGGGAGGATGTAGTCGGTGACGAGCTGCGTGCCCGGCGCGAACCCGCCGATCTCCGCGAGCGTCCGGCCGATCGCGGCCTGGGTCAGGTACATCGTCACGCCGAGCCAGCTGACCAGCGCCGGCCGGGACGGGTCGAACCCCGCCTGACGGAGCCGGCCCGCCAGGTCGTCGCGCTCGAAGTCCATGGCCACGTAGCTCACGCTGGCCGGCACGGGGATGCTGGCCGCCGCGAGCTGCGCGCGTTTCCAGTTCTGGGTGGCGGGGTGATCGACCTCGAAGACCCGGACCGGGCCGGAGGCGGAGCGGTAGGCGAACGAGTCGAGGCCGGCGCCGAGGATCACGTACTGAGTGATGCCGGCCTGGACGCAGGCGGCCAGGTGGTCCTCGGTGAACCGGCTCCGGCAGAGCACCTGGGCCCGGGCGCAGGACAGCACCAGATGGGTGCCGTGTGCCCGGTGATAGCTGATCAATTCATCCGCCTGCTCGCCGAGCAGCGCGGCGGCCAGCCCATCGGCGAAGATGATCGGCTCGTGATCGACGATCAGATGGGCGGCGCGCGCGGCGGCCGCCATCAGCGCGGTCTGGCTCGGCAGGTCCGCTGACTTCCCGGCGTCCGCGGGGTGCTCGGCGTCCTCTGACTTCTCAGTGGTTTCCACGCCGCGGACAATAGCCGACCATTCACCTAACAATACCACGTAAACAAATTTTTCGGAAGCATATTCGAATAACAATTGGACGTCATTCGGCCCGCCGCAGTCCCCCCGGGTCCGCCGTGATCGCCTCTCACCCCCGGTCGCGGTCTCCCCTCACCTCTCGCCGCGGTCGCCCCTCACCCCGCCGCGGGTCGCCCCCACCTCCGCCCCCGCGGTCCCCCCAGTCCCGACCCGCAACTCCCGCCAGCCGATGAGTCAATCGATTATGGTCAGCGCCGACTTTCCTACGTGGCGTGCGTCATGGCGGGGGTTTTGTCCCGTTTGGGCGCACGTCGCGTAGGAGAAGTGGGCAGGAGGGGTCAGTGTGACTGGCGGCGCCCGCGGACGGCCCTAGCCTGCGGGCCGGGCCGCGTCCGCTGGTGGGCCGGTCAGGTACTTGGCCATCAGGATGTCGTCGACGTACTGGCCCCCGATCAGGAACTCGGCCCGCAGCACCCCCTCCTGCTCGAACCCGAACCTGGTGTACAGCCGGATCGCGTCCGGGTTCGTGCTGAAGGTCCGCAGGCTCAGCTTGCGGGCACCGCGGGTGCGGGCGCACTGCTCGGCGGCGGCCAGCAGCGCCGTGGCCACTCCCCGGCCGCGCGCGTCCGGCGACACGGCGAGGCCCATTACGGCGAGCACGTGGGCGTTCTCCGGCAGCGGCAGCGGGGATCCCAGGCGGATGTACCCCACTATCGCGCCGTCGATCTCGCCGACCAGGAAGGCTTGCGGCGGGCTGTCGGTCAGGAAGAAGACCCTGCCCGCCTGCTCGATCACCGACGGGAATCCGCTCTGCGGTGACCACGAGATCCTGTCCAGCCGGGCCAGCTGGGCCTCGTCGGAGGCGCGCGCCACCCGGATCCGGACCGGGCTGCCTGATGCGGTCATGCGATCATCCTTCCGTACCCGCCGCTGCCTCATCGCGCCGAGGCCGGGTCCGCGCACCCAGCCAGCACCGGGCGGGCCGGTCCGCGCACGGGCCGGCGGCGGCTCCCGTGAGGACCCGCAGGCGGCCCGCGTGAGGACCTGGCGGCGGGCCCGCGGTGAGGACCCGGCGCGGGCCGGGTTCGTCGGTGCCTGATGGCAAGATCGGGGAGATGACGAACCCAGCCGCTCCGCCCCGTGCCGGCGCGGGCCACGCGAGCCTGACGGCGGCACAGGCCGGCGTCACCGCGGAGCGGGCCGTCGCTCAGCTGCTGTCCGGACCGCCCGCGGCCCGCGCCGAGCAGGTCGCCGAGCGGCTGCTGGCCATCCAGGGCCAGGACCCGCGCGGAGCCCGGCTGGCGGTCCGGGTCCGCAGCCAGGGACTGTCGGCGGCCGACGTCGATCATGCGCTCACGGTGGACCGCTCGCTGGTGATCAGCTGGCTCAACCGCGGCACCCTGCACCTGGTGCGCAGCGCGGACTACTGGCCGCTGCACCGGCTCACCACCCCCCAGCTGGAGACGGCCTGCGCCCGCCGGCTCGCCCAGGAGGGGATCCCGTCCGCGGCGGCGGACCGGGCGGCCGGGCTGATCGAGCGGTTCCTGGACCGTGACGGCCCGCTGACCCGCGCGCAGCTGGCCGAGCGACTGGAGTCGGCTGGAGTCCGGACCCGGGGCCAGGCGCTGGTGTTTCTCACGTTCCTGGCGTCGTTGCGGGGCATCTCCGTGCGCGGGCCCATGATCGGCAAGCAGCATGCCTACGTGCTGGCCCGGGACTGGCTGGGCGCGCCGCCCGCTGCGCCGGACCCCGACGCCGCACTGGCCTGGCTGGCCCGCCGTTACCTGGCCGGCCACGCCCCCGCCACCGAGCGTGACCTGGCGAAGTGGGCCGGCCTGCCGCTGCGCGACGCCCGCCGGGCGCTGCGCGCCATCGCGCCCGAGCTGGACGAGGGCCAGGACGGCCTGGTCCGGCTGGCCCGCCAGCCGGATGGGACCGCCCGGGCCGCAGGACCGGAACCGGCGCTGCCGCCGCCCCGGCTGCTGGGCGTGTTCGACCCGCTGCTGCACGGCTGGCAGTCCCGCGCGACGGTGCTGGGCCCGCACGAACCGCAGATCGTCCGGGGCGGCATGTTCGGCTCGTTCGCCCTGGTCGGCGGGCGCGCGGTCGGCACCTGGAGCCTGCCCGGCGGCCAGGTCTCGATGACTTTGCTGGAATCGGTGAGCGCCGCACACCGCAGGGCCCTGGAGACCGACGCGGAGGACGTGCGCCGCTTCCTCGGCCTGGCCAAGCCAGCCACGCGGTAGCCCGCCCGCCGCACGGGGCCAGCACGCCCACGGACACGCCCCTTGAAAGCGGGGACGGGCCCAGAGGGTCACCACGGCAGGGATTCGGGGGGCAGGTCGCGGATGGTTATCCGGGACTGCAACCGTGGAGGGCAACGTGGCGGCGGCGAGGGTGACGACACCGCGGGCTGGAGGGGCTGACCAGGTAGACGGCGCGGTCATAGCGCGGCCGGTCGTGGGGTTTGGCGCCGGGGTTGAAGCCGCTCCGGCGGTACAGCAGCCCGGACATGAGATGGCGCTCCGGCGAACGGCTCGGGGGTCAGCTCGCCCCGATGGCCCAAGCTACCACGGATAGGGGCTGCCAGGGATCTAGGCCCAGCAGGCTTCGGCGTAGGGATGTGACCGCCGGACCCGGCGCCGGCCGCGGCGCGGATACGGCGTTCGCACCGCCACCACGGAGGGCCCAGCTCGCCCGGCGGGGCTGGACTACAAGCGCCAGGCGGGCGGCGAGGACGGAGAGCAGGTGCGCCAGAAGTACTGGCGACGTGAGGCAGGCTGCGAACCGAAGGCGCAGGGCGGCCAGGCCGGGCCGGGTCAGCCAGCGCCACGACAGAATAGGGCGGAGCTGGCCGGTCTCGGCGTAGCCGGCGGCCCGCCAGCGGGCCGCGATGCCACGCAGCCGGTCCGGCTGCACGTTCAGGAAGCCAGCGAGCAGTCATACGGTGCGCCGAACATCTCCCCGCACAAAATCAGCCCGACAATGACCCGGCCGCTGACCCGGACTGTACCGGCGTCGCACCGCCGCGGAAGTGGCGCCGACGCGGCGGCAGGCGCGATGGCCTGGTGCATGACAGGTCCGCCTCTCTACCCCGAGCGGCCAGAGTGCGGGGCCGTCTGACGGTGATCTTGACGGAATCCTTGACTGCCTGGTAAAGCGAGGAGCGCGGGAAGTTCAAGGCTGGGTGGCGGGGGAGAGGCGGGCGGGGTCTTCGCCCAGGGCGGCGGAGAGGCGGCAGAGGGTACGGCAGCGGCACGGGGCGGAGGGCTGGCGTTACAGGCGGCGGATGGTGGTCATAGGTACTGCCGAGAACCGGCTGGGCTGATGTGCGCGCTGGCAGGAGGAAGCCCGTAGACAATGGGAGCGATAGCTGCCTCAAAGCGTCCGAGGTCGATTGAGAGCGCGATCCACGGACCGACACCGTTCGTGCCGCGCGCGATGAAGTCGCGACGGTCGAGCACGAGATCGGTAGTGATCTGCAGGTAGGGGCAGGCTTCCGCTAGCCGGGCCGTGTGCTGGCGTATCTCGGTGTCGGTGAAGTCGACGCGAACACGTAAGCAGTGTGAGAACTGCTCGAACAGAAAGAACACTGTAGACTGGTACGAACGCGCGGGGAAGATCGTCATGTGAGGAGGTCAGCGGAGCTTACAAGAGAGCGGCTGGATGCGGAGCTCAGGCGCAAGATCGAGTCCGCTGAGTGGTCGAGCGGGGACCAGATCCGAAGAGTGACCGAACTGGTCACGGCGCACGGTGTCAGCTGTGCCAACGTGGTCAAGGCGGTGCGCGTGCTCGTCGATGAGGGCCTGCTCGTCACCTGCCAAGGCTGGGGAACCTTCGTCGTCTAGCGGCCCGCACCAGCGCCTCGGAGCCAGGCAGGGTGGGCAGCGCGGGGCCGGGGACGCGAGGGCCGCAGCCGGGTGGTGGGAGCGCGGGCCTGGCGGCGTGGCTGAGCGGCTAGCCAGCCAGGTCGCGGACCTGCTCGATGAGCCGGACCCGCTCGGCGTGGCTGCCGGCCAGCGGGGTGACGTTGAGCGTGGTCACCCCGGCCTCCTTCATGGCCGCGACCCGCTCCGCGACCAGGCCTTCCGGGCCGATCAGCGACGTGCCCGCGAGCAGCTCGGCGGGCACCAGGGCGGCTGCCTCGTCCTTGCGGCCGGCCAGGTACTCGTCCTGGATCCGCGCCGCGATCTCCTCGAACCCGAACCGCACTGCGAGCTCGTAGTAGAAGTTGCGCCCCTTGTCCCGGTGCGGCCCCATCCCGCCGATGTACAGGGCGAAGAACGGCCGGGCCAGATCGAGATAGCCGGACACGTCCGCGCCGATGGCCAGCGGGGCGGACGCCACCACGTCCAGCGGGCCGAGCGAGGGGTCCCGGCGCGCCCGGCCCGCGGCGAGCGGCTCCGCCCAGGCGATGGCCGCCTTCTCCGGGTAGTAGAAGATCGGCTGCCAGGCCTCGGCCAGTTCGGCCGCCAGCGCGACGTTCTTCGGCCCGAGGGCCGCGACCATGATCGGGATGCGTTCCCGGACCGGCTGGTTGATGAGCTTGAGTGGCTTGCCGAGCCCGGTCCCCTGCCCGGGCGGCAGCGGGATGGTGTAGTGCTTCCCGTCGTGCACCAGCCGCTCGCGGCGCCACACCTGGCGGCAGATCTCGATGATTTCCCGGGTGCGGCCGATCGGGGCGTCGTACGGAACGCCGTGCCACCCCTCGATCACCTGCGGGCCGGAGGCGCCGAGGCCGAGGGTGAACCGGCCACCGGACACGTAGTCCAGCCCGGCCGCGGTCATCGCGGTGAGCGCGGGGGTCCGGGAGTAGAGCTGGAAGATGCCTGAGCCGATCTGCAGCCGCTCGGTCTTGGCCGCGATGAAGCCCAGCTGGCTGACCGCGTCGAAGCTGTAGGCCTCGGGCACGAAGACGATGTCCAGCCCGGCCTTCTCGTAGTCGGCGAGCTCGGTCACCGTCTCGGCGAAACCGCCGGCGTAGTTGAGGTGCATCCCGATGCGCATGCTCCGGCCTTTCGCAGGCGTGACAGCCGAATGCCGTTCGGCTCAGGTGATGTCGAGATTAGCGGGCACCTGCGCGGGATCAAATATCAGCCAGCGCCCGGGACCGCTTCCTCGGACACCGTGTCCTCCCCGGCGGCGGCCTCGACCGCGGCCAGCTCCGCGATGGCCTGCAGCGCGAGCTGGTAGGACATCAGGCCGAAGCCAGCCACCGTCCCGTCCGCCACGCCGGCCACGACAGACGTGTGCCGGAACTCCTCACGCCGGGCCGGGTTCGTCATGTGCACCTCGACCAGCGGCGCGGTGCGCATGGCGAGCGCGTCGCGCAGCGCGTAGGAGTAGTGCGTGAACGCGGCGGGGTTGAGGACCAGCGGCATCCGGGCCGCGGCCGCCTCCTGCACCCAGGCGATCATCTCGGCCTCGTCGTCGGTCTGCCGGACCTCCACGTGCAGGTCCAGCGTGCGCCCGGTCAGCCGGCAGGTCTCCACCAGGTCGTCGAACGTCTGCGTGCCGTACACGTCCGGCTCCCGCGACCCCAGCTGGGCGAGGTTGGGCCCATTGAGCACGAGTACCTGTTTCATCGTTCGCTTACCTCCCGGTAGGCCTGGCGCAGCAGGTCCTCGGATGGCGCATCCAGCGTGCCGGGCCGGGCGAGGCCGTCCAGCACGACCAGCCTGAGCCGGGCGCCGCGGGCTTTCTTGTCCACTGACATGGCCTCGCGCAGGTCGGGCCACACGTCTGCGCGGTAGACGGTGGGCAACCCGACCGACTTGAGCACCCTCCGGTGCCGCGCGACGGTCCCCGCGTCGAGCCGGCCAGCCAGCCGGGCGACCTCGGCCGCGAACACCATGCCGATGGCGACCGCCTCACCATGCCGGATCCGGTAGCCCTCCACCCGCTCGATGGCGTGGCCGAGCGTGTGTCCGTAGTTCAGGGTCTCCCGGCGCCCCGCCTCACGCAGGTCCCCGGAGACCACGTCCGCCTTCATCCGCACGGCCCGCTCGACCAGCTCCCGGGCCTGCCGCCCGTGCGGGACGACGGCTCCCGCCGGGTCCGCCTCGATCAGCTCGAGGATCGCCGGGTCGGCGATGAACCCGGCCTTGATCACCTCGGCCAGGCCGCTCACGTACTCGGCGCGGGGCAGCGATTCGAGCACGGTCAGGTCCGCGAGGACCCCGGCGGGCGGATGGAACGCCCCGACCAGGTTCTTGCCCTCCGGGATGTCCACCGCGGTCTTGCCGCCGACCGCGGCGTCGGTCATCGCGAGCAGCGTGGTGGGTACCAGGACCACCCGCACACCGCGCAGCCAGGTCGCCGCCACAAAGCCGGCCAGGTCGGTAGCCGCACCGCCGCCCACGCCGACGATGGCGTCGCTGCGGGTGATCCTGCTGGCGGCCAGCTTCGACCACAGCGCGGCCGCGACACTGATGTCCTTGGCCGCCTCACCCGCGGGTACCTGCGCGGTACGCACCTCGTATCCGGCGTCCCCCAGCGCGCGGCAGACCGGCCGGGCGATCTCGTCCAGGCCTTCGGGCGCGATGACCATGACCGACGTGGCGTGCTTGCCGACCAGGGCCGGCAGTTCGCCGAGCACCCCGGTGCCCACGACGACCTCGTAGGGACGCTCGCCGCCAACCGGGATCCGGGTCACGCTCACGGCTGCGCGGCCGCCGGGCCGTGACCGTTGCCGTTCCTGGTGCCGGACGCGAGCCGCGCGGCGATCTCCGCGGCGATCTCCTCCGGCTCGCGGTCGTCGGTGGGCACGGTGATCCAGGCCAGCGACGCGTACACCGGGAGCCGTTCCTCCAGGAGCGTCTTCATCCTGGCCCGCGGGTTGCCGAGGAGCAGCGGGCGCGGGGCGTCGAGCCCGGTCCGGCGCACCGCCGAGGTGAACCCGGTCTCCAGGTAGACCACCCGCTGCCCGGCCAGGAGGTCACGGGTACCAGGGTCGAGGATGGCCCCGCCGCCAAGCGCGAGCACGCCGGGATGGCTGGCGATCAGCCGGGCCGCGGTAGCGCTCTCCAGAGCCCGGAACGCCTTCTCGCCGTCCTGGACGAAGATGTCGCCGACCGGCTTGCCCGCCGCCTGCTCGATGACCATGTCGGTGTCCACGAAGTCCAGCCCGAGCAGCGCGGCGACCAGGGCACCGACGGTGGTCTTGCCCGCACCGGGCGGCCCGATCAGGATGACGGCCGGCCGGGCGTGACCGGCCTGGCCGGTCTCGGCGGCGGTCACTTCATCACCAGCGAGTTCAGGTAGCCGGACCAGTTGCGGTGCGCCTCGGCCACCGAGTCGCCACCGAACTTCTCCGCCGCCGCCCCGGCCAGCACCAGGGCGACCATGGCCTCGGCCACCACGCCGGCGGCCGGGACCGCGGTCACGTCACTGCGCTGGTTGATGGCCTTGGCGGGCTCACCGGAGCGCACGTTGACCGTGTCCAGCGCGCGCGGCACGGTGGAGATGGGCTTCATCGCCGCCCGTACCCGCAGCACCTCACCTGTGCTCATGCCTCCCTCGATCCCGCCTGCGCGGTTGGTCCGCCGCCGGATCCCGCCCTCGTCCCGCTCGATCTCGTCGTGGGCCTGTGACCCGCGGCGCCGGGCGGTGGTGAACCCGTCCCCCACCTCGACACCCTTGATGGCCTGGATGCTCATCAGGGCCGCGGCGAGACGCCCGTCGAGCCGCCGGTCCCAGTGCACGTGACTGCCGAGCCCGGGCGGCAGGCCGTAGGCGACCACCTCGACGACCCCGCCGAGGGTATCGCCGTCCTTGCGGGCCGCGTCGATTTCCGCGACCATCGCCGCGCTGGCCGCCGGATCCAGGCAGCGCACCGGGTCCTCGTCGATCCGGGCCCGGTCGGCAGGCTCCGGCAGGGTGCCGTCGGGCACGTCCACCGGCCCGATCGCGACCACGTGGCTGAGCACCTCGATGCGGTACGCCTGGCTGAGGTACTGCCTGGCGACCTCGCCCAGGGCCACCCGCGCGGCGGTTTCGCGGGCGCTGGCCCGCTCCAGCACGGGCCGGGCGTCGTCGTGACCATACTTCTGCATCCCGGCCAGGTCGGCGTGCCCGGGCCGGGGCCGGGTCAGCGGGGCGTTGCGGGCCAGGTTCTCGAGGTCCTCGGCCGGGACCGGGTCCGGTGACATCACCGTCTCCCATTTCGGCCACTCGGTGTTGGCGACCCGGATCGCCACCGGCCCGCCGAGCGTGCGCCCGTGCCGGGCCCCTCCGGTGATCTCCACCTCGTCCTGCTCGAACTTCATCCGGGCCCCGCGACCGTACCCGGCCCGGCGGCGGGCCAGCGCGGCCGCGATGTCCGCCGTGCTGATCTCGACGCCCGCGGGCACTCCCTCGCAGATAGCCACCAGGGCACGCCCGTGCGACTCTCCCGCGGTCAGCCAGCGAAACATGTCCCGATCCTCCCACGGGCCACTCCAGGCAGGCCGGTCACGGGCAGGCCGGTCCTGGGCAGGCCGGTCACGGCGGCCCAGCCGTCGCTGGTCACGATGACTCAGCCGTCCGGCCGCCCTGGGCCACCGACACTTCGACGCCGCGCCTCAGCCGCTCACCGATGGCGGCCAGCAGGGCGTCCGCCGCCCGCCGGACCGCGGCCCCGGCGGCGGCCGGGTCGCACCCTGGCGCGAGCGTCACCTGCACCGCCAGGTCAGCTCCGGGCGAGGGGCCGGCCGCACCCTCCCCCGCCGCGGCGGCGTCCGGCTCCGGGGCCCGCCCGTCCGGGTCCTGGCCCGCATGGTCGCGCTCCGGGCCGCCGGCGGCCGTAACGCGCTGATCAGGGGAAGTCAGCGCGGCCGCCACGATCAGCGGCTCGCGCGCCAGCGCCGCCTGCAGCGCGGCCAGTACCTCGGGATCCTGGTGCGGCAGCGGGACCGGCCGCCCGGCAGCGAGCGCCGCGAGCCGGGCGCCGTCCACGGCGAGCGTGACCGGGCCGGCCACGTCGATGAGCACCGCGCTGGCGTCGTCCTGGGTCCCGGCCAGCCAGGCACTGGCCGCCGGGACCGGCACCGGGCGTGCGTCGCTGCGCCACTGCTTAAGCGCGTCGAGGCAGGTAAAGGCGAGGACGGCGCGGCGGCCGTCCCGGCCGACCAGGGTGGGCAGGGCCATCTCGGTGGACTTCTCGGAGCCGTCCTCGTCCGCCTCGCCCGGCACGGCGACCACGGGCACCAGCAGGCGGGACCTGGCCAGGGCGGTCAGCGCAGCGTGCTCACTTCCCTGACCAGCCGCGTAAGCGGCCAGCGCGGCCCGCACCGCCGGATCGGCGGTGCCGTCGTCTCCCGGGAATCTCGGCTCTGCCACGGTCAGCCCTTGCACGCCCCAACCCTAGGGCATCTCCGGCGACACCCAGACGGCTGACGCGATCCCCCGTAAGCTCTAGCGCTGACGGCCCCCGCCGTGGCGCAGTCGCGCCAGGCCCGGATGTGCACCTTGGTGTCCCGGCCAGCCGCTAGCGTCACCCTCGACGGTGCCCTGGACAGCTCAGCAGGCAGGTGACTCCCGGCCACTGCCGAGCCGCAATGCCCACTGCAGGCGAAGCAGTTGAGGGGGAAATCGCCATATGAGAGGCTTTTGAACCGCACCGAAGGCCGACCGGAGGGGAGCGTGTGACAGAGGCTGAGCACATGGTCAGGATCATCGAACCGGGAACCCCGATGCAGAAGGTCATCCCGCCCCGCCTGGTCGAGCCCTATCTCACCGGGCGCCGCTCGGTGATAGCTGGGTATGTGTACCGGGCCAGGGACTGCGCCTTCCACGGTCCCGCCAATTTCTATGATTCGCTGAACCTTGGCTATGAGGGCTCTGACTTCACCGCCGAACTCGCGGAGATCTACGTCATGCGCTGGCTGGCCCTGGACATGGACTCCTCGCTGGCGCCTCCCCCGGCGGACAGCCAGAACGGCCTGGCCCGCAACTCCGTCCCTGAGTTCTACACGCTGCCCATCCCGGTCCCGATAGGAGCAGAGATCCACCGGATCGTGCTGGGCGGGGAGGAGTTCATCGCCCGTTACGACGGGCAGTCCTGGCTGCGCCCGTCCAGGGGGCTGTAGCCATGCGCTTCAGGCTGATGGCGACCTACCGCGGGGTGCCCTACGAAGTAGGAGTCGGCCCGTCCAGTTCCGAGGTGGTCTTGTTCGCGGCGTGCCCGCCCCCGGAGGAACTGGGTTTCGAGCCCGCTCCCGGACACTGGCGCAAGCCGGTCAACAGGGCGGAGGTCGACGTGCTCTGGGAGTCCCGGCCGGTCGGCAGCTTCCACGGGGATCCCTGCCTGGTGCTCGACGACCTGGGTGACCGGCTGCACATCGCCTACCTCGGCAAGGACGGCCGCCGGGCCCGGGAACTCGGCTTCTGGCAGGTCGACCGGGGCGTGTACGAGCTGCTGACCCCCCGCGAGGAAGTGACCGACCTCAACGAGGAGAAGGCGGAAAAGAGCCTTCCCCGCCGGGGGCCGGTGAACGGGGCCCAGCCCCTGCCGTCCTATCCCTATGACTCGCCTCAGTGGCCGCCGGCGCCCGCCGCCTCCGGTAGCCACCAGGACCCGCGCACCCGGGACAGCGGGCCGGGCTACGTCAGCGAGCCGGCCATGGCCCCGGCGGGGGCCTGGAACGGCAACGGCCCCCCGCCCGGGACCGGCAGCTGGAACGGCGACGGGACCAACCCCGCCGGAACGGGCGGCTGGAACGCCCCCGGCTCCCCCGCCGGCAGCGGGAGCTGGAACGCCCCCGGCTCCCCCGCTGACAGCGGGAGCTGGAACCGCAACGGCACCCCGGCCAGCCCCAGCGGCTGGAACGGCAACGGGTCGCCTGCCGGCACCGGGGGCTGGAGTCCTGGCAGCGTACCCGCAGCGCCCGCCGAGGCGAATGGGCACGGCATGGCCGGCTGGAACGGCATGGCCGGGCCGGACGGGACGCTCGGCGCCCCGGCCCCGCCCGTGCCTGGCCGCAGGCGGCAGGCGCCGAAGGCCGGCCGGCGATCCTCCCGCAAACAGCGGATTCCCACTCGGGCGATCTTCTCGGAACTGGCTGACCTGGCCGCGATTCCGAGGTCGGCTTACGCGCTGGAGCAGGAGTCCGACGGCGCCATCTGCCTGCTGCGGACTGAGGAAGGGTTCGAGGTCTTCAGCGCGGCTGACGGCGCCCGGCACGAGGTGCGCTCTTTCGATGACGAGGAAGCGGCGTACTTCTACCTGTTCGGCGTGCTGGCCGCCGAAGCCGTGCGCAACGGCTCGCTGACCCCGCCTCGCTAGCCGGCCCGCTGACGTGCCGCAGCAGCCATGCAGGCTGGATCCATAAGATCATCGCGGGCGAGACGATCAGCGCGCTCAGCCGGCGCAAGCCCCGCGCCGTCCGGGCCTTGATCGTGCCCAGCGGCACGTCCAGCCGATCGGCGATCTCCCGCTGGGTCAGATCGGCGTAGTAGGCCATCTCGATGGCCTCACGCTGCAGATCGGGCAGCCGGCCCAGGGCCACCTTCATGTCCTGCGACCGCTCGACCTGGCTGGCGGTGTCCCGGCCGTCGGGCCCGGCCATGGACAGAGCGTCCTCGAGCGGCACCGTGTCGCGGCGCCGGGAACGCAGGTGGTCGATCGCCCGCCGGCGCGCGATGGTGAGGACCCACGCCTCCAGGCTCCGCGACGGGTCGAACCGGCTGCGGAACCGCCACACCTCCACGAAGACCACCTGGACCACGTCGTCGATATCCGCGTCCGGGACCCGGCCGCGCAGGTAGCGGCGCAGCAGCGGCCCGAGTTCGGCGTAGCAGTCGTCGAACGCGTCCTCGCGGGCCCCGGCCAGGCGAACCCCCAGCTCTCTGATGCTGTCTGCGCCCACCCGAGCCACCGTCCCTCTCAGCCGGGCCTGGTTCCAGGTCCGCCGGCCATCTTGTTCAAAATCGCTTCAAAAGTTATTCATAGCCGAGAAGGTCGCGATGCGCAACTGGAGGCGCCACGGTCGCCGAAACCAAGTGAGCCGGAAACAGGGGAGCCGGGCCGGCAAGCCCACGAACGAGTGAGGGTGCGGCGGGATCCAGCAACGCAGCCAGGTCAGGCCGCCATCCGCCGGGTGAAAGGACCAGCGGGCCGCAGGCCAGCACCGGCCAGCCGGCCGGAGGGACCTCAGTAGCCCAGAGCCGCCGCGACTTCGGACAGGGCGTCGGGCAGGCTGCCCACGAGCCGGGCCGAGGCCGGAATCCGGTCCCGGTCCCAGCCGGGGCCGCCGAGGATCAGCCGCGCGCCCGGGCGGCGCGGGAACAGGTCAGGCAGCATGGCCGGATCGCCGGTGGCCGCCGCCTGGGACCACAGGAAGACCACCCCCGGGCCGGTACGCCGGACCGCGGCCGCCAGCGCAAAGTAGGGCAGGTCAGGGCCGAGGACCCGGCTGTCGATCCCCCGCTCGGCCAGGGCCGCCGCCAGCGCGTGCAACGGCAGGCTGTGCTGCTCATCCTCGGCGGAGGCGAGCAGGACGGCCCGGTGCTGCACGCGGCCAGGCAGGTCAGCGGTGCGCCGCGAGAACTCGGCGATAACCGCTACGGACAGCAGGTGCTCGGCCTCGACGCACGTCCCGGTGTGCTCGAACCGGTTGCCCAGTCCCGACAGCACCGGAACCAGCAGTTCCTGCCAGGTGCGGACGCTGCCGTCCCGGACCAGCGCCGCCCGGATGGTCTCACTGATCCGTTGCTCGTCCAGGGCCAGCGCGGCGCGGGCCAGGCCGCGGGCCGCCGCGGACGCGCCGGGCAGGGCGAGGCGCCGGCCACCGGAGCCATGACCCGGGCCCGGCCGGGCATCGGGGGGCCCTTCGCCGGGATACGCGCGGGGGTCGTACCCGTTGACCCCGGGCCCGGCCTCCGCCTGACCGGGCACCAGCACCGGAGCCGCCTGCCCGCCGGCCACCGCGCCTCCCGCGGCCCCGCCGCGGCCGCGGCCTCGTCCACCTCGGCATCCCCGGCCGCCCTGTCGGGGGCCGGCGCGACCGGCGCGGTCAGGGCGGCGCGGGCGGCGTCGGCGGGTGCCGCGCCGCGCAGGATGAGCTTCTGCATGTGCTCGAGGCGGGTGATGTCCTCTGCCGTGTAACGCCGGTGCTTCCCGGGGCTGAGCTCGCGGGCGCCGATCCCGTACCGCCGGTTCCAGGTGCGCAGGGTCAACGGCGCGACCCCGAGACGTCGGGCCACCGTTCCCACACTGAACCCGACTGTGTCTGTCATGACCTTCCCGATGTGACTGATGCCACCACGCCGCCGGTAGTCCCGGGCCGGGTGCCGCCGCCCGAACAGCTATTCAACTCCGACCTCGCGCCTCAGGACAATCCAAGGAAGGAGGCGGGGGAGAAAAAAAAAAAAAAAAAAAAAAGAAAAAAAAAGAAAAAAAGAAAGAAGAGAAGAAAGAAAAGAAGAGAGAGAAAAAAAAAGAAGAGAGAAAGAGAAAGAAGAGAGAGAGAAGTGAGGAAGAGGAGGAGTAAGAGAGGGGAGTGGAGGAGGAGTGGGAGGGGAAAAGGAAAGGGAAAAAGAAAGAGGAGTAAAGAGAAAAAGGAATGAAGAGAAAGGAAGAGGGGAAGGAAAGAGGAGGAAAAGAGAGAAAGGGAAGAGAAGGGAATGAAAGGATAAGAGAAAGAAGAAAAAGAAGAAAGAAAAAGAGAGAGAAGGAAAGAAGAGAGAGAAGAAGAGATGAAAGAGAGAGAAATGTAAAAGGATAAGCAAAAAAAGAAACGGCTACTGGCGATAAAAGGGAACTAACAGGGAGAGAAGCTGAGCAACTACGAGGATGGCTGCTGGTGTACGATGAGCTGATGGCGGTGTACGACGGCCTGCTCAAACAAAAACGCGGCAGATAACGACCTACCACCCCGATGAGAGACGACTACAAAGAGAAGGCAGAGATGGAGACGGTGGGGTAAGCAGAGAACTACGAAGATGGAAGGGCGATCGCGCTGGCCGAAGAATGGGCAAGGGCAAAGCGGCGGCGATGGACTGGGAACGACGAGCGAGCAGCGAAACGGAGGAACGAGGAGCGAAAGAGAGAAGTCGAGGAGAACGGCGGCGGGGTGGGCAGCAAGGACACTGCTATCGGCTGGCTGCTCGGGGGCTCAGGTCCAACTGTTCGAGCGCTGTTATGAGCTGGGCGGCTAGCTGACTGAGCGGCGCTGCGACGGCTTCGTCTTCGGGCTCGGCCCTCCTTGCTGACTCTCCCGGTACTGTTCGGCGCGCTGGCTGCGGAGGCTGCTGCTAGCTGGATGAGCTCGTGACCTGACCAAGATCGATCCGTTGCTGGTATCACTTTCCGACGGCAGCGTTCTCGACGCGCGCAGCGATCCTGATGCGATGGCGCGGAGGTGGACGCTCTCCAGGGCAAGGCTAGGCCTGGCAGCGCTTCTTCGAGTGAGGGTGATGCTGGGCGGCGAGTGAGCGAGCGTTCCGTTCGGCCCGCTGGACCTGCCCGGGCTCGCCGCGCTAGGCCAGCCTGTCCGACCTGTTCGCCAGCGCTCCCGGGTAGACGCTGGCTGGGCTGGCTGCTGCTTCTTCACCGACCCCGCCTGATCCAGTACGCGTGCCGGTACGCGACCTATTCGGGTTCTCTCCGTCCAGGCCCCGCGGCGGTGGGGTGCTCTCGTCCTGGAGCCTCTGGGGGGCCTGGTACGTGGACGACGGTCTGGCTCGGCTGCGAGACGCGCTGGCTCGGCTGCTGGCCGATCTGGGCGTCGTGTGCACCCGATGCTACTGTGTCCCTTTCCCTACCGCCGACGGTCTTTCCGCCACGGGGCTGGATACGGGTGGTCCTGTCCGGTCTGTTTAGGCCGGGTACAAATAACACGCGACCCGTTAGCGAAATGCTGGTGGCCGGCGAGCGAGTGCTCGCTGACATCGTGGTCTGTGGCGCGGACTCGGCCCGACTGTACCGGGATCTCTACCCGTCCAGGGCGATGCGCCGCCGCATCGCCGGATCGGTCTGTCTTCCTCGATTCCTGTGCTGGCTGCGCTACGCGAGCGCACCGCTGGGCTCGCTCACCACACGTCTTCTTCTCCGCGGACTACCGCGCGGAGTTCGCGTACTCTTCGACCGCCGCCTGCCGCCGCCGACCTTTATCTACGAATGTGCTCCGCGACCGAGGACCCGGCGAGCGCTCCGCCCGCACACAAGTACCCTGCTGGTCAACGTCCCGGCCGGGAGCCCGAAGAACTGGGGCTGGTACGCTGCTGACTACGGGGAACTCCTCTGGCCAAGCTGGACGCTGCGGGCTTCGGCGTGCGCGACTGGGTTCTGTTCACCGAGACGCTCAGCCCGGCTGACTTCGAACGCCGCTACGACGGCTGGCTGGGCTCGATCTACGGGACCTCGCACAACGGCCGGCTGGCGCCGTTCCGCCGCCGGGCACCGGGGCCCGCTGGCCGGACGTACCTGGTCGGCGGGTCGGTGCATCCAGTGGCGGGCTGCCGCTGGTCGTCATCGGGTCGCGCATCGTGGCTGATCTGGTCACCGAGGATCTCGCCACCGGGAGGATCTGACCTTGAAGCTCATCACGGCGGCTCAGGCGGCCGCCGCGGCCGTGGTGGCGACCCGGCTGGCCCGGGGCCGCCAGATGCGGGCGCCGCTGCGGACCGGAGTGCGACTGCCCCCCGGGAGCACGGTGTCGGCCATCATCCCGGCCCGGGACGAGGCCGGGCGGATCGGTCCCTGCGTGCTCGCGGCCTGCGCCGACCCGGCGTCAGCGAGGTGATCGTGGTGGACGACGAGTCCACGGACGGCACCGCCGCTGTGGCCGCCCGGGCCGGGGCCCGGGTCATCCCCGGTGTGACCCTGCCCCCGGGCTGGGTCGGCAAGCTATGGGCGCTGCAACGAGGTCTGGAGGTGCTCGGGCGAGTACGTGCTCACCCTGGACGCCGACGCTCGCGCCCCGCCGGCCTCGCGGCGGCGCTGGTCACGGCGGCGGTCCGGGGCCCTTTCGACCTGGTCAGCGCGGGCCCCCGGTTCGTCTGCGACAGCGTGGCCGAGCAGGGCCTGCACGCCGCCATGCTGGCCACCCTGGTCTACCGGTTCGGCCCGATCGGGCCGAACCGCCAGCCACGCCCGCACCGCGTGGTCGTCAACGGCCAGTGCCTGCTGGCCCGCCGGGCCGGGCTGGCCGCGGCGGGCGGCTTCGCGCCGGTCCGCGGGCACCTCACCGACGACATCGCTCTGGCCCGGGACCTGGCCCGGCGGGGCTGGCGGATCGGCTTCCTCGACGGTCGTGACCTGCTGGACGTGGACATGCACGCATCCGCGGCCGAAGTGTGGCGGGAATGGGGCTGGTCGCTGCCGATGACGGACGTGACCAGCCTCGCTGACCAGGCTGCCGACCTGGCGGTGCTCGCGCTCACCACGGCGCTGCCGCTGGCCCGGCTGGCCGCCGGGCGGCCCACCGCGCTGGACCTGGGCCTGCTCGCGCTGCGGGTGTCCCTGCTCGGCCCTCTGCACGGCTGCATGCGTCGCCCGGGCCGGGCTGTACCTCTCGCCGCTGGCTGACGTGGCCGCGCTCATCCGCATGACGGGCGGGACTCTCCGGCCGGTGCGGTCCTGGCGGGGGCGGTGTTATCCGGTGCCCCGGGCTCTGTCCCGGCGCTGCATGCCGGCCCCTCTCCATGAGACCGCGCTCCAGGGCGCGGGCTCCCCGACCGCCCACGAACGCGCACGGCCCTTCCGGCGCCGCCCGCGAGCGCAGCTATCCCGTACCGCACCTCGATGAGCGACATCAGCGCGCCGGTGGCCGCGACCTCCAGGGCCGGGGTGAAGATCAATTGCAAGAACGGAGCGGCGAACACGCCGGCTCGCGCGCCGATCGCGAACGATCTGGCGAGCAGGGCCACCGCGGCGCAGAGCGCGATGCCCAGTGAGGAAGGCGGGCGGGCAGATGACCGCGAAGCCGCCGGCGAAAGTCAGCACGCTCCGGCCGCCGCGCAGCCGGGCGAAGACGGGCCAGGCGTGCCCGATCATGGCCGCCGCGACGGCCGCGTACACCAGCGCCACCCCGCCGGGTGCCCGGCCCCCCAGGATCCTGCACCAGGACCTGTGCGCCAGCATCAGGCCGAGTAGGCCCGCGGTGCCTTTCAGCGTGTCTCCGGCCAGCACCGGGAGGGCGCCGGCCACCCAGCTGGTCCTTCATGTTCCAGAAGCGGGTTCTGTCCCGACTGGCGCGGGTTCCACCCCCCGCGCGCGGCCGGCCAGCACCGCGACCGGAATCGAGCCCAGGAGGTAGCCGCCGCCACGGCAGCTGCCCAGGAGTCAAACATGATCGCCTCTTTTCACCTCACCCGATACCCGCGGGAGCACGCCCAGCGGGCGCTCAGCGGATGGCCTTCGACCGGCCAGCGCTGGCCCGGACCGACGGGCTGCGGTTCTGGCGGATGCTCGGCACCGCGCGGGAAACGCGATGAGCCTGAGCGCTGACCTGCGCCGCTGGGCGATGTTCGCCGTGTGGCAGGACGACGCGGCGCTGGACCGCTTCCTGGACGAGTCGCCTATCGCGGCCGAATGGCGGTCGGCGGCCAGGAGACCTGGTCGGTCCGGCTCGGCTACGCGGGCGGGCATGGCCAGTGGGGTGGCCGCGACCCCTTCGACGGCATGACCACCGAGGTGGTGGCCCTGGCCAGCCGGTGGCGGTGCTGACCCGGGCGGCGATCCGGCCCCGGCGGCTGGTCCGCTTCTACCGCGCGGTGCCCGCGGTAGACCAGGCGCTCACCGCGCGGACGGATGCCTGCGCGCGGTCGGCGTCGGTGAATGGCCGGTGGCGCGCCAGGCGACGTTCAGCCTGTGGCGGGACACCAGCGCGGTGCGCGGCTTCGCGTACGGGGGCCGCGCACGCCACGGTGATCACCCGGACCCGGCAGGAAGACTGGTTCACCGAGGAATGCTTCGCCGGTTCATCCCGTACGCGATCGGCCGGTTCCTGGGACGGCGCCGACCCGCTGGACGGCGCCTGAGCGGGCGTACGTCCTGCTCGGGCCGCGGCTGGTCACGCGCGGTGGTGTCACAGCCGCCCCACGGGCGAGTCATCACGGTGCGAGTCCCACGTGTGAGTCTCACGGTGCGTTCTCCGCTGCTTTCATCACGGTGCCGGCCGTGACGTTGCCGGCGTCCCGGTGCTGGTCATGAGAGGGCGCTGGCCGGTGAGCCGGCGACTGCCTGCCCGACCTGCCCGGTGACCCGAGCCCGGGCCAGGTCGCGGGCCAGCAGGCAGGCCCGGGTGATGGCCCGGGCCCGGGCTGAGCCGTGCGCGATGACGACGGTGCCCCAGGCCGAGCAGCACCGCCCCGCCGTGCGCGTCAGCGTCGAACCGCTCAGCCAGGCGGCGCAGCCGGCCCCGGTCGGCGAACTGGGCCACCGCGCCGGCCGGGCTGGCGGTGAGCGCAGCCCGCGTCTCGGTGACCGCGAGGCGCAGGCTGCCCTCGATCGTCTTCAGCGCCACGTTGCCGGTGAAGCCGTCGGTGACCACGACGTCCACCGCGCCCGCCAGGGCATCGCGCCCCTCCACGTTGCCGGCGAACCTGACGGCGCGGCGCAGAGCAGGGGCTGGGCCCGGCGGGCCAGCCGGTTGCCCTTGCCCGGCTCGGAGCCGATCGTGAGCAGGCCCACGGTGGGCGACTCGACGCCCAGGACGGCGCGGGCGTAGCCCGCCCCGAGCACCGCGAACTGGGCCAGCATCTCCGGGGTGGGGTCGGCGGTGGCCCCGGCGTCCAGCAGTACGGTGCCCCGTCCGGACGTCGGCAGCAGCACGCGATGGCCGGGCGCAGCACGCCCGGTGCGCAGCCCAGCTGGCCACCGCGGTGGTCACGGTGCCGCCGGTCGAGCCCGCGGACACCAGCGCCCGGCCTGCCCGCTGCCGACCAGCCCGCAGGCGACCGCCGCGCTGGTGCCCGCCGCCCGCGCATCCGCACCCCGCTGTCCCCCATCGGGATCACGTCGGCGGCGTGCACCACCTCGATGTCCGGCGCCGCGCCGTGCTCGTCCAGCAGCGGCCGCAACGTCCCGGCGTCCCCGGCCAGGACCATCCGGACGCCATGCTCGCGCACCGCTGCGACCGCGCCCCGACCTGGTCGCGGGGCGCGTGGTCGCCACCCATGGCGTCCAGCACGATCGTGTGTCATCCCGGCTCGCTTTTGCGGGTGCGGATGGCAGGTCGCTCATCCCGGTGGCGCGAAGGCGCGGGCGGCCAGTTCGGCGGCGGCCTCCTCGAGTGAGCCGGCCAGGTACGTCGCAGACCCCGGCCGCCGGTCCTGCCAGCCCGGGCCGCCGACGACGATCCACGGCCCGGCGGGCAGGCTCTCCAGCAGACCGGGCGGCGCGGTCGCCGGTACCTGGGACCACACGAACACCGCGGCCGGGCCGACCGTGCTGACCGCGTGGGCCAGGGCCTGCCGGGGAACCCGCGCGCCGAGTTGGCGCACGTCCACGCCCTGGCCGGCCAGTTCCGCGTGCAGCGCGTAGACCGGGAGCACGTGCTGCTCTTCTTCCGCGCAGGCCAGGATGACCGGCCGGACCGTACGGGCGGGCGGCGCCAGCGTGATGATCGCGTGCAGGGCGGTGAGCAGCGAGCCGGACAGCATGTGCTCGACCGCGCCGTGCCCGGCGACGGCGGGATCATGGCGGCCGAGTTCCCGCAGCGCGGGGGCGGCCAGGCCCTGCCAGGCCGCGATGACGCCGTGCCGGGCGAAGGTGTCGCCGAGCATGGAGCACAGCAGCGGCGCGTCCAGGCTCACCGCGGCGCGGATCAGCAGCTCAGGCGAGATCATCGAGCCTGCGGCGGCGTGGTGCGCCGGGTCGCCGGCCGCGAGCGCGGCCAGCCCGGCCGCCTGAGCCGGGGGCACGCCGGTCGCCACCAGGGTCCGCATGGCCCGCAACCGGATCAGGTCCGCCGCGGTGTACCGGCGGTGCCCGCCCGCGGAGCGGCCGGACGGGCCGATCCCGTGCCGGCGTTCCCAGGTCCGCAGGGTCGCGGCGGGAATGCTGAGTCGCCGGGCGGCGCCACTCACCGTGAACACGGGCTCGGGCGGCGAGGCGGCGGCGGAGCTCACGATCCGGGCAGTCTGGCGTCGGCCCGCCGCTCGCGGCGGGCCGCACGGGCGCTGGCGGTGAGGTGACGCGCGAAGATGGCGGCGGCGGCGGCGGGAGAGAGGAGGCGGGGATGGTAGTGCGGGCCAGCTGTCAGGATGCGCGTCTAGGCTGGAGGAGCAGGGCTGTGAGGACGGCGCGAGCAGCGCCACACCGGGCAGTGAGGCATGGTAGTGGGCGAGGGTAGGGTGCATTCGAAGGAGAGCAGGTAAAGGACGCGTACTGGGTTCAGGGCGGGCAGGTCGCGCCGTCACCGGAACGGTCCAGGTCGGCGGCGGGCAGGTAGAGGCCGCGGCGCAGGTACTCGCCGACGTCGAGGATGAAGTTGGTGAGCTGGAAGGCCAGGCCGAGCTGGAGGGCTGGCTCGCGGGCCCGGGCGGGGTCGGCGGACTACAGCACCGGCAGCATCATGGTGCCGATCGCCGCGGCGGACGAGTCCATGTACTTGAGCAGGTCGTCGTAGCTGGCGTAGGACGTCACGGTGAGGTCCATGGCCATAGAGGCGAGGAAGGCGCGGATGTAGGCCTGGTAGATGCCGAAGGAGAGAACGGTATGCACCACCGCGGCCAGTACAGGGTCATCGCAGCGGCCAGCCCGCAGGTACAGAAGAAGCGCTCGCCCCAGTCCGTCAGGGCTACCGCGCGCTGAGCTGGGCTCAGGCCGTTGTCCAGGTCATCCACGATCTAGTCGGCGTACCGGGCGAAGCCGTACAGCGCGTGCAAGTGCGGCCGCTAACAGTACGGGAGCAGCCTGGTCGACAGGTAGTAGGAGGTGCAGTGCCTGCGGTTCAGCTGGCGGCAGCGCTCATAAGCGGCGGTCAGGGTGGCTGGGCCGGGCCCGGTTCGAGCCTCGCAGGCTGAGCGAGGCCAGCTGAGACCGGACCGGAGCGCTCCCGGCGCCGGGACCGCCCGCCGCTGGTCCGCAGGCGACTGGCTGAGCTCAGTCATCGCTGACCGTCCAGCACGGCGCGGGCGGAGAGGCGGCCGGAGATCAGCACCATGGGAACGCCGATCCAGGGGAGGTGACCGCCCCCGCGAAGTGCAGCCCAGGGACCCGCCGGGCCGAGCGGCGCGGGCGCAGCCACGCGGTCTGCGAGAGGCGGTGATCCAGGCCGAACGGGGTGCCCGCGGTGTGCCCGCGCGCCGCCAGCCGGGCGGGTCCACGATCAGCTCGGCGGGGGCGAGGTCCAGGTCGCCGTATCCGAGCCTGCCCAGCCGGTCGAGCAGCCGGGTACGCAGCCGCGGTGTGGTCTACGCCGAGCCGTGCCCGCCGAGCAGGTTCGCCGTCGGCTCCAGCACGCTCAGCGTGGCGTGGCCCGCCGGGGCCGCCTCCGGGTCCTGGCTGGGGCGGTGACCAGCAGGCTAGGATCCGGACAGGGCTGGACGTCGCCACGGCGGGTCAGCGCGTCGAAGGTGCGAGTCCAGTCCGGACCAGATGCAGCGTGTGGTGGGCCTGCGCGGGCAGCTGGTGGTCCAGGCCGAAGTGGACGACCAGGCAGGAGGGTGCGAAGTGCGGACGGCGCAGCCGCCAGTCCGCGGCACCCGGCGGCAGCAGGCCACGCTGCGCGGCCGGCAGGTCGCCGGCCACGATCACGCTCGACGCGGGGAGCAGTTCGCCGCCGGCCAGGCGCACCCCAGTCACCGCGGACGTCCCGGCCAGCACCCGTTCGGCTCTGGTGCGGTACCGCAGCGCGGCGCCGGACTTGGCGGCCACGTCCGCGAGCGCGAGCGGCACGGCGTGCATCGCGCCCCGGGCCGGGATGTGCACACCGCCGACGGTGTCCATGGTGGAGACGATCGAGTAGATCCCGGGCGCGCGGGCCGGGTCGAGGCCGACGTAGAGGGCCTGGAAAGTGTGCGCGCGGATCAGCCTCCAGTCGGTCAGGTAGTGCTCCGCCAGCCCGTTCATCCGGCGGAGCGCACCCAGCGGGCCAGCCGGATCCCGCGCGGACCTGGAAGAGGTCACTCAGATGGCGGAAGTCGCGGGCTACGAACGGCGCCCACTCCGCTTCCAGCAGCAGCTCCAGCTGGCGGCGGAAGCGCAGGTAGCGCGCGGCCTCACCAGCCCCAGACAGGCGGCTCACCTCGGCCGCCATCCGCTCCGCGCCGGGCAGCACGTCCAGGTGTGATCCGTCGTGGAAGGCGAGCCGGTAGTAGGGATCAAGCTGGGTCAGCGGGAGCCAGCTGGCCAGGTCCTCCCCGGCCGCGCCGATCGTCTCCTCGATCACGCCGGGCATCGTGAGCACCGACGGGCCGGTGTCGAAGCGGTACGGCCCGACGCTGGCCGTTCCGCAGCAGCCTCCCGGTCCGTCGCCGGCCTCCACCACGGTCACGTCGCGGCCCGCCGCGGCCAGGTGAATGGCGGCCGCCAGGCCAGCTAGCCCCGCGCCGATCACGACCACGGGTCCGGTCATCTCAGCGGCCCCGTCATCCCGGCAGCCCGGTCATCCAGGCAGCCGAGTCACCCAGGCAGCCCGTCGTCAGGACCCCGGTCAGCAGCAGGCCAGTCATCTCGCTAGCCCCGTCATCTCAGCGGTCCCGGAGAGTGGCCAGGCCGGCCAGCCGAAGCAGCGCGGCCCGGGCGTCACCTGGGACGCCGGCCTCGGCCTCTAGCGCGGCCCGGGCCTGCCGGGCCAGGCCGTCGATCCGCCGCTCGACCGCGTCCAGGGCCCCGCAGCGGCCAGCGCCGAGCGGACGCTGGCGATGTCCGCGTCGGTGGCGGCCGGGTTGCCGGGGACCGTCTCGATGACCCGCTGCTCGGCCGGGCTGGCCATCTGCCTGGCCAGCACCAGCAGCAGGGTCTGCTTGCCCTCCCGGATGTCCTCTCCCGCGGGCTTGCCGGTCGCTGCGCGGTCACCGAAGACGCCCAGCACGTCGTCGCGCAACTGGAACGCCTCCCCCAGCGGCAGGCCGTACCCCGACAGGAAGCTCCCCTCTCCGGCGGCCCCCGTGACTGCGGCGCCCAGCTGCAGGGGACGCTCGACCGTGTACTTGGCCGACTTGTAGCAGATGATCCGCTCAGCGGTCCCGATCTCCTCCGCGACCGGGAGGACCTCACCGGCTGGCCTGGTCGCGGGCCGGGCCAGGCCGCGCTGGGCGTGGACCAGGTCGAGGTACTGCCCGCCGATCACCTCCGTCCGCAGTGTGGTGAAGAGGCGGAGCACCGCGGCCAGCCGCTCAGGGCGCAGTCCCGCGTCACACAGGGCGGCGTCGGCCCAGGCGAAGGCCTGCAGGCCGAGGACGAGCGCGGCCGCGCGGCCGAACCCGGGACGTGGTCCCGGCCAGCCGTGCCTGCCAGCCGGGCCAGCCAGCCGGACGTGCGCGGCGGGCTCCCAGCGCCGGACGGCCGAGCCGTCCATCAGGTCGTCGCAGATCAGCGCGCAGGCGTGCAGGAACTCGACCGCGCAGCCCACCCGCAGGGCGGCGTCGGCGTCGGATCCAGTCGGCGCGCCTCCGGCGGCCCGGTATCCCCAGTAGACGAAAGCCGGGCGGAGCCGCTTGCCCGGACCACGCACGAGGCCGCCCAGCACGTCGTCGAATGCGGCGATGTCGGCGCCGAGGAAATCAAGCTCAGCCAGCCGCCGTCCGAGCATCGCGGCCAGCTCGGCTTCGATGAGCTGGGCCGGCCAGGTCACGTCGGCCGCTGCGGCGGGAATCTCGCCGACCTGCACAGTCACGATCCGGCGGTCCTCTCTGCGGGGGCTGCGGGGTATGCCATTACCCGAAGATTCGGCCCCACGGGCCCGCGCGGTTGCATGCCCCGCCCGCCCCGCCCAGCCACCCAGACGACCCATCCAGCCACCCACCCCGCCGGCCCGCCCAGCCAACTCGCCCCGCCGGCCCGTCCAACTCGTGGACGCTCATTAAATGCTCGGATTACCTCCCGGAACTGGGGGTAATCCGAACACTTAGCCGGACACGGACCGCCGCGGGCGGATCAGAGGCGGGTGGCCAGCGCCAAGGTTCACGGCCGCCGGGGGAACGAGCCGGGCGAGGTGACGCGCGAAGATAGCGGCCCGGCGGCGGGACAGCCGGGCCCGGCCGCGGAGCACTGGAGGGGCTGCGGGGTATGCCATTACCGGAAGATTCGGCCCCACTGGCCTGGGCGGTTGCATGCCCGCTCCCGGGCTGCCCAGGGCTGATGCACCCACCCCGCCCAGCCAGCTCGAGCTGCCATCCGTCCAGCCGGGCGGGCCGTCAGCCGGACGCGTTCACAGCCGCCGGGGGAAACAGCCGCTGGGGGAACGAGCCGGGGAGATCGGCTGGCCGGTCAGCGGCGAACGGAAGAGCCGCTACTTACGGAACGAAAGACTAAGGATTCGGGATAAATCGACCAAAGACCCTCAACCACATTGACTGCACTGTTCCGGCAATTCCTTACGCCTCTATTACCGCCACCGCCGGCCCGGCCACGCCGGCGACGCGGGGACGCCAGCGGGCCCGCGTTTGGGTGGGATACCCTCAAGCCGCCTACCTGGTAATCGCCGCTGAGAGTTCCCGAGTGATTACCAATCAATGCGAGAAGGTACATGTGAGCGCACTACAACCGGGGTTGATGAACTTCGCCCGCATGCGCGGCCCAGGCCGCTATGGTTCAAGTGCCGGCGGGGCTGACGGTCCCCCGCTCCCCAAGCAGCCCCGCCGGCACTCAACCGCAACCCGCCCGCCCATGCCCCAGCAGCCCGGATCCCACGGGCCCGCGGACATACAGGGGAGCTGATCATGGTTCCGCCCACCGGCGCCCAGGTCCCTCTGACCGGCACGCAATACGACCTCTCCGCAGGCGACTTCAGGGCCACCATCACTGAGCTCGGTGCGGGGCTCCGGCGCCTGGAGCACCGCGGCCAGCCCGTCATCGTCGGGTACGAACCGGACATGCTGCCCCCGGGCGCCGCCGGGCAGCTGCTCTGCCCCTGGCCGAACCGGGTGGACGGCGGCCACTACGGCATCGACGGGGCGCATCACCAGCTAGACCTCAGCGAGCCAGCTAACGAGAACGCCATCCACGGGCTGACCCGCTGGTCCTCCTGGGCGCCTGAACCGGGCTCCGCGGCCGAGGACGGGATCACCCTGCGGCACGTGCTGCTCGGGCACCAGGGGTACCCGTTCTGCCTGGAACTTGACGCTTCCTACCGGCTGGACGCCGACCGGGGCCTGGAGGTCAGCATCAGCGCCCGGAACGTCGGCTCGGCCGCGGCCCCGTACGGTACCGGGTCGCATCCCTACCTGACCGCCGGGGCGGCCACGGTGGACGAGTGCGAGCTCCAGCTCCCGGCCGGGCTATGGCAGCCGATCGGTGAGCGGGGCATCCCGTACGACACCCCCGTGGACGTGACCGGCACCGAGTTTGACTTCCGCGCGGCGAAGCGGATCGGCCTCACCCAGCTGGACAGCGCGCTGACCGGCCTGACCCGGGAGGCTGACGGCCGGGTCCGGGCCCGGCTCAGCGGTGCGCGAACCCAGGTAACGCTGTGGGCCGGGCCGGGCTACGAGTGGCTGCAGGTCTTCACCGGCGACACGCTCGACCCGTCGCACCGCCGGAAAGCCGTGGCCATCGAGCCGATGACCTGCCCGCCGAACGCCTTCGTCTCCGGCGTGGACCTGCTGATGCTCGAACCTGGCGACAGCGTGACCCACACCTGGGGCATCGAAGTCGCCCCCGCCTAACCGCGCACCGGGAAAGAACCCACCAGGCACAGCAGCCACCGACAGCGCATCTCGGTGGCAGGAGACAGTTCGCGCCGCGCCGATCAGACGCGGCCAAACCGCATCGGCTGGCTGAGACCACGGCGGCACCATGATGGTGGCCATGACTCGCGAGCCAGATCCTGTGGTGTGCCTAACCCAGCCGCCCTCGCCGTTGGTTTTGTCAGGCCTCCGCCTCCGTGGCCCGGCGTGTCGTGATCACCCCACGGGATGGACGTAGGAACCCCGGCCTTTCACAGTTACGACGAACCCCTGCTCTCGCAGGAGGGCTATGGCCTTGCGGGCTGTGCCACGGGCGACGCCAAACTCCTGCTGAAGCTGAGACTCACTGGGCACGGGCCGGTCCGGCAGGAGTTGCCCCGACTCGATGCGTGCCCGCAGGATGTCAGCGACCTGCACGTAGACAGGTGTGGCACTCTGCGGATCGACCGTCTCCCGGGCAGGCATGACCGACAGCTAACCCGCTCATGCTCATAGATCTCCGTCCTGGTATGGGCAAGGACGGGCATGGACAGGTGTGAACAAGTTGACTACGATGTCACTATGGATCCCCACCCCCCCAGCACCCAAACGCATCCCGTCGCTTCGACGGACTTAGGAACAAGTTCCGACTCATTAGCCGAACTGTGCATGGAGTTTCCGACCTTCCGGATCTGGCGAGAGGTTATCGGAGACCGCATCCAGTACGTCGCCCGCTGCCGCAACGCGCACCCCCATCCCCACACTGTGGTCACCGCAGCCCCGGCCAGGCTCCGGTCCGCGCTGTCGAACCTAGACTCACGATGTGGAAGCGCTGCAGGGATTGCCTGATCTCCCGCAGAACGCGGCTCTGCTGCACTTCTTGCGTGGGCAGGCCAGCCTGCCCACCTGTCCCGATGACTTCGCTCTCGGAGCCTGGCAGCTGCACACCGAGCCCGACATGATAGCCGCGCTTCTCGAACTCGCACCAGGCTGGCCGCTAACAGCGGCCTACGGAGTCCCGCTGCTCGCCAACGAAGGGATCGCCGCGGTGATCGCCCTTGGGTCGGCCTGGCTTGTCATCCGGATAGATCACCTGCCGCCCGGTATCGAGACCGACGACGACCCACCCGCGGAATGGTCGTTCGCCCAGGACGGCTGGCACATCCTCAGCCCGGTGCAAAGCCAGCTCTCCGGCGCCGACTATGACCGCACCATGCATGAGCTGGTCGCCGCGGCTCTCGCGCACGCCGCCAGTCTCGCTCTGGCTTAACTGCCGATGGGGCGGGTGAGGCGGGCCAGGTCGTCGGGGGTGTCCACGTCGTCGGGGCGGCCGGTGTCCGCACACTCGACCAGCGTGACCAGGTCCTGGTGCGCACGCAGGAACGGCCGGGCGCCCACGTCGCCCACGGCCAGGTCGATGACCTCCGGCCAGTACTCCCGGGCGATCAGCACGGGGTTCCGGGGCCGGCCGTCGTAGGCGGCCACGGCCACCTGCGCCCCGGTGGCGTACGCGGAAATGAGGCGGGCCACCGCGGCGGGCCCGATCAGCGGCTGGTCCACCAGGGCCAGCACCGCGGCCACGCAGTTCTCCGGGACCGCCCGCAGGCCCGTGGCCAGCGAAGAGCCCATGCCGCTGGCCCAGCCGGGGTTGACCACGCTGATCACCCCCGGGGGCAAGGCGACCGGCGCGGCGCCGGTGACGACCACCAGCGGGGCCGCGCCGCCGGACTGCAGCAGCCAGATCCCCCGGTCCACCAGCCGGACCCCGTCCACCTCGACCAGCGCCTTGGGGCGGCCGAGCCGGGATCCGGCCCCGGCCGCCAGCAGCACCCCGGCGACCGGGCCGGCCGGGACGAGCCGGCCGGGGACGAGCCAGCCGGGGTTAGGCCAGCCGGGGCTGGGCCAGCCGGGGCGGCTCCGGCTGACGAAGGGCCGGCCGCGGGCTCAGTGATGGATCCGCCCCGAGGTCGTGGTCAGCGGCTTACCGGAGCCACCCCAGCGGAGCTGGATCAACTCCGCGGCGACCGATACCGCCGTCTCCTCGGGCGTTCTCGCCCCGAGATCCAGGCCGATCGGGGAACGGAGCCGGGCCAGTTCCTCCTCACCCAGGCCCGCCTCGCGGAGCCGGGCGAGCCGGTCCTCGTGCGTCCGGCGGCTGCCCATGGCGCCGATGTACCCCGCGGGGGTGCGCAGCGCCACCTCCAGCACCGGCACATCGAACTTGGGATCGTGGGTGAGCACGCAGATGACCGTGCGCGAGTCCACCGGCGTCCGGGCCAGGAAGCGGTGCGGCCACTCGACCACCACCTCGTCGGCGTCGGGGAAGCGGGCTGGCGTCGCGAAGATGCCCCGGGCGTCGCACACGGTCACCCGGTAGCCGAGGAACTTCCCGGCCCGGGCCACGGCGGCGGCGAAGTCGATGGCCCCGAAGACCAGCATCCGGGGCGGCGGGGCGAACGAGTGCACGAACACGGCCAGTTCGTCGCCGAGCCGCTCCCCGTGCTCTCCGTAGCGCCGTACGCCGGTCAGTCCCTGGGCCAGCATCCCGCGCACGTCGTCGTCCACGGCCGCGTCCAGCCGCTCCCCATTGCCGAGGGTGCCACTGGCCTGCCCCTCGGCCCAGATCACCCGGCGCGCGCCCACCTGGCCGGGGCCCTCGATCACGCTGGCCACGGCGACCGGCTCGCCCGCCGCGATGGCCGCCGACACCTCGCCCAGCTCGGGGAAGACCTCGCGGCTGACCGGCTCGACCAGCAGGTGAAGGATGCCCCCGCAGGTCAGCCCGACCGCGAACGCGTCGTCGTCGCTGACCCCGTAGGTGGCCAGGACCGGCTTCCCGGTCTCGCAGACCTCGCGGGCCAGTTCGTAGACGGCGCCCTCGACGCAGCCGCCGGACACGCTGCCAGTGACCTCACCCTCGGCGGACACCGCCATGGCCGCGCCGGGCTCGCGGGGCGCGCTGCGGAAGGTGCGAACCACCGTGGCCAGGCCGAACACTTCGCCCGTATCCCACCACTTCGTGATCGGGTCCAGGATGTCTCGCAACCAGCTTCACCTCGGCACGTTCGGTCATCACGGCCCCAGGGTCCTACCGTCATGCCACGCTGACGGGCACGGGGCGGACGCGCCGGCAGGGCCGGGGCATGGCCTCAGGGTACGTTCACCTAACCGGCTTGCGCCATGCCCGACCTGGGGCGGCGGCCGAGACCAGCCCAGCGGGCCGCCCTGCGGACCAGCAGCCCAGGCCCGCAGCCCAGGCCAGCAGCCCAGGCAGCAGCACCCCGCCAGTGGCACCACGAGACCAGCAGCACCCAGGGCTAACGGCCTCAGGCCGGCCCCGGACTGGCAAGTTAGGTTAGCCTAAGCTATCGTCGGTTCCCGGTTCAGCGGCGATCCCTGCTCCCGCGAGCAGAGCCGCCGGCGACGACAAGGAAAGGCGACTGGTGATGGTAAGGCGATGGGGCCGGGTTTCCGAGAAGACGGCAGCCCGGCGCGGGGCGGCCGGGCGTGTGACCGCCCGGCGGGCGACCGTCCTGGCCGTGGCGGCGCTGGCGGCGGCCGCGATGACCGGCTGCTCAGCGTTGTCCGGCTCGGCGTCGACCAGCAGCGACCCGCAGTCCATCACCCTCTACAGCGGCCAGCATCCGCAGACCACCCAGAAACTCGTCGCTGCCTTCGAGAAGAAGACCGGGATCAAGGTCAGCGTCCGCAGCGACGACGAGGACGTGCTGGCCGACCAGATCGTGACCGAGGGCAAGAACTCCCCGGCCGACGTGTTCTTCACCGAGAACTCCCCGCCGCTGGAGTTCCTGCAGAGCAAGGGCCTGCTGGCGGCGGTGCACAGCAGCACGCTGGCGGCGACCCCGTCGAAGTACAACTCCCTCAGGGCGACTGGGTGGGCGTGTCCGGCCGGGTCAGCGTGCTCATCTACAACCCCAGCCTGATCAGCAAGAGCCAGCTGCCCACCTCGGTCATGCAGCTCGCCGAGCCGAAGTACAAGGGCAAGCTCGCCCTGGCCGCGGGCGAGACTGACTTCCAGCCGATCGTCACCTCGGTGCTGCGCGCCCACGGGACCGCCGCCACGCTGAAGTGGCTCAGCGCCCTGAAGGCGAACGCGGCCGGCCACCTGTACCCGGACAACGAGACCATCGCCAGCGACGTGAACAAGGGCAGCGCGGCGCTGGGCATCATCAACCAGTACTACTGGTACCGGATGCGGGCCGAGATCGGCGCCGCGGCCATCCACTCGAAGATCACCCATTTCGCGCCGCACGACCCCGGCTACGTGATCGACGTGTCCGGCGCGGCGATCCTCAAGTCCAGTAAGCACCAGGCCGCCGCGCAGCAGTTCCTGGCCTTCCTGGTCAGCAAGCCCGCCCAGGAGATCATCGGCGGCCATTCACTCAGCTACGAGTACCCGATAGCCTCCGGCGTGACCACCGCGGCCCCGGAAACCCCGTTCAGCCAGCTCCAGCCGAACTCCATCACGATCGGCGACCTGGGCACCGGCACGACGGCCATCGCCCTGCTGCGGCAGGCCGGCCTGCTGTGACACCCGGACGGCCCCGGCCTGGAGGATACCGATGACGTCATCCCCCGTCCTGGACCGCAGCGACCCGGGACCCGGGGAGCGGGCAGCGGGCCGGCCGGGTTTCGTTGCGGAAAAAAAGCGGCGGCGGACGCGGCGCCCGCGCGCGCTGATCGCCTCAGCCCTGCTGATCGCGGCGGTCCTGGCCCTGCCCCTCGTCTTCCTGCTGATCGAGGCGAGCGCGAGCGGCGCCGCAGCGGACGCGCGGCTGATCTTCCGGCCGCTGACCGCGGAACTGCTGTGGAACACGGTCCGGCTTACCGTGGTGGTCACCGCCCTGTGCGCGGTGATCGGCACCGCGGCGGCGTGGTGCGTCGAGCGCACCAACGTCCCCGGCCGCAGGATCTGGGCCGTGCTGCTGGTCGTCCCGCTGGCCATCCCGGACTTCGTGGTCAGCTTCGGCTGGGCGTCGCTGTGGACCTGGATCCACGGCTTCCGCGGCGCGGTCATCGTCATGACCCTGGCCGTGTACCCGCTGGTCTACCTGCCCGTCGCGGCCAGCCTGCGCGGCACCGACCCCGGGCAGGAGGAGGTGGCGCGCAGCCTGGGCTCCGGCCGGCTGCGCACCTTCGCCCGGATCACCCTGGGCCAGGCCCGCGGGGCCATCCTGGGCGGCTGCCTGCTGGTGGCCATGGTCATGCTGGCCGAGTACGGCGCCTTCGAGATCGTCGGCTACCAGACCTTCACCACCGAGATCTTCACCGAGATCAACGTGGCCTTCAGCCTGCCGGCGGCCTGCGCGCTGGCCCTGGTCCTGGTGCTGCTCAGCCTGATCGTGCTCGCGGCCGAGGGCCGGGCCCGCGGCCGCGGCCGGATCAGCCGGTCCGGGGCGCTGGCCCAGCGGGTGTCGCGCACCGCAGCGGCTGGGCAAGGCCACCATCCCGGCGCTGGCCGGGCTCGTCGCGCTGACCGGGCTGGCGCTCGGCGTCCCGGTCGGGTCCTCCCTCTACTGGATCGCCACGGCGGGCCACCCGTCGCTGACCGGGGTGTCGATGCCGAGCGCCGCGCTCACCACCGCGCTGTACGGGTTGCTGTCCGGGGGGCTGGCCACCCTGATGGCGCTGCCGGTGGCCCTGCTCGCGGTCCGCCATCCGGGCCGGGCCCGCCGCTTCCTGGAGCGCAGCACCTATCTGGTGCTGGCCGTGCCGGGCGTGGTCATCGCGCTGGCGCTGTCCTACTTTACCGAGCGCTACCTGGGCGGCTTCGGCTACCAGACCGCGCCGCTGCTGATCCTCGCCTACGCGATCATGTTCTTCCCGCTCGCCCTGGTCGGGGTCAAGGCTTCGCTGGCCCGGGCCCCGGTCAGCCTGGACGAGGTGGCCCGGTCGCTGGGCCAGCCCCGGCTCGCGGTGCTCTTCCGGGTCACCCTGCGGCTGACCGGGCCAGGCCTGGTCGCCGCGTTCTGCCTGGTGTTCTTGTCGGTTATCACCGAGCTGACCGCCACCCTTATCCTGATCCCGACCGGCGTGCAGACCCTGGCCTCGCAGTTCTGGGTGTACGAGACGAACCTGTCCTACGGGCAGGCCGCCCCGTTCGCCCTGGTGATGATCGCCGTGGCGGCCATCCCGAGCTGGGTGCTGGGCCGGTTCTTCGATCGCGGCGCACGGGACCCGAGGATGATGACATGACCCAGCTGGCGGTCGCCGGGCTCGACAAGAGTTTCGGCGCTCACCAGGTGCTGAGCGGACTCGATCTCGAGGTGCCCGCGGGCTCGCTGACCGCGATCCTCGGCCCGTCCGGCAGCGGCAAGACCACCTTGCTGCGAGTCCTGGCCGGGTTCGAGCACGCGGACGCGGGCACGGTGCGGATCGGGTCCGCGATCGCCGACGGGCCGGGCGTGTTCCTCCCCCCGGAACGACGGCGGATCGGCTACGTGCCGCAGGAAGGCAGCCTGTTCCCGCACCTCACCGTGGCGGCCAACGTCACGTTCGGGCTGAACCGCCGCAAATGGGGCCGGGAGCGGCGCGCCAGGCGCTGCGCGGACCTGCTGGAGGCGGTCGGGCTCGGCGGCCTGGACCGGCGTTACCCGCACCAGCTCTCGGGCGGGCAGCAGCAGCGCGTCGCGCTAGCCCGGGCGCTGGCCATCGCGCCGGAGGTCGTCCTGCTCGACGAGCCCTTCGCGTCCCTCGACGCGAACCTGCGGGCCAGCGTCCGGGCCGACGTGCAGCAGCTGCTGAAGGAGTCGGGGACCACCAGCGTCCTGGTCACTCACGACCAGGACGAGGCGCTGTCCACCGCGGACCGGGTGGCGGTGCTGCGCGACGGCCGCATCGCCCAGTGCGCCGCCCCGCAGGAGCTGTACTCCTGCCCGGTGGACGCGGAGATGGCCCGTTTCATCGGCGAGGCCAACCTGATTCCGGGCACCCTGAACGGCTCGTCGGTGCAGACGCTGCTGGGACGCCTCGCCGTGACCGGCGCTGACCCGGCCGCCGGGAACGGGGCGGGAGCCAGCCCGGGGCCGGCCCGGACGGCCAGGGCGGGAACGGCCCTGGCGGGCCAGGGCACCGCCCGGCCATGGTGCTGATCCGCCCGGAGCAGGTCGAGCTGATCCCCGGCACCCCCGGCGCTGCCCCGGCGGGCGGCACCGAGCCGGGCAGCACCGACCCGGGGGGGCTGACCGGGCGGATCACCGGCTACGGCTACCACGGGCATGACTCGGTGGTGACGGTGCAGCCGGAGCGGGATCCGCAAGCGCCGCCGCTGACCGTGCGGATGCTGGGCGGCCAGGCGCTGTCCCGCGGCTCCCGGGTCACCCTCCGCGCGCACGGCCCGGTGATCGCCTGGCCGCAGCGCGACTGACCCAGCGCGGCGACTGACCCGGGCCTCTTCGAGCCGGGCCTACTCGACGATCTTGGAGATCGGGATCTCCAGGATGTCCCGGGCCCCGGCGGCCTTCAGCGCCGGGATCAGCGTGTTGACCCCGCGCTTGGGCACCACGGTCTCCACCGCGTTCATCCCGCCCTGGGCCAGCGCGGTGATGGTCGGGGAGGACAGCGCGGGCAGCATGGCCGTCACCGCCTCCAGCTGGGCCGCGGCGACGTTGAGCTTGAGCAGGACATGGCCGCGGGCCAGGATGGCCCCGCGGAGCAGCAGCGCGATGTCATCCATCGCGGTGCGCTTCTCGGCGTCCGCATACGCCTCGGTGTTGGCGACCAGCTCGGTGTAGCTGGTGAGCAGCGTGTCGAGGATGCGCAGGCCGTTGCGGCGCAGCGAGGAGCCGGTCTCGGTCAGGTCGACGATGGCGTCCACGATGTCGGGCACCTTGGCCTCGGTGGCCCCGTGTGACGGGATGACCATGGCCTTGACCCCGTTGGCCTCCAGGTACCGGCCGGTGGTCGCGGGCAGCTCGGTGGAGATCCGGACCCCTTCGGGCAGGTCGGTCACGGACTGCCACGGAGAGTTCTGCGGGACCGCGAGCACGACCCGGATCGGCTGCGAGGTGGCCTTGGAGTAGTGCAGCTCGCCCAGGGACGCGACCTCGGCGCCGGTCTCGGTGATCCAGTCCCGGCCGGTGATGCCGAGGTCGAACAGGCCCCGCTCGATGTAGGACGGGATTTCCTGCGGGCGCAGGAAACGCACCCTCTCGATCCGCGGGTCGTCGATGGAAGCGTGGTAGTCACGGTCTGAGGAGCGGCGGACGGTCAGGTCCGCGGCGTCGAACAGCTCGAGGGTGGCCCGCTCAAGCGAGCCTTTCGGCAGGACCAGGGAGAGCACAGGAAATACCTTTCCGCAACGAAAACCGGCCGGGGCAGCTCATCGCACCCCGGTCAATGTCGTGGGTGATCCCCGCGGAGGGAGCGCAGTACGAGCGCGGTCTCGAGCGCGGCCACGACCGCCTCCCATCCCTTGTCCTCACGGCTGCCGTCCAGCCCGCTGCGGTCGCGGGCCTGTTCCAGGGTGTCACAGGTCAGCACCCCGTTGCCAACTGGCGTGCCGGCGTCGAGCGCGACCCGCGCGATCCCGTAGGTGACCGCGTCGCAGACGTACTCGAAGTGCGGCGTGCCGCCCCGGATCACCGCGCCGAGGCAGGCGACCGCGTCGTAGCTGCGGGCCAGCTCGGCGGCGACCACGGGCAGCTCGACGGCGCCGGGCACCTGGACCACCAGCGGGTCGTCGACGGAGCACGCCTTCGCCGCGGCCAGCGCCCGGTCGGTCAGGGCGTCGGTGATCTCGGCGTGCCAGCGGGTCACCGCGATGGCCAGGGTGAGCCCGGCGGCGTCCACGGTCCCGGCGGCGGGCCGCCCGGCACCGCTCACGGCGTCCCCCCTGAGGCGCGCGCGCTCACCGGGCACCGGCCAGGGCGGTGCCACTGCCGTTAGCCGTGCCGCTGTCAGCTGCGCTGCCATTGATCGCGGTGGGCAGGCCGTCGATGAGGTGACCGAGCCGGTCCCGCTTGACGGTCAGGTAGCGGAGGTTCTCCGGGGTGGGGGCGACGGGCAGCGCCACCCGCCCGGCCACCTCGATGCCGAACCCGGACAGCCCGCTGACCTTGTCCGGGTTGTTGGTGAGCAGGCGCACCGAGCGAACCCCGAGGTCGGCCAGGATCTGGGCGCCGGTCGAGTACTCCCGCGCGTCGGCGGGCAGGCCGAGCTCCAGGTTGGCGTCCACGGTGTCGGCGCCGGCGTCCTGGAGCTGGTAGGCCCGGAGCTTGCTGAGCAGGCCGATACCCCGGCCCTCATGGCCGCGCAGGTACAGCACGACGCCGCGTCCCTCGGCGGCGATCGCGGCCATCGACGCCTCCAGCTGGTCCCCGCAGTCACACCGGCGGGACCCGAACACGTCGCCGGTCAGGCACTCGGAGTGCGCGCGGACCAGGACGTCCCGGCCGTCGCCCAGGTCGCCCAGGACGAGAACCACGTGCTCGGTCTGGTCCACCGAGTTCTGGTAACCGAGGGCGCGCCACTGGCCGTGGGCGTTAGGGAGCCTGGTCTCGACCACGCGGCGGACCTGCCGCTCGCTGTGCCGCCGGTACTCGATGAGCTGGGCGATGGAGATGAGCGCGAGCCCGTGCTCGTCCGCGAAGGCCCGCAACTGCGGGAGCCGGGCCATGGTGCCGTCGTCGTTGACCACCTCGGCCAGCACCCCGGCCGGGTCCAGCCCGGCCAGCCGGGCCAGGTCCACCGCCGCCTCGGTGTGCCCGGGCCGGCGCAGCACGCCGCCCTCGGCGTAGCGGAGCGGGAAGATGTGCCCGGGCCGGACGATCTCGTAGGGCTCGGTGGCCGAGTCGACCAGGGTTCGCACGGTCCGCGACCGGTCCTCGGCGGAGATCCCGGTCGTGACGCCGTCCCGGGCGTCCACGCTGATGGTGAACGCGGTGCGCATCCGCTCGGAGTTGTGCGGGGTCATCAGCGGCAGCTGAAGCCGGTCCAGGTGCGCTCCGGGGAGCGGGACGCAGATCACGCCGCTGGTGTGCCGGATCATGAACGCCATCAGGGCCGGCGTCATCTTGCTCGCCGCGACGATGATGTCGCCCTCGTTCTCCCGGTCGGCGTCGTCCACCACGACTACCGGACGGCCGTCCGCGATGTCCTGGATCGCCCGCTCGACTTCGTCGAGCACGGACTCACCCAGCACCGGCTCACCCAGCACGGGCTCACCCAGCACCGGCTCACCCAGCACCGGCTCACTCAGCACCGGCTCGCCGGGCACGGGCCCGCCAATGGTTTCCTCGCTCATGAGCTGACTCCCTCGTTCCGGACCTGACCGGCTGGGCCGGCCGCCAGCAGGCTCTCCACGTACTTGGCGATCACGTCAACCTCCAGATTCACCCGGCTGCCCGGCTGGAGCCGGCCGAGGGTGGTCATCTCCAGCGTGGTGGGGATGAGGCTGACCTCGAACCAGGGTTCCGTGCTGGCCGGGCTGCCAGGGCCGCCCGCGCCGTCCGGGCCGCCAGGGCCGCCCGGGCCGCCGAGGGCCGAGACGGTCAGGCTGACCCCGTCCACGGTGATCGAGCCCTTCAGCACGACGTACCGCGCCAGGCCGGGTGGGGTCGCGATGCGCACCACGTCCCAGTGCTCACCCGGGGTGCGGGACAGGATCTCCCCGGTGCCGTCGGCGTGGCCCTGGACCAGGTGCCCGCCCAGCCGGCCGCCCAGCTCGACCGGGCGTTCCAGGTTGACCGGGGACCCGGGACTGAGCCCGCCGAGCCCGGTCCGGTGCAGTGTCTCGGCCATGACGTCGGCGGTGAAGGTCTTGTCCGAGGAGTCGGTCACGGTCAGGCAGACGCCGTTGACGGCGATGGAGTCACCATGCGAGGCCTCCGCGGTGACCAGCGGGCCGCGCACGGTCAGCCGGGCCGCGTCAGGCAGCCGCTCCACGGCGACGACCTCGCCGAGTTCTTCCACTATGCCGGTGAACATCCGCGGTTCCTCTCCTCGGAGCCGTTAGGCCAGCCGGCTCCGGGGGTTTGCGCGGACGCGCAAGCACGATCGGGCAGCTACCGCTGCCGTCGCGCGCGTGCTGCCTCCCATCCGGACTTTAACCGTCGGTCCCGGAATTTCACCGGATCAGCCGGCCGCTGGCGCTGGGCGCCTTGGCCGGGTCGCGGACTGTCACCGCCGGCTCGGAATTTCACCGACCCCGGAGCACGCTTCACTGCTGGAACCAGTGTGCCATGGGAGGTATTCCGCAGCCCAGCCGGCTATCCGGCGGGCTGGCTCCCGGTGACCTCAGTCAGGCGGCGGGCCAGAAACGATCGCTCGGCGTCGTTGGCGGTCAGCTCCAGGGCGGCCTGGTAGGCCTGGGCCGCCTCCTCCGCCCGGCCGAGCCGGCGCAGCAGGTCGGCTTTGGCGGCGGGCAGGTACCGGTAGCCGGCCAGCCGGCCGTCACGTTCCAGTTCCCCGATCGCCGCCAGTCCTGCCCCGGGCCCATCGGCCATGGCCAGCGCGACCGCACGGTTGAGCTCGACCACGGGCGAGGTCCAGGCCTGCGCGAGCAGGTCGTAGACACGCAGGATCTGCCGCCAGTCGGTCTCGTCGTAGGTGGGGGCCTGCGCGTGCAGCGCCGCGATCGCGGCCTGCAGCGCGAACCGGCCCGGACGGCCACCCCGGAGCGCCTCACGGACCAGTGCGGTCCCCTCGTCGATGACGGGCCGGTCCCACTGCGAGCGGTCCTGTTCCTCCAGGAGCAGCAGCCGGCCGTCGGGCGCGCACCGGGTCGCCCGCCGGGCGTCGGTCAGCAGGAGCAGCGCCAGCAAGCCCCGGACCTCGGACTCGTCCGGCATCAGCTGGTGCAGCATGCGGGCCAGGCCGATCGCGCGCTCCACCAGGTCGTCCCGGACCAGGCGGTCGCCGCCGGGCGCGGTGTGGCCGGTGGTGTACAGCAGGTGGACGACGGTCAGCACGGCGTCCAGCCGGTCCGGCAGTTCCGCGGCTCCCGGCACCCGGTAGGCGATACGGGCGGCGGAGATCTTTTTCTTGGCCCGGGTGACCCGGGCGGCCATGGTCGGCTCGGGAACCAGGAAGGCTTGCGCGATCTCCGCCGTGGACAGCCCGCACACCAGCCGGAGCGTGAGCCCCACCTGCGCTTCCCGGGCCAGCGCGGGGTGGCAGCAGGTGAAGATCAGCCGCAGCCGGTCGTCGGGGATCATGCCGCCGCCCTCCCCCGCACCCGCCGGAGTGCCCGGCGCGTGCGGCGCTGGCCCATCCGGCTCGACCAGAAGCGGCAGCTTCCGGCGCAGGGTGGTGTCCCGGCGCAGCACGTCGATGGCGCGGCGCCGCGCCGCGGTGGTCAGCCAGGCCCCGGGATTGCGCGGAACACCCTGCCGCGACCAGGCTTCGAGCGCGGAGACGTAGGCGTCCTGCACGCATTCTTCGGCCAGGTCGAGGTCGCCGGCGACACGCGCCGTCGCGGCCAGCACAAAGGCCCACTCGCGACGGTGCGCGTCCGCCACGGCCCCGGCCACGGCCCCCGGCGTGGCCTGGGCTCCCGATCCGGCGAGGCAGGCCGCCTCAGCCTCCGTCCCGGCCTCCGGCTCAGCGTCTGCCTCAGCGTCTGCCTCGGCGCCCGGCCGGGGGGAAGCGGGACGGCCGCCCCTGGTGGATCCGGTCACATGCCGTCGAAGACCATGATCGGCCGGACCTCGACGCCGCCGAAGCGCGCCGGGCAGAGCTTGCCGATCTCGAGCGCGTGGTCCAGGTCACGCGCCTCGACCAGGTAGTAGCCGCCCAGGGCTTCCTTGGTCTCGGCGAACGGGCCGTCGGTCACCACGTCACCCCGGATGGAGGTGGCGGTCATGGTGGGCTGCAGGGCCCGCCCCGAGACAATCGATCCGCCGGTCTCCTCGACCTGCTTGGCGAAACGGTTGTGCGCGTCCATCACCTGCTGCAAGACCTCCGGCGGCGCGGTGGCGTAGGCGCTCTCGTCTTCGTTGATGAGGATCAGGTACTCAGCCATAGCGGCCTCTCCTTCAGGTTCTCGACTCGTCCGTCACCAGTCCGACGAACGGCCCCCGCGATATCGACAGCCTGCGCGCGAGTGCTTCTGTTGATTATGAGTGACAGCTGGTCAACGGTCAGCAGTCACGGCCGGCCACCCGGCGCCGGGCCAGGTGAGTCAGCAGGACCAGGGCGCGTGCGCGGTGGCCCGCTCGGCCTGGGCGCGCAGGGCCTGGACCGCCGCGGCCGGGTCGTCCGCGCCGTACACCGCGGAGCCGGCCACGAAGACGTCCGCCCCCGCCTCCGCGCAGCGCTCGATGGTCTTCTCGCTCACCCCGCCGTCCACCTGGAGCCACACGGTCCCCCCGTGCCGGGTCACCAGGTCACGGGCCCGCCGCAGCTTAGGCAGCACCAGGTCGAGGAAGGGCTGGCCGCCGAACCCGGGCTCGACGGTCATCAGCAGCATCATGTCGATCTCGGGCAGCAGGTCGGCGTACGGCTCGACCGGGGTCGCCGGGTTGACCGCCAGGCCGGCCCGGGACCCGGCGGACCTGATCATCCGGAGGGTGCGCACCGGGGAGGTGGCCGCCTCGGCGTGGATGGTGACGTTCCGCGCGCCGGCCTCCGCGTAGGCGGGCGCCCAGCGATCGGGTTCGGTGATCATCAGATGACAGTCGAGCGGCAGGCCAGCGTGCTTGAGCAGCGCCTCGACCACTGGCAGCCCGAGGGTGAGGTTGGGCACGAAGTGGTTGTCCATGACGTCAACGTGCAGCCAGTCGGCCACGCCGGTGACCGCGGCCGCTTCCTCAGCGAGCCGGGCGAAGTCAGCGGACAGGATGCTGGGTGCCATCTGGACGGCCATGGGGCCGAGTGTAGGACCCGGTGCTGCCTTCCCGTGGGCGGGCTCGGGGGTGAGTTCCGGGTGAGTTCCGGGGTGCGCCGGCCGCCCCGCCCAGGAGCCCGCTGATTCGGGCCTCGCTGTCCCCGGCCCGGGGGCCGGTGGCCGGAGCCGGGCGGTAGTAGGGTGCGGCGGGGACAGCACCCGGCAAACTGTCGCAGCGTCCGGATACGGTTCGATTCTGCATTCGATACCGCGTTCCGGACAGGAGGCTACTTTCGTGAATCCTCAGGGAGCAAGTACCGGCGCAGCAGGCCCGGGCCCAGCGGATCCAGGTCCAGCAGGTCCGGAGCCGGCAGGTCCGGGGCGGGCAGGCCCGGAGCCGGGAGGCTCAGGCTCAGGCGGGCGCCCGGCCACCGGATCTGAGGCGGCTGCCGCCCTCCTGGACCGGGTGCGCAAGCTGCTGACCAAGGCGGAAGCGGACGGCGTGACGGCCGCCGAGGCGCAGGCCCTGACGGCCAAGGCGGCCGAGCTGATGGCCAAGTACGGCATCGACCGGGCGCTGCTGGCCGCGCGGCGGCCGGAGACCGATCACCCCGCCGACCGGCAGGTCAACATCGACAACCCGTGGGCCCGGGTGCAGGCCCACCTGCTCTGCGGCGTGGCGGCCGCGATGCGGTGCCAGTGCGTGCTGCTCCCCCGGCCCGGCCCGGGGACTCGCATCCACATCTTCGGGTTCGCCTCCGATATCGAGCGCACCGACGTGCTCTACACGTCGCTGCTGCTGCAGATGTGGCAGGGCCTGGGCACCGCCCAGATCCCCGGCTGGAGCCGCAGCCCGCGCGCGTGGCGGCGCAGCTGGCTGCTCGGCTTCATCTCGGCCGTGGTCTCCCGGGTCCGGGCCGCCGAGCAGGACGCCACGACCAAGGCCACCTCCCCCGCCGCCGCGGAAGGCGACCGGATGACGCTGGTCCTGGCCGACCGGCGGCAGGTCATCATGCGGAACATCGAGCACGCCTACCCGGTCACGCGCAAGACGCAGATGACCTACTCCGGCTCGGGCTACGGCGCCGGGTACACGGAGGGCCAGCGGGCCGACATCGGCGCGAGCCGGCTGCGCAGGAGAGCCGGGCGCTCGCTCACCGGCGCCAGCTGATCCGGTACGAGCTGGGCCGGTGCCAGCTGATTCAGCGCCAGCTGGCCAGGTGCCGGCTGGCCCAGTGCCAGCTGGGCCAGCGCCAGCTAGCTCGGGAGGCCGGCGTCGGCGCGGCGGCGCAGCAGAGCCAGGAAGATCGCGTCCGTGCCGTGCCGGTGCGGCCAGAACTGGGCGTACCGGCCGTCAGGTTCCGGGCAGCGCAGATCCGGCACCTCAGCCAGGACGGCGGGCGCGTCGAGCACCTCGATGTCGTCCCGCCCGCGGAGCACGTCCGCCAGGACGTCCCGGGTCTCGGCCCGGTGCGGGGAGCAGGTGACGTAGCCGACCACGCCTCCCGGCCGGACCGCGTCCAGTGCGCTGCGGAGCAGGCTGCGCTGCAGCCCGGCCAGGCCCGTGACGTCCTCCGGCGTCCGGCGCCAGCGGGCCTCCGGGCGGCGGCGCAGGGCCCCGATCCCCGAGCACGGGACGTCGGCCAGCACCCGGTCGAACGCGCCCGCCCGCCAGGCCGGCGCGGTCGCGTCAACCGCGGCGGCGGACGCCGCGCCGGTGACCGCCACCGCGTCGCGGGCCAGCCGGGCCCGGTGCGGGCGGGCGTCGGTAGCCAGCACGTGCGCCCCGCGCTGTGCCGCCAGCCCGGCCAGCAGCCGGGCCTTGCCACCCGGGCCGGCGCACATGTCGAGCCAGCGGCTGTCCCGGCCGGCCAGGTTCCCCGGGCCGGTCAGCTCCGCCCGGGCGACCGCGATCGCGGCGAGCTGGCTCGCCTCGTCCTGGACCGCCGCGCGCCGGGCCCTGACCGCCTCGATCGCGCCCGGGTCACCGCCGGCCAGGTACGCGCCAAAGGGCGACCAGGCGGCGGGTTCGCCGCCGGCCGCGACGAGCTCTCCGGGATCAGCCAGGCCGGGGACCACGCACAGGGTGACCCGGGGCCGGGTTCCGTCGGCCGCCAGGGCCGCCTCGGTCTCGGCCAGCACCCCGCCGGTGTCCTCGCCCAGCGCTCCGGCCAGCACCTGGACCATCCACCGGGGGTGGCTGTACCGGACCGCGAGATGCCCGAGCGGGTCGGTGTCCCGGTGCGGGGCCGCGACCCCGATCCAGGTCTCGAGATCCCGGGTAGCCACCCGGCGGAGCACGGCGTTGACGAACCCCGCCGGGCGCTGCCCGGCCAGATCACGGGCGAGGTCCACGGACGTCGCCACCGCCGCGTGCGGGCGCACCCGGGTGGCCAGCAGCTGGTGGGTGCCGAGCCGCAGTACCTCGCGCAGCGGCGGGTCCACCCGGTCGAGCCCCCGGTCGCTGCACAGGGCGAGGATCGCGTCGTAGCTGCCCCGGCCGCGGAGCGTCCCGTAGGTGAGCTCGGTGGCCAGCGCGGCGTCGCGGCCGGTCAGCCCGCGCTCGGCGAGCAGCGACGGCAGCAGCAGGTTGGCGTAGGCGTCACGCTGCTCGACGGCGATGAGCACGTCGTAGGCGAGCCTGCGGACCGGGTCGGCGCGCCGCCCCCGGCCGCCGCCGGAACCGCCACTGCGGGAGGCCCCGCCGCGAGGAGTGCTGCTACCCGGGGTGCTGGCACCGGGGGTGCTGGCACCGGGGGTGGTGCCGCGAGGGCCGCCAGCGCGGGCGCTCCCGCCGCCGGGAGCCGTCCGCGGCCTGCGGATGGGTGCGGTCATCTCAGCTCAGCGTCCTCAGCCCAGCGTCATGGTGTCTTGGCGGAGGCCGCGGGCCCAGTCCGCGGCGCGCATCCGCCGCTTGCCCGGCGGCTGGATAGCCCCCATCCCGACCGGCGTGGTCGCGGTGCCGACCAGGACCCCGGATCGCAGGATCCGCACCTCGCCCGGGGCGAGAGGCGCGCCGGGGTCCGCACTGTCCGGAGCCGGGTCGACCGGCCACAGCTTCAGCCGTGCCTCCCCCAGCATGGTCCAGGCTCCCGGGCTGGGGGTGCAGGCCCGGATCTGGCGGTCCACCGCGGTGGCAGGCTGATCCCAGCGCACCCGGGCGTCCGCGGCGGTGATCTTAGGGGCGAGGCTCACCCCCTCAGCGGGCTGGGGCCGGGCCTCGAGCTGGCCGGACTCGATCCCGTCGAGGGTGGCCACGAGCAGTTCGGCGCCGGATACCGCCAGCCTCCCGAGCAGGTCTCCCGCGGTGTCGCCGGGCCGGATGGACTCGGTCACGACACCGAAGACCGGGCCTGCGTCCAGCTCCTTGACCAGCCGGAAGGTGGTCGCCCCGGTGATGTCGTCTCCATGCAGGATGGCGTGCTGCACGGGGGCCGCACCCCGCCAGGCGGGCAGCACCGAGAAGTGCAGGTTGACCCAGCCCTGGGCCGGGATGTCGAGCACAGACTGCGGGATGAGCGCCCCGTAGGCGGTCACCGGGGCGCAGTCCGGCGCGATGTGCCGCAGCCGGTCGATGAACTCCGGCTCCCGGGGCCGGCCGGGCTTGAGTACCTCGACGCCGGCCTCGGCGGCGCGCTCCGCCACCGGGCTCGGCACGAGACGCAGCCCCCGGCCCGCGGGCGCGTCGGGCCGGGTGATCACCGCGGCCACCTCGTGCCGGGACTTCAGCAGCGCGTCGAGCGCGGGCACCGCGGCCTCCGGGGTCCCAGCGAACACCAATCGCATCAGGGAACCTAGCGGGCCTGTCCGCCGGTCGCGTGCGGCGAGGCCCGGAGCTCCGGCACGGGCTCGCCCCACCATTCCGCCTCGCGGATGGCCCGCATGGCCAGCTTGCGCTGCTGCGGGTCGAGCCGGTCGATGAACAGCACCCCGTCCAGATGGTCGGTCTCGTGCTGCACGCACCGGGCCAGCTGGCCGGTGCCCTCGACGGTGACCGGCTCGCCGTACATGTTGAAGCCCTTGGCCACCGCCCCGAAGGCCCGCTGGGTCGGGAAGGCCAGGCCGGGGAACGACAGGCAGCCCTCGTCGTCGGTCTCGGTGTCGGCCGTCAGGTCCAGCGAGGGGTTGATCAGGTGCCCGAGCTCGTCGTCCACGAAGTAGGTGAAGACCCGCAGGCCCACCCCGATCTGGGGCGCGGCCAGGCCGAGACCGGGCGCCTCCAGCATCGTGTCGGTGAGGTCCTTGACCAGTTTGCGCAGCTCGGCATCGAAGTCGCGGACCGGCTCAGCCGGGGTGCGCAATACCGGGTCGCCGAAGATGCGGATCGGCTTGACGCTGATGGCGCACCATCCTTCCGTCTGGACGCTCGCCGGGGCCGGTCACCGGGAACGTTAACCCACCAAGTCTACGAACTGCCGGAGCCCGAACCGGCCGACACCGAGCGAGCCTTGAACGCGGCCTTCCGCGCCGCCCGCGACACGCCGGGATCGGGGTGGTGATCGCTCAGCGCGGTCAGCAGGTCGGTCACCCCAGGATGCCGTACCCGCCACAGTCCGGCCACCAGCTCCGCCTGCGCGTCCGGGGGCACGTCGGGCAGCAGCTCGGCCACGACGTCCTGGGGGTCCGCCTCCTCCAGCAGCCCGGCGCCCAGGTCGACCAGCAGCCAGGCCCGGTCCTCCCGGTCAAGTTCGGCGTGCTCGCCATGCTCGTGCAGCCAGACCGCCGCGTGGGCGCGCAGCACGGGATCAGCCAGGGCTTGCCGGACCGCGACGACCGCGTCCGCGCCGATCCGGTCGAGCACCGCGAAGCCCGCGCCACGCAAGCCCGGGGAACCCTGGCTGGCCGCGCTGATCAGCTCCGCCGCGGCCTGCCGTGGAGTCCGTCCGCCAAGCCAGCTGGCGATCTCCGCTTCCCCGTCCTCCACGTCACAGTTGGCCAGCGTGGCGAGCAGGGCGGTAGCGTCACCGCGCGCGCCGCCGCCGACGACCGGCACATGCCACCCCTGGGCCCGCAGCCGCCGGTGCACGCCCCAGACGCCGAGCGGGGACAGGGTGACGGTCAGGGCGCCGCCGTCCTCGTCCACGCCGGGGTCGTCCGCCCCCAGCTCGACCACGCCCAGATCGGCCAGCATCTCCAGGGCGACGGACAGGGCCGCGCTCTCGTCCTGCAGCACGCCGCGGTCCGTGGGCAGCTCACCCTCCGGCCCGGGCGCGGCGCCGGGTGCCCCCCGGCGCCGGGTGTCCGCCGCGGCCAGGTACGCGTCGAAGAGGGCGTCCATCCGCACCGGGCCACCCACGGTGTAGAGGGCGGTCGCCATCCCGTCCAGGTCCTCTGCCTCCAGCATGGCCGTGAGCGCCGCGTCCCAGACGGCCAGCACGTCGTCGGCGGTCCCCGACGCGAGCACGTCACGCTGGTCTCCCGCCTCCGCGCGCGCGTCCCCGTGCTCACCGGAGCTGAGCACCAGCATGCCGGCGGCGACCGCGACCCGCCAGGCCGCGTCGAACTCGGCGGGGATCAGCTCCAGGTGCGTAGCCGCCGCCACGGCGTCGCTGCGGCGCAGCCGCCCGGCCTTGGTGAGCGGCCGGCCCGGCCCGGCCCACCTGGTCAGATCCCGGGCAGCCCGCAGCAGCGGGGCGACCCGGGCCGCCGCAGCCAGCTCCTCGCGGGGCGCCAGGCGCACCGTGGGAAGCCGGGGCGGACCGCCGGTGTCCGTCCCACCCTGCGCGTTCCCGTTTGAGTTCCCGCGCGGACCCGGCGTGGTCCGCGACGGCGTACTCCGTCGTGAGGTGGCCACCCCAGCACCCTATGGCCTCCCCGGGGGAACTCAGATCAGCTCGGCCGGGTCGAGCTGCACCCGGACCGCTCCCGGGGCTTTGCGTGCGCTGCGCTCGGCCTGCGCCCCGTGCAGCGCCCCGGCCAGGGCCATCCCCTCTGACCTGGGCACACGCACCAGCATCCGGATGCTGTCCGGAGGTTCCTCCACCGGGCCGAGCAATTCGGAGCAGGCGGGCAGGTCTGCGGCGGCCAGCAGCGCATCCACCGCGTCCTGGGGCCCGCTGAGGGACGCGATCCGCACCGCGGGCGGGAAGCGGAGCTCCACCCGCTCGCCGAGTTCCCGTTCGGAGTGCGTGACCGGGTCCCAGCGGATCAGCGCCTGGACCGCGGGGATGCCGGAGTCGGCCACCACGACCACCCGGCCGCCGGCCGGACCGGGCCGGACCAGCGCCGCGGCGTTCATCCAGCGGCGCAGCGTCTCCTCGGCGGCACGCAGGCTGGGCCGGCCGAGCAGCATCCAGCCGTCCAGCAGCAGCCCGGCCGCGTACCCGCCCTCGGCCCGCGGTTCGGCCCCGGGCGTGGCGACCACCAGCGCGGGCGTCCCGGGCACGACGGGGATCATCGCGGCGCCGCCCGAGGTGAGCAGGGGAACCCCCGGGAAGGCCCGGCCGAGTTCCTCCGCGGTGCGCCCCGCCCCGGTGACCAGGGCCCGGACGGAGCCATGCCCGCAGCGCGCGCACCGCCACCGCTCGTCTGCGGCCCCGCACCATCCGCAACGAGGCGCCGCGCCGACGCCGGCCAGGGCGAGCGGGCCTCCGCAGGCGGCGCACCTGGCCCTTTCGCGGCAACGGGCACAGCCGAGAGCCGCCACGTAGCCGCGGCGCGGCACCTGGACCAGGACGGGGCCGCTGTCCAGGGCCTCGCGGGCGGTGCGCAGCACCAGGCTGGGCAGCCGTGCGGTCTGGGCCGCCTCGTCCCGGGCGAGTTCGGCGTCACCGCCCGCGGCGCGGACCGCGGGTGCGTGGTCCCGCAGCACGGCCCGGTCCGCGACGACCGGCCGGGCCCAGCCGCTGGCCACCAGGCTGGTGGACTCGGCGGTCCGGGCGAAACCGCCGATCAGGACGGCCGCGCCGGTGCGGTGGGCGCGCAGCGCCAGCACCTCACGGGCGTGCGGGTAGGGCGCGCGCGGCTCGGCGTGCAGGTCGTCGCCGTCGTCCCAGAGAACCACCAGCCCCAGGTCGCTGACCGGCGCGAACATCGCGGCCCGGGTGCCGGCCACTACCCGCTGCCCGCCCCGCCGGACGGCCAGCCAGCGCCGGTAGCGTTCGGCGGGTCCGAGGTCCGCGGACAACGTGACGTGCCCGCCCGGCCCGAGCTGCGCGGCGAGCGCCTCGTCCAGCAGGCTGAGGTCGCGCGCGTCGGGGACCACGACCAGGGCCCCGCGCCCGGTGGCCGCGACGGTGGCCACCGCCCGGGAGATCTCGTCCGGCCAGCCCGGGCCGGGCAGCGCCGACCATACGGCCCGCGGCCCGCGCCGGCTGGCCAGGGCGTCCAGGAACGCCGGGCCGGCCGGGTAGCGGGCCCAGGGCCCGGGATCGGGCCGCCCGGCCGGCGGCCTCGCGGCCGGGTCCGGGGCGGCCGCTTCGGTGCGGGCGTGCCGGGGCGGGATGGCCAGCCGCAGCACGTCCGCCATGGTGCCCGCGCAACGGTCCGCGACCTCACGGGCCAGGGCCATGATCTCCGGGCTCAGCACGGGCTCGGGTGACACCACCCGCTCCAGCCGGGCCAGCCGCCCCTGGTGCCCGCTCACCGCCGCCCGTTCCAGCAGGTAGCCGTCCACGAGCTGGCCCGCGAAGCGAACCCGTACCCGGCAGCCGGGCACCGCCTGATCCGACAGCCGCTCGGGGATCAGGTAGTCGAACGGCCGGTCCAGGTGGGCCAGGGGGATGTCGACGGCCACCCGGGCCACCGGCAGGACCGCCGCGACCGGCCCCGGGTCGCGGGTGGCCCGGCGCCCCGCCCGCGCCGCCGGCCGGGCGGCCGCCTGCTGACTCACTGCCCCGGCCACGCTCCTGTCCTACCAGAGCGCACGGACACCCGGGCGCTAGAGGCGTACCGTGCCACAGGCGGCGTCGGCGGCCCTGGTCTCCCGGTTCAGGGACAGCAGCAGCTGGCGCGGGACGACGCGGCCGGCCCGGACGTCCGCGCGCATGGAGCGCAGTTCACCTGACAGCGCGGCCAGCGGCCGGCCGGCCGCCGCGCTCCGGGTGTCCGACCGGGCCTCGCCGACGGTGGCGATGGCCGCCGTCAGGTCCTGGGCCAGCCGGGCCCGGCTGACTCCGTCGCTGACGTCCGCGGCCACCCGGTTGTAGGCCGTGAGCGCGGTGTTCTTGTACGCCACGCAGCCTGGGTCGGCCGCCCGGATCAGATGGGGCACCAGATAGCCGGCCGCCCCGGCCCAGGCCAGGCTGAGGATCACCGCGGCCCAGCAGCGGACGCGGCCCCGGCTGCCCTGGCGGGTGCGGCGGAAGCCGAGAGCGGCCAGCACCAGGGCGGCCGGGATGGTGACGAGCGCCCCGCCCAGGATCCCGCAGGCCAGCGCGGCCGTGGCCGGCCAGTTGGCGCCGTCCGGGGCCGGGGCTGGCGCTCCAGGCGGGGCCTGGCCTGCCGCAGGGAGCGGGCCCGGGGCCGGCTCAGGCGCCCGCTCCGCGGGGGCACCCGGGCCGGGCGGCTCCGCGGGGCGGCCTGGGAGCTCGGCCCGGTCTGCGGATGATGGCACTGGCTCACCGGCTCACACGCGCGGGCACAAACGCCCTGAACGGAACACCGAGCGCCACGAGCCTAAATTCCGGGCCCAGATGATGTCCAGGGCCCGGACCGCGGGCCGGGGAACGAGGGTTACAGGCCGGCGGCCGACCGCAGGCTGTCGGCCCGGTCGACCCGCTCCCAGGAGAAGTCCGGCTCCTCGCGGCCGAAATGCCCGTAGCTGGCGGTCTGCGAGTAGATCGGGCGGAGCAGGTCGAGATCCCTGATGATCGCGGCGGGCCGCAGGTCGAAGACCTGCAGCACCGCGTCCTGGATCTCCTCGACGGGCAGCCGCTCAGTACCGAAGCACTCCACGAACAGGCCCACCGGCTTGGCCTTGCCAATCGCGTAGGCGACCTGCGTCTCGCAGCGGTCGGCCAGGCCGGACGCGACCACGTTCTTGGCCACCCAGCGCATGGCGTACGCCGCGCTGCGGTCCACCTTGGACGGGTCCTTGCCGGAGAACGCCCCGCCGCCGTGCCGGGCCATCCCGCCGTAGGTGTCGATGATGATCTTCCGGCCGGTCAGCCCGGCGTCGCCCATGGGACCGCCGATCTCGAACCGGCCGGTGGGGTTGACCAGGAGCCGGTACGCGGTGGTGTCGATGTCCAGGCCGTCGAGCACCGGGGCGACCACCAGGTCGCGCACGTCGGGGGCGAGCAGTTCCTTCAGGTCGATGTCCGGCGCGTGCTGCGCGGACACGACCACGGTGTCCAGCCGTACGGCCTTGTCCCCGTCGTATTCGATCGTGACCTGGGTCTTGCCGTCCGGGCGCAGATAAGGGACGTCGCCGCTGCGGCGCACCTCGGACAGCCTCCGGGACAGCCGGTGCGCGAGCATGATCGGCAGCGGCATGAGCTCGGGCGTCTCCCGGCACGCGTAGCCGAACATGAGGCCCTGGTCACCGGCGCCCTGCCGGTCGAGGTCAGAGGAACCCTCACCCTCGCGGTGCTCGAACGCCCGCAGCACGCCCTGGGCGATGTCCGGGGACTGGGCCCCGATCGACACCGACACGCCGCACGACGCGCCGTCGTACCCCTTGAGGGAGGAGTCGTAGCCGATCTCGAGGATCTTCTCCCGGATGATCCCGGGAATGTCCACGTAGGTCTCGGTGGTGACCTCCCCCGCCACGTGCACCTGGCCGGTCGTGATCATCGTCTCCACAGCCACGTGACTGTGGGGGTCATCCTTGATCATCGAGTCGAGGATGGCGTCACTGATCTGATCCGCCATCTTGTCCGGATGACCCTCCGTCACTGACTCGGAGGTGAAAAGACGTCGGGCCACCTGAATCCCCGTCCTAGTAAGTGGCTGAACCTCGTAACCGGCTGAAACCTCGCCGAAGTCTAGCCGGGCTCCCTGGCCCGCGGGACCAGAAACCGTGCCTGCCGGCCGGTTGACGAGGTTGGACGGGCTGACGGAGGCGGATAGACCTGCCAGGCCCGGTGCCGGGCCTGGCTAACCGGGAAACCGGGCGGCGGCGAGGTCCCACACTACGTCGGCCAGCGCTTCCTTGGGCCCGCGCGGCACCTTGGCCACGGTCCCGTCGGAGGCCAGCACGATCGCCTCGTTGTCGGTGGTGCCGAAGGCGAGCCCGGCCCCGACCTGGTTCACGACCAGCAGATCGCATCCCTTCGCAGCCAGCTTGGCCTGGCCGTTGCGCAGCAGGTCCTCGGTCTCGGCAGCAAAGCCGACGACGACCTGACCGGGCCGGGCCCGGTGGGCGGACAGCCCGCGCAGCACGTCAGGGTTTTCCACCAGGCGCAACGGCTCGGGGGCCTGCCCGGCCTTCTTGATCTTCGAGTCAGTCCGGGTCTCGGGCCGGAAGTCAGCCACCGCCGCCGCCATGACGACGGCGTCCGCGCTCGCGGCGGCGGACCTGACCGCGGCCTCCAGCTCGCGGGCCGAGACGACCCGGACGACCCGGACGCCCGCCGGGTCGGGGAGCTCGACGTTCGCGGACACCAGGGTGACCTGGGCGCCCCGGGCCGCCGCGGTCTGCGCCAGCGCGTAGCCCTGCCGTCCCGAGGACCAGTTGCCCAGGAACCGGACCGGGTCGAGTTCTTCCCGGGTGCCACCCGCGGAGACCAGCACGTGCCGGCCGCCCAGGTCGGGGCGCAGCCCCGCGGTGCCGCGGGCCAGCACCCGCAGGGCCGTCGCGTAGAGCTCGGCTGGCTCGGGCAGCCGCCCCGGCCCGCTGTCGGCGCCGGTGAGGCGCCCGGCGGCGGGGTCCAGGACGAGGCAGCCGCGGGCGCGCAGGGTCGCCACGTTGGCCTGGGTGGCCGGGTGCTCCCACATCTCGGTGTGCATCGCGGGCGCGAACACCACCGGGCAGCGCGCGGTCAGCAGCGTGGCGGTCAGCAGGTCGTCAGCGCGCCCGGCTGCCGCGCGGGCCAGCAGGTCGGCCGTGGCCGGGGCGACGAAGACCAGGTCGGCGCGCTGGCCGAGCCGGACGTGCGGAACCTCATGCACGTCGTCCCAGACGCTGGTGGTGACGGGCTGCCCGGACAGGGCGGCCCAGGTGGCCTCGCCCACGAAGCGCAGCGCGCTGCCTGTGGGCACGACCCGGACCTGGTAGCCGCCCTCGGTGAACCGCCTCAGCAGCTCACAGGCCTTGTAGGCGGCGATGCCGCCGCCCACGCCGAGGACGATGCTCGACGGCACGTCCTCACCGTCCCCGTTCCCGGCCGCTCGGTTGGGACGTCAGGAGGTGGGTTCCGCCGTCTCCTGGGCGGAGAGCAGCCCCTGGCGGATCTCGCGCAGCGCGATGGACAGCGGCTTCTCCTGGACCCGCGTCTCGACCAGCGGGCCGACATACTCCAGCAGGCCCTCGCCGAGCTGAGCGTAGTAGGCGTTGATCTGCCGCGCCCGCTTCGCCGCCATGATGACCAGGCGGTACTTGCTGTCAACGACTTGGAGCAGATCATCAATGGGCGGGTTGGTGATGCCCTCCGCGGCGGGATTACCTGCCACTATGTGCCTTCCGTTTGGGTGAAGAAGAAAATCATGGGGCAACTAGGCCCACGGTCAAGGCTACCAGCTGGCGGCAGACGTCCCGGACCGACGTATTGATCAGCGTCAGGTCGAACTCATCCTCCGCGGCGAGCTCCACCCGGGCCGCCTCCAGCCTGCGAGCCGATCACCTCCGGAGGCTCCGTGCCGCGGCCGGTGAGCCTGCGCACGAGTTCTTCCCAGCTGGGCGGGGCGAGAAAAATAAGCAGGGCGTCGGGGACCGCACTGCGCACCTGCCGGGCACCCGCAAGATCAATTTCCAGAAGCGCGGGAACTCCGGCCGCCAGTTTCTCCGCCAGCGGGCCACGCGGCGTTCCATACCGGTGGCCGGCGAATGTCGCCCATTCGAGCAGATCCCCGTGCGCCAGCATCCGGTCGAACTCGGCATCACCGACAAAGTGATACTCCCGGCCGCCGACTTCACCGGGTCTCGGTGTCCGGGTGGTCACCGATACCGAGAGCCAGATTTCCGGGCTTTCCTTCCGCAGCCCGGCCACCACGGTGCTCTTGCCGACCCCGGAAGGGCCGGAAAGAACGGTTAGCCGGGCTGGCACCCCGCCCCCCCGGACAAGCGCGGTACCGCATGCGCGATCAGCGGACGCCATGGCCGTTGGCCTGGGTCCCCCGCGCCCGCCCCTGGGGTGATCAGGCTGCCTCAGATAACACCACCGAACTCGTTTTCCAGGGCGGCACGCTGGTTCGCACCCAGGCCGCGGACCCGGCGCGATTCGGCGATGCCGAGCCGCTCCATGATCTGCCGGGCACGAACCTTGCCGATCCCCGGCACGGCCTCGAGCAGAGCTGAGACTTTCATCTTTCCAAGGATGTCATCTGTCTGGCCGTCCTTGAGAACTTGGGACAGCGTCAGCTCGGCCTTCTTCAGCCGGGCCTTGACCTCGGCCCGTTCCTTGCGCGCACGAGCGGCCTTCTCTAGGGCAGCGGCACGCTGATCGGGAGTGAGGGGAGGAAGAGCCACTCCGGGTCACCTCGGGTTTCAGAATCGAAAACTGCGGACGGGAAGGGAAAGTAGCGAGTTCAGCCCGCCAGGGCAACGCAAACACCCGTTTGTTACGTCATAAATTGGCCGATATTACTCTCCGGATGAGACCGAATACGTAACGTAGTCAAACGGGCTATCCCCATGCCCCTATCATCCAGCCCGCGGCAGAGTGCTCCAAACACGCCAGCCGCCCCCACCTGCGGCCAGATGGCGCGATCTGCCAGCGCGTTCATGATCATCCAGGTGGGCCGGCCGGTGTTCCGGTGGCGGGCCCGCCGCACGCTCAGTCGGCCGACGCGAGCCGGCGCAGCGGAGCCGCGATGGCCGCGGCGGCCGCACCCGGATCCGGTGCGCCGGTGATGGGGCGCCCGATGACCAGAAGATCCGCCCCCTCCCGCAGCGCTTCCTCGGGCGTGGCGACCCGCGCCTGGTCGTTCCGGTCCGCACCGGCCGGCCGGACGCCCGGGGTGATCAGCCTGATGTCCGGGCCGACTTCCGCGCGGACCGCGGCCACCTCGCGCGGCGAGCAGACGAGCGCCCGCGCGCCGGCCCCGACCGCGAGGACGGCGAGACGGCGCACGGCGTCCGGCACCGGGCCGCGCAGGCCGATCGACTCGAGGTCTGCAGGGCTCAGGGAGGTCAGCACGGTGACCCCGGCTATCGCGGTGTCCGGCGCGGCCTGAACGGCCGCCCTGATGACCTCAGGGCCCGCTGAGGCGTGCACTGTGACGATGTCCGGCCGCAGCCGGGCCACCGCCCGCGCCGCACCCGCCACGGTGGCCGGGATGTCGTGCAGCTTCAGGTCGAGGAAGACCCGCACGCCGCTGGCGCCCCTGATCGAGGCGACCACGCCCGGGCCGTACCGCAGATACAGCTCGAGCCCGATTTTTACGGTGCTGACGTGCGGCGTTACCAGGCCGGCCCAGCGAGCCGCGGTCTCCAGGTCGGGCGCGTCAAGCGCCACGGCGATCGGCGCTGGCTGGCTCAACTCTCCTCCTCGGTACGGGTGGTGACGGGACGCGTGGGGCGCCCCGCTAGTGGGCGGTCCCGGACAGCCGGCGCACCGGCGCGCCCCTCGGCTCGTGCGCGAGCCCGATCACGTCGGCCAGCCGCTCGATGCCGCGCTGCCCGAGTTCCTCGTCGAGTTCGCGCAGGATGCGGACGCAGGCCGACGGATCATGGAAGATCGTCGTGCCGACGCTCACCATGGACGCCCCGGCCAGGATGAGCTCCAGCGCGTCCCGGCCGGTCCGGACGCCGCCCATGCCGATGATCGGCACGTCGGGCAGCGCCTTGCGGACCTGCCAGATGCAGCGCACCGCCACCGGCCGGATGGCCGGGCCGGACAGGCCCCCGGTGACGCCGGCCAGCACCGGGCGCATGGTCTCGGTGTCGATCACCATCCCGAGCAGGGTGTTGATCAGCGAGAGGCCGTCGGCGCCCGCGCCGACACACGCCCGGGCGATCGTGACGATGTCCGTGACGTCGGGAGACAGCTTCGCGAACACCGGGATGTCGTACCGGACCCGGGCCCGGACCGCCTCGATGACCGCGCCGGAGGCGCCCGGGTCGCAGGCGAACACCTGTCCCCTGTCCTCGACGTTCGGACAGGAAATATTCACCTCTATGGCAGTGACTCCTGCCGCGTCGGTCAGCCGTGCGGCGAGTTCGGCGTACTCGTCAACACTGCCGCCCGCGATGGAGACCACGGCCCGCGCCCCCCGCGAGAGCAGCCAGGGCAGGTCCCGCTGCAGGAAAGCGTCGATCCCGGGCCCCTGGAGGCCGATCGAGTTCAGCATCCCGCTGGGCGTCTCCGCCATCCGGGGCGTCGGCCGGCCCGCCCGGGGCGCGACCATCACGGACTTGGTGACGACCGCGCCGATCTTGGCGACGTCAAAGAACTGGGCGAGTTCCCGGCCTGCTCCGGCGCAACCCGACGCGGTCAGGATCGGGTTCGGCAGTTCGACGTGGCCGAGCCTGGTCCGCAGGTCAACTGCCATGCTGCTCCTTCCGCGCCGGGGCTGGGCCGGCGGCTCGGGCCGCCCCGGCCGGCCGCGGCGTCCCGCTCGCGCTGGCGGGCGGTGTTCCGGCCTGTGACGGGCCGCCCCGTGACGAGCCGGGGACCGGGGACACCCCGGCCGGCCGGGCCGCGGCGCCGCCGGTCCCCGCGTGCTGCCGCGGGTTCCAGCCCGGGGCGCCCAGCGCGTCGAACGGGATGGTGCCGATGTCGTCCCAGCGCACCGTCTCGCCCCGGAACACCGGGCCCGCCACGCAGGACCGGACCATCCGGGTCACGCCGTCGTCCCCGACGACTGGCAGCACGCAGGTCATGCACACCCCGATGCCGCAGGCCATCGACTCCTCGACCAGGGTCTGCACCGGGATGTCGTAGCGGCCCGCCAGCGCCGTCACCTGACGGAGCATCCCCATCGGGCCGCACGCGTAGATGACGTCGGTGCGCGCCTCGTGGATGACCTGGGTGAGCCGGTCGGTGACGAGCCCGCGCACGCCCATCGAGCCGTCCTCGGTGGTAACCGCCGCGGTCCGGCCGGTCCGGCGCGCGGTGAGCGCGCCGAACACCCGGTCCGCGCTGGCCGCGCCGAGCAGGAAGTCCACCTGGCAGTCCCGGCTGCGCAGCCGGTCAGCCAGCGGGAACAGCGGCGCGCTCCCGTAGCCGCCGCCGACCAGCAGGCAGCTCACCGGTTCCCGGGGGACCGGGAAAGGCCGGCCGAGCGGCCCGGTCACGTCGAGGACGTCACGGGTACGGCGCTCGGCCAGCCACCGGGTCCCCGGCCCGACCGCGGCGAACACGAACTCCACCGTCCCGCCGTGGTCCGGCCGCACGTCATGGATGGAGAACGCCCGGCGCAGCAGCATGGACGTGTCCGGCCCGCCCACCGCGACCGCCACGAACTGGCCGGGCCGGAACCGGGCGGCGATCCCGGGGGCGACCACGGTCATCGCGTAGTAGGCGTTCAACCCTCCGGACCGTGAGCACGGTGCCGCGTACCTGGACCTGGACGGCGTCCTGCTCGCCGTCCGCGGCGGTCATGCCGGCGCTCCGGAGGGGCTGTCCTCCGGGGAGAGCACCGGCGGGGCGCTCCCCCGGGCGAGCAGAGCGTACTCCTGCAAGGACCGCACCCCCACCTCGCCGCGCTGAATGGCCTCGATGCCCTGCACCGCGGCGCCAAGCCCCTGCACCGTGGTGACACAGGGCACCCCTCGCCGCACCGCGGCGGTCCGGATCTCGTAACCGTCCAGCCGGGGCCCCGAGTGCCCCGGGCTGCCGAACGGCGTGTTCACGATGAGATCCACCTGTCCGGCGAGGATCCTGGCCACGATATCGGGCTCGCCGTCCGGTCCGGGGCCGTCGCTGTGCTTCCGGACGATCGTGGCACGAACGCCGTTGCGCCGCAGCACCTCGGCGGTTCCCTCGGTCGCCCAGATCTCAAAGCCCAGGTCGGCGAGGCGCTTGACGGGGAACACCATGGACCGCTTGTCCCGGTTCGCCACCGACACGAACACCCGTCCCTTGACCGGGAGCGGCCCGTAGACGGCCGCCTGGGACTTGGCGTAGGCGGTGCCGAACGCCGCGTCGATCCCCATCACCTCGCCCGTGGAGCGCATCTCAGGGCTGAGGACGGTGTCCACGCCCTGCCCGCGGGCGTCACGGAACCGGCCGAACGGCAGCACCGCCTCCTTGACCGCGATCGGCGCGTCGAGCGGGAGCGTGCCGCCGTCGCCCGACGCGGGCAGGATGCCCTCGGCGCGCAGCTCCGCCACGCTCGCGCCGAGCATGATCCGGGCTGCCGCCTTGGCCAGCGGCGTGGCCGTGGCCTTGGACACGAACGGCACGGTCCGCGAGGCCCGGGGGTTGGCCTCCAGCACGTGCAGCACCCCGGCCGCCATCGCGTACTGGACGTTCAGCAGCCCGAGCACCCCCACGCCCCGCGCGATGGCCTCGGTCGACTCGCGGATCCGGGCGATGTCTGAGCGGCCCAGCGTGATCGGCGGCAGCGCGCAGGCCGAGTCGCCGGAATGGATGCCGGCCTCCTCGATGTGCTCCATCACCCCGCCGAGGAACAGTTCCTCCCCGTCGTACAGGGCGTCCACGTCGATCTCGATCGCGTCGTCGAGGAAGCGGTCGATGAGGACCGGGTGCCCGGGGCTGGCCGCCGCGGCCCGGCCCACGTAGTCCTCCAGGGTGGCGTCGTCATAGACGATCTCCATGCCCCGGCCGCCGAGCACGTAGGAGGGCCGGACCAGCACGGGGTAGCCGATCTCGTCCGCGACCACCTTGGCCTCGGCGTAGGACAGCGCGGTGCCGTACCGGGGCGCGGGCAGCCCGGCCGCCTCCAGCACCGCCCCGAACTCACCGCGGTCCTCGGCCAGGTGGATCGCGTCCGGGCTGGTCCCGACCACCGGCACGCCCTCGGCGGCCAGAGCGCGGGCCAGCCCGAGCGGGGTCTGGCCGCCGAGCTGCACGATGACCCCGGCCACCGGCCCGCTCTGCTGCTCCGCGTGGACCACTTCGAGCACGTCCTCCAGCGTCAGCGGCTCGAAGTACAGCCGCCCGGACGTGTCGTAGTCGGTGGACACCGTCTCGGGGTTGCAGTTGACCATCACGGTCTCGTAGCCCGCGGCGGTCAGCGCGAACGACGCGTGCACGCAGGCGTAGTCGAACTCGATGCCCTGGCCGATCCGGTTCGGCCCGCTGCCCAGGATGATCACCTTCGGCGCCCCGCCGGGGGGCACCTCGGTCTGCTCGTCGTACGTGGAGTACAGGTAGGGCGTGCGGGCGGCGAACTCCGCCGCGCAGGTGTTGACCGCGTGGTACACGGGGCGGATGCCGAAGGCGTGCCGCAGCAGCCGCACCTGGTCTTCGGGCAGGCCCTGGAGCTGGCCGATCTGGGCGTCGGAGAACCCGGCCCGCTTCGCCGACCACAGCGCGCCAGTGTCCAGCTCAGGACCGGGCGCCGTGGCCGCGGGCCCGCCGGCCGCCCCCGCCAGCCGCTCGGCGATCTCCTGGATCGCCCTGGATCTGGTCCACGAACCAGGGATCGATCCCGGTCACCCCGGCCACGTCGGCGACGGCCGCCCCGGCCCGCAGCGCCTGGTGCACGGTAGACATCCGGCCGTCGTGCGGCGTCGCGCAGCGCGCCAGCAGCTCAGCCCGGTCCCCCGGCGGCCCGGCCCAGCTGAACGGCGCGGCCCGGTCCTCCAGCGAGCGGAGCGCCTTCTGCAGCGCCTCCGGGAAGCTCCGCCCGATGGCCATGGCCTCACCGACCGACTTCATGTGCGTGGTCAGCTCGGGGTCCGCGCCGGGGAACTTCTCGAACGCGAACCGCGGCACCTTGACCACCACGTAGTCCAGCGCGGGCTCGAAGCTGGCCGGCGTCTCCCCGGTGATGTCGTTGCGGATCTCGTCCAGCGTGTAGCCGATGGCCAGCCGGGCGGCGATCTTGGCGATCGGGAAGCCGGTCGCCTTGGAGGCCAGCGCCGAGGACCGGGACACCCGCGGGTTCATCTCGATCACGACCATCCGGCCGGTCCGCGGGTGCACGGCGAACTGGATGTTGCAGCCCCCGGTGTCCACTCCCGACCGCGCGGACCACCGCGATGGCCACGTCGCGCATGTGCTGGTACTCGCGGTCGGTCAGGGTCATCGCCGGGGCCACGGTGACCGAGTCCCCGGTGTGCACGCCCATGGGGTCGATGTTCTCGATCGAGCAGACCACCACCACGTTGTCGTGGCGGTCGCGCATCAGCTCGAGCTCGAACTCCTTCCAGCCGAGGATGGACTCCTCCAGCAGCACCTCGGTCACCGGGCTGGCGTCCAGGCCGGCCCCGGCCAGGCGGCGCAGGTCGCCCTCGGAGCGCGCGATGCCCGAGCCCGACCCGCCCAGCGTGAAGGACGGCCGGATGACCACCGGATAGCCGAGATCAGCCGCGGCCACCAGGCACTCGTCCATGCTGTGGCAGATGTGGCTGCGCGGCACCTCGGCGCCGAGCCCGGTGACGATGTCCTTGAACCGCTTCCGGTCCTCACCCGCCCTGATGGTCTCGATGCCGGCCCCGATCAGCTCGACGCCGTACTTGGCCAGGACGCCCGCCTCGTGCAGCTCGACGGCCGCGTTCAGCGCGGTCTGCCCCCCGAGCGTGGGCAGCACGGCGTCGGGCCGCTCCTTGGCGATGACCTTCTCCAGCACGTCCTGGGTGATCGGCTCGACGTAGGTGGCGTCGGCGAACTCCGGATCGGTCATGATCGTGGCCGGGTTGGAGTTGACCAGGCTGACCCGGATGCCCTCCTGGCTCAGCACCCGGCAGGCCTGGGTGCCCGAGTAGTCGAACTCGCAGGCCTGCCCGATCACGATCGGCCCGGACCCGATGACCAGTACCGAGCGCAGGTCCTCACGCCTGGGCACGCGCACCTCCCCTGGCGCCGTCCATCAGCGCGCAGAACTCGTCGAACAGCCCGGACGCGTCGTGCGGGCCCGGCGCGGCCTCGGGGTGGTACTGCACGCTGAAGGCCGGCCGGTCCAGCAGCCTCAGGCCCTCGACCACGCCGTCGTTGAGGTTGACGTGGGTGATCTGGGCCGGGCCGAAATCGGTGCCGAACGTCGCGCCCGGCCCGGTGCCGCCGTAGCCGCCGGGCTGGCCTCCGGCGCCGGGGGGCATGGCCACCGCGAAGCCGTGGTTGTGGCTGGTGATGTGCACCTGCCCGGTCGCCAGGTGCTTGACCGGCTGGTTCACCCCGCGGTGCCCGAAGCGGAGTTTGTAGGTGCCCAGGCCGAGGGCCCGGCCCAGGACCTGGCTGCCCAGGCAGATGCCGAAGACCGGGACGCCACGGGCGAGCACGCCGCGGACCGCGTCCACCGCGTAGCCGGCCGCGGACGGGTCGCCGGGCCCGTTGGAGAAGAACACGCCGTCAGGCCCGAGGGCGAGGATGTCCTCGGTGGTGCTGGCCGCCGGGAGCACGGTGACCTGGCAGCCCCGCCGGGCCATGGCCTGCGGCGTGGCGGCCTTGATGCCCAGGTCCACCGCCGCGACCCGGTAACGGGCTGGCACCCCGTCCGGCGGGGAGACCGTGTAGGCGGCCGCCGTGGAGACCTCCCGGGCCAGGTCGGCGCCGGCCATCTGCGGGCTGGCCAGGACCCGCTCGCGGAGCGCGTCCGGGTCCGCGGAGCCGGTGGCGATGCCGGCCCGCATCGCCCCGCGTTCGCGCAGGTGCCGGGTCAGCGCCCGGGTGCCGGTGATCGCGATCCCGGTGACGCCCTGGGCGCGCAGTTCCTCCTCCAGGCTCCGCTGCGACCGCCAGTTCGAGGCCAGCCGGGCCGGCTCGCGGACGACGTACCCGCTCACCCAGATCCGCCGCGACTCGGGGTCCTCGTCGTTCACCCCGGTGTTGCCGATGTGCGGCGCGGTCATCGCCACGATCTGGCGAGCGTAGGACGGGTCGGTCAGCGTCTCCTGGTAGCCGGTCATGCCGGTGTTGAAGACCATCTCGCCGAAGGTCTCGCCGTCCGCGCCGAACGCGGTGCCGCGGAAGGTGGTGCCGTCCTCCAGGACCAGGATCGCGGGGGTGGTGCCCGCCCCGCTGGACCCCGCACTCAGGGACCCGGCCATCAGGCGAGCTTCCCGTCGAGGACGGTGGGGGTCCCGCGCAGGAACGTGGCGACCACCCGGCCGGGCAGTTCCATCCCCCCGAACGGGCTGTTCCGGCTGCGGGAGGCGTGCGCGCGGGGGTCCACCGTGCCGCGTGCCGCCGGGTCGTAGAGCGTCAGGCTGGCGGGCAGACCCACGGCCAGCGCGCGCTCCGGGCCGGGCAGCCGGCCGATGCGGGCCGGGCGCCGGGCCATCCGGTCAGCCACCCCGGCCCAGTCGAGCAGGCCGGTGTCGACCATGGCCTCCTGCACCACGCGCAGCGCCGTCTCCAGGCCGGTCATGCCGAACGCGGCCGTGTCCCACTCGGTTTCCTTGTCCTCCACCGGATGCGGCGCGTGGTCGGTGGCCACGCAGTCGATGGTGCCGTCGGCCAGGCCCTCGCGCAGCGCGGCCACGTCCGCCGGGGTGCGCAGCGGCGGGTTGACCTTATAGACGGGGTCGTAGCCGGCCGCCAGGGAGTCGGTCAGCAGCAGGTGGTGCGGGGTCACCTCGGCGGTGACCCGCCAGCCCTTGCTCTTCGCCCAGCGGATGATCTCCACCGATCCGGCCGTGGACACGTGACAGACGTGCAGGGCCGAGCCGACGTGCGCGGTGAGCAGGCAGTCGCGGGCGATGACGGCCTCCTCGGCCACGGCCGGCCAGCCGGTCAGCCCGAGGCGCCCGGACATCTCTCCCTCGTTCAGCTGCGCACCCTCGGTGAGCCGGGGTTCCTGCGCATGCTGGGCGATCACCCCGTCGAACGCCTTCACGTACTCCAGGGCGCGGCGCATCAGCACGGCGTCGGACACGCACCGCCCGTCGTCGGAGAACACCCGGACCCGCGCGGCGGAGTCGGCCATCGCGCCCAGCTCGGCCAGGCGCGTCCCGCCCAGGCCCAGCGTGACCGCGCCGACCGGGTGGACGTCGCAGTGTCCCGCCTGCCGTCCGAGGCGCCAGATCTGCTCGACCACGCCCGCCGTGTCGGCTACCGGGTCGGTGTTGGCCATCGCGTGCACGGCGGTGAACCCGCCCAGCGCCGCCGCCCGGGTCCCGGACGCCACGGTCTCGGCGTCCTCGCGGCCCGGCTCACGCAGGTGGGTATGCAGGTCCACCAGGCCCGGCAGGGCGACGAGGCCCGCCGCGTCCAGCACCTGGGCGCCGGGCGGCGCGGGGCCGTCACCGACGCTGTCGATCACGCCGTCGCGGATCACGACGTCGGCGGGGCCGCCGCCCAGCGGCCGCGCCCCCCTGATCAGCCAGAGCCCCTGGCTCGTGCTCATGCCGCTCTCCTCTGGTACCTGCCTGCGCTCGGGTTCCGGGCTGCCGCGGTCCGGGTCATGTCTGCACCTCGGCCCCGCCGAGCAGCAGGTACAGCACGGCCATCCGCACGCTGACCCCGTTGGCCACCTGCTCCACGATGGTGGACCGGGCCGAGTCGGCCACGTCGGCGGCGATCTCGACGCCGCGGTTCATCGGGCCCGGGTGCATCACGATGGCCTGGTCGGGCAGTTGCGCCATCCTGGTGCCGTCGAGCCCGTAGCGCCGGCTGTACTCCCGCACGCTCGGGAAGTACGCGGCGTTCATCCGCTCCTGCTGCACCCGCAGCATCATGACCACGTCACTCTTGGGGATCGCGGCGTCAAGGTCGTAGCCGACCGAACACGGCCAGGAGCCGACGGCTACCGGGAGCAGGGTGGGGGGCGCGACCAGGGTGACCTCGGCTCCCAGGGTGCTCAGCAGCAGCACGTTGGACCGGGCCACCCGGCTGTGCAGGATGTCGCCCACGATGGTGACCCGCAGCCCGTCGAGGGCCTCACCGCCGGGGCGGCCGAACTTGCGCCGGATGGTGAACGCATCCAGCAGGGCCTGGGTGGGATGCTCGTGCGCGCCGTCGCCGGCGTTGACGACGGTCCCGCGCACCCAGCCCGCCAGCCGGTGCGGCGCGCCCGAGGCGCTGTGCCTGACCACGACGGCGTCCGCGCCCATGGCCTCCAGGGTCAGCGCCGTGTCCTTCAGGCTCTCGCCCTTGGCCACGCTGGACCCTTTGGCCGAGAAGTTGATCACGTCTGCGGACAGCCGCTTGGCCGCGGCCTCGAACGAGATCCTGGTCCGGGTGGAGTCTTCGAAGAAGAGGTTGACCACCGTGCGCCCGCGCAGCGTGGGGAGCTTCTTGATCGGCCGGTCGGCCATCCGGGCCAGCTCGTCGGCGGTGTCCAGGATGAGCAGCGCGTCGTCGCGGCTCAGGTCGGCCGCGGAGATCAGGTGGCGGTTCACGCGCCGCCTCCGGCCTGCCCGATGATCACTGCGTCCTGGCCGTCCACCTCGGTCAGGAGTACCCGCACGACCTCCTGTGTGGAGGTGGGCAGGTTCTTGCCGACGTAGTCCGGCCGCACCGGCAGCTCGCGGTGCCCGCGGTCGATCAGGACGGCCAGCTGGACCGCCCGGGGCCGGCCGAGGTCGTTGAGCGCGTCGAGGGCCGCCCGCACGGTCCGGCCGGAGTAGAGCACGTCATCGACGATCACCACGATGGCCCCGTCGATGCCCTCGGGAGGTACCTCGGTGCGGCCGAGCGCCCGGGCCGGCCGCAGCCGGAGGTCGTCCCGGTACATGGTGATGTCCAGTGACCCATGGGGTACCGGGCGTCCCTCGACCCGCTCGATGCGCTCGGCCAGGCGGCGGGACAGCGGGACACCGCGGGTGGGGATGCCCAGCAACAGCACGTCGGCTGCGCCGTCGGTGCGTTCGAGGATCTCGTGCGCGATGCGGGTGAGCGCCCGGCCGATCTCGGCGGGCTCCAGGACCGTCTTCGGGGTCGCCGTCTTCGGATCGGGGGGGTCGGGCCGGGCTGGGCTGCCGCCCGCCGCGCCGTCCACCCCAGCAGCCTGATTCCGGGCAGGATGCACAGCATGCATGCCACGGACCTCCTTTCCCGCCTCACGGGACGGGTCTTAAAGGACGATCTGTCCGGCCCACGGTACCAGGAGGGAAGGCTGTGACGTGGGACGCCACGGCGCAGCGGCCGGGACGCAGGCCGGCCGGGGCAACGGGTGGTGCCCCCGGGCTGGTGCAGGCCCGGAAAGTGAGCTCCCCGTCTGCGGCGTGGATTGGGTGACGATGAGTGATTCGTGTCACACTGAGAGAAGACGGATCGGCAATACACGCGAAAGCCAGCCGGGCGCGGCCGCCAGAACTGCCAGAATGCCTGTCCCAGTGGGCTTCCCGGGATTTGTGTCTAGACGTCTGGGCGATCAGCACCGGCCTGAGCTCAGGCGGCAAGACGCGTAAGTTGACCCGCTTTTTGCTATTCGGCTTGACCTGGTCGCGCTTGCGGCCTACCGTCACTGTCCGTAACCGTTACTGAAAGCGACGATCTGGCCGGGGGGCCGACGACATGCCATCTGAATACGCCAAGACTCTCGGCGCACGCCTGCGCGCCATCCGTACTCAGCAGGGACTGTCCCTGCATGGGGTGGAGGAAAAGTCACGCGGCCGGTGGAAAGCCGTGGTTGTGGGCTCGTACGAGCGGGGCGACCGCTCGGTGACCGTGCAGAAGCTCGCCGAGCTGGCTGAGTTCTACGGCGTGCCCGTATCTGAGCTGCTGCCCGGCGACTCGACGCCCGCCCCGCTGGCGCCGTCGCCGAAGCTTGTCATCGACCTGGAGCGGATGGCCCAGCTCCCCAAGGACAAGGCTGGGCCCCTGGCGCGCTATGTGGCGACGATCCAGAGCCAGCGTGGCGACTACAACGGCCGGGTGCTGTCCATCCGGCAGGAGGACCTGCGGTCACTCGCGGTCATCTACGACAAGTCGCCGATTGACCTGACCGAAGAGCTGATCAGCTGGGGTGTCCTCGACTCCGAGGCACGAGGCGCAGTCGAGGCCTTCTGACCCAGGGTTGGCCCCCTTGGGCGGCCTGCCGGCCACTGGCTGGCAGGCCGCTGGCGTGCTCGGACTCGCACGTCCCCAGCGCCCCAGCGAGACGCTGGGGCAACCGGGCGCCGGCTAGCCGGCCGAGCGGAGGGGCAGGGCCGGCTGGCCCGGCAGCCCCAGCGCTTCCTCAGCCAGGTTCAGGAACGTCTCAGCGTCCCTGAGCAGATCATCAGCTTCCCGGGCGGACACCGCCCGGAGCAGCCCCGCTTCCGCGGCGGCCCGCTTGCCTGCTCCCGCGGCAAAGAACGCCGCCCACTCCGACAGCGCGGGCTCCACCCGCGGCAGCAACTCCCAGACGCTGTGCGGGGCTTTCCGCCGGGGGCTCTGCCCCGGGCCCATCTTCACCGCCACGATCGCGGCCGCGGCCCGCAGCGCAGCGAGGTGCGCGCCCACGTACCGGGAGCCCGCACTGGCCTCGCCCGCCGCGTCAGCCAGCCCGCGGCGGGCCGATTCAATGAGGTTCAGCGCCGCAGGCGCTATACGGCAGCGTGGCTGGCCTGGTCGTACTGACATGACCGTACTCATGGCCTTCCTTCCGTCGCGGAGCCAGGATCAGGCGGGTGCTCGCGGCACGCCGCCCGACCCCGGCCCGGCCGCCCAGGATGAGGGGGGACGTCCCGGCGGTCCCGCTAGTTATTCGAACATAGGTTCGCTTCGTTGTCCAGCTAGTTGTATCTGAGTTCGAAGGTAGCGAGCGGGTCCGACAAAACACGTCGCCCGCCCGGCCTGCTGTCACGTGCGCCCGCCAGGTGCCCGCCGCGCCGCGCTCGCGTACGCTTGCGCGGATGCGGGCTGGCCCAGAGCTGCTGGAATTCGGCAAAGCACGCTTTCTTGCCGAGCTTGGCGTCCTGACCAACGTCTATGCGGCCGCCATGCGGCCCCCGCAGCAGCAGTTGCCGGGGCGCCGGGCGATCATGGAACGGCACGCGGGATTCCCCTCTTTCCGCTGCGTGGTCATGACCCTCCCGGACGATCCCGGGAACACGCCTGCCGGACTGCGAACCCAGTCCGGCGGCGACCGGCTCACGGTCATCGGATTCTCTTACGGCTTCCACGGCACCAACGGCCAGTGGTGGCACGACCTGGTGCGCAGCGCGCTGACCTCGGCAGGCGGCCGCGACCTTGCCCAGGCCTGGCTGGCCGACTCGTTCGAGGTAGCTGAGGTGCACGTCCACCCCGCCTACCAGGGACGCGGGGTCGGCCGGGCCATGGTGCCCGCGCTGGTCCGCTCCCGGCTGGAACGCACGGCGCTGCTGTCCACCCAGGACACCGAAAGCCGGGCCCGCCGTCTCTACCGGGGCCTGGGCTTCAAGGACCTGGTGACCAGATACCGGTTCCCGGGAACCGACCCGCCCTACGCGCTGATGGGCGCGACGCTGCCGCTGCAGCCGGGCCGCCCGCCCGCGTCAGGTGGCTGACGCCGGCTCCTGGCCGCCGGCCGCCCACCCCGGGGACCGGCGGGTCAGCCTTCCGCGGCCAGCCGGACCCGGGCCGGATGCGCGCCGCCGCCGGCCGCGCGCCCGGCCAGGCCGAGGCGCTCGTAGATCTCCACGGTCGCGCGGGAGCCGTTGAGCGTGTAGAAGTGCAGCCCCGGGGTGCCCTCGGCCAGCAGGCGCTCGCACATGCCCGCGGCGTACTGGACGCCGATCTCCCGCACCGCCGCCCCGTCGCCGCCGGCCGCCCGCACCTGGTCCCCCAGCGCGCCCGGGAACCGGGCGCCGGACAGCACGACGATATGCTCCAGCGTGCGCAGGCTGGTGATCGGCATGATCCCGGGAATGATCGGCACCTCGCAGCCGGCGGCCGCCACCCGGTCCCGCAGCCGCAGGTAGTCCTCCACGTAGAAGAACATCTGGGTGATCGCGAAGTCGGCACCCGCCCGGCACTTGCGCACGAAGTACTCGGTGTCTGAGCCGAGGTCGGGGGACCGCGGGTGCCCTTCGGGGAACGCACCCACGCCCACGCAGAAGTCGCCCGAGGCCCGGACCAGCCGGACCAGGTCCTCCGCGTACTCCACGCCCTGCGGGTGCCTGACCCACTCGGCGTTGGGGTCGCCCGCCGGGTCCCCGCGCAGCGCCAGCACGTTGCGCACGCCGACCGCCGCGTACGAGCCGATCACGCGGCGCAGCTCGGCGACGGAGTGGTTGACCGCCGTGAAGTGCCCCACCGGGGTGAGCGTCGTCTCCGCGGCGATCCGCCCGGTCACCCGGACGGTCCGGTCCCTGGTCGAACCGCCCGCCCCGTAGGTGACCGAGACGAACGTGGGACGCAGCGGCTCCAGTTCCCGGATCGCCCGCCACAGCCGCCGCTCGGCGTCCTCGGTCTTGGGCGGCATGAACTCGAACGAGTACGACTCACCGCCCGAGGCCAGCAGGTCACGGATGGCTGGCGCACGGTGCAGGACCCCGGATGGCATGTCCCCAGGCTAGTCGGCCGGGGCCCGGCTCGTCGCGGCGCGACCGGCGGCCCCGCAGGCAGCGGACCGCCGCGCGGGCCATCGGGCGCCTGGTCCTCAGAACGCGAGGGCCTGGGCCCGCCGGTTCACCTCGGTGCGGCGATTCTCGATCATCGCCTGGATCGGCGTCCCGGGCAGCGAGTCGTCGGCCGTGAACAGCCAGCGCAGCGCCTCCGGGTCGTCGAACCCGCAGTCGTACAGCACGGTGAGGGTGCCATGCAGCCCCTTGACGATCGTGCCGCCGTCGAAGAAGGCGGCGGGGACTGCGGTCGTGCCGTCCGGCCGCTGGACAGCCAGCAGCTTGCGGTCACGGAACAGCTGCTTGAGCCTGCCCGGCGGGATGCCGAGCCGGTCAGCGGCTTCAGTGAGTGTGAGCCAGTCGCCGACGAGTTCGTCGGCCGGGGGGTCAATCTGTGCCACGTCTCCGAATTTCCCACGCTGCGGCCCGGGTCAAACCCGGACACGCCAGTCTCGTCAGTTCTCTTCCAGGATTGGGCCGCCCCTGGTCACGTCACGGCCGCGTCCCGCATCGGCACATCGGGGTCGGCCAGCCGGGCGGTGTCCACGGTCTGGCCCGCTTGCATGAGCCTGCGTCCCTGCAGCATGTCCCGGGGCCGTCCGACCGTGAGGACGGCGACCAGCCGGCCAGCGCCTGCCGTCTCCGTCGCCGAGGATCAGCGTCCGCCGTCCCGGCCACCCAGCACGCCGCCCAGCGCTCCTCAGCCGGATCACCGCGCCAGACCAGACGGTCCTCGCGTTCATGGTGGCCCACGTACTGGACCATCCGGCCGAACTGCTCAGACCAGAAATAGGGCACCGGGTCATAGTCCTGCTCGGCGCCGAGCGCGTTGGCCGCGGCCACGGTCGGCGAGTGCAGGGCGGTATCCCAGTGCTCCACCCGCAGCCGCACGGCCGTAGCGGCCGGACCAGAAGGCGGCGCAGTCGCCGGCCGCGTAGACCCCGGGCACCGAGGCCTGCAGGCGGCTGTCCACGACGATCCCGTTGCCCAGGTCCACCCCGGACCCGTCCAGCCATCCGGTGCAGGGCCGGACCCCGACCGCGGTCACGATCAGGTCGGCCTCCAGCCACCCGCCGCCGGGCAGGGCCAGGCCGCCTTCCTGGACCGATTCCACCGGCTGGCCGAGCCGCAGGTCCACGCCGGCCGCGGCGTACCAGGGCACCATCGTCGCCCCGGCGGCCTCGCCCAGGGCGGCGGCCGCGGGGGTCGCGGCCGCCTCCAGGACGGTGACGTCGCACCCGCGGGTCACGGCGGCGGTGGCGAGCTCCGCCCCGATCCAGCCGGCCCCCACGATGGCCAGCCGGGTCCCCTGCCGCAGCCGGGCCCGGATGTCCAGGGCGTCGTCCAGGGTGCGCAGGACATGCTGGCGGCCGGGGCCGGGCAGCCGCACCGGCGCGGCCCCCGTCGCCACGATCAGGCGGTCGAACGGGTAGTCGCCGCGCTCGCTGCGGACCGCCCGCCCGGCCAGGCCGGTGGCGGCCTCGTCGAGCCGCAGGTCCAGCCGGAGAGCGGCCGCGTCGGTGTCCAGCGAGGTCGAGTCCAGCTCGCCCATCATCAGCTTCTTGGACAGCGGCGGGCGGTCGTAGGGCGGATGGGGCTCCGCGCCCAGCATGGTGATCTGGCCGGCGTACTCCCTGGCCCGGAGCTCGGCTGCGGCGCGCGAGCCGGCCAGCCCGCCGCCGACGATCACAATCTGGTCGATCTGCACGAGCACCAAGGCTAGAGGTGCGCGGGCCTGATCTGGCCCAGACGGGGTGACCGGGCGGCCCCCGGGCCCGGTTTCCGGAACTGGTGCGGGCGCTTTCCGCCCCGGCCCCGCCGGGGTCACCGCGTTCCTGCCCAGGCAGTGGTCACAGCCTCGCTGGGGAAACCCGCAGCTAGGCAGGACACCCCGCGAACCTTGTTACTCCCGGTCACCGCGCGACACCGTACAGGTGTTCCCCGCGCCCGGAGGGATAGGCCGCCATACAATCGAGCCGATGGACACGACGCTCGCGCGCCCACCCGTCGGCCGGCTCCTGGACGGCCGGTACCGGGTTGAGTCCCTTATTGCCACCGGCGGGATGGCGACCGTCTATCTGGGCACCGACACCCGGCTGGACCGCACCGTGGCGCTGAAGATCATGCATGCGGAACTGGCCAACGACGAGGACTTCGTCCGCCGGTTCGTCGGTGAGGCCAGGTCGGTGGCCCGCCTTTCGCACCCCAACGTGGTCGGCGTGTACGACCAGGGCGCCGACGGGCGCACGCTCTACCTGGCCATGGAGTACGTACCCGGCCGCACCCTGCGTGACCTGCTGAACGAGCGGGGCAGCCTTGCCCCCCGCGAGGCCCTGGACATCATGGAGGGCGTGCTGGGCGGCCTCGGCGCCGCGCACGCCGCCGGGCTGGTGCACCGGGACGTCAAGCCGGAGAACGTCCTGCTGTCCGAGGGACACGCGGTCAAGGTCGCGGACTTCGGCCTGGCCCGGATGCTCGCGGGCACCAGCCATACCAAGACCGGCATGCTGATCGGCACCGCCGCCTACCTGGCGCCGGAGCAGGTGTCCCAGGGCGTCGCCGACGCGCGGACGGACGTCTACGCCGCGGGCGTCATGCTGTTCGAGATGCTCACCGGGCAGCAGCCGCACACCGCGGACACGCCGCTGGCGGTGGCGTACAAGCACGTCAACGAGGCCGTGCCAGTGCCTTCGCAGCTGGTGAACGGCATCCCGCCCGCCCTGGACGACCTGGTCCTCCGGTCTACCAGCCGGAACCCTGACCTCCGCCCCGGGGACGGCGGGCAGTTCATGCGCAGCCTCAACGAGATCCGCCTGAGTCTCCCGGCCGCTCCCCCAGCCGGACCCGTGGCCGGCCATCCGGCTCCCGCGTACCCGCCCCCCGCATACCCGGACCCCGGCTACCGGGACCCCGATCACCGGAGCCAGGGCTACCAGGACCCCGCCTACGACGCCCCCGGCTATGGGGCGCCTGCCTACGGCGCCGCCGGTGCCCCGGCCAGCTACCAGCCGGATGGCTGGCCGGCCCAGCCCCCGCCGTCGCAATACGTGGACGACCTGATTCCCGGCCTGCGTGCGCCGGCGGACCCCGCGGCGGCGAACAGCAGGCCCGGCCGCCGCCCCGACCGGAGTCGGCGCCGCCTTCCCGACCTCAGGCCCCTCGGGTGCGGGCTCGTCCACCTCCGCGTTCTCCGCGACCGGGTTCGCCATGCCGCCGGGCGACGGGAACCTGGGCCTGGCCCGCCGGCCGCGACGACTCCTTCGGGGCCGCGAACCACACCCTGGTGGTGGCCCCGGGCGTGGCCACGGACTACGGCCGGGGCCGGGGCCACCGCGGGCATGGCGGCCCCCGTGAGCCCGGCCTGCAGCGCTGGCTGTTCAGCCGCCGGCTCTACTACGTGCTGGGCGGCCTGGTCGCGGTACTCCTGATCGGCCTGCTCATCTGGTGGCAGTCGGCGGGCAAGTACACCAGGGTGCCGCCGGTGGGCGGCCTGTCCGCGGGCACCGCCCGGCTGGAAGTCCGCAACCAGGGCCTGACCGCGAAGATGGGCAAGCCCCAGTTCAGCGTCCGGGTGGCCAAGGGCGACATCATCGCCACCGACCCCGCGATCGGCTCCCGGGTGGGCAAGGGCGGCACCGTGCTGCTCATCGCCTCCGCGGGACCGCACATGATCCCGGTACCCCAGGTGACCGGGAGCCCGCTGGCCACCGCGCAGGCCGCACTGCGCCACGCGGGCCTGACCCCCGGCAAGGTGGTCGACGAGACGTCCACCACCATCCAGAGCGGGATCGTGATCAGCACCACACCCGCGTCAGGCGTGTCGTGGCCGCAGAACCGTCCCGTCTCGCTGGTGGTCAGCACCGGGCAGCCGGTACCCAACTTCGTGGGCCAGCAGAAGGCGGTGGCCGAGCAGTGGGCGCAGGCCAACAGCGTCTCACTGAACGAGGTCGCTGACGCGAAGAGTGATCAGCCCGCGGGCACGATCACCCAGCAGTCCGTCCCGCCGGGCAGTTCCTTCACCGCCCATGAAGTCATCACCATTGACTATTCCAATGGGCCGCAGATGGTCAATGTGCCCAACGTGGATGGCCAGCAGGTCTCCCAGGCCACCCAGGCCCTGGCCCAGGCGGGATTCCAGGTCAAGGTGGACCAGGTCGGGCCGCTGAACACGGTGTTCAGCTACAGCCCCAGCGGCCAGGCCCCGCAGGGCAGCACGATCACCATCTACGTGGGCCTGCCGCACCTGTAAGTCCGTGACGCTGGCCACCTGGCCATCCCGCAGGCAGCCTCACCACAGCCACCCGGCTCTCCCGAGATCCGGACCCTGCGGCTGCGCCGGGCAGTTGTGGCCGCTGTGGTGAAGCGCTCTGCCGACGGCGAGGAGATGGGCATGATCAACAAACTGGCGCGCCTGTCCGCGGCCGAGCGGCGCCAGATCATCGATGACTTCACGGCGGAGGTCTTCCGCGGACTGGATCCCAGCCCGGCGAGGTTTGCGCGCTGGGCCGCGGCGCCGGATCTGCCTGACGATCCTTCCGCTGAGCAGGTCGAAGCCTGGGTCGATCTCGCCGAGCTGGTCGCCGACCGGGATTTCCGCGATCAGGTGCGGCAGGTCGCCGGCGTCGGCGTCCAGATCCAGTCCGGTACCTGGCTGGTCGACGTCGAGCGGGCGCAAGAGGAGGCCGAAGCGGCGGCAGCGGGGAGTGCCGCCTGAGTCTGCCGAAGCGGCCCGGATCGTGGCGCAGATCCTTGACGGCACCCACGGCGCCCGGCGCCGGCCGGAGTTGCTGGCTCTGCTGGAAGCCGCCACTGATCCCCGGATCGAACGCTACTGGCAGCTGACGGCCATCATCACCGGCCGCGGCCCGTTCCAATCGCTGCAGCGCGCCCTTGAATGGCTGGCCACCGCGCTGCAGGCGAGCCAGACCCGAAAAGGAGGAAGGCCGATGATCGAGATTCGCGGGCTGACCAAGCACTACGGCTCAACAGCCGCTGTCAACCATCTCAGCTTCGACGTCCTGCCGGGTGCCGTCACAGGATTCCTGGGCCTGAACGGATCAGGGAAGTCCACCACCATGCGCATGATCCTCGGCCTGGACGCCCCGGATGCCGGGCACGCCCGCATCGGCGGGCAGGCCTACCGTGATCTTCGCTGGCCACTGCGCGAAGCCGGGGGGCTGCTGGAATACAGGGCCTTCCACCCGGGCAGGCCTGCCCGCGCTCACCTGGCCGCACTGGCGGCCAGCAACGCGATCAGCAGTCCAGGGTTTCTGAGGTCCTGGAGATAGTCGGACTGGGATCCGTGGCGCGCAAGCGGGCCGGGAAGTTCTCGCTGGGCATGGCGCAGCGTCTCGGCATCGCCGCGGCGTTGCTGGGAGATCCGGCCGTGCTGCTGCTCGACGAGCCGGTGAACGGCCTGGACCCGGAGGGAATCCGCTGGATACGCGGCCTGCTGCGGTCACTGGCCGCCGAAGGCCGGGCGGTCCTGGTCTCCAGCCACCTGATCAGCGAAATGGCCCTGATGGCCGACCGGCTGGTCGTGATCGGCCAGGGACGGCTCCTGGCCGACACCACGGCGGCTGAGCTGTCCAGCCGGGCCCCCAGCCTCGAAGAGGCCTTCCTGCAACTCACCGGCGATAGCGCCCAGTACCAGGCAAGGAACATGTCATGACCGCCCCCACCAGCCGCCAGCCATCCGGCAGATACCGATTCCGGCAGCTGGCCCGGATGGAATGGATCAAGCTGCGCAGCCTGCGCTCCACCTGGCTCACCCTGGCAATTGCCGTCGCCGCGTCAGCGGGCATCGCCCTCGCAACAGAAAGCAGCAGCACGACAAGCGGCGGCATGTTCGTCGGCAACACGCTGGTCGGCATGCTCATCGGCGTGCTGCTCATCGGGGTAGTCGGCGTACTGGCCATGACCAGCGAGTACACCTCCGGGACCAGCCGCGCCACGTTCGCCGCCGCGCCACGCCGGCTCAGGGTCCTGGCGGCCAAAGCCGCGGTCGTTGGTGCGGTTGCGCTGATCACCGGCGAGGCAGCAGCATTTCTGTCCTTCTTCGCAGGCGGCATGACCCTGCGCCACGGCATCACCGCGCCAGCCCTCAGCCAGCCCAGCGTCCTGCGGGCGATCGTACTCACCGGAGCCAGCCTCAGCCTGATCGGCCTGCTCGGACTCGGCCTCGGAGCTATCCTCCGGCACACCGCCGCGGCGATCACCGTGGTAGTCGGAATCGTCTGCGCCGGCGGGCCGCTGAACCTCGCTATCCGGCCCTACCTGCCGATTTACATAGTCAGCCACTCGCTCAGCGCTACGACGCCGCTATGCCGCACCCTGAACCCAGTTTTGCTGAGCTATTGCCTTGCGTTGATCTTTTTATTGTTTTTCGTGGTCAGAAACCTGGCCATAGCGGGTATGACCCTAATTAGCGCTGCTCCGGTTCGGGCAAATGTCGTCAATGCACTAATATGACCGCGCCCCCGTGATTGCGCCCGCTTCTGAGTGAAGGGGCCTGAGCCGAAGAAGGCCCTGCTGAGAATCCGCCGACCGACCGTGTTCCGCCGGCCCGGCCGGCGGACCGCGCTCCGCGCCGTCGCGCACCTGGCCGCGTGGCTGCCTTTCGTGCTCGGCCCGGCACGTCTCATCCGCGGCGGCTGGCGGCCGGTCGGCGACGAGGCGGCCATCGCGCTCCGATCGTGGAACTCGCTGACGGCGCAGGGCCCGATGGTCGGCCAGGCCACCCGGCTGGCCCACGGGGTGTTCGACCCGGGCCCGCTCCAGTACTGGCTGCTGGCCATCCCGGTCCATCTCGACACGACGCACGGGGTGCTGTGGGGCGCCGCCCTCTTCTGCCTGGTGGCCTGCTCGCTCGCGGTCGAGGCGGCCTGGTCCGTACTCGGGCCGGCCGGCGGGCTGTGCGCCAGCGGGCTCATCGTCGGCCTGACGCTGTGGGTGCCGGGCATCGCCGTCACCCCGAGCTGGAATCCCTGGTTCGGGATGGTGTTCTTCGTCGCGGCGCTCGCGGCCGCCTGGGCGGTCATGTCCGGGCACCGGGGCTGGTGGCCGGCGCTGGTCGTCACGGCGTCGATCGCGGCCCAGGCCCATCTGATGTTCACTGTGCCGTCCGGCGTCCTGGCCGTCCTGGCCCTCATCGTCGCCCTGGTGGACAGCGTCCGCGGCCGGCTGAGCTACTGGTGGGCGCTGACCGGCCTGATCGCCGGGGCCGCGTGCTGGAGCGCCCCGCTCATCCAGCAGTACACCTCCCCGGACGGGAACCTGGGTCTGCTGCTGCGCAGCAGCGGCGCCACGACCGGGCCGCGGACCGGCGGGGCATGGAGCCTCAAGGCCCTGTCCGCCGCGGTGCAGCCGGTGCCGATCTGGCTGAAGTCGTCGATGCAGCCGACGGCGATCTACCAGATGATCAGTCACCGGCCGGCCGGGTTCGCGGTGGTGGTGCTGGTCCTGCTGGCCGTGGCCGCGGTGACGGGGGTGTTCCCGCTCCGGTGCCGGCCGCTAGCGGCCCTGGCCGTCGTGACCCTGGTGATCAGCCTCGGGTCGCTGGTCACGTACTCCGGGATCCCGGTGCGTTACACCAGCCTGAGCACGCTGAGCTACCTGATCGTGATGCTGTTCCCCATCGGCGTGCTGAGCTGGCTGGTGGTGGGCAGCTGGGCCGTGCTCACCGGGCGGCTGGTCCTGAGCCGGCTGGCCACGACCCGGCTGGCCGGGCGGGCGGTCCCCGGTGCCGGGCTGCTGGCGGGTCTCGCGGCCACGGCGCTGGTCGCGGCAGGCACGATCCTGGCCCTGTCGCTGCAGGGACAGACCGTTCGCAACGTGACCAGCGACCCGGCCATGGCCGCGACGAGGGCCGCGTCCCGGCAGATCGTGCGGAAACTGCCCGGACAGCCCATCGCCCTGTCGGTCCACGACTTCGACGCGACCGCCGTGGGACGCTTGACCCTGGGGCTGACCTGGGCACTGACCCCGCACGGCTTCCACGCGGAGATCATGCACACCCGGCTGGCCCGCGAGCTCGGGGACCGTTACATATTCCGCGGCCAGGCGATCCCGAGGGTCAGGGTCCGGGTCCGGCGGCATGGCACCTCGGTCGCCGTGGCCAAGCCCACCGAGCTCGCCAGCCATTCTTAGGCTCCGGCACCGGCCGGATCGGCTCTGGCACCGGCCGGGACCGGCAGCACCGGCCGGAACGGCGGCCCCGGCAGTGTCCGCCGATCTGGACCGGCTCGTGGTGCGTTGCGATACTGTGGCCGCCTGTTCATCACTCGTGCAGGAAGTGGCCAGCAGTGAACGGAACCAAGGTGACGCCGGCCGCCGACGGGTCGTCGAGCCGCGACGCCACCGGGCCTCCCGGGCCGGCCGGCCGCCGCGGCTGGCTCTCCCCCGTCGCCCTGGTCATCACCGGCTTCACCGTGATCGGCCTGGGGCTGCGCCTCTTCCTGCTGAGCCGCCCCGGATACCTGCTCGGCGTCACGCAGTACGACGACGGGCCGTACTTCGGCAGCGCCCTGCGCCTGGTCCACGGCGCGCTGCCGTACCGCGACTTCATCATCGTGCAGCCGCCCGGCATCACGCTGCTGATGACCCCGGCCGCGCTGCTGGCTCAGGTCACCAGCACGGCCTGGGGCATGGCGGCCGGGCGCATCCTGACCGTCGCGGCGAGTTCCGCGGGGATCGTGCTGGTCGGCCTGCTGGCCCGGCATCGCGGCCCGCTCGCCGTGGCCCTGTCCTGCGGTGTGCTGGCCATTTTCCCGGGCAGCCTGGTCGCCGCGCACACCGTGCTGCTCGAGCCCTGGCTGACCCTGTTCTGCCTGGTCGGTGCAGTGACCGTGCTGGACCGTGACCAGCTGGCCCGGAGCAGCCGGCGGCTGCTGTGGGGCGGGGTGGCGTTCGGCTTCGCCGGCGCGGTCGAAGTGTGGGCCATCATCCCGGTCGTGGTGGTCGCGGTCTTGCTGGCCCGGGAGATCCGCCGGGCCGCACTCTTCGTGGCCGGGGTGGCGATCGGCTTCTGCGTCCCGGTCATCCCGTTCGCGGCGACCGCCCCGCGCCGGTTCTACAACAGCTTCTTCGCGGCCCAGGTGTTCCGGGTCGTGCCTACCCGCACCCCGGTGCACAAGCGGCTGCGGCTGATGAGCGGGATCGGCCAGCTGCTGCACCTCGGCGGCACCGGGACGCTGATCGCCGCGCTGATCATCGTGGTCTTCGTGGTGGCGGCGTTCATCGCGGCCTGGCGGATCAGCAGGCAGCCGCTGACCGGCCTGGACTGGTTCGCGGTCGCGACCTGCACGCTGGTGGTGGTGGCCTTCCTCTGGTACGCCCAGTTCTTCCTGCACTTCCCGGCGTTCCTGGCGCCGTTCCTGGGCCTGTCCATCGGCCTGGCCGCCGGGCGGCTGGCCGGCGCCCTGCAGACCGGCGGCATCGCGGCACCCGCGAGCCAGCGGAGCCCCGGCACCTGGGCGCAGTGGGCCGTGGTGGGCCTGGCCGCCGTCGGCGTGGTGATCCTGGCCGTGCAGCAGGGACAGTCAGACCTGAACGTGACGCCGCGGGTCAGCCCGGCCGCGCTGCGGGCCGTGCAGCGCATCGCGCCTCCCGGCTCGTGTGTCCTCAGCGACCAGGCGTCCTTCCTCATCGCCGCGGACCGTTTCTACTCCAGCGTGCCCGGCTGCACGGAGATGGTCGACGCGATCGGCACGGACTACGCACTGGGCCACGGCCGGGACGCCACCTCCGGAGCGGCCCGGTTCCCGGCGGTCGACAGCACCTGGCAAAGCGCGTTCCGGCACGCCCAGTACGTCTGGCTGTCCCTGCGGTTCAACAAGCGGCGCATCGCCTGGACACCCGCCCTCCACTCGTACTTCTGGAGCCACTTCACCCGGGTGTACAAGGACGGCAAGAACGACGCCCTGTACGCCCGGACGACGCGTGCCTGAACTCCTTCCCGCCCCGCCCGGCCCACGGCCCGGGCCGCCGAGGGTGGGGGCGCACGTCCCCGTGGCCGGCGGCTTCGCGGCCGGGCTCCGCTACGCCGCGGACATCGGCGCCGAGGCTATCCAGGTGTTCGTGTCGAACCCCCGCTCCTGGGCCCTGCCCGCCGGTGACCTGGCGCAGCAGGCCGGTGCGGCGGACGCGATCCGCGGCCGGCTGGCCGAGGCGGCCCTGCCGGTGTTCGTGCATACGCCGTACCTGATCAACGTGGGGTCCGCGGATCCGGTGATCCGCGATCGCTCCGTGGCCTCGATCCGCCACTCGCTGCACCGCGGCGCGGCGATCGGGGCCCGCGGTGTCGTGGTGCATACCGGCTCAGCGGCCGGCGGCGACCGGGAGAAGGCCATGCTGCACGCGCGGGAGTCCCTGCTGCCCGTGCTGGACTCGATCCCGGCCGATGGCCCGGACCTGCTGCTCGAGCCGCTGGCCGGCCAGGGCCAGCTGCTCTGCACCTCCGCCGCGGACCTGGGATCGTACCTGGAGATGCTCGACTGGCATCCGCGGGCGGGTGTGTGCCTGGATACCTGCCACGCGTTCTCGGCCGGGGCCGACCTCACCGCCCCGGGCGGCGCGGCCGCGGCCCTGGACGAGCTGGCCAGCGTCCTGGGCGGGACGGGCAGGCTCCGGCTGGTGCACGCCAACGACTCCAAGGACCCGTGCGGTTCCCGCCGCGACCGGCACGAGAACATCGGCGCGGGTCAGATCGGCGAGCAGCCCTTCGCCGTCCTGCTCCGCCACCCGGCCGCCGCCGGCGTGCCTTTCCTGGTCGAAACCCCCGGCCCGAAGGCGGCCCACGCCGCCGACATCGCCACCCTCGTCCGCCTCCGCACCCGGTAACACCCGGGGGTATCCGGCACCCGACGGACCCGCCCGCCATGGATGCGCTAGGCTACCTCCCATGCGTCAGCAGTTTTGGTTTTGGTATGGCTACCGGCCCGGCAATCGGACGGTCGCCCGCCAGACTCTGCGCTGACGCGAGCGACTTACAGAAAGCCCCGGGCCTGCAGGCCCGGGGCTTTTTGCGTGAACGGCCCCGGCCCCGGTACCGGAACCACCAGTCGCGGCACCAGCAGCGGTGTCGCGGTAACTGCCGCGGTAACCACCGCAGCACCGAGAGAAGAGGACCCAATGGTTGTGGTCATGGCCCCGGAGGCCACGCAGGCGGACGTGGACGGAATCGTCGATGTGGTGCGCGATGCGGGCGGTGAGGCCTTCGTGACCCGGGGCGTCTCGCGCACCATTGTCGGCCTGGTCGGTGACGTGGATCAGTTCGGCTCGCTCAACCTGAGGAGCCGGCCGGGGGTGCTCGACGTGGTCCGGATCTCGGTGCCCTACAAGCTGGTCAGCCGGGAGCACCACCCGCACCGCTCGGTCGTCGAGGTCGGCGGGGTACCCATCGGCCCGGACACGATGACCGTGATCGCCGGCCCGTGCGCGGTGGAGACCCCGGAGCAGACCCTGACCGCGGCCAGGATGGCCAAGGCGGCGGGCGCCTCGCTGCTGCGCGGTGGCGCGTTCAAGCCGCGGACCTCGCCGTACGCGTACCAGGGACTGGGCGAGGCAGGGCCTGAAGATCCTCGCCGAGGTGCGCGAGGAGACCGGCCTGCCGGTCGTCACCGAGGTCATCGACCCCCGCAGCGTGGACCTGGTCTCCTCCTACGCCGACATGCTGCAGGTCGGCACCAGGAACATGCAGAACTTCGCGTTGCTCCAGGCGGTCGGCGAGGCCCGCAAGCCGGTGCTGCTCAAGCGCGGCTTCAGCGCCACCATCGAGGAGTGGCTGATGGCGGCGGAGTACATCGCGCAGCGCGGCAACCTCGACATCGTGCTGTGCGAGCGGGGCATCCGCACGTTCGAGACCGCGACCCGGAACACGCTGGACATCAGCGCCGTCCCGGTCGCGCAGCGGCTGAGCCACCTGCCGGTCATCGTGGACCCGTCGCACTCCGGCGGGCGCCGTGACCTGGTGCTGCCGCTGACCCGGGCCGCCATCGCGGTCGGCGCGGACGGCATCATCGTGGACGTGCATCCGGAGCCGAAGCTGGCGATGTGTGACGGCGACCAGGCGCTGCTCGACTCCGACATCCGCGAGCTGGCCAGCGTGGCCGCCCACCTGCCGCCGCTGATGGGCCGGACGCTGACCCCGCCGCGGGACGCCAGCCGCCGCTACCGAGCCCACCCCGGTCGGCTAGGAACCGCGGGTCAACCAGGCGCGGGGCACTGGCCCCGCGCCTGGTCTTCGGTGCGGATCCCGACGAAGTCAGGCGTGACCGGGCCGGTACTCCTGCGCGATCGTGGCCAGTTCCTCAGCGAGGTCACCGGCGTCCAGCCGGGCCTCGATCCGGCGCAGGTCCTCGATGCGGGCCTGCGTCTCGACCTGGCGCGGGGTCAGCAGCGTGCAGCAGTCCTGATCGGGTAGTTCGGACAGGGACAGGGTACGGATCCGGCGCGCCTCGTCGATGATCTCGATCTTGTCGTGGCCGATCAGCGGCCGGAGGACCGGCAGCGACACCGCGTCGTCCAGCGCGGTGAGGTTGGCCAGGGTCTGGCTGCTGACCTGGCCGAGCGAGTCGCCGGTGACCAGCGCGGCCGCACCGAGGCGGCGGGCCAGTACCTCCCCGGTCTTGAGCATCAGCCGGCGCTGCGCCACGATCTGGAGCCGGTTCGCGCCCGAGGACGCCAGCCGCCGCTGGGCCTGGCCGAACGCCACCACGTACAGCCGCGAATCGCCCTGGAACCGGTCCAGCTGGTACGTCAGCCCGTACGCCTTGTACACGGACTCAGGCCCGGTCAGCGGCATCCCGGAGAAGTGCAGGAAGTCGCAGCGCAGCCCGCGGCGCATCATCCGGTACGCGGCGACCGGGGAGTCGATCCCGCCGGACATGAGCACCAGCGCGCGGCCGCTCATCCCGACCGGCAAGCCGCCCTGCCCCGGCGCGCCGTCGGGATAGACGAACACCTCGTTCTGGTCCACCTCGACGACGATGGTCAGGTCGGGACGGGACAGGTTGACCGGGTAGCCGTAGGCCTGCTGGACGCGGGCGCCGATCTCCCGGTTCAGGTCGGCCGACGTCAGCGGGAAGCGCTTGTCGTGGCGGCGGGCCCGGACCGCGAACGACCCGGTCCGGCCGGCCGCCATCGCGACCGCGGTGTCGATGGCCGCGGCGGGGTCCTTGGCCACCCGGGCGGCCCGGCACACCCGGGCGATGCCCATCACCGAGCTGACCCGCTCGGCCACCCGGTCCATAGCCGCCTCGGCGGCCGGCCCTTCGCCGCCCCGTGCTCGCCAGGCCCGTGCTCGCCAGGCTCGGGCTGGCCAGTCAGGCGGAGCACCATGACCCCGTTGCGGTTCCAGAGCCGCACGCCGACGCCGAGCTCCCGGACGGCCCGGCGGACGTTCTCCTGCAGGATGCGCTCGAAGTGGTGCCGGTTACCGCCCTTGAGCACGATCTCGCCTACCTTGAGGACCACGCACGGCTCACCCAGCGCCCGGGTGGGGTGGGGGCGGTGTGGCGGAGGCGTGCTGGCTGGCTCATGGGAGGCCGCAGCGCCGGCGGCGGCCGCAGCCGCACGACCAGCCAGGGGGGTGGCAGCCATGGTCCCAGTCTGCCAGCATCCGGGCCGGCGGCGTTCCGCCGTTTCTCCCCGGGACTCACTCCGGGCCTGCTTACCTGGCCGGCCAGAAAACGTACAGTTTAATGCTAGTCATAATGTACGCTCGCACTATGGATGTCGCGATCACCGAGCTGCGCGCGAATCTCAGCCTCTGGCTCGATCAGGCGCGTAGCGGTCATGAGGTCGTCATCACCGACCGGGGCGTGCCAGTCGCCCGGCTGATGGGCCTGAACACCACGGCAACGCTAGAGCGGCTGACGGCGGAGGGAGTGATCAGCCGACCCGGATCCAGTCAGCGCCCGACCGCCACCGGGAGCATCAGGCCACGCCCACGCCGGCCCCTGTCTGACCGCGTCAGCGAAGACGGCGCTGACCAGTGCCGCTGGTCTATTTCGATTCCAGCGCTTTGGTGAAGCTGCTCGCCGAGGAGCCTGGAAGTGATCTCGCGGCCGAGCTGTGGGACGGATGCGACGCTGCCGTGGCCAGCCGGCTGGCTTCCACGTCCAGTACGACGAGTGTGCGCACGACGCTGGACCCGGGCTGCAGGGCCCAACTTCGCTCGAAGCTGACTGCGATCGGAGGCTAGGAGTGGGAAGCCTTCGATCTCACCGACACTCGCACTGACTGGACCGCACACGAGGTGGCCGTCCTGGACCACGGAGACGTCATGGTGAGAGTCACCGCTCGGTGAGGGCGGCGCGGCCAGGATCGGACGCAGCGGCGGCGCAGCGCTGACGCGCGCCGCCACCGGGCTCAGGGCTGGGGCCCGGCACGCGGGAAGTACCGGAGGCGACGGAGTCGCCGTCGCTGATGCCGTGCGTGGCCGGAGCCGGGTGACCGCCCAGGGGTAGGGCAGCCATTAACTCAGTTTGCCAGCATCCCCCTGTCGATGGACTTCTGCTCGTGATCGCTGAGGCCATGCTGAAGCGGCTGGAGGTCGAGAGAGTTATTGCCCGGCCCACCTCAGCCCGACGTCCGACCGCAACAGGCCGTGTCCGCCCCGCCCCTGCCCCCGCCCCTGGCGGAAATCGTGAGCGAACAGCGCCGCTGACTCGTTGCCCCAAAATGTCTGCTCCCGGGGCGACACTGCTGACGTCAGACCCTGTCGGGTGGGTGGCCGAACAGGGGCACGATTCCATACCCAGCGGCGTTGGAGGTAGGACGGTATGATATTAGGTATGACTCGGAAGAAGATCGCCATCACCTTGCCGGAGGAGCAGGTCGCCGCGGCGCGACGGGCGGTCGCCGAGGGCAGGTCCCCGTCGGTCTCGGCTTACATCTCCCAGGCCCTGGCGCGCCGCGACGCGGATGACGAGCTCAGGGAAATGCTGGCCGAGATCTACACGGAGGTCGGCCAGCCCGACGCCAGCGACCGGGCCTGGGCCCGGCAGGCCCTGGGGCTCGACACGTGACTGGCACGACCCTCGATACCGGCGCACTGATCGCTCTTGAAGCGGGGCATCGCCGGATGGCCGTGCTCGTGGAAGAAGCCGTGACCAACCGGACGCCGCTGGCGATCCCGGCGGGAGTCCTCGCTCAGGCGTGGCGGGGCGGCTCCCGCCAGGCTCGGCTGGCCAGGTTGCTGCGGTCTTCCGTGTGCACGGTGGTTCCATTGGACCAGCGATCCGCACTGCGCGTCGGGGCACTGTGCGCCGCCACCGGGACGTCCGACGTCGTCGATGTGTCGGTGGCGATCTGCGCACGCGACCGCGGCCACGCCGTCGTCACCACCGACGCAGCGGACCTGCGGGCCATCGACCCGTCAATCCCCTTGCTGACCCCCTGACCGCCGGGCTGACATCTGACGCGGCTGGTTGCCGGGAGGTACGGTGCGGGGATGACGGTCAAACTCGTAGTCCTGTACACCCAGCCCGACGACCCGGCCGCGTTCGACGCGCACTACCTCGGCGTGCACATGCCGCTGGTGGCCGCCCTGCCTGGCTTGCAGCGGGCCGAGGCCGGACAGCTCACCGCGGCCCTCGACGGCGGCGGCCAGACCTTCTACCGGCTCACCGAGCTGTACTTCGCCGACCAGGGGGCGATGAACGCCGCGCTCGGCTCCCCCGAAGGCCAGGCCGCCGCGGCCGACTTCCAGAAGATCGCACCCACCGGGTCCAGGATGTTCGTCCAGGTGCTGGACGACTAACGGGACGCCGGGCCGCGTCTCCCGGCGCGGGTTCCGCCGGCCCGATTCGCGGCCTGCGGCTGTCGATCCGGGCCGGCGCCGTTCGACCTACTGGTGCAAGCCAGCGACGCTGCGAACCAGGAGGACGTCATGCGCTACCTATTCCTGCTGTACGGGCCGGATGAGCCGCTGCCCGGCCCGGAGACGCCCGAGGGGCAGAAGATGATCAGCGAATGGTCCACCGCCACCGAGGCGATGGCCAGGGCGGGGGTCCTGATCGACTGTGGCCCGCTGCAGCCGCCGGCCGCCGCCACCACCGTCCGGGTGCGTGACGGCGACACGCTGCTCACCGACGGGCCGGCCGCCGAGATCAAGGAGCAGTTCGGCGGCTACACGCTGATCGAGTGCTCGGGCCTGGACGAGGCCCTGCGCTGGGCGGCGACCGTGCCGACCGCGTTCAACGGGTCGGTCGAGGTGCGGCCGGTCGTGCAGATCCCGGCCCGGGAGGTGCCGGGCTGAGCCAGACGCAGGAAGAGGTGTTCCGGGCCCACTGGTGGGCGGCGGTCGCGACCGTCGCCCGCCTGGTGGGCGACCTCGAGATCGCGGAGGACGCGGTCCAGGAGGCCTGCGCCGCGGCCCTCACTCAGTGGCCCGCGGGCGGCGTCCCGGAGCATCCGCGGGCCTGGCTGATCAGCGTGGCCCGGCACAAGGCCGCCGACCGGCTGCGCCGGGAAAGCCGCCGCGCGGAGAAAGAAGCCGCGGCCATGCGGGAGGCCGCGGCCCCGGACGAGCTGGCGTCGCTCGCGGACGGCGAGCTGGCCTCTACCGCGGACGACGAGCTGGGCCTCATCCTGGCCTGCTGCCACCCGGCCCTGGATCCCGCGGTCCGGGTACCGCTGACCCTGCGCTCGGTATGCGGGCTGCCCACCGCGGAGATCGCCGCCGCCTTCCTGATCCCGGAGCCGACCATGGCTCAGCGGCTGGTCCGCGCGAAACGCAAGATCCGGCAGGCGGGCATCAGTATGGCCCTCCCCCCGGCCGCGGAGCGGGCCGGGCGGCTCGGCGGCGTCCTGCGCGTCGTCTACCTGGTGTTCACCGCGGGCCACAAACCCTCAGCCGGTGACGCCCTGGTCCGGGGCGACCTGTGTGACCAGGCGATCAGGCTGGCCCGGGCGCTGGCCGCGCTGGTCCCTGACGAGGCCGAGGTGACCGGCCTCCTGTCGTTGCTGCTCCTGACGGACGCGCGCCGCAGCGCACGGGTCAGCCCGGCCGGGGACCTGGTGCTGCTGGCGGATCAGGATCGCTCGCGCTGGGACCGGGCGAAGATCGCCGAGGGCGAGGCCCTGCTGACCCAGGCCCTGCGTATCCGCCGGGCCGGGCCCTACCAGCTGCAGGCGGCGATCGCCGGGTGCCATTCCGGTGCCCGCTCCGCCGCGGACACCGACTGGCCGCAGATCGCCGCGCTGTACGGCGAACTGCTCCGGCACGAGCCGACGCCGGTAGTGGCCGCGAACCGGGCCGCCGCGGTGGCCATGGCGCAGGGCCCGGCGGCCGGGCTGGACCTGCTCGACGAGGCGGCCGCGGACCGGCGGCTGGCCCGCTGGCCGCAGCTGCACATCGCCCGCGCCGAGCTGCTCTGCCGCCTGGGCCGCCGCGCTGAGGCGGTCCGCGCCTACCAGGCGGCGCTGGACCTGGCCCCGGCCGCGCCCGAGCGCGACTTCATCGGCCGCCGCATCCGCGAGCTGGCCGGCTGAGGCTCTTTGGCAGAATCCGCAACGACAACCACTGTCCACGTCATGACGGAGACCAAGGCATGAGCGCGATCACGGTCCGCCCCGCCACCGCGGGCGACTTCCCGGCCATCGCGAAGGTCGCGGTGGCCACCGGCCAGGACGAGGAGTGGGCCGGGTCGGATCCGGCCTACCTGGCGTACCTGCTGGAGCACGGCACGCTGCTGGTCGCCGGGCGGGACGGGGCCGTCACGGGCTTCGGTGCCACCCGGCTGATCGGCGACGGCCCGGCCGCGGTCAGCATGCTGTGTGACCTGTTCGTGCACCCCGGGACGCACGGGCGGGGCTGCGGCCGGGCGATCCTCAGCCAGTTGTGGCCGGACGGGGCCGTGCCGCGCCGGATGACGTTCAGCAGCCAGCATGCGCACGCGCTGCCGCTGTACACCCGGTTCGGCCTGGACGCGTGGTGGCCGCTGCTGTACCTGACCGGCGAGGTGGCCGCGGTGCGGGCGCCGGACGGCTGGACGGTGGCGCCGGCCCCCGGGATCGAGGCAGGCGCGGCCGGGGCGCCAGTGGCCTCCACGGTTGAGGCGGAGGTGGCGGAGGTGGCGGCGGCCGAGCAGCGCTGGACCGGGGTGGACCGGTCCGCCGATCACCGGGCCTGGGCGGCCCGGCCGCACGGGCAGCCGGTACGGGCCTTCTACCGCGGTGAGCTGGCCGCGGCGGGCACGGCCGCCGGGCAAGGGGCGGAGTACGGGCTGGCCCACCTCGCGACCGCACCGGACGTCCCGGCCGGGGATGCGGTGCTGGCCGTGCTGGCCAGCCTGAAGGCCCCGGGCGGCCGGGCCCGGGTCTGCCTGCCCGGCCCGCATCCCGCGGTACGCGCGCTGTTCGCGGCCGGGTGGCGCCACGGAGAGTCCGACGTGTTCATGGCGTCCGACCCGGGGCTGCTCGACCCGCGCCGGGCGGTGCCCAACCCCGGCGGCGCCTGACCCGGCGGGCACGTCGTTTCCGGGTGATTCAGTCCACTCCCGGCCGACCTGCCGGGATGACCCGACTGATGTCATGATGCTCTCGTGTGGATAAGAAGACGCTCCACGAATCGCTGCCGGACCACGAATTCGGGCAGCTCCAGACGGCTGCCGGGAAAGGCAACGGCGGGCGGGAACACCCCCGCAGCGCTCAGGCCGGCCCGGTACCGGCTGAGGACCAGCTGCGCCACGACGTCCTGACCCGGGTAGTCCGGATCAGCGGGGCCCTGAACCAGCGGCTGGCTTTGTGACGAGCCCATGACTGGTTCCGTGTCTGATCCTGGCCCCGCGTTCCTCACCGTCGACGACGCCCTGGAGGTGGCCCGCCTGGTCACCGGCGGACCAGCCCGGGTCCGTGACTTCGCCGACCTGCACGCGGCGCTGGCCCGGCCGCAGCAGACCGAGGACGGCCGGGAGCTGTTCCCCGGCATCTGGGACAAGGCGGCCGCGCTGATGGAGTCGCTGGGCCGCAGTTACGCGCTGGTGGACGGGAACAAGCGGCTCACCTGGAACGCGACGTGGTTCTTCCTCGGCGTGAACGGCCACCCGCTGGCCGAGCCACTCGATGAGGAAGCGGCGTTCCAGTTCATGTACGACCTGGTCAGGGGCAGGCTTACCACCTCGGACATCGCGGCGGGCCTGCGGAAGTTCGCTGCCTGAGGGTGGCCGGCCCGTTCTGGCCGACCTGGCCAGTGGCGGGCCCGGTTACTGGCGGGCCCGGTTACTGGCGGGCCAGGTTGGCCGCGCCGGAGCGGAGCACGTACTTCTGGATCTTCCCGGTGGCGGTCTTCGGCAGCTCGGTGACGAACGTCACCCCGCGCGGGGCCTTGAAGTGAGCCAGCCGTTCCCGGGCGAACGCGATGATCTCCTCTTCGGTCACGGTCTGGCCGTCCCGCAGTACGACGAAAGCCTGCGGGGTCTCCCCCCACCGCTCGTCCGGCAGCCCCACGATCGCGGCCTCCTGGACCGCCGGATGACGCAGCAGCGTCCCCTCCACCTCGACGGACGAGATGTTCTCGCCGCCGCTGATGATCACGTCCTTGATCCGGTCGCGGATCTCGACGTAGCCGTCCGGGTGCACCACGGCCGCGTCGCCGGTGTGGAACCAGCCGTCGCCCATGGCCCGCTCGGTGGCCTCCGGGTCGTGGTAGTACCCGGACATGACGACGTTCCCGCGGACCACGATCTCGCCCAGCGTCTGCCCGTCCGCGGGGACCTCCCCGCCGTCCGCCTCGACCACGCGCAGCTCACCCGAGGTGAGCAGCTCCACCCCGGTCCGCGCCTTCTGCACCGCCCGGTCGGCCGGGGTGAGCTTCTCATGCTCGGGTAGCGGGGCGCAGACCGTGATGAACGGGGCCGTCTCGGTGAGGCCGTAGACCTGGGTGACCTCCCAGCCGAACTGTTCCTCCAGCCGCTCGATGGTCGCAGCGGCCGGCGGCGCGCCAGCCGTCACCACGTGGACACCGGCCGGAACCGCCCCGCGCACCTCAGCCGACGCGTTCGCCAGCGAGATCAGCACGGTCGGGGCCGCGCACAGGCTGCCGACCCGCTCCTGGCGGATGAGCTGGAACACCGCCCCCGGCTCGACCTTGCGCAGGCAGACATGCGTCGCCGCGGCGGCGGTGACGGTCCAGGTATACGTCCAGCCGTTCGCGTGGAACATCGGCAGCGTCCACAGGTACCGCTCACCCACCGCCATCGGCAGGTGCAGCAGGGTGCCGATCGAGTTCATCGTCGCGTTGCGGTGGGTGATCATGACGCCTTTGGGCCGCGCCGTGGTCCCGCTGGTGTAGTTGATCGTGAGGAGGTCCCGCTCGTCCACGTCCACGCGGGTGAAGTCGGGGCCCGCGGCGGCGATGGCCACCTCGTAGTCCAGCCAGCCGTCCCGGGCGCCCTCGAACGCGACGAAGTGCCGGACCCCGGGGAGCTGGTCCCGGACCGAGTCCACGGCGTCCAGGTAGTCCGCGTCGACGCAGACCACGCTGGCCCCGGAGTGGTTGATGATGTAGACGAAGTCCTCGGCGGTCAGCCGGTAGTTGATCGGCACCAGCACGGCGCCGATCTGCGGTACCGCGTAGAACGCCTCCAGCTGGGCGTGGGTGTTCGGCGCGATCGTCGCCACCCGGTCCCCGGGGGCCACGCCGAGCTGCTGCAGCGCGGATGACCACCGGTCGCAGCGGTCGAAGAACTGCTCATAGGTCAGCCGCAGGTCCCCGTCCACGACACCCTCGCGGTGCCCGTGCAGCCGTCGGGTGCGGCGGGCGAACTCGAGCGGGCTGAGTGGCGTTTCCATGGCGCGCCTCCACAGTGAAGCGGGTCTGCGGCCCGCGCAGCGTCAACACGAACGTTAGCGGCAGATCGCAGTTTCCACGAGGACAGGTCCTGCCAGAAGGCCGCGACCTCCCCCGCGCGAGGGGCGTCAGGAGCCGAGAACGCCGGCCAGGATACGGTTCTCGCCGCGCTGCCAGAGGGTGCCGATCTCCGCGAAGCCCGCGGCGCGCAGCCCGTCCACGTGCGTGGCCAGTTGCACGGACTCCGACCCGTGGTGGTCCTCGCTCAGCCTGCGCTGCTCACGCTCGGCCACCGGGACAGCCAGCGCCGGATCCTCCTTGATCCCGTCCCACCAGGCCTGCCAGCTTTCCGGCAGGCCGCCGGGGAAGCGGCGCTGCTCCTCCCGCTCGATCAGCGCCTGCCCCAGCCGGACCAGGGTGGGTACCGCCGTCGCGTCGTCCTGCAGATGGTCCCCGTCGAGCAGCAGGCCCCCGGGCCGCAGCACGGTGGCCAGCCGCGCGTACATGACGTGCAGGGCCTCCGGCGGCAGCCAGTGCAGCGCCGTGGTGCTCACCGCCGCGTCAGCCAGGCGGTCCAGTCCGAGCGCCCCGGTCCAGCCGTCCGAGCGCAGGTCCACGTCGGCGAACCGCAGCCCGTCCCGGTCTCCGTACGCGGTGCGGCCGAGGGCCAGCAGCACCGGGTCGGTGTCGATGGCGACGACGCGGGCGGCGGGCATCCGGTCCAGCAGCCGGACCGACAGCGACCCGGGACCGCAGCCCAGGTCGAGGACGAGCGGGTCGCGGCGCCCGGTGGCCTCCTCGACCGCGTCGATGAGGGCGGTGAAGCGCTCCTCCCGGTCGGGCAGGTACCCCTGCTGCTGGACCTCCCACCGGGCGATCCAGCGCTGCGCGGTCTCGCGGTCCAGTACGTCCTGGTTCTGGTCGGGCACGCCCGCCTCCTCGTGACTGACGACTATGCTTTCGCCAGTCACAACCTAGGACGCGGGGTGTAACTGGTCAAGTGAATTTCAACAGTCACATGGACATCGTGGTGACAGTGGCGGTCAGCCTGGTCAACCGGCTCACGCCGGGCGAGGAACGCGGCCATCCCTACCCGCCGCTGGACGAGGCCGGGCTGCCGGCGGCGGCCACCGCGGCGCTGCGCGCAGGCCGGCCCGACACCCGTGACGTCACGCTGCCCGAGGCCAGGGAACTGGCCAGTTTCGCGGCGGCGTTCCGGGTGGTGTTCGCCGCCGTCGCCTCGGGTGACGTCGACGCCGCCGCCCGCCAGGTCAATGAGGTGATCGCGGCCACCGGCGCCCATCCCCGGCTGGACCGCCACGACGGTGAACCGTGGCACCTGCACTTTCACGGGACCGTGGATGACCTGGCGACCGGCTGGGCGGCCGGCTGCGCGACCGGCCTGGCCGTGGTGCTGGGCAGCGAACTGTACGGCCGGATCGGGGTATGCACCGCACCGCGCTGCGACCGGGCCTACGTGGACACCTCACGCAACGGCACCCGCCGCTTCTGCTCCACGACCTGCCAGAACCGGGTGAAGGCGGCCGCCTTCCGGGCCCGGCAGGCCGCTTTGGGCTAATCCGGGGGTGAGGCCGTGACGGCGCGCACCGCGGGCAGGGCCAGCACGACCGCGCAGCTCAGCGTGGACCAGGCGGCGCCGAAGCCGAGCACGGTCCGGGCCCCGACCACGGCGGCGACCGGCCCGGCGGCGGCGAACGCGACCGGGCCGAACGCGAAGGCGGCGACGGCCTGGAAGGCGCTCACCCGGCTCAGCACGCCCGGGGGCAGCTGCTGCTGCTCGGCGGCCGCCGCGAACGTGCCGCCCAGGGCGGACCCGGCCCCCGCGACCAGGGCCCCGGCGGCGACCGCCGCCACCGGGGCGCGCAGCGCGAGCAGCGCGCAGGGCACCCCATAACCGAACGTCCCCACCGTGGCCGCGATCATGGGGCGGCGTGGGTTCCGGCCCAGGGCCGCCATGGCCCCCAGCACCGACCCGCCGCCGTAGCAGGCCATGATCGCGCCCCAGGCCCCCGCCCCGCCGAGGTAGTCCCGGCTCAGCACCGGGCCGAGCAGCAGGTACGGGCCCCAGGTCAGCAGGTTGAACAGGGTGAACTGGACCGTCGTGATCACCAGCCATGGCCGCCCGCGGAACTCGGCCCAGCCGTCCCGCAGGTCTTCGAGGTAGGAGTGCGCGGTGAGTGTCCGGGCGGCGGGCAGCCGGAGTGACGCCAGGGCCAGCACGCTGACCGCGTAGGAGGCCGCGTCGAGCGCGATGACGGTGCCCGGCCCGGCCAGCGCGACCAGGACGCCGGCCAGGCTGGGGCCGGCCACCACGGCCGCGGACCGGGCCGCGCTGAGCAACGCGTTGGCGTTGACCAGATCGTCCCGGGGGGCCAGCTCGACGGTCAGCCCGCTGAGCGCCGGGGTGAAGACCGCGTCGCCGGTCCCCCGGACGGTGGCGAGCAGGACGAACACCCACAACGCCGGGTGGCCGGCCAGCACGGCCCCGGCCAGCGCGGCCTGGGCGGCGCAGCGGGTGGCGTCAGCGCCCAGCATGACCGGCCGCCGGCCGACCCGGTCGGCGAGGACCCCGCCGCCCAGCATGAACAGCACCTGCGGGACGATCCCGGCCGCGAGGACCACGCCGAGGTCGCTGGCCGTGCCGCCGTCGTCGAGCACGGCGAAGGAGACCGCCAGCGCGGACATCGAGGTGCCCAGGAGCGAGGTGGCGTACCCGGCGAAGAAGTGAGCGAAGTCGCGGTCACGGAGCACGCGCGCCCGCCCCCACGGCCGGGCCGGACCCCTGGGCGCCGACGGCGCGGGCCCGCTCCGGGGCCCGGCCCCATCCCTTCGCCCAGCGGCATTTACCGCGGCAATTGAATGGCCTGCGGCCGGTGATTTACTGCGGTGGATAAACGCCACGAGAGATCGCCTTCGCACCCTCTCTACCTTGCCATTCTCCAATTATTAAGGCCAGGGTGGTTGGCGTTATGGAGCGATAGTGAATTGGCTGTTATGCGGGAGCAGTGAGAAGTTGCCGCAGTAAATGTGGTGGCGGCCGGTGTTACGATTAACCATGTCCAGTCCAGCGCCGGTGGAGTACGCGGCCGCGGTGGAGCGGTTCCTCGGCCAGGCGGCCCTGGGTCCCGCGTCCCGCCGGGTGTACCGCATTTCGCTGGCTTCCTGGTCCTGGCCGCTGGTCGGCCAGCCGGCGCCCCGGGGTGCGGGCCGCCGCGGCGCGGCGCCGCCTTTCGTCCCGCTGGCCCGGCTCGACGACCCCGGGACCGGGCCGGCCCTGGCCGCCGCGCTGCGCGACCGGGCCGCCGGAACGGACGTGCGCACGGTGAACCGGGAGCTCTCGGCGCTGCGCAGCGCCGTGGCCTGGTGGCAGGACCAGCGCTGGATCACCCGCGACCCGACCGCGGGCCTGCGCCACCTGGCCGGGCCTCCGCCGCCCCAGCCGGCGCTCACCGGCGCCGGGCTGACCCGGCTGTTCCAGGCCGCACCGGCCTTGCGTGAGCACGCGCTGTGGCGGGTGCTGCACGACAGCGCCGTTCCCGCCGACGAGGTGCTCCGCCTGAGCGTCGGCTCGCTGGACCTGGGCCAGCACCGCGGGCGCCGCACCCCGTCCGGGCCGGACCAGTGGATCCGGTGGGGCGCGGCCAGCACCGAACTACTGCGCTGGCTGACCGCGGGCCGCCCGGAGGGACCGGTCTTCCTGACCAGCCGCCGGGCCCCGGCCGGGACTCCCGCGGCGGACGTGTGCCCGCTCACCGGGCGGGCCCGGCTGTCCTACCGGCGCGCCGCCGAGGTATTCACCGAGGTCACCCGGCCGCTCGATCCGGCGGGGCGCGGCTGGACGCTCAGCCAGCTCCGCCCGGCCGACCTCCGCCACTAACCCGGCCCCCGCCCGGCTGGGCCGCACCTCATGACGATGGTCGATCTCTGCCATCTGGGCCCACAAATTGACCACGGTCATGACGGCCCCGGGACGCAGGCGCCCGGCGGGAGGGGGTCAGCGGGCGCTGGCCAGGCGGGAGTCGTCGCGGCGCAGGCCCGGGGGCAGGTAGGCGGCGCCGGGGCCGCCGGCCCGGGCGGTGTCCGCGGGGTTGGAGATCGCGCAACGCTGCAGCGACAGGCAGCCGCAGCCGATGCAGGAGTCCAGCCCGTCGCGCAGCGCGGTGAGCGCCTCGATCTGCTCGTCCAGCCGGTGCCGCCAGCCCCGGGACAGCCGGGACCAGTCCGCGCGGGTCGGGGTCCGCCCCGCGGGCAGCGACGACAGCGCCTCGGCCACCTCGTTCAGGCTGAGCCCGACGTTGCGGGCCGCCCGGATGAAGGCCAGCCGGCGCAGCGTGCTGCGCTCGAAGCGGCGCTGGTTGCCCGCGGTCCGGTCCGCGGCCAGCAGGCCGAGGCCTTCGTAGTAGCGGATCGCCGACTCGGCGAAGCCGCTGCGCCGGGCTATCTCACCGACCGTGAGCAAGTCCGTGGTGCGCACCGGGTCCTCCCTGGCATGGCTCGCTGACATAAAGCTGGCTTCAACTACAAGTATGCCACGCGGCCCGGCGGGGCCGGGGCCTAACCGGCACCGGGCCGCGCGGCACAGCCAGGGCCTAGCCGGCGCAGGGGCCGGTCTGGGGGGCGTAGATGACGACGGACCGGTTCTCGAACACCGGGCGATACCGGGCCGGGTGGCCCTGGAAGCCCGCCAGGTCGGCCTCGGGGTCAGGGCCGGTCTTGCGGTAGACGACCACGAACCGGACGTCCTCACGGGCGATGGCCTGCTCCGCGGCACAACTAGCCGGGTGCTCCAGGACTTCCTGCGAGTCGATCAGCGGCCTGACCCCGGCGGGCGGCAGCGATCGCGCCTTGGCGAACGACACGCCCGGGGTGTAGTACATCAGGCCGGTGTAGTCCCCCAGGGCGAGCACGGAGCGCTCGGTGATCCCGTGATTCATGGGGGTGGCGACGATCGTGCCGCCCGAGTTGTGCGCCCGGAGCCAGGCACCGGCCGCCACGACGGGCGCGCTCAGCAGGCGGGCCGGGCTCGACTCGGTCCGGGCTTCCCGGGCCGACGGCACGCCGACGGCCAGCACGACCAGGACCGCCAGGGCCAGGGAGAGCACCGCGACCGGGACCACCTGGCCCCGCCGCGACGTCTGCCAGGCCAGCCAGGCTGTTTTCAGCAGCACGCCGAGACCCAGGGCGGCGACCACCGAGAGCGCCGCGCCGAGGTCGCGCTCAAACCGCTGCGGGAAGCCGTCGGCGGCGGTCCGGCTTCCCGCGTACATCACCAGGCACCAGGCCACCACCGTCACCGTGGCCAGGACGGCGCGGGCCTGCGCTCGTACCTCAGCGTCAGCACGAGCAGGGCCAGCCCGAACACGCCGAGCCAGATGATGGGCGCGGCCAGGGCGGAGAACAGGTGCAGCGGCGCCGGGACCGACTGGCTGCCGAGCACCTGGGACACCGCGGCCGACGAGGCGGAATGCCCGGCCACCGGCCAGCCGACGCCGTAGGTGTACCAGCCGTAGCCGATGGCGAGCACCCCCAGCGCCACCAGCCCGGCCAGCACCGTGCGGACCTCGGTGCGCCGCCGCAGGTAGAGCAGGAACGGCACGGAGGTGGCCACGGCCAGGACCAGGATCAGCGCCTCGTACAGGGTGGCCACCGAGTGGTACAGGATCGGGGACGCGCCCAGCACCGCCGCCAGCGCAGCGGACCGCCGCGAGGGCGACGCGTAGAGGGTGAGCAGGGCGGCGACACCCATGGTGATCAGGAAGTAGGCGCTGGTCAGGTCGGGGTAACGGCCGTCGGCGAGGCTTCCGTAGGCGCCGTGCAGCACCAGCCCCGACAGGGCTGCCGCGGCGATCCCGTACCCCCAGCCCCACAGCCGGGTGCCCAGCACGTACAGGGCCAGGGCGGTGAGCACCAGGAGCGCGGGGGCGATCACCGGGTACAGCACCAGCGGCGGCAGGCCGGACAGCCGGGAGAGCACGGCACTCACGGCCGGGAAGCCGGGCGGGTAGATCAGGTAGGACCGATACGATCCGTGGCTGAGCATCTGCTGGGCCATCAGGGCATGCGAGAAGTGGTCGAGCCCGCGGATGGAGGGCCAGTCGTAGCGGATCACGGGCTCGTAGGCGCGGACCGCGGTGGCCGCGAGCACGATCGCGAGGGCCGGCCCGCGCAGGGCGGCCGCGGCGGGCCGGGGCTCGCGGGTGCGCCCGGGCGGCACCTCCTGGCCGGGGACGCTGTCCGGTCCGGTCCGGTCCTGGTCCGGGACCTGGGCTGGAGCCTGGTCCGGGACCTGGGCCGGAGCCTGGCTGGAGCCTCGGCGGACCTCGTCCGGCGCCCGGCGGGGGCGGCCGAGGACGGCCGCCAGCACCAGCAGCAGGAGGATCAGCCCGTTCAGCCAGCCGGGCGCGGGACTCGCGTGCAGCACTGAGACCAGGGCGGCCACGAAGGCGACGGCCAGCAAAGCCAGCGCGCGGGGGTCGCGGATCGCGCCGGGGGCGGCCAGGATGGGCTCGGCCGACCCGGGTGCGGCGCCCCTCCACAGCAGGACCAGGGCCCCGGAGCCGAAGACGAGGACCACGGACGCGAGCGCGATCCACAGCGTGACCCCCGACCCGGCGAGGCGGGCCAGGACCAGCGCCACGACCGGGACAGTGGCCAGTGACAGCGCACTGGAATAGCCCAGCCGCTCAGCCAGGCCCCCCGCCGGCCGCAGCAGGGCGGCCCAGAAGTAACCGGGCAGCACGACGGCAGCGGCCGCCGCGCACAGTGCGCGGAAGAGGTCCAGGAGCATCGGGCACCCGCCAGGAGAACAGCAGCACGGACGACAGCGTCCTGGCAGACCCTCGCCGCAAACGTTCTGAAACCGAAGTGTCCGGAGTGTACCGAAACAACCGGCCTGGATGCCCGGGATTCAGCTTTCCCGCGTGGCCCGGACCGGGGGGGTCATGGCGCCGCGGCAGGCCGCCGCCGGGGCGGGCGGGAGAGCCACCGCGGCGGGCCCGCCGAAGGGCGCGGCCCCACCGGCGGCCGTCCTGGACCGAGCGGCCCTCGCGCTCCCTTGACTTCAAGTTGACTTCAGCTATCAGTATGGGCATCGCACCCGGAAGACATCGGAGGAGCCATGCCTACTGCTGTGATCACTGGAGCGTCCCAGGGCCTGGGCCGGGCTGTCGCCCGCGCCCTGGCGGAGCGCGGCTGGTCCCTGGTCGTGGACGCCCGCCACGCGGCGGAACTGGCCGCCGCCGTCCGCGGGCTCCCCGCCGTGACCGCGATCCCCGGCGACGTGACCGACCCCGCGCACCGGGCCCGGATCGCCACGGCGATCACCCCGGCGGGGCGCCTCGATCTGCTCATCAACAACGCCAGCCGCCTCGGGCCCAGCCCGCAGCCGGTGCTGCGCCGTTACCCGCTGGCCGAACTGGGCCAGGTCTACCAGACCAACGTGCTGGCGCCGCTGGCCCTGATCCAGCTGCTGGGCGGCCCGCTCACGGCCGCCGGCGGAACGGTGGTCAACGTCAGCTCGGACGCGGCCGCCGACGCCTACCCAGGCTGGGGCGGCTACGGCTCAGCCAAGGCCGCGCTCGACCAGCTCACCGCGGTCCTCGCCGCCGAAGAGCCCGCGCTGCGCTGCTACGCGTTCGACCCGGGCGACATGCGCACCGCCCTGCACCAGCAGGCCTTCCCCGGCGAGGACATCTCCGACCGGCCCGAGCCGGAGCTGGCCGCGGCGGCGCTGCTGCGGCTGCTCGGCGAGCGGCCGCCCAGCGGCCGCTACCGGGCCAGCGACTACCCGGCGGCCAGCCTCCCGCAGAGTGCGGCGGTGGCCCGGTGAACCGCGCCGCCAGCCAGCCCCCCGAGGCTCGCGGGCTGACCCGGGACGGGGTCCGGCTGCTCGCCGCCACCCCGGACGGCCTGGTCCACGCCCGCTTCCGCGACCTGCCCCGCTTCCTCGCGCCGGGCGACCTCCTGGTCGTCAACACCTCCGCCACCCTGGCCGCCGCGCTCCCCGCGCAGCGCGCCGGCGGGAGCGCGGTGACCGTTCACCTCTCCAACCAGCTAGATAACGGAACCTGGCTGGTCGAACTCAGGCAGGGTCAGGCAGGGTCACGACGGCTCGGCGACGGGGTCCCGGGCGAGGTCATCACGCTCCCCGGGGGCGGCTCGGTCACGCTGCTCCAGCCCTACCCGGACCCGGCGGCCGCCCGGATCTGGACGGCCGCGGTGACGACGGGCCACGGCCCGGTGCACCGCTACCTGGCCCGGTACGGCCAGCCGATCCGCTACTCCTACGTCCCCGGCCGGTGGCCGCTGACCGCCTACCAGACGGTGTTCGCCCGCTCCCCCGGCAGCGCGGAGATGCCGAGCGCGGCCCGGCCGTTCACCACGGACCTGGTCACCAGGCTGATCGCGGCCGGGGTGGTGATCGCCCCGATCACGCTGCACACCGGGGTGGCCTCGCTGGAGGCGGGCGAGGCACCGCTGCCCGAGTGGTTCGAGGTCCCGCAACCCACCGCGGACCTGGTCAACCTCACCCGCGCCGCGGGCCGCCGGGTGATCGCGGTCGGCACCACCTGCACCCGGGCCCTGGAGAGCGCCGTCGCCGGGAGCGCGGGCCAGGCGGGCCCCGTGGAGGACACCGTCGCCGGCCCGGTGGCGGGCCCCGCGGATGTCACTGTCGAAGCACTGACGCTGACCCGGTAGCGGGGACCGTCACCGCCCGGAGCGGCTGGACGAGCCTGGTGCTCGGTCCGGAGCACCCGGCCCGCGTGGTGACCGGCTTGATCACCGGCTGGCACGAGGCCGGTGCCTCACACCTCGCGCTGCTGGAGGCCGTGGCCGGCCGGACGCTCGTCGAGGCTTCCTACCGCGAGGCCGAGGCGGCCGGCTACCTGTGGCACGAGTTCGGCGACAGCTGCCTGCTGCTGCCTCCGGGGCCAGCGGCCCGGTCCCGCGGCCGGCTGGCCCCGGCGGCGGGCTCCGCTGGGCGCCGGCTCAGTCGGCCGCCGGGTCGGCGGGCAGCCAGCGCTTGATGCAGCCGAGCAGTTCCTCGGTGTCCACCGGCTTGGTCACGTAGTCGGTGGCCCCGGCGGCCAGGCTCTTGTCCCGGTCTCCCTGCATGGCCCGGGCGGTCACCGCGATCACCGGCAGGTCGGCGAACTCCGGCATCTTGCGGATGGCGGCGGTGGTGGTGTAGCCGTCCATCTCCGGCATCATCACGTCCATCAGGACCAGATCGATGTCCTGATCGGCGCGCAACGTGTCGATGCCCTGCTGCCCGCTGGGCGCGTGGACGACGGTGAGCCCGTAGAGCTCGAGGACGCTGGTGATCGCGAAGACGTTCCGCAGGTCGTCGTCGACCACCAGCACTCTGCGGCCGTTCAGTCCAGCGTGCGGCCCATTCGCGCCCGTGGGGTTCGCGGCGGCGCCGTTGGCGACGGTGCCATTCGTGCCCGGTCGTGCCCGTGCCGGTCGTGACGTGCCGGTCGCGCCGGTGCCGGTCGCACGGTGCCGGTCGCGACGGTGCCGGTCGTGACGGCGCCGTTCGCGGCGGGGGCAGAGGTCCCGTTGAGCCCGGCCGGGCGGCCCGCGGCAGCCGGCGCGGCGGCTGGCGCGAGGTTCGCGGCGGACGTCCTGGCCGGCGGGACCACCCGGGGCTCCCCGGGGGCAGGGTTGCCCCTCACGTCGTCACTGCCCTGGTAGCTGGCCGGCAGGTACAGGGTGAAGGTGCTGCCGCCGCCGGGGACGCTCTGCGCGGTGATCCGGCCGCCGAGCACGGCAGCGACCTCGCGGCTGATCGCCAGCCCCAGCCCGGTACCGCCATAGCGGCGGCTGGTGGTGCCGTCGCCCTGCTGGAAGGCCTCGAAGATCGTCTTGAGGCTGTCGTCGGAGATGCCGATGCCGGTGTCCGACACGGAGAAGGCCAGGCCCGGCTCGGCCCCCGGGATCTGCGGGGTCTCCCGGCGGATCCGCAGCTCCACCCGGCCTTGCGGGGTGAACTTGACCGCGTTGGACAGCAGGTTGTGCAGCACCTGGCGGAGCCGCTGCCGGTCGGTGACGACCTCGGCGGGCACGTCCGGGGCCGACGCGACGACGAACTCCAGCCGCTTTTCGGCCGCGAGCGGCTCGAACACGGTGCGCAGGTCCTCGGCCAGGGATCCCAGCGCGAACGGCTCGGGGTGCACGTCCAGCTTGCCGGCCTCCACCCGGGACAGGTCCAGGATGTCGTTGATCAGCAAGAGCAGGTCCGACCCGGACGAGTGGATTACGTTCGCGTACTCGACCTGCTTGGCGCTGAGGTTCTCGGCCGGGTTCTCGGCCAGCAGCCGGGCCAGGATGAGCAGGCTGTTCAGCGGGGTGCGCAGCTCGTGCGAGACGTTCGCGAGGAACTGGGACTTGTACCGGGACGCCAGGTCCAGCTGCCGCGCGCGCTCCTCGATCTCCTGCCGGGCGTGCTCGATCTCGGCGTTCTTGATCTCGATGTCGCGCTTCTGCCGGGCCAGCTGCACCGCCTTGTCCTCCAGCTCGGCGTTGGACCTCTGCAGCTCCCCCTGACGGGCCTGCAGCTCGCCGGTGCTGGACTGGAGCTCACCCGCCAGCCGCTGGGACTCCTGCAGCAGGTGATCGGTGCGGGAGTTCACGATGATCGTGTTCACGTTGACGCCGATGGTCTCCATCAGCTGCTCCAGGAAGTCCTGGTGCACCTGGGTGAACCGGCTGAACGAGCCCGCCTCGATCACGCCCAGGACCTGCCCCTCGAACACGATGGGCAAGACGATGAGGTTGACCGGCGCGCCGTCGCCCAGCCCCGAGGAGATCCGTACGTAGTCGGGTGGCGCGTCGGTGACAAGGATGGGCTTCCTGGTCTTGGCGACCTGCCCGATCAGCGACTGGCCCAGCCGGAAGTGGCTGGGCGCCGTGATGTCGGCCCGCAGGCCGTACCCGGCGATGAGGCGCAGGATCGTGCCCTCGCTGGAGTCACCAGCGATGAAGAACGTGCCGTGCTGCGCTCCGACCAGCGGGATCAGCTCGTCCATGATCAGCTCAGCGACCGTGGCGATGTCCCGGTGCCCCTGCATCAGGCCGGAGATCCGGGCCAGGTTGGTCTTGAGCCAGTACTGCTCCTGGTTGGCCTTGGTCGTCTCGCGCAGGGACTGCACCATCGCGTTGATGTTGTCCTTGAGCTCGGCGACCTCACCCTCGGCTTCCACGGAGATGGACCGGGTCAGGTCCCCGGTGGCCACCGCGCTGGTCACCTGGGAGATGGCCCGGACCTGGCGGGTGAGGTTCCCGGCCAGCTCGTTGACGTTCTCGGTGAGCCGCTTCCAGGTCCCGGACAGCCCTTCGACCTCGGCCTGCCCGCCCAGCCGCCCCTTGCTGCCTACCTCGCGGGCCACCCGGGTGACCTCGGCCGCGAACGAGGACAGCTGGTCGACCATGGTGTTGATGGTGGTCTTGAGCTCGAGGATCTCACCGCGCGCGTCCACGTCGATCTTCTTCGACAGGTCACCCTGGGCGACCGCGGTGGTCACCAGCGCGATGTTGCGGACCTGGCTGGTCAGGTTGCCCGCCATGAAGTTCACCGAGTCGGTGAGGTCCCGCCACGTCCCGCCGACCCCGGGGACCTGGGCCTGGCCGCCGAGGCTGCCCTCGGTGCCCACCTCACGCGCCACCCGGGTCACCTCGTCAGCGAACGCGGACAGCTGGTCCACCATCGTGTTCAGGGTGTCCTTCAGGGCCAGCATCTCGCCCTTGACGTCCACGGTGATCTTCTGGCTGAGATCCCCCCGGGCCACCGCGGTCGCGACCTGGGCGATGTCGCGCACCTGCCCGGTCAGGTTGTCGGCCATGGCGTTGACCGACTCGGTCAGGTCCTTCCAGGTCCCGGCGACCCCCGGTACCTGGGCCTGGCCGCCGAGCTTGCCGTCGGTGCCCACTTCCCGGGCCACCCGCGTCACCTCGGAGGTGAACAGGGCCAGCTGGTCGGTCATGCTGTTGAAGACGGCGGCGATCTCGTCCATCAGCGGGTCGCCGGTATGGGGCAGGCGAGTGCTGAAGTCCCCGCCACGGACCGCAGTCAGGCCCTCGAGCAGCCGCTGCAGCCGCGGGTCGGCGGGCTGGCTGCTCGCCAGCATTGCTTCCGCCATGACGACTCCTCCTGCCGGTGGCCGCGGCGCCCGCGCGGCCAGCCTCTGTGCGTTTGTGACAGACCGATACTGCCACTGTCGTTGACGCGCTCAAAAACAGGCGTTAAGGACAGCCTGAGCCCGGTAACGTGACAGTCAAGCCGCCGAACCTCCCGGGAAGGCCTCCTACCGTGACAGTACCGAGCGGCGCAGAATTCGCACGGCTAAGCGATCTAATTGCACGACAGCGGCGTGAGCTGGACCGGATGCAGTCCGGGGCGGCTGGCCGCTCTGTGGTGGACCTGGCCCGCGGCATGCTGATGGAGCGGCTCCGCTGCTCGCCAGCAGAGGCGCAGGCCCAGTTGGCGCACCTCTCCGCGGAATCGGGCACAAGCCTGGCCGAACTCGCGGCACAGATCACGGGACAGGTCACGGCGCAGCCCGGGACCGACGGTGATCCTAGCGAGCAGGACGGCGCGGACGCGCCCGAAGCCGCGATGCCCAGCACGCACCGGGTCGCCCTGGCCGGGGCCGCCGCGGAGGCCGCGCACGACGGTGGGGGCATCGCGGCCGCCGTCCTGGAAGAGGCGCTGGCTCCGGCGGGCGCCATCGCTGTGGCCCTGTGGCTGGCCGAGCCCGACGGCGGCCTGGAACTGGCCGGGCAAGCTGGGTTCTCGGCCCGCGACGCCAGCCGCTGGCGGCGCATCCACCCGGACATGGACACCCCTGTGCAGCGCGCCGCCGACGAGGGCGCTGAGTACTGGTGGCCCGCGGGCCGCCCGGACGCCGCGCTGGCCCCGCTGATGGGCGACTGGCCGCAGGGGGCCCGCGCGGTGCTCCCGCTGCCCGGCCCGGGGGCGGCGCTCGGAGCGATGGAGATCTGCTGGCCCGACCCGCTCGAGGGATTCCCCGATCCGCTGCGGCGGCAGATCGGCGCGCTCACCGATGTCTGCGCCCAGGCTCTCGGCACCCGGCTGCCCAGCGGGGACCTGGCCGCGGATCACCGGGCGTCGTGGGCCTTCGGCCTGCTGGATAGCCTGCTCGGCTCGGCGTTGTTCGCCACCGCGATCCGCGACGACACCGGGGTGATCACCGACTTCCGGATCAGCTACCTAAGCAAGGACTTCGCTGACCCCGCGGGCCGGGTGGCCGCGGCTCTGGCCGGGCGCCCGCTGCTGGAGGTCTACCCGGCCGCCGCGCTGGACGGCGGGGTGTATGACCGGGCCGTCCAGGTGATGGCCACCGGCGAGGCGCGGTACACCTCAGGAGAGATCATCGCCGCCCCGGTGGCCGGGGGCTTGGCCGCCCCCGTCCTGGAGGTCCGCATCGCCCGCCTCTACGACGGCGTGGTGATCACCTGGCGGCCCGCGGGCGAGGTCGAGCGCCTCGGGGCTCTGCTCCACCAGGCGCAGCGGCTCGGCCGGATCGGCGGCTGGGAGGAGAACCTGCTCACCGGGGAGGTGCTCTGGACCGAGCGGACGTTCGCGCTGTTCGGGCAGCCGCCAGGCGAGCCGGTCCCGGTAGCCGAGCTGCACGCCCACGTCCCCCCGGACGACCTGCCGGTGGTGGAGAGTTTCCGCGCCACGCTGCTGGAGGACAAGCAGGAGGCCGCCGCCGCGTTCCGGATCATCCGGGCCGACGACGAGAGCGTGCGGCAGATGCGCGCGTTCGCTGAGCCGGTCACCGACCAGGCCGGCACGCTGGTCGCGGTGCGTGGTGCCTACCAGGACGTGTCCGCGGACTACCACACCCAGGTGGCCTTCGCGGCGACCCGGGACCGGCTGGCCGACACCGAGGAGCGGGCGGAGGAGGAACACCGGCTGGCGCTGCGGCTGCAGCAGGCCATCACCCCGCGGACCCCGAAACCGGTGGAGATCGCCGGCCTGGATATCGCCGCCCGATACCGGCCTGCGGGCCCGGGGAATCTGGTCAGCGGTGACTGGTACGACACGGTCCTGTTGCCTAGTAAAGAAGTGCTGCTCGTGGTCGGGGATATCGCCGGTCACGGCATTGACGCGGTGACCGGCATGGTGGCGCTGCGGAACTGCCTGCGCGGTCTCGCGATCACCGGCGCGGGGCCGGCGCAGCTGCTGGACTGGCTGAACAAGGTGGCGTGCTATCTCACCGACGGCATCATCGGCACGGTGGTGTGCGGGATGTACGACCCGGCCCAGCGGGCGCTGCGCTGCTCCGGGGCGGGGCACCCCTCGCCGCTTCTGGTGCGGGACGGGGTGGCGCGGGAACTGGCGCTGCCGGGCGGGGTGCTGGTCGGCGCGGACCCGGACGTCACCTACGAGGAGCTGACCATCACGCTGAAGCCGGGAGACGCGCTCGCGCTGTTCACTGACGGCCTCATCGAGCGGCACGACGAGACGATCGACGACTCGATGAAGGCGCTGCTGTGCCTGGCCAGCGGCCCGGTGGATGATGTGGCCCGGTTCGCCGACCACCTGATGGGCAGCTCCCGCTCCGACACCAGCGACGACGCCTGCCTGGTCGCCGTCCAGGTCCGCTGAGCGGCCGGCTGCCGAGGCCAGCCCCACTGCCTCAGCCGAAGAAGACCTCGGCCTCGGCGTAGCGCTCCGGCGGCACCGTCTTGAGCTCGCGGGTGGCCTCGGTCAGCGGTACCCGGATGATGTCCGTACCGCGCAGCGCCACCATGGTGCCGAAGTCGCCGTCGTGCACGGCACCGATCGCGTGGATCCCGAAGCGGGTGGCGAGCACCCGGTCGTATGCGGTGGGGGTCCCGCCCCGCTGGACGTGGCCCAGCACGGTGCAGCGCGCTTCCTTGCCGGTCCGCTTCTCGATCTCGTCGGCCAGCATCATGCCGACGCCGCCCAGGCGCACGTGGCCGAACGCGTCCAGCCGCTGGTCGCGTGACCTGGACGTCTTCTTCCTGGGGCGTGGCCCCCTCGGCCACCACCACGATCGGCGCGTACCGGGTCTGGAACCGGTGCTCCACGTAGGCGCAGACCTTCTCGATGCTGAAGGGCTTCTCCGGGATGAGGATGACGTTGGCCCCGCCGGCCAGCCCGGCGTGCAGCGCGATCCAGCCCGCGTGCCGCCCCATCACCTCGCAGATCAGCGCGCGGTGGTGGCTTTCCGCCGTGGTGTGCAGCCGGTCGATGGCCTCCATCGCGATGTTCACCGCGGTGTCGAAGCCGAACGTGTAGTCCGTGGCACCCAGGTCGTTGTCGATGGTCTTCGGCACCCCGACCACGGGGACACCTTCCCCGTAGAGCCGGGTGGCCACCCCCAGGGTGTCCTCGCCGCCGGTCACCACCAGGGCGTCCACGCCGAGGCCGGACAGGTTGTCCTTGATCCGCTCCACCCCGGACCGGCCCCCGCTCGCCGCGCTCTCGGCCAGGGGGTTGGTACGCGACGAGCCGAGGATCGTCCCGCCCCGCGGCAGGATCCCCCGCACCGCCTGCACGTCGAGGGGCACGGTGTCGCCTTCGAGCGGCCCGCGCCACCCGTCGCGGAAGCCCACGAACTCGTAGCCGAACTCCGCCGTGCCCCGGCGGACCAGCGCCCGGATGACCGCATTCAAGCCCGGGCAGTCTCCGCCACCCGTCAGCACTCCAACTCGCATAGGGCAACACTAGTCCCCATGAGCGTGCTGGCTGTCAACGCCGGAACAACCGGCGTCACTGCGTTGGTCGTGACCGAGGACGGCCTGGTTTCCGGGCGCGGATACCAGGAATTCCGGCAGTACTTCCCGGAGCCGGGCTGGGTCGAGCATCTGCCTGAGGACATCTGGCAGGCGACTCTGGCCGCGGCCCGCCAGGCTCTGGCCCGGGCGGGTGACCCGCCGGTCAGCAGTCTCGGGATCACCAACCAGCGGGAGACGGCGGTGGTCTGGGACCGGGGCACGCTGGCTGCCCCGCGGCGGGCGATCGTGTGGCAGGACCGGCGGACGGCCCGGATCTGCGAGGCGCTGCGCGAAGCCGGGCACGAGCCCCGGGTGAGCGCGCTGACCGGACTGCGCCTCGACCCGTACTTCACCGGGACCAAGCTCACCTGGCTGGCCGAGCACGACCCGGGGACCTGGCGGGGCCTGGCCGACGGGTCGCTGGCCTGCGGCACGGTGGACTCTTACCTGATCGCCCGGATGACCGCGGGCGCGCGGCACGTGACCGACGCCTCCAACGCCTCGCGCACGCTGCTGTTCGACATCGGGACGGGCCAGTGGTCGGCGGAACTGTGCGACCTGCTGCGGGTCCCCCAGCGCGCGCTGCCCGAGGTCGTGCCGTCCACCGGGGTGGCCGCCCGTACCGACCCGGCCTCGTTCCTCGGTCTGGACGTCCCGCTGGCGGGCATCGCCGGCGACCAGCAGGCGGCGCTGTTCGGCCAGGCCTGTTTCAGCCCGGGCGACACCAAGTGCACCTACGGGACCGGGTCCTTCGTGCTGGCCAACACCGGGCCAGACGTGGTGCGCTCGGCGGCCGGGCTGCTGTCCACGGTGGCCTGGATGGACGGCTCTGGCCAGCTCACCTACGCGCTGGAGGGCTCGGTGTTCGTCACCGGCGCCGCGGTCCAGTGGCTGCGGGACGGGCTCGGCCTGCTGGACCACGCGGCGCAGAGCGAGGCGCTCGCGCGGAGCGTGCCCGACTCAGGCGGCGTGGTGTTCGTGCCCGCCCTCACCGGCCTGGGCGCCCCCGACTGGGATCCGGACGCCCGGGGGGCGATGTTCGGCATCACCCGCGGCACGACCCGGGCGCACGTGGTCCGGGCCACGCTCGAGGCGATCGCCTTCGAGGTGCGCGACGTGGCCGACCTCATGCTGGAGGGGGGTTCGCCGGACGGCGGCCGCGTGCTGCGCGCCGACGGCGGGGCCAGCGCCAACGACCTCCTCATGCAGATCCAGGCGGACCAGCTGCAGGTCCCGGTGGAACGCCCGCTGGTCGGTGAGACCACCGCGCTCGGGGCCGCGTTCCTGGCCGGCCTGGCCACCGGGACCTGGTCCTCGACCGACGAGCTGGCCGCGACCTGGCGGCTGGACCGCCGGTTCGATCCCGGCCCCCGGGACGACGCGGCCTACGCCCGCTGGCGCCGGGCCGTATCCCGGACCAAAGGCTGGTCCGCCGACTAACCTGTCCCCCGGTGGGCTCAGCCCTCAACCCCGCAGGCCTAGACACCCGCAGGCTCCCAGCCACTCCGCTGGCTGATCCGGCCACCGCGCGGGTGCCGCTTCCATGACGAAATAACGTCATGGAAGCGGCGCCCGCACGCCTGCCTGGCGTGCCGAAGGTGAGCGGCCGGAGGGGTCAGCGGGCGCCGAGGGTGCCGCCGAGGGCCCGGTAGTCCTCGTCGAAGCGGCCGAGCAGGGACTCCAGCCCGGTGCTGGCCACCACCTGCTGGTACTGCGCCGGCGACGTGACCGCGGCGAGGCGCGCGAAGTCGCTGCTGGCCAGGCTCGCGTCCGACCGCACCCGGTCCGCCGCGGCGGTGGACGCGGCGTCGGGCATCGACTTGCCGCCCATCTCCTGGGCAAACGCGCCGAAAGCCCGGGACATCTGAGCGTCAGCTTTGTTGACGCAGCTGAGCTTGCCCTGGCAGGCCGTGACCTTCGAGTCGAAGGTGGACAGCGTGCTGCTGAGTGTCGCGAACGAGCTCTCGACCGAGATCGTCGCCTCGGCCCGGGTGACACTGTTGTTGCTGGAGGTCGCGGCGACCACGCTGATGAGCACCACGTAGCCGACCGCCAAGATCACCCCCAGCACCAGGAACAGGGTGACCAGCCGCTTGGCCGTCTGGGACAGGACCAGCCGCCAGGGATCGTCGCCGCCAAGCCAGCGAACGGGCCCGGCTGGCTGACCGTAAGCGGAAGGCTGGCCGTAGCCTCCGGGCTGGCCCGGGGCGGGCTGGCCGTAGCCCGGCGGGGGCTGGCCGTAGCCGGGCTCGCCGGTCCTGTCCGGGGCGGGCTGGCCAGGCGCCACCGGGGTTCCGTAGTCGAACGCGCCGTCCGCCGGGGCGCCGTATCCGAGCTCGCCGTACCCAGGCTGGCCCGGGGCAGGCTGCCCCCAGCCCGGGGCCGCCGGGTCGGGCGGCCCGGCCGGGAAGCCCCCGCCCGCGGGCGCCGCGACGAAGGCGGACGTGGCCGGGTCACCGAACAGGCCACCCGGGTAGCGGGCGGTGAGCATCAGGAAGTAGCCGGTTACCCTGACGTGGTATCGCACGGCGGCCGCGAGCGCCTCGTGCAGCGGCCGCGGCATCCGGCCCGCGATGAGCACGATCAGCCAGGTCACGAACATGACCAGGAAGCTCAGGCCGTAGCCCAGCACCGCGGCGACAATGGCGGCGGGGATGACCAGGATGATCCGGAACAGGACAGCGAGCCGGTTGAGCGGGCCCGGCTCGGCCTGGAGCCGGACGGGGTACTGCGCCTCAGCGAACTCGAACGGGGGGTAGTCGTCCGTCAGCAGGAACAGGTACGCGGCGAAACGGGTCAGCCAGCGCAGGTAGCCGACCTGGAAGTCGGCCAGCCCGCCAGGCAGGCGGCCGGTGAACAGCGCGGCGAACCAGCAGATCAGCGCCACCACCTCGGAGGCGATGCTGAGGATGTACAGCACGACCAGGTGCGGTATCGCCAGGATGATCCGCACCAGGACAGTCGAGCCGGCGCTGCTCAGCCGGCTCCGCGAAGGCCACCAGGATCTCGTCCGGGGCGCCCGGCCCGCCGCCGCCGGCGGGTGGAGCGCTCAGAGTTCCCGGACCACTCCCGGGCGCTCCGGGAATCCCCGGGGGCTCCATCGGTATTTCAGTCATTAATCCGCTCCTTTAATCAAGGGCCGTAACCTTAGCGTTTGCTGGACGCGGGGGACGCTTGGTTGATCAGGAGAGGCCAGGCAGAATCCGGCGGCGGGATTGGGGGTACGCCACATGATCGACCTGGAGCTGTCCTGGCGGGCGGCGGCGATCACTGCGGCGTGCCTGGGCGGCGCGTCGGTGGCAGTCCGCCGCGCGGCCCGGCTGCCCCGGCCGCAGGCCACCGCCGGGAACCAGGCCGCCGTCACCCGCGGCGCCGGGAACCAGGCCGGCCAGAACCTGGCCGGCGGCGACCAGGCCAGCCGGAACCTGGCCGGCAGGCGACCAGGCCAGCAAGGACCAGGCGAACGCCGGCCACGGCACCGCCGGTCCCTGGCCGCGCCGGCTGGCCATGGCGGCCGGGATCGCGCAGGAAGCCGCCATCCTGCTGGCCTTGTTCGCCCTGTGGCAGCTGGCGGGAAGCTTCAGCCTGATCGGCCCGGACGGAGCGCTGGCCCGGGCCCAGTGGATCTGGCACGCCGAGCGGGTCGTCCACCTGCCCAGTGAGACGGAGGTCCAGCGCGCGTTCCTCGGCCATCCGCTGCTCGTCCAGGCGCTCAACCTGTACTACGCGTCGCTGCACTTCGTGGTGCTGATCGGCTGCCTGGTCTGGGTGTACGCCCGGCATCGCCGGCAATACCCGCAGGTCCGGATCACGCTGGTGCTGTTCACGGCCGGCGCGCTGCTGATCCAGTTCCTGCCGGTCGCGCCGCCGCGCATGCTCCCCGGCGACGGCATGGTGGATACCGCGGCGCGCTACGGCCAGTCGGTCTACGGCTCCGTAGCCGGATTCAACGCCGACCAGCTCTCGGCGATGCCCTCGGTTCACGTGGGCTGGGCGCTGCTGGTGGCTCTGGTCGTGGTGCAGGTGTCCAGGAGCCACTGGCGCTGGCTGGCGCTGGGCTACCCCGTGCTCACCCTGCTCGCGGTCGTCGTCACCGCCAACCACTTCTGGCTGGACGGCATCGCCGCGGCGCTGCTGCTGGCCCTGGCGCTCCTCCTGCAGCGCGCGGGGCGGGCGGTGCGCCGCCGGCTGAGCGCCCGGTGGCGGCGCGGCGGCCCCGGACGGGAGGGCCAGCCGGGCTACCTGGCGGAGCGGCCCTCGGTGGACGCGTGAACCAGCCGCTCGGCCTTGTGCGCTGCCTTCAGCCGCTCCTTGGCCCGCTGCGCGTCCTCGTCCACGTACTCCTGGCTGGCCAGGGCCATGATCGCGTACATGATCTCGTCGGTCACGGCGCGCAGCACGAGCCGGTCGGACTCGAGCCCGGCGTAGCGGGAGAAGTCCAGCGGCTTGCCGAAGCGAACGCCGGGGCGGTAGCGCAGCCGCGGGATCAGCTTGCCGGACGGCATCAGCTGGAACGTGCCGAGCATGGCGCAGGGGATCACCGGCGCCCCCGATTCCAGGGCCAGCCGGGCCACCCCGGTCTTGCCCCGGTACAGCCGCCCGTCCGGGGTCCGGGTGCCCTCCGGATAGATGCCGAGCAGCTTGCCCTGGGCCAGCACGCGCAGGCCGGTCTTGATGGCCCGCTCGCTGGCCTGGCCGCCCGCCCGGTCCACCGGAATCTGCCCCAGCCCGCTAAAAAAAGCCTTGCTGAGCAGCCCCTTCACACCACGGCCGGTGAAGTATTCCGCTTTGGCCAGGTAGGTCACCTTACGCGGCAGCGGCAGCGGGCCGAAGAAGTGATCGGCGAAGGAGAGGTGGTTGCTGGCGATGATGGCCGGTCCCTCCCGGGGCACGTTTTCGATGCCCTCCGACCAGGGCCGGAAGATGAGCGCCAGGAACGGGCCCAGGATCGCCTTGACCACCCAGTAGAACACGCCCCCATCGTCGCACGAGATACCCGGGAAAGCGGCGGCCCGTCACCAGTGATTACGCGGCCGGGCAGGGTGCGGCGAGCCGCGTGCCATGCGACGATGCCAGAGCGTGCGATGCGCGGCCAGATCCCGGGACACCGGTTCAGGAGACGGGCGTGCACTCCCGGCCCCCGGCGTAGAGGACGATGAACCCATGCCAGTCATCCCAGGCGCGGAACCCTATTTCCACGCGGGCAGCAGCGGCACCGGTGTCCTGCTCTGTCATGGGTTCACCGGCTCTCCGGGATCGCTGCGGCCCTGGGCGCAGTACCTGGCCGAGGCGGGCCTGACGGTGTCCGTCCCCCGGCTGCCCGGTCACGGCACCACCTGGCAGGAGATGTCCCGTACCCGGTGGGAAGACTGGTACGCGGAGGCGGACCGCGGTTATGAGGAACTGCGCGGGCAGAGCAACGAGATCTTCGTGATGGGCCTGTCCATGGGCGGCTGCCTGGCGCTGCGGATGGCCGAGCAGCGCGGGACCGGCGTCAGCGGGCTGGTCCTGGTCAACCCGTCGCTGGCCGCCGATACGAAGCTGTTCATGCTGGCGCCGGTGCTCAAGCTGGTGGTTCCGTCGCTGCCCGGGATCGCCAGCGACATCAAGAAGGAGGGTGTCACCGAACTCGGCTACACCCGGGTCCCGGTGCGGGCGGCGGCCTCGCTGCCCGCGTTGTGGCGGCTGACCCAGTCGCAGCTGAGCGAGGTGACCCAGCCGGTGCTGGTCTACCGCAGCACCGTCGATCACGTCGTGGGCCCGGCCAGCCTGCGGGTGCTGCGGGCCGGGCTGCCCGGCGGGCAGCTGACCGTTCGTGACTGCCCGGACAGCTATCATGTGGCCACGCTGGACAACGACGCACCAACGATCTTCGCGGGGAGCCTGGAGTTCGTCCGTGCGCATAGTCATGCGGAGACGGAGTGAAGGGCAGCGAGCGGGGCGCATCGGGCGGTGAGGAAGCCGCCTGGCGTGACCTGATCGCGAACTACGAGGCCGAGCCCGAGGCGGACGGCGGGCCGATGCCGTGGCCAGAGCGGGAGAACCTGGCCGGCTCGCGGCGGGCCGGAACGCTGCCGGACAGTGGCCCGGACACAGATCCCTCGCTGAGCCTCGACCTCAGCGACGACACGGACCCGGCGCTGGACCTCGGTCCCGACCCCGGCGGCAGCCCCGGCCCCGGGCCGGCCGACGGCCCGGCCGCGCGCCCGGCCCCAGATCACCGCGACGATCCGGACCCGGACGGCCCTCCGGCTTCCACCGCTACCGGCCCGGCGGCCAACGGTCCCGCCGCGCATGGGCCCGGTCCCACCGGCCGCCACGAAGCCCCCGCCCCCGCCGGCCCCGCCAATGGAGGCCGGCCGCGGATCGTCCGCCCGGCCAGTCCGGTCCCCCCGGCCGCGGCGGACGACGGGGAGTTCGTGCCGCCGGTGCCGCCGCCGCTGCCTTCGCTCGACCCCACGGCCAAGGGAGCCTGGGTGGCGTTGTTCGGCGGTCCCGGCTACCTGCTGCTGGCCACCATGGTGGGCTGGGCGATCCCGGGCTGGGCCGCTTTCCTGGCCGTGGCCGCGTTCGTCGGCGGCTTCGCGACCCTGGTGATCAGGATGGGTGACAAGCCCCCCCGGGACTCAGGCCCGGACGACGGCGCGGTGGTCTGACCGCCCGCTGGTCTGGTGGTCTGGCGGCCCGGTGGTCTGGCGGCCCGGTGGTCTCGCTCCCGGTGGACCTGAGGTCACCAGTCGCGCGGGCCTGCCTGGTCATCGGTGCCCCCGAAGGGATCGTTGCTGCCCCGCCGTCCCGGGAAGCGGGGTCCCGGCCCGCGGGGTCCCGGCCAGCCACGGCCACGCCGGGACCTGAGGATGACCAGCGTCACCAGGACCGCGACGATCAGCAGGACGATGTACGGCCCGAACAGGTGGATCCGCCAGAGCATGAAGCCCACCCGCCAGATCAGCCGCCAGACGATCAGCCGGACGATCAGGTGCGCCAGGCCGCCGCCTCCGCCGCCGAGCGCTACGCCACCCAGCCCGGCATGGCCGCCGGCAGCGTGCCCGCCGGCGGCCGCGTGCCCGGCGGCGCGGGCTGCGTGCATCACCGCACTATGTGAGGCCACACTTCACGATGCCACGTGATCCGCTGCGGTCACGCCAAGGCGTGGTCAACGTTACGTGGGATTTTGCTCCCCCGGGCCGGACGGCGTGGACGGGCCGGGGCCCGGTTCGGCCGTCTCCCCCGCCTGAGCCGGCGGTTTGCCCTGATCCGCCGCCTGGGCCCACGGGTCAGCCGTGCTGGACGACTCTCCCGGTTCGTCCGGCCAGGCGGGCGGGTCCGGCAGGACTCGCGGCCGCGGCCGGGCCGGCTCGTCGGTCGCCTCGTCCCATACTGCCCCGGTGCCCGGCGCGTCGTCCCGGGGCCGGGCCTGCCGTCCCGCCGCGGCCACGGCCGCCTCGAACGCAGTCGCCGCGTCCTGCAGCACCACGGAGACCGCGTCGCCTGCGGCCGCCACGGCCGAGGACAGGCCGGGGCTGGAATCCCGCAGCTTGCGCCGGGCCCGGCAGATCGGGCACCACTGGCATTCCGGGGCCTCGTTGTCGGCCGTCGCGTTCTCCCACACGTCCCCGTGCGTGTTGCCGCCGAGTGCGGTACGAACCTGATCACCCAGTCCCCGGGTCACGCTGCGCGCCCCCGAGCGGACCAGCCATCGCTGGAGCTCGCCGATCGGGTCACTGCCTGGCTGCCGCTCCGTCACGTCGCGCCTTCTTCCCTGTCCTTGTCCAACTGTGTGCCTCCCGCAGCCGTGGCCTGCGCGCGCAGGCCCTCGACGCGGGCTTTGAGCCCCTTCAGCGCGGTGTCGATGATGACCTTCTCTGCCTTGCGCTTCAGCATGCCGAGCAGCGGCACCCGGAGGTCGACGCTGAGCTCGTAGGTGACTTCGGTGCTGCGGGCCTGGTCAGCCAGTGAGTAGCCGCCGGTCATCGAGCTGATGACCGAGCCTGGCTCGGCGAGATCCCAGCGAACCCCGGAGTCGTCCCACTCATAGCTAAGGCCGTAGCTGTCCTTAATCATCCCGGCGTCGAGGCTGAATCGGACCAGGCTGGGGCGGCCGTCCGCGTCGCGCCTGATCACCTCGGCGGAGCGCACGGCGGACGCCCACTGCGGGTAAGCGGCGAAATCGGCTATCACGGCCATCACGTCCGGCCCCGTAGCGGCGATGGAGATGCTCGACGTCGTCCTGTCGGCCATGCTCGGAGCGTACCGCCACGCCCGCGCCCGGCACGCCGGCCGGGCCGCGTGAGCTGCGGCGGCTACTCCCATTCCAGGACGTACGGGACCCCGGTGGCGCGGAAGTGCCCCACGTTGATGCACTCGGTGCGGCCGATCCGGACCCGGCGGGCCAGCGGCTGGTGCACGTGGCCGAACAAGGCGTACCGGGGCTGAGTCCGGCGGATGTGGTCAAGGATGGCCGTACTGCCCCGTTCGAGACGGCGCGCCACGGTGTCGTACAGCAGTTGCGGGACGGCCGGCGGGATGTGCGTGCAGAGCACGTCGACCTCGCCCGTGGCGGTCACCTTGGCCGCGTAGGCGTCCTCGTCGATCTCATAGGGGGTCCGGTAAGCGGAAGGCAGCCCGCCGCCGACGAACCCGAAGGTCCAACCGCCGAGCGTGGCCCGCTGCCCGTCGAGGACCTCGTGCCCGGGCTTCAGGTGCTGCTGCCACAGCGGCGGGATGTCCACGTTGCCGTAGGTCATGTAGGCGGGCTCGGGCATGGCCGCGAACAGTCGCGCGTACTGGCTGGAGGCCGCCTGCTGCACGTACCCGGACGGGTCACCGTCCAGCTGGCCCCAGAGCCGCCGGGAGAGCTCCCGGGCTTCGTCGAACCGCTTGGCCAGGCGCAGCGCGACGAACGTCTGCGTCGCCTCGGTGCCGAACAGATCGGGGAAGATGCCCTGCCGGTGGTCGGCGTAGTCGATGAACAGCAGCAGGTCGCCCAGGCAGATGAAGCCGTCCGCACCACCGGCGTCCGCGAGCGCCTCCGCGCGGCCATGAACGTCGCTGACCACGTGCACCCGCATGAGCCAACCGTACAAGCCCGCGTTCCCCCGGCCTGCCCCCGAGAGGGGCTCAGGCGCACGTCAGTCGTGCGGGCGGCGCAGCGGGTACTCGAAGTACCCGCGAGACCACGAGCCCACCGGGTGGTTCGCGAGCGTCCCGGCCAGCCAGGGGGCCAGCCTCGAGTTGCTGCCGATCCGGACCGGAGTCCCCCGGCTGAAGTCGGACCGGACGCCGGGGCCGGTGATGATCCAGCCCTCCTCCCCCACGGCGTTCATGGCGACGTACCTCTCCCCCGGGGTCAGGTCACCGAGTTCCACCACGGATACGACCCGGGCCTGCAGGGCCGTGACCAGGATCCCGACCGAGTGCTCTGGCGGCTGCTGCTCGCCGGGCGCGAGGGCAATGATGATCAGGGAGCCGTACTCCCAGGGCGTGGGCATCCCGTCAGATTGCCACAACCGGCGGCCCGGCGAGGGCAGGCTGGCCCGGGTAGTCTGGAGTGGGCTACCTGCTGGTAGCTTCCGGGGGGACCAGGCCGGGGTACGGTGCAGTCGTTCACCCGAGGACCCACGATGACCGGCAGGAGCTGTCATGCAGGAATACAGCGTCCCCGCGGTGGTGGAGATCGCGCCGTCGGCCAGTCTCGCCGACGTGGTCTTCGAGCGCGCGGATCGCGAGCCCGAGGCCGTGATCATGCGCCGCCAGGCCGACGGCGGCGGGCCGCCCTGGCGCGAGGTAACCGCCGCGCAGTTCCGCGGCGACGTCACGGCGCTGGCCAAGGGGCTCGTCGCGTCCGGTATCGGGGCAGGTGACCGGGTGGCCCTGCTGTCCCGGACCAGGTACGAGTGGACAGTGGCCGACTACGCGATCCTCGCGGCGGGCGCGGTCACGGTACCTATCTATGAGACGTCCTCCGCCGAGCAGGTGGAGTGGATCCTGAGCGACTCAGGCGCCCGGGCGCTGATCGCCGAGACCCCGGCGCACGTCGAGGCCATCGCCGAGGTGCTGGGCCGGCTGCCAGCCGTGCAGCGGATCTGGCTGATCGAAGGGCGGGGCCAGTGACGGCGCGGACGCGGCCAGGCCGCTCGACAGCCTGGCCGCGGACGGTGCCACTGTCAGTGACGACGCCCTGGCCGAGCGGCGCGCGGCCCGCACCGCCGCCGACCTGGCCACCATCATCTACACCTCCGGGACCACAGGCCGCCCCAAGGGATGCCAGCTCACCCACGCGAACATGCTCGCCGACGTACGCAACGCGATCGCCGCCCTGCCGGAGATCTTCACCGTGTCCGGGCGCTCGGCCCTGCTGTTCCTGCCTCTGGCACATTCCTTCGCGCGGATCATCCAGGTCGGTTGCCTGGAGTCAGGCACCGTCCTCGGGCACACCCCGGATGCGAAGAACCTCGTCGCCGACCTGGGGAGCTTTCAGCCGACGTTCATCCTGGCCGTCCCGAGGGTCTTCGAGAAGGTGTACAGCGGCGCGGAACTGCAGGCCTCGGCGAGCCAGCTGAAGGCCCACATCTTCGCGGAGGCCGCGCGGACGGCGATCGAGTGGAGTAAGACCCTGGGCGTCGAGGGGCGGGCCGCCCCCGGCCGCCAGGGCCTGGGACTGCGGGCCGCGCACACCGTCTACGACCGGCTCGTCTACAGCAAGCTGCGCGCCGCGACCGGCGGCCGGGTCCAGTACGCCGTGTCCGGCGGCGCCCCGCTGGGTGAGCGGCTCGGGCACTTCTTCCGCGGCGTGGGCATCACCGTCCTGGAGGGCTACGGCCTCACCGAGACCAGCCCGGTGGTCTCGGCCAACCTGCCCAGCCATAACAAGATCGGCACGGTCGGGCGGCCGGTACCCGGGGTGACGATCCGGATAGCGGACGACGGCGAGATCCTCGTGTCCGGGCCGAACGTCTTCCCGGGTTACTGGCACAACGAGGCCGCGACCGCCGAGATGATCGACGCCGACGGCTGGCTGCACACCGGCGACCTGGGCGAGCTCGACGACGGCCACCTGCGGGTGACCGGCCGGAAGAAGGACATCATCGTCACGGCCGGGGGCAAGAACGTCGCCCCGGCGGTGCTGGAGGACCGGCTGCGCGCGCATCCTCTGGTCAGCCAGGCCATGGTCGTGGGGGACGGCCGGCCCTACGTCGCCTGCCTGGTGACCCTCGACGAGGAGGCCCTGGGACCCTGGAAGGGGCGGCACCCGGAGCTGGCCTCGGCCAGCCTGGCGGAGCTGGCGGACAGCCCCGAGATGATCGCCGAGATCCAGACCGCGGTGGACGACGCGAACAAGGCAGTCTCCCGGGCCGAGTCGATCCGCCGGTTCCGGATACTCCCGGTCGACTTCACCGAGCAGGAGGGCTACCTTACGCCGTCGCTCAAGGTCCGCCGGGGCGTGGTGGCCAAGGACTTCGCCGCAGACATCGACGCCCTCTACGAGTGACCGCAGACGGCTGACCCGGCCCGACTGACCCGGCCCGACTGGCTCAGCCCGACTGGCTCAGCCCGACTGACCAGGGTGGCGGCTCAGCCGGCCAGGATCTGGTCGAGCCGCCGCGCAACCAGGTCCCAGCGCCATTCGCGGTCCACCCAGGCCAGGCCCTTCTCCCCCATGGCCCGGGCTCCGGCTGGATCGGTGAGCAGTTCGGAGAGCCGGGCCGCGAGGGCGGTCACGTCGCGGCCCGGGACGACGTACCCGGTCTCGCCGTTGAGCACGGCGTCCGGCGCGCCGCCCGAGTCACCGGCGATGACCGGCAGCCCGGTCGCGGAGGCCTCCAGGTAGACGATGCCCAGGCCCTCGACGTCCAAGCCGCGGCGGCGGGTCCGGCAGGGCATCGCGAAGACGTCGCCTGCGTCGTAGTACGCGGGCAGGTCCCCGTCCGGGACCTGGCCGGCGAACACGACCGAGTCAGCGACACCGAGCTCGCGGGCCAGCTGGTGCAGCCGCTCGTCGTCCGGGCCGCCACCGACCAGCAGGAGGACCGGATCGCCGGGCGCCTGGACCAGCGGCCAGGCCCGGATGAGGGTGTCCTGTCCCTTGCGTTTCACGAGCCTCGACACGCACACCACTACGGGGCGGCCAGTCAGGCCGAGCCGGTCGCGGATCGCGGTCCCGCCCGCGCCCGGGTGGAAGGCCACGTTGTCCACGCCGGGGGCCAGCCGGGCCATCCGGGCCGCGGCCTCGGGTGACAGGGCCCGGGCCAGCCGGACCCGGAAGTACTCGCCGAGGTAGGTAACGACGTCGACTGAGTCACCGATCCGGCGCAGCAGGCTGCGGGCGACCGGCAGCGCCGCCCAGCCGGCCTCGTGGCCGTGGGTCAGGGCCACGATCCGCCGGGCCCCGGCGCTGCGGAGTGCGGGAGCGAGCAGTCCCAGCGGTGCGGCTGCGCCGAACAGCACCGTGTCACAGCCGTGCTCGGCCAGGGCCCGGACCGCACGGCGGCGCACCGACGGCACCGGCAGCATGAGCGAGGTGGGGTGGCGCAGCACCGGGAACGGCTGCTGCTGGTCGAATCCGGCGGCACCCTCCCAGGCGGGGGCGTACACGACCACCTGGCCAGGAGGCAGCCGCAGGGCCAGGGCGTGCACGAACGACTGAATACCGCCCGCCCTGGGCGGAAAGTCGTTGGTGACGATCAGGATCTTTGCCATCTGGGGAAGAGCATAGCGGCGCCCCCGGAGCGTTCCCGGGGGCGCCGCTATGCCGCGTCAGGTGAGCGGGCGGGTCAGGGCCTCGCGGCGCTGTCCAGGTTGGACTCGTACCAGCCGGCCAGCGGAACCTTCTCCACGTCCTCGCCGGTCTGCGGGGCGTCGATCAGCTCGCCGCCGCCGACGTATATCCCGACGTGGCCATCTCCGTCGAAGAACAGGAGATCGCCGGGCTGCAGGTCGGAGGTGGACACCGCTGGCTCCGCCGCCACCTGCTCGTAGGTGGTACGCGGGATCGAGACCCCGGCGGAGGCCCAGGCCGCCTGGACCAGGCCCGAGCAGTCGAACGAGCTCGGCCCGGTCGCCCCGTACACGTACGGGTCGCCCAGCTTGGAATAGGCGTAGGCCACGGCCTGGCCTGCCGCGCCGCTGACCGGGACCGGGTTGGTCGCCTTCGTGGTACCACCGACCCCGATCGTGGAGGTCGTGGTCACGGTCTGCTTCTGCTCCGCGGTGAGCGTGTCCAGCAGGGCCTGCTTCTGCTTCAGCGACTTGCCGATGGACCTCTTGCGGGCCAGGGCCTGGGCGTCCAGGGTCGCCATGGCCTTCTTGGTCCGGACCGCGGTGACCTGAGCCTGCTCGAGCTGGCGGGCCGTCTGGATGAACTCGTTCACCTGGGCGGACCGGTCACTGGACAGCTGCAGCAGCACCGACGCCTGGCTGAGCACGTCCTGGGGGTTGTCCGAGGTCAGCAGGGCACCCATGGAGGTCATGTTGCCGTTCTCGTAGGCCGCCGAGGCGATGGCCGCGATCTCGTTGCGCATCGACTCGAACTTGGCCTGGTCCGTCTTGACCTCGCGGTTGACCAGGGCTAGGCGCTGCTTGGCGCTGCTGAGCTGCTGCTCGGACTGGTCGTACTGCTGGGCCGCCTGGTCCTCTTGGGACGTGAGCCGGTTCACCGACTTCTGGACCTGGCTGACGGTCGGCTTGGGGGCGGCTCCGGCGGAACCGGCGAAGGTGGCCAGGGCCCCGGCCGCCATCACGCTGGCTCCAATGGCCAGCCCGCGGCGCAGGGCTGCCTTATGCGCGGCTGTCCGGCGCGGAGCCGTCCTGCCCCGCGCCGAGGTGCCCGGGATTGACGTGTGCGGCGACTGAGCAGGCTCGTCAGCTGGACGCGTACTCACGTACGTGATCACGCTCCTTCTTCCACTCCGCCTACCGGGTGAGCTGACGGGTTCGGGCTGTGGAAGATGCCCTACGGCTGGATCACGGTACGGCAGACCGCACCGCGGTGACCGCGATGCAGCGAGCCATGACGCGACCTGGCCGATTCACCCCTGAAAGACTCTCGTTCCGGGCTTGTCCCGGGACAGTCCTCCGATGGGTCCCCGGCTCTCCGGCTGGCCGTCGTAGGCCAGCTCGAAGACTCAGCGGTGGCCGGCCGCCGTCACCATAGTGGTGGCTGAGGAGCGAACCGACCGGGGCTGACACTAGTGAAGCTCGGGAGGGGAATTCAACCGCTTCGCGAACTCCGGTGATCTGCTTGACCATGGCCAGGCATTTCTGTTCCCGCAGATTGCCCCAGGTACGGGGATTCCGGTCAGGCCGGCCGTGAGTCCGGCGCCGGCGTGTCGCGGCCTGAACGCCGGCGTGTCGCGCGCCAACGCGGGCGTACCGCGGCTGCAACGCCGGCCTGTCCCAGCCCAGGACGGCGCGTCCCGGGTCAGGACGCCTTGGCTGAGGGACGCAGCAGCAGCGGTGATACCAGCCGTGCGTCCGCGAGTACCCGAAGCGCCCGCTGCTCGGCGGGGTCGAGGTCGGCGACCTGTTCCCCGTCGGCGAGCAGGTGGGTCACCACGCAGTCCGGGCAGGCGATGTCGCGCATTTCACAGCGGTCACACTCGATCAGCATCTCTCCTCCTCTGGTTCGGCTCCCGGCCGGGAGCGGACCCGGCCGGTCGGCACGGCACCCGCGGCGGGGTGCATCGGGGCTCACGCTAGGCCGGGGTACTGACACTCCGGCCCTGGCCCGTCACCCGGCGCACGCCTGGCAGGCCAGCCCGGCCCGGGCAGCCCCTGCCCGTGGCTGCCCCGGCGGCCCTGGGAGAATTCCCGCATGCCCGGTGACACCGACGACGCGGCACAGCGCAGGCGGCAGGCCTCATCCTTCGGCGCGGCCGCGGCCGCCTACGAGCGGGGCCGCCCGCCCTATCCACCTGAGGCGGTGGACTGGCTGCTCCCGGACGGCGCCTCGCGGGTACTCGATCTGGGCGCGGGCACCGGGAAGCTGACCCGCCAGCTGCGCGACCGCGGACTGGACGTGATCGCGGTGGAGCCCTCCGAGGGCATGCGGGAGCAACTGGCCCGTGCGGTCCCGGGCGTGGCGGTGTACGACGGATCGGCGGAGCAGATCCCGCTGCCCGACCACTCCGTCAACGCGGTGCTGGTCGCCCAGGCGTGGCACTGGGTGGATCGCAGCCGCGCGGTCCCGGAGGTGGCCCGGGTGCTCGGCCCCGGCGGGCGGCTTGGCCTGGTCTGGAATATCCGGGACGAGCGGGAGGACTGGGTGGCCGAGCTCGGCCGGATCCTGCACGACCCGGGCGACCACCGCCGCGGGGACCGGGGGATCGTCGGTCCACCGTTCGGGCCCGTCGAACACCGTGACGTCGAGTGGACGCACCAGCTCAGCCGGGACGAGCTGATCGACCTGGCCGCCTCACGCAGCTACGTGATCACGATGACGGACCAGGAGCGGGCCGCGGTACTGGCCGGGGTGGCACGCCTCGCCGACCGCCGTCTCGGGCCGGCCGCGGTGGGTGAGCTGGAGCTGCCCTACGTGACCGAGTGCTACCGGGCCGAGCTGAGCTGAGCCTGGGCCGGGGAGCGCCGCTGCCGGGTGATGCCCCCGCGGTACGCCGGCGAGCCCGGCCCTGAGACACCGCCGGCGTTCCCCGGTCCCGGGCGCCGCCGGCGAGCCTTGGCCCGAGTGTCGGTACCCCCGCCTACCGTGACAGCGTGATCGTGCTCGACGGGCTAGTAAGGGAGCTGGCGGCGGCGGCCAGGATGCGGCTGCGCCACCCGTGGACCCCCGGAATCCGGCGGCGGCCGCTCAGCACGCTTGACTTCGTCGTGGTGGACGTGGAGACCACGGGATGGTCATCCGACGCGGACGGCATCACCGAGATCGGCGCGGTCCGGCTGAGCGGCGGGGAGGTCCGCGGCGAGTTCGCCGCCCTGGTCAACCCGGGCCGGCTGATCCCGCCCGACATCGTCACCCTGACCGGCATCACCGATGCCATGGTCACCCTCGCTCCCCCGGTCGGCGCGGTGCTGCCCCGCTTCCTCGACTTCGCCCGCGGGAGCGTGCTCACCGCGCACAACGCCCCCTTCGACGTCGGCTTTCTCAGCGCGGCGTGCGCCGGAACCGGGCGGCGCTGGCCTGCCCCGCCGGTACTGGACACCGTCACGCTGGCCCGGCTGCTGCTCACCGAGGACGAGGTGCCGAACTGCAAGCTCGCCACCCTGGCGGATTTCTTCGGGGCGCCCGACACGCCCCGCCATCGCGCCCTGGCCGACGCCCGGGCCACCGCCGCGGTGCTGGCGGCCCTGCTGGACCGGCTGGCCGCGACCGGGGTACGGACCCTCGCCCAGCTCAGCGCGGCGGAGCGGGCCGCCGCGCGACGGCCGGCCGCCCATCTGCCCGCCACCACAGTGCAGGGTCCGCAGCCTGGCCGCTGAGCAGCGGTACGCTACGCCGGAAGGTTTCCCCGGCAGACGGCCATGAGGAGGCGGCAGATGATCACCGCGATCGTCCTGTTGAAGGCCGATGTGGCGAGGATCCCCGAGACAGCGGAGATAGTCGCCCAGATCCCGCAGGTCACCGAGGTGTACTCGGTGACCGGGGAATTCGACCTGGTGGCCCTGGTCCGGGTGCGGGCGCACGAGGAACTGGCCGACGTCATCCCGGGCACGATCAACCGGGTCGACGGCGTCACGCACACGGAGACCCACATCGCGTTCCGCACCTATTCACGGCATGACCTCGAGGCCGCGTTCGCGCTGGGCTATGAAGAGGCCTAAGCCCTGCTAGCCCGGGGGCGCGAGCCCGGAGCCGCTCTGCTGGCCCGGGTGCCCGAGGCCCCCGGAACCCCCGACTTGCCCGCTTCCGCATGCCCGTCGTCTGCTGCGGGTGCCAGGTTACTCGCCGGCTCGGCGAGGACACGCCTCCGGCGCGCCTGCCCTCTCCGGCGAGCTAAGAAGCGAGCTAAGACGACTGGGCGAGCTGCTGGCTGACCGTTACCCAGCGGTCCAGCAACTCCGCCGCGGCGCCGGAATCAAGCGCCTCACTGGCGCGCGCGAACGCCTCGGTCAGGGCCTTGTCCAGCGGGTCGGCGCCCGGAACCCCGGCGGCGGCGGCCAGGGCGGCGGCCGCGTTCAGGGCCACGGTGTCCCGTACCGGGCCCCGCTCACCGCCGAGCACCGCGCGGGCCACGGCGGCGTTGTACTCGCGATCACCGCCGCGCAGGTCCTCCGGCCGGGCCCGGTCCAGCCCCAGTACCGCGGGGTCGAAGACCGTCTGGGTCACCGTCTCCCTCGTGCACCACCCAGACGGTGGAGGTGGTCGTCGGGGTCAGCTCGTCCAGCCCGTCAGCGCCGTGGAAGACCAGTGCCGAGGAGCCGCGGCCGGCCAGGACCCCGGCGATGACGCCACCCATCCGCGGGTCCGCGACGCCTACCGCCTGGGACCGCGGCCGGGCCGGGTTGGACACCGGGCCGAGGGAGTTGAACACGGTCGGCACGCCAAGCTCGCCCCGGGCGACCGAGGCGTGCCGGAAGGCCGGATGGTAGAGCGGGGCGAACAGGAACGCGATCCCCGTCTCCTCGGCCAGCCGCGCGCTGGCCGCCGGGGGCAGGTTGATCACCACGCCCAGCGCCTCGAGCACGTCCGCGGCACCGCAGGCAGACGAGGCGGCGCGGCTGCCGTGCTTGACCACCCGCACGCCGGCCGCCGCGGCGACGATGGCGCCCATGGTGGAGATGTTCACCGTGTGCGCGCCGTCCCCGCCCGTTCCGACCAGGTCAACGAGGTCGCCGGGCACGCTGATCGGGGTGGCCCGGCGCAGCATGACCTCGGAGAGCCCGGCCACCTCGCCGGGAGTCTCGCCCTTCATCCGCAGGGCCACCGCGAACCCCGCCACCTGAACCGGGGTGGCAGCGCCATCCATGATCTCGTTCATCGCCCAGGCAGCCTCGTCCTGGCTGAGGGTCTCACCCCGGATCAGCGCGCCGATCAGGGCACGCCAGCTCAGCCCGGGCGGCGCGGTCGGATCCACTGCGGCTCCTTCGCCGGGCTGCTCAGCCGCCGGCCTGGGCGGCCAGGTGCTCGGCCCGCTGGCGCATCAGGCCCGCCAGGGCGGCCGCGAACGGGACCGGGTCGATCGGGTGACTGGTCACGGCGTCCGCACCAGACCAGGTGGCGAGCCAGCCGTCGTCTACCCGGCCGACGACCAGCAGCACCGGCGGGCAGTCGTGAATCTCGTCCTTGGCCTGGCGGCAGACCCCCATGCCGCCAGCCGGCTGGGCCTCCCCGTCCAGGACCATGACGTCCGCGCCGCCTGCGTCGAGCAGGCGGATGAGCGCCGGCTCGGTGGCGACCGGAATGATCTCCGCCTCGGGCACGTCGGGGGCGGGGCGGCGCCCGATGGCAAGCTGCATGCGGGCGCGGGTGTCCGCATCATGGCTGTAGACAACGACCTTCATGAAGTGGATGGTACCGACACGGGGGGTCGGCCGACGCTCGCCTACGGGTTGTCGTAATAATGACCTCGTGGCCACCGCATCCGTCACCGAGAAGGCACCCACTCCCCGCCCGCCCACCGCGCGGCCGAACCTGGTCAGCGTGGGCACCATCGTGTGGCTTTCCTCGGAACTCATGTTCTTCGCGGCGTTGTTCGCGATCTACTTCACGATCCGCTCCGTGGACAAGGGCAACGGCGAGCCCTGGCCGGGCGCCCACCTGGACCTCACCCTCGGGTCGATCAACACGACGGTCCTGCTGCTGTCCAGTGTGACCTGCCAGCTCGGCGTGTTCGCGGTCGAGCGCGGGCAGGTCAGGCGGGCCGGCCGGATCTGGCAGGTCTCCCGGTGGGGACTGCGGGAGTGGTACGTCCTGTCGTTCCTGATGGGCCTGTACTTCGTCTGCGGCCAGGGTTTCGAGTACCTCAGCCTGATCCGGGATCAGGGCCTGACCCTGTCGTCCAGCGCGTACGGCTCGGTGTTCTACATTCCCACCGGGTTCCACGGCCTGCACGTGACCGGCGGACTCATCGCGTTCCTCTTCGTGCTGGGCCGTACCTACGTGGCGAAGACCTTCACGCACGAGCAGCAGGTCAGCGCCATCGTTGTCTCCTACTACTGGCACTTCGTGGATGTCGTGTGGATCGGGCTGTTCACCACGATCTACCTCATCCACTGAGGGCTGCTGCACCGAATACCTCAGCAGAGCAGCGGCCCACCTCCCAACCACAAGAGCACAGACCAGAAGACGAGGGCTCTCCATTGAGCTGGATCATCGCGCGGCGCCGGCGTCCGGTCGCCGGATATGCCGTGGTGCTGCTAGGGCTCATCGCGGTGGGCGTCGTGTACGCGGCGTTCACCACCCAGAGCAGCCCGGCCTCCGCGTCCGCCCCCGCCGCCTCCCAGCGCGAGACCAGCCTGGGCCGGCAGTTGTTCGTGCAGAACTGCTCCAGTTGCCACGGCTTCATGGCCCAGGGCACCAACACCGGCCCGAGCCTCATCGGGGTGGGCGCGGCCGCGGTGTACTTCCAGGTCAGCACCGGCCGGATGCCGCTGAAGGAGATCGAGGCCGAGGCGCCGCGCAAACCGCCCGTGCTCAACCCGGCGCAGACCCGCGAAATCGCGGCCTACATCGCGTCGCTCGGTGGCGGCCCGGCTATCCCGGACGCCGCCCAGGTGAGCACCAGGGGCGCGGACGTGGGCCTCGGCCAGGAACTGTTCAGCACGAACTGCGCCCAGTGCCACAACTTCGTGGGGGCGGGCGGGGCGCTGACCGACGGGAAGTACGCTCCCGCGCTCACCCAGTCCACGCCGACCCAGATCTACACGGCCATGCTCACCGGCCCGGAGGCCATGCCCGTGTTCAACGACAGCACGATCACTCCGAGTGAGAAGCGAGACATCATCGCGTATGTGACCGAGACACGATCCTCGCCCAACCCCGGCGGCTTCAGCCTCGGCCGCGTCGGGCCGGTGACCGAGGGGCTGGTCGGCTGGATCGGCGGCATCGGCGCGCTGGTGCTGCTCTCAATCTGGATCACGGCAAAGCGGCGGGTGCACGAATGAGCAGCACAGAGGGATACACAGGCGGGCCGGAGGACGAGGCCGAGTCGTCGCGGGCTCCGCACCGGGTGATCGGTACCCCGCCGCCGGCGGAGGAGCGGACGCTGCTGGGCACGGTCCAGGCGGACGCGCCGCCCGCCCCGGTCCGGGAACTGCCGGCCGACCCTGACGACCTGGCCGGGGCCAAGCGGGCCGAGCGCATCGTGGCCGCCCTGTTCATCCTGGGCATGCTGGCCGGGATCGGGTTCATCGCGGCCTACATCGGGCTGCCGGTCGGCGCCGTGGACGCGGTGCTGCGGTCCAACCTGGCCCTGGGCATCTCCATGGCGGTGGCCTTCCTCGCCCTGGGGACAGGCGCGGTCATCTGGGTCCGGCGGCTGATGCCGGACGTGGAACTGACCGAGGCCCGCAAGCCGCTGGCCTCGTCCGAGCCGGACCGGGAGGCGTTCGCGGAAACGTTCCGCGAAGGCGCCGAGGCCAGCCAGTTCGTCAAGCGGCCCCTGCTGCGCCGGACCCTGATCGCCGCCACCCTGCCGCTGCTCGTGGCGCCGATCGTCTTGCTGCGCGACCTCGGCCCGCTGCCCGGCACCAAGCTGCGGTACACCGTGTGGCGCAAGGGGCTGCGGCTGGTCATCAGCGACACCGGCCGGCCCATCAAGCCGGCCGAGTTCGACTCGCCGGGCGGGATGATCACGGTGATCCCGGAGGGCTTCCAGGACAACGACGACGCGCTGGTCAAGGCGACAGTGATCATCATCAAGTTCGAGCCCGGCGAGCTCAAGTACCCCACGAACCTGAACTGGACCGTGGACAACATCGTCGCCTACTCGAAGATCTGCACCCACGTCGGCTGCCCGGTGGCGCTCTACGAGCAGACCACGCATCACATTCTGTGCCCCTGCCACCAGTCCACGTTCGACGCCACGAAGGGCGCTACCGTGCTCTTCGGCCCGGCGAACCGGCCGCTGCCGCAGTTGCCGATGGGCGTGAACTCCGAGGGGTACCTGGTCGCGCTGAGCGACTTCAAAGTTCCGGTCGGGCCAGCTTTCTGGGAGCGGGGATGAGTAGTACCAACGAGGCTCCAGTCGGCACCGCCGGCGAGGGGCCAGTCGAAAAGCTACTCGCGGGCACCGGAACGTTCCTCGACGACCGGCTGCGCGCCGCCAAGGGGACGCGCACCCTGCTGAAGAAGGTCTTCCCGGACCACTGGACGTTCCTGCTCGGCGAGATCGCGCTCTACTGCTTCATCATCCTGCTGCTCACCGGCACGTTCCTGACGTTCTTCTTCAAGCCCAGCATGAGTTCCGTGATCTACCACGGCACCTACGTCAGGCTCGACGGCGTGCGGATGAGCGAGGCCTACGCCTCGACCCTGAACATCAGCTTCGACGTGCGCGGCGGGCTGCTGATGCGGCAGATCCACCACTGGGCCGCGGACCTGTTCATGGCGGCGATCTTCGTCCACATGATCAGGATCTTCTTCACCGGGGCGTACCGGAAGCCCCGCGAGCTGAACTGGCTCATCGGGATCGTCCTGCTCACGCTGGGCATGCTCGAGGGCCTGTTCGGCTACTCGCTGCCCGACGACCTGCTGTCCGGCGCGGGCCTGCGCATCCTCGAAGGCGTGCTGCTGGGGATCCCGATCGTGGGTACCTACCTGTCGTTCTTCCTGTTCGGCGGGCAGTTCCCCGGCACTGACATCATCCCGCGGCTCTACATCATCCACGTGCTGCTGATTCCCGCGCTGATACTCGCGCTGGTCACCGCGCACCTGTTCCTGATGTTCCATCAGAAGCACACCCAGATGCCGGGCAAGGGGCGGACCGACCGGAACGTCGTGGGACAGCCGCTGTACCCGTACTTCATGGCCAAGACGGGGGCGTTCTTCTTCTTCATCTTCGGCTTGCTGGCCCTGCTGGGCTGCCTCGCTCAGATCAACCCGGTCTGGCTGTACGGCCCGTACAACCCGGTGGCCATGTCCTCGGACTCGCAGCCGGACTTCTACATGGGCATGCTCGAAGGCGCGCTGCGTATCTTCCCGAACTGGGCGTGGAACATCGCGGGCCACACGATTTCCTGGAACGTGCTGATTCCGGCGCTGGTGCCGCTAGGCCTCCTGTTCACCGGCGCGGCGTTGTGGCCGTTCCTCGAACGCTGGATCACCGGGGACCATCGCGAGCATCACGTCAACGACCGTCCGCGCAACGCAGCCACCCGTACTGCCATCGGTGTGGGCGTCATCACCTGGTACGGCGTCATGTGGCTGGAAGGCGCCAACGACGTGATCGCCGACCACTTCAACATCTCGCTGTACCTCACCACGGAGATCGCCCGGTACGCGGTGGTCATCGGCCCGGTGATCGCCTACTTCGTGACCAAACGGATCTGCCTCGGCCTGCAGCGGAAGGACGCGCAGATGCTGCTGCACGGTTACGAGACCGGCATCATCTACCAGCGGCCCAGCGGCGAGTACGTCGAAGTGCACGCGCCGGTGCCGGAAGAGACGCGCGCCGTGCTCGAGGCCCCGCGGGCCGACGAACTGGCCCTGGAAGCGGGCCCCGTCGACGAGAGCGAGGTGCCCGACCCGGCCACCCGGGGCGCGGTCGGCAAGCTGCGGCTGAGGCTACGGCGGGTCGTGACCGAGAGCGTGCCGCTGCCGGTGGGCAACGGCCACGCCAATGGCCACGGGAACGGGCATGGCAACGGTCACGGGAACGGGCACGCTGTCACCGGGCCCGGCGAATCGGGACCGGCCGCCATCACCTCCGGGGAGGGCGGCAAGACCCTCCTCGGGCAGGACCCGGAGGACCCCAGCGGTCACTGAGCATCGCGGTCATCGAAGGTCCCTGGGGGCACGCTCTCGTGCCCCCAGGGACCTTCTTTTCGGCCGAAGGCCCGGACCGCAACCCGGACGCCCAGATCCGGCCGCAGGTCCAGGGGTGCGACTGTCTCCGGAGGCCCTGGAACGGCCGCTGACCGCGCGTACGGCGCCGCCTGGGCTTCTTCCCCGCCAGATGACGTCTCGTGGCTCCCCGGGCCGCTCAGGCTCCCGGTGAAGGCGTGACCGGGGCGGCCGACCGCCCGGAAGACTGGTCGGCGGGGGGCGGCCGGGAGCGCCGCCCCCCGCCGAAGACCAGGGAGCCTCCCCAGGGCGCTGCGGCCCGGACGGTCACATGATCAGGACATGGAAGCTCTCGTTGAGAATTCGGCGTGACCCTGGCCGGCGCTGAGAGCCGGGATCTCTCACATCTTCGTGCAGGTCAAAGGCATGACCGCCGATTAGGCGGTCATGCCGTCGTTAGGTCGTCAGTGGGCCCAGACGCCGCGGTAGTACTCGAAGACGAAGCCGATCACGGTGATGAAGAGCGCCAGCAGCCCGATCAGGAACAGCCACCAGCCGATGGCCACCCCGAAGGCCGCGAGGGCCGCGGCCAGGCCCACGTACAGCGGCCACCAGCTGTGCGGGCTGAAGAAGCCCAGCTCGCCGGTGCCCTCCTCGATCTCACCGTCCACGTTGTCTTCGGGCCGCAGTGGCAGCCGCCGCCCGGTGAACAGCAGGTAGAACCCGGTCAGGAAGGCCAGGGCGACAGCCAGCGCGAGCGCGGTGGTCCCCGTCACCTCCTTAGACAAGAACCAGTAGATGACGTCGACGACGCCGAAGAAGATCGCGCAGCCGATGAACAGACCTCCCTCAAACTTCATCTCGCACCTCCCTGTGCTTGCTAGTCGCAGTGCCGTCTACCACGGTGCCGCTTACCGCACCGCCGCTGACCCCGGTGTCACCAACCGCCGGGCCGCCAGCCCCTGTACCGCTAGTCCGGTGGCTCATTTTTTCCTGGCCTCGGATTCAAGGACCCGCTGCTGGTGCGTGCGCCCGGACTGGATCTGCGGGTAGTGCAGGTCGAACGCGGGCCGCTCGGACCGGATCCGCGGGATGCTGGTGAAGTTGTGCCGCGGCGGCGGGCAGGAGGTCGCCCATTCCAGCGAGTTCCCGAACCCCCACGGGTCGTCCACGGTGACCTGCTCGCCGTACTTCCAGGTCTTGTAGACGTTGTAGAGGAAGAAGAACGTGGACGCGCCGAGGATCCACGAGCCGATGCTGGAGATCTGGTTCAGCGTGGTCACGTCGGCCGGCAGGAACGGGTAGTTCGCCACCCGGCGCGGCATCCCCTCGACACCGATCCAGTGCTGCACCAGGAACGTCATGTTGAACCCGATGAACAGCGTCCAGAAATGCCACTTGCCGAGCGTATTGTCCAGCATCTTGCCGGTGAACTTGGGCCACCAGAAGTAGAACCCGGCGAACATGGTGAACACCACGGTGCCGAACAGCACGTAATGGAAGTGGGCGACCACGAAGTAGGAGTCGCTGACGTGGAAGTCCAGCGGCGGGGAAGCCAGGATGACCCCGGTAAGCCCGCCGAACAGGAAAGTCACCAGGAACCCGATGGCGAACAGCATGGCCGGCTCGAACGTGAGCTGGCCGCGCCACATCGTGCCTACCCAGTTGAAGAACTTCACCCCGGTCGGCACCGCGATCAGGAACGTCATGAACGAGAAGAACGGCAGCAGCACCGCCCCGGTGGTGAACATGTGGTGCGCCCACACCGTCATCGACAGCCCGGCGATGGCAATGGTGGCGCCGACCAGGCCCTTGTACCCGAAGCACGGCTTGCGGCTGAACACCGGGAGCACCTCGGTCGCGATACCGAAGAACGGGATCGCGACGATATAGACCTCCGGATGGCCGAAGAACCAGAACAGGTTCTGCCACAAGACCGCGCCGCCGTTGGCGGCGGTGAACACCTGCGCGCCCAGCTTGCGGTCGATCTCGAGCACCAGCAGCGCGGCGGCCAGCACCGGGAACGCGAGCAGCACCAGCATGCTGGTGAGCAGGATGTTCCAGGTGAAGATCGGCATCCGGAACATGGTCATGCCCGGCGCCCGCATGCAGATGATCGTGGTGACGAAGTTGACGCCACCCAGGATCGTGCCCAGCCCGGACAGGGTCAGGCCCATGATCCACATGTCGCCGCCGATACCCGGCGAGTAGACCGAACTGGTCAGCGGGGCGTACGCGTACCAGCCGAACGCCGCCGCCCCGCCCGGGGTCAGGAAGCTGATCAGCAGGATGAGGCCGCCGAACAGGAAGAAGTAGTAGCTGAGCAGGTTCAGCCGGGGGAACGCCACGTCCGGCGCGCCGATCTGCAGCGGCATGATCTCGTTCGCGAACCCGACGAACAGCGGGGTGGCGAACAGCAGCAGCATGATCGTGCCGTGCATGGTGAACAGCTCGTTGTACTGCTGGTCGGTGACCACGTGGTTGTCCGGCCCGAACAGCTGGATCCGCATGATCATGGCCATCAGGCCAGCGATCAGGAAGAACCCGAACGACGTGATCAGGTACAGGTGGCCGATGACTTTGTGGTCGGTCGAGGAGAGCCAGCTGGCCAGGATCGACCCCTTGCGGCCGTACTGCTCGAAGGCCTGCTGCTCGACCGGTTGCTCGACGGTGGTCACGGGTTCACGCACCCCCTGCTGACTTCTGCTGCGAATGCTGCTGGGCGCTGATCCAGGTGTGGAACTGCGCCGGGGTGACGATCTTCACCTTGAACAGCATCCGGCTGTGGTAGACGCCACACAGCTCGGTGCAGCGGCCGATGAACGTGCCGGTCTTGATGGGGGTCACCTCGAAGTGGTTGGGGTGGCCGGGAATCACGTCGCGCTTGAACTCGAACGGCACGATCCAGAACGAGTGCACCACGTCCAGGGAGACGAGGTTGAAGCGGACGGTCCGGTTCGTGGGGATCTCCAGCAGCGGCAGGCGGCCCGGCCAGGGCGCCCCGGTCTCGGAGACGACCCCGCTCGCCGAGCCCGGCACCTTGTAGTCCGGGTACAGGAACTGCCAGCTCCACTGGTAGCCGTACACGGTCACGGTGACGTCCGGGTGCGGCGGGAGCTTGTCGATGTAGTTCTCGTCCCGGGCGGTGAAGAAGAAGAAGACGCCGACCATGATGAACGGGATGACCGTGTACATGATCTCGATCGGCAGGTTGTAGCGGACTTGCCGGGGCACCGCGTCGGTGCGCTTGCGGTGGAAGATCACCGCCCACAGGATCGCGCCCCACACCACGACGCCGACGGCGAGCGCGGCGATCCAGCTGCCCCGCCACAGGGTCACCACGACTTCGCCCTGCTTGGTGACCGGGATCGGCAGGCCGAGCCGGGTGAACGTGGTGGACTGGCAGCCGGCCGTCGCCATCAGCACTGCGGCGAGCAGCACGGAGCGCGGTATCCAGCGGCGCAGTCGCTGGCTGGGCGGGCGCTGGCCGGGCGAGCGCTGGCCGGGCTGGTGCCGGGCAGGCTGACCGGCCTCCGGGGCGCCTGGCGAGCTGCCGGTCACCGCGGCGTTTTCCTGGCCGGGCGCATGGCCCGGATCATGCGCGCCCCTTCGGCGTGGGGCGCTGGGGGTGGGACTCACAGGTTGCCTTCCCAGCGGAATGACTCCCGGCTGCACGGGCAGGTCATGGCTCGTCCTACAGGCTGTCGTGCAAACAGTATCGTGCGCCCCACCCGCCTTCGCGGGGGACCCCGATTGTGCCGCCGCGTGTCCGCGCCGGATGCGCTTATGTACGCGGACGTGCGGGTATCGCTCTCCCGTGGCAGCATGCATGCGAAGGTCCCCAACTTCGCGGCAGGGCCGCGGAGTATTGTCACCTTTCCAGTGGGAGATGGTGACTGGCGGTATTGACGGCACCAGCACCGGCACCAAACCGGCGGCAGCACCGGCACGTCCCGGCGACCGGGAGAAAGAGGCATGCGGATGACCCCCCCGACGCGCCCAGCCCCCATGCTGACGATCGACGCGCTCGGCCGGAAGTGCCCCATCCCGATCATCATGCTCGCCGAGCGGATCCGGGAGGTCCCGATCGGGGCGACCGTCGCCGTGCTGGCGGACGACCCCGCAGCCCAGACCGACATTCCCGCCTGGTGCATGATGAAGTCGCAGGAGTTCGTGGTGGAGACGGCCCTGCCGCGCGGCTGGGCGTTCCTGGTCAAGCGCACCTACTGACGTACAGGCGCGGCAGCGCCGCCCGGCGTACGGCCGCCCGCTAGAGCCGCCCGCGGACCGGAAGCGGTCCGCGAACCGCGGGTCCCGCTCCCACCAGGGCTGCTGGCCGGCCGGTTCCGCTGGGCCGGCGCCGCCCTCCGCGGGCCCGCCCGCAGCCTCCGGCGCTCCCGCCGCCGCGGCGGCCTCCGCGGCCTCCACGGCATCCAGCTCGGCGTCCACGCCGGCCGCCTCGGTCTCGTCTTCCCGGATCATCTGGATGAACTGGGCGGCCAGGAACGGCAGCCCGACGATGTCGCCGAGCACCCACAGCGCCCCGCCGCCGATGACCTGGTCACTGCTCAGGCTGGGACCCCAGGGACGGCCCAGCGCGTGATAGTAGCCCCCGGCGATCAGGCTCTGGTCCGCGAGGATGGCCAGGCCGAGGACGGCGTCACCGACCACCTCGCCGGCGCTGACCCACAGGGCCACCAGGTACGGGTAGGCCCTCGGCACCGCATCCACCCGCAGGAACAGCCAGAAGAACACGAACCCCGGGACCAGCAGGGCCAGGTAGGTCAGCTCGCGGACGGTGCCGCTGCGCATGCTGGCCGCGTACCAGGGCGAGAAGTACAGCACGAACGGCACCAGCACGATGACCATGGTGGGGATGGCCGGGAACGTGAGGATCCGCGCCGGGTGGCTGTGGATCACCGCGTCCAGCCGCCGGCCGAACCGCGGCAGCGCCGCGGTGATCAGCGTGAGCGGCCGGCCCAGGGCGGTGAACAGCGGCACGACCAGCAGCAGCAGGATGGTCTGCACCGAGCGGGTGTAGAACAGCACGCCCTGGTAGACGCCGAGGAACGACATGGTGGCGATGACGAGGACGCCGAGTCCGCCGAGGTAGAAGGCGAACATGCGGACCGCCGGCCAAGGCCGCCCGTCCCGCCGGACCCGCCGCACCCCGGCCAGGTAGAGCCCGCCTGCCAGCAGCACGACCAGCAGGACGGGCAGGTCCAGCGTCCACGACGTGAACACCCGGGCCGCGGTCAGCTCCGGCGGTCCCTGATAGCCGCCCGCGAGAAGAGTCAGCGCCACCCCGCCACGCTATCCCCCGGGCCGCGCGCGGACGCACCGTGGCCCGACGCCACGGAAGCCCGCTGACGAAGCAGTGGCTGATGCGCTGGACGAGCACCACCTGATCTACGGGCGCACCGGATGCCGCACCGGGATGGGCCGCAGCAGGTTAACGGCGCCGGCCGCGGCGGCCACGATGGCGGCCACGATGGCCAGCCAGGCCCCGTACTGCCAGCTGACGGCGAGCAGCGGCAGCGGCAGCGGCGCCGGCGGGCCCTGGGCAGGCAGCGCGATAAATCCGGGTTTGCCCAGGGAGGCGACCAGCACCACGATGAGGTTCAGCCCGGCGAGGCCGGCAACCAGCTGCCGATCGTTCGGAGTCTGGAAGAACGCAGTCCGATCCAGCGCACGCAACGCCAGCAGGACCAGGACCGCCAGCGCCACCGCGAACGTGACCCAGAGGTAATCATGGACAGCGATGCCGTTCAGCCTGCCCAGCCGGTTATCGGCCCGGCACGCTCCTCCCGGGCAGCCCGTGAAACGGATGTCGTACCACGGCTGGAATGGCGAGATCAGCAGCACTAACGCCGCCACACCCGCCATGACCTGGGCCCATGTCCAACGCCGGGTATCAAACCGCATCCGGGAATCACCTGTCTGCATTCTCAGCACCGTCATCCTGGCAGCGGGCCTGGTCGGTCGTGCCGGTCATTCTGCCGGACATCAGCACCATGGGTCCCAGAGTCTTTACGTCGATCACGGCGATCCCGCCTTCCGCCCGCACCTACCTGGCATCCGATTGCATAAGGCAGCGACGGCGCCGACGGCCCTTTGCCGATCTCATCCATTGATTTACGCCTGAACGCCCAGCCTGTCTACGCGCACCGGACCGGATGGCAGCTCCTCAGAGTGAGATTGTTGTCGCCAGGAGTAATGGCCCGGATAACAGAATAGGCAGGATCAGCGTTTTCTCTTGCGCGGGACTCCTGGGGGGGACGAGTCTGTTCCGGTTGTGCCTGCTACCCAGGACACAGCGATCAGGCGCCATGATCATCCGTTCAGGAAGGAACGTGCATGCCGCAAGTCACACGTCTGCGTGTGGCCGCCGCCGCGATTGCCGCAGGAGCACTAACGCTCGGCACTCTCGTCTCGGCCACCGCCGCGCAGGCGGCCAACCCCCGAAGGGCGATCGCCGACTCCCACCCCACGTGGGCCGTCGCCGCGAAGCGTCTGTCCAGCAAGGCCGTTACGAGCGGCACCGTCAACGCGCGGGTGTACCTGGCCCCCAGCCACCAGGCTGAGCTGGCCGGTGACGTCGCCGCCGTCTCCAGCCCGGCCAGCAAGAGCTACCGCCACTTCTGGACGACTGCCGCGGTGCGCAAGGAGTTCGCGCCGTCCGCCGCAGAGGTCGCCTCCGTGAAGTCCTGGCTCACCTCGGCCGGGCTGAGCGTGACCAGGACCGACGCGAAGTACCCGGCGGGTGCCTACGTCGCCGTGCGCGGGTCCCTGGCCGCCGCCAGCAAGGCGTTCAGCGTGACGTTCGGTAGCTACCGTGGCCCCGGCGGCCAGATCGCCCGGGCGCCCGAGCAGGCGGCCACCGCACCTTCGTCCGTCGCCAGCTCCATCGTCGCGGTCTCCGGCCTGGACACCGCGAAGAGCACGATCAAGCCGGCCCTGCCGCCGCCCCCGGCGAACTACTACGTGGCCAAGCCGTGCTCGACCTACTACGGCCAGAAGACGGCGACCAACAAGCCCAAGGCGTACGGCAAGTTCCAGCCCTGGACCAACTGCGGCTACACGCCGCGCCAGGTCCGCGGGGCCTACGGGGTGACCGCGTCCAAGGAGACCGGCGTGGGGCAGACCGTGGCGATCGTGGACGCCTACGCGGCCCCCACCATCAAGGCGGACGCCAACCAGTTCGCGACCGTCGTCGGCGACCAGCCGTTCGCGGCCGGGCAGTTCAAGCAGTACAAGGCCGGCCCGTACACGCAGGCCGGGCCGAACCAGTGTGACGCGGCGGGCTGGTACGGCGAGGAGACCCTCGACGTGGAGTCCGTGCACGGCGAGGCGCCCGACGCCAACGTCCGGTACGTCGCCGCGGGCAGCTGCAATGACTCCGACCTGGCTAACGCGGACGCGCTGATCGTGGACGGCGACCTGGCCAGCATCGTCAGCAACTCCTGGGGCGGGCTCTCACTAGACGAAACCATCGCCGCGACCTACGAACTGATCTTCCAGGTCGGCGCGCTGGAGGGCATCGGCTTCATGTACTCCTCCGGCGACAACGGCTACGAGGGCCCGGGCGAGGACCCCGCCTCCCTGCAGGACCAGGTGGACTACCCGACGTCCAGCCCGTACGTCACCTCGGTGGGCGGCACCAGCCTGGCCATCAGCAAGACGAACAGCTACCAGTGGGAGACCTCCTGGGGCACCATCCTCGACCCGCTGGTGCACCTCAAGAACGGCGGCAAGAAGTGGCAGTACACGCCGCCGGGCAAGTACCCAGACTGGTATGACGGTTCGGGTGGTGGTGGCGTGAGCACCCAGTTCACCCAGCCCTCCTACCAGGCGGGCGTGGTGCCGGCCAGCCTGGCCACCAAGCTGCCGGACGGCTCGACCAGCAGCACGCCCATGCGGGTGGTCCCGGACGTGTCGGCGCTCGCCGACCCGAGCACCGGGGTCCTGTTCGGCGAGACGGTCCTGCTGGCGAACGGGAAGTACGGCTTCGCGCTCAGCAGGATCGGCGGCACCAGCGTGGCCTGCCCGACGTTCGCCGGCATCGAGGCGGACGCGCAGCAGGCGGTCGGCGGCGCCCTCGGGTTCGCCAACCCGGCGATCTACTACCTGGACACGCACTTCACCTACGGGTCGTCCAACGCGGCGTACAACGACGTGACCGACCACCCGCTCGGCGCTGGCAACCTGGCCGAGGTGCGTAACAACTACACCAACCCGGCCACCAAGCAGGGCCCGCTGCTGACCTTCCTGCGGACCCTGGGCATCAACGGTGAGGGCGCCGACCGGCTCCGCGCCGTCACGGGCTACGACGACGCGACCGGCGTCGGCTCGCCCAAGAATTACATTCAGGATGCGCCCTCGCTGCCGTAGCTAGCGGGAACATCAAGGAGGGGACGGCCCGCACCAGGGCCGTCCCCTCCGGCATGTCCAGGGGCAGTGGGCCGCGGCGGTTTTCGTTGCGGAGGATCGCGGCGGGAGGCGCCGGGCGCGCGGCCGGGCGGCTCAGCTGTAGTGCGCGGTGATCTCCGCCGCCGCGGCCTCGCCGTAGGCGCTGGTCAGCCGCTCAGCCAGGGCGCCCGGCTTCAGCTCATACTCCTGCGTCCCGACCGTCTCCAGGACGTGCACCGCGAGGATGTTGCCGAGCTGGGCGGCCCGGTCCAGGGGCAGGCCCCAGGCCACCGCGGACAGGAACCCCGATCGGAACGCGTCCCCGGTCCCGGTCGGGTCCAGCTTCTGGACCTCAGGGACCGCCGCAACGAAAACCGGCTCGGCGCCGGCCTGCTCGATCTTGGCTCCGGCGGGCCCGAGGGTGGTGATCCGGACGCCGACCCGGTCCAGGATCTCCGGCCCGGACCAGCAGCTCTTGCGCTCGATGAGGGCTTCCTCGTACTCGTTGCAGAACAGGTAGGCCGCGCCGTCGACCAGCGCGCAGACCTCGCCGGAGGCGAGCCGGGGCAGTTGCTGGGACAGGTCGGCCGCGAACGGGATGCCCAGGTCCTTGCACTCCTGGGTGTGCGACAGCATCGCCCCGGGGTCGCTGGCGCCGATCAGGACCAGGTCCAGGCCGCCGGCCTGCTCAGCGAGCGCGGCCAGTTCGATGTCCGCGTCCTCGCTCATCGCCCCCGGATAGAACGAGGCGATCTGGTTACCGTCGGCGTCGGTGGTGCAGACGAACCGCGCGGTGTGCTGGGTGGTGGACTCGCGGACCCCGCCGCAGTCCACCCCGTGCTGGGTCAGCCAGGTGCGGTACGGGGCGAAGTCGGCGCCGACCGCCCCGATCAGCAGCGGCTTGAGCCCGAGGACGCCCAGTCCGAAGGCGATGTTGGCGGCTACCCCACCGCGCCGGATCTCGAGTCTGTCCACGAGGAAGGACAGCGAGACGCGGTCCATCTTCTCGGGGATGAACTGCTCGACAAAACGGCCGGGGAAGGTCATGAGGTGATCGGTCGCGATGGACCCGGTGATGGCTATGCGCACTGCCGCACTCTAGGCGATGTCAGGTACCGCGGAAAGCAGCACGGCCGGGAGGTTACCCTCCCGGCCGTGCCGAGCATGCTCTGTAGACGTGCGCTGGACCTGTACCACCGCCTAAACCGGTGCGGTGACCTGTACCACCGTCATGCGCCGGTCGAGGCGGGGCCCGCCGAAGGCGGGTGCTCGCCGAGCCGACGTTCGGCGCGAAGCGGCGAGCGGGGGGTCCAGGGGGGTCGCCCCCCCCGGAAATTAATGGAACGAGTCGCCGCAGGCGCAGGATCCGCTCGCGTTCGGGTTGTCGATCGTGAAGCCCTGCTTCTCGATCGTGTCCACGAAGTCGATGGTCGCGCCCATCAGGTACGGCGCGCTCATCTTGTCGGTGACCACGTGCACGCCGGAGAACTCAGCGTCGACGTCCCCGTCCATCTCACGCTCGTCGAAGTACAGCTGGTAACGCAGCCCGGAACAGCCGCCCGGCTGGACGGCGATGCGCAGCCGCAGGTCATCGCGGCCTTCCTGCTCCAGGAGAGCGCCCACCTTCGCTGCCGCGGTGTCGGTCAGGATGACACCGGTGGTTGTCGCCTCATTCTGGACCGTCATATGTGTTAGCTCCCGCGTTGGACTGCCGCCGCGTCCGCGGCGCTGCCTTATCTCCTGGCTCCAACCATATGCGCTCCCAGGTCATTCCGGGCGGGGTGGGCCGGCTCGGGAGATTCGCGGGCTAGAGGCCGGGAGCGCCCCAGACCGCGAACCAGCGGGTCAGGTCGGGCTCGATCTTCAGGTCCGCCCCGACCGCCCCGCGCACCTGCAGTTCGACGGCGTTGTCCCGCTGCTGGCCGGTTTTCGGCGCGAACGGGTAGAAGGTGCCCTGCTTGTACAGGTAGACGATGCCCAGCCGGTGCACCGTGTCGCTGGTGAAGGTGACCAGGGTGCACAGCAGTTGCGGGCCAAACCCGCCGGCCTGCAGCGAGGAGTTCACCGCGTGCAGGTCGGTGACCAGCGCCTCGAAGTCGTCCGGCGCGCGCTTACAGGTCAGCCACGTGTACCCATAGGAGTCCGTGCTCACTTCGACCGAGCCCGTGTCCGAGCCCATGGACAGCAGCTCACGGACGTCCTTTTCGATGTCCCCGAACGCCTTGCCCTCGGTGGCCCGGAAGCAGACCGAGCCGGTACCGGTGGGCTTGAGGTCCATCCCCGCCTCGAGCGTGATCGCCGCCGTGGGCAGGGAGAACAGCTCGTCCAGGTTCGGCTGGGCCGGCTTGGTCCGGCCCAGGATCGTGTCCAGGAAGCCCATCGGGTTACTTGCTCAGCTGCTCGGAGATCTCGGACAGCTGGCGCAACCGCCGCTCCAGCGACGGGTGGGTGGAGAACAGGCCGTTCAGGGTGAAGCCGCCCTTTTCGCTCTTCTTGAACGCGGGGATGAAGTAGAAGGCGTTCAGCGGCTCAGCCGCGCGCAGGTCCTTGGTCGGGATCGCGTTCATCGACCCGCTGACCTTCTGCAGCGCGCTGGCCAGCGCGGACGGCTGCCCGGTGAGCAGGGCCCCGGCCCGGTCCGCGGCCAGTTCGCGGTAGCGGGACAGCAGCCGGATGAGCAGGAAGCTGACCGCGTACGTCACGACGCCGACGACCAGGACGACCAGCACGACCGGGAGCGCGCCGCCGTTGTTGTTGTTGTTATTGCTGCGGCCGCCCCCGCCGAACAGCTCGGAGTAGAAGGCGAACCGGACCAGCAGGCCCGCGATGATGCCGATGAACGAGGCGATGGTCATCACCGCGACGTCCTTGTGGGCCACGTGCGACAGCTCGTGGGCCAGCACGGCCTCGAGCTCGCGGTCGTCCAGATCACTCCTCAGCAGGCCGGTCGTCACGACCAGGACCGAGGTCTTCTCGTTCCGCCCGGTGGCGAACGCGTTCAGCATCGGGGACGGGGCGATCGCGAGCCGCGGCTTGGGCATGTTGGCCAGCGCGGTGAGCCGGTCCACGATGCCGTGCAGCCGGGCCGCCTGCGGCCCGTCCTGCGGGGTGACGATCTGGGCCCCGGCGGTACTCAGCGCGATCTTGTCGGAGTACCAGAAGGAGCCGACCCCCAGGGCCAGGCCGACCAGCACCGCGATGAACACGATGCCGCCACTCGAAATGTTGGTGTGGCCGAGAATCAGCACGAGCACGGTGATGAAGGCGACGAACACGACCCCGAGAAGAAACATCGTCAGGGTCATCCGCGCAACGAGTCCCCGGTCAGGCGCATAGCGAGTCTTCGCCATCGCGCCGCCTCCGTTCTGTCAGCTGGACGGGGCCAGCTGAGCTCTTGCCGGCTTCGCTATCGAAGCCATCATGTTTCATTATCAGTCAGCGGCTGAGCGGAATTCCCGCGATGCGTCCCCCGTCCGGCGGGTTCTCACCCAGCCGTTCTCAGCGGTCACAGCGTGGCCCTCCGGCCCGGCTACCAACCTGGACACTCTCCCCCAGGAACGTCCATCCGCCAGTATGCCCAGGCCAGCTGAAGGTTCGCTGAGCCAATCCTGGAAGCGGGATGAGCGTCTGGGCCGGCCAAGGCGGATGACCCTCAGCCCGGAACCTCAGCCCGGGATCAGGCCATCCTCCGTGAGCAGGCCCCGCACGTCGTCCATGCTGGCGTCGGAGTACGGGAGGATCACTTCCGACGCTTCCAACGAATCCGCCGGCACCGGTGTTCCCGCGGCCCGGACCCGCGCCAGCATCTCGGTCAGGACGGGCCGGAAGGCGTCCTCGTCACCGGCGTTCACGGCCGCTTCCAGTCTGGAGTCCAGCTCGTTCAGCTCGCTGGTCAGGCTGTCGTCCACGTCCAGCTGGCCCTCGCCGAGGATCCGGACGATCATGACCCTTCACCGGCCTGGGGCTGGTCGGCCGCCCGGCCGGCCTGGCCGTTGCCCGCGGTGCCGCCCGTCCCCGACGCGGAGCCCTCGATCTCCCGGGGCGCCTCGCCCTGGTCCAGCTCGCCCTTGAGCCGCGCCAGCTCCCGGTCCACGTCGTGGCTCGCACCCATCGAGTCCAGCTCGCGCTGGATGTCGTCGTTCGGCTGCGAGGTCACGTCGTCCAGGGCCCCGGAGGCCATCAGCTCGTCGATAGCACCGGCCCGGGCCTGCATCTGCGCCGTCTTGTCCTGGGCCCGCTGCACCGCCATGCCCACGTCACCCATCTCCTCGGAGATGCCGGTCACGGCCTCGCCGATCCTGGTCTGGGCCTCGGCAGCGGTGTACGTGGCCTTGATGGTCTCCTTCTGCGTGCGGAAGGCTTCCACCTTGGACTGGAGCCGCTGCGACGCGGCGGTCAGCTTCTCCTCGTCCGCCTGCAGCGTCTGGTACTGCGTCTGCAGGTCGGTCAGCTGGGTCTGCAGGGCCGACTTGCGGGTCAGCGCCTCACGGGCGAGATCTTCCCGCCCGGCGCCGAGCGCCGACCGGGCCTGGCCGTCCAGCTTGTTCTGCTGCTGCTGCAAGGTGTTCATCTGGAGCTCAACCCGCTTGCGCGACGTGGCCACGTCGGCGACACCCCGGCGGACCTGCGTCAGCATCTCCAGCTGGCGCTGGTAGGAGTAGTCCAGGGTCTCGCGTGGATCTTCCAGCCGGTCCAGCTGCTTATTAGCCTTGGCCTTGAAGATCAGTGATACCCGCTTCACCACGCTCATCGGCGCGACCATCCCCTCATCGTGTAACGCTGCCGCCAGCCACCTGCGGCGCACTAGCCGGCACCCCCCGTGCTATGGCCGCCACGCCTGCAGGCTGGTGGCACACAGCCTACGCGGTCAAACAGGGCGCAGCCATCACGGCGGGAAGGCTGCCACTCTGGTGATCCGCGGCGTTCGTCCCGGTAGGCTGACACTGTGTTCAGACGACGTAGCACGGCCACCCCGGACGCCCCGGCCGAGGGCACCCCGGACGCTTCAGCAGCCGATCAGGGCCGCGCTTCGCTGACGGCGGGCAAGGGCCGGCCGACTCCCAAGCGCAGCGAGGCGGAACGCCGCCGCCGGTACAACGCCCCGGGTGACCGGAAAGAGGCGCTGCGCCAGTCGAAGACCAGGGACCGCTCGACGCGGGCCCGCAAGGCTGAGGCCATGCGGCGCGGCGAGGAGTGGGCGCTGCCCGCCAAGGACAGGGGCCCGGTCCGGGCGCTGGCCCGCGACTACGTGGACTCGCGGCGGCGGGTCAGCGAGTTCTACATGTACGGCCTGGTCGTCCTGCTGTTCCTGCTGTTCCTGCACAACCCCGTGGTGCAGACGGTGCTGCCCGCGCTGCTGATCGTCATGGTGATCATCATGGTCGTCGAGGGGTACCTCGTCGGCCGCAAGGTCACTGCGATGGCCGCCGAGCGCTTCCCCGGGGAGAGCACCCGGGGGATCAAGATCTACTCGGCCATGCGCTCCCTGCAGATCCGCCAGCTGCGTTTCCCCAAGCCGCGAGTGAAGCCGGGCGCCACAGTCTGAGGCGCACACCGGGCCAGGCCCCAGACCCCTCCGCCAGGCCCACCGCGCGGTGGCGTTGCCCTAGGGTCGTGCGTTATGGAACATCGTCACCTGGGGCGAAGCGGCCTCAAAGTCAGTGAGATCGCCTACGGGAACTGGATCACGCACGGTTCCCAGGTCGAAGAGGACGCCGCCCGGGCGTGTGTCGCGGCGGCCCTGGACGAGGGCATCACCACGTTCGACACGGCGGACGTCTACGCCGGGACCCGGGCTGAGGAAGTCCTGGGCCGCGCGCTGCACGGAGTCCGGCGAGAGTCCGTCGAGATCGCCACCAAGGTCTACTGGCCGACCGGCGGCGGCCCCAACGACCGGGGCCTGTCCCGCAAGCACATCATGGAGTCGGCGCACGGGTCGCTGCGCCGGCTGCAGACCGACTACCTGGACCTCTACCAGGCCCACCGCTACGACCACGACACCCCGCTGCTGGAGACCCTGCGCGCCTTCGAGGACCTGGTCCGCCAGGGCAAGGTGCTGTACGTGGGCGTCTCCGAGTGGCGGGCCGAGGAGATCGCCGCCGCGGTGCGGATCGCCGCCGAGATGGGCTTTGACCGGATCGTCTCCAACCAGCCGCAGTACAACATGATCTGGCGCGTGATCGAGTCCGAGGTAGTCCCCCTGTCCGAGAAGGAGGGGATCGGCCAGATCGTCTTCTCCCCCATCGCCCAGGGCATCCTGACCGGCAAGTACCGCCCGGGCGAGCCGCTGCCCGCCGAGTCCCGGGCCACAGACCCCAGCGGGTCCGGGTTCATCAAGCGCTTCCTCCACGACGACCTGCTCACCCGGGTGGCCGCCCTCCAGCCGATCGCCGAGGAGGCTGGCCTGTCCATGGCCCAGCTCGCCGTGGCCTGGGTGTTGCAGAACCCCAACGTGTCGGCGGCGATCATCGGCGCGACCCGGCCGGAGCAGGTCCGCGAGAACGTCAAGGCCTCCGGGATCCGGCTCGACCCGGAGGTGCTCCGGCGCATCGATGACGTGCTCGGGGACGCGATCCGGCGCGACCCGGCCCTCACCCAGAGCCCCGAGCACCGGCCGTAATAGTCCGGGGGGCGACCCCCTGGACCCCCCGCTCGCTGGCTGGTCCCGGGAGCGCCCCCGGGACCAATCCTTTACTCTTCCCGCAGGCTCATCGGGCCGTACTCGACCCTGTTCTCCTCGAGCAGGGAGACCTGGTCCACGCCGCCCGCCAGGAGCTCGCGCCAGTTCTCGCCGAGCCAGCTCTCCGCATCGCCCTGGCTGGCGAACGTTTCCCTCGGCACCCCACGGGACGGCACCGCAGTCCCATCCGCCGTTTCGAACTGCCAGGTCCAGGCCATGTCTTCGCCGCCTCCTTAGTACGCGGTAAGCGACAGTAGCCCACCCGGGGCGGCCGCCGTGCCGCGCCCAGGCCCCCAGGCGGCCACCGGCCGGGAACGCGATAGCGGGCGCCGATTGCCTGGATAGGTGATATGTGGTGTCCTATCCGAGACGGGGCATGGGTCGCATATGGGCCCACCCTGCGGAACGGCAGCAGACGCGGCCGGGAAACTGTTAAGTTCTATGGGCAGCCCTGAGCCGGGCGCCGCGGCACGTGTCCCCCTGGCTCAGCCCCGGGAGCAAGGTGGTGACGACATGGCGCGCGTTGTCGTCGTTGGTGATCTGATGACCGACACGGTCGCTCACGCAGCCCTTCCGCTAGCGAAGGGCAGTGACACACCGGCCACGGTCAGTATGCACGGTGGTGGCTCAGGCGCGAACATCGCGGCCTGGCTGGCTGCGGACGGTGGTGAAGTAGCCTTCGTCGGCCGCCGCGGCGCGGACATCGCCGGCCGGAACCGGGACATGGAACTGATGGGCTACGGCGTAGACGCCCGGCTGGTCATGGATCCGGACCGGCCCACCGGGACCTGCGTGGTCATGGTCACCCACAAGGGCGACCACACGATGATGTCGGACCCCGGCGCGAACGCCGCGCTGCACCCAGACGACCTGCCCAAGGACCTGTTCGCGCCGGGCGCCCACCTGCACATGTCGGGTTACACGATGCTGAACGAGGGATCCAGGGCCGCGGCCATGGCCGCGTTCGGCCATGCGGGCCGGGCCGGCATGACGATCTCGGTGGACGGCGCCTCGTCCGCGCCGCTGGAGCGGGTCGGGGCCGAGCCGTTCCTCGAGATGACCAACGGGGTAACCCTGCTGATCGTCAACGCTGACCAGGCGGCCGTGCTCACCGGCCGGGAGGACCCGGAGTCCGCGGCGCACGTGCTGACCGCCTGGTATCCCGAGGTCGTGGTGAAGCTGGGGGCTGACGGGGCGCTGTACGCGAACGGCCGTCCCGAGCCGGTCAGGTCACTCGCCCTGCCGGTCGAGACGTTCGTGGACGGCACCGGGGCCGGGGACGCATTCTGCGCCGGTTTCCTCCCCGCCTGGCTGGACAAGAAGCCACCGCTCGAGGCGCTGGGCAGCGGATGCCGCCTGGCCGCGAACGCGCTCGGACTGGTCGGTGCCCGGCCCGCTCTCTGAGTCCGGCCCGCGAGCCGCCTTCCTGGACCGGCTCTTTTCCCTGGAGGGCCGGGTAGCCCTCGTGACCGGCGGCAGTTCCGGGATCGGTCATGCGATGGCCCGCGCCCTGGCCCTGGCCGGCGCCCGGGTCGTCCTGCTGGCGCGCGGTAAGGACGGCCTCGCCGAGGCCGCGGCGGCCATCCAGTCAGCCGGCGGGACGGCGGCCTGGGTCCAGGCCGATCTCGCCGATCCGGCCGCCGCCCAGCGGGCGGCCGAGGAGGCCGTGGCCCGGTACGGGGAACCGGACATCCTGGTCAACGCGGCCGCCGCCAACCCGCGCCCGCCGCTCGGCGAGCAGACCCTGGAGCAGTGGGCCGAGGTGATGACGGTGAACCTTACCGCCCCGTTCGTGCTCGGCCAGTGCTTCGGGCCCGCGATGGCCCGGCGCGGCTGGGGGCGGATCATCAACGTGGCCTCTCAGCAGGCGGTCAGGGCGTTCGGTAACAGCGGCGGGTACGGTGCGTCCAAGGCCGGCCTGACCGGGCTGACCCGGTCCCAGTCCGAGGCCTGGGCCGGGAGCGGCGTGTGCTGCAACGCGATCACGCCCGGATTCGTGGCCACCCCGCTCACTGAGGCGGTGGCCAGCGACCCGGTGCGCTCCGCGGCCCTGGCCGCCCGCACCATGATCGGCCGTAACGGCGAGCCCGCCGACTTCGAGGGCGTGGCCGTGTTCCTCGCCAGCCGGGCCAGCGACTACGTCACCGGCCAGCTCATCTTCGTGGACGGCGGTTTCTCCGTTACCTAGGGTCAGCTGGTGTGCCTCAGCCTGACCGCGGGAGCCGGAAACCCCAGTTCAGCATCCGCGCGGCATCCTGCGCGCCCGCCGCCGGTCCGGTGGCGGGGCTGTGCAGCACGACCCCGATCAGCACCCGGCCGTTCCTGACCGCCTCGAACAGCAGGCAGTGGCCAGCGTCGTCGGTGTAGCCGTCCTTGATCCCGGCCGCCCCCCGGTACGAGCCGATCAGGTCGTCGGTGTTGTCCCACCAGTAGCTGTGATGACCGTGGCCCTTCGCCAGGTGATAGAAGGACCGGTCCACGATGGCCCGGAAAGCCGGGTAACGCATGGCCGCGAGGCCGAGCCTGAGCAGGTCGGACGGCGTGGAGTACGTCGAGGTCTCGGTGGGGTAGGGCAGGCCGTCTGGTGAGGTGAAGTGGGTGTGCGTCATGCCTAGCTGAGCCGCGGTCGCGTTCATCCGCGCCAGAAAGGTATCCAGGCCGGGGCCGTAGGCGTTCGCGAGGGTATACGCCGCATCCGCCCCTGAGGGGAGCAGCAGGGCCTCGAGCAGCTCCCGCGCCGTGAGCATGTCCCGGGGGCGCAGCGCCGCGGTTTCGCCCCCGTACTTCCAGGCGTAGGTGACCGCGGCCTTCGGCACCCGGATCTCCCGGCCCAGGTCGCCGCCCTTCAGCACCAGCAGGGCCGTCATCACCTTGGTCACGCTCGCCATCGGCCGCTGCGTGTTCACGTCACGGCCCCACAGGATCTGGCCGGTGGCCGCGTCGGCCAGCACCGCGCCCTTGGCCTTCACCCCTTTCGGCGCGCCGGTCACCTTGATCGCCCGGCGGACGGCCGGGCGGCCCGCTGGGCGGGCCGGGGAAGGCATGGACGGGACCCTCGTCCCGGCTCCCGCCGCAGCGGGCCGGGGGGCGGGCGGGGCCTGGGCCGCGACTGTGGGCGCGCACGCCACCACGCCGCCGGTCATGGCGGCGGCAGCGATCAGCCCGGCGATCCGTCCTCTCAGGTGCATGACAACCAATGTTCCCACTTGCGTCCAGATCCGTGCGTTCAGTTCGCGCCACGCCAGCGGCATTGGACTCCTCTGTCACCGCCAGGCGGCACAATGGCGGACATGGCACGACGCACCGCGACACCCCCGCCGCCCGAGGACTTCGAGGAAAACATCGTCGATATCGATGTTGCCGAGGAGATGCGGGGCAGCTATCTCGAGTACGCCTACTCCGTCATCTACCAGCGGGCCCTGCCCGACGCCCGGGACGGGCTGAAGCCGGTCCAGCGCCGGATCCTGTACCAGATGAACGAGATGGGCCTGCGGCCCGACCGCGGCCACGTCAAGTCCGCCCGGGTGGTCGGCGAGGTCATGGGCCGCCTGCACCCGCACGGCGACAGCGCGATCTACGACGCGCTGGTCCGGATGGCCCAGCCGTGGGTGATGCGGCTGCCGCTGGTCGATGGGCACGGCAACTTCGGCTCGCCCGGCGGGGACGACTCCCCCGCCGCGATGCGGTACACCGAGGCCCGGCTGACCGCCGCGGCCATGGAGATGGTGGCCTCGATCGACGAGGACACCGTCGACTTCCAGCCGAACTACGACGGCACCGAGACCCAGCCCCGGGTGCTGCCCGCGGGCCTGCCGAACCTGCTGGTGAACGGCACCGCCGGGATCGCCGTCGGGATGGCCACCAACATGGCGCCGCACAACCTCGGCGAGGTGATCGCCGCGGCCCGGCACCTCATCGCCAACCCCGAGGCCAGCCTGGACGAGCTGATGCGCTACGTACCCGGGCCTGACCTGCCGACCGGCGGCAAGATCGTCGGCCTGGACGGGATCAGGGAGGCGTACGAGACCGGCCGCGGGATCTTCCGCACCCGGGCCACCGCCCGGGTCGAGAAGATCACCCCGCGCCGGGACGGCATCGTGGTCACCGAGCTGCCGTACGGCGTCGGCCCGGAGAAGGTGATCTCCCGGATCAAGGACCTGGTGCAGGCCAAGAAGCTGGCCGGGATCGCCGACCTGAAGGACCTGACCGACCGGCACCGCGGGCTGCACCTGGTCATCGAGATCCGTGGCGGGTTCCATCCCGAGGCTATTCTCGACGAGCTGTACCGGCTGACGCCGATGGAAGAGACCTTCGGCATCAACAACGTCGCCCTGGTGGACGACCAGCCGCGGGTCCTTGGCCTCCGTGAGCTGCTGAGCATCTACGTCGACCACCGCATCGACGTGGTCCGGCGGCGCTGTGAGTTCCGCCGGCGCAAGCGCGCCGACCGGCTGCACCTGGTGGACGGGCTGCTCATCGCGCTGCTCAACATCGACGAGGTCATCCAGGTCATCCGGGCCAGCGACGACTCGGCGCAGGCCAAGGAACGGCTCATGTCCGTCTTCGACCTGTCCGAGATCCAGGCCCAGTACATCCTGGACACGCCGCTGCGCCGCCTGACCCGCTACGACCGGCTGGAGCTGGAGCGTGAGCGGGAGACCCTGCAGCGGGAGATCGCCGAGCTGACCGCGATCCTGGAGTCGGAGACGAAGCTCCGCGACCTGGTCTCCAGTGAGCTGGGCGAAGTCGCCGAGCGGTTCGCCAGCCCGCGGCGCACCGTGCTGCTGGAAGGCAGCGGCAAGGCCCGGACGGCGGCGGTCCCGCTCGAGGTGGCCGACGACCCGTGCCTGGTCCTGCTGTCGTCCGCCGGGCTCATCGCCCGTACCGCGACCCGGCCTCCCGGCGACCTGGCGGCCGGTGACGGCGACGGCACGCTGGAATCAGCTGCCCTGGACACTAACCGGGACGCGGCCGGGGCCGCGGCAGGTCCCCGCGCAGCCCACGACGTGATCATCGCCACCGCCGCGACCACCGTCCGGGGGACCACGGCCGTGGTCACCTCGCAGGGCCGGCTGATCCGGGTCGGCGTGCTGGAGATCCCGGCCCTGCCGCCCAGCGCCCACTCCCCCGCGCTGGCCGGCGGCGCGCCGATCGCCGAGTTCGTGTCCCTCGAGGCGGGTGAGACCGTGGTGGGGCTGGCCGCGCCGGACGGGTCGCCGGGCGGGCTCGCCCTGGGCACCGCGAGCGGCGTGGTCAAGCGGGTCGCGCCCGACTACCCGGCCAACGCCACCGAGTTCGAGGTCATCTCGCTGAAGGAAGGCGACCGGGTGGTGGGCGCGGTCCAGCTGGCCAGTGAGGACAGCGACCTGGTGTTCATCACGACCGACGCCCAGCTGCTCCGGTTCCAGGCTGCGGCGGTCCGCCCGCAGGGCCGCGCGGCCGGCGGGATGGCCGGGATCCGGCTCTCGGCCGGGGCAGCGGTCGTCTGGTTCGGCGCGGTGCCGGATCCGGCGGCCGGCCCCGGGCCGGCCCGGGGGCGGCAGGCGGCGCGGCCGGGGACGCGGTCGTGGTCACCGTGGCCGGGAGCAGCCGGGCGCTGCCCGGGACCGCCGCCGCTACCGTCAAGGTGACCCCGTTCCGGGAGTACCCGGCCAAGGGACGGGCCACTGGCGGCGTGCGCTGCCATCGGTTCCTCAAGGGCGAGGACATGCTGGTGCTCGCCTGGGCGGGCCCGGCGCCGGCCCGGGCGGCGACCGATGCGGGCGTTCCGGTCTACCTGCCCGACGCGGACGGCCGCCGGGACGGCTCCGGGGAGCGCATCCGCCAGGGACTGGCCGCCCTGGGCGGAACCGCACCGCCCCGCTAGCCGCGGGCAGGCCGCGCCGCCACCAGACCGCCGGTTACCGGGGGTGGGGGCGGGAGTGTGGGGGCTAGGAGGCGGGCGGGCTGGACTGGGCGACTGGACGGCCGGCCGCCGCGGCCAGCGTGGTCAGCAGCTCGCGTGGCCCGGCGTAGGGCGGGTCGCCGAACTGCCACCACCGGGCGAGCTGCAGGCCACGGGTTCCGGGATAGAAGGCCTCGTCGCCGAAGCACCCGGCCCGGGCCAGAGCGGCCAGGTCCTCGTCGTCCTCGGTTAACGTGACCACGAACGCGGCCGCGTCCAGCAGCGCCGCCGCACATCTCGCGGTCCGGATCGGGTCGTTGCCGGCCCGGACCAGCCGCCAGGCGGCCTGGGCGCGGAGGAACTCCGCCAGGAGAATCTGTCTTGTCACTCTGGGTATCGTACTCTTTACGAACTGTAATTAGAGCGACCGCCCCGCCGGGGCCTGGCATCGCGCCGGGCTATCGAAATGCGCGCGGTGAGTTTCGTGATCAGCTGATTGGTGTCGTTCCAACGACACCAATCAGCTGATCACGTTCGCGCAGGCCCGGCCTGGTAGCACACCGGTAACACCAGTCACGCTGGCCACAGAAGACCCGGGCCCGGGGCGTCAGGCGTCGATGCGGGACAGGTCCAGCTCGGCCGCGCCGCCCACGATGAACTCCCGGCGGGGTCCTACCTCGCTACCCATCAGCAGGTCGAAAATCCCGCCCGCGGCGGCCGCGTCCTCGATCCGGATCCGGCGCAGCGTGCGGTGCCGCGGGTCCATGGTGGTCTCGGCCAGCTGCCCGGCGTCCATCTCACCAAGGCCCTTGTACCGCTGGATGGGCTCTTTCCAGCGCTGGCCGCGCTTCTCCATCTCGAGCAGCCGGCGGTGCAGTTCGCTGTCGGAGTAGGTGTAGTTGTACTTCTGCTGCCCCTTGCGCGGGTTGGACAGCTCGATCCGGTGCAGCGGCGGCACCGCGGCGAACACCCGCCCCGCGTCCAGCATGGGCCGCAGGTACTTGTGGAACAGGGTGAGCAGCAGGGTGCGGATGTGCGCCCCGTCCACGTCGGCATCCGACATGAAGATAACCCGCTGGTACCGGGCCGCGTCCAGGTCGAAGGAGGCGCCGGAACCGGCCCCGATGACCTGGATGATGGACGCGCACTCGGCGTTCTTGAGCATGTCGGCGAGGGACGCCTTCTGCACGTTGAGGATCTTGCCCCGGATGGGGAGCAGAGCCTGGAACTCGGAGTTGCGGGCCAGCTTCGCCGTGCCCAGCGCGGAGTCGCCCTCGACGATGAACAGTTCGCTGCGGTCGTCGGCGCTGCGGCAGTCCACCAGCTTGGCGGGCAGCGCCGAGGTCGCGAGCGCGGACTTGCGCCGCTGGTTGTCCCGGTGCTCACGGGCGGCGATCCGGGCCTTGGTGGCCGCGGCCACCTTCTCCAGCACCGCCCGGGCCTGCTGCTTGCCCGCCCGGCTCCGGGCCTCGAACACGCCCGTCAGCTCGGCCGCCACCACCTGGGAGACGATCCGGGACGCGGCCGGGGTGCCGAGCACCTCCTTGGTCTGGCCCTCGAACTGCGGCTCGGGCAGCCGGACCCCGATCACCGCGGTGAGCCCCTCCAGGACGTCCTCCGACTTGGCCGGCTCGTCGCCGTTCTTCTGCAGCCGGGTCGCGCGCAGCTGCTCGTTCAGCGTCTTGACCAGGGCCCGCTCGAACCCGGTGACGTGCGTCCCGCCCTTGGGGGTGGCGATCACGTTGACGAACGACACGGTCTTGGTGTCGTACCCCGTGCTCCACTGCAGGGCCACGTCGACCTGCAGTTCGCGCTCCACGTCCATGGGGGTCATGTGGCCCTGGTCGTCGAGCACCGGCACTGTCTCGGTGAACTGGCGGGCGCCGGTCAGCCGCAGCACGTCGGTCAGCGGCGTACCTGGCGACAGGTACTCACAGAACTCGCTGATTCCCCCGTCGAAGCGGAACTCGGCTTCCTTTTCCGCACCAGAGCCCGCTTTCCCGCCGCCGGGACCCGCTGCGGGCCGGTCTTCCGTCCCGGCTCCGTCGGCGGAGTCGAGGTCGGGGTCAGACCGCCGGCTCCCGTCCGGGCGGTCGTCGCGGATCCGGATCGTCAGCCCGGGAACGAGGTAGGCGGTCTGCCGGGCCCGGTCGACCAGGGCCTCGAAGCTCCACTCCGCGTCCTTGGTGAACACCTGCCGGTCCGGCCAGAACCGGATCCTGGTGCCGGTCACCTTCCGGGCCACCTTGCGGGCCTGGCGCAGGCCCTTGCCCCGGGTGAAGGACGCCCGCGGGCCCTCAGCGGCGAACTCGCCGGGCACGCCGCGGCGGAAGGAGGCGGCCCACTCGTGCCCCTCCCGGTCGACCTGGACGTCAAGCCGGGCCGACAGCGCGTTCACCACCGAGGCGCCGACGCCGTGCAGGCCACCGGAGGCGGTGTAGGAGCCGCCGCCGAACTTGCCCCCGGCGTGCAGCCTGGTCATCACCAGTTCGACACCGGTCAGCCCGGACTTGGGCTCCACGTCTACCGGGATGCCGCGCCCGTTGTCCCGGACCTCAGCCGACATGTCTGGATGCAGTACGACGTCGATGGAGGTGCAGTGCCCGCCCAGCGCCTCGTCCACCGAGTTGTCGAAGATCTCCCACAAGCAGTGCATCAGCCCACGGCCGTCGGTCGACCCGATGTACATCCCGGGCCGCTTGCGGACCGCCTCGAGGCCTTCCAGGACCGACAGGTGACGGGCGGTGTAGGCGTCCCCGGCAGGGACGGCCGCCAGCGGGGCTGAGGCCCGGCCCCGGCTGGCCGCCGCGGGACGGCGGGGCGCGGGGCGGCCCGCTACTGGGCCGTCGGTGTCGGCGCGGACGGCGGTCACGTGCTTCTCCTCGGTCGGGGACTGGCGTGGTGCGAATCGGGGCGGACTTCGGCAGACTAACCGCCCGGTCTGACTACCCGGGGAAGCCACGCCGCGGACATACCCGGCTACCTGGGACAACGTGATCCCGCTACAGTGAGCTGGCGAGGACAACTGCCATCCTCCCATGGTGGGCGTTCGCTTTGGGCGTACGCCGCATCCACACGGGAAGGCACTGGCCTGGCAGAGTGTTACACAGCACGTAGGGCAGAGCCCGCCGGCCGACTGACCGGCGGCACGACGCGAGGGAGGCGACATGACCGGAGCTCTCGCACCAAGCAGGCCCCTGAATGCGATGGACCTGTGCGACCGGTGTGGTGCCCAGGCATACGTACGCGTTGTGCTCCCCGATTCTGGGGAGTTGCTGTTCTGCGCCCATCACAGCCGTCAGCATCTTGAGGCGCTCGCGAAGCTGGGTGCCGAGATCCAGGATGAGACTGAGCGGCTGTCATCGGGCGGGGCACGGCGCGAAGGGTAGTCAGGGTCGCGACCCGGGGGCCTAGTCCTCGCCCACGGGCCGCACGCACTACCAGCCTGACGTCGGCACCGGCAGCGTAGCCGGGTCGCGTCTGGGCTCGCCGGCCAGATTCCCGCTGATCTCTCGCGCTGATCAAGCGCATGAACTTACCTAACGAACGGCGGGCGCCGGCCAGGATATCCTGGCCGGCGCCCGCCGTTCGTTAGTTGATATTTCAGTCGAGGTAGTCGCGAAGGACCTGGGACCGAGACGGGTGGCGCAGCTTGGACATGGTCTTCGACTCGATCTGCCGGATGCGCTCACGCGTCACGCCGTAGACCTTGCCGATCTCGTCCAGGGTCTTGGGCTGGCCATCGGTCAGGCCGAAGCGCATGGAGACCACGCCGGCCTCCCGCTCGGACAGGGTGTCGAGCACCGAGTGCAGCTGCTCCTGGAGCAGGGTGAAGCTGACCGCCTCACCGGGCTGGATCGCCTCGGAGTCCTCGATCAGGTCACCGAACTCGCTGTCGCCGTCCTCGCCGAGCGGGGTGTGCAGCGAGATCGGCTCCCGGCCGTACTTCTGCACCTCGATGACCTTCTCGGGGGTCATGTCGAGCTCGGCGGCCAGCTCCTCGGGAGTCGGCTCGCGGCCCAGGTCCTGCAGCATCTGCCGCTGCACCCGGGCCAGCTTGTTGATGACCTCGACCATGTGCACCGGGATGCGGATGGTGCGGGCCTGGTCGGCCATGGCCCGGGTGATGGCCTGGCGGATCCACCAGGTGGCGTACGTGGAGAACTTGTAGCCCTTGGTGTAGTCGAACTTCTCGACCGCGCGGATCAGGCCCAGGTTGCCCTCCTGGATCAGGTCCAGGAACAGCATGCCGCGGCCGGTGTACCGCTTGGCCAGCGAGACGACCAGGCGCAGGTTGGCCTCGAGGAGATGGTTCTTGGCCCGGCGGCCGTCCTCGGCGATCCACTCCATGTCCAGCCGCGCGGCGGGCTCCCCGCCGTCCATGCCCTCGGCGAGCTTCTCCTCGGCGAACAGCCCAGCCTCGATGCGCTTGGCTAGTTCGACTTCCTGCTCCGCGTTGAGCAGCGGCACCTTGCCGATCTGCTTCAGGTAGTCCTTGACCGGGTCCGCGGTCGCGCCCGCCGACGCCACCTGGGCGGCAGGCAGGTCATCGTCGTCGTCCCCGTAGACGAAAGCCTCTTCCTCGGCCGGCTTGGCGGCCACCTCGGCCACCACCGCGGCTGCGGCCGGGACACCGGGGGCAGCGCCCGCCGGCTGGCCCGCTGGGCCACCATCCGCGGGAGCGTTACCGGCGAGCGAGTCGTCGGTCTCCTCCTCGGCCGGCTCTTCGTCGGCTACGTCCTCGACCACGTCGACCTCGACCTCAAGGTCGACGTCCAGGTTCTCGAGTTCGGCCGCGTCAACATCCTCGACCAGATCCACGTCACCGGGATCTACGTCAGCGTCTAGTTCCACCACGTCTGTCAGGTCTGTCACCTCCGCCAGGCCAACCGCGTCACTACCAGCCGCGGCCAGGTCCGGATCCTCACTCACAATGCCTGAACCCCCCTGGCCGCCCGGTGCCGAGCCGTTGCCGGACCGGCCGGTGGCCTTCCGCGCCTCGCCTCGGCCACCAGAGTTCTTACGCCGCCGGGAACTGGCGGCGTCCTCACGCTCCGGCGATGCCGGAGCTTCCTGCGCTCGAGCCTCCTGCGCGGGGGCTGTCCCGTTCGTCTCCACGAGCGTGACCGCTCGGTCTGCCCGCGAACTGGCGGGATCTGCAGATCCAGGACGCTCGGCTCCTCTGCCCTGGCCCTCCGGCCCTGGCTGCCTCCGCGCCGCGGAGCGCGCCGCGCTTGCCACCGCGGTCACCCCTTCCTTCGCTGGACGGCGGCCTGCCGAGCCGCGCACGACACCTGACTGCACGAACTGGCAGGCGACACGGACACCTCTCCTGCGATCATGATCGGGAAAATGGACCCTACCTCGTGCAACCCGCTGCTGGGACCAAGCCGGAAACCCCGTCCGGGCCGCATGACCCCACGGTCCCAACGGGACCCGCTCCCGCTCACCACCTTAGGCGGAGTCTGCGGGTGGCTCGAACCGCTGCCGCGGCTGGTGGCGCGGCGCAGCTCCTGGTTATTGGGCGCATGCCCAGGTCAGCCTGGCCCTTTCTCATGCCTTACCCCTCCGTGCGGCGGGAATGACACCACCAGGCGGGCGTTGCGGCGCTGGGCCGTCCCGCCGGGGCACGTGCAGGACGAGGACGGTGACGTCGTCGTCCTGCTCGTAACCAGTCAGCATCCGGTCAACGAGATACTCCAGCAACCTGGCCGGGTCCTCGACCATTCCCGGCCGGGCCTGCGCGGCCACGGATACCAGCTCGTCCAGGCCTGAGTCCAGGCCGCGCCGGCGGTTCTCGACCAGGCCGTCGGAGTAGAGCACCGCCGTGGTGCCCGGCGGCAGCCGGAACACGTACTGCTGCCGCGGGCAGGCCCAGCCGAGCGGGGTGCCCGCCTCGGTGGTGTCCAGCCGCGGCGGGGCGTCCCTGGACAGCAGCAGCGGTGGCAGGTGCCCGGCGTTGCCGGCCAGGCCCTCGCCGGTGACCGGGTCCAGCACCAGGTACGCGACGGTCGTTACCTGCTCGTCCAGCTCGGTCGCGGTGAACAGCCGGTCCAGGCCGGCCAGCACGGCGGCGGGCCGCGGGTCGGTCAGGGCCAGGGCACGCAGCGCGTTGCGGACCCGGCCCATCCCGGCGGCCGCGGTGAGTCCCTTGCCCATGACGTCCCCGGTGGCCACGGCGAGCCTGCCGTCGGGCAGCCGGAACGCGTCGTACCAGTCGCCGCCGATCTCCATGTTCCGGGTGACCGGCAGGTAGCGGGCCTCCAGGATGATGCCCGGCACGCTGGGCAGCCGGTCCGGCAGCAGGCTGCGCTGCAGCGTCTCCGCCGTGGTGTGCTCGCGCTCGAACAGCGAGGCCCGCTCCAGGGCCAGCGCGCACTGCCCGGCCAGGGCCTCCAGGAAGACCCGCTCCTCCTCGGTGATCTGCCGCGGCTTCGTGAAAGAGAACCGCAGCGCGCCCAGGGGGGCGCCCGCCGCGAGCAGGGGCAGCCCGACCCAGGCCCGCTCGTCACTGTGCGTGAGGAACAGGTCGACGCCGTCCAGCCCGTCGAAGTGCCGCCGCAGCGACTCGGGGTTCTCTACCAGCACCGGCCGCCGGGACGTGATGGCCAGGGTCATCACGCTCGGCGCGTCCAGCGGCATGTCGCCCGACGGGGCGCCGGGGACTTCCGGCAGCCCGAGCGGGTTGATCGTGTGCAGCTGCAGCCGCTCCCGGTCGAGCAGGGCCACCGCCGACCGCTCGGCACCGATCGCCGAGCGCCCGACCTCAGTGATCACCTCGACGACCTGGAGCACGGTCAGGGCCTCGGCCAGCATGGACGTGGCCTGCTGCAGCCGGGCGGTGCGCAGGGCGGCGGCGGACAGCTGCTCGGTCAGCCGGCCGCGCATCTCCTCGGCCTCGCGCTGGCCGGTGACATCCGTGCTGGCCCCGACCCATTCAATGATCTTCCCGTCCCGCTCAATCGGGACGGCACGCACGTCGTAATGCCGGTAGGACCCGGTCTTGGTCCGGACCCGGTAACGGCTGTCGAATACTTTCCCGGCCCGGACGCATTCCCGCCATTCCCGCTCCACCCGCTCGCGATCCTCCGGGTGAATCGCGTCCAGCCAGCCATTGCCCAGGTACTCGTCCAGGCTCTGGCCGGTAATCCAGCGCCACTCAGGCGAATCCTCGGCGATCTGGCCGGTGGGCGTGGTGACCCAGACGACCTGGGCGCCTGCCTGGACCAGCGAGCGGTACCGCTCCTCGCTGCGGCGGACCGCCTCCGCCGAGTTCTGCCGGTCGGTCACGTCCACCGCGATCAGGGCCACACCGGCGATGTTCCCGTCCGGGTCGTGTGAGGGGAACCAGGAGAACGCCCACTGCCGGTCGTCGTCCTGGCTCAGGCCCGACGTGGCCTGGTCGGGGCTGGCTTGGTCCGGCGCGGCCTCGCTGACCGGCTGGTTCGACTCGAGCAGTGGCTGGCCGTCGGCCAGCACGTGGCGCACGGCCGACTCAACCCGGGACGCGAGCGTGCCCGGCCACACCTGGGAAGGCAGCAGGCCCAGGTGCGCCTCGAGGTCGAGTCCATCGAGCTGGGCCAGGGTCTGGTTGATCCGGCGGACCCGCAGATCGGGCCCGAAGAAGGCAAAGCCGATGGGTGCCTCGCGCAGCAGGGTGGCGAGCAGGGCCGAGTCAGACACGTCCAGCCCTGATACCCGGGGCTGAGGCACGGAGGTATCAGTGCTCATCGCCGCACTCCAGTCCCGCTGCACTCCGCGCCGCTTGGGCCATGCAACGGCTCCTTCCCGCTCACCGCGGACACAAGCAGGCTAGCGGCCACGCCGAGACCAGTGAACGCACAAGCACGGCGGCAGCCAATAGATACGGCCCCATCTTGATACCGCGAACACCCACAGTGACTACGCAGGCGAGCTTCCCACATCCTAGGCGATATCGCGCGGCACCGAGGGCATCATGCTGACCTGGCCGCATTGAAAAAGAAGTGGCGGCCTGCCTGCCGCGGCCGCCAGCCACCCCGTAACCTGGCCCCGGCGCCCGGGAATTGCATTGATGATCAGATACCCGATGCCCCGAATGTCCGGCACCGCCGCTCCTGGATGCCCGTAATATCTGCCACACGCGGAAACATGGCCACCATCCGGCGCGGACGTGGCACGGTGCCGCGAGAATCTGGAAAGCTGTCCATGTGAGCCCGCAAAGCCGACGACGAGAGCCCCCCGGCGGGCCGGGCCACCCAGGCCGAGGGAAGGGGACCCGTTCGGTGCTCCCCAGTGCCGCTCCACCGAACGCGCTGTTCGCCGAGATGCTCCGGGCTGCCCGTGAGCTGCTGGCGGTGCGTAGCCCGCTAGATGCTGAGCTGATGGTGAGCGAACTGCTCGGCACCTGGTGGGGAGAACAGACGCCGCGCAACTCGCCCGGCGATGTGGAGGAACTCGTCGGCGAAGGGCTGGTGAGCTACGCCGCCCAGCAGCGCAGCCCGGCCGCGCTGGCCCTGCTGTCCGGCATCGCCTGCCTGGGCACGCCGCGCCAGGCCATGCAGGCGGAGACGGCCGCGCTGGCGCTCATGGAGCACGGTGTGGTCCGCCCGCAATGGGTCGAGCATGTGGGCGCGGTGACGGCCGGCGAGTGCTACGTGAACTCCGACATGTTCGGCGACCGCGACGAGGTCGTCTGCGTGTACAGCTACGCCGGGGAAGAGCCGCACGCCCTGGTCATGGTGGTGGACTACAACGCCGGGGGCATGCTTCGCGACGGCTGGGTGACGTCCCAGGTGGACCGGCTGCTCGAGCGCTGCCGGGCGGGCAGCGCCGAGGATGACGGGCGCCCCCCGCGGGCTACGTTCAGCCAGGTGGAAGCCCCGCAGGGCCGCCGGCTCCTGGAGACGGCCCTGGCGGTGACCGAGTCGGGCCAGGGACCGTCGCCGAGCGACTCGTTCGCGTCCTATCACGCGTTCATCCGGGCCCGGATCCGCACCCTGCCACCCGCCCGGCCAGGTCACGGCGCCCGCAAAGGGTCCGGCCAGCCCGGGGCCGGACCGGGCCCGGCGCTTTGGAGCATGGGGTCGTGGACCACGGGGCACGGGTCGGGCTGGGGCGCCGCGAGCGCTCGCCGGTACGCCTGGACCCGGGATCGCCGCACCATGCTGGTAGCCGAGTTCCTGGCCTCTGACGAAGCCGAGGACCTGTCCGACACCCGGGCGGCCAGCCGCTGTGCGGACCACATCATCGACTACGGCTGCGACCGTGACTTCGGGCGGCCGTTGCGGATGAGCCCGGCGAAGGTAGCCACGTTCCTGCTCGACTGGCTGCCACGCAAGGTGCTGCTGCTGTCCGCCGAGCAGCACGCCATGCCGCACGTGCTGGCCGCGTGGGTGCGCTGGTCCGGGCGGCGCCAGGGGCTGGCCGCCGAGATGATCGCCGAGACGCTGGATGCCGTCTTCGACTCGATGGGCACGTTCGCCCAGGTCTACCGGGATCCGACGGCCTTCGGACTGGACGCGTCGCTGGTGGCCAGGCTGCTGCCGGACAACGATCTGGAGGCGCTGCCCCGGCGGACGTTCGCGTTCCCGGTGCTGCGCGGCATGTTCGGCGGCACCGACCTGACCGGGCTGGACCCGGCCGCCGAGGCAGACCGGCGCACGCTGCTGGCCGCCGACCATAACGACGCCAACGGGCGGCCGAGCGGCCCGCTGCACATCGACCGGCACCTGGCGCTCGCGGACCGGCTCTGGCGGGGTGACCCGCCCGAGCTGTGGGAGGCCGCGCAGCGGCTGCTGGACCGGGGTGAGGACCGCCACGCGGTGCTGCACACGCTGATGTACGTCATCCGGGACACCGCCGGCGATCAGGCCAGCCTGATCGCCGCGCTTCGCGACCTGCCACCCAGCCCGGCCGGCTGATCCCGCTGGCCGGCTGATGCCCGCTGGCCGGCCCGCGGGCCGGACTCATCCCGGCTGGGGACCGCCCAGTTCGCGGAACGCGCCGTGCAGGTCAGCCGCGGACACGGTGGTGAGGTCGGCGGCGCTGGCCGCCTCGTCGAGGTCCGCCACCCGCAGGTCCCGGGCCGCGCAGGCTCGTTCGAACAGGCTGCGGGCGAACCGGCCGTTCCCCAGCTCGTCGATCTGCCCGCGCGCGGCCGCCGCGTGGAAGATCTCGCCGAGAACCGGCAGGGCGTCTGGCTCGAACGAATCACCGTGCTGCTCCGCGATCACGCCAGCGATCTTGCACAGCTCGTCAGGTGAGTAACTGGGGAACCCGATCCGGACGCTGAACCGGGAGGCGAGGCCGGGGTTGCTGCGCAGGAACCGGTCCATGTCCGCGGGATAGCCGGCCAGGACGATGACCAGCCGTTCGCGGTCGTCCTCGGCCCGTTTCAGCAGCGTGGCCACGGCCTCGGACCCGTACGCGTCCCCGCCTGAATAGCCGGCGTTGTAGAGCGAATAGGCCTCGTCGATGAACAGCACCCCGCCCAGCGCGGAGTCGATCAGCTTCCCGGTCTTGATGGCCGTGGAACCCAGATGCTCGCCGACCAGATCGGCCCGGTGCGCCTCGATCACCTCGGGACGGACCAGCAGGCCCAGGGCGGTGAAGATGCGGCCGAGGATCCTGGCCACCGTGGTCTTGCCGGTGCCGGGCGGCCCGGTGAACACGAAGTGCCGGACCGGGGGCTGGCTGGACAGGCCCTGCCGTTCCCGCAGCCGGGCCACCCTCAGCTGGGCCGCGATCTCGTGTACCTGCCGCTTGACCGGCTCCAGGCCGACCAGCTCATCCAGCTCGGCGAGGGCGCTTTCCAGCGTGGGCACCTGGCTGTAGCCACGGAACCGGGCGGTGAGCTCGGCCCCGGCGCGTTCCAGGTCGGCCGCCTCCAGGGTGACCAGCTCGGCGCGGGTCGGCTCCGCGTCGTCGGCCATGATCCGGACGTCCCGGGCCCGGCCCGCCTTCTCGAGCAGGCTGCGGACGAACCGCCCGTTGCCGAGCTCATCGGCGAGCCTGCGCCGGCCGACGTCCTCCATCATCCGCCACAGGGCGGGCCGGGCATCGACGTCGAGAACCTCGCCGCGCTGCTCCAGGGAGAGCTCGGCCAGGGCCATCAGCTCGGCGGGCGAGTAGGTGGGGAACTTCACCCGCAGCCCGAACCGGGAATTGAGGCCGGGGTTGCTGGCCAGGAACCCCTCCATCTGCTTCTCGTATCCGGCCAGGATGATGATGAGCTCGGTCCGGTCGTCCTCGGCCCGCTTCAGCAGCGCCTGGATTGCCTCGTGGCCGAACCGGTCACCCTGCCCCTCGCTGTCGTTCACCAGGCTGTACGCCTCGTCGATGAACAGCACCCCGCCGAGCGCGCTGTTCACCAGTTCGTTGGTCTTGATCGCGGTGGCCCCGAGGTACTCGCCCACCAGATCAGCGCGCTGCGCCTCCACCACCAGCGGGGTGTCGAGCAGCCCGAAGGCATAAAAGATCTTCGCGACGACGCGGGCCACAGACGTCTTCCCGGTGCCGGGCGGGCCCAGGAAGACGAAGTGCTGCATGGGCTTTTCCGCGCCATACCCCGCCATCACCCGCCGGCGTGCGGCCTCGACGGACGCGGTGATCTGGCGGATCTGGTCCTTGACCGAGGTGAGGCCGATCATGTTGTCGAGCTCGGCCATGGCCTCGGCGACCGTGATCTCCGGTGGCTGGGGCTCCCCGCTGGCCCGGTCCCGTCCGGCCGCGCCCTCAGCGGGACGCACCGAGCCCTCCGCCGTCTGCACCACCCGCGAGACCTCGGCGGGCCGGGACGTACGGCCGTTACCCGCGGCCGTGGGCCGGCCCGCCGGCCGGGCCGCCATGGCCGGGCCAGCCCGGTGCGGTGCGGCGAGCGCGCCGCTACGGCCCTGCTGACGGCTGAGCGCCCGCGCTTCCTGCTGCGACTTGCCCATCCGCCAGCCGATCACGGCCAGGCCCAGCAGCCAGGCGATCGCGTAGCTGATTACCGGCCGGCTGGGAGCCAGCCACCAGGCCAGCAGGCCCGGTGGCAGGGCCCAGAGCTGCGTCCAGGCCACCGTCCGGCAGGGGACGTACCGACGGGACAGCAGCGGCAGGTGCGAGACAGCTACCGCCGCGCAGGGCAGCAGCAGCAACGGCACGATCCCGGAGCTGAACCGGCCGACGACCGCGGCCACGGTCACGATCGCCAGCAGCCCCCAGGCCGCGACGAATATTGACGCCACCCACGACCGGTGCTCCCGCCAGATCGCCACGGGACCGTAGGCGAGCGCCGCCACCACGAACACATCCCAGAAGCGTGTGCCCAGGCTCAGGGCCAGCACGATGACGATCAACACGGCCAGGACCAGGAGGATCTTCACTGGCAGCGATGCCGCACGGACGGCTTGGCGCACCCGCGCCAGCCCTTCCTGGGCCATTCGCCTGCCAGGCAGGGATCCGTCCTCCGGCCGCATCTCGCTCCCTCGTGCCGTTCCTTGTATAGCGCATTACCACGCGCTTACAGCGACACACAACCAGATACCGGCAGGGAATGGCCAGGCCAGATCCTGCCGAGCCGGCGCCAGCCGCAGCCCTACCGGGCCCACGCTCTGGCCGGGCACCGACCCTGCCAGAGTAATGGCCAGTTCGCGGGGAATGCCTTTACGGCACTCCCACAGGTGACCCCGGAAAGCTCCTGACCTGGTCGTTCATGCAGTGAGGAACCTGCTAAGTAAGACATCCATGTCCCCTGCGGATCCCGTCGGCCCGGCGCCGGCGCCCCGGCGCAGCCGCGAGGGCCCCGGCGCAGCCGGGCCGGGGCGCCCCGTACAGCCCATGCGGGCGTGTCGCACAGCCGGGCCGGTGGCCCGCGATTGTCCCCCGGGCCACCCCGGATCAGGCGTCGAGCTGGTCTACGAAGGAGTACGGCGGCCAGGGGCCGTTCACGTCGGCCCGGATCCCGACTTCGGCCCCGGCCAGCGCGTGCGCGGCCGCCAGGAACTCCCCGGCCCGATCGCCGCGCAGCAGGTAGGCGGCGTTGAGGATCATCTGCTCCGGGCCTCGCACGTAGCGCGGGTCGACGTCGGGCTGCCGCTGGGAGGCGTCGGCGATGTCCGCGAGGACCCAGTCGATCGTGTCCGCGAGCGAGTCGGCTCCGTCCTGCTGGTCGGACCGCCCGTAGATCTGGACTCCCCATTCCACCGTGTCCCGGAAGCGCGCCAGCAGGCCGGCGAACTCACCGTGGCGCCGGGCCAGCAGGGCCCGGACCGTGTCGTCGTCGGGATAGACGGTGGCCAGCCGGAGCGGCAAGACCGGGGCGCCGCCCGCCGCCGCCCGGGCGATGACCTGATGGTGCGCCCGGCCGACCCGCTCGATGTTGTCCAGCCCGCCCAGCAGGCTCGCCAGGGCGTCCTCGCCGAAGGCCTGCGCTTCGACCGAGCCGACCACGGCGGTCAGGCCCGCCTCGGCCACGGTGCGGACCCGCTCCCCGCCGACCCCGGCCAGGCCGGCGAACTGGTCCGGGTCGAGATCATCGGTGATGGCGTACACCCAGACCACCCGCTGGGCCGGCTGAGTAGCCAGCCGGAGTGGCTCCCGGTGCGCTCGCGTCACCGGGCCAGGGCCGGGCGTCGTCTTCACAGGCATCGCATTCCTCCTCGGGCCGGCCCCCAGGCCGCGCGGCATAGGCGCCCGGTGCGCGATGCGACGCCCAGGCTCCCTGAAACTTCACAGGCCCCCCGACCCACAGGGATAACGGATTTCCGGCTCATAAAGTTCACAGCGTTGGTCACCGGGGCGAGAAACGGGTGGTTACCGGGTGAGAGACGAGCGCCGCACGGCACGGGGCGGGAGGCATGCCTTCCCAGCCGGGCGTCACGACCGCCGCTCGCAGTTCCAGACTGGCCGGCCCGGACGGGTACCGCCCGCCAAAACCACGGCAGATCATTGATCCGTAATCTGCTGCCGCCCTGACCAGCGCACTGCACGTGCAGCGGGACGGCGCCGATGGCGAAAAACGCGGAGGCCGGATGACCGAGACCGAGGGTTACCTGGAGATCAATGGCGGCCGGATCTGGTACCGCTCGGTCGGCGAAGGCGGGACGCCGCTGCTGTGCCTGCACGGCGGCCCCGGGTTCACCCACTACTACCTGGAGCCGCTCGAGGCCCTCGCCGACCGGCGTCAGGTGATCTTCTACGACCAGCTGGGCTGCGGGCGTTCCGATCGCCCCGTCGGTCAGGGGCTGTGGACGGTCGAGCGTTTCGTTCAGGAACTCGCGCAGGTCCGGTCGGCGCTCGGACTCAGCCGGCTGCACCTGTTCGGCAGCTCCTGGGGTGGCATGCTGGCCATGCAGTACGTCCTGGACCGCCGTCCCGAGCTGGAAAGCCTGATCCTGTGCGGCAGCCCGGCCAGCATGATCCGCTGGGTCAGCGACTGTACGGAACTCCTGTCGGCCCAGCCCGCGGAGGTGCGCCAGGTCATCGCCGAGCACGAGGCCGCGGGATTCACCGCCTGCCCGGAGTACCAGGCGGCCATCCTCGGCTTCTACCGGGAACATGTCTGCCGCGTCAGCCCCTGGCCGGCCAGCCTGGAGCGCTCGTTCGCCGAGGCCGGCTACGAGGTGTACAACACGATGAACGGCCCGAGCGAGTTCACCGTGACCGGGACCCTGAAGACCTGGGACGTGATGGACCGGCTGGGCGAGATCGGGGTACCGACCCTGCTGGTGGGTGGTCGTTACGACGAATGCACGCCCGGGCACCTAGCGGAGATGCACCGGCGGATCCCGGGATCCCAGCTCGCCATCATCGAGGACGCCTCGCATCTGTGTTTCACCGAGCAGCCGGCCGTGTTCACCAGTCTGGTGAACACGTTCCTGGACCGCCAGGAGGCCACTGCCCGCCAGCGATGACGGCCGGGCCATCCGGGTCCTGTTCCGGGTGCCCGCGGCGGCGGAAGGCGCGCTTCACACCTGGATGACGGTGACGCGCTGCGCTTTCGGCCGCCCTGGTTCTTCCACCAGCCGGTTCAGGTCGTCCGGGTCACTGGTCAGCACTACGACCGGGCGCTCCCGCTCGAGCGCCGTGGCCGCCACCACGGCATCGACGGAGCAGCGTTTGCCCGGCAGGCCACTCGCGCCCAGGAGCTCGCCAGCGTGGCGGCCGAGCGCCGGGCTCACCGGCACGACGGTGATCCGGGATAGCACCCGGTGCACGGCCGCGTCGCGGGGTCCGCCTCTCAAGACCTCGGTCAGGGTCACCGCACTTGCCACCACCTGGGCGCGGCGGGCGATAGCGGTCTCCAGATGAGCACGCGCTCGCGCGTCACCTGCAGCCAGCTTCGCGAGCCCTTCGCTATCGAGGACGAGCGTCCCGCCCACTGCTACTGACCGTCCGGCCAGGCCGTCCGCGCCTCAGCCAGATACTCGGGGGACCGGCCCATGCTCCACGGCCAGCACATCCGACAGTTCAGCGAGCAGATCCACTTCGAGTCGCCGGGCGACGGCCTCGGTCACGTACTGGCTGAACTTTCCCCGCCCGGCGCGCCGCTGGACAGCTGAGGTCAGGTCCTCCGGCATCGAGACGCTGACCTTACGTGCCGTCCCCGCCGGTTCGACCCGCACGCGTCCCCGGCCGGCGGTGTTTTCTGGCTCATCCGGAGCGCCTAGCAGGAACTGAAGGGCGAACAGGACTTCGAGGGCACTCTCAGGGCGGTCCTGCGCCTGAGCCGAAGCGGACAGTCCAGACGCTGAGCCCGGCGGCTGTGCTTCCAGCTCACGGACCCGTACGAGCAGCTGACGTAGCTGGCCGCGGAGCTGGTCCCGTTCTTCCGCGCGGGCCGGGTCTCCACTCACGCGAATATGCTACCAGCGGTAGCAAGACGATTCTGGGCAGCTGAGTCACGCGACGGCTGTCCGTTGATAAGCACCGATCGACCGGCCGGCTTGTTGCGTCTGATGCAATCCGGCTGAGTTGCTGGCGCGAGAGCACTTATTTGGAGGGTGCGGTATTCGGGATCCGCGTCCGAGTGGCAGAGTCTGTGAAGCGGCTTGCCCAGGCTGACCCGACGGGATCATCGGGCCAGCCACCTCCCTTGTTGCATCTAACGCAATACCGCTCACTTCTAGCTGCAGCCGCTGGTGGCTCCGCAGCCTTCGCAGACGTAGCAGCTGCCGGCCGGGCGCATCTTGGTGCCGCAGGTCAGGCACAGCGGGGCGTCCGCGGTGCGGCCTTGCTGCGCCTCGATCAGCTCGGTGGAACTGTGCGGCTGGTACGGCGCGGCGGACCCGGCTGGGTCCGGCCGGTCGTCGGACCGGGCCTGGGGCCGCTCGACCGGCGCGGACTGGGCCATCTCGCCCGGGTCCTGCTCCTCGGCCAGCGCGTCCGGATCCTCACCGGCCAGCTGGGCGGTGCGCTCGCTGGCGGACAGGATGCCCATCTCCGCGCGTGTGTCGTAGGGCAGGTGATCCAGGGCCAGCCGGCGGAACACGTAGTCCAGGACCGAACTGGCGATCCGGATGTCCGGGTCGTCGGTGATGCCGGCCGGCTCGAAGCGCATGTTGGTGAACTTCTCCACCCACTTCTCCAGCGGCACCCCGTACTGGAGGCTGATGGAGATCGCCATCGAGAACGCGTCCATCACGCCCGCCAGGGTGGACCCCTGCTTGCCGAGCTTGAGGAAGAGCTCGCCCACACCGTCATCGGGGTACTTGGACGCCGTCATGTAACCCTCGGCGCCGGCGACGGCGAAGCTGGTCACCGACGCGGTGCGGTTCTTCGGCAGCCGCCTGCGGACCGGCCGGACCTCGTGCGGCGCGGCGGCGGGCTCCGCGGCCGCGGCGGCCGGCTTCTTCCTGGCGTCGGACAGCGGCTGGCCGACCTTGCAGTTGTCCCGGTAGACGGCCAGGGCCTTGAGCCCGAGCTTCCAGCCCTCCATGTAAATGGACTCGATGTCCTCGACCGTGGCCGACTCGGGAAGATTCACGGTCTTCGAAATCGCCCCACTCAGCGCGGGCTGGACGGCGGCCATCATCCGCACATGACCCATAGGGCCAATGGAGCGCTCGCCCATGGCGCAGTCGAAGACGTCGTAGTGCTCGGGCCTGAGGCCAGGTGCGTCAACGACATGGCCGTGCTCGGCGATGTACTCGACGATCGCCTCCGCCTGCTCCGGCTGGTAGCCCAGGTTCTTCAGGGCCCGCGGCACGGTCTGGTTGACGATCTGCATGGAACCGCCGCCGACCAGCTTCTTGAATTTCACCAAGGCCAGGTCTGGTTCTACGCCAGTTGTGTCACAATCCATCATCAAGCCTATAGTGCCGGTCGGCGCGAGTAGGCTCCCTTGGGCGTTTCTATAGCCATTTTTCTCGCCCAGAGTAAGGCATTTATCCCACGCCTTATTCGCCGCTGCGAGGATTTCCTCGTCCATCCCGCCCAGCGCCCGGATCTGGTTGCTGGCCTCGGCGTGCTTGCGCATGACCCGCTTGTGCGCGGTCGCGTTCCGCTTGTAGCCCTCGTAAGGTCCGACCACTGCGGCGAGCTCAGCGGACCGGCGGTAGGCCGTCCCGGTCATCAGGGAGGTGATGGCCGCCGCGATGGCCCGGCCGCCGTCGGAGTCGTAGGCATGACCGGTCGCCATGAGCAGCGCGCCGAGGTTGGCGTAGCCGATCCCCAGCTGCCGGTAAGCCCGGGTGGTCTCGGTGATCTTCTCGGTCGGGAAGTCCGCGAAGCAGATGGAGATGTCCATCGCCGTGATGATCAGTTCGGTGATCTGCCGGAACCGCTCCACCGCGAAGGTGTCGTCATCACGCAGGAACTTCAGCAGGTTGATGCTGGCCAGGTTGCACGAGGAGTTGTCCAGGTGGACGTATTCGCTGCACGGGTTGCTGGCGGTGATCCGGCCCGACTCGGGGCAGGTGTGCCAGTCGTTGATGGTGCCGTCGTACTGGATTCCGGGATCGGCACAAGCCCAGGCCGCCTGGGCCATCGTGCGGAACAGGCTCCGGGCGTCCACCGTCTCGACGGTCTCCCCGGTCAGCCGGGCCGCCAGGTCGAACTTGGCGCCACGTTCCACCGCCCGCATGAACTCGTCGGAGACCCGGACCGAGTTGTTGGCGTTCTGGTACTGGACGCTCGCGATGTCCTTGCCGCCGAGGTCCATGTCGAACCCGGCGTCGCGGAGGACTCTGACCTTCTCTTCCTCGCGGGCCTTGGTCTCGATGAATTCCTCCACGTCCGGGTGATCGACGTCGAGGACGACCATCTTCGCGGCCCGCCGGGTCGCACCACCGGACTTGATGGTGCCGGCCGACGCGTCCGCGCCGCGCATGAAGGAGACCGGGCCGCTGGCCGTGCCGCCGGAGGAGAGCAGTTCCTTGGAGGACCGGATCCTGGACAGGTTGACCCCGGCCCCGGAGCCGCCCTTGAAGATCAGGCCTTCTTCCTTGTACCAGTCCAGGATCGAGTCCATCGTGTCGTCAACCGCCAGGATGAAACACGCGCTGACCTGCTGAGGAGAGCTGGTCCCGACGTTGAACCAGACCGGCGAGTTGAAGGCGAAGATCTGGTGGACGAGCGCGTAGGTGAGCTCGTGCTCGAAGATCTCGGCGTCCTGGGGACTGGCGAAGTACCCGTTCTCCCGGCCGGCCGAGACGTACTTTCCGACCACGCGGTCAACCAGCTGCTTGAGACTCCACTCCCGCTGCGGGGTGCCGACCGCGCCGCGGAAGTACTTGGTGGTGACGATGTTGGCGGCGTTGACGGACCAGAAGTCGGGGAATTCGACACCACGCTGCTCGAAGTTGACGGTGCCGTCCCGCCAGTTGGTCATGACGACATCGCGGCGCTCCCAAGTGACCTCGTCGTACGGGTGCACACCCTCCCGGGTGTGAATCCGCCCGATCGTGAGTCCCTTGCGCGAGCCCTTGCCCCCGCGAGGCGCAGACCCGCTCACCGTCTCCGTCATGTCCATCCCCCTTCCGGGATCCCCGCGGATCCCATGCGGGCCCGGCCAGGCCCATCCATCGATGTAATAGTGCGAACCCGAACTCCGAACTCCGAACCCAACTTGCTGCTCAGGAAAGGGGCGTCAGCGCGCCCGCATCCTGCCGCGCCGTGCGCAGCGCGGAAATCTCATCCTCGAAATCAGTGAGCGACTCAAATCCCCGGTAGACCGAGGCGAACCGCAGATAAGCCACCTCGTCCAGGTCGCGGAGCGGTCCGAGAATCGCCAGGCCCACCTCGTGCGAGGCGACCTCGCCCGAGCCACGGGCCCGGATCGTGTCCTCGACCTGCTGGGCCAGGATCGCGAGCTGGTCTTCGGTGACCGGCCTGCCCTGGCAGGCTCGCTGGACCCCGCGGACGATCTTCTGGCGGGTGAACGGCTCGGTGGCGCCGCTGCGCTTGGCCACCATCAGGATGACTGTCTCCTGGGTGGTGAAACGCCGCCCGCACGCCGGGCACGACCTGCGTCGGCGGATCGCAGCGCCATCATCGGCGGTCCTGCTGTCGATGACCCGGCTTTCCTCGTTCTTGCAGTACGGGCAGAACATACGATCACCTCCCCAGGGCGACCTGGAGCCTGCGACAGGCTCCTGAGACCACAACTTGTATGTGAACTACAGCGCTGTAACTACTATATCTTGTGGTGACGCTAGAGCAACACCCGCTGCTGCGCAAGCGGCAACGCGCCGGTTCTGTGAGTTTCCGGTAAATCCCCTGCGGCCGCCCGGGGAAGAGCAGGGAAATCCCTTCCACGGGCGGCGGGGTCCCGCCGCACCCCGGGCGTGTCGCGGACGCGTCGCGGCGCCGGGCGGGCCGGGCCCGGGAGGGGCACGAGCACTGGTACGCCCGGAAGGGGCCGGCCCGCCGGAACCGGGTCATGAGGCTCAGCCCCGGGGGACCCAGAGGCTCTGCCCGGGCACCACAACCTGGCTGTCCAGCGCGTTGAATTCCATGATCTGCTGGCTGACCGCCCGCGGGTCGGCCTGGGGCTCCGCGTTCAACGCGATCGACCACAGGGACTGGCCTGGCTTGACCACGACGTGCCGCATGCTGGCCCGCACCGCGGACGGCGGCAGGCCGTGATTGGCCGCCTGCGCACCGGACGCCAGGGCGAGCAGGACCGGGGTGAGTACCGCGACCAAGAGGAGAACCGCGAAAGCCCAGACCACCCGGCGCCCGCGCCGGGTCAGCCTGGTCCGCCGCACTCGCCGGACCGGCACCCGGGATGGCGCCGCTGCCGACCGGACCACGCGCGTCCGCGAGGGCGCCCCGGCCGGCCTGGTGCTGCGCGGCCGGGCCGGAGCTTGCTCGTCGGCCGCCACCCGCGGCCTCGGCACCACAACCTTTGGCCCGGCAACGTTTGGCCTGGCAACGTTTGGCCCGGCCACGCTTGGCGCCGCCACGTTCGGCACAGCGACGGTTGGATCCGCGGCGTCCGGCACTACCCACAGACGCGGACGCGCCGACGGCTTCCTGGCCGAGGCCCGCGGCCAGGAAGGCCCCGCAGCTCCCGGCTGCGCTGCCACCGATACGCCCGGACCACTTCGCTTGCCTGACCGGGACGCTGTCACGCCGAGGTCACCCGCGCGTGACTCGCCCCGATCGGCCCGAGAATTCCCAGCACCGAGCGGGCGGACCAGGGCTTTGGGCTTCTTGCCCACGCTCATCACGCTCATGCCAGCCTCCTCTGTCGAACGACCGTTCTATCGTACAGCTGTTCGATCGATCGCGCTTTCGATCGAATGACTGTACGGTACAGGTGTAGCGCGGGGGTCTGACAGTAAGGTCCGTAGCCATACATCAGGCCAGGTGAGGCCGGGTTTCCACGTCTGCAGGTGCAGACCGCTACCCGGAGGAGCCGGCGCGCCGGCTCCTCCGATTGACTCCTCTGCTTCCGGGTGACACGAACACCGGAACAGGCATGGCGGCAGCCAGCACACACGACCAACTTGACCGGCGTATCCGGTCCAGGGCGTGGCCAGGAAGTAGAGCGCCGGTTGCCGGGCGCGGCGAGACGGTAGCCCGGCAAGTGGCGGCAGGTGAACGTCACGGACGCACTGTTCGCCGCCGGGTTGCCGAGCACGACACGCCGGGCGAAACCCGACACGCGTGCGGCCCCGGAAAGATTTTCGGCTCCCAAGGTCGCCTCCCAGGACCCAGAAAACCGCCTCTGACCTGCACCGGAGCCTGCTTCGCCAGGTAGATCTGTGAGAGTGTGCGAATAAGGCTTTCTCGCCTGCTCGAACAGATGTTTGAGATAGTGAAGCGAAAGCGCTACCGTCTGCTACGGGTTCAGCCACCAGATCCGGAGGGCAGTGTTGATGGACAGCTCGGACGACGACGGCGCGCCGGGCGCGCCGGGCGGGAGCGGCACGGGTACCGCCGCGAGACCGAAGGGCCGCCCAGGGAGGAAGCCGAAGGGCAGCGTGCCGACGGTAGTCACTGAGATGCCGGACCGGCCTGATCCTGACCATGTACTCACCTGGCGCCAGCGCAAGGTACTGCAGGTCATCCGGGATTCGGTTCAGCGGCGCGGTTACCCGCCCTCGATGCGCGAGATCGGCGAGGCGGTCGGGCTGACCAGCACCTCAAGCGTCTCCTACCAGCTGTCCACCCTGCAGAGCAAGGGATACTTGCGGCGCGATGCGGGACGGCCGCGGACGGTCGAGGTCCGGCTGCCCGGGCACCCGGCGGTACGGCCCGAGGCTGAGCAGGACGAAGTGGCTCCGCTGGACATCGCCTCGCAGGAAGCTACCTACGTGCCGCTGGTCGGCCGGATCGCTGCTGGTGGTCCGATCCTCGCCGAGGAAGCCATTGAGGACATCTTCCCGCTGCCTAAGCAGATCGTCGGCGACGGAACGCTCTTCCTGCTCAAGGTGGTCGGCGACTCCATGATCAACGCTGCGATCGCCGACGGCGACTGGGTGGTGGTCCGGCAGCAGCCGGTCGCGGAGAACGGCGACATCGTGGCGGCCATGATCGATGGCGAGGCGACGGTGAAGACCTTCAAGCGCTCCGGCGAGCACGTATGGCTGATGCCGCACAACCCGTTGTACACGCCGATACCTGGTGACGAGGCCGCGATCCTGGGCCGCGTGGTCGCGGTACTCCGCCGCGTCTGAGCTGGGTGGCGTGAGCCGGTCGAGCGTGGGCGCGTCTGGTATGAGCAGGTCCAGCGGGCAGGTGACCGCCCGGTTCAATTCCGGGCGGGTCAGCCTGGTACGACGTTGACCAGCTTGGGCGCGCGGACGATGACCTTGCGTACTGGCCGTCCCTCCAGGGCCCGGGCGACCCCGGGGGTGGCCAGGGCCAGCTCGCGCAGTTCGTCCTCGCCGATGCCCGGCGGGACCTCCACGCGGTCGCGCACCTTGCCGGCTACCTGCACCACGCAGGTCACCACGTCCTCGACCAGCAGCGCGGGATCGGCGGCTGGCCAGCCGGCCAGGGCCACAGACGCCTGACGGCCCAGCAGTTCCCAGCACTCTTCGGCCGTGTACGGGGCGAACAGGGACAGCATCACGGTCAGCGTCTCCGCCGCCTCCCGCACCGCCGGGTCAGCCGTGCCCGGGCCGGTGTCGATCGCCTTCCGGGTCGCGCTGGCCAGTTCCATCAACCGGGCCACCGCGACATTCAGCCGGGACGCCTCCACCAGGCGGGTGACTTCGTCGATGGTGTGATGCGTGACCTTGCGCAGGCCCAGGTCGCCCCCGGCGTGACCGTCCGCGGACGCCGCGCCCCCGGACACCGCGTCCGCAGGCGTCGCCGCGACGTCATCGGCGATCCGCCACACCCGGCCCAGGAACTTCACCGACGCCTCAGGGTTCATGTCGGCCCAGTCGATGTCGTCCTCGGGCGGGCTTGCGAAGATCATCGTCAGCCGGACCGCGTCGACTCCGTGCGCAGCCAGTTGCTGGCCCAGGTCAACCCCGTTGCCCAGGGACTTTGACATGGCCCGGCCGCGGTTGATCACCTGGCCCTGGTTCAGCAGCCTGGTGAACGGCTCCCCGAAGTCCACCATCCCCATGTCCTGCAGCACCTTGACGAAGAACCGGCTGTACAGCAGGTGCAGGATGGCGTGCTCGACGCCGCCCACGTACAGGTCGACCGGAGCCCAGCGGCGCACAGCGGCCACGTCGAACGGTCCGTGCTCGTAGTGCGGTGAGCAGTAGCGCAGGAAGTACCACGAGGAGTTGACGAACGTGTCCATCGTGTCGGTGTCCCGACGGGCTGGGCCACCACACTTGGGGCACTCGGTGTTGACCCAGTCCTCGGCCGCCGCCAGCGGCGAGACCCCCTTGGGGACCAGATCCTGGCCGCGCAGGTCGGGCAGGACTACCGGCAGCTGGTCGTCCGCCACCGGCACCTCGCCGCACGACGCGCAGTACACGATGGGGATCGGCGTGCCCCAGAACCGCTGCCGGGACAGCAGCCAGTCGCGCAGCCGGTAGTTGACCGCCGCCCGTCCCTGGCCTTCCGCTTCCATGGTCGCGGTGATCCGGGCGATGGCGTCGGCCTTGCTCAGCCCGTCCAGCGGACCGGAGTTGATCAGTGATCCGTCGCCGTGCGTGGCGATCCCGGTCTGCGCGGGGTCGGGTCCGCCGGTGTCCACGACCACCTGGACGGGCAGCCCGAAGGCCCGCGCGAAGTCCAGGTCGCGCTGGTCGTGCGCGGGAACAGCCATGATCGCGCCGGTGCCGTAGTCAGGCAGCACATAGTCGGCCGCCCAGACCGGCAGCCGCTCCCCGTTGACCGGGTTGATCGCGTAGCGGCCCAGGAAGACGCCGGTCTTCGTGCGGTCCGTCTCCTGCCGCTCGATGTCAGTCAGCTTGCGCACCTGCGCCACGTAGTCCCGCAGGGCCTCGCGGTGCTCCGGGGCGCAGATCTCCTCGGCCAGCGGCGCGTCCGCCGCCACCACGAAGAACGTCGCCCCGTACAGCGTGTCCGGGCGGGTGGTGAACACGGTGACCGGCTCGCTGCGGCCCTCGATCACGAAGCGGATGTCGGCCCCTTCGGAGCGCCCGATCCAGTTCCGCTGCATCAGCAGGACCCGGTCCGGCCACTGGCCCTCCAGCTGGGCCATGTCGGCCAGCAGGCGCTCCGCGTACTCGGTGATCTTGAAGTACCACTGGGTCAGCACCCGGCGGACGACCTCGGTCCCGCACCGCTCACACCGGCCCGCGATCACCTGCTCGTTGGCCAGCACGGTCTGGTCGTGCGGGCACCAGTTGACGTAGCCGTCCTTCCGGTAGGCCAGGCCGCGCTCGTAGAAGCGCAGGAACAGCCACTGGTTCCAGCGGTAGTACCCGGGGTCGCAGGTCTGCAGCCGCCGCGACCAGTCGAAGGACACCGCGTACCGGCGGAACGACGCAGCCTGCGTCTCGATGTTGGCGTACGTCCAGTCGGCCGGGTGGGTGTTGTTCCTGATCGCCGCGTTCTCGGCAGGCAGGCCGAACGCGTCCCACCCGATGGGGTGCAGCACGTTGTGCTGGCGCTGGAAGTAGTACCTGGCCACCGCGTCGGCGATGGCGTAGGCCTCGGCGTGGCCCATGTGCAGGTCGCCCGAGGGGTACGGGAACATGTCCAGCAGGTAGGTGCGCGGGCGGGGGTCCTCCGGGTCGTCGCTGGCCCGGAACAGGTCCATCTCCGCCCAGCGGGCCTGCCACTTCTCCTGGATTTCGCGGGGGTCGTAGTGTTGCGCCCGCTCAGCACTCTCGGCGGCTGTCATGGTGTTTCCTCAGCACTTGGTCGGTCCGGCTCCGGCAACAGAAAAGCCCCCCGGTCACGAGGGGCAGCCGCGCCAACGACGGGGTCAGTCAGCGCGGCTAGGTAAGGAGCTGCCGGGCGGAACGCATAACACAAGGGTAGCGCACGGCGGCGAGCCACGCCGCCGGTGCCATATGTCCCGAAGCTGGCTTACCTCCGCGCCCGACCCGGAGGGCCCATCCCGGCCCTGCGTCAGCCGCCGCGCCCTGCGCCGGTGTGCTCAGCGGCGGTGTTCTCAGGCGCGTTCTCAGCCACCCGCGGCGGCCTGGGTCAGCTTGGCGATCGCCCCGCGTAGTATCTGCGCCGCCGCCGCGCTGGACTCGGTCAGCGCGTGCCGCTCGGCGACCCAGACCGGGTCGTTGTAACTCAGCCAGGTCTGCCCGCTCTCATCCGTCCAGGCGAGCGCCTTCAGCGGCAGGTCGATCCCCGCCGTCTGCTGGTCCTGCATGAGCGGGGTGCCGCCGCGGGCGTTGCCGAAGATCAGCAGCTCGGTGGGCCGCAGTTCCAGGCCCACCTCATGGGCGCCCGCCGCATGGTCTACCCGCGCGAAGACCTGCAGTCCGGCCGTGGTGACGGCGTCCTGCAGCCGGTCGATCGTGTCCGGGACCGGGTAGTTGCTCTGCAGGGTCACCAGTCCGTCAGTCATCGCCTCACCTCAGTCGCGGCGCGTCAGGTCGCGGAAGTCCCGGCGCACCAGGTCGCGGACGACCCGGGCCCGAGCCGTCCCCGGCTCACTCTCACCGAGTATGCCCGCCCGGGGCGAGGCACGTCGCAGTGACCCCCGATGGTGGCCCGGACACATGCGAGCCACCCGCAGCCCTTACACCAATCCCGGCAACGAGAACTTTGACTCACGGAGCGGCCAATATCCCTGCGAAATTCGCTCAACCGCACAAAATTGCATGTCCCGCATTCGTGTTGACCGGTGGAAGCGAATGTTAATAAGGTCGTCCAGGTCATGGCGGCGTGCAACTTCACGGTTGGCGGTTTCGCCGCGATGGCTCGCCCCCACCCGAGGCAGCAAGGGGATAGGCGGCCTCGTACCGGGTCAGCGGTTCTGGTCATTTCTGTGCCAGCGCGATTGCTGGCCAGCGCCTGCACGGGGTAACCCTGTGTGCGGGCAAATGCAGCAAATCAGTATTTTCCGGGGGAACAATGGGCGTTGCAGGACGATCGTGGGTTCCTGTGACTAGGAAAGAGATAATGGCTGGTGCATACGATCGCGGACCCGATTGCGCTCATGCCTGAGGGCATCGCACCGGGCAGCAGCACAACACCGATCGCCATCGTTGGCCTAGCCTGCAGGTTCCCGGACGCTGACGATCCGCTGGCGCTCTTCGAGAGCGCCCTGGCTGGACGGCGCGCGTTCCGGCGGCTCCCGCCGGGACGGCTCGGCGCGGTCGCGGACCCGGATGCTGGCCGTGGCGCCGGCCTGGCCGGGACGGCCAGCACCGCTCGCCGGGCCGCCGTGCTCGAGGGGTGGCAGTTCGACCGGGCCGGGTTCGCTATCCCCGAGCACACCTACCTGGCCACCGACCCAGCCCACTGGCTGGCGCTGGAGACGGCGGGCCGGGCGCTCGCCGACGCAGGCTTCCCCGGGGCGCAGGGACTCGCCCGGGACCGGGCCGGCGTCATCATCGGGAACACCCTGACCGGTGAAGTGTCCCGCGCCGCGGCGTTGCGGACCCGGTGGCCATTCGTCCGCGCCGTGCTCACCACCGCGCTGGCCACCGGCGACGTACCACCTGCCGAGCGGGCCCGGGCCCTGGGCCAGGCCACCACGGCCTTCGCCGCAGTGCCTGAGGTCAGCGGCGAGACCCTGGCGGGCAGCCAGTCCGGGGCGATCGCCGACCGGATCTGCCGCCAGTTCGGATTCCGCGGTGGCGGCCAGGCGGTGGACACCGCTCATTCATCGTCCCTGCTGGCAGTGGCCAGCGCGGCTGCCCTGCTGAGCGCAGGCGAGCTGGACTTCGTCCTGGCCGGCGGCGTGGACGTCAGCCTGGACCCCTTTGAGCTGGGAGCCCTGGCCCAGGCGGGCGTACTTGCCGCCGGCGCGATGCGGATCTACGACGCCAGCCCGACTGGGTTCCTGCCCGGGGAGGGGTGCGGCATGCTGGCCCTGATGCGGGCGGCTGACGCCCGGGCGGCGGACATGCCCGTCTACGCGGAGATCGTGGGCTGGGGCGTCTCGTCGGCCGGTCATCGCGACGTGGCCCAGGCCGATCCCGGCAGCCAGTTGCTGGCCCTCCAGCGCGCCTACCACCGGGCCGGTGTCGACCCCGCCGATATCCAGCTCATCGAGGGAGACGGGCGCGGCACGGCCGACGGCGACCTGGCCGAGCTCACTGCCCTGACCGCCATCCGGGCCGGCGCGCCGGGCCCGGCCGTCCTCGGTTCAGTGAAGGCCAACATAGGCCACACCAAGGCCGCCGCCGGCGCGGCCGGGCTGATCAAGGCGGCTCTCGCGGTGAACGCCGGGGTGCTGCCGCCGGTGACCGGGTGCGCCCGCCCGCATCCGCTGCTCACCGGGGAGGACGCCGTGCTGCGCGTGCCGAGGACGGCCGAGTCATGGCCGTCTGGCACCAGGCTGGCCGGAGTCAGCTCGATGGATCCGGCGGGCAGCCACGTGCACGTGGTGCTGCGCCGCGAGCCGAACCAGGCCGCGTTCCCGCAGCACGCCGACCCCGGGCAACCCAGCACCGGTCAACCTGGCTCCAGTCAGCCTGGCAGCAGTCAGCCTGGCCCAGGCCCGGCCGGCCCGGACCAGGCCCAGCCCAGCGGTCCTGGCTCCCGGCCGCTCGGTTCATGGACGGTCCCAGCCACGCCGCGCCCGGAGATCTTCGCGTTCAGCGGGCCGGACCGGGAGACGGTGGCGGCCCAGCTGACCCAGGTGACGGGGGTGGCCGCGGGCCTGTCCGACAGCGAACTCGGTGACCTCGCCTGCCAGCTAGGCCGTCAGCCAGCCGCCGGCCCGACCCGGGTCGCAGTCGTCGCGGCCGGCCAGGACGAGCTGGCCCGGCTCACCCGGGAGGCCGCGGAGCTGCTGCCCGATCTGGCCAGCGGCCAGCTGACCGCACGTCCCGGGCTGTTCGCCGCGGACGGTGCCGCTGGGCGCGTGGTCCTGCTGTTCCCCGGGGAGACGTCCACTACCGCCGCCGGGCAGGACTGGCCGGGCCCAGGGTCGCAGCCCGCTATCGTCCAGGCGTCACTGTCCGCGCTGCGCTGGCTGGACAGCCTCGGGGTGCGGGCCACGGCGGCCCTGGGGCATGGCGTGGGCGAGATTACCGCCCTGGTCTGGGCGGGCAGCCTGGCCGAGTCCGACGCGGCTGCGCTGCTGGCGCAGCGGGCCGCAGCGCTCGCCACGCCGGGGGCCCGCCGCACCGCGATGGTCTGCCTGGCCGCCGACGCTGACACCGCCCTCGCCCTGGTGCCTGGCGGTGAGCTGGTCATCGCGGCCTACCACGGGCCCCGCTGCCATGTCCTGGCTGGCCCGGCGGACTCGGTGCACGACGTGGCCCGGCGGGCGGCCGAAGCAGGTATCCAGGCCTACGTCCTGGACGTGCCGTACGCGCTGTACTCCCCCGCGCTGGCTGACCTGGTGACGCCGCTGCGGGGGGTGCTCGCGGAGGTCACCTTCGCGGCACCTGGCCAGCGGCTGATCTCCACGGTCACCGGTCGTGAAGTGACGTCCAAGACCGACCTCAGGGACCTGCTGTCCAGGCAGCTGGTCTCCCCGGTCCGCTTCGCCGAGGCCCTCGCCGAGGCGGAGGCGTCAGCTGACCTGCTCCTGGACACCGGCCCGGGGCAGGCGATGGCCGCTCTCGCCGGCGGGTGCAGCGAGGTCCCCGCGGTCAGCCTCGCAGCTGGTCCGGCCCACACCGGCCGTCCGGGCCGCCAGACCAGCCTCGGGCGCCCGGGCGATCCCGACGCCCCGGACCGCCTGGCCGCCTCGGATAGCCTGGCTATCCCGGGCAGCCTGGCCGCGCCGTCTGCGGCCGCCGCCCTGTTCGCCGTGGGGGCCATCCCCAATCTCGGCCCGCTGCTGGCCGGGCGGCCGGCGCGGCCCATCGACATCGGCCGCGAACAGATCTTCATCAACAACCCGTATTCGCTGGCCACCGCCGGGCTGGCCAGCCGGGAGGAACCGGCCAACCGTGAAGAACCGGCCGGCCTGGAGGAACCGGCGGGCGGGAGCGGCCCAACCGATGCGGCGCTCCTGGCCCGCGCGGCCCGTCTGGCCCTACCCGGCGATCACGGCGCGGCCGGGCTGGCCCGTGACGGCGCGGCCGGGCTGGCCGCAGACGGCGCGGACGATCCGCCGCAGGTGCCGCATGACCCGCGGGACACCGTGGCGATCCCGGGGGTGGGTCCGTGGGTGCGTTGCTTCACCGAGGAGCTGCGGGTGCCCCGGGTCCCGGTACTGCCGGTGGAGGAGGAACCCTGGCGGCTGCACGCGACTACCCGCCAGCCGTTCGGACGGATGGCCGCGGAGGTGTTCGAGGACGATCCCGCCGCCACCGGGGTACTGGCCGTCATCGGTGACCTGGCCGATCCTGACGCCGCCGCCACCCTGGTGACCGCGGCCCAGGAGGCGCTGGCCGCGGGGCCGGCGGGACGCTCGTGGTGATCACCCCTGCCGCCGGGCTGGCCGGGTTCTGCGCCAGCCTGCACGCCGAGCATCCTTCGCTGGGCATCACCCTGATCCGGACCGCGAACAGCATGGCGGGGCTGCTCGCCGCGCAGCGCTACGCGGCCGCCGGGGAGGGCCAGTTCCGCGAACTGGTGCTGAACACCAAGGGTGAGCCGCGCGAACCGGTCATGGTGGCCAGCCTGGATCGCTCCCCCGCCGGTGAGCCCGGGGACCCGGCCCCCGCCGGTAATCCCAGAGACCAGGACCCC
>CAWJPL010000040.1:0-31853 GCA_963844695.1 uncultured Actinomycetes bacterium
CGGTTTGCGTTAGAGCGGACTCTAACGCTTAGGGTCTCAAGGGTGACCAGCTGGACCACTCGGGAGACGGCGGAGAAGTGCGGGCTCTCCCAGCACACCCTGCGCTGGTATGAGCGCATCGGCCTGCTGGACCCGGTCGCCCGCACCGCCGACGGGCGCCGCCGCTACAGCGACGCCGACCTGGACTGGATCCTGCTGCTCAGCAGGCTCCGGGCCACCGGCATGCCGGTGCGCGACATGCTCTGCTACGCCGAACTGGTCCGGTCGGGAGCGGGCGAGCAGGAGCGGCTGGTACTGCTGGAAGGGCACCGCGAGCACGTCCGGCAGGCTCTGCGGCAGCAGCAGGAATGCCTGGAACTGCTCAACCACAAGATCTCCGCATACGAACGCCGCCTCCGTGCGGCGCCAGATCAGTAACGGGACAGGAGTAACGTGCGCAACGTTTCACTGGGCGGCCTCACCGTCTCGGCGCAGGGCCTCGGCTGCATGGGCATGAGCGAGTGGTACGGCGCGACCGACTGGGACGAGTCGATCGCGACCATCCACCGGGCCCTCGACCTGGGCGTGACCTTCCTCGACACCGCCGACGCCTACGGCGCCGGGCACAACGAGGTCCTCGTGGGCCGGGCCCTGGCGGGCCGGCGCCAGGAAGTCCAGCTCGCCACCAAGTTCGGCATCGACCGCTCCGGCGGCGACGACAAGCGGGTCATCCGCGGCGAGCGCGGTTACGTCAAGCGGGCTTGTGAGTCCTCGCTGACCCGGCTGGGCGTGGACGTGATCGACCTGTACTACCTGCACCGCCCGCCGCAGACCGCGGAGATCGAGGAGACCGTCGGCGCGATGGCCGAGCTGGTCGCCGAGGGCAAGGTGCGCTACCTGGGACTGTCCGAGGTGGACGACGCCCTGCTGCGCCGGGCCTACGCGGTGCACCCGATCGCGGCGGTGCAGAGCGAGTACTCGCTGTGGGCCCGGGACCCGGAGACCACGGTCGCCGGCGCCCTGCGGGAGCTGGGGGTCGGCCTGGTCCCGTACTCGCCACTGGGCCGGGGCTTCCTGACCGGCACGGTGGACGTGGCGACCCTGGACGCGAAGGACTTCCGCAGCCGGAACCCGCGCTTCACCGGCGCGGCCGGGCAGGCCAACCAGGCCATCGCGGACGCGGTCCGCGGCGTGGCCGAGGCTAAGGGCGTGGCTCCGGCGCAGGTGGCCCTGGCCTGGGTGTACGCACAGCAGGAGCGGCTCGGGGTGCCGGTGGCGCCGATCCCCGGCACCAAGCGGGTCAAGTGGCTGGAGCAGAACGTGGCCGCGCTCGACGTGACACTCAGCGACAGTGAGCTGGCCGTGCTGGACCCGCTGGGCGCGCAGGTCGCCGGCGCGCGGTACTGACCGGCCCGGGACCCGGGCCGCCGGGCTTACGAGCCCGGCGGCTCGCCCACCCGCAGGACCAGCATGGTCACGTCGTCGAGCAGCACCCCGGCGCAGAAGTCCAGCACCAGGCGGCGCAGGCCGGAGACGATGTCGGCGGGCGGCTTGCCGGCCAGCGTGGACAGCCCGTCCGCGAGGCTCCCCTCGAAATAAGCCTGGTCCGGGCTGCGGGCGTCGGTCAGCCCGTCGGTGCAGAAGAACAGGACGTCACCGGTGGCCAGCTCGAGCTCGTGGGTCACCGGCTCGGCGTCGGGGAAGATCCCGAGCGGCAGCCCGCCGCCCGCGAGGACCTGCGCGCGCCCGTCCGGCCGGACCAGGACCGGGCCGGGATGCCCCGCGCTGCCGAGCACGGCGTGCAGGCTGCGGCCGCTCCAGCTGAGGTGGGTGGTGCTGGCCGTCACGAAGCGGCTGCCGAACTCCTCGGCCAGCATCATCTCGTTGGCGCCGCGCAGCACCTCGGCCGGGTCGGCGCTCCAGTGGGCGAGGACCCGGATCGCGTGCCGGGCCACGGCGGTGACCGAGGCGGCGTCCGCGCCCTTCCCGCACACGTCGCCGATGGCCAGGCCCCAGCCGTCCGGGGTCGGGTGCACGTCGTAGAAGTCACCGCCGACCGCCCGGCCCTGGGTGGGGGCCATGTGCGCGGAGGCGATCTCGACCCCCGGCACGGCCCGCAGGACCGGCGGGAGCAGGCTGGCCTCGAGCGCCTCGGCGGTCTCGGTGCGGGTGCGGAGCACGTGCCGTACCGACATGGCCAGGGCCAGCTGCTCGGCGATCTCCTCGACCAGCCCCACGTCGGCCAGGCTGAAGTACCCGCGGGACGGGTCACGGGCCAGGGTGAGCACGCCGTGCGTCCGCTCACCGTCCGACAGCGGCACGCAGAGCACCGACCCGGCGCCCAGCAGGGTCAGCAGCGGCACGCCGCCCGGGCCCGCGCCCAGGATGCCGTGGTCCTCGGCGTGCGTCACCAGCAGCGTGCCGGCCGAGTCGCGGACCGCCACGGGCAGCGAGCCCGGCTCCGGGTTGACCGCGGCCACCGTCTGCGCGAGCTGGCCGGACTCGTGCTTGTCCGGCCCGGTGACGAAGTGGCGCCGGAGCAGCCCGCCCCGGTCCATGTCCACGATGACCCAGGCGCCCAGCGCCTCCGACAGCAGCCGGGCGCACCGCTGCAGGGTGACGGACTCGCTGAAGGTGACGTTCTCCAGCAGCAGCCGGCTGGCCGTCGTGGCCAGGTCGAGCCGCCGGGTCATCACCGTCACCATGGGATCGGGCGCCGCCTCCGCCGGCCAGCTGTCCCCGGCCGGGGCAGGGCTGGCGTTGCGGGCCGGGGCGGGCGGCACCGGGTCGCGGGCCGCGACGAGCAGCCAGTCGTCGCCGCCGCGCACGCTGACCGGCCGCACGTCCAGCGTGCGGCCGACCCGGCCTTTGGCCGTCAGCAGCTGGCAGTCGAGCTGCCGGCCCTGCTCGCTGCGGGCCGCCGCGGCGAGCAGCGAGCGGACGGCCGGGCGGCCGGACGGCTCGACCAGGGCGCTGAACGGCTTCCCCGTCGGGTAGCCGCGGGCCGCCCCGAGCAGCGCGCTGGCCGCCGGGTTGGCGCGGCGTACGGTGCCGTCCTGGCCGAGCACGAACAGCGGCACCGGCACCTGCTGGAAGACCGCGTGCAGCAGGCGGCGCTCGGCGTGCACGGAGCCTGCGGCCCGCTCTTCCTTGCCGCCCCCGGCGGGCTGGGCCTGCGCCGTGCCCAGCGCGTCGATCGCGCCGTCCAGCTCGGCCAGGGCCGCGTCGAGCAGCGGCCGCAGGTCAGCGCCGGGCATCGTGGCGGTCTGCTGCAGGGCCTCATGGCGGGCCCGCAGCTCCGCCACGCCGTCGCCTGGTGGCTGGCGGTCAGGGACGTCTGGCACGGGGCGATCCCAATCTGAACTGGCCCACTGCGAGCGGGGGAGCAACCACGTTAACGCCTGGCCCGGGGCGCCTGGTCCGCCCGGCCTGCCCCGGGGGACTGGCCGGACCGCGTGGACTGGCCGGACCGGGACTGGCCGGACCGGGACTGGCCGGACCGGGGACTGGCCGGACCGGGGCACCTGCCCGGGCTGGCCGGCCCGGGCGCCGATGATCGTCGCGGCCACCTCGGTCGTCCGCATGTTGTTCCGCTGCGAGACCTGGCGCATCCGGTCCAGGGCCTCGTCGGCGCTGCAGCCGAGCGCGTGCATCAGGATGCCCTTGGCCTGGTCGACCAGGGACCGGGAGTCCGCGGCGTCGCGCAGCTGGACCGCGGTGCGCTGCGCCTCGTCGTAGTCAGACACCGCCGCCAGGGCCGCCCCGCCGAACGCCACCAGCAGCTCGGCCAGCGGGATCTGCGCCGGGTCCATCACACCCGGCCGCGCGGCGAACAGCGACAGGGTAAAGGAGTCCGGGGCGCCGCGGTAGGGCAGCGTGAGCGAGGACCGGACCCCCAGGGCCAGGGCCGCGGCGGAGTACTCCGGCCACTGCTGATCGGCCAGCGTGTCAGCACAGCTGACCGGGTCCCCGCTGGCCAGCGCGTCCAGGATCGGCCCGCGCCCGGCGCGGAGCTGGGTCCAGATCAGCGCGGGCGGCTCCGGGTGGCTCGACGTCACCACCGCCGGCTCACCGTCGCGCCAGAGCGCCGCGGTGGCCGCCACGCACCCGTTCACCTGCTGGACCGCGAGGCCGGCCAGCCGGAGCAGTGAGCTGGGCTCGGACGACGCGGCTGTAGCCAGCAGGCCGGCCGCGCCTACCGCCAGATCCGAGCTGACCATCCTCCGCCTTCCGCTGGCTGCATGCTAGTCGGCGGCGGCGGCCTCCTCGGCCGCGGTGCCACCGGCCGGGGTGCTGTTCCCCGGCCTGCTGTTCCCCGGCCGCCGGGTCCTCGGCGGCGATGGCCAGCTCCACCGAGTCGTAGAGCGGCAGCCGGTCGGCCAGCCCGGTGATCCACAGGCTCTTCGTGTACCGGTAGCGGGCCCCGGCCAGCACCAGCGTCCCGCCCTCGGCCTTGAGCTTCTTCCAGTGCCCGACGATGACCGCGAGGGCGCTGGTGTCCATGAAGTCGACCCCGGCCAGGTCGAGGAGGATCCGCTTGCTCACCGCGCGGGCCTGCTTCAGGCAGTCGTCAAAACGGCCGCTGCTGACGATGTCGAGGTCACCGCGGATGGTGACGACCATCAGGCTGCCGCGCTGCTCGGCTGACAGCCAGAGCCCTTCGCGTCCTTCCACGCTGCTCCCCTGTTCCCCCTGCGAACTCAGGCTAGGACTGGGAAGGTACCCTGCGATCGTAACCCGGCGCCATGCTTCTGCACATGAGCCGCATAGCTGTGATTTGCCAGGGCAGATAGCAGCGCGTGCAAGGTAGTGTTCGCTGCAGCAACGCGGCCCCGGCTGACCGATGCGCCGGGAGAGTGCGCCAGGAAGTACGCCGGCCCGGCCGCCCTGGCCAGCCACGGCCGCCCACGGTAGCTGGCTAGGCGGTTGGCATGGGGGTGGACGTGGCGGAGGCGGTGGCCGTCGGCGACGGCTTCCTGCACCGTGCCCTCCTCTACCGGGGCGCCGCCGAATTCCGCGCCTCCATCGAGAGGTACCTGCGTGGCGGCCAGGCCCGGGCTGAGCCGGTGCTCATCGCCACCTCACCGGCCAAGGTGAGCTGGCTCCGCCGCGAGCTCAGCCGGGACACCGCCGGGGTGGCCTTCACCGACATGACCGAACTCGGCCGCAACCCGGCCCGGATCATCCCGGCCATCCGCGGCTTCATGGACCGTTACCCCGGGCGGCGGATCCGGTGCGTGGGGGAGCCGGTCTGGCCGGACCGCTCGGCCGCCGAACTGCGCGAGGCTACTCGCTACGAAGCCCTGGTCAACACGGCGTTCTCCGGCACCCCGGCCACCATGGTGTGCCTGTACGACAGCGCGGAGCTCACCTCGTCGGTCCTGGACGACGCCGGCTGTACCCATCCGGCCCTGCTCCGCCACGGGCTGGCGGAGGAGTCGAGTCCGGGCTACCTCGGCCCGGACGGGCTGCCGCCCGGCTGTGACGATCCGCTGGCGTGCCCGCCCGCAACCGCGGAACGCCTCAGCTACCAGCGTGACCTGCGGCCGGTGCGCAGCCTGGTGACCCGGTGCGCCCGCAGCGCCCGGCTGCCTGCCCGGCGCATCACCGACCTGGTGCTGGCGGCCAGCGAGGTCGCGGCGAACACGCTGCGGCACACCAGGGCGGGCGGCACCGTGCATCTGTGGCACGACGAGCAGGAGATCCTCTGCCAGATCACCGACAGCGGTGTCATCGCCGACCGGCTGGCCGGCTACCGGGTGCCCGCCGACGACCTGCCCGGCGGCAAGGGCCTGTGGCTGGTAAACCAGGTATGTGACCTGGTCGAGGTGCGCAGTAGCCTGGACGGCACCACGATCTGCCTGCACATGAGGCTGGGCTAAGGTGCGGAGATGCCGGTGATTGGCCTGATTGCGGTGACCGGGGGAGGCCGCGCCGCCGCGGAGCGGCTGGCCGCCGCCTGGCCCGGGCAGACCCGTACCTACGACGGGCCGGCCCGGCAGGCCCTGGCCCGGGCCTGGGCCCAGTGCGATGGGCTGGTGTGCTTTCTCGCGGTCGGCGCCACGGTCCGGCTGATCGCCCCGCTGCTGGACAGCAAGTGGACCGACCCCGCCGTGGTCTGCGTGGACGAATCAGCGCGCCGGGCGGTCGCGGTGGTCGGCGGCCATGCGGCCGGCGCGAACGCGCTGGCGACCCAGGTCGCCGAGGTGTTCGGGGCGGATGCCGTGATCACGACGGCTACCGACGCGGTGAGCCTGCCCGGGCTGGACACCCTGGGCTGGCCGACCGAGGGTGCGATCGGCACGGTGAGCAGGGCCCTGCTGGACGGTGAGCGGGTCCGGCTCGAGTCGGCGGAGACCTGGCCGCTGCCGCCCCTCCCGGCCACCGTGGGGGACACGGGGGAGTACCGGATCCTGATCACCGACCGGCTGGCCGGGGGTGACCCGCGCACCGCCGTGCTGCGCCCGCCGTCCCTCGTGGTCGGGGTGTACCTGGCCACGCTGGAGGCGGGCTACTACGAGGCTGGTGTGGACGAGGTGCTCCGGCTCGCGGACGGAGCGCTAGGTGAGGCCGGGCTGTCCGCGGCCAGCGTGGCCACCCTGGCCGCGGTGAGCGAGAACGGGGTCCCCCTGCCGGGGATCGCCGCGGCCGCCCGGGAACGCGGCTGGACGCTGGCGAGCTATCCGGCCGCGCAACTGGCCGGGGCGCTCAGCCGGGGCGGGACCGTGGCCGCCCCGGTCCGGCCGAGCGCGGCGGGCGCGGCCGCCCTGGCCGGCGCGGCCGAGCTGGTGGTGGCCGAGCGCCGGTCCCGGGACGCGAGCGTGGCGGTGGCCCGGGTCCGGCCCCGCGGCAGGCTCGCCCTGGTCGGCACCGGGCCGGGAGAACGCGATCTGCTCACCCCCCGCGCCACGAGTGAGCTGCGCCGGGCCTCGGTCGTGGCCGGCCCTGCCGCCGTCCTGGAGGTGGTGGCCGACCTGCTCCGGTCCGGGACCCGGGTGATCAGTGCCGAGCCCGGGGAGGAAGAGGCGCGCGGCCGGGAGGCCGTCTGGCAGGCCCAGCAGGGTCACGCGGTCGCAGTCGTCTTTCCGGCCGATCCCGGCCTGCACCCGCTGGCCGGGCTGCTGCAGGAACTCGCCGGGGCGGAGACCGACGTGGTCCGGGTCCCCGGCGTCGTCTCCAGCTGACCGCAGCCAGGCCGGCTGCGGGCGGCCGGGCTAGTCCCGGACCGCCGGGCCAGTACCAGACCGCCGGGCCGGTCCCGGCCCGTCGCGCTGGCCGGGTCAGTTGCCCCCGGCACTCTGGGCGGGCGCGTCGTCGCCGACGATGATCCCGCCACCGCGCCGCCAGCTCAGGTAGCGCGAGGACAGGTTGATCAGGGCCGTGATCCGGTTCCGGCCGCCGAGCAGCGTGACCAGGTGCAGGCCCAGCCAGGCCAGCCAGGCCAGGGTGCCGCGGAGCCGTATCCCGTGGTTCAGCTGGACCACGGCCGAGCGGCTGCCGATGGTGGCCATCGTGCCCTTGTCGTGGTAGCTGAACGGGACCGTGTCCTGGCCGGCCTCCAGCCGCCGGATCTGCAAGGCCGCGTGCCGGCCCATCTGCAGGGCCGGCTGGGCGAGCTGCGGGACGGAATGACCGTCGACGAGCGCGATGTCGCCGATCGCGAAGATCCGCTCCTGGCCCTCAACCCGCAGGTCCCGGCCGACCAGCAGCCGGCCGCCCTTGCCCTGCGGCAGCCCCCACTTGCCCGCGATGGGCGGCCCGGCCACGCCGGCCGCCCAGGCGGTCAGGTTGCTGGGCAGCTCCTGCCCGCCGGCCAGGATCAGCCGGTCGGCGGTGATCTCCTTGATGGTCGCGTTCAGATGCAGGTCCACGCCGCGTTTGACCAGCTGGCGCCGCGCGTACTCCTGCAGCGCCGGGACGTACGGCGTCAGCAGCGCGGGAGCCTGCTCGACCAGCCGGATGTGGACGCACTCCGGGTCGATGTCGGGGTAGGAGGCGGGCAGGCCGATGTTGCGCAGCTCGGCCAGGGTCCCCGCCAGTTCCACCCCGGTCGCCCCGCCGCCCACGACGGTGACGGTGACGTCCTGGCGGGTGCCGGAGAGGCTGAGCTCCTCCAGGCCGGCCAGGATGCGCTCGCGCAGGGCCGACGCGTCGTGCAGCGTGTAGAGCGCGTGGCTGTGCTCGGCCGCGCCGGTGATGCCGTAGAAGCCGGCCGTCACCCCGACGCCCAGGATGAGGTAGTCGTATTCGAAGCGGCCGCCGTCGGCGAACTCGGCGACCCGGGCGGCCGGGTCCACGCTGGCCAGCTCGCCGTGCCGGAAGCGCGCCCCGTACTTGTGCGCGAAGCTGCGGAGCGGGTAGGCCACGTCGCTGGGGGCCAGCCCCGCGGTGGCCACCTGGTACAGCAACGGCTGGAACGTGCTGTAGATGTGCCGGTCGGCGAGGGTCACCTGCAGCCCGCCCCGGGCCAGCCTGCTCACTGTGGCCAGGCCGGCGAACCCAGCCCCGACCACGAGGACCCGCGCCCCGTCATTGGCCGATTTCACGGCCTTCGCCCTACCCGCCGCGCGAACGCCCAATCCGTGCCGGTCATCCGCCGGTCGCCTCGGCCGCGCTGGCCACGACGTCACGAAGCCGCCCCGTCCGGCGGAACTCCTGGCGCTGGAACGCCGCGCCAGTGCCGCGCCGCTGCACCTGCGTGAGCAGCCCGGTCACCGTGCCGAGGTCGCCGGCGTCGGCCAGCGCGTCGCGCACGTGCGCCAGCAGCAGCGCGGTCACCGCCGCGGCCCCGCCGGGCCGGCCGGTACGCGGGTCGATCAGCTCGCCGTCGAGACCGGACCGGCTGGCCCGCCAGGCCGCGAGCCGGAGCAGTTCGGAGCGCATCCGCAGCGGGGGCGCGCCCTGCCGCCAGGCCCGCCCTTCCGTCTCCACCAGGGCCCGCACCAGCGCGGCGATCAGCACCGCGTCCTCGTGCCGCAGGCAGACGTCGGCGATCCGCACCTCGAGCGTGGGGTAGTGCTGGGAGAGCCGCGCGTCGAAGTACACCATGCCGCTGTCCAGCAGCGTCCCGGTGGCCACCATCTGCTGCACCGTGGCCTGGTAGGCCTGCGCCGAGCCGAACCACTCGGTGGGCCCGGAGCACGGCCACCGGCCCCAGGCCTGGTAGCGGAAGCTCGCGTACGAACTGTCCAGTCCCTGCCAGAACGGGGAGTTGCCGCTCATCGCCAGCAACCCGGCCAGCCAGGGCTGGATGCGGTCCAGCACGGCTACGCCCTCCTCGTCCGAGTCGATCTGGACGTGCACGTGGCAGCCACAGGTGAGCTGCTCCTGCACGGTCAGCCCGAAGGCTTCCGCCATGCGCCGGTAGCGGGGTTTCGTCGTGGTCTCGGGCTCCACCGGGATCGGTGAGGTCGCCAGGGCCACGACCTGCACGCCCACGCGCGCGGCGGCTTCGGCCGCGGCGGCCCGGGCCGCACGCAGTTCACCCTCGAGCTGTTCGAGGGTGCCGCAGGGCCGGGTGCTGGTCTCCACTTGCTGGAGCTGGAGTTCGTGCTCGAGTTCCTGGTCCGGATCCGGGCCGCCGGAATCGGGGGCGTGCCCCGGCCCGTTGCCAGCCCGCAGGACGGCGGCGGCCACCGCCCGGGGCCGGCCGCTTCCCGGCTCCACCAGCAGGAGCTCCTCTTCCACACCCACGCTTCGCACGTCCATCCGCCCAGCATGCCCGCTGAACCGGGTGAGTGCGTCAACGGAAACGTGGACGTAATACGCAGACGCCGTGCCCGGCGGGATGCCCGTTTCACCCCAGGCTGGTGATGCGGTTACTTTCCGGTTCGGGTACTTTTGCCGGCTGGGGGGCAGGTATCTGCCGAATGGGCGCTCCGTGCCGGACGCCTTGATTCCGGCACTCAGGAGAGGCTCGGGGATGGGAATTCGGCGCGTCCGCGTCAGGTCTTGGTGTGCCGCAGGAGCTGGCCTGCTCATGGCGGGCCTGCTGGCGGCGTGCAACTCAGCCGCGCCGCCCGCCGCCCACCCCGCCCACCCGGCCCCGGGACACACGGGCAAGGCGACGTCGGTCAAAGAGGTCCCGGGCGGCCCGACCGGCCGTTACGTCGTTCCCGCGGGGATCCACAAGATCAAGCACGTGATCATCATCATGCAGGAGAACCGCTCGTTCGACTCCTACTTCGGCACGTATCCCGGCGCGGACGGCATCCCCATGGAGAACGGGACACCTGCGGTCTGCGTGCCCAACCCGGCCGGCGGCTGTACCCGGCCCTACCACGACCGTGCGGACCGCAACGGCGGCGGGCCGCACGGCGAGGGCAACGCGGTGGCCGACGTGAACGGCGGCCAGATGAACGGGTTCATCCAGCAGCGGGACGCGGCCCGGGCGTCCTGCCACGAGGCCAACAACCCGGCCTGCGCCGGGACCCGCACCCCGGACGTGATGGGCTACCACACGGCCGCGGAGATCCCCAACTACTGGAAGTACGCCGAGAACTACGTGCTCGACGACCACATGTTCGAGCCGGTGAAGTCGTGGTCGCTCCCGGACCACCTCTACATGGTGTCGGCGTGGTCGGCCAAGTGCAAGAACCGCTCGCCGATGAGCTGCGTCAACGACATCGTGGGCCCCTACGGGGTCAACAAGTTCCAGAAGGCCGTGGACACCGAACTGCGTACCGGCAAGGCCAGCATCGACCTGGCCTGGACCGACATCACCTGGCTGCTGTACGCGAGCCACGTCAGCTGGCGCTACTACGTGCAGGCGGGCATCCAGCCCGACTGCGAGAAAGACTCCGCCGAGACCTGCGGGGCGGTCAGGCAGAACGTCCAGACGCCCGGGATCTGGAACCCGCTGCCGCTGTTCGGCGACGTGCAGGCCGACCATCAGCTGCACAACATCCAGTCGACCCGCGCCTACCTGGACGCGGCCAAGCAGGGCACCCTGCCCGCGGTCAGCTGGCTCGTCCCCTCCGGCGCGAACAGCGACCACCCGCCCGCCAGCGTGCACCGGAGCCAGGCGTACGTCACGGCGCTCATCAACGCCGCGATGAAAAGCCCGGACTGGGACTCCACCGCGATCTTCCTGAGCTGGGACGACTGGGGCGGGTTCTACGACCACGTGATCCCGCCAGCCGTGGACCAGAACGGCTACGGCCTGCGGGTGCCGGGCATGGTCATCTCTCCCTACGCCCGGCGGGGTTACATCGACCACCAGACGTACAGCAGTGACGCCTACCTGAAGTTCATCGAGGACGACTTCCTCGGCGGCTCCCGGCTCAATCCCGCTACCGACGGCCGCCCGGACCCCCGGCCCGACGTCCGTGAGGACGAGCCGATCCTGGGCAACCTGGCCGAGGACTTCAACTTCAGCCAGGCCCCCCGCCCGCCGCTGCTGCTGCCGACCAATCCGGCCACCGACTCGCGGACCGTCCCGGCCTACTTCATCGGCCGGGCGCCCTGCCAGGGCTGCACCAAGGTGCTCTCCGGCCAGCCCGCCGCGGCCGGCCCCCAGGAACCCCAGCACCTCCCGCCCTCGGGCGGATAACAGCATCGCCACCTGCCAAACGTGGCCGGAAAAGGTCGTTCTCGTAGCGGTTTGCGCACACCTTTGGTCCGCCCGCCTTGTTACCCGTGATCACGAATGGGGGAGGCGGGCTCGCTGGCGGCGGAGGAAGTCGCGTTCGGTGGCGTTGGCGGTGCCGGCCAGGGCCGCGTCGTAGGCGGCGGCCGCCTCGCCGGCCCGCCCCAGCCGCCGGAGCAGGTCCGCGCGGATGGCGTGCAGCAGGTAGTAGCCGGCGAGGCTCGGCCCGCTGCCCTGGCCGGCCGGGTGCCCCAGCTCGTCCACCAGGGCGAGGGCGCGGGCCGGCCCGTCCACCTCGGCCACCGCGACCGCGCGGTGCAGGGCTACCACCGGGCTGGGCGCCACGGCCAGCAGCTGGTCGTAGAGCTGGAGGATCTGTCCCCAGTCGGTGGCCCCGGCGCCGCCGTCAGCGGCGTCCCCGGGCACGGTATCGGCGTGTACCGCGTTGATGGCCGCCTGGATCTGGTACGGACCGGGCTGGCCGCGGCGCAGGCACTGCCGGACCAGCGCCTGCCCCTCGGCGATGAGCTCGCGGTCCCAGCGGCTCCGGTCCTGCTCGGCCAGCAGGACCAGGCTCCCGTCCGGGGCCGTCCGGGCCGTCCGCCGGGACTCGGTCAGCAGCATCAGGGCGAGCAACCCGACGGCCTCCGGCTCGTCCGGCATCAGCGTGGCCAGCAGCCGCCCGAGCCGGATGGCCTCGGCGCACAGGTCGGCGCGGGTCAGCTGGTCACCGGTGCTGGCCGTGTACCCCTCGTTGAAGATGAGGTACAGCACCGCCAGCACGGCGGCGAGACGGCCGGGCAGGTCGGGCTCGCGCGGTACCCGGTACGGGATCCGCGCGTCGCGGATCTTGCCCTTGGCCCGGGCCAGCCGCTGGGCCATGGTCGGCTCGGGCACCAGGAACGCGTGCGCGATCTGCCCGGTGCTCAGCCCGCCGAGCAGCCGGAGGGTGAGCGCGACCTGGGCGGGCGGGCTCAGTGCGGGATGGCAGCAGGTGAACAGCAGCCGGAGCCGGTCGTCGCGCACGGGCCCCTCCCCGGCGGGCTGGGCGCCCGCTGCTTCTCCGCTTGCGTGCAGCAACGCGGCCTGGGCGTGCCGGTCGGCCCGGGACGCTTCCCGGCGCAGCCGGTCGATGGCCTGGTGGCGGGCGGTGGTGATGATCCAGCCCGCCGGGCTGGGCGGCAGCCCCTCGGCCGGCCAGCGCGCCGCGGCCCGGGCGAAGGCCTCCTGGACCGCGTCCTCGGCGACGTCGATATCGCCGAACACGCGGACCAGGACCGACACCGCTCGCCCGTACTCCGCACGGAAGACCCGCTCGACGTCCAGGCCGGGCACCGGCGCAGGCCCGGGCGCCTCAGCCTCCGTCGGTGCTCCCGGGATCAGCCTGGCTGCCCCGCGCATCTGCCTGGCTGCTCCGCGGGCCCCCCTCGCTGCTGCGCAGCGGCCACACCTCACATGGCAGGGTGCTGATCTCCGCGATCTGCCGGCCCCACTCCAGCGCGGCGTCCAGGTCGGCCACGCTGATCACGGTGAACCCGCCCATGTGTTCCTTGCCTTCCGCGAACGGGCCGTCGGTCATGACCACGTCGCCGTGCTGGGAGCGGACCACGGTGGCGGTGCTGGCGGGATGCAGCCCGCCGGTGAACACCCACGCCCCGGCGGCTTGCAGGTCCTGCCGCCAGGCCGCGATCTTCTCCATCATCGGTCCCAGCACCTCGGGCGGCGGCGGGTCACCGTCGGGCTGGTACATGGTGAGCAGGTACTGCGGCATCGCTTCCTCCTCGGTCAGGCGCCGGCGGCGGCCGGCTTCTCACCGTCTACACGATCGAGGCCATCGGAAATCGACATGCGCCCGTCATGGACTTTCGTTAGTAAGCGAAAATAGGAGCCTATGCGGACGGATCGGTGGGCCGTCCGCGTCTGATCTGGGGGTATGCATGCGCGAGCCGCTTCGGTTGGCGGTCGCTCAGCCGCTGTGCGTGCCGTACGACGTGGGCCAGAACGCGGCGGCGCACGCCGCCGCGGTGCGGGCCGCCGCGGCCCGGGTGGTGGTCTTCCCGGAACTCTCGCTGACCGGGTACGAGCTGGAGGCGCCCGCGCTCACGGCCCAGGACCCGCGGCTGATCCCGCTCGCCGAAGCGTGCGCCGAGACGGGGTCGGTGGCGCTGGCCGGGGCGCCGGTGCCGGGTGAGGCGGGGCGGCCGCACATCGCGGTCCTGGCCGTGGACGGGGCCGGGATCACCGTGGTCTACCGCAAGCTGTGGCTCGGCCCGGCCGAGACGGGGCGGTTCGCCCCGGGCGACAAGCCCGCCGTGCTGGACGTGGACGGCTGGCGGCTGGGCCTGGCCGTCTGCAAGGACGTCAGCGTTCCGCAGCACCAGGCGGACACCGCCGCGCAGGGCATCGACGCATACCTGGCCGGCACCGTGATGTCCGCGGACGAGCGGGCCCTCCAGGACGAGCGGGCCAGCCGGATCGCGGCCAGCCTCGGGACGTGGGTCGCGGTCGCGAGCTTCGCGGGGGCGACGGGCGGCGGCTACACCGAGTGCGCGGGCTGCTCCGGTCTCTGGTCGCCGGACGGGAACGCCGTCGCGCAGGCGGGCGAGGAGCCCGGCGAGATCGCGTCCGCCCTGCTCGCCTGAGCAGGTCAGGCCGGTTACCGTCGATAATTCCGCTGCCACGCTGCGCGTCAGGAGATGGCAATAAGGTTAACAATAGGTGGCAAACAGCTGACAAAGCACGGGATAGTCGGTCACCCCTCTCGACAGGCCGATTCCGGGCCGAGACGCTGTGCCCGTGAACGATCTGCTCCTGGCCCTCGTGGTCGTAACCGCGCTGTGTTTCGACTTCACCAACGGCTTCCATGACACCGGCAACGCGATGGCTACCTCGATCGCCACGGGAGCGCTCCCCCCGCGGGTGGCGGTCGCCCTCTCCGGCGTGCTCAACCTCGTCGGGGCGTTCCTCTCGCTGGCCGTCGCGGCCACGATCGCCAGCGGCCTGGTCGACACCGGGGTGGTCACCTTGCAGGTGGTCGCCGCCGGCCTGGCGGGCGGGATCACCTGGAACCTGCTGACCTGGTACTTCGGTATCCCGTCGAGCTCGTCGCACGCGCTCATCGGCGGCGTGATCGGCGCGACGCTCGCCGCGGCCGGCGGTCACGCGGTCCAGTGGCACGACCTGGTCTCCAAGGTCATCATCCCGGCCGGCCTGTCGCCGATCATCGCCGCTCTCGTCGCGGGCAGCGGTGTCTGGCTGCTCTACCGGATCAGCCGGAGCATGACCGACCGAGCCCGCGGCCATGGCTTCCGGATCGGGCAGATCGGGTCGGCGTCCATGGTGTCCCTGGCGCACGGCACGAACGACGCGCAGAAGACCATGGGCGTCATCACGCTGGCCCTGATCGTGAACAAGTCGATCCCCAGCAACGCCACCACGCCGTTCTGGGTGGTCCTCACCTGCGGCCTGGCCATCAGCCTCGGCACCTACCTCGGTGGCTGGCGGGTGATCCGGACCCTGGGCAAGGGGCTGGTCGAGATCGAGGCGCCGCAGGGCATGGCCGCTGAGTCCGCGTCGGCCGCCGTCATCCTGCTGTCCAGCAGCTTCGGCTACTCGCTGTCCACCACGCACGTCGCCACCGGATCGATCATCGGCACCGGGCTGGGCAAGAAGGGCGCGGAGGTCCGCTGGAACGTGGCCGGGCGGATGGCCACGGCCTGGCTGTTCACCCTGCCGTGCGCCGCGATCGTGGGGGCGGGCGCCGAGTTCCTGGCCAAGGCCATCCACGGCAGCCCCGGTGTGATCGTGGTCCTCATCATCCTGGCCGCGATCGCGGGCACGATCTACTGGCGCTCCCGCAAGAACAAGGTGGACCACAACAACGTGAACGACGACTGGACCGGGTCGGTCGCCCCGGCCGAGCCCGAGACCGCGGCAGCGGCCTGAGCGACGGAGAGAACACCATGTCTGCCTGGATCGACTTCTCAGCGCTCTGGAAGATCCTCGTGTTCGGCCTGCTCGCCGGCGCCGGGCTCCCGGCCCTCTTCGCGATCGGCATGGTCGCGCTGTCCAAGGGCCCGAAGGCGCGGGCCGCCGCCGCCGGAGGTGACTCCGACGTCGTGGTCGGCGGGAACCCGGTGGGCCTGGTGACCGCCGCGTTCTGCTTCCTGGTCGTGCTGGCCGCCATCGGCTGGGGTATCTATGAGATCTACCAGATCGGCCATCCCGCTCCGAAGTAGGCGCCCGGACTACCTACCACAGGCGAGACGCTCACCCTGGCCTGCGTCCCCCCAACGAGAGGCTTTGAGCACATGGCGCTGCCCCCCTTCCTGAGCTCGATCATCGACTGGTTGCGCGCGGGATACCCCGAAGGCGTCCCCGACGTGGACTACATCCCGCTGTTCGCGCTGCTGGGCAGTCAGCTGACCGACACCGAGGTCAGCGAGATCGCGGACGCGCTGGCCAGCCAGAGCGACCCGGACTCCGCGGCGGCGATCCGCAAGGCCATCGGAAACGTCACCCACGAGCAGGTGCACGACTCCGACATCGCCCGGGTCAGGTCCCACCTGGCCGCGGGGGGCTGGCCGCTGGCCAAGCCGCATCACCTGTAAGCCCGCATCACCTGCTGGCTAACGCCAGCGGCAGGCGGACGATGAAGGTGCTCCCGTGGTCCTCGTCGCTGCGCACGATGATGGTGCCCTGATGGGCCTCGACGATCGCCTTGGAGATGGTGAGCCCGAGACCGCTGCCCGGGATCATCCGCCGGGTGGCGGCCTCGGTGCGGAAGAACCGCTCGAAGATCCGTTCCTGGTCGGCGGCCGGGATGCCGATGCCGGTGTCAGCGACGCTCAGCACCGCCTCGTCTCCCTCGACGGCCAGGGCGACCTCGACCTTCCCGTCCTCCCGGGTGAACTTCACCGCGTTGGAGATGAGGTTGCCGAGGAGCTGGGCCATCCGCGCCGGGTCCACGGGGAGGTGAGGGTCCACGGCCGCGGACAGGGTCAGCTCGATGTTCTTGCGCCCGGCGTACGGCCGCATCTTCTGCACCGCCTCGGCGGCGACGTCGGCCAGGTGCGTGTCGCAGACCTCCAGCGCCAGCGTGCCCGACTGCATCTGGGACAGGAACAGCAGGTCATCCACCAGGTGCAGGAGGCGTTCCGCGTTGCGCTGGATGACGCCGGCGAAGTGGTCGGCGTCCATCCCGGTCGCCCGCTCGTCCCGCAGCAGCTCGATGTAGCCGATGATCGAGGTCAGCGGCGTCCGCAGCTCATGCGAGACGAGGGCGACGAACTCGTCCTTCAGCCGGTCCAGCTCGCGCAGCCGTTCGTTCTGGGCGCTCAGTTCACCGGCCTGGCGGGCCAGGGCGTTCTCGGCGGTGATCTGGGCGGTGACGTCCCGGGTGATCCCGAACGTGCCGATGATCTCGCCGCGCTCATTGCGGAGGGCCATCTTCGTGGTGGACACCCAGGCGTCCGGCCGGCCGGTATAGGTCTCGCGCTCGACCCGTTCCACCACCGGCTCCCCGGTGCGGATGATCTCCCGCTCGTCGGCGAACGCCAGCTGAGGCGTGCTCCTGGGTGAACACGTCGAAGTCCGTCTTGCCGCGCAGTTCCCCGGGGTCGCGGCCCGGGGCGTAGGCCTCGATCCAGCCCGCGCTGACGAACAGGAAGCGGCTCAGCAGATCCTTGAAGTAGACGCGCTCCCAGGTGGCGGAGAGCAGGTTGCTCATGCAGAGGAGTTCGAGGTCGCGCGATGACTCACGTGCCGCTGGCTCACGACCGGGTGGCGGCTCACGGCCCGGTGGCTGCGGCGTGATCCTGGCTATGGCGATCCCCCGGACGATTGACGCGTGGCGACGAACGGGCCGACGTGGCGCGTCCTGCGCGCCGCGGGCCCGCCGTTTTGCGCCGCGACGGCATACGTGCCCCCGCGATCTGGTATATCCGCAGGCTGGCGGGCCTAAACGAGACCGGCCGCGGCGGGCATCAACCTCGTCAGCGCCGCTGTCGTCTTAGGGGTGACGCCGAAGACCGGGAGGTCACGTGGATAAGCGGCAAGTGCGGGCGTTCGAGGCGTTCGCGGCCGAGTCAGGCGCTGAACTGCTCCGCATCGCGACGCTGCTCACGTCCGATCCGCACCTCGCCGAGGACGTCTACCAGGAAACCCTGCAGCGGCTGGCCGCGCGGTGGTCACGGGTGGACAACCCCCGGGCGTTCTGCCGCCGGGTGATGCACAACATCGTCATCGACCGGTCGCGCGCGGCGGCGCGGCGGCCCCGGGAGACGCGGCTGTTCCCCGCCAGTGACAGCTCCGACCCACGGTCGGCCGACCCGCACGACGCCGTGGAGTTGCGTCCCGCGCTGTTCGCCGCGCTGGACACCCTCACTGCCCAGCAGCGCGCCATCGTCGTGCTGCGCTACTTCGACGATCGCAGCGAAGCCGACGTGGCCAGGTTCCTCGGCGTTTCCACCGGGACGGTCAAGAGCACCGCCTCGCGCGCGGTGGCCCAGCTGCGCAGCCATCCCGCGCTGACCGCCATCTTCGCCGACCACCGACAGCCCGCTTTGAACGAGCACAGGCGTGAAAAACGAGCACAGCGTGAAAGGGACCTCTGATGCCCAGTACTGACGAAGACATCCTCCGGGCCGCGATGCGCCGCTGCACCGAGGACGTGCACGCCCCGGCGTCGATCGCCGCGCAGGTGGTGAGCCACCAGCGCCGCCGGGCCCGCCGCGGCCGGATCCTCACCCTGACCGCGACGACGGCCGCGCTCGGCACCGCGGCCGGGGTGGTGGCCCTCGTCCCGCGCCAGGCCGCGCAGACCCCGGGCGTGCACCAGGCCCGGCCCGCGATCACGCTGACCGCCGCGCAGCGGACGCTCTACCGGCTCAGCTCGGTCGCGGCGAACGCGCCGGCGGCCCAGGGCCGGTACGTCGTGATGCGCGAGGTCCAGGACAACTACAAACGGACCAGCGTCATCGACAGCATCACCGGGGACGTCTGGACCTACCAGCAGGGAGCCGGGGTCCCGGCGGAACTGCCGGTCGCCCGGCACGACTCCCCGACCCAGGCCCAGCTGGCCGCCATGCCGACCGACCCGGCCGCCCTGCGGGCGCTGCTCATCTCCCAGTACGACCAGCAGCAGAAGCAGGCCGGCGCGGCGATGGCGGCCCAGCTGAAGCAGAAGGACAAGATCCTCCGGCGCGCCCACCGGCCCGCCGTCAGGCCGCTCAGGCTGACCGCCGACGACAAGGTCTTCGAGCAGGCCAGCCTCCTGTTGTGGAACCCGCTGGTCAGCCCGGCCCTGCGGTCAGCGGTGTTCAAGGTGCTGGCCGCGACGCCGGGAGTCCAGGTCAACAGCCATGCGCGTGACGGCCTGGGCCGCCGCGCCGTGGAGATCAGCTGGTTCGACCGCGTGACCAGCGTGACCCTGGCCACGTTCGAGGACCCGGCCACGACCAGGATGCTCGAGCAGACGGACACCAGCACTCCCGCAGCCGTGAACGGGCGCACCAGCTCCACCGGCCGCGACCTGTACCTGTCTGTCACCCGGGCCCGGGCCGTGCCGCCCAATCCTTACCGCTGACCAGCCCCCCTTTCCCAGATAACGAAGACCGCAGCGTGGCCTGGCCTGGCCGGCCACGCTGCGGTCTTCGTTATCTGGTGCCTGGGTCTTACGTCCGCGGGCCGGGGGCTGCGGGGGCGGGCACGCCGATGGGGCTGGGGTAGGGAACGACCTGCGGCGCAGGCCTGGGCGATCGGGGTGAGGACCCCGGCCAGGTCCGTCACCGCGGCCGGGCCGAGGCGGGTCCAGGGGCGGGCCGCGGCCTGGTCGGTGGCGATCTCCAGGGTGGCGTGCACGTCCCGGCCGGCGGGGGTGAGCGTGCCGTCCGGGCCGATCCAGCCCCGGCCGGCCAGCCGGGCCGCCGCCGCGTCCCACTGCTCGTCGGTCCAGCCCCGGATGGGCTGCAGGTCCTCGCGCCGCATGTCCAGGCCGCAGCGCAGCACCAGCACCTCGCAGCCGTCGATGTCCGCGGTGGCCATGGCCGCGAAATGCCCGTCACCGCGGTGCTCGCGGAGCACGGTGGCGGCCTGCCAGAGCCGCCCGGTCGCGTCCTCCGGAGGCGGCAGCGCCGCGTTGGCCGCGGCCAGCACCCGGCCCGCGCAGTCCAGTTCGGAGACCGCCCGCCCGAGCAGGTCCGCGGCCGCCGTTATCTCGGAGTCCAGCCCGCCGAGCAGGCCGCGCAGCGCGCTGACCGCGCCGGCCTGGCGGACCCGCAGGGCTTCGGCGGGCGCGATCAGCTCCCAGACCGCCGGGATAGCCCGGGCGGTCATGGCGGGGGAGAAGTTGAAGAACGAAGCCCCGACGACGGCCGCGTTCGCCGGGCCCAGCGGGGCGGCCCGGCCCGCGAAATACCCTCGCCAGAACCCCCGCAGGCCCGCCTCCTCGAACGCCGAACGCGCCTCGGGGGCGAAGTAGGTCACCGCATGGACCGGCTCGAACAGCGTCCACATCGAACGGGCCACGTCAAGGTCAGTCACAATCACGTCACTGCGTCCTCACGCCTCCCGCACCAGCCATTTCTGGCGCCAATGCCAGGCTACTGCGCCAGCCTCCCGGAAAGGAGGGCCCAGAAATCGCGGTGCCGGTTTCCGGTGCGGTCACCGTGGCCGGGCGGGGGCCGGAGTGGTGTACTGGCCAGGTGGTGGTGCCCCTGGTTTTCCGGCACGGCGCCGCCGAGGCGGCGTTTACCGTCGCCCTCGCGGTCTGGCTGGTGTTCGAGCTGGTGATGCGGGTGCGCCAGCACCTGCAGTCCAAGGGCCCGGCGTCGGTGGACCGCAGCGCGTTCATCCTGGTGCCCTGCCTGGCGGGCTGCGTCGTGCTGGCGGAGGTGCTCGGCCGGCGGGGCGGGTTGCCGTGGCCCGGGGGCCTGGTCTGGCCGGTCGTGGCCGGCCTGGTTCTGATCGCGGCGGGGATAGGCCTGCGGGCCTGGTCGATCGCCACCCTGGGGCGGTTCTTCCAGTACTGGATCAAAATCCAGCCTGGGCACCGGGTGGTCACCGGCGGGCCGTACCGCTACGTCCGCCATCCCTCCTACACCGGGATCGCCCTCGTGCTCACCGGGCTGGCCCTGGCCTGTGACGACGTGTGGAGCCTGGTGGCGGTCGCGGTCCTGGGCGGGGCGGGCCTGGCCGTGCGGATCCACGTCGAGGAGCGGCAGCTGACCGAGTCGCTCGGCAGCGAGTACGAGCGAGTTCGCGGCCGGCCGCAAGCGGCTGGTACCCGGGGTGTGGTGAGAAAGCAGCGAAATGGCCGTCGCACGTTCGCGACGGTAGTCCCCTGATTCCGCCGTCGCGCCGGGTGTCTGGCCTGCTCATAGTGGGGAGGAGACCAGAATCTGATGGGCGTCCTGGACATGGCGCCGCCGCGCCAGGCGTGGCTGGCAATGAGCCGTACGACGATAAGGAGCGGGCAATGGCGCATCCCAACGAGGATCTGCTCAGGCGCGGGTATGAGGCCTTCGCGACTGGCGACATAGACACGGTTCTTTCCGTGCTCTCCCACGACATCGCCTGGCATGTCGGAGGATCCAACCAGACTTCCGGGGATTATCACGGTCATCAGGAGGTCGTGGGCTTCTTCATGAAGCTGGTGGAGCTGAGCGGCGGGACCTTCCGGCTGGACGTCCACGACGTCCTGGCGAACGACACGCATGGCGCCGTGCTGGTGACCGCTTACGGTGAGCGGGACGGGCAGCAGCTGGCGGTCCGGGAAGTCAACGTCTGGCACCTGGCGGACGGCAAGGCCACGGAGTTCTGGTCGTTCGTGGAAGATGAGCCGGCCATCGACCGGTTCTTCGGCTAGCCCCGCGGCTCAGAGCGTCGCGCTGTCCGCCGCATAGGAGAGCAGGCGCTCGGCCTCCAGCCGGATCCAGGCCTCCACCCAGTCACCCTGGGCCGCTGAGCGCACCTCGCCAGGCACCTCGGCGGGTGCGACGATCTCGGCTGGCCCTTCGAGGATCACGACCACGTGCGCGCCGTGATCCCCCTCGGCGATCACCATCGTGAGCCACGGTGTGCCGCGCAGGTTGCGCTCCCGGACCGACCCGGCCACGGTCGGCAGCCAGAAGGTCGTGCCCCGGCGGAGGTAGGAAGACATGGCCGCGTGCGGCCGGCCGTCGCCGCGGGTGGATCCGACGACCGCGAAGGCCCGCCGGTCCAGGTAGCTGGCCAGCTGCGCGGCGCTGAGCCGCCGTTCCGGCGGGTAGGAGCTGGCGGTCGCGGTGGTGGCCCGCGCGAACGTCGCAGTTTGCAGGCGGCCAAGCAGTTCGCTCATGGGTCAGTTCTATCCCTCGCGCCTCCATCCCTCGCGCCCGTCTCTGCGCGTTGCGGATCACGCGAGGTGCCGGTGGTCAGGAGGCCGGCCTGCGCCCGCCGTCGACGACGATGCGCTGGCCGGATGGCCTCGCGCGGGATGCATGGGTACCTTGACGGTTACGTAACTGCTTCGGTACATTCACTCCATGGAAGCTGCCCTGCGGGCGCTGGCGGACGAGAGCCGGCGGACCATGCTCGACACGCTGTCCCGCGGCCCGGCTACCGCCGGCGAGCTGGCGGCACTGCTGCCGATAGCCCGTCCGGGGGTCTCCCGGCACCTGCGGGTGCTGCGTGAAGCGGGGCTGGTGGAGGTCCGCCAGGACGCGCAGCGGCGCATCTACACTCTCCGCCCCCAGCCGCTCGCCGAGGTCGATGAATGGCTGGGCCGGTACCGGGCGCTGTGGGAACAGCGGCTGGACGCCCTGCACACCGAGATAGCCCGCGGAAAACACCAGCGAAGGAGCACCAGATGACCGGCAACGCACGTCCGGGTACCCGCCTTCTGGGCAGCCTGCGATCGGCAGACAGCAAGGGCGTCGTGCGCATCGAAGACCGCTACGACACTGATATCGACGACCTATGGTCAGCGCTCACCGATCCCGGCCGCCTGGCCCGCTGGTATGGCCGGGTAGCAGGCGACCTCCGCCCCGGCGGAGAGTTCCGCCTGCATGTCGAGCCCGCTGACATAGAGGCCACCGGGCGGGTGGATGCGTGCGAGCCCCCGCGGCGGCTGCTCGTGACCAGCAGGGAGACGGACGAGTCCTACGCGCGCGGGAAGGGGGTACCGCCGTACGACGAAACTATCGAGGCCACCCTGACCGCCGACGGCGGCCAGACCATCCTGGTCATCGAGGTCCGGGGGATGCCCCTGGACAAGATCGCGTTCTACGGGGCCGGGTGGCAGATCCATGCCGAGACTCTCGCCGCCTACCTCGCCGGGCACGAGCCCGGCGACACCGCGGCCCGGTGGGACGAGCTCGTCCCTCCCTATCAGGACCTGGCGGCCAGCGTCGGCTAGCAGGCAGCCGCCGGTGGTCAGGAGGTCAGGCCGCGCCCGCCGTCCACGACGATGCGCTGGCCGGTGATGAAGCCGGCTTCCTCGGATGCGAAGAAGCTCACCGCGCAGGCGATGTCCTCGGGAGTTCCCATCCGGCCGGCCGGCACGGAGGCGAGGTAGGCGTTCCTGACCTCCGGCCCGACGTCGGCGTGCCGCTCGACCGGGATGAAGCCCGGTGCGACCGTGTTGACGGTGATGCCGGCCGGGGCGAGTTCGCGGGCCCAGCTGCGGGCCAGGCCGATCTGGGCGTTCTTGGCGGTGGCGTAGGCGGACCGGCCTGGTGGCGGCCGGTCCGCGACTTCGGAGTCGATCTGGATGATCCGGCCGGATCGCCTGGCCCGCATCCCGGGAAGCACGGCGCGCCCGAGCAGAACCGGGCTCTTGACGAAGAATTCGAGCTGGGTGACGTGGTCCGCCCAGGCGACGTCGTCCAGCGGCGCTTCTGGCTGGGGGCCGGTCGCGTTCAGCACCAGCACATCAACGGGACCGAGGCTGGCCGCGACCGCGGTGACGAGCGTGGCGACCTGCTGCTCGTCGGTGACATCGGCGGCGAACACGTCGGCGGTCCCGCCGTCGTCGCGGATAGCGCGGGCCACCTCGGCGGCCTGCCCGTCCTCCCGCAGGCCATTGACCGCCACAGCCAGGCCATCCCGGGCGAGGCGCCGGGCGATGGCCTGGCCCAATCCTCGCGAGCTGCCGGTCACCAGGGCGACGCGTCCCTGGGTCACGTGCATCCGCCCCATCAGGCCGGCCTGGGCGTGAAGACGCCAGCGATCGAGATCGAGAAGTCGTCCCCCGCGACCTGGCCCGCGGCCACGAGCGTGACGTTGCCGGCCGCGTCGGCCGGCGAGCCGTTGACGATGTAGCGGCCGGTTGGCGAGCTGGCGGAGCCGGTGGACAGCGAGACCGTCACGTCCTCGCTGCCGAGCGAGGCCTCGAGCGAGATCTTCAGGTCCGGAATCGTCACCTGGCCGTCGGACGGGAAACTCCCGATGCCTGCGGAGTCAAAGTGCATCGTCGCCACCGAGGCCAGCGGCAGGTCCGCGAACCCGGTCTCTATCTGGAGGTCACGGCTGAGGGGATCGAACAGGAAACTCATGCCCAGCGGGTCGGTCACGGGATCTGGCAACTGCCCGCTGGCCACGTTGATCGTGGCCTGGCCAGCGAACCCCAGCCGCTGCTGGGCTATCTGCAGGGACGACATCGCGTCGTTGGCGATGCCGACGTCCTCGACCCACGGGAAGAGTCCCTCGCCCAGGGTCACGTCGAAGGCCCGGTCAAAGCCGGCGTCCCGGTAGGTAAACCACTGGTTGAGCAGCACGGCCACCGACGAGACAGCGTCGTTGAAGGAATCGTCGTCTGAGGCGTTGAGGTTCGGCTCGGCGACGAACACGTGCTTGTGCGGGCCGCGGAGGTCCGCGTCGGTAAACAGCACGATGTGAGCGAGCAGGATGTCGCCGTCCGTGGTCGGATCGGCCTTGACCGGCTGGAGCGAACTCAGCTGGTCGTTGGCCACGCCGGCCTGCGTGACTCCGGGATAAAGGCCCGGGCCCAGGCGGGGCGGGAACTGGCCCCCGAAGTTCGGGTCGGCGAAGGTGTCCCACACCCCCGTGATGACGGCTATCGACGACGTGACGTCGCCGAAATGGGGGTCCCCGCCGGCGTTGAGGTCCGCGGTCGCCTGCACGACATGCTTATGGTCGCCGTGGAAGGCCGCGTTGGCGAACAGGACGATATGGGCGTCCAGTGGCGCACCGGTCACGGTGGCCGCGTCAGCGACGACGGTCAGCGAGGACATGTCGCCGTTCCTGATACTGACGTCCGTGACCCGCGGATAGCAGCCAGGGCCGAGGACTACGGGATAGTCGTCGTCATAGCCGGAGTTGCGGAAGAACTTCCAGTTTCCGGTCACCACCACGATCGACGAGACGCTGTCGTTGAAGTTGACGCCGCTTCCGGTGTTCAGGTTGGGCTCAGCGTTGAGCACGTGCCGGTGCTGCCCGGCGAAGTTCTCGTCGGTGAACAGGATCACCTCGCCAGTGATCCCCTGCCCGGCGGTCACCTGCTGCGGAACGGCCGGCCGCAACGACGACATGTCGTCCGGGGAAATGGTCAGCGTGGCGAGGTCGGGATACGTCCCGGGGCCTGCTGGCGTGGTGTTGTAGAGCGCCTTGAAGCCGGCGTCGGAGTAGAAGGACCAGTCCCCGGCCAGGATGGCCAGGGAGCTGACCCGGTCGTTGAAGTCGTCGTCGTCGCTCGCGTTGAGATTGGGCTCGGCCGCGACGACGTGCTTATGCGGTCCGAAGAAGTCGCCGTACTGGAACAGCAGGACCTCGTCGTCAACGGCGTTGCTGACCGTGGCCGCGAGCGCGGTGGGCTGAAGGGACGCGATGTCGTCGTTCTGGATGCCGACCGACTCCACCCACGGATAGATTCCGGGCCCGAAGACCGGATCCCCGGGATAGCCGCCGTCGAACTGGGTGCCGCCGAAAAAAGTCCAGTGGCCAGATTCGACCACAATCGACGAGGTGATCTGGCTGAAGCCGAAATCACCGAGGTCCGTGACCGGCTGAAAGACGTGCTGGTGCGAGCCGTGAAACTGGGCGTTCTCAAAGAGAGCGACATGGCTGTCGAGCGGAGCCCCGAACGTGTTGGGGTCAGCGGTGACCGTCGTCATGGAGCGGATGGCGTCGTTGGGAAGCTTGAAGTCGCCGACAAAGCTGTACAAGCCTGGTCCCAGGATGGCCGGGAGCGGCGACTCCAGGTTCTCGCCGCGGAAGAACTGCCAGTTCCCGCTGAAGATGGCAATGGACGAAACGCCGTCGGGGAACTCTCCGTCGATCACCGTGGTGCCGTTCTGACCGGTAAACGTGAGGCTGAGTTGCGTCGCCTCGTCAAAGATGTGCTTGTGCGAGCCGCCAAAGTTTGCGTCCGTGAAAAGAACCAGATGCGCCATGAAGCAGGAAGATACCCCATCGCGGTGAGCTCGGCCTGGCCCGCACACCGGCGATGGTCAGGTCACCGGGGCGGGTCTCTGCCCTGGCGGCCTGGCAGGAGAGAGGGTCATTGTGGCGGCGACCTGTATCAGCTGGCCAGTGCGCTGCTCCGTATCAGTGACTGGTACTGAGTTGCGGTACGAGTTGGCGTGCGAGATCGTCTGGATCCGGCCGCGGGCTGTGCGCGCCACGGGAGAGGAGCACGGAAATGGCGAATCAGATCTGGCAGTTCCGGGCGTTCCCGGCGCCTGACGGGGAGGCGGCGGCCGTCAAGTTCCTGAACGAGCCCCTTCGGCAGGGGCGCGGCGAGGCCAGCGCGACGCTGCGCAATGACGGCACGGCGGGCCTGCTCTGGCTGGAGCCCGGCAGCCTGGGCGAGGGTACCGAGCAGACCTGGCAGTCCGCGGAGTTCCCGGCCCCGAACGGGGAGGCGTCCGCGGTCAACTTCCTGAACGAGCCCCTTCGGCAGGGGCGCGGCGAGGCCAGCGTGACGCTGCGCAATGACGGCACGGCGGGCCTGCTCTGGCTGGAGCCCGGCAGCCTCGGCGACAGCACCGCACAGACCTGGCAGTTCGCGGAGTTCCCGGCCCCGAACGGGGAGGCAGCGGCGGTCAACTTCCTGAACGAGCCCGCCCGGCAGGGGCCCGGCGAGGCCACCGTGACGCCCCGCAGCAACGGCACGGTGGGACTGCTCTGGCTGGAGCCCGGCAGCCTCGCCGACAGCGCCGCGCCGACCTGGCAATACAAGGACTTCCCCGGCCCTGACGGCGAACAGGCCGCCCTGGCGTTCCTGAACGCCTCCCCCCGCCAGGGGGCTGGAGAAGTCAGCGGGTTCGTGCGCAACGACGGCTCCGCCGTGATCTTCTACCTCGAGCCGGGATCTGGCTGATCCCCGCGAGCCGCGCCGGCCCGGGCTGCACTACTCCGTCGTCCGTTGCACAGGTTGACGGTATATCGGGAGACGAAGTAGTGTCCAGGCATGATCGAGACGCCGGACGTTCCTGAGGTCATGCGGTCGCCTTCCGAGCCGCCCGGGCCGGGTCCGCGGGCGCCGCTCGTCGTCGGCCTGACCCTGCTGGCTATCACCGTGGCCCTGGTCCTGTTCTTCACGCTCGTCGTGATGCCCGAGGCCGGAGCGTCCGGAGCGGCAGGCGGTTGCGGTGGAGGCTGAACTCCTGGCCGGCCGGGCCCCGGGCGGCCAGGCACCGGCCGGTCAGGCCCGCGCCTGGCTCTGGGGCACGGTGGCCCTCAGTGCGGGCGCGTTCGGCGCGGCGGTCGTTCTCGCGCCCCCCGCGTCGGCGGCCCCGGTCCGCGGCCTGGCCTGGCTGCTCTTCCTCGGGTCCTCGGTTCACGTCGCCGCGACCGGCTGGCTCTATACCCTTCCCGACGTCCGCACGCACGCGGCCGCGCGACCGCTGCGGTACGTCTGGGTCCCGGCCGGGCTCGTCGTGACCGGGGCGCTCACCGCGGCCGCGCTGTCCCCGGCGGCCATGGCCTGGCTTCTCCTGGCCTACTTCGGCTGGCAGTTCTTTCACTTCCAGAAGCAGAACCTGGGTGTGGCGGCCCTCGCCGCCTCAGTCCATCGGGTGCGGCCGCTGAGCCAGGCCGAACGCCGGGCCCTGATGGCGGCGGGCAGCGCCGGCGTCCTGGGGCTGCTCGCCCATCCCGGTCTGCTCCAGCTCCGGGTGGGCCCGGCAGCGGGGGAGTTGTTCACCGGGGCGGGGCTGTTGTTCGCGGCCGGGGCGGGATCCGGGGTGGTGGCCCTGGTCCGCCGCCCGGCGGCCGACCGCCCGGCCGGGTTCTGCGCCATGTACCTGATGGCGCTGCTGTTCTCGCTGCCCATCTTTGTCTTCCGGTCGCCCTATGCCGCGGTGGGCGGCATGACCATCGCCCACGGGTTCCAGTACCTGCTCCTGGTGGGGCTGGTGGCGGCGGGGAACCGCCGGGGGACCTCCCGCTGGCTCCGGCTGGCCGTGTTCGCCAACGTCGCCCTGGTCGGCGGAGCGCTGCTCAGCGGCGCGTCGCATCTGCACGGGTTCCCGCCGGCGATCCGCCTGGTCTTCGGTGCTTACCTCGGGGTGGTGACGGCGCACTTCGTGATCGACGCCGGACTCTGGCGGATGCGAGATCCGTTCCCGCGGGCGTTCCTGGCCCGGCACGTTCCCGGGCTGGTCCCGCCGCGGGTAACCGCTCCGGCAGCAGTGGCCCCGGCCGCATCCCGGCCGCAGTTCCCGGCCAGGGCCCGCCGCCGCCTGGCCGTGTCTCCGGCCACCGATGGATCGTTAGACGATATAGGGTGACCTTCATGGCGAAGAAGAAGCAGCCCGGGGATGAGAAAAGCCCCGCCGAGCCGCTGGCCAGCTTCGGCCGCTACGCCGGGCCGGCGACCCTGATCCTGTCCAGCCTGGCCGACGGGGCGAAACACGGGTACGCCCTGACCAAGGACATCGAGGCCTTCGCGGACGTCCGGCTCGCGCCGGGCACGCTCTACGAAGCGCTCGGCCGGCTCGAAGGGCAGGGGCTCATCGAGGCGATGGAGAGCCACGACCGGCGCCGTCCCTACCGGCTGACCTCCCTGGGCGCGGCCACCCTCCGGGCTCACCTGGACGCCCAGCGCCGGGTGGCCGAACTCGGACTGCGCGGGCTGGCGGCGGGCTGGGGGGCTGCGTGAGCGGGCCCGAGGCCGCGGCCCGGCGGGCCGCCCGGCTGCTCCGCTGGTATCCCCGGGACTGGCGGTCCCGCTACGGCGAGGAGTTCGCCGAGCTGCTCATCGCGGACATCAGCGACCGGCCAGCTTCGTGGCGCCGCGACGCCGACGTGGCCGTCAGCGGGGTGCTGGCCCGGCTCATCCCGACCGGGCTCACCGGCCACGCCATCGATCCCGCTGACCAGGTCCGGGCCAGCCTGGCCTCGCTCGGGTACCTGCTCGGGGTGTTCCTCTCCCTGGGCGTAGCGCTGTGGTCGCAGCTGACCATCGGCTGGCAGTGGTCGAAGCCGGACGCCGCGGCCATCTCCGTGGCGATGATCCTCATGTCCGGTGCCGCGGCGCTCCTGTGTGGCCTGGCGGTGCTCGCCGCGATCCCCATCGCGGGCGCCGTCGTCCTGCGGTTCGCCCGCCGGCGACCGGACGGGCTGATCTGCCCGCGCTTTTCTTCGTGGCCGGGACCGCCGTCCTGGTCATCGGCGGTCGTCACTTCGGGAACGGATGGCCCGGTACCGGCGGCCACCCCTGGGCGCATCAGGGGCTGGTACCCGGCGGGGTGGCCGCGTTCACCTGGGCGTCAACGCTCTGGGTCTCGTCGTACTGGGCCCATCCAGGCAGCCTCGCCTTGTTCCCGGCCGCCGAGCTGGCGTGGATGGCGGTCAGCCCCGTCGCCATCGCCGTCCTGCTGACCGGCGCGGCCAAGACCATCCGGCGGGCCGGGCTCTCCGCCCGGGCCCTGCGTTACGAGGCGTTTCTCGCCCGCGCCGCCGTCTTCGGCATGTTCGCCTTTCTTCTCGGCGCCTGCACCTGGGTGGTCAGCGGCGGTCCCGGGCCGCGGGACCTGTTCCACGCGGGGGCCATCGACATGGCGGCGATCATCGTGATGACCGCCGCCCTGGCCGTGGCCTACCGGGCCATCCAGCGGGCCCGCTACGGCGGCGTGGCTCTGCTGGACCGCTGAGGACCGGGCGCGTCGCTGGTGGCCAGGCCCAGCGACCGCATCGCCTTGCGGTAGGCGACCGCCACCGCGTCGAACTTCAGATGCAGCTCAGCGGCCAGGTCGAAGGGCACCCGCTCCGGGCGCTGTGACTCGACCACCCGCTGGTCCTGGCCGAAGATGGTGTCCTCGAATTCCCGGATGACGTCTGCGGGCTGGTCGAGGTTGTAGTTACGCCCGATCAGGACGTACCCCGCGCAGCGGTCCGCCGCGATGGGCTGCGACGCGAAAAAGTAGACCATCGCGCGCTCGCCACCCCAGCCCAGCCGCAGCGCGATCGTGTAAGGCAGGTGCAGTTCGTAGGTGCTGCGCCGCTCCGGGGGCCGGCCTGCTCGTTACCGAAGACCGGGAAGTCATCGCTGTTCGGCGCCTCCGGGCGGACGATCGAGTAGTGCAGTGCATGTCCCTCGGTGCGGACCTCGTGGCGGGGAACCACCGGCCGGTCCGGATCACCCAGCAGCCCCGGGTGCACCCAGGGGAAGTGCCCGAAGTCGGTGAAGTTCTCCACCTGCCGCGCGGCGTCGCACTCCCAGCGGTACGGTCCGGCGGAGACCACCGTCCAGGTCCCGTCCTCGAGTTCCGGCACCGGGGGAAGCGGCCAGCGCGGCTCTTCCAGCGCGACCCACACCAGGCCGTAGCGTTCCTGGCAGCCGAACGCCCCGATCCGCGCCTTGGCTGGCACCCGGGCCGGATTCTCCAGCTGGGGGATGGCGACGCAACGCCCATCCGCCCCATAACGCCAGCCGTGATAAGCACAGACGAGCTCGTCGCCGCTGATCCACCCGAGGGACAGGGCCGTCCCGCGGTGCACGCACAGATCCGAATGGGCCCGGGGCTGGCCGTCAGCGCCGCGCCATATCACCAGCGGCTCGCCCAGGAGATCAGCATGAATCGGCTTGTCGGCGAGGTCGTGGCTGAACGCGACGGGATGCCAGCAGGCCCGCAACGCCCGCCCGTCAGCAAAGGCCGCAGGGCCGGTCACGATGCCAGCTCTCGCGCTGTCGTCTCAGGCGTCACGGTCATCCACTTCTCTGGCACATCTAGTCCCAGCAGTCACAGGAGTTCGCTATCAGGCAGGCCGTGGCATAAATCACTCAGAGTCACTTGCCCACTTTGCCACTGAGCAGATCGGCGCAGATCAGAGGCCCTGGCATGCCCGGAGTTCGGTCCAGGGAAACCCATCCTGATGCCCTGAACTGGACAACTTCTGTTTGGTGTGGTCGAAAATCCGGGTTAGCGTGGCCGACGCATCATTCGCCGATCACTGAATGGAGTCAACATGACCACGGGGGGTGCCCACTCAGTCATCGCCGAGTAGATACAGGCGGCCCCGGCCATGCGTGTTGCAGCACGCGGCCGGGGCCTATGCATGGCAACGAACCTCGGAGGTAAGCAAGCCATGTCATTTCTCAGTATTGCAGGTACCGGCGCCGCGAAGACCATGATCGCGGTCACGGTTTCGCTGCATCCAGGGGCGGCGCATCACGCCACCCAGCACACCACCGTGCGCTCTGGTGACTCACTCAGCTCGATCAGCCAGCGTGAGTTCGGCAGCGCGGCGAGCTGGCCCGCCCTCTGGTGGGCCAACCGGCACGCCGTGCACAACCCGTCCGTGATCCAGGCCGGGGAGCGGCTCGTGATCCCGGGCACACACAAGGTCAAGCCGTGGCTGACCCGCGCCGCGCTGGCGGCGATCCCGGCCGCGGTGCACGCCCCGGTGGCTGCGCCCGCCGCGCCGTCGGCGAGCCCCAGCGCGGTGACCAGCGCCGCGCCGGCCCAGCAGGCCTCCTACAGCGGCTCGGGAGGCTTCCAGAGCTGCGTGATCCAGCGCGAGAGCGGTGGTGACCCCTCCGCGGTCAACGGCTCCAGCGGCGCGGGCGGCCTGTACGGCTTCCTGCCGTCCACCTGGCAGTCGCTCGGGCACTCCGGGCTTCCCGAGAACGCGTCCGTGGCGGAGCAGAACGCCGCGTTCGCCCAGGAGTACGGGCAGTCCGGCGGCTCCGCTTGGTCGGCCTACGACGGCTGCTGACCCACCCCGAGCTGAGGAGCCCCGGCCCGCCCTGGGGCCGGGGCTTCCCCATGTCAGCCGGGGGGCAGAACTGGCGGGGCTGCTGACTGGCGCTGCTGACCGGCGCTGCTGACCGGCGCCGCCGACA
>CAWJPL010000041.1:0-43653 GCA_963844695.1 uncultured Actinomycetes bacterium
GCCGGATGCGCCAGCGGGGGGCGCGGAACTTCCGCTGGAGTTCCTCGATGACCTCGTCGTTCCATTCGTGGGTGCGGATCAGCCGGTAGCGTTCCCGGGCGATGGTCAGGTAGGCCTCCGCGTCGGTGCCCGAGCCGACCAGGTCAGCCGCGTGCAGGATGCGCACGACCGGGGTGAACTCCTCGGAGAACCAGCGCCGGGACACCTCGGCCCGGTCGTAGAACTTGTGCTCGTGCTGCATGAGGCGGAACCCCCAGGCTTCCACGGCCTCGCCGAGTTCCGCGTAGCCCCAGGGATCAGAGAACGTGATCTTGGCGTAGGCCTGGGCCGGAAGCTTGACCCGCGACCGGAACAGCCGCTCGTAGCTCTTGTAGAGCAGGTCCCCGCGGCGCTGGATGCCCCGGGCCGGCACCGCGGTGAGGATCTCCGTCACGTAGGCGTCGATCGTCTTCTGCCCCATGGCCAGGGCGATCGAGACCCGGTGATGCCCGTCGACCACGAAATGCAGGTCACCGACGCGGTACACGTCGATGGGCGGGATGGCCTCACCACGGCGCTGGGCCAGGGCCAGCCGCTCCCAGCGCTCCCGGACCCGGCCGGAGGTGGGCCGGAAGCGGCGGTCGAAGTCCCGGGTCGAGTCCACCGTGCCCACCACGGTGTCCAGCTTGATCACCTGCAGGCCCAGCTTCCGCTCGCCGGTCATCCCGAGCGCGGCGACGACCTCGTCGAACGGCAGGATGAGGTTGACGTCGTCGGGTTCGCGGAGCAGCCGCTGGGACAGCCGGGCCAGCACCTGGCGGCGCCGGGCACGCTGGAAGTCGTTCTCGACGTCGCTTTGGGGGAACCCGGTGTCAGCGGGCATGGTGGTGTCCAGCACGTTGAGGGCCAGCATTGTGGGGCCAGCACCGTGGTGTCCGGTGACGTCAGTGACCCGGCCCGTCGCGGGGTCGAGGTCGAACAGCTGCCATCCGGTGGCGTTGCGGACGAGCGTGCCGCCGAGCCGGCCGTCCCGGCGGCCGGACGGATCCGGGTCCACGTGCCCGTGCAGCAGCAGGGCGGGCTGCAGCCGTTCGGCGAGGACGTTGAGCGCCGGGAAGCCCTGGTGCACCGGGTCCGGTCCCGTCACCCACGCCGCGCGGCGGAGCGTGCGTGATGAGCACGTCCACGGGAGTTCGGGCCAGCCGGGTCCGGAGGGCCAGCCGCCGGGCCCGCCGGGCCTGCTGCCGGTCGCTGTACTGGTTCGGGCCGGGACGGTAGCGGCGGCAGCCGCCCAGCCCGGCGATCCGCAGGCCGGCCACGTCCACCACCCGGCCGTCCGCGCTGACCGCGCCGTCGGGCCACGGCGCCCGGGCCGGCAGCCCCGCGCGCAGCATCAGGCCGCCCCGGCTGACGCGGTACCCGGACAGGTCAGGGTCATGGTTGCCGGGCACGAAGACGAGCGGCACGTCGAGCGCGTTCATCAGGTAACCCAGGTACTCGAACGGCAGGTCGCCACAGCCCGCGATGAGGTCGGCGCCGCGGGCCGGGCCGATGTCGGCCCACAGGCCTTCCTCGACCACGTCGGAGACGGCTAGGACGCGAACCACACTGCGATCGTACGCTGTGAAACCCGGCTCGCCGATGGGTCAGCGCGAGGCGGTTTCCCTGACGTCGAGGCCGCCCCCGCGCAGCGCGGCCTCGGCGCGGTAGATCTCGGCCTGCGAGATCAGGTCGCCGGGCGGCAGCGGGGCGACCTCCAGCCGCTCGCAGGCGACCCGCAGCAGGTCGAGGTAGGCGCCGCGGACCGCGCGCAGCTTGACTCCCTTGGCCTGCACGTCGGTCCGGGTCTCCAGAGTCTCCAGCTCGGCGCGCAGGCGGCGCATTCGCGCGGCCAGCCGCTCGATCGGCTCGGCCAGCACCGGCTCCTGCACCCGGAACCGGTGCGTCCTGCGCCGTTCCGCGATCCAGCGGCACAGGCGAACGCTACCCAGCAGGGAGTAACCCACCGCCGTGGGAAGGAGGATTACCCCGATCAGCTCGATAGCCGGGTTCATCTGACTAGTCTCCGCCAGTCCCGGGAGCAAGGCAAGGGCTGGGCCAGCCCGGGACGGGTTCGGGGTTACTGTGGGCCCGACCCCAACCGCCCAGGAGAACCATGGACATGCCAGGAACCCAGCCCCGCTGGTGGCACGGAGCCACCTTGTACCAGATCTACGTCCGGTCCTGGCAGGACACGAACGACGACGGCTACGGGGACCTCAACGGCGTCACCGCCCACCTGGACTACCTGTCCTGGCTCGGTGTGGACGGCATCTGGCTGTCGCCGACCATGCCGTCGCCGGACGACGACTGGGGCTACGACGTCTCGGACTACCTGGGCGTCCACCCGGAGCTCGGCACCCTGGCCGACCTGGACCGGCTGATCGCCAAGGCCGGCCAGCGGGACATGCGGGTGCTGCTCGACCTCGTTCCCAACCACACCAGCTGGGCCCACCCCTGGTTCGTCGAGGCGGTCAGCGACCCGGCGTCGCCGCACCGGGAGTTCTACGTCTGGGCCGATCCCGCCCCGGACGGCGGGCCGCCGAACAACTGGCTGGCCGCGACCGGCGCGTCGGCCTGGACCCTGGACGAGGCCAGCGGGCAGTACTACCTGCACAACTTCCTGCCCAGCCAGCCCGACCTGAACTGGTGGAACCCCGCCGTGCATCAGGCCTTCCAGGAGATCCTGCGGTTCTGGTTCGACCGGGGTGTGGCGGGCTTCCGGATCGACGTCGCCCACGGGCTCTACAAGGACGCCCAGCTCCGTGACGACCCGCCCGTCCCCGAGGGGGGAATGATCGGCGGCCGGTTCGGCCTGGCCCAGATATACAGCGCGAACCGCCCGGAGTCGCACGGGGTGTTCCGGGACTGGCGGAAGATCGCCGAGAGCTACCCGGTGCCCCGGGTGCTGCTCGGCGAGACCTGGGTCGGCGACGTCGCGGCGCTGGCCGCCTTCCACGGGAAGGGCGACGAGCTGCAGCTCACGTTCAACTTCCCGTTCGTCTTCGCGCCGTTCACCGCGGCAGCTCTGTCCGGTGTGGTGGCCGAGTCGCTGGCCAAGCTGCCCGCCGGGGAGTGCGCGGTCTGGACCGCGTCCAACCATGACATCAGCCGGTTCCCGACCCGCTGGTGCGGCGGGGACGAGCGCCGGACCCGGCTGGCCCTGCTCATGCTGGCGACCCTGCCCGGCGCCCTGGTCCTGTACTACGGCGACGAACTGGGCATGACCGACCGGGACGTCCCCCCCGGCCTGGTCCGCGACAAAATGCGGGCCGAAGCGGGAGCGCAGGAGAGCCGGGACCGGTCCCGGACTCCCATGCGGTGGGACTCCTCACCGTCCGGGGGGTTCACCGGCGACGGTGTCCAGCCGTGGCTGCCGTACGGCCACGCCGTCGAGGGTTCCGTTGCGGATCAGCAAGCGGACCCGTCGTCCATCCTGCACCTGTGCCGCGACCTGCTGGCGCTGCGGCGGCGGGAGTTCGCTGGCCAGCTGGCCAGCTACGAGCAGTTCGCCGGGCCGGCCGGGGTGTGGGTCTACGAGACCGGCGGCCTGACGGTCGCGGCCAACTTCAGCGACGAGCCCGCCACCCTGGACGCCCTGCCCGGCGCGGTGCTGCTCGCGACGGTCGAGGGGGCGCTGGACGGCCTGGTGCTGCAGCCCTGGGCTGGGGTGATCACCCGCTCGTTCGTCTGAGTCGACGGGCGCAGGCTCGCCGGCCTGGGCCCACGGGCCTGGGCTTAGGGGCCTGGGCTTACGGGCCGGCCGTAGGCGTCGCGCTGGCCGTGCCGCCGGGGGTGGCACCGGGCGTGCCGCTCGCCGTGATGGCGGGGGTGGGGCTGGCTGACGGCGTCGCCACCGCCGACGAGCTGGGCAGGTGCGGCGAGTTCAGCGCCGCCTGGTCGGCGAGCGCGATGGCCAGCTGGCCCATGGCCGTGGGGTGGAACGGGGCCGGGTCGCCCAGGCCCTGCACGTACGGCTGGGTCGTGCACAGCTGGTGGCCGGTGAAGTCGGGCTTGACCGAGGTGAAGCCGAACTCAGCGGCCCCCCGGGCCAGGACGGCGTTCAGGGTAGCCAGCCGCGAGCTGAGGGTGCGCTCTTTGGCGGTGGTGAGGCCGACCTTGCTCAGGCAGGCCAGCTGCGGGTCGAACGGGTTGTAGTAGCGGTTGATGATCACCTGCGGGTGGCTGGGGAGCGCCGCGAGCTGGTCGAGCAGCTGGAGGTAGTCCTTGCTGAACGAGTGCAGCTGCTGCTGGAAGTAGGCGGTCGTGGCCTTGTCGTTGCAGTTCTTGGCCACCGCGCACAGGCGCAGCATGGCCGACCAGTCCAGGTCGTCCGCGCCCACGCTGACGATGACCGCGGACGCGTGCGTGGCCCGCTGGGCGGCGTCGAGCTGCGCGGGCACGGTCTCGCCGCCGCGTCCCTCGGGGCCGAGCAGGCCCTGGCTGATCGTGGCGCTGTTGCAGGCCAGGTTCATCACCTGCCAGCCGTTGGAGCGGGCCAGGTCCTCGGCGTAGGAGTCGGTGCTCCGCCCGCACGCCTGGTCGGCGCGGGACGCGTCGCGGACCGCGGGCAGCCCGGCGCCTGCCGCGGTGGAATCGCCGATCACCACCAGCCGGACGCCGGGCGGTACCGGGACTCCTTTCCTGGCGTCGGCGACCGTGCGCTCGCTGCCGACCAGCTGGCTGAGCGACCGGACCTGCCGCAGCGTGCCCGGCGCGGTGTAGGCGGTGAGCATGATCGCGCCGAGGTTGATCACCTCGGTCAGCACCAGGCCGCCGGCCAGCAGTTTCACTGTCGTCCGGTGCGGCAGCCGCCGCCAGCCGGCCACCGCCCCGAGCAGGATCAGCGCGCCCACCGCGGTCAGCCCGATCTCCCAGGCGAAGTAGTCGATCCAGCCGCTGGCCAGCCGGTCACCCAGGATCCGCTCCGCGCCCGCCGGGCCCGCGCCCTGGACGAAGTTGGTCAGCTCGCTGTTGATGGTGATCTGGGTGAGCTGGAGGCGGGGGCGGACCGGGCCGAGGAACTGCACGTGGGTGGGCAGGCTCTGGCCGAACAGGTCAATTTCGCCCGGGCCGGAGAAGCTTAGCGCCGGCGCGGTCGTGCCGACCTTGATGACCTGGCCCGGCGACCGTGACGGTTTGCAGGGGGGTGACCTTGAGGGCCACGCCGATGGAGACGGCGGCGGTGACCAGGGCCGCGGCCAGCCAGATGGCCCAGCGGGTGCGGCGCCCGGGGCGGCGGGGCCAGGCTCGCTGCCGATCGCGGGGCGGCTCCGCGGTGGGGTCCCCGGCGGCCTGCGGTTGCGCGGCAGGCTCGCTGCGCTCCGGTGGCCGCTCCGGCGGCGCGCTGCCCGGGCCGCGTCATGAAGCGCTGTGACTGCGGCCGGACGCGCCGCAGATCCAGCAGTGGGCCAGCCTGGCTGCGCTCCGCCACGGGGGCAGGGGGCCTGCGTCCCGGCAGGGACCCAGACCGTCGCGCACGCCACCGGCCATCGCCATAACTTCAACCGAAAGTACCCGCTGCGCCCCAGTGCGACACCCCAGTGCCGACGCCGGACGGCCCGGCGCCGGTCACGCTCCGCGGCCAGCCGGAGCTCCGTCGCCCTGCCGTTGCGCGTGGGTTTCTGGAGCAGTGCCGCCCGACGGGTCAGCAGGGTCGTCGCGCATGCCGCACGATCGGAACGTCCCGCCTCGAAAGGCGGACATCGCGGTCCCTGCCCGTCAATAAACGGGCCCGTCTAAAAGACAACGGGCCCGTTTTAGAACTCAAGCCTGTCAGAACACTGGCCCCTGAAAACGTGGGTCGTAGTGCTCGTACCGATACTGCACGGACGGACGACCGTGACGCTTCGCCATTACACCTCCTCTGCCCCGTACCTGATCGTGGATCACCATGATCAGGGGACGCAGATGCCCACATCGTTCCTGATGTCCGGTCGATCCGAGTATGACATGCTCGGTCGCCGGGCCCTATTGAGTAACCGGTTGGCGAGTATCTACTCACGTGCCCACTGCGGGCACCGGGACGGGTGCGCTTATAACCGGCGCTGACCTGCGAATACGACAGGCTCACCGCGATGCGGCCTCTTACCTGATGGCAAGCAATAACTTGCGCAATAGCTTGGTGACACTAACGTTCCGGTAAGCCTTTGCGGCCATTGGTTACCTGGCCAGCCGGTCCGCCGGCCAGGTGGCCACCGTGCGGCTCAGCCGCTAGCCGCGCAGGCCAGTTCCTTTTTTTTGCTGCCCGGGCCTACCTCGAATCTCTGCGCGGCGGCCAGGTCGATCTCACTGGTCGGCTTCTGCAACAGGGCTCCGGAGGGATAATCCTCGGCTTTGAACGGTGCGATCCGGCAGAGCCTGAAACCTCTCTTCTCATAGTAGTTACGCAGTGCCACATTAGTGGTCCAGACATCAATTCTGACCCATTGGGCATTCCAGTCACGCACGGCCTGTGCGGCCGCCCAGTCGATCATCGCGGCCCCGATGCCGCGGCCCGCGGCGCTCCGGGTCACGATCAGGCGCGAGACGTAGACCGCCGGGGTGCGATCTTCCTCCGGGTCCAGAGCATCTGGTTGCCGTGCGGCCGGTAGGTGACGGTGGCCACGGGGTGGCCGTCCTCCTCGGCGATCCAGGTCTTGCCGTTGCGCAGTCCCCGGCGCACCCGGCTGTCCCGGGCCGCCCGGTTGGGCCAGGGCCTGGCCCACTGGTCGGTGTCCTTTTCGCGCAGCCAGTCGGCGGCTTCGTCGATCAGGCCGATGATCGTGTCGGCGTCACCCGTGGTCCCACGGCGGATTCGCAGATTGTCTGTCATGACTCCGTGCCTTGGCTGGCCTGCGGCTACACCAGCACGGTCTGGTCACCGGCGTGGGCGCGAGGGCGTGAGTTAGCGGGGAAAAACGTCAGCCCGCGTACCGCGGGAGCGGCAGCGGTGCGTGCCGGCCGGGACCGGCGCTGGCCTTAAAACCAGCATCAGCCACCCCCCGGCTCGGGCGGGGAGGTCTGGGTGGGTGGGGAGTCGGGGGCCCGGGCCTGTCTGGAACCTGCCCGACGATGACCGCGAACTGGTTCCGGTCGGCGGGTAGACGCTGACCGTCAGCCGGACCGCGCGGCCGTCTTCGGCGAAGGCGGTCCGGCGGGGCTCGATCACGGAATCCGGCCATCGTCCGGAAGCCGAAGAATGCGGCCTCGTGCATGTCCGGCGCCCGCACCGTGATGGTGTCCCGATAGCCCACCTGCTTGACGCCGACCGACTCGCGCAGGTACTCCACCGTGCCTTCGGAGATGTCGCTCGCCTCGATGAGACGGGCCGCGCCCCGCTGGACCAGCGTCATCGGATAGAACGAGGTCTGCAGCGACCAGGCGTGCCGTCGATGTACCGCTCCTGGTGGCGGCTGACCACCGAGGTGCTCTGCGATGCCCAGTTCGGACGCCACTGGGCGCCCGCCTGCTCGATCTCCACCTGCGGCGGGCTGTCCGATGGCCTTCACCACTTCGCCCCGGTGGTAGACGGCGTCCTTCGCTGCTGCCGAGCTCGGGTCCGCTGGTCAGAGTGGTGACGAAAGGGACGATCTGCTCCACGACGAACGTCCCCTGGCCAGGGCGGGTCTCGACCAGGCCGAGGGTGATCGAGCCATTGATGGCGTCGCGGACTGTGTTCCGCGAGCGTCGTGCATCTCCCGGAGTTCCAGCTCGGTCAGGAGCTGGGCGCCGGGCGTCAGCTCGCCGGCCTCGATCTGGCGGCGGAGATCATCAGCGATCTGCCGGTACATGGGATCAGCCACGGCACCTCCCAGGAGATCCCAACCAGTCCTACGATAGGCCAGCTGGGCTGAAAGGATCATACCGCTATCCAAATCTTGGAATCTTTGGGATGTCTAGGTTTAGTCCCTCGTGGGGGGTTATACCCGCCAGTAGGTACCAAAGGTTGGGATGACTAGGATGGCTGGATCCATGGGGCGAGTCTAGCAGTAGCCGCTTGGGCGCACATGGACGAGCATTCTAGTCCTCAACACCCGCCTCACCCCGGCCACCCATACCGGGGAAGAGGAGACCAGCAGGACGGCGGCACCACCGCCGGAGGCCGGAAAGTTAGGGGAACTGTCATGGCCACCACCCTCCTCCTCATCGGAATCGTGATCTTCGTCAGCAGGCGCCGCAGTCGGTGGCATCCTCCTCGTGAGCTGGGGAATCCGCCGGGAGGAGCGGGATTTCTCGCTGACCCGCCGCGCTCCTGGCCTGGCCAGCCAGGGCGCCCGCCAGGTGACCGGTCTCTGGGTCCGCCGGCGGACTGACCTCGACCCCGCCCTCGAACGACAGCCGGAAATGCTCGTCTAGCCGGCCAGGAGCCAGGCCGGCCGGGCCCGCGGGGGACCCGGCCGGCCTGCCACCGGAGGCATCCGCGCCACACCATAGCGGGGGCATGGTGTGGCGCGGATCGCTGTCCGGACCAGGCTGGCCCGCTCCTGTCAACGACATCCGCGCCGCACCATCGTTAGGGAAAGGTAGGGCGCGGAGCCGTTGTCCGTGCAGCTCAGCCGGAGCGAGTGGTCCCGAACACTAAGCTCGGCAGCGTGCAAGATTCCGCGACTCCCGCTCCTTATCCCTGGCCGCCGCAATCCGCCACGGGGGTGGGCTCGGTGCCCGGCACCGACCCGCTGGAGGCCACCCGGTTCGTCTTCGACGAGCTTCCGGACCTGCCTCACCTGGCCGAGCTGCCCAACCGCGGGGTGGGCGCGGACATGATCGGGCGGACCGCCGGGCTGCTGGTCGACCTGTCCGTGGACGCGACCACCCGGGGCTGGCGCCTCGCCGACCGGCCCGGCCGGGACGTCCGCCGCGCGCAGTCCCTGCTCTCCCGCGACCTCGACGCGCTGGAAGAGGTGGCCGACGGCTACCAGGGCCCGCTGAAACTGCAGGTCTGCGGGCCGTGGACGCTGGCGGCCAGCCTGGAGCTGGCCCGCAGCCAGGAGCCGGTGCTGGCCGACCCGGGTGCGGTCCGGGACCTGATCGCGTCGCTGGCCGAGGGGGTGGCCGCGCACGTGGCCGGGGTGCGCGCCCGGGTGCCCGGCGCCCGGCTGCTGCTCCAGCTGGACGAGCCGTCGCTGCCCACCGTGCTGGATGGCGGGGTGCCGAGCGCGAGCGGGCTGAACCGGGTCCGGCCGGTCGAGGAGGCAGACGCCGAGTCGGGCCTGCGCACGGTGCTCTCCGCCGCGCAGGCCGCCACCGTGGTGCACTGCTGCGGAATGTCGGCGCCCCTTGGCATCATCAGGAGTGCGGGCGCGGACGGGGCGGGGATCGACCTCGGCGTGCTGCGCCGGGGGGAGGAAGAGGTGCTGGCCGAGGCGGTCGAGGCGGGCCTCGGGATCTTCGTGGGCGCGGTACCTGCCACGCCCGCGCCAGTAACCCAGACGGCAGCACCAGCCGGCCGGCCGCGGGCCAACGGCCCCGCTCCCGCCGCTACTTCGCCGCAACGAAACGCGGTCGGTGCCCAGCCCACCGCCCAGCGGGTCGTGGAGCTGTGGCGGCAGATGGGGTGGCCGGCCGCCCGCCAGCCCGGTGCTTCAAAGATCAGCGCGGCGGGTATCGCGGCCCAGGTGGTGATCACCCCGGCCTGCGGACTGGCCGGCGCCCCGCCGGACTACGCCCAGGCCGCGCTGGCCGCCTGCCGGGAGGCGGCCCGGATACTCCCCGAGCTGATTGAGGAGGAAGCGCCGTGACCGAGCCCGCTGGAGCAGAAGCCCGTCCCGCGAGCCAGGCGGACGAGGTGCCCGCGAGCCAGGCCGAGGAGTCGGGCGGGATTCCCGGGTCCGCCGTGGACGCGGCAGCCCGGCACCGGCACGCCGAGCTGAGCGCGGAGATCACCGAGGCGAACCACCGCTACCACGTGCTGGACTCGCCGACGATCTCGGACGCGGAGTACGACGCGTTCATGCGCGAGCTGCGGGCGCTGGAGGAGCAGTTTCCGGAGCTGCGCACCCCGGATTCCCCCACCCAGCGGGTGGGCGGGGCCATCTCCACCGAGTTCACCCCGGTGGAGCACCTGGAGCGGCTGCTCAGCCTGGACAACGCGTTCTCTCCCGAGGAATTCGACGCCTGGGCCGCCCGCGCCGAGCGGCTCGGCGGGACCGGCCCGTACCTGTGCGAGCTGAAGATCGACGGGCTGGCCGTGGACCTGGTGTACCGGGGCGGTGCCCTGGTCCGCGCGGCCACCCGCGGGGACGGGACGACCGGGGAGGACGTCACCCCGAACATCCGCACCATCGCCTCGGTCCCGCTCCGGCTCACCGGCCCTGATGTGCCGGAGACGCTGGAGGTCCGGGGTGAGGTGTTCTTGCCGGTGGCGGCCTTCCACGAGCTGAACGAGCGGCTGACCGCGATGGGCCGGCCGCCGTTCGCCAACCCCCGCAACTCGGCCGCGGGCTCGCTGCGCCAGAAAGACCCGCGGGTCACCGCGACCCGGGCGCTGCAGCTGATCGTGCACGGCGTGGGGCTGGCCACCGGTGACGCCCCGGAGACCCACTCCGGCTGGTACGAGCGGTTGCGCGGCTGGGGACTGCCGGTCAGCGAGCTGTTCCGGGTGGTGCCGGAGCTGGACGGGGTGCGGGACTACATCGCGAACTACGGCGAGCACCGGCACGACACGCCGTACGAGATCGACGGGGTCGTGGTCAAGATCGACCGGCTCGACCTGCAGCGCCAGCTGGGCCACACCAGCCGGGCGCCGCGCTGGGCCATCGCCTACAAGTACCCGCCCGAGGAGGTCAACACCCGGCTGCTGGACATCCAGGTCAACGTGGGCCGGACCGGCCGGGTCACCCCGTTCGCGGTCATGGAGCCGGTGGTGGTCAGCCAGTCCACGGTCGACCGGGCCACGCTGCACAACGCCGACGAGGTGACCCGCAAGGGCGTCCTGATCGGGGACATGGTCGTGCTGCGCAAGGCCGGCGACGTGATCCCTGAAGTGGTCGGGCCGGTGGTGGACGTGCGTACCGGCGGCGAGCGGGCCTTCGAGTTCCCGACCGTGTGCCCGGCCTGTGGCACACCGCTGGTCCGGGAGGACGGCGGGGTGGACTGGCGCTGCCCGAACACCCGGGCCTGCCCGGCCCAGCTGCGGGAGCGGCTCTTCCACCTGGCCGGCCGGGGCGCCCTGGACATCGAGGTGCTCGGCTACGAGGCGGTGACCGCGCTGCTCGGCTCGGGGCTGGTCACCGACGAGGGCGACCTGTTCTCGGTGACCGACGAGGACCTGGCCACCAGCCCGTTCTTCGTGAACAAGCAGGGCACCCTGACCGTGAACGCAGGCAAGCTGATCGGCAACCTGGAGGACGCCCGGCGCCGCCCGCTCTGGCGGATCCTGGTCGCCCTGTCTATCCGGCACGTGGGTCCCACCGCGGCCCGCGCGCTCGCGGCCCAGTTCGGCTCGCTCGACGCGATCACGGCCGCCTCGGCGGAGGCCCTGGCCGCGGTGGACGGGGTGGGCCCGACGATCGCGGCCTCGGTGATCGAGTGGTTCGGGGTGGACTGGCACCAGGAGATCGTGCGGAAGTGGCGGGACAACGGAGTCCAGCTGGCTACCCCCGGCTGGACCCCGCCTCCTGCTCCCGAAGACCCGGGAGCTGGTCTCCCGCTGTTCGGGGTGGCCGTGGTCATCACGGGCAGCCTGGACTCCTTCACCCGGGACGAGGCCGCGGAGGCGGTTCAGGCCCGGGGCGGGAAAGTCACCTCGTCGGTATCCAAGAAGACATCGTTCCTGGTCGCCGGCGATAAGCCCGGCAGCAAGCACGACAAGGCGCTCAGCCTGGGCGTGCCGGTGCTCGACGAGGCGGCCTTCCAGATACTGCTGGACAATGGCCCGGACGCGGCCGCCGGGGCCGTGCAGGCCGAGGGCGCGATCCCTGATGCCGCCGGGGCTGCTGCGTCCGCAGACGACCAGTGATAATGACGTAGCCGATCTGTTCGGCAAAATTGATTCAGTGGTGTAGGACGCTCTGACCTGCGAAATCCTTCTTGCTCAGCAATGGATCGTAACGGATAGTGTGCGATTGGCTTCGCGAAGTACGGGTTTCGCCGTACCCTGCTGGGAGAGCTACGCATCCCCGGTTGGCGGCACGAGGACACCATGAGGGATCCGAACGACACCAGGGACATCGGTCCGCGGATCGGTTCCCCGCTCTGGAACTACATCACCGCCGTCACGGTGGCGGGTCTGGGTGCCTTCCTGGTCGCGGTGCACGGCCTGCCTGGCTCGGGGATCTCCCGGCTGCTGGAGCAGCCGCTGCTGTGGGTCGTCGCCGCCCTGGCCCTGCTCGGCGAGTTCAAGCGGATCGTGACGCCGGGCAAATCCGGACCTGACGCCGGCGCCGTCTCGGTGACCTTCTGCTTCGCCGCCCTGCTCTACTGGGGCTTCCCGGTGGCTGCGGTGCTCCGGGCGGTCACCACGCTGGTGGTCGCACTCTGCTCGCGCCGGGCGCCCTTCCGGGCGTTCTTCAACGTCGCCCAGCTCACCCTCAGCCTGGCCGCCGCGGCGGCCGTCCTCTCGATCGCGAACGTCCACCCGACGCCGGCCCGGCCCTGGGTTCCGGCCGGGAGCCAGCTGGGCGTCGTCGGCCTGGCCGCGGCCGCCTACTTCACCTGCAACTTCGTGCTGGTCGGTGTGGCCGCGGCCCTGCACGCGCGGACGTCCCTGCTGGCCACGCTGCGCCGGGCCCTGCCCTACCAGTCGTTCGTCACCCTGGCCCTGCTGTCCGCGGCGCCGCTGGTGGTCGTGGCGATGAACCGCTCGGTGCTGCTGCTCCTGCTGTTCCTGCTGCCGCTCAGCGCGGTCTACGCCAACGCGGCCATGTCGCTGAACCGCGAGTACCAGGCGCTGCACGACCAGCTGACCGGGCTGCCCAACCGCACCCTGCTGCTGCGCCGGACGGCCGACGCCCTGACCGAGGCCGGCCGCACCGGCGCCAAGTGCGGCTTCCTGCTCCTGGACCTGGACCGGTTCAAGGAGGTCAACGACACCCTCGGGCATCCGCTGGGTGACCGGCTGCTCCAGGTGATCGCCTACCGGCTGGCCCGCAGTGTCCGGCCGGGTGACGTGGTCGCCCGGCTCGGCGGCGACGAGTTCGTGGTGCTGCTGCCCGCGGTGCGGACCATCACGGTGGCCGCCGAGGTGGCCGCGCGGCTGCGGGCCGCCCTGGCCGAGGCGGTGCGGCTGGAGGGCATGACGTTCGAGATCGAGGCCAGCGTGGGCATCGCGATGTACCCGGACGACGCCGCGACGGTGGAAGTGCTCCTGCAGCGTGCGGACGTGGCCATGTATCTGGCCAAGGAGCGCCGGACCGGGGTGGAGACCTACGTGGCCCGCGCGGACCACTACTCCCCGGCGCGGCTGTCTCTCCTCGGCGACCTGCGGCGCGGCATCGACCGGGGCGAGTTCGAGCTGCACTACCAGCCCAAGGTGTTCCTGGCCACCGGCCAGGCCGCCGGGCTGGAGGCCCTGCTCCGCTGGCAGCACCCGGATCGGGGACTGCTCGGGCCGGCCGAGTTCATCCCGCTGGCGGAGCAGTCCTTCCTGATCCGGGAGCTCACCGTGCACGTGGTCCAGCTCGCGCTCCGCCAGGCGTCGGCCTGGCGGAGCAGCGGGCTGGCGGTCCAGCTGTCGGTCAACGTCTCACGCCGCGACCTCCTCGGCGCCGGCCTGGCCGCCACGATCGAGCGCGAACTGGCCGGGCATGGCCTGTCCCCGGGTGTGCTGCTGCTCGAGATCAGTGAGCGGGCGCTGAACCGTGAGGCCGCCGACATCGCGGACGGCCTGAACGCGCTGCGGGCCCTCGGCATCGAGCTCAGCGTGGACGACTTCATGACCGGGTACTGCTCGGTGGGCCGGCTGAAGGAGATGTGCATCGGCGAGGTGAAGATCGATCCGTCCTTCGTCGCCGCCGTGACCAGCAGCCCGGACACTGAGCTGATCGTGCGCTCCGCGGTGCATCTGCTGCGTGGGCTGGGCATCCGCTCGGTGGCGGAGGGGGTCGAGTCGCCGCAGGTCGCAGCCAGCCTGCGGGCCATGGGCTGCGACGTGGCCCAGGGCTGGCAGTTCAGCCGCCCGCTCAACGCGACCGCCGCCGCGGCCTGGCTGGCCCGCCGGAACGCCGCGCCGGTCGTGGCGGCGGGAGAGCCCGGGCCGGTTCGGGCGGCGGCCGCCACCAGGCCGGCCCGGCCCGGCCGCGAAGCCGCCGCCGGGTTCGAGGCCGGCCCGGCTCCGGCCGCCAGGCCAGCCTCGGCCACAACGCCGCCGCCGGGTTCCAGGCCGGCCTCAGCCGCGGCCCCGGACCCGCGGGCTGGCGACGTGCCAGCCGCGAGCGGCGCCGGCTCCGGTGCCCGACGGTGACTGCCTGGACGCCGCGGCCCGGCCATAAATGCCGTCAGCCTGCTCCGCCCCCGGGCCTAGGATGGCTCCATGCCCATTGACCGCGCCGAAGTGGCCCACCTGGCCCGGCTGTCGAGACTGGCCCTGACCGACGGTGAACTCGATCACTTCGCGGTCCAGCTCGACCAGATCATCGCGGCCGTCGCGCGGGTCCAGGAAGTCGCCGCGGAGGGCATCCCGCCGACCACGCACGCGGTCCCGGTGACCAACGTGTTCCGTGACGACGTCGTGGTTGCGCCGCTCGGCGCGGACCGGGCGCTGGACCAGGCGCCGGCCGTGGAGCAGCAGCGGTTCCGCGTCCCGCGGATCCTGTCGGAGGACTGACCGTGAACGAGAGCAGGCCAGGCGAAGCCATGCCTACCCCCGACCCCGCGGCCGGGCTGACCCGGATGACGGCGGCGGAGCTCGCCGCCGCGATCGCGGGCGGCCAGGTGTCCGCGCTGGAAGTGACCGAGGCCCATCTGGGCCGCATCGACGCAGTCGAACGGGCAACTGCATGCCTTCCTGCACGTCGCGGCGGACCGCGCCCGGGCCGCCGCCCGCGCGGTGGACGAGCGCCGCGCGGCGGGGGAGGTGCTCGGCCCGCTGGCCGGCGTGCCACTGGTCCTCAAGGACGTCCTCACCACCACGGACATGCCGACCACCTGCGGCTCCCGCATCCTCGGCGGCTGGCAGCCGCCGTACGACGCGACCGTGACCCGCCGGCTCCGCGAGGCTGGCGTGGTGCTGCTGGGCAAGTCGAACATGGACGAGTTCGCGATGGGCTCCTCCACCGAGAACTCGGCGTTCGGGCCGTCGCACAACCCGTGGGACCTGGCCCGGGTACCCGGCGGGTCGTCGGGTGGCTCGGCCGCGGCGGTCGCCGGCTTCGAGGCCCCGCTCGGCATCGGCACCGACACCGGCGGGTCCATCCGGCAGCCCGCCGCGGTGTGCGGGATCGTCGGGGTCAAGCCGACCTACGGCGGGTCGTCCCGGTACGGGCTGATCGCCTTCGCGTCGTCGCTGGACACCCCCGGGCCGCTGGCCCGGACCGTGCTGGATGCGGCCCTGCTGCACGAGGCGATCTCCGGCCACGACCCATGCGACTCCACGTCGGTGGACGCGCCGGTCCCGCCGGTGGTGGCCGCCGCCCGGCAGGCCGACGTGAGCGGCCTGCGCATCGGGGTGGTGCCGGAGCTGAGCGGCGAGGGCTACCAGCCCGGGGTACTGGCCCGGTTCAACGAGGCCGTCGAGCTCCTGGAGTCCCTGGGCGCCAAGATCGTCGAGGTGTCCTGCCCGCACTTCACCTACGCGCTGCCTGCCTACTACCTGATCGCGCCCAGCGAGTGCTCCTCGAACCTGGCCCGGTTCGACGGCATGCGCTACGGGCTGCGGGTCGGCGACGACGGCACCCGCGACGCCGAGGAAGTCATGTCGCTCACCCGCGCCGCCGGATTCGGGCCCGAGGTGAAGCGCCGCATCATGCTCGGCACCTACGCGCTGTCGAGCGGCTACTACGACGCCTACTACGGCAAGGCCCAGCAGGTGCGGACCCTCATCATCCGGGACTTCGAGGCCGCGTTCGAGCAGGTTGACGTCCTCATCTCGCCGACCACGCCGACCACCGCGTTCGCTATCGGCGAGCGGGCCGACGACCCCATCGCCATGTACCTCGCCGACCTGTGCACGATCCCGTCGGACCTGGCCGGCAACGCGGCCTTGTCGGTGCCGTGCGGGCTCGCGCCCGAGGACGGCCTGCCGGTCGGGCTGCAGATCATGGCGCCGGTGCTGGCCGACGACCGGGCGTACCGGGTGGCCGCGGCCGTGGAGGCCGCACTCACCCAGCGCCGGGGCGGCCCGCTGCTGGACGCGATCCGCGGGCCGGCCGGGCTGCCTGCCCCCGGTGTGCCGGGAAGCGGCGCGCCGGGAGACGGTGCCTCGGGAGACGGTGCTGCTGAGAGCCGAGGGAGCAGCGCATGAGCGACCAGCCGACCATGGACCTGGTTTCCTACGACGACGCGGTGGCCCGGTACGACCCGGTGATCGGCCTGGAAACGCACGTCGAGCTCGGCACCGAGACCAAGATGTTCTGCGGCACCCCGGCCCGATTCGGTGGCGAGCCCAACTCCCTGGTCTGCCCGGTCTGCCTGGGCCTGCCCGGCTCCCTCCCGGTGACCAACCGGATGGCCATCGAGTACGCGATGAAGATCGGGCTGGCGCTGAACTGCGCCATCGCCGTCCAGGCCAGGTTCGCCCGGAAGAACTACTTCTACCCGGACATGCCGAAGGACTACCAGATCTCGCAGTACGACGAGCCGCTGTGCACCGACGGGTGGCTGGACATCGTCGTGACTGACCCGGACTCCGGCGACCAGCGGCCGGTCCGCGTCGAGATCGAGCGGGTGCACCTGGAGGAGGACACCGGCAAGTCGATCGCACGTCGGCGGGGCCACCGGGCGGATCCACGGCGCGGACTACTCGCTCGTGGACTACAACCGGGCCGGGATCCCGCTGGTCGAGATCGTGACCAAGCCGGTGACGGCCACCGGGGCGCTGGCGCCCGAGGTGGCCCGGACCTACGTCACCGAACTGCGGGACCTGCTGCGCGCGCTCGGCGTGTCCGACGTGCGGATGGAAGAAGGCTCGCTGCGCTGCGACGTGAACACGTCGCTGACCCCGGCGGGGTCACCGCAATGGGGCACCCGCACCGAGACCAAGAACGTGAACTCGCTGCGCTCGGTGGAACGTGCGGTCCGGTCGGAGATCCAGCGGCAGGCTGCGGTATTGGACGCCGGCGGCCGGGTGGTGCAGGAGACGCGGCACTTCAACGAGAAGACCGGGACCACCTCGCCGGGCCGGAGCAAGGAAGAGGCGCAGGACTACCGCTACTTCCCCGAGCCCGACCTGGTTCCGGTCGCACCGTCCCGGGACTGGGTGGAGAGTGTCCGGGCCCAGCTGCCCGAGCTGCCCGCGGCCCGGCGGGCCCGGCTGCAGCGTGAGTGGGGCCTGTCCGAGCTGGACATGGCGGCTTTGCGCAACGCGGGCGCGCTGGACCTGGTGGCGGAGACGGTCGCGGCGGGAGCCACACCGGCCGACGCCCGCAAGTGGTGGCTCAGTGAGCTGCTGCGCACGGCGAACAAGTCCGGCACGGAACTCGGCGACCTGCCGATCACCCCCGCGGATGTGGCCCGGGTGGCCCAGCTGGTGGACTCGGGCGCGGTCAACGACCGGCTGGCCCGGGAGGTCATCGAGGGCGTGCTGGCCGGCGAGGGAACGCCGGACGAGGTGGTCAAGGGCCGTGGCCTCGCCGTAGTCAGCGACGACGCAGCCCTGTCCGCCGCCGTCGAGGACGCCATCGCCGCGAACCCGGACGTCGCCGACAAGGTCCGGGGCGGCAAGGTCGCCGCGGCCGGCGCTCTGGTCGGCGCGGTGATGAAAGCCACCCGGGGCCAGGCCGACGCCAGCCGGGTCCGGGAACTCATCCTCGACCGCCTCGGCTGAGCAGCGTCCATGCTGACCTACCGGTGATGGCCTGCCCATGCTGATCTGGGTGCCCACGGCCGAGGTAGCCGCGGGACTGGACGGGCTGCCCGGCGCTGACGTGGAGGTGGTCGCGCCCGACGGCGCGCCGCTGCCGCCCAGCGTGGACCAGGTCGAGTTCTACGTGCCGCCGTTTTTCCCCAGCTCCCCGGGGATCGCGGCGATGCGCGAGATGCCGCGGCTCGCCGTGGTGCAGACGCTGACTGCCGGGGTGGACCGGCTGCTGCCCGGCCTGCCCCCCGGGGTCACCCTCTGCAACGCGCGCGGCGTGCACGACGCGAGCACGGCGGAATGGGTGGTCGCCGCGATGCTCGCCGCGCTCCGCGAGTTCCCGCTGTTCGCCCGGGAGCAGGCCGCCGAGCGGTGGAACTATCACTTCACTGACTGCCTCGCGGGCAAGACCGTGCTCATCGTCGGGTACGGGTCGATCGGCGCGGCGGTAGAGCGCCGGCTGGCCGGCTTCGAGGTGCAGGTGGCCCGGGTGGCCCGCACCGGCCGCCCAGGCGTGGCCACCGTGAGTGACCTGCCCGGGCTGCTGCCCGGGGCAGATGTGGTGGTGCTGCTCGCCCCGGTGACACCCGAGACCATCGGCATGGCCGACGCGGCGTTCCTGGCCCGGATGAAAGACGGCGCGCTGCTGGTCAACGCGGCCCGGGGCTCGCTGCTGCGGACCGACGCGCTAGTCGCGGAGCTGCGGCAGGGCCGGCTGCGGGCCGCGCTCGACGTGACCGACCCGGAGCCGCTCCCGGCCGGTCATCCACTCTGGACAATGCCGGGCGTGTTCATCACCCCGCACGAGGCGGCGTCCACCCCCGTCTCGACCGCCCGGATGATTAGCCACGTCCGCGACCAGGCCGGGAGATTTCTCAATGGCGCGCCGCTGCTGAATGTCATCTCCGGCAGTTATTAAGAATAGCGCCAGGTTACGGAAAGGTTTCCGGCAATTACCCCAGGTCAATGCCGTATGGGCAGGTTACGGCCGCCGTGCAGGGGGAGATGTCTCCCGCTGGACGCTCTTCCTCAATCGAAGTGTGACCTAAGGGGCCTAAAGTGAGAAGCATCGTTCACTGGCGATGACCACGACCAGCCCGCTGGCGGGCCCCGCAGCACACTCTGCGGGCACCCGCCTGTCCTGGTGACCGTGAGTCTTTTAGTTCGGTTGCGCAGGAATTGTCAGCCTGGGCCCACAAGGCGCCGCTGGCCACCTGGGTCGGTGCGTAACCAGCGGACCACACGCAGCGGAAGGAGACTCGGTGCACCCGCAAGCATCGGGTGACCCGCGATGAGCCTGGCCGCACAGGCAGCAACCACGGTAGTGGCGTTGGTCGCTGTCGCGACGGCAGTCAGCCTGTGGCGCGGCGCCAACCGGCACGCAGGCTCTGTCCGGCGTGCGTACCGGATCTTCGCACTGACCGCGCTGCTCTGGGGGGCGGGGGCGATCGGCCAGCAGGTGCTGGCCAGCGCCTCGGCCGGAGCCACGTTCCCGTTCACCGGCGCCGATCTGCCCGGGCTCCTGGCCCTCCCCGCCCTGGTGACCGGGCTGGTCAGCCTCGGATCCCGGCGGGAGGCGGCGCGCCATCCGCTGGCCCAGCCCCACCGGGCCCGGATCGGCACCGCAGTGGCGCGCTGCGCGGACGGTTACGTCGTGGCTTCCGCGCTGTTCATCATCGGCTGGATCACCGTGCTCAGCGCCGGGTACGTGCACTCGGGTGACGATCCCGGCACGTTCGCCGCCGAACTGATCCATCCCCTCGCTGACCTGCTCGTTCTCGGCGCGGTGCTGCCTCTCGCGGTGGCGGCCGGGCGCCGCGGCGTCGCTCCTGTCCTGGCCCTGCTGGCGGTCACGGCGAGCGACACGCTCGCGGTGACCGCGAAGATCAGCAACGGGCATCCCGGCGCCGCCTCCCAGTCGCTGCTGATCGCCGGGTTCCTCATCCTGGGCTGCGCCCCCTGGCTGGGCGGCTCCTGGCGCGCAGGCCCGGGGGATGCGGGCCAGTTCACCCGGGCCGGAGCCCACGCCGCGACCGCGCTCGCCGGGGTCACCGCGGCGGCGGCCGCACTGGTGCTGATCGGCTGGGTGCTGGCGGGCAGCCCGGCGCCCGAGCCGGTCCTCGCCCTGGTCACCGGGACGGCGCTGCTCGCGCTGACCGCGCGGGTCCTGATCCTCGTGCACCGGGACAGCATCCGGTCCAGGCTCTGGCATGAGTCGGGCCATCAGTTCCGCGAGCTGGCCGACCGGATCAGCGACGTCGTGCTGGTCTGTGACTACGCGGGGGCGATCAGCTACGCGAGCCCCGCGGTCCGTGACTACGGATACACCCCGGCCGGCCTGGAAGGCCAGGTGCTGGCCGACCTGGTGCACCCGGAAGACCGGCTCGGCGGGCTGCGTGCGGTCCGTGAGGCCGCGACGGTGGCAGGCGCTTCGGTGACTGATGGACAGGGCGAGCAGGTCCGCTACTCCTGCCGGGTCCGCGCCGCCGACGGGACCTGGCGGTACGTGGAGGCGACCATCTCGCGGCACCGCAGCCAGGGCGCCCCTGACCGGCTGCTGGTCACGTCCCGGGACGTCAGCGACCAGGTGGCGTTGCGCCGCCAGATCGGGCACCTGACCTATCACGACGGGCTGACCGGGCTGCCGAACCGCGCCTACCTGGAGGACCAGGCCCGCGAGGTACTCAGCCTGGAACGGCAGGGCGCGGGCGTAGCCGGGGTCATCCTGGTCAACCTGGACGCGTTCACCAGCGTGAACGACGCCGCCGGTCCGAGCGCGGGAGATCTGGTTCTGGCCCAGGTGGGGCGGCGGCTGCGGGCCGTGGTGCCGCCGCGCGGCACGGTGGCCCGCTGGGGCGGCGACGTGTTCGCGGTCCTGATCTCCGAAGCCGCCTCGGCCGGGGAGGTCGTCGAGCTGGCCCGGCGCATCCTGGCCAGCGTGGCCACCGAACCGTTCCGGGCCGCCGACCGCAGCATGGCGCTGTCCGCCAGCGTCGGAGTCGCGCTCGCGGACGGCAGCCCGGCCGGGTACGTCTGGCGTAACGCCGACGCCGCGGTGTCCCGGGCCAAGGAGACCGGCGGCGGGCAGGTGGAAGTCTTCCCGGCCGTGCCGCTCCCGGACGCCCGGCGGCACCTGAGCCTCGCGGCGCAGCTGGGCCGGGCTCTCGGCTCTGGCCAGTCGGGGGCGAGCCAGTCGGGGGCGAGCCAGTCGGGGGCGGGCCAGTCCGGGGCGGGCCAGTCCGGGGTGGTCCAGCCGGGGGAAGACCAGCCCGCGGAAGGCCAGTCCCCGGAGGACCTGTCCGCGGAAGGCCAGTCCGTGGCGGGCCAGGCGGGCGCCACCCCGCTGGCGCTCGAGTACCGGCCCATCGCCGACTTGGCCAGCTCCCGCATCATCGGTGCCGAGGCAGTGCCCCGCTGGCGCGGGGCGGGGGGTGACGTGCCTCGTCAGGAGCTCCTGGCGGCGGCGCAGACCGCCCGGGTGACCGATGAGCTGGGCGACTGGATGCTCCGTGAGTGCTGCTCCCAGGTCGCCGACTGGCGGCGGGACGGCTGGGAAGCCAGCCTGTGGCTGTGCTGCCCGGCCATGCAGATGATGGCCCCGTTCGCTGCGTCGGTGCTGGAGGCGCTGGCCGACAGCGAGCTCGCCCCGGCCGCGCTCATCCTGGAGGTCGCTCCCGAGGTACTGGCGGAGAACGGCGACGTCCTGCGCGGCCTGAGTGAGCTGCGCGAACGGGGCGTCCGGCTGGCGGTGGACATCTCTGCCGCCGGATATGGGTCGCTGGCCCGGCTCAGCCACCATCCGGTGGACCTGGTCCGGATCGGCCCGGACCTGGTGGCCGGCCTGGGTGTGGACGCTGCGGCCGAGACCCTGGTCAGGGCGCTCGTCGAGATCGGCAAGGATCTGGGCATCCCGGTGGCGGCGGACGGAATCGAGCGGGCCGAACAGCGTGACCTGCTGGCCGCCATGGGCTGTGTCCTCGGGATGGGCACGCTCGTAGCCGGGCCCGTGCCACCCGCCGGCCTGCCAGGCCTTCCTGCGGAGCACGGGCCAGCCAGTGAGCATGGGCCAGCCAGTGAGCACGGACTGGCTGGTGAGCGTGGGCCGGCCCGCGGGGAGCTGCCGTTCGGCGACGTCATCTCGCCCGCTTCTCATCTCGCTAGCTGAGACGAATGCGCGGCCAAGTTGACGGCAGCCCGGGATAGGGCCAGAGTGATACCCGTGTCCGTTAACCCTGTACTCGTACTTGACAGGCGCGCAAGCAGCTGACTTAGCCCAGCTACCTGCGCGCTACCCTCGTCCGCCAGAAGGCGCCGAGGGTTTTTTGTTGCCCACCCAGCTACCCACCGCAGACGAGGAAAGCTTGCGATGACCGACCAGACGACCGCGGCCCCTCCAGGCTCCGGACTGGCAGGCACGGCGCGGAAGGGCCCTAGCCCTACGCCGCGCGACCTAGCAGCACGAGCCGCGTCACGCGATGCGGCGGAACCTCACCCTGGCCCAGCCGGCTCCGGCCCGGCCCAGCAGGGCGCCGCCGCGCCCAGCGAACGGCCACGCTCCGACCCAGGCCCGCGGCATGACCCGGCCCACCGTGACGCGGCACCGCGCAGCGAACCCGCGGCCGCGGCCGGTACCCGCATGACGGGTGCCTCGGCCCTGGTCAGGGCGCTGGAGCAGCTGGGCGTGGACGTCGTGTTCGGCATCCCGGGCGGCGCCATCCTGCCGCTGTACGACCCGCTCTTCGACTCGCCCTCGGTCCGGCACATCCTGGTCCGCCACGAGCAGGGCGCGGGGCACGCAGCCACCGGATACGCACAGGTGACCGGGCGCCCGGGCGTGTGCATGGCCACCTCCGGGCCCGGCGCCACCAACCTCGTGACCCCGCTCGCTGACGCCTACATGGACTCGGTGCCGGTGGTCGCCATCACCGGCCAGGTGCCGAGCAGCCTGATCGGCACCGACGGGTTCCAGGAAGCTGACATCTCCGGCATCACGCTGCCGGTCACCAAGCACAACTTCCTGGTCACCAAGGCTGAGGACATCGCCCGCACGGTGGCCGAGGCGTTCCACGTGGCCTCCACCGGCCGGCCCGGGCCGGTGCTGGTTGACGTGGCCAAGGACGCGCTCCAGGCGGAGACCGAGTTCCGCTGGCCGCCCGTGTTCGACCTGCCCGGCTATCATCCCGTGACCCGGCCGCATTCCCGGCAGGTCCGCGAGGCGGCCCGGCTGATCGCCGGGTCCAGCCGCCCGGTGCTCTATGTGGGCGGCGGCGTGCTCAAGGCGGGCGCCAGCCAGGAACTGCTCGAACTGGCCGAGCTGACCGGCATCCCGGTCGTCACCACGCTGATGGCCCGGGGCGGCTTCCCGGGCAGTCACCGCCAGAACCTGGGCATGCCCGGCATGCACGGCACGGTGGCGGCCGTGGGCGCGCTGCAGAAGTCGGACCTGCTCGTCACCCTGGGCGCACGGTTCGACGACCGGGTCACGGGCAAGCTGGACAGCTTCGCGCCCGGGGCCGCGGTGGTGCACGCCGACATCGACCCCGCGGAGATCTCCAAGAACCGGCGGGCCGACGTGCCCATCGTGGGGGACTGCCGTGAGGTGATCACCGAGCTGATCGCCGCGGTCACCTCCGAGTTCCAGGCCGGCCACCGCACCGACCTGGCCGCCTGGTGGTCCCAGCTCGATGCCCTGCGCAGCACCTATCCGCTCGGCTATGACCAGCCTGAGGACGGGTCCCTGGCCCCGCAGTACGTGATCGAGCGGATCGGCCAGATCGCCGGACCGGACGCGATCTACGTGGCCGGGGTGGGCCAGCACCAGATGTGGGCCGCCCAGTTCATCAGCCACGAGCGGCCCGGCCACTGGCTGAACTCGGGCGGGGCCGGCACGATGGGCTACGCGGTGCCCGCCGCCATGGGGGCCAAGGTCGCCGACCAGGCCGCGTGCGTGTGGGCGATCGACGGCGACGGCTGCTTCCAGATGACCAACCAGGAACTCGCCACCTGCGCGGTGGAGGGCATCCCGGTCAAGATCGCCATCATCAACAACGGCAACCTCGGCATGGTCCGCCAGTGGCAGACGCTCTTCTACAACGAGCGCTACTCCAACACCGACCTGGACCGGGTGGCGCGCACGTACGACGAAGCGCTCAGCCACGAGCAGCCACCACCCCGCCGCGATCCCGCGGCCGGTGGCGGGACACGCATCCCCGACTTCGTCAAGCTCGCCGAGGCCTACGGGTGCGTGGGGCTGCGCTGCGAGGACGCTGCGAGCGTGGACGCGGTGATCGAGCAGGCCATGAAGATCAACGACCGCCCGGTGGTGGTCGATTTCGTCGTGCACCGTGACGCCATGGTCTGGCCCATGGTCGCCGCGGGCACGAGCAATGACGACATCATCGTGGCGCGGAACATGGCGCCGGACTGGGATGTGACCGAATGAGCCAGGGGCTGGCCCGCCTTCGTGATCAGGAGCCGACTATGAACAGGCACACGCTCTCGGTGCTGGTCGAGAACAAGCCAGGCGTGCTCGTCCGGATCGCGGGCTTGTTCTCCCGGCGCGGGTTCAACATCGACTCGCTCGCGGTGGGGCCCACCGAGCATCCGGAGATCTCCCGGATGACGATCGTGGTGGACTGCGCGGATCACCCGCTGGAGCAGGTGACCAAGCAGCTCAACAAGCTGATCAACGTGCTCAAGATCGTGGAGCTCGAGTTCGACCGCGTCGGTGCAGCGGGAACTCCTGCTGATCAAGGTGCGGGCCGACCTGGAGAGCAGGTCGCGTGTGCTCGAGACCGTGACGCTGTTCCGTGCCAAGGTGGTCGACGTGGCTCAGGACGCGGTCACCGTCGAGGCGACCGGCAACCGCGACAAGCTGGACGCCCTGATCAGGGTGCTCGAGCCGTTCGGTATCAAGGAACTCGTCCAGTCCGGCATGGTCGCTCTCGGCCGCGGCGGCCGGTCCATCACGGACCGGGCGCTTCGTCCGGTGGACCGGGTGGCCGAGCGCAGCGGTGCAGGAGCGGCGCAGTGACGTCCGGTCGCGGCGGGGCCGGGCGGAGCACGGTGGCCCGCGGCCCCGGCTGAGCGAGCAGGGCTGAGCGAGCAGGGCTGGGCAAGCAGAGCTGGGCGCGCCGGAATGCGCCAGCTTGGATGAGCAAGCGGTAAGCGAAAGGCAGACAATGGCAGACATTTTCTACGACGACGGTGCCGACCTCAGCATCATCCAGGGCCGGCACGTCGCCGTGCTCGGCTACGGCAGCCAGGGGCACGCGCACGCACTCTCGCTGCGCGACTCCGGGGTCAACGTCCGGGTCGGCCTCCCGGAGGGCTCCCGCAGCCGGGACAGCGCGGCCAGCGAGGGACTGCGGGTCGTCACCCCGGGCGAGGCCTGCGAAGAGGCCGACCTGATCATGGTCCTGGTGCCGGACCACCTCCAGCGTGCGCTGTACGCCGAGGCCATCGCGCCGAGCCTGGTGGACGGGGACGCGCTGTTCTTCGCGCACGGGCTGAACATCCGCTACCAGCTCATCACCCCGCCCGCGGGCGTGGACGTGTGCATGGTGGCCCCCAAGGGCCCCGGTCACCTGGTTCGCCGCCAGTACTCCGAGGGCCGCGGCGTGCCAGTGCTCGTCGCGGTGGAGCAGGACGCCACCGGGAACGCGTGGCCACTCACCCTCTCCTACGCCAAGGCCATCGGCGGCACCCGGGCGGGCGCGCTGGTCACCACGTTCAAGGAAGAGACCGAGACGGACCTGTTCGGCGAGCAGGCCGTGCTCTGCGGTGGTGTCTCCGAGCTCATCAAGGCCGGCTTCGACACGCTCGTCGAGGCGGGCTACCAGCCTGAGATCGCTTACTTCGAGTGCCTGCACGAGATGAAGCTGATCGTGGACCTGATGTACGAAGGCGGCATCTCCAAGATGTACTGGTCGGTGTCGGACACCGCCGAGTTCGGCGGGTACACCCGCGGGCCGCGGGTGGTGGACGAGCGCACCCGGGAAGAGATGCGGCGGATCCTCGCCGAGGTGCAGGACGGTACCTTCACCCGCGAGCTGATCGAGGAGTTCGACGCCGGGCGGCCGAACTTCCTCAAGCGGCGTGAGGCGTCCCAGGCGGACCAGATCGAGCAGGTCGGGGCGAAGTTGCGGCCGCTGATGAGCTGGCTGGACTCCGCAGGCGACGCGGACGGCTCCTGAGCACCGGTTCAGGCGCGGACGGCTCCTGAACACAGGTTCAGCGGTGTGGCGCCAGCCCCGGGCTGGCGCCACACCCGGTGCCACACCAGCTAACTCCGGCCCCATCAGCTGACCCGGCCAGGCCGGGCTGACTTCAGCCGGGCCAGCCCGCCTCCGCGGCGCAGTGCGCGCGACCGTACGGCACACGGATCCAGGACCGACTCGTGAACGTTTTCACAAGCCCGGTTAGACTGTGGTTTCGCTGTCCGTCATGAGGGGCCATCGCCGTGCCTGCACCTATCGTCCTCATCGCCGAGGAACTTTCGCCGGCCGCCGTCGCGCAGCTGGAATCCGACTTCGACGTCCGTCACACGGACGGCTCTGACCGGCCGGCGCTGCTCGCCGCGCTCGCCGACGCGGTCGCGGTCATCGTGCGCAGCGCCACCAAGATCGATGCGGAAGCGCTGGCCCATGCGCCGCGCCTGCAGGTCGTAGCGCGGGCCGGGGTCGGCCTGGACAACGTGGACGTGGACGCCGCGACCCGGGCGGGTGTGATGGTCGTGAACGCGCCCACGTCCAACATCGTGAGCGCCGCGGAACACGCGGTCGGGCTGCTGCTCTCCGTGGCCCGCAACGTGCCGCAGGCTGCCGCCTCACTGCGGGCCGGCGAGTGGAAGCGGTCCACCTTCACCGGGGTCGAGCTGGACGGCAAGGTGGCCGGCATCCTGGGGCTGGGCCGGATCGGCGTCCTGGTGGCCGAGCGGCTGAGCGCGTTCGGCATGCGGGTGATGGCCTACGACCCCTACGTGCCCCCGGCCCGGGCGGCCCAGCTCGGCGTGCGGCTGGCCAGCCTGGACGAACTGCTGAACGAGGCTGACTTCATCACCGTGCACCTGCCGAAGAACGCCGAGACGATCGGCCTCCTCGGGGACAAGGAACTGCACCTGGTCAAGCCGGGGGTGCGCATCGTGAACGCGGCCCGGGGCGGCATCGTGGACGAGCAGGCGCTGCTGCGCGCCTTGCGTGAAGGCCGGGTGGCCGGCGCGGCCATCGACGTGTTCGCCGCGGAGCCCGCGACCGGCAACCCGCTGCTGGAGATCCCCGCGGTGGTGGCGACGCCGCATCTCGGCGCGAGCACGGCCGAGGCCCAGGAGAAGGCGGGGACCCAGGTCGCCCGGTCCGTCAAGCTGGCCCTCGCCGGCGAGTTCGTGCCGGACGCGGTGAACGTGCAGGGCGGCGCGGTGGACGAGGACGTCAAGCCGGGCCTGCCCCTGGCCGAGAAGCTGGGCCGCATCTTCACCGCGCTGGCCTGCGGCATGGCCGCCCGGATCGACGTCGAGGTGCGCGGGGAGATCGCCAGCCACGACGTCCGGGTGCTTCAGCTGGCCGCGCTCAAGGGCGTCTTCGCGGACGTGGTCGAGGACGCGGTCACCTACGTGAACGCGCCGCTGCTGGCCAGCGAGCGCGGCGTCGAGGTCAGCCTGGTCACCGAGACGGAAAGCCCCGACTGGCGGAACCTGGTGACGCTGCGCGGCATCATGCCCGACGGGCAGGTGGTCTCGGTGGCCGGCACGCTGAGCGGGCGGCGGCAGCAGGAGAAGCTGGTCGAGGTCAACGGGTTCGAGATGGAGATCGCACCCGCCGAGCACATGGTGTTCCTCACCTACACCGACCGGCCCGGCGTCGTGGGCACGGTGGGCCAGATCCTGGGCAGCGAGGGCATCAACATCGCGGGGATGCAGGTCTGCCGCGATGCCCGCGGCGGGCACGCCCTGATCGTGCTGTCGGTGGACTCGGCCATCCCCGCCGTGGTACTCGACGACATCCTGTCCACGATCGGCGCTGTCCTCGGCCGCACCGTGGACCTGGACGAGCGCTAGCCGGCTGGGCCGCGGCGGCCGCCGCGGCAGGAGGCTCGTCTCAGCATGAGAGACAGATCCGTCCCGCAGGCGACAACCGGCGGCTCAAGTACTAGGATGTCCAAGTACATGCTGCGCTTCGTATCCATCTTGAACGGCCGTAGCGGGGCCTGATCAGGGCAGGCCGGCCACCCGCTGCGGGGAGCGGCGCTGGCCGTAAGTCCGCCCGGGTGAACCGCACCCGAGCACCCCGGAATCCCGGGGCTGCTGACGCGCACCGCGACCTACCCGGTCAGCGGGACGCGGGCCACGCCCGGCGCGGTCCGGTGAGTCACCAGCTATGTGTCAGGAGACTTCCTCGTGTACGACATGTATCCATGGAATCCGCCCGCTGACGGGTCCGCGTCCGCCCCGCCGCCCCGGCCCCGGGCCGCCCGCCGGGGTGCCCGGCGAGTGCGCGTCACCCCGGCCACGCAGGCCCTCCAAATGGCCCTGGACCGGCGTGATAACGGTGGACAGTCACCGGCCGCGGCCGGCCAGTAAGGTACGCGCATGGCATCTTCAGCGATCAAACTCGCCGTGATCGGCGGGGACGGCATTGGTCCGGAGGTCGTGGCCGAGGCGCTCAAGGTCCTCCAGGCCGCGAACGTGGGCATCGACGCCACCACCTACGACCTCGGTGCGCAGCGCTGGCACCGCAACGGGGAAACGCTGCCCGACTCGGTGCTGGAGGAGATCCGGGCCCAGGACGCGATCCTGCTCGGGGCGGTCGGCGATCCGACCGTGCCCAGCGGCGTACTGGAGCGGGGACTGCTGCTCCGGCTCCGCTTCGAGCTTGACCAGTACGTCAACCTGCGCCCGGTCCGGCTCTACCCGGGGGTGCTCACCCCGCTGGCGAGCGTCCGGCCCGAGTCGATCAACATGCTGGTCGTCCGGGAAGGCACCGAGGGCCCCTACGCCGGGGCGGGCGGTGTGCTGCGCAAGGGCACGCCGGAGGAAGTGGCCACCCAGGAGAGCCTGAACACCGCGTTCGGGGTGCGCCGGGTGGCCCGGTACGCGTTCGAGCGGGCCGCCGAGCGGCCCGCCCAGAAGCTGACTCTGGTGCACAAGACCAACGTGCTGGCCTACGCCGGGGACCTGTGGCTGCGCACGGTCGAGGCGCTGGCCAAGGAGTTCAGCTCGATCGCGGTGGACTACTGCCACGTCGACGCCGCGTCCATGTTCTTCGTCAGCCAGCCAGACCGCTTCGACGTGGTGGTGACCGACAACCTCTTCGGTGACATCCTCACCGACCTGGGCGCGGCGGTGGCAGGCGGCATAGGGCTCGCCGCAAGCGGGAACATCAACCCTGAGCGGAGCGCCCCGAGCATGTTCGAGCCGGTGCACGGCAGCGCGCCGGACATCGCCGGCAAGCAGAAGGCCGACCCGACCGCGGCCATCCTGTCCGCGGCCATGCTGTGTGACCACCTCGGCCTGGCCACCGAGGCCGCCCGCATCGAGCAGGCCGTGGCCGATGACCTGGTCGAGCGGCAGGGCGCCTGGGCGGCGCGGGTCACCCCCGAGATCGGCGACGACATCGCCGCCCGGGTGGCCGGATAATTCAACACACTGCCGTGACAGCCTGTCGCAGGCCGTCACGGCCGGGGCAACGGCGCCCTGCCCGCCAGGTGCGGGGCGCCGGGTAATGAGGGGAAGGACCCTGTCATGACGGCAAGCCCGAGCACTGAGATCGCTTTCGACGTCCGCGCCAGCGCCGATCCTGTTCCGCAGGCGGAACGCGAGCGTGTCCTGGCGAGCCCGGGGTTCGGGGAAGTATTCACCGATCACATGGTCACGCTGCACTGGACGCAGGAGCGGGGCTGGCATGACGGCCTCATCCAGCCGTACGGCCCGCTCATGCTGGAGCCGGCCACCGCGGTGTTCCACTACGCCCAGGAGATCTTCGAGGGGCTGAAGGCCTACCGCCAGGGTGGCGGCCCGATCGTGGCGTTCCGGCCCAACGCGAACGCGGCCCGGTTCAACCGCTCCGCGACCCGGCTGGCCATGCCGGAACTGCCCGAGGCGGCGTTCCTGCGCTCCATCGAGCTCCTGGTCAGCCAGGACCGCGACTGGGTCCCCACCGCGGAAGGGCACAGCCTGTATCTGCGGCCGTTCATGATCGCCACGCAGCGGGGACTGGGCGTGAACCATCCCTCGTCGTCCTACCAGTACACGGTGATCGCGTCCCCGGCGGCGGCCTACTTCAAGGGCGGGGTCCGCCCCGTCTCGGTCTGGCTGTCTGAGGACTACACCCGGGCCGCGCCGGGTGGCACGGGCGAGGCGAAGTGCGGAGGCAACTACGCGGCCGCCTTCGCCGGGCAGATCCAGGCCGTCCAGAGTGGCTGTGACCAGGTGGTCTGGCTCGACGCGGTGGAGCGCCGGTGGGTTGAGGAAATGGGCGGGATGAACCTGTTCTTCGTCTACGGCACCGGCGCGGACGCACGGATCATGACTCCGGCGCTGACCGGAACCATGCTGCCGGGGATCACCCGCGACTCGCTCCTCACTCTCGGCCCGGACCTCGGATTCCCCACCGGGGAAGGCAAGATCTCGGCTGACCAGTGGCGCGAGGAGTGCGCCTCGGGCGAGCTGACCGAGGTGTTCGCCTGCGGGACCGCCGCGGTGATCACCCCGGTGGGGAAGGTCAAGAGCGCCAGCGGCGAGTGGGTGATCGGGGACGGCGCCCCGGGTCCGGTCACCATGCGGCTGCGCGAGGAGTTGGTCGGGATCCAGTACGGCCAGCATCCTGACCCGCACGGGTGGGTGCACAAGATCTGCTGAGGTCTTGGGGCGGTGGGGGCGGTGTCCGTGCGGTGTGCGCTGGCTGGCCCTGGTCCGTGCGTTCTTCCGCCTGATGCGGCCGGCGCGGGTGTGCTTCTTCCGTAGGCCGGATCGGGTACGCCTGCGCACACCGCACGGACACCGCTCGCTTGTCCGCTAGCGCTCGGCTGGCGCCCTCGCCCGTGGTCGCCCTGCGCCTGCGCCGCGGCACGGACACCGCTCGCTTCTGCGTTGCCTCGGCTGCGCTTGCGCTGCGGTACGGGCGCTGCTCGCTCCATCTCCGTGGCGGCGCTTCTTCGTGGTCCGAAAGTGCGGCTGAAATGGAAGCAACCTTTGGGGGCTGGGCGTGTCTTACTTGGGTGAGCACGTTTTGTCTCTAACGGGGAGGCCGATGTGGATCGTCGTTTAGTCCGGCGCGCTGCGGCGCCGGCCGCGATGGCGTTGTGTCTGGCCAGTGTCGTGGGCTGGGCCGGAGTGAGTGGGGCGGCGGGCGCGGCTACGGCTGCGGCGCGGGGTGTTCAGGGGGTTTCCAGCAGGGCGGGGGCGGTCCGGGGGCCGGCTGTGCTGCTGGTCAACGGGGACCGGGTCATCGCGTCGGGCGGCCGCAACGTGGCGGTGGCACCCGCGTCGGCCCAGGGCCTGGCCGGGGCGACCGTGGGCCTGCGGCTGGGCGGGCGCCGCTATGTGATCCCGTCCGCCGCCGTTCCCTATCTGGATCACGGGCTGGACTGGACGCTGTTTGACGTCTCGGCGCTGGCCACGGCCGAGAAGGCGGGCCGGCTGCCGGTCCGGATCAGCTACGGGGCGCGGCTGCGCGCCCTTCCCGGGGTGACCATTACCCGGTCCGGCGGCGGCCTGGCCTCCGGATACCTGACCGCCTCGTCGGCCCGCGTGTTCGGTGCCGCGCTGATCCGCCAGTTCCGGGCCGATCACCGCACGCGGCAGCTACGGCCGGGACGGGATGTTCGCGGGCGGAGAGTCGGTCGCCCTGGCCGGAACCACTGTCGCGGCGACCGCCCGTCCGGACCTCCCGATGCACGTCCTGACGATCACCGCGACGAATATCTCCGGCAAGCCGGACAACGGGGATATTGTCTTCGTCCTCAACGAGGACAACAGCACGCTGTTCGGCGACCCGATCGAGGGCGAGAACGACTTCTACCAGGGCAGCACGAAGTTCAGCGTGCCCGCGGGGAACTACTTCGCGCTGGGCATGTTCTTCGACGCGTCCGGCGCGACCCGGCTCGTCGTGCTGCCGCACTTCAGCGTGCCGGCCACGGGGTCCGCGACGGTCCCGATGGCCGAGAGCCTGGCGAGCAGCAAGATCACCTTCGCTACCTCGCTGCCCGCGAGGGTGACGGACGTCCAGGCGACGCTGCTGACCCAGTCGGCTGCGGGACCGGAGTCCTCGTTCACCTTCGACAACGGCAACGTTCCGCTGTACCTCAGCCCGACCACCTCCGCGCCACCCGTCGGGCACCTGTACGCGGGAGTGAACGCGCTGCTCCGTTCGCCGTCCACGGCGGCCTCGCCGTATCAGTACAACCTGGCGTACCAGGACACCAGCGGGACGATCCCGGCGCAGGACTACACCGTCCAGGCCAGCAGCCTGGCTACCCTGCACGACCGGTTCTTCCAGGCCGGGAAGGCTCAGGGCGCGTACTTCCGGATCGGGTTCTACCCGTGGGAGGACGGCTACTTCACCGGCATTTACCCGCAGGCGCTGCCGTACCAGCGGACGGTGTACGTGAGCGGTGACCCGGCCGCGGTCTGGGCCGCCCAGTACTGGCAGGACAACCAGAACCTGTCGGGCGGTCAGTCGGCGGCGCTGGAGCAGTACGCGGCGGGGCAGACGGTAGCTACGGACTGGAACGCAGCCCCGCTGCACGCGGGCACCAACACGAACCTGGCCGGCGCGGCCAACGAGTTCTTCACCATCCCGTCGGCCAGCCGCTCGGGTAACACGCTGGTCCTGGACGTCACCCCGTTCAGCGACAACGTGCCCGGGCACCTCGGGTCCGGTTTCCAGCCGGGGATCTTCGGCGCGACCGGTAAGGTCACCGGCAGCTACGAGATCGACCAGAACGGGAAGAAGATCGCGGGCGGTAACGCGGTCAAGGCGGCGGGGGGCAGCCCCGACCTCTACGCCCAGGCCAGGCTGAGCGCCAAGCGATCGGTGATCAAGTTCGCGGTGAGCGCCTCCCGGACGGGACGGGCTTACGGGCTGGCCGCGTCCAGCCGCACGGTATGGACCTGGCCCTCGGCCAGGCAGGCCGGGGCGGTCCTGCCGGCCGGGTGGAGCTGCCCGGCCGGCCAGACCTGCGTGGTCCAGCCGATGATGACGCTCGGGTACTCGGTCCCCGGGCTGAGGCTGAACGAGTCGGCGCCACCCGGTCGGCAGGTACTGGACTTCTCCGCCGCTCACCTGCAGCTGGCGGCGCCGGCCGCGGTCAAGAGGGCCACGGTGCAGGTGTCGCAGAACGGCGGGAAGACCTGGCGGACGGTCGCCGTGACCGGCACCGGGCCAGGCAGGTTCCGCGCGGTGTTCAGCGACAAGCGGGCCGGTGCGGTTGCGCTCCGCGTGACCGCCGCGGATTCGGCCGGCAGCCAGATCAAAGAGACCATCCTGTCCGCCTACAAGGTCTCCTGACCGGAAGCATGGAGCGGCACATCATGAACGGTTTAGTGTTTTCCGCTGCCTCCTGGCTACGCCGGCCGGGGCGGGCCGCAGGGACCCTGGCTGTGGCGCTGTCTCTGGCCGCGGCCGTCATGACGGCAGGCACTGCCGGACGCGAGCGCCGCGGCCGGCCCAGCCGCACCGCCGGCCCGCCAGCCCGCCGCGGGGATGCGGGCGGCCTGTGCGCCGGCCCGTCCCGGGTTCGCCCGTTGTTACGCGCTGTGGGGGCCGCAGGCCACCGTCAACCGGGCGATCGCCGCCGGGGTCACCGGCGCGGCCGCGACCCCCAAGGGGTGGGGAGCCAAGGACCTGGAGTCGGCCTACAAGCTTCCGGTCAGCCGCCGCCCGCACCAGACCGTCGCGGTCACGATCGCCTACAACACCCCCCATCTCGCTCACTACCTGGCCGTCTACCGCAAGGAGTACGGTCTGCCCGCCTGCACGTCCGCCGGGGGATGCTTCCGGGTGGTCAACCAGAACGGCCGCACGTCCCCGTTGCCGTCCTCCGGCAAGGGCAGTGGCTGGGACCTGGAGATCACCCTGGACGTTTCGATGATCTCCGCGGCGTGCCCGCACTGCCACATCCTGGTCGTCGAGGCGAACCAGCCGTCGCTCCCCGCCCTGGGCAAGGCCGAGGACACCGCGGCCAGGCTCGGTGCCCAGGTCATCTCCAACAGTTACGGCACCCGTGAGGACGGTTACTCCTTCTCGCTCAGCAAGTACTACGACCACCCCGGGCACACCATCGTGGTGTCCGCCGGTGACTTCGGCTACACCGCGGCCAACTGGCCCGCGAACCTGCGCAGCGTGACCTCGGTCGGCGGGACCGAACTGCACCGTGCGGCGAACGCGCGCGGCTGGTCCGAGACGACCTGGAACAACGACTGGGGAGCGGGCGGCAGTGGCTGCTCGGCCTATGTGGCCAAGCCCTCCTGGCAGCCAGTCACCGACTGCCCCATGCGTACCGTGGCCGACGTCTCCGCGGCCGCCTTCAACATCCCGGTCTACAACACGGTCTACGGCGGCTGGGTCACCGTGGCCGGCACGAGTGCCTCCGCGCCCCTCATCGCCGGTATCTACGGCCTGGCCGGCAACGGCGCCACCACCACCCAGAAGTTCCTCTACGCCCACGCGAGGTCGCTGTTCGACATCACCTCGGGAAACAACGACTGGTTCTCCGGCAGCAACGGAGCCGCCTGCGGTTTCGATTCCCTCTGCGTCGCTGGCCCCGGCTACGACGCCCCCACCGGCCTGGGTACCCCCGACGGCACCGGAGCCTTCTAAGCACGGAGGCGACGGTCCCGGAAGCACCGCCCTTGACGCAACTGATTGGTTGCCATATTATCGCAACCAATCAGTTGCTACAAGCGAGTGGCAGCGCAGACGGGGCCGCCGCGAGGCACGAGCCCGGGGAAAAGAGTGATCATGGCTCAGGTAACGGCCAACATCGAGATCATCACGCGCTTCGAGCACGCGTTTCGCGCGGCCGACCAGGCGACGATCGACGAACTCTGCGACCCGGGCCTGGTCAACCGCAATCCCGCGCCCGGCGAGGAGCCGTCGCTGGCCGGCTTCAAGCAGAAGGTCGCGGGCTTCAAGGCGATCTTCCCCGACCTGGTGGAGGACCTGCAGGACATCGTCGCCAGCGGCGACACCGTCGCTACCCGGTGGGTCGTCACCGGGTCCCAGCAGCAGGACTTCATGGGGATCCCCGCCTCCGGTCAGGCGATCAGGGTCGAGGGCATGAACTTCTACCGCCTCAGGGACGGTCGCGTGACCGACGTCTGGACGCAGTTCGACGCCGTCGCCCTGATGCAGCAGCTCGGCGCCGTCCCGGCCTGACGCTCGGGCCAGCTCCGCGCACCGGCTCGGGTGATGCGGGTGCGAGCACCATCGATCATGTGTAACACTGAGTGCATGACGTCCGGCCGCATCATTATCGGCAGGCGCGTCGGCACCTAGCAGGGCCCGCCCAACGGCTGGCAGCCCGCACCGCCGACGCGCAGACCTCTCGCATGCCGCGAGGGGTCTTTTTTTGCGGGCCACAGATTCTTCAGCACTGGCAGCAGTCCAGCAGCCATCCCGGCACGCGGCGCTCCCACGCCGCACGACAGAGACGGACCCAGGTCATGCCCGACGATGTGTTCCACGTCTACGACACCACGCTGCGCGACGGAGCCCAGCAGGAGGGGCTGAGCCTGACCGTCGCCGACAAGCTGGCTATCGCGCGCCGCCTCGACGAGTTCGGGGTCGGCTTCATCGAGGGCGGCTGGCCTGGGGCGATCCCCAAGGACACCGAGTTCTTCCAGCGTGCCCGCACCGAACTAGACCTCAGGCACGCGCAGCTCGCCGCGTTCGGCGCGACCCGCCGGCCCGGCGTGCAGGCGGCCGACGACCCACAGGTCGCCGCTCTGCGTGAGTCCGGGGCGCCGGTCGTGACTCTTGTCGCCAAGAGTCACGACCGGCATGTCCGGCTGGCCCTGCGGACCACGCTGGAGGAGAACCTGGCGATGATCCGCGACACGGTCAGCCACCTGCGGGCCGGGGGACAGCGGGTGTTCCTGGACGCGGAGCACTTCTTCGACGGATACCGGTCCGACCCGGCCTACGCGCTCGAGGTGGTCCGGGTGGCCACGGAAGCCGGGGCCGACGTGGTCGCGCTCTGTGACACGAACGGCGGGATGCTGCCCGGGGAACTCGGTGACGTGGTGACCGCGGTAGCCGCGGCCACCGGCGCCCGGCTCGGCATCCACTGCCACGACGACACCGCCTGTGCGGTGGCGAACAGCCTCGTCGCCGTGGACGCCGGAGTGACCCACGTGCAGGGCTGCGCCAACGGGTACGGCGAGCGGGCCGGCAACGCGAACCTGTTCAGCGTCGTCGCCGGGCTCCAGCTGAAGAAGGGCCAGGTCGTGCTGCCCGAAGGCTGCCTGGCTGAGATGAGCCGCGTCAGCCACGCGATCAGCGAGGTCACTAACGTCACCCCCAGCACCCACCAGCCCTACGTCGGCTTCTCCGCGTTCGCGCACAAGGCCGGCCTGCACGCGTCGGCGGTCAAGGTGGACCCGATGCTCTACCAGCACATCGACCCCGAACTGGTGGGCAACGACATGCGGATGCTGGTGTCGGACATGGCGGGCCGCGCCTCGGTCGAGATCAAGGGCAAGCAGCTCGGCTACGACCTGTCCGGTGACAAGGACACGGTCGGCCGGGTGGTCAACCAGGTCAAGGCGCTGGAGGCGCGCGGGTACACCTTCGAGGCGGCCGACGCGTCCTTCGAGCTCCTGCTGCGTGACGAGCTGGCGGGCGAGCGGCGGCGCCACTTCGAGGTCGAATCGTGGCGGGTCATCGTGGAACAGCGGGCCGGCGGCGAGGTGGTCAGCGAGGCGACCGTCAAGCTGCACGCCAAGGGCGAGCGGATCGTGGCCACCGGAGAGGGCAACGGGCCGGTCAACTCGCTGGACAAGGCGCTGCGGCTCGGCCTGGAGCGGCTCTACCCGGAGCTGGCCATGCTGGAACTGGCCGACTACAAGGTGCGCATCCTGGAGGGCTCGCACGGGACCGGCGCGGTCACCCGGGTCCTCATCGAGTCCAGCGACGGCACCGGGGCGGCCGGCGGTACCTGGAGCACGGTGGGGGTGGACGAGAACATCATCGCCGCGTCGTGGCACGCCCTGGAGGAAGCGGTGACGTACGCGCTGCTGCGGGCGGGCCACGAGCCCGCACGCGACGGCGAATGATCTTCCCGGTGACCCGCCCGTACGGGCGGGTCACCGGGCCGGGCCTGAATTCATTGCGAAACCGAACTGTCGCGCCCTGTTAGTACTACCGGGCTTGCCGGTATGGTTCCGATATAAGCCTCCGTACTTACGGCAGAGCTCCAGACCCCGGCTCATCGCCAGCCGCTAGCTACCAGGCCACTGTCAGCGCTGCGCGGGTCCCCCCCGCCCGGGATGCGTCGCCTGGCAAGTTGCGCTGCGCGCGGGCCGCCGCGCTGGCCCTCTACGTGATCCTCGGCCTGGTCGAAGGCATCTGGGTCGCCCGGATCCCCGGCGTCAAGATGCGGCTGCACCTCACCGACGGGCTGCTCGGCCTGTCCTTGCCGGTGGGCCCCGCGGGGCTGGTCGCGGTGATGCCGCTGGCAGGCCGGCTGGCTGACCGGCTCGGCAGCGCCCGGCTGTGCCGGCTGGCTGGGCTGGCCGTCGCGGTCTTGCCGCTGGCCTTGTGGACGGCCGGCACCCTCGCGACGCTCATCGGCGTCCTGCTGGCCTTCGGTGTCACCGGCGGCCTGATGAGCGTGGGCCTGGGCGCGCAGGGTGTCCGGATGGAGCAGGCCTACGGACGGCCGCTGATGGCCTCGTTCTATTCGTCCTTCAGCCTGGGCGGGCTGGCCGGGGCGGTCCTGGGCGGGCTGCTGGCCTGGCTCGGGGCCGGGCGGGCCGAGGCTCTCGCCATTACCGTGGCGGCCACGGCCGTCGTGCTGGTCGCCGGGCGCTCGCTGCTCGCCGAGCCCGCCGGGCCAGGCCGCGTGGCCGCCCGCGTGAACCGCCGGGCCGGCCGGCGCGGCCTGCGGACCCGGCAGCCACCCGGTACCTGGCGCCGCGTCCGGCCCTGGCGGGGCGAGGGTCGCGGATGGCGGGGCCCGGTCTCGTCGCGGCTGATGAGCACTCGGCCTGCTCGCCCTGTGCTCCCTGATCGCCGAGGGTGCGGCGGCCACCTGGAGCGGGCTCTACCTGCGGGGCAACCTGGGTGCCCAGCGGGCCATCCCGGCCGCCGGGTTCGCGGCCTTCTCCCTCGCGATGGCCGCGGGGCGGCTGGCCGGCGACCGGCTGGCCGCCCGGTACGGCCCCGCGGGTACGGTCCGCAGGTGCGCCCTGCTGGCTTCGGCCGGGCTGGCTTCGGCATTACTCAGCCACGACTGGCTCGGGGCGGTCATCGGGTTCGCCGTCAGCGGCGCCGGGTTCTCCTGCGTGATCCCGCAGTTGTTCTCGGCGGCCGGGCGGGTCGACTCGGACAGCCCGGGCGAGGGCATCGCCCGGGTGGCGGGCGTCGGCTATCTGGGCCTGGTCGGCGGCCCGGCGCTGGTCGGCGCGTGCGCGAGCCTGGCCGGCTTGCCGGCCGCGCTGGGGATGGCGGCCGTACTCGGGCTCTGTGTCGCAGCGTTCGCCCAGATCCTGGACCGGCCGCTGAGAGCCACGGCCCCGGCGGTCAGCGGAACGGATCCTGCCCCACCGGCCGGATGACGATCTCGCTGACGTCCACCGCGGCGGGCTGGCCGACGGCGTACATCACGGCCCCCGCGACGTCAGCCGGGTCCAGCTTCGGGTCGGCCTGCCGTCCCGGGCCGGCCGGCCCGGCGTCGGTCAGCCCGGGCTGGATCAGGGTGACCCGGACCCCGGTGCCCACGCACTCCGCGCGGATGCCCGCGGCCAGCGCGCTCACCGCCCACTTGGTCGCCGAGTACAGGCTTCCCGGCCGGGTCACGCGGCCGGCCACCGAGCCGGTGAGCAGCAGATGGCCGCCGGACCGGGTCAGCGCAGGCAGCACGGCCCGGGCCGTCAGCGCGGGGCCCAGCACGTTCGTGGCCACCAGCCCATGCCACTCGCCCGGGGGCAGGCCACCCCGGCCCAGGAACGAGGTCGGCGCGGACCAGCCCGCGTTGGCGAACACCACGTCCAGCCGGCCCAGCGTGCCGTTCACCTCGCCGACCAGGGCGAGCAGCTGATCCCAGTCGGATACGTCGCAGCAGACGGGCAGGGCCCGGCCCGGGCCGCCGAGATCCGCGGCCAGGGCCCGTAGCGGGCCTGGCCTGCGGCCGGTGAGCACCACCCGGTAGCCGGCCGCGGCGGCAGCCCGGGCGGTGGCCGCGCCGATGCCCCCCGACGCCCCGGTGATCAGGAAGACTGGATCCGGCACGGGGCCAGGCTAGCGGCCCGGCCGGGGGCCGGAGGCGCCCCGGTTTCCCGTACGGTGGGACCCATGGATGACAAGCAGATCCTGGGCCACATCGACGAGCTGATCCAGACCGAGCACGAGCTCCGGAAGCAGGTCGCCGACGGCAAGCTGGCCAGCGATGACGAACGGGCACAGCTCCGGCAGGTCGAGGAGTCCCTCGACCAGTGCTGGGACCTGCTCCGCCAGCGCCGTGCCCGCCGCGAGTTCGGCGAGGACCCTGGCGAAACCGCGTCCCGCCCCGCCTCAGAGGTCGAGGGCTACCTGCAGTAGCTCGGAGTGGAGGCTGCCTGCGGCAGCCGCTCCGCGGGTCGGCCGTGCCTGGCTCGCCGCCGCGCTCAGTAGGCTTGAGAAGGCCCAGGCGACGAGCCCGGGCCGGAGGACTCTCATCGAGAGGTTGAGCGGTGCGCATCGCGAGATTTGCCAAGGGCGGCGAGGTCGCATACGGGGTGGTCGGGGAAGCCCAGGCGGACGGGGCGGGCGCAGCCCGGCCCGAGCCCAGGACGGGTGGCCTGAGCGTCATCGCCGAGCTGCGGGGTCACCCGTTCAGCCCGGGCAAGGGAGGCGTCCAGTTCACCGGGGCTACCTTTCCCCTGGACGACGTGCGGCTGCTGGCTCCGGTGCTGCCGAGCAAGGTGGTCGCGGTGGGCCGCAACTACGCCGACCACGCCCGCGAGATGGGCGGCGAGCCGCCGGCCGAGCCGGTCCTGTTCCTCAAGCCGTCCACGGCGGTGGTGGGGCACGGGGACCCGATCGCCTACCCGGTCAAGCTGACCCAGCGGGTGGACTACGAAGGCGAACTCGCGGTGATCATCGGAAGGCTCTGCCGGGAGGTACCCGCGGCCCAGGCGGCGGAGGTCATCTTCGGCTATACCTGCGCCAACGACGTGACCGCCCGCGACCTGCAGGCCCGGGACGGCCAGTGGACCCGGGCCAAGGGGTTCGACACGTTCTGCCCGCTGGGCCCCTGGATCGAGACGGACGCCGACCCCGCCGACCTGGAGCTCACCACCGTGGTGAACGGTGAGGTCCGCCAGCAGACCCGCACCTCGCAGCTGCTGTACGACGTGCCCGCGCTGGTCGAGTACGTCAGCACCGTGATGACCCTGCTGCCCGGCGACGTGCTGCTGACCGGGACCCCGGCTGGCGTCGGGCCCCTGGAGGACGGAGACGAAGTGTCCGTGACCATCGAGAACGTCGGGTCGCTGCGCAACACGGTGGTGAACCGTGACTGAGCACGCCACGCCCGCCGATAGCCAGGCCCCCGCCGGGGTACGGGTCCGCTTCGCCCCCTCGCCCAGCGGCGACCTGCACGTGGGCAACATCCGGACCGCGCTGTACGCCTGGGCCTTCGCCCGGCACACGGGCGGGACCTTCGTGCTGCGCATCGAGGACACCGACCGGACCCGGGTCACTCCCGAGTACATCGCCTCCGCGCTGGACACGCTGCGCTGGCTCGGCCTGCCGTGGGACGAAGGGCCGGAGGTCGGCGGCCCGTACGGCCCGTACCTGCAGAGCGAGCGGCTGGACATCTACGCGGAATGGCTGCAGCGGTTCCTGGCCGACGGCCACGCCTACTACTGCTACTGCACGCCGGAGGAACTGGCCGCCCGCCGGACGGCGGCCCGCGCCGGGGGCGGCCCGAGCGGCTACGACCGGCACTGCCGGGTCCTGACCGCCGAGCAGGTCGCCGCCTACCGGGCCGAGGGCCGCAAGCCGGTGGTGCGGTTCCGGATGCCCGAAGGGTCGACCACGTTCACCGACCTGGTCCGCGGTCCGGTCACCTTCGACCACGAGCACGTGCCCGACTTCGTGCTGGCCCGCGCCGACGGCTCCCCGCTGTACACGCTGGCCGTCGCGGTGGACGACATCCTGATGAAGATCACCCACGTAGTGCGCGGTGAGGACCTGCTGTCCTCCACCCCGCGGCAGATCGCCGTGTACCGGGCCATGGGCGTGCCCGAGGACGAGTTCCCCGTCTTCGCGCACCTGCCCTACGTGCTCGGCAAGGACGGCCAGCGGCTGTCCAAGCGGAACGGGGTCGTGTCGGTCAACTGGTACCGGCAGGAGGGGTTCCTGCCCGAGGCGATCGACAACTACCTGGCCCTGCTGGGCTGGTCTCCCGGGGACAACCGGGAGGAGTTCACGCTGGCCGACCTGGCCGCCGAGTTCGACCTGGCCCGGGTGAACAGGAACCCCGCCCAGTTCGACGTGCGCAAGCTCGAGGCGATCAACGGCGACAAGATCCGCGCCCTGGATCCCGCCGACTTCGTGGCCCGGATCACGCCGTTCCTGCAGCGGGCCGACGTGGTCGGTGACCCGCCCAGCGAGTCGGAGGCGGCCCTGGTCGCGGCGGCCGCGCCGCTGATCCAGACCCGGATCAGCCGGCTCACCCAGGCGGCAGGCATGCTCGGGTTCCTGTTCGCCGACGAAGAGCTTCGAGGTGGACGCCGACGACGCCGAGCAAGGTGCTCGGCCCGGACGCGGTGCCCGTCCTCCAGGCGGCCGAGGCCGCGCTGGCCGAGGTGGAGCCGTGGACGGCCGAGGCGATCCAAGCGGCCCTGACCGCGGCGCTGGTCGATCCGGCCGGGCTCGGGCTCAAGCCCCGGGTGGCGTTCGCGCCGGTTCGGGTGGCCGTGACCGGGCGCGCGTGTCTCCCGCCGCTGTATCGAGTCGATCGAGCTGCTGGGCCGGGAGCGGACGCTGGCCCGGCTGGCCCACGCGATCAAGACGTCCGGTTAGCCCCAGGACGGGCGAAGCCCGAAGGACGAAACGAAAACCGGCAGGGCCCTCCTGGTTGAGGAGGCCTGCCGGTTTTTCGATCCTGCTGGGGTACCAGGACTCGAACCTAGACTAACGGGGCCAGAACCCGTCGGGCTGCCAATTACCCCATACCCCATCGCGCACTGCGCCTGAGCAGTGTAGCCGAACCGACCCCCCTCCCGCGAAACGATGAGCAGTCGGGAGCCGCGGTTCAGCGCAGCTCGAAGTCAGCGAAGTCGAAGCCCGGTGAGACCAGGCAGGCGACCAGGGACCAGGAGGCCGCTGGTGCGGCCGGGACGGGAGTGGCGGACTGCCAGGCTCCCGCCGGGACCAGGACCTGGGGCTCGTGCCCGGCTTGCGGGTCGGGCCCGACCTGGCGGGTCTCCTCGCCGATCCGCAGTTCCATGGGTGCGCCGCCCTGCCAGAGCCACAGCTCGTCGCCCCGGACCCGGTGCCATGCGGACTCCTGGCCAGCGGGCAGCAGGTACAGGATCGCCGTGGCCAGGGCCCGCTCACCGGGCCACCCGGCCGGAAGTGTCCGCAGCGGGGAGCGGTAGGTCTCCCGGAAGAAGCCGCCTTCCGGATGAGGTCCGAGCCGCCAGCGGTGCACGGCCGTCGCGACGTCCATCCCCTGGGTTGCGTCCATGCCCTGCTCAACGCTCGTCCTGGCCCGGGCATGCCTGGCCCGCGGCGCCTGCCGCACGGGACGGCCCGGCACCATGGGGGGATGGGTGCCGGGCCGAGTTCCGTGCGGTGACCAGGCCAGTCCGTCGCGGGCCAGCCGGGTCACGGGCGGGCAGATGCGGTCAGATCCAGCGGCGACGGCGGCTGCTACGGCTGCGGCTGTACCGCTTGTGGCCCCGTTCGTGGCCGGACAGCCGGAACAGGATCAGCAGGATCAGGGCGCCGGCGATGGAGCCGATGATCCCCGCGGTACGGAGGTGGTGGACGGTGAGGGTGTGGTATTCGATCAGGTTCAGGATGAACCCGCCGAGGAAGGACCCCAGCACGCCAAGGACGATGGTCCCCAGCAGGCCGATGGGGTCGCGGCCGGGCACGAGCAGGCGCGCCAGCGCTCCGGCGATGAGTCCCACGATCAGCAGAACGATGATGAATGCCAACATGCGCGGCATCTACCCCTACAAAATGTGATCATGCGCTACTGTCCGCCGTTTCCAGATTTCTGGTTTTCGGCGGGCAGGACTGCTGTTTTGCCCGGCCTGCCCGGCTGGCGTCGTGACCTGCCCCGCCGAGGCGCGGCCCCGGGGCGAGGTACGCCGGGGCCATGTCCATTTGGCGTCATCCCGCGCGGTACCCTACGATGCAGTGTCTGGCCCCGTCGTCTAGTGGCCCAGGACGCCGCCCTCTCAAGGCGGTAGCGGCGGTTCGAATCCGCTCGGGGCTACTCATGGAGTAGCAGGTCACAGGCCCGGTTCCCGCTCCAGGGGAGCCGGGCCTTGA
>CAWJPL010000042.1:0-44290 GCA_963844695.1 uncultured Actinomycetes bacterium
CCGCCGCCCTCCGGGCCCGAGCAGGTGGAGTCATGGCCGGACGGGGACTGGGTGGTCCGCCCGGTACCCGGGGCCGGCTCGGCCAAGACGTACCGCTGCCCGGGATGTGACCAGGAAATCCGGCCCGGCATGCCGCATCTGGTCGCCTGGCCTAGCCTTAACCCCGGGCCCGCCGAGCGCCGGCACTGGCACCGGCCGTGCTGGCAGCGGCGCCTGCAGCGCCGGCCCGGGCGCCGCGTCGGCCGATGAGCACCTCGGTCCCCGCCGAACCACAGTCCAGCCCAACCACGGGCCCACCGAGGGCCCACCGACCACCCCCGAACGACAGGCACTGGGAACACGATGAGCGAGATCAGGGCGAGCACTGTCTTGCCAGCCCGGCGTGAGCCGGTCACCCTGCACACCGCCGATGGGCTCGACCTCGTGGGCGAGCTGGCCCGGCCTGCTGACCGGGATCCGGTGGCCACGCTCATCTGCCTGCACCCGCTGCCCACCCAAGGCGGCATGATGGACAGCCACATCCTGCGCAAGGCCTCCTACCGGCTGCCGGCGCTCGCCGACCTGGCCGTGCTGCGGTTCAACACCCGGGGGACCTCGTCGGACCACGGGCGCAGCCAGGGCGAGTTCGACGACGGCGAGAACGAGCGCTATGACGTGGCCGCGGCCGTCGACTGGGCCGCCGCGGCCGGGCTGCCCCGGCTGTGGCTGGTGGGCTGGTCGTTCGGCACCGAGCTGGCGCTGAAGTGGGGCGCCGGGATGGCCGTGGAGGGCGCGATCCTGCTGTCCCCTGCGCTGCACCGCGCGGGTGACGCGGATCTGGACGCCTGGGCCGCTTCGGGCAAGCCCCTGCTGGTGCTGGTCCCGGAGCTGGATGACTACCTGCGCCCGGACGAGGCCCGGCAGCGGTTCGCCCGGGTGCCGCAGGCCGAGCTGATCGCGGTGGACCGGGCCAAGCACCTCTGGGTCGGTGAGCCCTACGTCCGTATCGTGCTGAACGAGATCGTGCGCCGGGTGAACCCGGCCGCCGCGCCGCTACCCACCGACTGGAAGGACTGAGCGTGCCGCTCTTCGACCTGGCTGGCAAGAAGGCATTCGTTACCGGGGCCTCGCGGGGGATAGGGCAGGCGATCGCGGTCGCCCTGGCTGGAGCCGGGGCGGACCTGGCCCTGGTGGCCCGGAGTGAGGATGGTCTGGCTGAGACCGCTGCGCAGGTCACCGCGCTGGGCCGGAAGGCGTTCGTCATTCCCGCTGACGTCACCCAGCAGGAGCCGGTGGCGGAGGCCGTCGCCGGGGCGATCGACCAGCTTGGCTACGTGGACATCGTGGTGAACAACGCGGGCGGGTCCAGCTTCATGGTGCCGTTCCTGGACCTCAGGCTGACCGGCTGGGACAAGCTCATCCGGCTGAACCTCGACTCGGCCATGTACGTGTGCCACGCCATCGGCCCGCATCTGGTGGAGCGGGGCAGCGGCTCGGTCATCAACGTCGCCTCGGTGGCCGGCGTGAGCGCGGCGCCCTTCCTCGCCCCGTACGGGGCGGCCAAGGCGGGCCTGATCTCGCTGACCAAATCGCTCGCGGTCGAGTGGGCGGGCCAGGGCATCCGGGTCAACGCGCTGTGCCCCGGCTGGACCGCGACTGACCTGAACCGGAACCTCTGGGAAGACGAGACGGCCGGCCCGGCCACGGTGGCCTCGGTGCCGATGCGGCGGTGGGGCCGCGCGGACGAGATGTCCGGCCCCGCGGTCTTCCTGGCCAGCGAGGCGTCGTCCTACATGACCGGCCAGGTCCTGCTCATCGACGGTGGCCAGACCGCAGTGAGCTGACCGCCGCAGGAACAACCCTGATAGGCAGATAACGAGCGGTGGCCGGTGCCTCAGCACCGGCCACCGCCTCGCTCTGCAGAGCGTCGCACCCCGCTCGTGATGGGCCTACTCGGTCCACCACTCCTCGTCGTTGCTCTTGCCCTTGGCTGACACCGGCTGCTTGGCCGCCTGCTGGCCACCCTGTGGCGCGCGCGCCTGCTGGGTGGGCGCCTGCTGGGTGGGTGCCTGCTGGGTGGGTGCCTGCTGGGGCTGGGCCGCCTGCCGGGTCGTGGCCTGCGGTGCCGGTGCCGGGCCACCGTTGCGCGGGGGCGCCGCCGGGGCGGACTGTGCCGGGCTGGACTGTGCCGGGCTGGGCTGCGCCGGGGCGCTCGGCGCCGGGCCGACCGCCTTGGCGCCGGTCCCCACGGCCTGCCGGGGCTGGAGCGCGTCGGCCAGGCCCGGCATCTGGGTGCCGAGCAGCTGGCTGATCTGGGCCAGGTGCGTGGAGATGCTTTCCTTCTGCTTCGACAGCTCGTCGACCTCGCGCTGCGCGCTGGCGCGGTGCCGCTCGATCTCGGACTTGGTGTCCGCCAGCAGCTGCTCAGCCTGGGACTTCGCCTGGGCGACGATCTGGTCGGCGTTCTTCTTCGCGTTCCCGACCAGCTGCCGCGAGTGCTGGTCGGCTTCGCGCCGGGTCTGCTCCGCCTGGGCGCTGGCCTTAGCGGCCCGCTGCTCCGCGGTCGCGGCGCGCTGCTCGGCCTCGCTGACCAGCTTCTGGGTGGCGGACTGGGCCGCCGCCAGCCGCTCGGCCTCCTGCCGCTCCGCTTCCTCGCGGCGGGAGGCCAGCTGGATCTCGAACTCGGCCTCGGCCTGGGCCCGCTGCGCCTCGCTCTCCTCCAGAATGCGCTGGGCCTGGCTGCGCATTTCGTCAGCCTGCCGCTTGGAGGTGGTGAGGATCTCGTCGCGCTCCCGCTTGGCGGACGCCTTGAGCTGAGCTACCTCCCGCTCGGTGGTGGTGCGCAGCTTGGCGATGTCCCGCTCGATCGAGGCCCGCTTCTCCGCGACCTCGTGGTCGGCCGTGGCCCGCAGCTTGGCCACTTCCCGCTCGGTGGTCGAGGTCAGCTCGTCCGCCTCGCGCCGGGCCCCCGTCTTGATCGCGTCGGCCTCGCGCTCCGCCGACGCCCGCAGCTCGTCCGTCTCCCGCTTGGCGTTGGCCCGGAGTTCGCCCGCCTCGTTCTCGGCCGCGGCCCGGACCTCCGCCGCGTCCACCTTGGCCGCCGCGTTGAGCTCGTTGGCCGCGGACCGGGCCTCCTGCGCGATCTCGGTGGCCTGCTCCTCGGCCAGCCGGAGAAGTTGCTCGATGCGGGAGCCCAGACCGGCGTAGGTGGGCCGTTCCTGCTCACGGATCTGCCGGTGAGCGTCGGACAGTTCCTGCTGCAGCGCCTGAACCTGCTCGCGGTGCTGACGCACCTCGCCGTCAAGTTGCTTGAAGTATTCGTTAACCTGATGCGGGTCGTAACCACGCATCACCCGCGCGAACTCGCGGGGGGTGGTTTCCTCGAAGAAGTTGCTGAGCTGGGCGTCGATTTCAGGCTGCATGTGGCTTGATCCTGGGTAGACGAGGGCGGCGTGCGGGGGTGGCAAAGGGCGTCGGATCTGCTCCGCAGGCCGAGGTGCCTTCACAGGCCGCCCCCAACCCAGCACGCGCGGAGTGTGTGCCGCTCGCCCGATGCCTGGCAGCATAACCCTACTGGGTTGACGTTAGCGGCGGCTTCAGGTTTCCTCCGCCGCAGATCGGCGCTTTTTGCTTATTAGCGCTCATCCCGATGGGGTCACGTAGATACCGGCCGGACGCACCCTTGCCGCATACGGCCACATATCGGGATATTCCCGGACGACGGGGATGGATCAGCCCGCGGCGGGCTCGACCAATTCGGTAAGCACCCCACCCAGGTCCGCCGGGTGCAGGAACGCGATCGAGGCACCCATCGACCCGTGCCGGGGACGCTGATCGATCGGGCGGATCTGCGTCGTCCCGATCGAGGCGAGGGCGGCCGTGATATCGGCCACTGCGTAGCCCACATGGTGCATGCCCTCCCCCCGGCGGGCGATGAACCTGCCGACCGGGGTGTCCGGGCCCGTCGGCTCGAGCAGTTGGACCCAGGTTGGGCCGCCTGCCCCCTCTCCGACCTGCAGCATCGCCTCCCGGACACCCTGCTCCGGGTTCTCCTCGCGGCTCATCACGGTCAGCCCGAACGCGGATTCGTAGCGGGCGATCGCCTCGTCCAGATTGCGGCAGGCGATCCCGACGTGATCGATCCGGAGCAGCACGGCAGCCTCCATCCTGGGGCGGGATCCTTTCCCTGGGTATCGTGGCAGAGGCCCTGGTGCCGCGATCGCCAGGGTGGGCACCGCCGTTTTGGGCCGGTGCCGGGCAGCGCGGCGGAGGTTGCGGGATGCGGGACGCAGTGATCACCGGGGGAGCGAGGACGGCCGTGGGCCGGTTGCTCGGCTCGCTGAAGGACTTTACGGCCGCGCAGTTGGGCGGGGTCGTGATCAAGGCGGCGCTGGAGCGGGCTGGCCTGTCCGGTGACCAGGTGGACTACGTGATCATGGGCCAGGTGCTCCAGGCCGGGGCGGGGCAGAACCCGACCCGCCAGGCCGCGGTCGCGGGGGGCATCCCGATGTCGGTGCCGTCCCTGACGATCAACAAGGTGTGCCTGTCCGGGCTGGACGCGATCGCGCTCGCCGCGCAGCTGATCCGGGCGGGTGAGTTCGACGTGGTGGTGGCGGGCGGCATGGAGTCCATGACCGGCGCGCCGCACCTGCTGCCCGGCGCCCGGGCTGGATACAAGTACGGCTCCATCGAACTGCTCGACGCGATGGCCCGAGACGGCCTGACCGACGCGTTCGACCATTCGCCCATGGGCGAGCTCACCGACCGGCACAACGCCGAGCTGGGGATCAGCCGGGCTGAGCAGGACGAGTTCGCGGCCCAGTCGCACCAGCGGGCCGCGACCGCGATTAAGGACGGCTTGCTGACCGGTGAGATCGTCGGCGTCGCGGTCCCGCAGCGCCGGGGTGAGCCGGTGCTGTTCGACCAGGACGAGGGAGTACGGCCGGACACCACCGCCGAGGCGCTGAGTGCGCTGCGGCCCGCGTTCGCCGCCGACGGCACGATCACGGCCGCCTCCGCCTCGCAGATCTCGGACGGCGCGGCCGCAGTCGTGGTGATGTCGGCCGAGGCGGCGGCGCGCCGCGGTGCGCCGGTGCTGGCCACCGTCGGCGCGCACGGTGTGGTGGCCGGCCCGGACACCTCGCTCCAGTCCCAGCCGTCGGCTGCGATCCGGCGGGCGCTCGGCAAGGCCGGCCTGGGGATATCCGACCTGGACCTGATCGAGATCAACGAGGCTTTCGCCGCGGTCGCCATCCAGTCCATGCGGGACCTGGGCATCGGGGACGAGAAGGTCAACGTGAACGGCGGGGCCATCGCGCTCGGCCACCCGATCGGGGCGTCCGGCGCCCGGATCGCCCTGCACCTGGTGCACGAACTCGGCCGCCGCGGCGGCGGGCTCGGCGCGGCCGCGCTGTGCGGTGGCGGCGGCCAGGGCAGCGCGCTGCTCTTCGAGGTGGCCGCCGTGGCCGGGCGTGGCTGAGCTCAGCGCCTCCGTCGCGGACCCCGGGCCCGTCGCGGACCCTCGGGCCGGCCGTGGACCCTGGGCCGGCCCCGGCCGCGGCGGCCGCTGCCGACCCGGCGGCGGCCATCGAGCGCGCCCGCGACGGCGACGCGCGGGCCCTGGGCCGCCTCCTGTCCCTGGTGGAGAACGGCGCGCCGCAACTGCGCGCGGTGATGAAGGCGATCGCCCCACTCACCGGGCAGGCCCGGGTGCTCGGGCTCACCGGCTCGCCGGGGGTAGGCAAGTCCACGGTCACCGGGGCCCTGGTGGCCGCGTACCGGGCGCAGGGGCTGCGGGTCGCGGTGCTGGCCATCGACCCCACGTCGCCGTTCACCGGGGGCGCGCTGCTCGGGGACCGGGTGCGGATGCAGCAGCACGCCACGGATCAGGGAGTGTTCATCAGGTCCATGGCCAGCCGCGGTCACCTGGGCGGGCTGGCCGGGGCCACCCCACAGGCGGTGCGGGTGCTCGACGCGGCCGGTTTCGACGTGGTCCTGGTCGAGACGGTCGGGGTGGGCCAGGCCGAAGTGGAGATCGCGGGCATGGCCGACTCCACCCTGGTCATCGTGGCCCCGGGCCTGGGCGACGCGATCCAGGCGGCCAAGGCGGGCATCCTGGAGATCGGCGACGTGTTCGTGGTCAACAAGAGCGACAAGCCGGGGGCCCAGGAGGCCGTCCGGGACCTGCGCGGCATGATCGCGCTGGCCCGGCGCGGCGAGGGCGACTGGAAGCCCCCGATCGTCTCCACCACGGCGGCTGCCGGTGAGGGCATCGACGACCTGGTCGGTCAGCTGGATGCGCACCGGGCCTGGCTGGGTAGCTCGGGCGAGGGCGACCGCAGGCGCCAGGCCCGGGCCCGGGAGGAGATCTCGGCGATCGCGCTGACTGAGCTCCGGGCCCGGATGGGCGGGCTGCCCGGGGACGAGCGGATCGACGGGCTGGCCGGCCGGGTCGCCGCTGGCGAGCTGGATGCCTACTCCGCCGCCGACGAGCTCATCGGCCCAGGCGACAGCTAGCCACCTCAGGTCTTGCCTCCGCCAGTCCCCGCCTCGCCGATCACGGCGCCCCCGGAGGCCGTGCCATCCGGCACGGGCAACAGCGGGACCGGGGTGCCGCCGGCCTGGCCGGAGGCGGCGGCCGCGGCGTTGACGGCCGCCTGCAGCACCGACTCGCTGCGCAGCCGTGCGTCGTAGGCCTTCTTCCCGCCCCGGGCCCCGAACAGGCGCTTGCTCAGCACCAGGTAGACGACCAGGGCCACATTGACGACGAAGGCGGTCAGCCGCAGCGCGGTGACCTTGGCCACCAGTTCGTAGATCTCATACGGGATGCCCGCGCAGGTCGCCACCATGGCGAAGTATTCGCCCCAGCGCTTGAGCGCCCACAGCGCGATCGCCTCGAGGGTGACCACTATCGCGTAGGCGGCCGCGCCGACAGCCAGCCAGGTCAGCGTGCGCTGGTCCAGCGTGAACGTATGCCGGATCAGGCCGACCAGGCCGGAGCGGTTGACGTTGTAGCCCAGTTCGTGCAGCAGGTCCCGGACTTCCGGGTACTCCCGGTTGAACTCCCGCTGGATCGTGTACCGCGAATACTTGAACCGCCACACGCCGTAGGCGATGAACCCGAAGATGATCGCGCGCACGAAGCGTTCCACGGCGAAGAAACGCAGGATCAGTGCGCTGCGCAACTCGTCGTCGCGGCGGACCCGGGGAGCCTTGGCGGCGGGGCCGGACGCGGTCGGCGGTCCGGGCACGAACGTCGCGCAGCGCAGGCATTGCCACGCCTCACCCGAGGCGGTGGCCGTCCGCAGCCTGGCCGAGACCTCGGGTTCCACTGGCGCGTAGCTGACATGGTGCGTGAACGCGCAGGTCAGCAGATTCCAGTTCACCTAGTCCAGCCTAAGGCAGACCCGGCCGGGTCCCGGGCCCGCGCGGACGCCCGGAGCGGGGCGGCCCGGGCGCTAAGTTGCGGACGATGATCCCGTCCGCGAGGGTCAGCACTTCGCCGCAGGCCAGGGCGAGCGGTGCCGAGTCGCGGCCGATGGCCACGATCGCCGTGTCCCGGCCCAGGTCACGGATGCTGGCTGCGACGATCTCGGTGTCGCGCGGGCCGAGGCCGTCGAGCAGGCCGTCGATCAGCAGCAGCTCGGGCTCGTGCACGACCGCGGCGGCGAGCTTGGCCATGCGGGCGATCACCGGGGGCGCGGCGCGCATCGGCACGTCCGCCCAGGGAGTCAGGGCCAGCCGGTCCAGGATGGCGGCGGCCAGCACCTCGCAGTCCCGTCCTGGCAGGTTGGCCACCCGGGCCGCGTGGCCGACCAGCCCGCGCACGCGCCGGCCCGGCTGGGGCCGCGCGGCCACCCGGGCGATCCCCACGTAACGGCGCACCGCGGCCCGGCCCTGCGCGGTGGTCAGGTCCTGGCCGAGCACCCGGAGTTCGCCGTACGCCGGCCGGGCCAGCCCGCCCAGCAGGTCGATGACCGCGGCCCGGGCGATCTGGCGGGGAATGACGATGCCGATCGCGGGACGCCCCGCCTCCGGGACCTCCAGACGGAAGCTCGCCGCGCGCAGCACCCAGGTCCAGCCATGCCGGATACCCACGCCCGCGGCGAGCACGGGAGTCATCCCCGTGGTGCCGTAGCTGGACCGCATGTGCCACCCCCGTCGCTCCACAGTTCTGACCGTGCTGCCCACGCCGTGCTGCCCACGCCGGGTGCCAAAACCGTGCTGCCACGCCGGGCTGCCAAAACTGTGCTGCCGACGAGTGCCGCTAAGACAGTGCCGCTAAGACAGTGGCACCCGAAAAGGCTGCCCTCATCAGGCAATATAACTCTTGGGTGGGTCAGTGTCACGCTAGGTAACTAGTTGTTACGGACTAGGTGCGGTATGAGACGCCATGCCCCAGGCGACGGCCGGGCCCCCAGCCGCACCATGAAACGCACCGGCAATTCCGGGTCACCTGGACCTAATCCTGCTGACCCTGATGGAACAGCCGGGTGCACGGGTAGCGTGAGCCTGTGCCGAAGCCGCTGGAACTGCCCTTCGACCCAATCGCCCGGGCGGCCCAGACCTGGGAGCAGCGATTCGGCCGCTCCGACGCGATGGCCGCCGTCACCTCCATCATGCGTGCGCAGCAGATCCTGCTGGCCGAGCTGGATGCCGTGCTCCGGCCTTACGGGCTGACCTTCGCCCGGTACGAGGCCCTGGTCCTGCTTAGTTTCAGCCGCCGCGGGACGCTGCCGATGCGGGTCATCGGCGAGCGGCTGATGGTGCACCCGACCAGCGCCACCAACACCATTGACCGGCTGGAGGGACAGGGCCTCGTGGTCCGCCGGCCCAACCCCCAGGACGGCCGGGGCAAGCTCGCCGAGATCACCGCGCGCGGCCGTGAGGTGGTGAGCCAGGCCACCGAGGACCTGATGGGGGCCGAGTTCGGCCTGGGCGGGTTCGACCCGGAGCAGCGTGAGCAGGTCTTCGACCTGCTCCGCGGGCTGCGGGTGGCGGCAGGGGATTTCCTGGCCGCCCCAGCGCCGGCGGGCTGAGGAGGGACCGGCGGGAGACGGTTTTCGTTGCGGGATCTTGAATTTTGGGTTTCAGGGGATCGCGGACGCGTGCCAGCTCTGGCCGCCGTCGAAGGTGAACCACACGGCGTGCTGCGTGACGTCGGCCGGCACCGCGACCCCCTGCGTCGCGCTGGTCATCCCGACGTAGCTGAACCCGCCGGACGGGAGCGCGCCCTGGGCAGCGGTCCAGGTCGCGCCGCCGTCCGTGGACACCTGGAGGCCGGCCGTGGTGGCGAGCACGATCGTCCCCGCGGCCGTGCCCGCCACCGAGGTCGCGGTGCCCGCAGCCGGCGCGGTCCCGGTCTTCTGCCACTGCTGGCCGTTGTCGGCGGAGGTGTAGACCTGCTTGGCCTGGGTGGCGCCCGTGGCCGGGCTGGTGCACACCAGGACCAGCTCGGAATTGGTGGTGCCGGTGAGCAGTGCGCCGGACGGCTGGCCGCCAGCCTGCGCGGGACCCGGCTCGCAGGGGGCCGGGCTGGGTGAGGCGCTGCCGGTGCCGGCGCCGGTGGCCGTGCTGGTGGCCGGCTGCCAGGCGCCTGCGCTGGTGACCGGCCCGCTGAGCAAGGTCCCGTCCGGCGCGAGCAGGTAGCCGCGGCTGGGGCTGAGGACCAGCGCCGCGGAGCCCGGGGTGCCGCTGAGGCTGTAGCCGGTACCCGCGCCCGGCACCGGGGCCCACTGGTCGTTGCCGGGGGAGGCGGAGTACAGGGACGAGGCGGTGCAGTCCGCCGCGAAGTCCGGGCCGGAGCCGGAGCACTGCGCCCACACCGCGAAGACACGCTGGCCCGCGGCCTCCAGCGCGGTGACCCGCAGCCCGTGGGTGTCGATCTGGGTCCAGTGCTGGCCGCCGTCGTGGGTGGCCCAGAGCTGCGGGCCGAAGGCCCAGCCGTCGCTGGTGTTGTAGAAACGGACCTGGCTCACCCCGGCCGGCCCGGCGGGGGCGCCGGTGACCGGGGCCACCACCCCGTGCCAGGTGCCGCCGTGGTTCGTGGTGCCCGCGATGGAGGTGCAGATGTACTTGCGCGGCGGTCCGCACTGGCCCGGGACGCCGGCCTGGCCGAGCACAAACCCGGTGTTGGCGCCCACAAAGGTCACCGAGGTGGCCTGGAAGTTGCCCGGAGCCGGCGGGGAGCGCCGGGAGCGGCGCTGAGCTCGACGGGACCGCCGACGGCGTGGGCGACGCGTGATGGTGCGCGGACGGGCTGGCCGAGGACGTGTTCCCCGCGGCGGCGCCGCTGGAGGCCGGCCCCGGGCCGACGTTCAGCTGGGTGATCACCAGCCGCGGGACGACGGCGATGACCGCGATCACCGCGGCGGCCCCCGCGGCGGCGGCCGCCGCCCGGGTCGCCTTACGGCGCCGGGCCCGCTTCCTGATCAGCTCGAACGTCCCCGGCGGCGGCGGGAGCGGCTGCACCTGGGCGTGCATCCAGGTGTCCAGGTCGTCGCGCGGGTCAGTCATCTGTGTCCCCGAGGGCCGCGCGCAGCCGGGCGCGGGCCTGGAAGAGGTCGGCTTTGATGGTTCCCTCCGGGCGGCCGAGCAGCGTGGCCACCTCGCGGACCGGGAAGCCCGCGTAGTAGTGCAGCAGGAACGGGCTGCGCAGCCGGTCCGGCAGGGCCTGCAGCAGCTCTCTCACATGGACGTCCTGGGCCGGCTGGTAGGACGGGTCGGACGGGGCCCCGGCCTGGACGGCCTGCAGCGCCTTTCGCTCCCGGCCGGTCTTGCGCCAGTGGTCACGGACCAGGTTCGTGGCGATCATGTACAGGTAGCTCTGCGGATTCTCCAGCCGGGACCAGCGGCCGAGCAGCCGGGCGAACGCCTCGGCCGCGATCTCGTGCGCGGTGTCGTCGTCGTCCACGAGACGCCGCACCCAGCCGGCCAGGCGTGGATAGCACGTGTTGAAGAGTTCCTCGGCTGCGGCCCGGTCTCCGGTGCGCAGCCTGTCCACGGAAGCCCCCCGGGTGGTGGTTCCCGCCGGCATGCTCCACGGCCCGGACAGCGTCAGGGCCTCCCCCGTGGAGGTGCCTGCCGGCCTGCTGACGGCTAGGGATTGCACAGATTTACCACACCTTCGTGACGGCGGCGCGGACCTGAACCGCAAGGGCGTGCCCCCGCACCGCCCTTGCGTTATCTGAGACGGCGGTGGGGGCCATGCGGTTGGGACGAATTAGGGCAGTTTTCAGCTGGCCCTCAGCCGTGGGGTCCTGCGGGACGCCCGCGGGCGCCCGGGGGCGGCTGGGGCGTTACGAAGGAGTACAGTGGGAGCAAGATAGTAGGACGTCCTAGTATTTTTTCCGGGACCACGACGTCTGCACGAGGGGAACGGCATGGACACGCACGCAGGGTCGCGTCAGGAGTCGGCCGGGGTGGAGTCCGCCGATCGGGGTCGCTAGAGGCGGGGTCGCTGGGAGCGGGGTCGCTGGAGGCGGGGTCGCTGGAGGCGGGGCGGCAGCGGTGGCAACGCCGGTTCGCTGGCTCCAGGATCCGCGCGGCCGACTTTTCCACCCTGTCCGGCCTGGACGTGGAGCCGGTGTACGGGCCGCCGGAAGGGGCCGTGGTGCCGGGCTTCGACCGGATCGGCTGGCCCGGGGAGTACCCGTTCACCCGCGGCCTCTACCCGTCCGGGTACCGCGGCCGGGCCTGGACGATCCGCCAGTTCTCCGGGTTCGGCAACGCCCGGCAGACCAACGAGCGGTACAAGATGCTGCTGGGCGCGGGAGGCACCGGGCTGTCCGTGGCCTTCGACATGCCGACCCTGATGGGCCGGGACTCCGACGACCCGCGCTCGCTCGGCGAGGTCGGCCACTGCGGGGTGGCCATCGACTCCGCCGCGGACATGGATGCGCTGTTCGCCGGGATCCCGCTGGCCGACGTGACCACGTCGATGACGATCAGCGGCCCGGCGGTCCCGGTCTTCTGCATGTACCTGGCCGCCGCCCAGCGGCAGGGCGCCGACCTCGCCACCCTGGACGGGACCCTGCAGACGGACATCTTCAAGGAGTACATCGCGCAGAAGGAATGGCTCTTCCCGCCGGAGCCGCACCTGCGCCTGATCGGCGACCTGATGGAGTTCTGCGCCCGGGAGATCCCGGCCTACAAGCCGCTCTCGGTGTCCGGCTACCACATCCGCGAGGCCGGCAGCACAGCCGGGCAGGAACTCGCGTTCACCCTGGCCGACGGCTTCGGGTACGTGGAACTGGGGCTGGCCCGCGGGCTGGACATCAACACGTTCGCCCCCGGGCTGTCGTTCTTCTTCGACGCCCACATCGACTTCTTCGAGGAGATCGCCAAGTTCCGCGCGGCCCGGCGGATCTGGGCCCGGTGGCTGCGCGACAGCTACGGGGCGACCGAGCCGCGCGCCCAGTGGCTGCGCTTCCACACCCAGACCGCGGGGGTCTCGCTCACCGCGCAGCAGCCCGACAACAACGTGGTACGCACCGCCATCGAGGCGCTGGCGGCCGTCCTCGGCGGCACGAACTCGCTGCACACCAACGCCCTGGACGAGGTGCTGGCCCTGCCGAGCGAGCGGGCGGCGGAGATCGCGGTGCGGACCCAGCAAGTGATCATGGAAGAGACGGGAGTGGCCAGCGTGGCCGACCCGCTGGGCGGCTCCTGGTACCTGGAGGCGCTGACCGACCGGCTGGAGGCCGAGGCCGAGGCCACCTTCGCCCGGATCAAGGCGATGAGCCCCGACGGATCCATGACCGGCGGGATCCTCCGCGGGATCGAGGACGGGTGGTTCATGGCTGAGATCGCCGAGGCCGCGTTCGGGTACCAGCAGAAGGTCGAGCAGGGCGAGAAGAAGGTCGTCGGGGTGAACTGCCACACCGGCACGGTCGGCACGCCGGTCGAGATCCTCCGGGTCAGCCACGAGGTGGAGCGGGACCAGGTGGCGGACGTGGGACGCCGCCGGGCCGGCCGCGACCAGGGGGCCGTCGACTCGGCCCTGGCCGCGATGCTGGCGGCGGCCCGGTCGGGCCAGAACATGATCCCGCCGATGCTGGCCGCGGCGCAGGCCGAGGCGACCCTGGGCGAGATCTGTGATGCGCTGCGCCAGGAGTGGGGCGTGTACTCCGAGGCCCCGGCGTTCTGACCAGTTCTCCGCGGCAGGGAGCGGGTCAGCGCGCGCGGGTCAGCGTGATCGCGGGTCAGCCCAGCAACGTGGCGAAGCGCTGCCGGACCGTGGCGGCGGTCTGGTCCGGTGGGGCGTCCCAGACCTCCTGGTTGAAGATCTCGACCTCCACGAACCCCGTGTACCCCGCGGCCAGCAGCCCCGCCATCATCGGCGGGAAGTCGATCACGCCATCGCCGAGATGGCCCCGGCCGAGCAGCGCGTCCGCGGGCAGCGGCACCACCCAGTCGCACAGCTGGACGCTGACGATCCGGCCCCGGGCCCGGTCGATCTGCGCCGCCAGTTGCTGGTCCCACCAGACGTGGTAGCTGTCCACGACCACTCCGACCGCCTCGGCCGGAAACTGGAAGGCCAGGTCGAGCGCATCGCCCAGGGTAGACACGACGCCGCGGTCGGCGCAGAACAGCGGATGCATGGGCTCGACGCCCAGCCGCACTCCCAGCCGCTGCGCGGTCGGGACCAGGTCGGCGATCGCGTCGGCGACCATCCGCCGGGCCAGCGCGAGATCCCGGCTGCCGGGCGGCAGCCCGCCCGGGACGAGGACCAGGGTGTCCGCTCCCAGCTCGGCGGCCTCGGCGATGGCCTGGCGGTTGTCGGCCAGGGCGCTGACCCGGGCTGGCCCGTCCGGGTGGGTGAAGAAACCGCCCCGGCACAGGCTGGACACGTGCAGGCCCGCGGCCCGCACCAGGGCCGCCGACCGGCGCAGGCCGGCCTCGGCCACCCGGTCACGCCACAGCCCGATGGCGGGAATCTGGTGCCGGACGCACAGGTCCACGCTCTGCGCCAGGTCCAGGTGCTTCACCGTGGCCTGATTGAGGGACAGCCGGTCGCCGCCCAGCGGGCCCGCGGTCACGGTCGCCCGCCCGAGGCCAGGTAGGCCGTCATCCGCTCCGCGGCCAGGCCCGGTGAGCGCAGCGCCCCGGCCGCGGCGGCCAGCTCGAAGACCCGGAGCAGGTGAGCCTGGGGCCGCCGGGCCTGGAAGCCGTCCAGCATGGCGAAGTGCGGCTGCAGGCCGTTCAGCCAGGCGAGGAACGCGACGCCGACCTTGTAGCTGGACGTGGGCGGCTCGAAGATCGTCCGGCTCAGCTCCGTGGTCGGCCCCATGGCCGCGTCGTAGCCGGCCAGGTCGCCGGCGTCGAGGGCGTGCAGCGCGGCCGCGGCCGGGGCGGTGATCGCGGCGAAGGCGCCGAGGAGCGCGTCGCTGTGCCCGTCAGCGTTCCCCTTGATCAGCTCGGCGTAGTGGAAGTCGTCGCCGGTGTAGAGCCGGACTCCAGCCGGCAGCCGCCGCCTGAGCGCCACCTCGGCGGTCGCGTCGAGGACGGACAGCTTGATCCCGCCGATCCGGCCGTCCGCGCGTTCGGTCAGCTCGATGACGGTGTCCGCCGCGGCGGTGAAGTCCGCCGCGCCCCAGTAGCCGCGCAGCGCCGGGTCGAAGTCCTCGCCCAGCCAGTGCAGGATGACCGGCTGCGCCACCTCGCCGAGCAGGTGGCCGTAGACGTCCAGGTAGTCACGGGGGGACTGGGTGCTCGCCGCGAGGGCACGGCTGGCCATCAGGATGACCTGCGCCCCGGTTTCCTGGACCGCCCCGAGCTGTTCCCGGTAAGCGCGGACGATCGCGGGCAGCGGGTGCGGGCCGGGGGGAAGCTGGTCGGTGCCCGCGCCGCTGGCGATCACCGCGCCGCGCCGGGCCGCGAGATCCGCGGACAGCCTGGTCAGTTCGCGGGCCGCGGGCCAGGACAGCCCCATCCCGCGCTGTGCGGTGTCCATCGCCTCGGCGACCGCGAACCCATGAGCCCACAGGTATTCGCGGAACCCGAGCGTGGCGGTCCAGTCGATGCTGCCGTCGGGGGACGCGGCGACGTGCGCCGCCGCGTAGACGCTGCGTGAGGACGGCGGCGGGTACCCCGCCGCCCAGGGCGGATCCGGGATGTCGACCGGCTGCGCCCGGCCGGGGAGGCTGACCCGGGCGCCCATGTCACCCAGCCAGCCTGGGCACGTCCACCCGGCGTCCTTCGGCCGAGGACTGCAGGGCGAGCCGGGCCAGCTGAACTCCGCGGGCGCCCTCGGCCAGGTCCCAGGGGAACGGCGTGCCTGCCGCCACAGCCTTGAGGAACAGCTCCCACTGCACCTTGAAGCCGTTGTCGAACACCTGATGATCGGGCACCTCGGCCCACTGAGCCTGGTAGTCGATCGGGTCGGGCAGGTCCGGGTTCCACACCGGCATCGGCGTGCAGGCGCGGGGCTGGACGGTGCAGTGACGCAGGCCGGCGACCGCACTCCCGCTGGTCCCGTCGACCTGCAGCTCGACCAGCTCACGGCGGTTCACCCGGACCGCCCAGGAGGAGTTGACCGACGCGATGGCCCCGCTCTCGAACTCCAGCAGCGCGTAGGCGGCGTCGTCGGCGGTGACGGGGTAGGGCCTGCCTGACTCGTCCCAGCGCTGCGGGACGTGCGTGACGTGCCGCGCGTACAGCGCCGTGATCGGTCCGAGCAGGTCCTCCAGCAGGTACTGCCAGTGCGGGAACATGTCCAGCACGATCCCGCCGCCGTCCTCGCTGCGGTAGTTCCACGAGGGCCGCTGGGCGGGCACCCCGTCTCCCTCGAAGACCCAGTAGCCGAACTCGAGCCGGGCGGACAGCACCTCCCCGAAGAAGCCCTCGCGGACGAGCCGCCGGAGCTTGATCATGCCGGGCAGGAAGAGCTTGTCCTGGACCACCCCGTTGATCACCCCGGCCTCGCGGGCCTGGCGCGCCAGCCGCCAGGCGCCGTCGGCCGACTCGGCCAGCGGCTTCTCGGTGTAGACGTGCTTGCCCGCGGCGATGGCCTTGGCCAGGCTGGCTTCGCGTGCGCCGGTTACCTGCGCGTCGAAGTACACACCGACGGCCGGGTCGGCCAGTACCTCGTCCAGGCTGGTGGACCAGCGTTCCAGGCCGTGCCGTTCGGCTATCTCCCGCAGCCGCTGCTCGCTGCGCCCGACCAGGATCGGTTCGGGGTAGAGCGTCGTCCCGTCCTCGAGGGTGATACCGCCCTGATCGCGGAGGCTGAGCACGGAGCGCACCAGGTGCTGGCGGTAGCCCATCCGGCCGGTGACCCCGTTCATGGCCACCTGGATCACCTTGCGCGACATCAATTACTCCCTGGCGGATCCGGGCCTGCGGCGTGATGCCCTGGAAAGGGCTTTCCCAGATTAGGGTGGCCTGGGAAGCTGGGTCAACCAGAGACCTCAGCGGGGGAGCGGGCGGTGACGGAGCTGCAACCAGGGGAACGCCGGGCGCGGGCCGCAGCCCGGCAGGCGGTGGCCAGGCAGGCCGGTGCCCGGCAGGCCGGGGCCCGGAGGCCGGGCCCGCAGCCCAGCAGCCCGAGCCGGCAGGCTGGGGCTTCCCTGGCCCGGGTGACCCTGCAGGACGTGGCGGACCGGGCCGGGGTCTCGCTGTCCACCGCCTCCCGGGTGGTCAACGAGGGGTCGCGACGGGTGGGCCCGCAGCTGGCCGACCGGGTGACCAAGGCGGTCGCCGACCTCGGCTACATGGCAAACCTGCAGGCCAGGGCGGTAGCTACCGGTCAGAGCACGATGATGGGCGTGATCGTGCACGACATCGCGGACCCGTACTTCTCCTCGATCGCGGCTGGGCTGATCGAGGTCAGCCACGCTGGCGGCCTGCTGGCCATCGTGTCGAGCACAGCCGCGGGCGGGGCGGGGGAACTGGAGTACGTCTCGCTGATGCGGGCCCAGCGGGCCCGCTCGGTGGTACTCGTGGGCAGCCGCTCGGCCGACACCGCGGTCACCGCGGCGCTGCGCGCCGAGGTCGGCGCGTTCACCCGCGACGGCGGCCGCGCGGTCTGCGTCGGCCAGGATCTGCTGGGCATCGACACGATCCTGCCCGGCAACGCTGAGGGGGCCCAGGCCCTGGCCGGGGCGCTGGTCGCGCTCGGCCACCGGGAGTTCGCCGTGCTGGCCGGCCCGGACGGGCTGGTCACCGCCCGGGACCGGGTCACCGGGTTCGAGGCCGGGCTGGCTGCCTGGTCGGTCAGCCTCAGCCCGCGGCGGGTGATCCACGGGGCGTTCACCCGGGACGGCGGGTACCAGGCGATGAGCGCGATCCTGGCCGCCGGCGGCACCCGGCCGGACTGCGTGTTCGCGGTGAACGACGTGATGGCCGTCGGCGCGCTGGCCCGGCTCCGGGCCGACGGGCTGGCCGTGCCGGGGGACATCGCGGTGGCCGGCTTCGACGACATCAGCACGTTGCGCGACATCTACCCGCCGCTGACCACGGTCGCGCTGCCGCTCAAGCAGATGGGCGAGATGGCGGCCAGCCTGGTCCTGCAGGAGGCTGACCAGCCGCGGGTGATCCCGGTGCCCGGCGAGGTCATCCTGCGTGACAGCACCCTGCCCCGGCCCGGCCGCCGCTGACCGGACGGGAACATTTCCGGGTCTTGCGGGCGGACTGATGGTCAGGTACGTTCGCACCACTCGGAAAGCGCTTGCCAGACTTAGTGAGTAGTCGGGCCCGACGGTGAGCTGGGGTGGAGCGGGTGGGAACAGGCCAGCAGGCGTGGCAGGAGTCGGTGTTCCTGGACGGAACGTTCCAGCGTCCCGCGCAGGGCGGGACGCTGCCGGTGCGGGACAAGGCCTCGGGGGAGATCTTCGGGCTGGCCGGGCTGGCCGGCCCGGCCGACGTCGATCTGGCGGTGGCCACGGCGCTGCCCGCCCAGCGGGCCTGGAGCGAGCAGACCTACGCCGAGCGCGCCGGGCTGCTGCGGGCCGCCGCCACGGTGCTGGCCGACCGGGCCAAGGAATGGCGCGAGCTGATCATGCGTGAGACCGGCTGTATCGCCGGCAAGGCCGACTACGAGATCGGCGCCGCGGCCAGCGAGCTGATCGAAGCGGCCGCACTGGCCTCCCGGGCCACCGGCGAAGTGCTGCCCTCCGGGCACGCCGGCCGGTTCTCGCTGTCCGAGCGGATCCCGCTCGGGCTGGTCGGCGTCATCACCCCGTGGAACTTCCCGCTCGTCCTCGGCATGCGGGTGATCGCCCCCGCGCTCGCCCTGGGCAACGCGGTCCTGGTCAAGCCTTCCCCGGAGACGCCCTACAGCGGCGGGCTGGCGATCGCCGACCTGTTCGCGGCGGCCGGGGCGCCACCAGGCGTCTTCCAGGTGCTACCCGGCGACGTCGAGGCGGGCGAGCGGCTGGTCAGCCACCCCGACGTGGCCATGATCCACTTCACCGGGTCCACCAGCGTAGGCCGGCGGATCGCGCAGACGGCGGCGGGCCAGCTCAAGAAGGTGTCCCTGGAACTGGGGGGCAACAACGCGCTGCTGGTGCTGGACGACGCCGACATCGACCAGGCCACCATGATCGGCGCCTGGTCAGCCTTCCACTACCAGGGCCAGACGTGCATCACCGCCGGGCGGCATATCGTGCACCGTGCGGTGGCCGACGCCTACCTCAGCGGGCTGGCCGCCCGGGCCGAGGCCATCACGGTCGGCAACACGGTCACGGAGGAGGTCGGGCTCGGCCCGATGATCAACACCCGGCAGCTGGAACGGGGCCGGGAGATGCTCAGCGAGGCGGTCGGGGCCGGGGCCCGGGTGGTGGCCGGCGGCACCACGGACGGCCCCTACTTCCGGCCCACCGTGGTGGCCGACGTGAGCCGGTCGAGCCGGCTCTGGACCGAGGAGATCTTCGCGCCCATCGCGCCGGTGCTGGTGGTGGACGACGACGACACGGCTGTGCAGATCGCCAACGACACCCCCTACGGCCTGGTCGACTCGGTGCTGACCGCGGACCTGGCCCGCGGGATGCGGGTGGCCCGCCAGCTGCGGGCCGGGATGGTGCACGTCAACGACGCCACCCCGCAGGACGAGGCGCTGGCGCCGTTCGGCGGGATGGGCGCGTCCGGCCTGGGCGGCCGGTCCGGCGGCGAGGCCAACCTTGAAGAGTTCACCCAGCGGCGCTGGCTCACCGTCGCGCCGGGACCTGTGCACTACCCGTACTAACGTCCGGCCCGCAGGGCCGGACCTCGTCCCGGGCGGCATCGCCCAGGCAGGAGGGGACATGAGCGAGGCGGCACCCATCCCGTTCTCGGAGACCAAGGCACCGGAGTCCCCGGAGCGGCTGCACCGCGGCGCGCTCCGGCTGGTGGACATCTCGGCCTCGACGATGGCCAACATCGGCCCGGCCTACAGCTTCTTCTTCGGCTTCGCGTTCCTGGTGGTGACGGCGGGCGTGGCCGCGCCGCTGACCATCATCGCGGCCGGCGTGGCCATCGCGCTGCTCGGCAACACGCTGTCGCAGTTCTCCCGGGCGCGGCCGTCCACCGGCGGGTTCATCTCGTTCGTGGGCAAGACGTTCGGCGGCACCAGCGCGGTGAGCACGGCGCTGCTGTGCGGGGCCGGGTACATCATCGCCATCTCCTCGGTGCTCGCCGTGGTCGGCGGGTTCCTGTCCCTCACGCTCCAGCACTACCTGGGGTGGAACATCCCGTGGGGCATCTTCACCGTGGTGCTGACCGCCGGCGCCGTGCTGATGATGGTCCGCGGCGTGGCCGTGTCCACCAAGCTGGCTGGCTTCTTCTTCGTCTTCGAGATGCTGGTCCTGGTCGTGGTGTCACTCATCGCGATCATCCAGCACGGCGGGCACCTGTCCGCCGTGCCCGTTCGAGCCGAGCCACCTCACCAACGGCTTCTCCGGGCTGGCCGCGGGCTTCCCGCTCGCTATCTACCTGTTCATCGGCTGGGAGAACTCGGCCGCGCTGGCCGAGGAGACCGGGAACCCGCGGCGCAACGTGCCCCGCGCGGTGTTCTTGTCCATCGCGCTGATGGTGGTCAGCTACCTGCTGTTCGCCTTCGCCACGGTGACCGGGTTCGGGTACAACGGGGCCAAGCTGGCCGCCGCCCCCATCCCGTTCATCACCGTGTCCGGGAACATCGGCCCGGCCTTCGCCGCGTTCGCCTACATCGCGGGCATGACCTCCACCCTCGGCGTGCTGATCGCCGCGGCCAACTCGCAGTCCCGGCTGATCTTCAACGCCGGGCGGGAGGGCCTGCTGCCACGCTGGCTGGGCCGGGTGCACCCGACCCGGCGCACCCCGATGAACGCCATCTACGCGTTCGTCGCGCTGGCCGGCGGGATCATCCTGGTCTGGGTGCTGGGCCACGTGATCGGCGGCCACACCGGGAGCATGGACCCGCTCAACTTCTTCTTCGAGTCCTCCACGATGGGCACGATCCTGGTCCTCGTGGTCTACTTCCTGGCCAACCTGGCCCTGCCCTTCTACTACCGGAAGTACAACCCGGCCGAGTTCAATGTGGTGAAGCACCTGATCCTGCCGGTGCTCGGGATGGCCGCCATCGCGGTGCCGGTGTACTACCTGTGCAAGCCCGGGCAGGCCGCGCCGTATGACTGGTTCCCGTACGCGGCGCTGGCCATCGTGGTGGTCGCGGTGATCTACGCCGCGATACTCAGCCGCCGTGACCCTGGGCTGGGCGAGCGGGCCGGCTCGATCATCGCCGACGAATAGGCGCGGGCGGCGGGACGGCAGTTCCCCGGCCCGCCGCGTGGCGCGGAGGAGAGATCAGTCATGACGGACACGGCCCTGCGGGCGGCCCAGGCATCCGGCCCGGTCCCGGCTCATCCCCTTGAGCCGGCCGGCCCGGCCGAGTACCTGGCCGGGCGGGACATCCTGGCCGCGGCGGGCCTGCTGGCCGAGCCGGTGCGCTTCGCCTACTACGGGCTGGAAGAGCCCGCCAAGGACGAAGTGCTCGGCCCGGCCGCGGAGCCGCCCGACCGGCGGCTGCGGGCTTTCCTGATCAACGTGACCACCGGCGAATCCTGCGACGTGGTGGTCTCGCTCACCCGGCGGCAGGTGGTCAGCCGCCGCGTCCTCGACCCGCGGGCCGACGGGCAGGTGCCGATCATCGACCAGGACTTCGCCACCGCCGAGGAGGTGGTCCGGGCCGACCCGCAGTGGCGGGCGGCGATGGCCCGGCGCGGGCTGGACGACGTGACCAGGATCCGGGCCTGCCCGCTGACCGCCGGATCGTTCGGGTTCCCGGGCGAGGACGGGCGGCGGCTGGTCCGGGTCCTCGCGTTCGTGCAGGACGACGAGCACGGCTACGCCTGGGCGCACCCGGTGGACGGCGTGGCCGCCTACGTGGACCTGGTCGAGCGGCGGGTCATCGAGCTGGTGGACGAGTTCGTCCTGCCGGTACCCCAGGAGTCCGGTGACTACGACGACCCGGCCGTCCGCGGGCCGCACCGGACGACGCTGCGGCCCATCGAGATCACCCAGCCGGAGGGCCCGAGTTTCACCCTCGAGGGCCAGCTGCTGCGCTGGGAGGGCTGGTCCATGCGGATCGGCTTCGACGCCCGCGAGGGGCTGATCCTGCACCAGATCAGCGTCGGCGACAGCGGACGGGACCGGCCGGTCATCTACCGGGCGTCCATCCCCGAGATGGTCGTGCCCTACGGAGATCCGAAGTTCCGGTACTGGCAGACCTACTTCGACACCGGTGAGTACCTGGTCGGGAAGTGGACGAACTCGCTCGAGCTCGGCTGCGACTGCGTCGGCGAGATCGCTTACCTGGACGCGACGGTGACCGGCGACAGCGGCGAGCCGCGGACGATCCGCAACGCCATCTGCGTCCACGAGGAGGACTTCGGGATCCTCTGGAAGCACACGGACATCTTCAACGGCTCGGCCCAGTCCCGCCGCCAGCGGCGCCTGGTGGTCTCGTTCTTCTCCACCATCGGCAACTACGACTACGGCTTCTACTGGTACTTCTACCTCGACGGCACGATCGAGTGCGAGATCAAGCTGACCGGGGCGCTGTTCACGGCCGCGCACCCGGGCGGGGACTACCAGCACTCCACCGAGGTCGCGCCGGGCCTGGGCGCGCCTGCCCACCAGCACCTGTTCAGCGCGCGGCTCGACATGGACGTGGACGGGCAGGCCAACGCGGTGGAGGAGGTGGACGTCGCCGGGCTGCCCGCCGGACCAGGCAACCCGTACGGCAACGCGCTGGTCCAGGAGATCACCCGGCTGAGCACCGAGTCGCAGGCGGCCCGGCGGGCCGACGGCAGCCGCGGCCGCACCTGGCGGGTGGTGAGCACCGAGCGGGCCAACCGGTTCGGTCATCCGGTCGGCTACACCCTGTACCCGGAGGCGGCCCCGGTGCTGCTGGCTGACCCAGGCTCCCCGGTGGCGGCCCGGGCCGGCTTCGCCACGCAGCACCTGTGGGTCACCCGGTACGACCCGGCGCAGCGCTACCCGGCCGGGGACTTCGTGAACCAGCATCCCGGCGGAGCGGGCCTGCCGGATTTCATCCGCGGCGACCGGGACATCGACGGGACCGACATCGTGCTGTGGCACACGTTCGGGCCCACGCACTTCCCCCGGCTGGAGGACTGGCCGGTGATGCCCGTGGCCCGGTGCGGGTTCGTGCTGAAGCCAACCGGGTTCTTCGACCGCAACCCGACGCTGGACGTTCCGCCCCCGCCGCATCATTGCTGAGCCTGATCCCGCCGCCGCCTCCCTGCCGCGCCGCGTCCGCCCGGTCGCCGCGGGCAGGCGGCAGCGGTCCGTCGGTCCGTCGGTCCGGCGGGGCGGCGGTGAGCACGCCCGGGATCAGGCCGGGCTGGCGGTGGGCAGCCCGGCGTCCCGGGCCGCGGCCAGCAGCCGTGTGTCGTACGAAACAAACGACGTGAGCTCCCGCCGCAACACCAGCGCGGAAGCCAGGTGGATCGCGTCCAGCGCGCTAAGGGTCACCGGCCTGGCCCTCGCCGCCTGGCCGAGCACTTCACCGGTGAGCTCGATCTCCGCGGTGCGGCGGATGACCAGGTAGCTCTCGGGCAGGGCTGAGGGGTCGGCCCGCCACACCGCACGCGGAACCTCCACCCGGATCACTGAACTCGACACCTGGACCAGATTGGGCCGCTCAGCAAGCCAGCTGAGGAGACCGGCCGACTCGCGCTCGGCGACGGCCAGCTTCACCAGCGCGGAGGAGTCCAGATAGATCAATACCTCTCCTCCTCGCGCATCTTCAGCAAGATCTCCGAGGCGGTCGGCTGGCCTTCCGGCACCGGTGGCGCCGGCTCGACGTCGAGCAGGCTGCCCGGATCCTCGGCGGGCTGGATGATTCCGGCCGCGATCAGCCGTTCCAGGGGGCTCTCCACGTCCCGGGCCGGGACGAGGCGGGCGACGAGCCGCCCCCGGTTGGTGATGTCCACGGTCTGTCCCTTCTCCACGAGATCCACGTAGACGCTGGCGTGCTGGCGCAGCTCACGGATGCCAATGCTGTGGCTGGCCTGGGCTGCGCTGCCCCGGGCTGCGCTGGCCTCCGCGAGGCGGGCCTGGCGTCCTGCCCGGTGGTCACGGCTTGTATCACTCACGGGACTACAGTAGCACATTAAGTGCTACCTGACGGCGAGACCGACGGGGGCGGTCAAGGCATGGCCGGCATGCGGCAGGATAGAGACATGCAGCAGCCGCGGGACTTTTCGCTCTACGGCGCCGTTGACCTGGGTGCGCGGCAGGCCGCCGCGCAGCGCAGTCAGCAGGCCGCCACGCGTGCTGGCGAGCCGGATGGCTCGCCGGCAGGCAACGTGATCGACGTGACCGAGGAGACCTTCAACACGGAGGTCGTCGAACGGTCGCGGACGGTACCGGTAATCCTGGACTTGTGGGCCGAGTGGTGTGGCCCCTGCAAGCAGCTCAGCCCGGTACTGGAGAAGCTGGCCGACGAGGCCGCCGGGGATTTTGTGCTCGCCAAAGTCGATATCGACGCCAATCCGCAGTTGCGGGCGGCGTTGCAGGTGCAGAGCATCCCGATGGTGATGGCGGTCGCCGGCGGTCAGGTGGTGGACGGCTTCCTGGGTGCGATGCCGGAGGCGCAGGTGCGCCAGTGGATCGGCCAGGTCATGCAGGTCGCCGGGCAGCTGGGGATGCCGGTCAGCGGTGGCGTGGAGCCCGACGGCGAGGCGGCTGACGGTCAGCCGGACAGCGCCCAGGCGGCCGACGGACAGCCGGGCGACGCCTATGGCCCGGGCGGCCCCGGCGGTCCGGGCGGCCCTGGGATGCGGGGCGGGCCCGGTGCTGGCATGATGGCCGATCCGGCGTTCGAGGAAGCGCAGCAGGCCATGGAGCGCGATGACCTGGACGGGGCCGCCGAGGCCTTCCAGAAGGTCCTCGCGAACTCGCCTGGAAATCCGGCGGCGGCCATGGGCCTGGCCCAGGTCAACCTCATCCGCCGGGTAAGCGACTTCGACCAGGCCCAGCTGCGCCGGGCGGCGGCCGAGGACCCGGCCAACGTCAACGCGCAGTCGGGCGTGGCCGACATCGAGGTGGCCACCGGCCGGGTCGAGGAGGGCTTCGACCGGCTTCTCGGCACGGTCAGGCGAACGTCCGGAGACGAACGGGAGCGCGCCCGGGTCCACCTGATCGGCCTGTTCGACGTCTTCCCGCCCGGTGACCCGCGGGTGGCCAAGGCCCGCGCGACCCTGTCCAGCCTGCTCTTCTGAGCCGGCTGGCCGGGTCAGCCCCGAGCCTGGGTCAGCCCCGAGCCCGGGTCAGCCCTGGGCCCAGGTCAGCCCCGAGCCTGGGTCAGCGGGTGCGCGTGTCCGGCGGGGTGGCGTCGGCGATCTGCTCCAGCGCGGGCAGCGCCGCCGCGAGGGCGGCCAGCTGATCCGGGCTGAGGGTGCGCAGGTTGTCGGCGAGCAGGATGGTGCTCTCCCGCCTGATCCGCTCCAGGATCGCGTGCCCTTCGGGGGTGACCACAAGCGTGCTGGCCCGTGCGTCGCCGGGCACCGGATGGCGCTGCACGTAGCCACGCTCTTCTAGCACCGTGACGAGCCGGGTGAGGGTTGACGGGGCGATCTTCTCGGCCGCGGCGAGGTCGCCCAGCCGCAGCGGCCCGGCCTGTTCCACGGTGGCCAGGGCGGACAGCTGGGTGGGGGTCAGCCCGGCCAGCTCATGCCGGCGAAGGCTCCGGGAGACCCGGGCAATGGCGACCCGCAGCCGGGTCACGTCGATGGGCGGCGGCCCCGGGTCTGCCGTCACCGGGACGCCCCGGCCAGCCGTGGCGGTGCGTTCTGGCGCACTGGCGGTCATTCCTCCGTCGGACACCCTTGCAGCGTACGCGGGCCGGACCCGGGTGGTACCCAGTCCCCGGGCGCCCCACGCCCAGTCCCGGGCCGGGCCTGATCATGGCCTTGGTGGTGGCACGATTGTGTCCTGCGTCGGGGCCTGGCGGAAGGCGGGATTGTTGTGTCGGTAGCACCGAGCGTGTCGTATTCGATAACCGTGCGCCTTGAGGTGCCATCGCATGGGCGGGCGGTCAGCGAGCTCACGCACGTCGTTGAGCAGGCCGGCGGCGAGGTCACCGCCCTGGACGTGAGCCCCTTCAGTCACGAACGGCTGCGTGTCGACCTGACCTGCGCGACCCGGGACACCGACCACGCCGAGGCCATCGTTGCGGCGCTGAGCGAGATCGACGGCGTGACGGTCAGCAAGGTCAGCGACCGGACGTTCCTGCTCCACCTGGGCGGGAAGATCGAGACCGCGGTCAAGATCCCGCTGCGCAACCGGGACGACCTGTCCATGGCCTACACCCCCGGCGTGGCCCGGGTCTCCATGGCCATCGCCCGCAACCCCGAGGATGTGCGCCGCCTCACCGTCAAGCGGAATTCGGTGGCCGTCGTCACCGACGGCTCCGCCGTGCTCGGGCTGGGCAACATCGGCCCCTACGCGGCCATGCCGGTGATGGAGGGCAAGGCCGCACTGTTCAAGCGCTTCGCGGGGATCGACGCCTGGCCGCTCTGCCTGGACACCCAGGACACCGACGAGATCGTGCGCACCGTCCAGATCATCGCGCCGGCCTTCGGGGGCATCAACCTCGAGGACATCAGCGCCCCGCGGTGCTTCGAGGTCGAGGCCCGGCTGCGCGAGCTGCTGGACATCCCGGTCTTCCACGACGACCAGCACGGCACCGCGATCGTCGTCCTGGCCGCCCTCACCAACGCGCTCCGGGTCGTCGGCAAGAAGCTGGGCTCGGTCCGGATCACGATCGCGGGCGCGGGCGCGGCCGGCACCGCGGTGCTCCGGCTGCTGCTCGCCTCCGGTGCCTCCGACGTGATCGTGTGCGACGACAAAGGCGCGATCTACCTGGGCCGTCCCGGGCTGGATGACAACCTGAGCTGGGTGGCCGAGCACACCAACGCGCAGCAGTACGAGGGGAACCTGGCCGGCGCGCTGCGCGGCGCGGACGTCTTCATCGGGCTCTCGGCGCCCCGGTTGCTGACCGGTACGGACATCGCGGCCATGAACGCCGACGCGATCGTGTTCGCGCTGGCCAACCCCGATCCCGAGGTCGACCCGGACGAGGCCGCCGAGTACGCGGCGGTGGTGGCCACCGGGCGCAGTGACTACCCCAATCAGATCAACAACGTGCTGGCCTTCCCCGGGGTGTTCCGCGGGCTGCTGGACGCGCAGAGCCGGACGGTGTCCGACGACATGCTGGTGGCGGCGGCCCGGGCGCTGGCCGGCGTGGTGTCGCCCGCCGAACTCGGCCCGCACTACATCGTCCCGTCCGTCTTCAACCCCAACGTGTCCTCGGCGGTGGCGGCCGCGGTCCGGGACGCCGCGGGCGGCCGCCCGGCCCGGCCCTGAGCTGCCGGCCGGGGGCCGGCCTCTCCCCAGCGGGCCGCGTCCTGATGTCTCAAATTGGCACGAACTCGCGTCCGGGGACGCCGAAGCCTGAACAACTGTCCAGCGTCCGCCAGAATGGAGGTATGGAGGACGACCTCTCGGGGCGGTTGCTGGTCGCTACGCCGTTGCTGGGCGACCCAAACTTCCGGCGTACCGTCGTTCTCGTCGTCGAGGACGAGGCTGAGGAAGGCACGCTCGGCGTGGTGCTGAACCGCCCCACCGAGGTGCCAGTCGGGCAGGTCCTCGAATCATGGACAGACCTGGTCACGGGGCCGTCGGTGGTCTTCCGGGGCGGCCCGGTCGCCCCCAACAGCGCGCTCGCGCTGGCCATTGTGCCGGGCGACGACGAGCCGGTCGGCTGGCGGGCGCTGGACGGGTCCGCGGTGATGTCCCGGATCGGTCTAGTCGACCTGGACGCCCCGCCCCAGCTGCTCGCGGGCGGGATCGCCTCGCTGCGGGTCTTCGCCGGCTACGCGGGCTGGGGACCCGGCCAGCTCCAGGCGGAGATCGACGAGGGCGCCTGGTACGTACTGTCGGGTGAGCCCGCCGACGCCTTCGTGGCCGAGCCGGAGCGGCTCTGGAAGATCGTACTGCGACGGCAGGGGGGCAATCTTGCGATGGTGGCCAACTACCCGGACGACCCCGCGCAGAATTGACCCGGCTTGCCGATGGTGATCCCCAGGTGAATCCGCAGATGCCCCGCGTCGTGAGACCTCGCAGGCTGGTGGTGGAGGCGGTCACGGCCGGCCTGGCCTTCGCGGCCCTGCTGGGCTGGGCCAGCACCGCGCTCGTCGGCAGCTTCCGGGGCGAGGATCTGCCTGACCGCTACTGGCAGCCCATCCCGGTGCGCACCGACACCTCGGGCTTCATCGCCTTCCTGGTCGCCGCGATCTGCGCTGGCCACCAGTGAGTACCTGCGGCTGCGGCGGCGCCGTGAGGGGCGGCCGGCCCTGCCGCCCGGCCGTGCGGCGACCATGGTCCTGGCGGTGGCCGAGACGGTCGCCGTGCTGGCCTCCGGCCTCTTCGTATACCTGTCGTTCAACGCGATCACCCACCCGGGGTCGCTGCTCCTGCACATCACCCACCTGCTGCCCTGGCCCGCGGAGGGGACGGTGCGGGTCGAGGCGCTCGTGCTGAGTGCCTGTTCTCTCGGCGTCTGGCGGTACCTGCGGGCCCGGTACCGCTGGCTACCGGACCAGGCCCAGCCGGTGGCCAGCCCGGACCCCGTGGCGCCCGGAACCCGGCGGTAGCCGCGGCCGCGTACACTCGTGGACCGTGGCTACTGAGGTTATGCCGGATACCGGCACCCGAGAGGACACTGGCACCACGCCGGATATCCGTCCCGGCGATGGTGACCATGAGCGGTTCGCGCACTACGTCGAGAAGGACAAGATCGTCGACAGCGCGGTGACCGGCACCCCGGTGATCGCCTTGTGCGGCAAGGTCTGGGTGCCGAACCGGGATCCCAAGCGGTTCCCGGTCTGCCCGGACTGCAAGCGCATCTACGAGTCCCTCCCGCAGGGAGACGACTAACCGCTCGCGGGCTTTCCCGCAGCCGGCGCGCGGATTATCCCTAACGCTCCACCGGCGTCCCGGTGACCTGCGCCCCAGCCGCCTGCATGGCGTCGATCGACTCGGCGGTGGTGGTGGGGTCAACTCCCGCGGTCAGGCCGAGCAGCACCAGGGTCCGGAAACCCTCCCGGGCCGCGGAGATCGTCGTGGCCCGGACGCAGTAGTCGGTGGCGATCCCGGCCACGTCCAGTTCGTCCACCCGGCGTTCCCGCAACCACGCCGCGAGCGGCGTGCCCGCCTCGTCGCGGCCGTCGAACGCGCTGTAGGCGGCCTCGTGCGCGCCCTTGCTGAACACCGTCTCGATGTGGCTCGTGTCCAGGTCGGGGTGGAAGTCGGCGCCCCCGGTGCCGGCCACGCAGTGCCGCGGCCAGGAGTTCACGAAGTCCGGGCGGGCGGAGAAATGACGGCCCGGGTCGATGTGGAAGTCCCGGGACGCGATGACGTAGTCGTATCCGCCGGCTTCCAGGTGCCGGCTGATGGCCCGGGCCACCTCGCCGCCCCCGGCCACCGCGAGCGAACCGCCTTCACAGAAGTCGTTCTGCACATCCACGATCACCAGCGCGCGCACGGCCCGAGCGTACGGCATCGGGCGCCTGGCCGGACAAAAGCCCGGTCAGCGAGGGTCGGCCCCGATGTCGGCGGGAGCGCCCCCGGTGATCCTGATCAGCTCGGCGAACGACGTCGGGAACACCGTGTGCACGTGGCCGGCCGCCGCCCACACCACGTCGTACTTGTCCAGCCACACATCGACCAGGGTCCGCAGTGGCTGCGGGTGGCCGACCGGGGCCACGCCGCCGATCACCTGGCCGGTCGCGGCGCGGACGAACTCCGGGTCGGCCCGGCGCACCGACGCCGCGCCGGTCATGGCCGCGACCAGGCTGGTGTCGACCCGGTGCGCCCCGCTGGTCAGGACGAGCAGCGGGGCGTCGTCGCCGCGGAAGATCAGGCTGTTGGCGATCGCCCCGACCTCGCAGCCGAGCTGCGCCGCCGCGATGGCCGCGGTCGGCGCCGGCTCGGGAAGCTCGCGGACTTGCCCGGGGACCCCCAGGGCCTGAAGCGTCTCCGCGACGTGGACTGCGCTGGGATGCATGCCAGCAGGTTAGCGGTGGCTCCGGCCGGCCGCGAGCCGCTGCCTCGCGGAGGGTTCGTGGACCAGCGACCCGGAGGTGCGGAACAGGAACTCGGCGTAGTCGTCCGGCGCCTGGCCCGAGTCGGGCAGGAAGCGGTCCGGGGCCATCCTGAGTTGCGACATCGTGCGGGTGGCCTCGTTGCATTCCGTCACGACCGAGGTGATCGTGTGGGCGGCGGAGCGGACCATCTGAGACCAGTTGCGGTGATGGGCTGAGAGGGACTCTGTGCTGCTCATGACCCCAGTCTTCGCCGTCACGCCGCCCCGCAACAGTGGCGGTCAAGTCATATGGGGTCGAGATCCTGCCAAACACGAGGCATGATGGGGACATGCTGCAGAACGTCGCCGTCGTCATCCTGAACGGCTTTACCCCTTTCGAGCTGGGCGTGCTCTGCGAGGTGTTCGGCGTTGACCGGACCGACGACGGGCTGCCCGCCTACGACTTCGCCGTGGTCTCGGGCGAAGCAGTGACGGGGGCCGGAGAACCCGTCCCGCTCACCTCGTTCGACGGGCTTCACCGTGACCACGCCCTACGGCCTGGACCGGCTGCGGGAGGCCGACCTGGTGGCCGTGTCGGCCGTCGGCGACGGCTACCTGCAGACGTATATCTCCAGCCAGTTCCCGGCGCCGCTGATCGACGCGCTGCGGGCCACCGTGGACCGCGGCGCCCGGGTGCTCAGCGTGTGCAACGGCGCGTTCGTGCTCGGCGCGGCCGGGCTGCTGGACGGGCGGCACTGCACCACGCACTGGCGGCACGCCCCCGACCTCGCGCGGGAGCATCCGTCGGCGATCGTCAACCCGGACGTGCTGTACGTGGACGAGGACCCGGTGATCACCAGCGCGGGCACGGCGGCCGGCATCGACGCGTGCCTGCACCTGGTCCGCAAGGAGCAGGGCAGCCGGGTGGCGAACGGGATCGCCCGGCGGATGGTCATCCCGCCGCATCGCGACGGCGGGCAGGCCCAGTACGTGGACCAGCCGGTCGCCATGCCCGCCTGCGACACGCTCGGCGAGGTCATCAGCTGGATGCAGCGTCACCTCGGCGAGCCGGTCACGATCCGCCAGCTGGCCACCCGGGCCCGGATGTCGGAGCGCACCTTCGCCCGGCGGTTCGTGCAGGAGACCGGCACCACGCCGCTGCGCTGGCTGACCGGCCAGCGCATCCTGCTCGCCCAGGAGTTGCTGGAGGAGACGACCGAGACGGTTGACGTTATTGCCGACCGGGCCGGGTTCGGCAACGCGGCCACGCTGCGGCACCATTTCCGCGCCTGGCGCGGCACCACCCCGCAGGCTTACCGGCACGCGTTCAGCCCGGGCCAGACCCCGCACAGCCGGTACGCCATCCCGGCCTGACCCGCGCCTACTCGTCGTCTGGCGGCACGAACACGGTGGGGATCGCCGGGTAGCCCCGGGACAGCTGCAGCGCGTGCACCGGCAGCTCGGCCAGGGCCGCGTGGTGCCGCTCCCGCGCCGCGTTCAGCGGCTCATGGCCGACGACCTCGCCGCCCCGGACCAGCGGGCGCAGCAACGCCCGCCGCCGCGCCGCGCCGCTGCCCGTAACGCCCAGGTCCGGAGTGGGCCCCGGGTCGGCTCTGGTGATCAGCTCGCCCGACGCCACACCGCTCTCGTCGAACTGCCGGAACGCCCACTTGCGGCCACCCCGGCCCGGTTTGCCGACCGACCGCTTGGCCACGGGCTCCAGCGTCCCGCCGCCGTCGCCTTCCCTGGCCCGGGCCACGAGCTTGTAGACCAGCGCCGCGGTGGGCGCCCCGGACCCGGTGACCAGGGAGGTCCCGACCCCGTACCCGTTGACCGGGGCGGCGGCCAGCGCCGCGATCGAGTACTCGTTGAGGTCGCCGCTGAGCACGATCCTGGTGTCCCGCGCGCCCAGTTCGTCCAGCAGGTCGCGGACCTGGCGGGCCACCATCGGGAGGTCGCCGCTGTCGATGCGGACCGCGCCGAGGCCCGGCCCGGCCAGCTCGACCGCGGTGCGCACCGCGCGGCCCACGTCGAACGTGTCCACCAGCAAGGTGGTGCCCTTGCCGAGCGCGGCCAGCTGGGCCGCGAAGGCGTCCCGCTCGCTGTCGTGGACCAGGCTGAACGCGTGCGCGCTGGTGCCGCTGGTGGGGATGCCGTAGTCCCGCCCGGCCTCCAGGTTCGAGGTGGACGAGAAGCCGGCGATGTAGGCGGCCCGGGCACTGGCCACCGCGGCCATCTCGTGGGTGCGGCGCGAACCCATCTCGATGATCGGCCGCTCGTCCGCGGCGCGGACCATCCGGGACGCGGCCGAGGCGATCGCCGAGTCATGGTTGAGGACGGCCAGCACGAGGGTCTCCAGCACGACCGCCTCGGCGAACGGCGCCTCCACGACCAGGATCGGCGAGCCGGGGAAGTAGCAGTCGCCTTCGCCGTAGCCCCAGATGTCCCCGCGGAAGCGGTAGGACTCCAGGTAGCTCAGGGCACCCTCATCCACCATGTGGTTGTCGCGCAGGAACGCGAGCTCGTCCGGCCCGAAGCGGAACTCCTGCAGGGCCTCGAGCAGCCGCCCGGTCCCGGCCACCACGCCGTACCGGCGGCCGTGCGGGAGAGCCCGGGCGAATACCTCGAAGACGGCGCGCCGCCCCGCCGCCCCACTGCGCAGCGCGGCGGTCAGCATGGTGAGCTCATAACGGTCGGTAAGCAGCGCCGTGCTGGTCCCGCGGGAAACTGTCGTCACGAGCAAGAAGACTACGGAGGTCGGGATGGCGGGCGCACGCCGCCGGGCTGCGACACTAGAAGGCGGTGCGTGAGGAGGTGAGCGCCGGTGAGCGTGGCACCAGCAGAGGTGGAACGCCCGGAGACGCATGAGGAAGTCGTCCCCGACACGCCGTGGGTCACCATCGTGTGGAACGACCCGGTGAACCTCATGTCCTATGTGACCTACGTCTTTCAGCAGGTATTCGGCTATTCCAAGCGCAAAGCCGAAAAGCTCATGCTCGACGTGCACCACAAGGGCAGGGCCGTGGTCTCGTCCGGGACCCGGGAGTCCATGGAGCACGATGTGGAAGTGCTGCACGGATATGGATTGTGGGCCACTGTGAGTCACGATAAGTGAGCATCAGACGCAAACGGGGCGCAGGCGACTCCGACGAGACGAGTGAGGCCCTGAACGGCTTCCGCAGGGTGCGCGGTGGCGGGGCCAGCGCCACGTTCGTGCCGTCCCAGGCCGGTATCGTCCGCTCCCTGGTCAGCCAGATCGCCGAGCTGGTCGGCAGCGGGCCGGCGGGCGGGGAGCCAGGTGCCGGGGAGCCGGCCCTCACCGACGACGCGTTCACCGGCCGTGCCCCCGGCCGGGCCAGCACCGACCGGGCCGGTTCTGACCCGGACAAGCCGCCTGACCCCCTGGATGACCTCGCCCGGCTGCTCGGCCAGACCGGCCCCGCTACCCCACCTGACGACCCGGTGCTGGCCCGCCTGCTGCCCGACGCCTACCCCGACGACACCGAGGCCGCGGGTGACTTCCGCCGGTTCACCGAGCAGGAACTCCGTAACGGCAAGGCGGCCGCGGCCCGCACCGTGCTGGCCACGCTGCCCGAGGACGGCGGCCGGGTCCGGCTGTCGGAGGAAGAAGCTCAGGTCTGGCTGCGGGCCCTGAACGACGTGCGGCTGGCTCTCGGGGTGCGCCTGTCGATCACCGAGGACTTCGACGCCCGGACGGCGGACCTCGACCCGGCCGACCCCCGGTCCGCCTACATGTGGATCTACGACTGGCTCACGTTCCTGCAGGAGACCCTGGTCCGGGCCCTCTCGTAACCGCACCCTCGTGACCGCACCCCGCCGGGTCCCGGGTCGCCGCGGCCGCCGCCGGGCCCGGCCCCGGCGGTACCCTCGGATCCATGCTGACGCTCCACTCCGCGCTGCGGGACAAGATCGTGGCGCACGCCCGTGCGGACCACCCGGACGAGGCCTGCGGGGTGATCGCCGGGCCGGCCGGCCAGGACCGTCCGGAGCGTTTCATCCCGATGCTGAACGCCCAGCGTTCACCGACGTTCTACGAGTTCGACTCGCTGGAACTGCTCCGGGTCTGGCGGGAGATGGATGACCGGGACGAGGAGCCGTCCGTCATCTACCACTCGCACACCGCGACCGAGGCCTACCCCTCGCGCACCGACATCAGCTACGCGAACGAGCCGGGTGCCCACTATGTCCTGGTCTCGACCCGTGACCCGGACACGCTGGAGTTCCGCTCGTTCCGCATCGTGGACGGGACGGTGACCGAGGAGGAAGTCCGGATCACCGACTAACTCCGCCGGGTGATCCGTCCGTGATGACCCGGCGGCCGCCGGCCTGGAATGATCGCGGGAGGCAGCCGGTTGGGATCCGGTGACGGCCGTCACCGCCCGCGCCGGCCCAGACGCCCAAGACACTGACGCCCGCAGAGACCGACCGCCTCACCCTGGAGTGTTGTTCATGGCCATCGAAGTCCGGATCCCGACAATCCTGCGTACGTACACCGGTGGCGCCAAGGCGGTGGAGGGCTCGGGCGGAACCATCGCCGAGCTCATCGGTGACCTCGACAGCCAGTACAGCGGTCTCCGCGACCGACTGCAGGACGAGTCCGGGCTGCGCCGGTTCGTCAACGTCTACCTCAACGACGAGGACGTGCGCTTCCTCGGCGGCCTCGAGACGCCGGTCAAGGACGGCGACACGGTGACCGTGCTGCCGGCCGTGGCGGGCGGGGCGGGCTGACCCACCCCGGGAGAGCACATGCGTTACGACTCACTGCTGGACAGCCTCGGTCATACCCCTCTGGTCGGGTTGCCGAGGCTCTCTCCCGCACCCGACGTGCGGCTGTGGGCAAAGCTGGAGGACCGCAACCCCACCGGCTCGGTCAAGGACCGCGCCGCGTTCTTCATGATCGAGCAGGCCGAGAAGGATGGCCTGCTCGCCCCGGGGACCACGATCCTCGAACCCACCTCCGGGAACACCGGGATCTCCCTGGCCATGGTCGCGCACCTGCGCGGCTACAAGATGATCTGCGTGATGCCGGAAAACACCTCGGTGGAGCGGCGGCAGATCCTGGAGATGTTCGGGGCGCAGATCATCTTCTCCCCGGCGGCGGGCGGGTCCAACGAGGCCGTCCGGGTCGCCCGGCGGCTGGCTGAGGAGCATCCCGACTGGGTCATGCTCTACCAGTACGGCAACGAGGCCAACGCCCGGGCCCACTACGAGACGACCGGCCCGGAGATCCTCGCGGACCTGCCCGGCATCACGCACTTCGTGGCCGGGCTCGGCACCACCGGGACCCTGATGGGCGCCGGCCGGTTCCTGCGCGAGCGGGTCCCGGGCATCTCCGTCGTGGCCGCCGAGCCCCGGTACGGCGAGCTGGTCTACGGCCTGCGCAACATCGACGAGGGCTTCGTGCCCGAGCTGTACGACGAATCGGTACTGACCACCCGGTTCTCGGTGTCGTCGAAGGACGCGCTGCGCCGGACCCGGGAACTGCTCGACCAGGAGGGTATCTTCGCCGGCATCTCGGCCGGCGGCGCCCTGCACGCGGCCCTGGGCATGGCGGCCAAGGCCCAGGCGGCGGGGGAGCGGGCCGACATCGCGTTCGTGGTCGCCGACGGCGGCTGGAAGTACCTGTCCACCGGCGCCTACTCCGGGACGCTGGCTGAGGCCGAAGCGCGGCTGGAAGGCCAGCTATGGGCCTGATCTGCGCCGCAACGAAAACCGTCCTCCCGCCTCCCTCCCCCCGGCCCAGCGCCGTGCACCGCAGCGTCACCGGTTGATGGGCGCCTTCGACGAGGCCATCGCCACCCGGCCGGTCGGCGAAGGCCGGTACGAGATCCGGCCGGACGAGCGCTTCGCCATCGCCGGCGCGGTGAACGGCGGGGTACTCCTGGCCTCGATGCTGCGGGCCGTGCTGGACTCCTCCCCGCACCCGTACCCGATCGCCACCAGCGCGCACTTCCTCCGGGCGCCCCGGCCCGAGCCTGCGCAGGTCGAGGTGGAATGGCTGAAGCAGGGCAAGGTCGCCGCCACCGCCCGGGCCACCCTGGTCCAGGGGGGCCGGCCCATGCTGGAGACCACGGTCACCACCGGCGCCCTGGGTGACCCGGATGACGCTGGCGGCCTGTCCTGGACCGGCGAACCGCCCCGGCTGCCGCCGCTGGAGGAGTGCCACGACATCCAGGACGCCCAAGGGCCGCGGGCCTTCAGCGGCTACGCGAAACAGGTTGACATCCGGCTCGACCCGGCGACTCTCGGCTGGATGCGGGGTCAGCCGTCCGGCACGCCCGAGATGCGCGGCTACTTCCAGCTCCGCGAACCCTGGGTGCCGGACGCCTACCTGCTCGCGCTGGCCGTGGACTGCCTGCCGCCGGTGGTGTTCGGCCTGCGCGTGGTGGGCTGGTCGCCCACCGTCGAGCTGACCTGGCACATGCGGGCCGTGCCCGCGCCCGGCGTGCTGCGGGTCGCGGCCCGGTGCCGGCACGTGAGCGGCGGCTGGTTCGACGAGGAGGCCGAAGTCTGGGACAGTGCGGGCCGCCTGGTCGCGCAGAGCCGCCAGATCGCCCTGGTCGGCCGGTCCGGCCAGCCCTGACCGGCGGGCCTGCTCCCGCTACCCGCGCCGTGGCGCGTACCCTGAGTGCCCGTGCGCCTCACCGTTATCGGATGCTCCGGGTCGTTCCCCGGCCCGGACAGCCCCGCCTCGTCCTACCTCGTGGAGCACGAGGGATTCCGGCTCCTGGTCGACCTGGGCAGCGGGGCCCTCGGGGCCTTGCAGCGCTACGCGAGCCTCTACGAGATTGACGCGGTCTGCCTGTCCCACCTGCATCCCGACCACTGCCTCGACATGACGGGCTACTGGGTGGCGCGGACCTACTCTCCGGACGCTCCCCACCCCCGGATTCCGGTGTACGGCCCGCCGGGCACCGCGTGGCGGCTGGCCCGGGCCCAGGGCGTAGCCGGAGACGAGAGTATGACCGGCGCGTTCGACTTCCGGGACCTGCAGCCGGGGCCGCTGGAGATCGGGCCGCTCCGGCTCACCCTGGCGCACATGAATCACCCGGTGGAGACGTTCGGCTTCCGGTTCGAGGCCGGCGGCGCGGTACTCGCCTACTCCGCCGACACGGGGGAGTCAGCCGACCTGGTGACCCTGGCCCGGGACGCCGACGTGCTGCTCAGCGAAGCGTCGTTCCTGGACGCGCCGGGCCTGCCCGAGGGACTGCACCTGACCGCCCGGCAGGCCGCGGAGCACGCCACCAGGGCGGGCGCCCGTCACCTGCTGCTGACCCACCTGGTGCCCTGGAACGACCGCGACCGCAGCCGTGAGGAGGCCGCCGCCGCCTTCGACGGCCCGCTCACTCTGGCCACGTCGGGGCTGGTCGTGGACCTGAGCTGAGCCTGCCCGCGGGGCACAGGACTTAGAATGCTCAGGCATGCGGGTACTCGTGACCGGCGGTGCCGGGTTCATCGGCTCTCACCTCTCCGACGCCTTCCTGGCCCGGGGCGACGAGGTGATCGTGGTCGACGACATGTCCACCGGCCGGGCTGGACGCCTCGACGAGCACGCCTGGCTGCACAAACTCAGCATCACCGACGCCGTCTCGCTCGGCGAGATCGTCCGCGGGACCCGGCCGGAACTGATCTGCCACCTGGCCGCCCACGTCGACGTCCGGACCTCGGTGGACGCCCCGGCCCAGGACGCCCAGGTCAACGTGCTCGGGACGGTCAACGTGCTGGAGGCGGCCCGGGAGACCGGGGCCCGGGTCCTGTTCAGCTCCTCCGGCGGCATCCTCTACGGCCGCAACGCCGCGATCCCGTCCCGGGAGGACGTACTGCCGTTGCCGGAGTCCCCGGCGGGCATCGCCAAGTACTGCGCCGAGCAGTACATCGGGCTGTACAACCGGCTGCACGGTACCCGGCACTCCATCATGCGGCTGGCCAACGTGTACGGGCCACGCCAGGACCCCAGTGGCGACGCCGGGGTCATCCCCATCTTCTGCGGGTTCGTCCTGGCCGGGGAGCCTCCGCCGCTCTACGGCGATGGCTCGCAGACCCGCGACTACGTGTACGTGGGCGATGCGGTCAGCGCCTTCCTCGCCGCTGCCGACTCCGGGCGCCCCGGCACGTGGAACATCGGCACCGGGGTCGAGGTCAGCGTGCTGGACATCGTCGAGATCATCGGCCAGGTGGCGGGACGTCCCATCACGACCCGGCCCGGGGAGCCCCGGGCCGGGGAGTTGCTGCGCAGTTCGCTGTCCGTGAACCGGGTGGCCAGGGACCTGGACTGGCGGGCGAGGGCCCCGCTGGCCGAGGGCATCGGCCGGGTGTACCGCTGGATCGAAGCCGGCGCCCCCGACCGCGCAGCCTGTTAGCCCGGACGATTGCCGCGGCGGAAGGCTACCTGGATATCTTCTATGACCTGGGCTGGGGCCCGGGTGATCTGCGGCCAGGTGAAGTGCACGACCTCGTAGCCCGCGGCGCGCAGCCGGGCGTCGCGCTCCAGCTGGGTCCGGGCCCGGGCCGGGGTCTGGTACTTCAGCGCCCCGTCGGCCTCGCCGATCGTGCGGTACCGGCGCCAGAGGAAGTCGACCCGGCCGATGGCGTCCTCGTCGTCGCCGACCCAGACCTGCAGGTCCGGCGGCGGGAGGCCGGCCTGGTGGAACGCGGCCCGGCTGAGGGACTCCAGCACCGACTCCGACCGGGCGTCGCTGAACGCGGTCACCTCGCGGGCCCGCCGCAGGCCAGGCCACCGCGGGCAGTCGCCGATGACGGCGGCGAGCTCGCTCTTCGACGTCAACCCCGCGTGCAGGGCCGAGTCGGCCACCGCCACCCCCTGGGCGAACGGCAGCGTGCGCGCTAAGTCGATCACGGTCCTGGGCACCGAGGTCAGCAGCACGCCGCGATAGCTGACCACGTGCCCCGCGGGCAGCGCGGCCATGTGCACCAGCACGCCGGCCCGGTTGGCATGGCCAGCTCGGTCGCCAGGACACCGCGTGACCTCAGTGGCTGGCCGCGGCTCATTGCTCACCACGCCGAGCCCGTAGATCCAGTGCCGCCGAACGGTGGCTCCCCGCTACCCCAGGGCCAGTGACCGCGAGGGCCGCGGCCACCGCTAAAAGTTGTTCACCCGCTTGCCTGGTCGTCTGGTCCCGCGCAGCGCGCACCAGGGAGGTGACGGTAGTCGCTGGCGCATAAACCCCCGACCGTAGCCGGACCAGAGCGCCTTCCCTGACCAACCGCCGGATCCGCCCCGCCGACAACCCCGCAGCCAGTAGTTCCGCGGTGGTCCGCACACCCTCCACTCCACGTTCCACCCCTTCAGGTTGACGACACCCGCCGACATTTCCCGTGCGACGTGCGTCATAGAGGGTGTTATGTCCGTTTCTCGCACACGCGGCCCGGGAAGAGTCGGGGTGCGCGGGCGGCCTAGGGGTGGGCGGCGTCACTCTTCCCGGCGACGTGCGTTATGGCGGGTGATTTGTCCGTTTCTGGCGAACGTTTCGCGGGATATGTGCCCGGCGGCGGCCACGCGGCCCGAGGCGAGCCAGCCGCGGCGAGGCCGCGCGGGGGGACGGTCCTGCTCGGTAGGGTGGCAGGCATGTCCCGACCCGATGGGCGCGCTAACGCGTCACTGCGCGAGATAAAGATCACCCGCGGCTGGCTGGACCACGCGGAAGGCTCGGTGCTCGTGGAGTTCGGGGCGACCCGGGTGCTCTGCGCCGCGAGTGCCACCGAGGAGGTGCCGCGCTGGCGGCGCGGGAGCGGCCTCGGCTGGGTGACCGCCGAGTACGCCATGCTGCCCCGGGCCACGAACACCCGCGGCGACCGTGAGTCGGTCAAGGGCCGGATCGGCGGCCGTACCCACGAGATCTCCCGGCTGATCGGCCGCTCGCTGCGCGCGTGCGTGGACACCAAGGCGCTCGGCGAGAACACCATCGTCATCGACTGCGACGTGCTCCAGGCCGACGGTGGCACCCGGACCGCCGCGATCACCGGCGGATACGTCGCGCTGGCCGACGCGGTGGCCTGGCTGCGCAGCCGCAAGCGCCTCAAGGGTGACCCGCTCGTCGGGTCGGTCGCCGCGGTCAGCGTGGGCATCGTGGAGGGCCAGCCACGGCTGGACCTGTGCTACGAGGAGGACTCCGCCGCGCAGACCGACATGAACGTGGTGTGCACCGGCGACGGCGACTTCGTGGAGGTCCAGGGCACCGCGGAGCAGGAGCCGTTCAGCCGTGACCTGCTCAACGAGCTGCTCGACCTCGGCGTGGCGGGCTGCGCCCAGCTGACCCGGATGCAGCGCGAGGCCCTCGCCCGTGACCTGCCGGGGCGGTGACCCAGATGGGTGACAGGCTTATCGTCGCGACCCGCAACCCGGCCAAGCTCGTTGAGCTGCGCCGGATCCTGGAAGCCGGGCGGGTCCCGGTGGACGTAGGCGATCTGGACGAGTATCCGGACCTGCCCGAGGTCGCCGAGACGGGGCTCACGTTCAGCGAGAACGCGTTGCTCAAGGCCCGGGCCGTGGCTGCCTTCACCGGCCTGCCCGCGGTAGCCGACGATTCCGGCCTGTGCGCCGACGCGCTGAACGGGATGCCGGGCGTGCTGTCCGCCCGCTGGTCCGGGCGGCACGGCGACGACCAGGCCAACCTGCAGCTGGTCCTGGGGCAGCTGGCCGACGTCCCGGCGGAGCACCGGGGTGCCCACTTCGCCTGCGCCGCGGCGCTCGTGCTGCCCTCCGGTGCGGAGCACGTGACGGAAGGCGTGCTGGACGGCTCGCTGACCACGGCGCCGCGGGGCACTAACGGTTTCGGCTACGACCCGATCTTCGTCCCGGCGGGTGGCGAGCTCACCACCGCCGAGATGAGCCCGGCGGACAAGGACAAGATCAGTCACCGCGGCCGGGCCCTCCGCGCCCTGGCCCCGATCATCGCCGCCCTGCTGGGCTCGTAGGCGCTGAAGGCCCGCCGTCTATTCGGGAGACGGCGGGCCTTCAGCATCCGATCAGGTCACCAGTGAGTGGGACCTGCTCCGGTCGGAACCGGGGTCGGCGTACTGGTGACACCCGTGGTGCCGGTCGCCCCTGGCGTCGGCGTCGCTGCCATGGTGGGCGTGGTGGTCACGGTCGGCTGGACCGTAGGCGTGACCGTCATGCTCGGCGTCGGCGTAGGAGTGGCGCCACCCAGTACGAAGATCAGCGTGGTCGATGGCAACCGTATGTGCATTGGCTGGTTGATCGACGTGATGACCAGGGTGATCGTGACCTTGGTGTTGTTACCGATCTCGATCAGGACGAGCTTGCGCACCTGGTGGGAAGAGTCCGTCCAGGCCCGGAACCGCGTCATGCTGATGCCGCTGTTCATCACGGACTGCATGCTCGGCTGCAGACTCGAATTCAGGCTGCCCAGCACGTGGGAGAGCATGTAGTGCCCGCCCCACTCCGACATCCGCGAGCCGTCCATCATCGAGTGGCCCATCATGCGGATGTTCGGAGCCCTGGCTGAACAGCGGGACCTGGACCAGCGGGCTGCTGGTGGAGAGGAGGCCCAGCAGCGGCCCCAGGTTCAGGCCCGAGGTGCTGCTCATCGTGTTCATCGAGCCCATCACCCACGGCTTGCCGTAGGCGTGCATCAGGAGGGGGCTCTTCAGGTAGGCCATGCCGTTGGACACGATCACCCGGATGTTCCCGAGCGCGCCCGCGTGGGCGCGGAGCGACATGACCGGGCTGGGCGAGGTGGCCTCGTGCAGGGTGCCGGTCAGGGTCGCGTTGAGCGCACCCGTGGCCTGGATCTCCACGTCGGCGCTGAACGACCTGATCTGCTGGGTCTGCTGCGCCGCTAGCGACAGGGCCGAGGCCGAGGACATCCCGGCGCCGGGCGAGCCGCTCGAGGAGTTGCTGGTGTAGACCCCGGGCTTGCATCCGGCGACCGCTACCGCGGCGGCGACCGCGATGGCCGCGAAGCCGAGCGGGCGGACCGCCCGGGCCTTCAACTGTGAGAACACGCCTGGTCCTCCTTGGGTTGGCGATTGCGCTACTTGTCACGCGCTGTGGTGCAATCCCCCGCCACCCGTCGTGGACTCTACGGTGGCTACTCACCGTCCACCTGGCCTGCGCAGACCGCGTAAGAGGCTCTTAATAAGGTCACCCGCGTGCCTTCCAGGCCCGGTAACGTGGAGTCGTCTTTCGAGGGGAGCGCATGTGACCGATCAGAAACTGGCGCCTGGGGATGAGGCGCCGGACTTCTCACTGCCCGACGCGGACGGCAAGACAGTTCAGCTGTCCGCGCTGCGCGGGCAGCGCGTGATCGTGTACTTCTACCCGGCCGCGATGACCCCGGGCTGCACCAAGGAAGCCTGCGACTTCCGCGACAACCTGGGTGTTCTGGCCGACGCGGGGCTAACCGTGCTGGGCATCTCCCCGGACACCCCGGAGAAGCTGGCCAAGTTCCGCGACCGGGAGTCCCTCAACTTCAGCCTGCTCGCCGACCCTGACCGTGAGGTCCTCAAGGCCTACGGGGCGTATGGGGAGAAGACGATGTACGGCAAGAAGACGGTCGGGGTGATCCGCTCCACGTTCGTGGTCGGCTCGGACGGCCGGATCGAGCGGGCGTACTACAACGTCCGGGCGACTGGGCATGTGGCCCGGCTGCGCCAGGACCTGGCCGCCTGACCGGGATGCTGCGATCCGGAACACCCTCGTGACCAGCATCGGGGCCGTAGCCCAACGGCAGAGGCACAGGACTTAGGATCCTGCAAGTATGGGTTCAAATCCCATCGGCCCCACCGAAAGTGCCTGGGCTGGCTACGGGACTCTGCCAGCTGACAACCACGTCCATTCGCAGTGGTCGCACGACACCGGTCCGCGGGCCTCGATGGCCGCCGCGTGCGCCCGCGCCGTCGAACTCGGGCTGCCCGCGGTGGCCTTCACCGAGCATCTCGACTTCACCGAATGGGGACCCGGCGACGCGATCTCGGGCACCGGCATCACGCCAAACGACCAGTGGGGACCCCGGCCGTTCGACGTGGACGGTTATCTCTCGTGCGTGGAGGAGTGCCGGCGCCGCTTCCCCTCGTTGCGGATCTGGTCTGGTGCGGAAGCCGGCGAGCCGCACCTGTTCGCGGGCAGCGCCGCCGCCGTGCTGTCCTCCGGCCGTTTCGACCGGGTACTCGGCTCCGTGCACACGCTGCCCAGCGGGGGACGGCTGGTCTACGCCCGGGCGCTGCTGCGCCGCGAGCCGGCCAGGCGCGCTGATGCGCCGGTACTTCGCCGAGGTGGTCGCGATGATCGAGGGCAGCGACCTGTTCGAGGTGCTGGCGCACCTGGACTACCCGCGGCGGTACTGGCCTGAGGCGGCGGGCCGCTACCAGGAGGCAGACTTCGAGGAGGAGTACCGCGCGGTGCTGCGGGCGCTGGCCTCCTCGGGGCGGGTCCTGGAACTGAACACGGCCAGCCCGCTCGTCTCGGTCGGCCTGCTGCGCTGGTGGCGCGAGGAAGGCGGCACGGCGCTGTCGTTCGGCAGCGACGCGCACCTGCCCGGGTACGTCGGCGAGCGGTTCGGCGAGGCGGCCGGCCTGGCGGAGGCGGCTGGTTTTCGGCCCGGCCGTGATCCCTTCGACTTCTGGCGCTGCTAGCTGGCCGGCCGTCGGCCTGCGGGCCGCCGGCTGAGCCAGGCAGGAGGGCGCGGACGAAGTCGCGCACCTCGGCGGGCTGCAGCGCCAGCGTGGCGTCGCCGACCGCCAGCTCTACCCGCTGGGTGCCCGGGTCCGGGGTGCTCATCGCGGCCGGCCAGGTCCACACGCCCTGTTCGGTGGCCAGCCGGCGGGCCGCGGCGGTGAAGTCGTCTGCCGTGGTCCGCAGCAGCAGGTGCAGCATGGGAGTCTGCGGCGGGTCCGGGACGATCGTGACGCCCGGGAGGTCCCGCAGCGCCTCGGCGATGGCCCGGGTGTGGCTGAGGTAACGCGGCATCATCGGGAGCCGCCGGGCCAGGCAGGACAGCGCCGACGCGGCGTTCGGCCACAGGCCGAACAGCGTCCCGCCCATCCGGTGCCGCCATTCGCGCACCTCGGCGATGATGTCCTCCGGCCCCGCCACGCAGCAGCCCGGCAGCGCCCCGAGTCCCTTGTAGAACGACACGTACACGGTGTCGAACAGGGCGGCGACGTCGGCCGGCGGCCTGCCGTATCCCGCCGCGGACTCCCACAGCCGCGCGCCGTCCAGGTGCGCCGCAGCGCCGCGCTCCCGGGCCCAGCCGGCCTGCGCTTCCAGCCCGGCCCAGTCCGGCTGCTGCCCGCCGAGATCGCGTTGCGGCAGTTCGATCACCAACGCCCCTACGGGCTCAGCCACCTGATCCAGGTCAGCCACGGTCAGCAGGCGGTCCCGCTCTCCCGCTGGACGGCCGGTGAGCTGGTGCAGGCGTTCGTAGCCGCGGCCTTCGTGGGTGTCGATGTGGCAGGCCGGGTGGAACACGATCACCCGGCGCTGGCGCCGGTCGGCGTGCACCCGCAGCACCGCCTGCTGGGCCATGGTGCCGCTGGGCAGGAACACCGCGGCGGGCTTGCCGAGCACCAGCATGACCTCGCTCTCCAGCTCGGTCACGACGCCGCCCTCCCCGTAGCGGTCGGTCTGGGTGTCCGGCGGGATCGTGGCGAGCAGGTCCGCGGCCCGGCCTGCGCCGTGCCAGCCCAGGAACCGGGTGCAGGTGGCGCGCAGCGCGTCGAGGTCCGCGGCGGTTTCCCCGC
>CAWJPL010000043.1:0-94914 GCA_963844695.1 uncultured Actinomycetes bacterium
GGTCGGGGTGGCCGGATTTGAACCGGCGGCCTCTTCGTCCCGAACGAAGCGCGCTGCCAAGCTGCGCCACACCCCGCCGGCCATTTCGGGGGCCTGGGCCCCCGGGGCGGCCGATTTCCCCGGAACCTCCGGCAGTCTAGCCGATCCGCGGCACCAGCGTGAGCAGCGTGGCTTCCGGCCGGCAGGCGAACCGGACCGGGGCCCACGGTGAGGTGCCCAGCCCGGCCGACACGTGCAGCCAGGGCCGGGTGTCAGGCTCTCCGAAGTCCGGCTCAGCCGCCGGGTACCGGTGCAGGCCGCTGACCCGCTCCCGGTCGATGCCGCAGTTGGTGACCAGGGCGCCGTAGAGCGGGACACGCAGCTGGCCGCCATGAGTGTGGCCCGCCAGCAGCAGGTCGTAACCGTCCGCGGTGAACTGATCAAGGACCCGCGGCTCCGGTGAGTGCATCACGCCCAGCCGAAGGTCCGCGGCGGGATCTGCTGGCCCGGCGATTTCCTGGTAACGATCGCGCTTGGTGTGCGAGTCGTGCACCCCGCCAACCTCGATGTCCAGGTCACGGGCCTTGATCCGGGCCCGGCGGTTGTTCAGGTCGAGCCACCCGGCGGCGGCCATACCCTCCCCGAGCTCGGCCCAGGGCAGGTCCGGGACGTGCCGCAGATGCTCGTGGCTGCTGTCGCGCCACAGGTACCGCAGCGGGTTCTTGGGAACCGGCGAGTACAGGTCGTTGGATCCGTACACGAACATCCCGGGCCGGTCCAGCAGCGGGCCGAGCGCGTCCAGGAAGGGCTCGACCGCGCGGGCGCTGGCGATGGAATCGCCGGTGTTCACCACCAGGTCGGGCGCGAGCGCGTCCAGCGACCTGATCCAGGACATCAGCCGGTGACGGCCGGGGGTCAGGTGCGCGTCGGAGATGTGCAGCACGCGCAGCGGCGCCGCCCCCGGGGGGAGCACGGGAACGTCGCACCGGCGCAGGGCGAACCAGTTCCGCTCGGCCACCGAGCCGTACGCGAAGGCTGCCCCGCCCAGCACGGCCGCGGTCCCGAGGGTCTGGAGGGCTCGTGATCGCATCCCACTATGGTGCCATGCCCGCGCCGTGCGCGGTCCGCTACTGAATGCACGTGGATGGCCGGGCTGGGCGGTGGTGTTCGTTATCGATGCTCTGCGAGCCTGAACGCGGCGCGCTGCCCCGGCGGGCAGCGGGCGCGCTTGCGGACAGGGCAGGATGGACCCATGGCAGCACTCAAGGACCAGCTGCGGGCCGATCTCACCGCCTCGATGAAGGCCCGTGACGAGGTCCGGACCCGCACCCTGCGGATGGCGCTGACCGCCGTGTCCACGGCCGAGGTCGCCGGAAGCACCTCCCGCGAGCTCAGCGACGACGAGGTCGTCACGGTGCTGACCAGGGAGGCGAAGCGGCGGCGGGAAGCCGCGGACGCCTTCGCCGCGGCCGGCCGGACAGAGCAGGCCTCGGCGGAGCGAGCCGAGGGGGAGGTGCTCGACGGCTACCTCCCGGCCCAGCTGGGCGACGACGAGATCGCCGCGATCGTGACGGCCGGCATCCAGCAGACCGGGGCCAGCGGCATGAAGGCCATGGGCCAGGTCATGAAGGTGGTCACCCCGCAGACCACGGGGCGCGCGGACGGCGGCCGGGTCGCCGCCGAGGTCCGCCGCCAGCTGGCTGGCCAGGACTAGCCAGGGACTGGTCACCCCCGGTCAAACCCGCAAAATCCGCTCTAACGGGCCTCCGCTGGTCCCGCTCCCCGGTTCCGGGAGGCGGGCCGCTAGTTAGAGGGCGGCCCGCCGCCGTTGCCGTTGCCGCCGCCGTTGCCGCCGCCGTTGCCAGGGCCGCCGCCGCCTCCGCCGGGGCCGGGACCGCCTCCGCCGTTGCCGCCGCCGCCGCCGTGCCCGCCGCCGCCCTTGCCGGGCTTCTTCGGCGGGGCCGGGTTGTTCACGCCGGTGCCCAGCGACCAGAGCTCGCCGGGGATGTCACCCATGACGAAGCCCGGGGCCGGATTGGCCAGGTTCGCGTGCAGGAACGTCATCTGCCAGGTGTGCGCGGGCGCGTCGGCGCCGAACATCTCGCCCGGGCAGCCTTCCCGGTAGCAGGAGCCCGTGCCTTCCATCGGGAACTTGACCGGGTCCGCCGGGTTGAACGTGGACACGTAGCCGGCCAGGTCGGGGGTGTAGCCGCCGAACGCGGCGAAGTCGAAGTTGTCCGACGTGCCCGTCTTGCCCGCCGCGGGCCGCCCGATGCCCAGGCCCGCCGCGGTCCCGACGGTGAGCACGCTCTGCAGGACGTAGCTGGCCGCGTCGGCGACCCCGGTGGGGATGGCCTGGTGGCACTGCGCCTTCTGGACTGGCAGCCGGGCCCCGGTCTGGCTGATGATCTTGGCCACGGCGATCGGCGTGCAGTACACGCCGCGGGCGGCGACGGTCGCGTAGGCCGCGGCCATGCTCATCGGGGACACGTTGACCGAGCCGAGGGTGAACGACGGGAGGTCGTCCGCGGGCACCTGGCCGTGGTCCCACTTCAGCAGCGACTTGCCGTCGGCCCGGGTCACGCCCAGCGCGTCGGCCGTCTTGACCACGTTGCACAGGCCGACCTTGCGCTCCAGCATGCCGAAGTAGATGTTCACCGACTGGGCGGTGGCGTTGTACAGGCTGAACCCGCCCTTTTCCGACGGCGAGTCGTTGATCACGTGCCAGGGGCTGGCGATCGGCTGACCCTTGCAGTTGGTGAACCCGGTCAGGCTCGTGGCCGCCGGGACGGTCTGCGGGAACCCGAACGGCACGCCCTGCTCCAGGGCGGTGATCAGGGTGAACAGCTTGGACGACGAGCCGGTCTGCACCCCCACCCCGCCGTCGTACGGGGTGTTCACCGCGTAGTCCACGGTGGTCTGGTTCTTCCCGAAGCCGTAGGACCGGTCGTTGGCGATGGCCAGGATGCGCCCGGAGCCGGGCTGGATAAGGACCTCGGAGTCCGCGTTACCGGCCGGGTTGGCCCCGTTGGGCGGCTGCGGGACCATGTAGTTCACCGCTTGCTTGGCGGCGTGCTGGTCCTTCCGGCTCAGCGTGGTGTAGATCTTCAGGCCGCCGGTGGTGTTCAGGGTGTTCCAGGCCTGGGAGAAGGCCTTGTCCTGCTTCAGCAGCGAGACCACGTAGTCACAGAAGAACGCGGCGCTCTTGGCCGAGCCGCTGGTGCAGCCGGTCTGCAGCGTGGTCTGGTGCAGACCGAGTCCCTGCTTGCCGACGGCCACCGCCTGCGCCTGGCTGATGATGTGCAGCTGGGCCATCCGGGCCAGCACCACGTTGCGCCGCTTGATCACCGCGCTGGGGTTGGTGACGGGATTGTCGAGGGCCGGGTTCTCCACCATCCCGGCCAGCATGGCCGCCTGGGGCAGGGTCAGCTTGGCCGCGGTGGTGTCGAAGTACCGTTCGGCGGCCGCCCCGACGCCGACCGCCTGGTTGCCGTAGGAGGTGCCGAAGAACGCGGCGTTGAGGTAGCCCGCCAGGATCTGTTCCTTCGTCATCTTCCCCTCGACGTCGATGGCCAGCCGCAGTTCCTTGATCTTGCGGCTCAGCGTCTCCGAGGTGGCCTGCTTGGCCATCTGGGGGTTCGGCGCGGTCAGGATGAGCGCGTTCTTCACGTACTGCTGGGTGAGCGTGGACCCGCCCTGGACCTGCTTGTGCTCGAGGTCGTAGACGACGGCCCGGATCGTGCCGCGGACGTCGATCGCCCCGTGCTGGTAGAACCGGGAGTCCTCGATGGCCACGATGGCCTTGCGCATCACGGGCGAGATCTGGTCGAAGGTGACCGGCTCCCGGTCGATGCCGCGCGGGTAGAAGTACGCCAGCAGGCGGCCCTTGCTGTCCAGGATCTCGGAGCGGACCGGCAGCTGGCCGATGGCCCCGGTCTTCATGTTGTTGAAGCTGTTGGTCTGGTTGCGGGTCACGAGTCCGACCGCGCCCACCGCCGGGATGGCCAGGCCTCCCGCGAGCAGGCCCGCGACCACGGCGTACAGGATGATGCGTACGCCGATGCCGACCTTCGCGAAAGCTCCAGGTGTCAACACGGTCCTCAGGGTACGTCCTCAGCGGTGAGCCTTGGCGGCTTGCATAACATGTCCGGTCGCGAGAGGCTAGCCTGCCACGCGGAACGGTAACCACTCGGCAAGCATGGCATGGCCCAGGCGGGCTATGCGCGAAATGGGCCCAACGGGCTCTGGCGCTAACCCCCTGGTCTTCCGTAAGTTACTTTTCCGCAACACCGACAACGGAAACAGGCGTGAAAACGTCTGCCCCTGGTACCGCAGGTGAACGCCATCCGGCGTGACGACCTCCCGGGCCGTGACGATCAGGAGGAGTGGGCCACATGTGGATCACAGACTGGACCGCCCGCGCCGCATGCAAGGGAACGGACCCGGACGAGCTTTTCGTCCAGGGTGCGGCGCAAAACCGGGCCAAGCTGATCTGCCGCGGCTGCACCGTCCGCACCGAATGCCTGGCCGATGCGCTGGACAACCGCATCGAGTTCGGCGTCTGGGGCGGCATGACCGAACGTGAGCGCCGGGCTCTGCTCCGCCGCCGCCCCGACGTGACGTCGTGGCGGGAACTGCTGGAGCACGCCCGCAACCAGTACGAGCGCACCGACGAGCGCAGCTCGGACGACGAACTGGTTGCTAGCTGACGAGCCGGATGAAATCGCTCAGCGAGCAGCGTCGCTAGCTGAGCCTCACCCCCCGGGCGAGTTCCTTCCCCACCGAGCGCAGGCCATCGAGGTCATGGACGTCCTCTGGCTGCGCGAGGACCTCGACTATCGGGATCGCCGGGTGAGCTGCTGAGAAGCTTTCTTCCAGCCGACGCTCCCGCTCAGCCAGCTGCATCCGCTCTGCGTGCAAGCGCAGGGCCGTGGCGGTGAGCGGATGACGTGACATGGTCGCAGCCGCAGCGGCGGGAGTCCCGCGCAGGTCGCGGGCTCCCGCTCCGGGGCCAGCGAGGCCGTCCCCGGCTCGCTGGCCGTCCTCTCCATGGCCGTTTTCACCCCGGCCCAGGGGGATTTTCGGCGGGTCCGGGAACCGGCTGCAGCACCTCGGCCGCGGCCAGGCTGCGCGCGGCCGACAGCCCGGCGGCCGGCGATCGGTGCACCCGGTTGACGATCAGGCCGGCCAGCGGCATCTGGTCCGAGGACAGCCGGTCCACGAAGTACGACGCCTCACGCAGGGCGTCCGGCTCGGGGGTGGCGATGACCAGGAACGCGGTGCCGGGCGCCTGGAGCAGCCGGTAGGTGTCGTCGGCCCGCTCACGGAACCCGCCGAACATGGTGTCGAAGGCCGCGATGAAGGTCTGCACGTCGCGGAGCATCTGGACGCCGATGATCTTGGTGATCACGCCGGTCACCATGGTCAAGCCGGCCGTCATGAACTTCAGGTACGCCCGGCCGCCCGCCTTGGTCGGCGCGCCCAGCAGCCGGATCAGCCGTCCGTCAAGGAACCGGCCCAGGCGCTGCGGGGCGTCCAGGAAATCGAGCGCCGACCGGCTCGGCGGCGTGTCCACCACGATCAGGTCCCACTCGTCCGCCCGGCGCAGCTGGCCCAGCTTCTCCATGGCCATGTACTCCTGCGTGCCGGCGAAACTCGACGACAGCGACTGGTAGAACGGGTTGGCCAGGATCTGCGCGGCCCGGTCCGGGTCGGAGTGCGCTTCGACGATCTCGTCGAAGGTCCGCTTCATGTCCAGCATCATCGCGTGCAGGGTCCCGCCTGACTCGCCCGCCGCGCCCGGGACCGGCCGCGGCGTGTTGTCCAGTGACGACAGGCCCATCGACTGCGCGAGGCGCCGGGCCGGGTCCACGGTGAGCACGACCGCGTGGCGGCCCCGCTCGGCGGCGCGCAGGCCCAGCGCCGCGGCGGTCGTGGTCTTGCCGACGCCACCCGAGCCGCAGCACACGATGATCCGGGTCCGCGGATCATCCAGCAGCCGGTCCACCTCGAGGGCTGGCCCTGGTCGCATGTCAGGCTGCTCCCTGCTTGTTTCTTCGCATAGCTCAGGCTGCTCCCTGCTTGTTTCCTCGCATAGCTCAGGCCGCTCCCTGCTCACGCAGGGCCGCGGCCAGCCGGTACAGCCCGGCCAGGTCCATCTGGTCAGTGATCAGCGGCAGGTCATAACACGGCTGCCCGGCGTCGGCCAGCCGGGCCCGCTGGGCCCGCTGGGCCAGCTCCTCACGGGCGTGCTCGGTCAGCTCCGCGGTCAGGCTGGCGGCCAGCCCCCGGAGGTCCTCGATGCCCGCCGCCTTCAGGCCCAGATCCAGCTCGTGCTCGTCCAGGGCGCCGCTGGCCGCCGCCTGCAACTGCTCCTCGGTCAGGTCCACCGGGCGGACCATGTTGATCATGATCCCGCCGAGCTGGAGACCGCCCTGGGCCAGCCCGCGCAGCTCGGCCACACCGTCCAGGGTCTCCTGGACCGGCATCTCCTCCAGGACCGTCACGAAATGCACGGCGGTCTGCGGGGATTTGATGACGCTCTGCACGGTGTCGGCGTGGCCGCGGATCGGGCCCACCTTGGCCAGGCCCGATATCTCGGTGGCCACGTTCAGGAAATTGCCGATCCGGCCGGTGGGCGGGGCGTCCATGACCACCGCGTCGTAGTAGAGCCGTCCCCCGGACCGGCGCCGGGTGGCCTCCACGGCCTTGCCGGTCAGCAGCACGTCACGCAGGCCGGGGGCGATGGTGGTGGCGAAGTCGACCACGCCCAGGCGGGTCAGGGCGGTCCCGGCGTGCCGGAGGTTGTAGAACATCTCCAGGTACTCGATCAGGGCGGCCTCGGGATCGGCGGCGAGCCCTTCCACTTCCCCGCCGGGCAGGGTGGGGGTGCCCGGGGCTACCGCGACCCGCCGCTCCGCGTAGGGCAACGGCGGGGAGTCGAACAGGCGGGCGATGCCCTGGCGTCCCTCGACCTCCATGAGCAGCACCCGGCGGCCCCCGGCTGCCAGCGCGATGGCCAGTGCCCCGGCTACCGTCGTCTTGCCCGTCCCGCCCTTGCCGGTGACAACGTGCAGCCGGACACCTTCCCAGTCTGTGTCCCGCGACCTCACCCACAGGAGGCTATCGCCGCCTGGGCACCAGATACTCCGCTGGCCGGGGGGCGGCGGGGCTCGCCGGAGTGGCGATGTCCGGCGTCGGCGGGCTGTGGCCGGGGGTCTGGCGGGCCGTGGCGGGAGGTCTGGCGGGCCGTGGCCGGGGGTCCCGGCGTGCGGCGGCAGGGGGTGGTGTCGCGCGCTCCGTTTGTCACTAGGCTGGGACTCGAAGGGCCAGACGGCGGGGGACCTCAGCGATGAGAAGAGGTGTGTCCGATGGTCGCAGCCCTGATTGTCATAGTGGTGCTGATCATCTTGGCCGGCGTGACAGTGGTCGGCCGCTCGCTCCGGGTCGTGCAGCAGTACGAGCAGGGCATCGTGTTCCGGTTCGGCCGGGTCCTGCCCGGGGTCCGGGGTCCGGGACTGACCATCCTGCGGCCGGTCGGCGACCGCATGCAGAAGGTCAACATGCAGATCATCGCCATGGCGGTCCCCGCCCAGGAGGGCATCACCAGGGATAACGTCAGCGTCCGCGTGGACGCGGTGGTCTACTTCCGGGTCATCGACCCCATCAAGGCGGTCGTGAACGTCCAGAACTACATGTTCGCCGTGTCGCAGCAGGCCCAGACCTCGCTGCGGTCCATCATCGGCCAGTCCGAGATGGATCAGCTGCTCGCCGAGCGGGACACCGTCAACCGGGAACTGCGCCGGATCATCGACGAGCCGACCGAGGGACCCTGGGGCATCCGGGTGGAGCGGGTCGAGCTCAAGGACGTGAACCTGCCCGAGGGGATGAAGCGGTCCATGTCCCGCCAGGCTGAGGCCGAGCGGGAACGGCGGGCCAGGATCATCTCCGCCGACGGTGAGTACCAGGCCTCCAAGCGGCTCGCCGCGGCGGCCAACGTGATGGCCCGGGACCCGGCCGCGCTTCAGCTCCGGCTGCTGCAGACCGTGGTCGAGGTCGCCGCCGAGAAGAACAGCACGCTGGTCATGCCGGTGCCGGTCGAGCTGCTCCGGTTCTTCGACCGGGTGGCGCCCGGGGTGGCCGAGTCAGGGCAGGTGGCGCCGCCGCCGGCGGACACCGGGGACGCTGAGCTCGCGGCGGCCGAGGCCGAGTCCGAGGTCGGAGGGGCCGAAGAGCTGCCCGGGATCGCTGACGCGCCCCTCGCGGAGATCGTCAACGCCCCGCTCCCGGAGATTCCCGAGGCGCCCGTGCCGGAACTGGACGAGGCGGCCATCCCGCCGGTCCCCGAGGGAGCCATCCCGCCGGTCCCCGAGGCCGCACCCGCCCCGGAGTCCACTACCCCCGGAACTGCCGCCCCGGGCACCGTGGGCACACCCCCGGCTGACGGGCAGGAAACCCCGAACGGCAAGAGGCCCTAGCGGCCGGCTGACGGCAGCCTGAGGTCCGGCGCCCTGCCCGCTAGGGTGGCGCCATGCAAAAGTGGGAGTACGCGACAGTGCCGTTGCTGGTGCACGCAACCAAGCAGATCCTGGACAACTGGGGCGACGACGGCTGGGAGCTCGTGGCGCTGGTGCCGGGCCCCAACCCTGAGCAACTGGTGGCCTACATGAAGCGGGCTAAGGGGGAGTCATGACGGCTGGACCGGCTCCGGCGGGCAGCTCACCTGAGGAGCGGCTCGCCGCCCTGGGCCTGGCGCTCCCGGCGGTGACCCCGCCACTGGCCGCCTACGTGCCCGCCGTACGCACCGGCGCCTACGTCTACACCTCGGGCCAGCTCCCGATGGTCAACGGAGCACTGCAGGTGACCGGGAAGGTCGGGGCCGAGGTCAGCGTGGCCGAGGCCGCGGCGCTCGCCCGGATCTGCGCGCTGAACGCTCTCGCCGCGGTGGCGTCGGTATCGGGCGGCCTGTCAGCTGTGATCCGGGTGGTCAAGGTCACCGGGTTCGTGGCCAGCGCGCCCGACTTTACCCAGCAGGCCCAGGTCATCAACGGGGCCAGCGAGCTGCTCCTGGAGGTGTTCGGTGACGCGGGACGGCACGCGCGCAGCGCGGTCGGGATGGCGGTCCTCCCGCTCGACACTCCCGTCGAAGTCGAGCTGATCGCCGAGGTCGGGAACGCCCCGCGTGCCTGAACCGGCCGGTACTGGCTCGGCCGGTACTGGCTCGGCCGGCAGTGGGGCGGGCGGTACTGGCTCGGCCGGTACTGGCTCGGCCGGCAGTGGGCCGGGTAGCAGCGGGCCGGGTAGCGCGACGCCGCCGGACCACGCGATCTTGCGCCTGCCCTCCGCGCTGGCCGAGCAGGCCCGCGACGTGCTGAGCGGCCGGAAGCCACCGGTGACCCCTCGCGACGCCGCCTCGGTGCTACTGCTCCGGCCGATGGCGGCGGAACCGGCCCGGCGTCGAGGTCTACCTGCTGCGCCGCGTGCGGTCCATGGCGTTCGCGCCCGGTGCGTCCGTCTTCCCCGGCGGGTCCGTGGATCCCCGGGACGCCGAGGAGGGACTGGCCTGGGCCGGGCCCGATCCGGTGGAATGGGGCCGGGACCTGGGCGCGCCCGCCGGCGTGGCCCGGGCGCTGGTGTGTGCCGCGGTCCGGGAGACGTTCGAGGAGTCCGGCGTGCTGCTGGCCGGCCCGACCGCCAGCACGGTGGTCGCGGACACCAGCGGCCCGGACTGGGAGGTGGACCGGCAGGCCCTGCTGGACCATTCGCTGTCCCTGGCCGGCTTCCTCGGCCGCCGCGGCCTGGTGCTGCGCTCGGACCTGCTGCGTCCCTGGGCGCGCTGGATCACCCCGGTCGTCGAGCCCCGCCGGTATGACACCAGGTTCTTCCTCGCCGTCGTCCCGGCCGGCCAGCGGACCAGGCATGTCGGCGGTGAGGCCGACGAGGTGGCCTGGTGGCAGCCGGACGCGGCGATCCGGGCCGCGCGCCAGCGTGAGCTGCGGCTGATGCCGCCGACCGCCGTGTGCCTGGCCGAGGTGGGCGCGTACGCGCAGGTGGACGCGGCGCTGCGGGCCACCCGCCAGCTTCGCCCGGTAAGGCCGCAGGTCGTCGAGGCCGGAGACACCCTGTGGCTGACCGCGGACCTGGACGTGGAGTACCCCCTGTGAGTGTCGGGTACCGGCTCGCGAGGGCGGGCGGTCAGGTCCGGCCGAGTGGCTGGCCGGGTCCTTCGTGCCGGTCGGCGCGAACGCCCCGGGAGGCACTGTGACCGCGGCGGACAGCTCCCCGCCGGGCAGCAACCCCCCGGCGGGCGCTGCCGCGCCCATCGACGGCTCAGGCACCGCGCGGGCCCGTTGCGTCCTCGCCCCGAATCCCGGCCCGATGACCCTGAACGGAACCAACACCTGGCTGATCGCCGAGCCGGGGTCGGCGGTGGCCGTGGTCGTGGACCCAGGGCCGGACGACGAGGCGCACCTGGGGCGGGTCCGGGATCTGGCCGCCGCGGCGGGCCAGCGGATCGGCCGCATCCTGCTCACCCACGGGCACCTGGACCACTCGGCGGGCGCGGCCCGGCTGGCCGCCCTGACCGGGGCACCGGTGATGGCCGTGGACCCGGCGCTGCGGCGGGGGCCGGACGAGAGCCGCGCCCGTAGCCGCGAGGCGGCCGACGGCGGCCTGGGCCCGGGCGACGTGCTCACCGAGGCCGGCTGTGAACTGCGGGTGGTGGCGTCGCCCGGGCACACCGCCGACTCCGTCTGCCTGCTGCTGCCCGCCGACGGGGCCCTGCTCACCGGGGACACGGTGCTGGGCCGGGGCACCACGGTGATCGCCGAGGACGGCAGCCTGGCCGACTACCTGGCCACCCTGGACCGGCTCCGGGCCCTCGCCGACGAACAGCGGCTGAGCACGCTGCTGCCGGGTCACGGGCCGCTGCTCGCCGACCCGGCCGGGGTGCTCGATTTCTACATCTCGCACCGCCGGGAGCGGCTCGCCGAGATCCGCGCCGCCCTCGCGGCCGGGGACCGGACCGGCGAGGAGATCGTCGCCCGCGTCTACGCGGATGTGGACCGCAGCCTCTGGCCTTTCGCCCGGTGGTCGGTCCGGGCCCAGCTCGACTACCTGGCCAGCCAGGGAGAACTGCCCCCGGGGGTCAGCCCCTGACCCTCAGGGCCGGCTAATCAGGGCCGGCCAGCGCCGGCCAGTCCGTGCCCGCCAGTCAGTGCCCGCCAGTCAGTGCCCGCTAAATCAGTGCTCGCTGGTTAGTGCCCGCTGGTCAGTGTCCGCTGAATCAGTGGGCCCGCTTGGCCAGCCGGTCCGCGTCAATGATCAGCACGGACTTGGCCGCCAAGGTCAGCCAGCCCCGGGCGGCGAAGTCGGCCAGCGCCTTGTTCACCGTCTCCCGGGACGCCCCGACCAGCTGGGCCAGCTCTTCCTGGGTGAGGTCGTGGTGAACCTGAAGCCCTTCCGGGGTCTGCTCACCGAAGCGGTCCGCAAGGTCGAGCAGGGCCTTGGCCACCCGGCCGGGCACGTCGGTGAACACCAGGTCGGCCATGACGTCGTTGGCCCGGCGCAGCCGCTGGGCCAGGGCCCGCAGCAGATGCAGGGACACCTCGGGGCGCCCGGTCAGCCAGTCCAGCAGCTCGTCATGAGCCAGGGCGGCCAGCCGGGTGTCGGTGACCGCGACCGCGCTCGAGGTCCGCGGACGCGGGTCGAACAGGGAGAGTTCGCCGAACATCTCACCTGGGCCGAGCACGCTGAGCAGATTCTCCCGCCCGTCCGGGGCGGCGCGCGTCAGTTTGATCTTGCCTTCGAGCACGACGTAGAGCCGGTCCCCGGAATCACCTTCGTCGAACAGCCGTTCTGCCCGGACAAGATCAACGTCTGTCACCAGGGACCGCAGTGCTTTGGCGCCCTCATCATCGAGAGCCTCAAACAGCGGCGCCCGGCTGAGAACGTCCTCCGCATGTTCCACGGGTGCCTCCTTGTGCACGTTATATGCACAGTGTCGCGCATCACAGGGGCTGGTCGCGAGCGGGCCCGGCCAGGTCATGCCGGTAATGCCAAGACCCTGGCCCCGGTGGGCACCCGGCCTGGCTGGCTACTCTCCGGATTCCAGCAGCCGCAGACGGCAGGTCTCGATTTCCTTTTCCGCCTCCGTCCGGCCGATCCAGCCGCCGATCTCGACCTCCTTGCCCGGCTCCAGGGCCTTGTAGACCTCGAAGAAGTGCTGGATCTCCAGCAGGTCGAACTCATTCACGTCATCGATGTCGGCCAGCCCGGACATCCGGGGATCGGTCGCCGCCACGCAGAGGATCTTGTCGTCCAGGCCCTTCTCGTCCCGCATCCGGAACATGCCGATGGCCCGGCAGCGGATCAGGCAGCCCGGGAAGGTGGGCTCTTCCAGCAGCACGAGCGCGTCGAGCGGATCCCCGTCGTCGGCCAGGGTGTCCTCGACGTATCCGTAGTCCGAGGGGTACCGGGTCGAGGTGAACAGCATCCGGTCCAGCCGGATGCGGCCAGTCTCGTGGTCCATCTCATACTTGTTCCGTTGCCCTTTGGGGATCTCGATGACTACATCGAATTGCACGATGTCGCTCCCTGGCCGTGAAGGTGATTGACTCCGGTGCCTGGACGTGTCCCAGGCTGCCTTCCTGGCTCACGGGGACCGGTGTCGGCTGGGTCCCCGCTTCCGGAGTCTAAGCATCTCGTGAGGGGATCGGCGTTGGCGAACCGGGCACTGCCGAGCCAGACTCGGCCGAACCGGCCCCAGGCCAGCACGCCCCAGTCCCAGCGGCTGAGGGCCACCATGGTGGTCACGCTCGCCCTGATAAGCGCCTTCACCCTCGCCGCCGGCGTGGCGGTCGCCACCTTGATGCCCGCCCGCCTGGCCCTCTGGAACATCCCCCGGGTCGCCGCCCACCCGCCGGCCGCCGCCAGCCAGGTGCTGCCGGGCGCCCGCTCCTCCGCCCCGCTGCCCACCAGTCGCGGCCTGTCCGCGGCACTGTCCGGGATACTCGGCTCCCGGGTGCTCGGCAAGCAGGCGGGCGCCGAGGTCGTCGACCCCGGGACCGGGCGGGTGCTGTTCGCCCGGGGGGCCACGACCCTGATCCAGCCGGCCTCCACGACCAAGCTGGTGACCGCGATCGCCGCGCTCGACGTGCTCGGCCCCTCGGCCCGGTTCACCACCCGGGTGGTCCCGGGTGCGTCGCCCGGATCGATCGTGCTGGTCGGCGGAGGGGATCCGACCCTGGCCGCAGGCCCGGCCCCCGCGTCGGACTATCCCCAGCCGGCCACGCTCAAGGCGCTGGCCAGCGCCACCGCGAAGGCGCTGCGCGCCCAGGGGCGCCACTCGGTCCGGATGAGCTACGACGCCTCCCTGTTCACCGGGCCGCCGCTGGCGCCGGGATGGCCGGCGGCCTACGTCACCACCGGCAACGTCACCGCGATCACCTCGCTCGAGGTCGATCAGGGCCGGCTGACCCGGGCGGCGCGCCGCAGGACGCGGACGATCCGGGTAATTTCCGGCCCCGGTCGGCCGAACCCCGCCGGGCAGGCGGCCCAGGCCTTCGCGGCCTTCCTCAGCGCCGACGGGATCCGCGTCACCGGCCCCGGCGGCCAGCAGAGGGCGGCGGCGCACGCGGCCATCCTCGCGTCGGTGTCCTCACCGCCGCTGGCGGCGATCGTGAGCTGGATGCTGCGCGAGAGCAACAACGTGATCGCCGAGAACCTGGCCCGCCAGGTCGCACTGCGCGAGAGGCGGCCGGCCTCGTTCAGCGGCGCGGCCGCGGCGGTCACGGCCATCGCGCGCCGGCTCGGCGTGGCCGGCGGGATTCACCTGGTCGACGGCTCAGGCCTGTCTCCGCAGGACCGGATCGCCCCGGCCGCGCTGGCCCGCCTGGTCAGCCTGGCGTCGGCGGGCACCCGGGGCCGCCTGCGGGCCGCCATCACCGGCATGCCGGTGGCCGGCTTCTCCGGCACCCTGGCCCCGGGGCAGAGCGTCTTCAGCGGATTCACCGCCCGCTCCCGCGGCCTGGTCCGGGCCAAGACCGGCAACCTGAGCAGCGTGGCCACCCTGGCCGGGCTGGTCTACGACGCCAGCGGACGGCTGCTGGCCTTCGCGTTCATGACCGACCAGGTGCCCGCCGCGGGCCTCGGGAAGGCCGCGGATGGGCTCGACCGGATGGCCTCGGCCCTGGCTGGGTGCGGCTGCCGGAGCCGGTGAACTGGTGCCCGAGTCAGGGAACCACGGGCCACCGGGCTCCCTCGGCCCCCCCGAGCACGTACGGTGGAGGGGTGAGCAGCGGGCAGATGATCGATTGGGACGTGGCCATCTCGACCGGGGTCAGGTGGGCACGGCCAGGACCCCAGGTCAGCCTGGGTGAGGCGCGGGCGGTGGTCGCGGAACTCCGTGCGCTCGCCGACCAGGTGTCCGAGCCGGTCCGGGCGGTCACCGGCATGTCCGGACCCGGCGAGGACGGCAGCGGCTGGGTCGCTGTCGTAGACCGGCCGGGCTGGATCCGGGCCAACGTGGACGGCTTCCGGGTCGTGCTCGACCCACTGGCTGAGCACCTGCGGGAGCGGGGCAACGCCCCGGGCGGGGCGGTCGTCACGGCGGTGGGATCCCGGGTCACCGGCGTCCAGGCCGGGCTGATCCTCGCCTACCTGTCCGGCCGGGTCCTCGGCCAGTACGAGCTTTTCCTGCCGCCGGACCCCAGCTCGCCCAACGGCGTCGCGCGCCGGCCTGGCTGACCCTGGTCGCGCCGAACATCGTGATGGTCGAGCGCGAACTCGGGGTCAACCCGCACGACTTCCGCCGGTGGGTGTGCCTGCACGAGGAGACCCACCGGACCCAGTTCACCTCGGTGCCCTGGCTGCGCGGCTACGTCCAGGAGCAGATGAGCGAGTTTCTGCTCGCCTCCGACCTGGATCCGGCGACCATCCTGGGCCGGCTCCGCTCCGCGGCCGACGCCGTGGCGGGCGCGGTGCGCGACGGCGGCGGGGACAGCGTGCTGGAGGCGATCCAGAGCCCCCGGCAGCGAGAGATCCTGGACCGCCTGACCAGTGTGATGACCCTGGTCGAGGGGCACGGTGACTACGTGATGGACGCCGTCGGCCCGCAGGTGGTGCCTTCGGTCGAGCAGATCAGGCAGCGCTTCAACGAGCGGCGGGGTACCGGGGGACGGATCGAGCGCACCCTGCGCCGGATCCTCGGCATCGACCTGAAGATGAAGCAGTACGCCCAGGGCTCGCGCTTCGTCAAGGCGGTCGTGGAGGAGGCGGGGATGGCCACCTTCAACAAGGTGTGGACGTCGCCGCAGACCCTGCCGACCAAGGACGAGTTCGTGCACCCGGAGCTGTGGCTGGACCGGGTGGGCCGTGGAGGCGCGCTGGCCGCGGGAGGCTGACCGGCCGTGGGCCCGCATCCCGCGGTAGCCCAGGCGCGGTCCTGCGTCCGGCGCTGCCTCAGCGATCTGGAGCCTGGGGACCTGGTGCTGGCCGCATGCTCGGGAGGCGCGGATTCGCTGGCCCTGGCCGCTGCGCTCGCCCACGAGGCACCGAGGCTGGGGCTGCGCGGCGGCGGCGTGACCGTAGACCACGGCTTGCAGGAAGGGTCGGCGGCGCAGGCCTCCCGGGTCCAGGCGGCGCTGCTGGCCCTCGGGCTCGACCCAGTGCGGCGGGTCCAGGTGACCGTGCCGCCCGGGTCCGGTGGCCCCGAAGCGGCGGCCCGCAGCGCCCGGTACACCGCGCTTGAGCAGGAGGCGCTGCAGGCCGGGGCCGCGGTGGTGCTGCTCGGCCACACCCGCGACGACCAGGCCGAGACCGTGCTGCTCGGGCTGGCCCGTGGCTCCGGTGCGCGGGCCCTGGCGGGGATGCCCGCCCGGCGTGGCCGTTTCCGCCGCCCGATGCTCGGCCTCGGCCGGGCCACCTTGCGCGAGGCCTGCCTGGCGCAGCGGCTTGAGCCGTGGGACGACCCGCATAACCGTGACCCCTCCTACGCGCGGGTCCGGGTGCGCCATCAGGCGCTGCCCGCGCTGGAGGAGGCGCTCGGCCCGGGAATCGCCGAGGCGCTGGCCCGCAGCGCGGCCCAGCTGGCCGCGGACTGCGAGGCGCTGGACGACATCGCCCGCGGTGAGGAGGGCCGGATCCAGGGTCCGGGCGCCACGGCGGACATCGCCGGCGGCACCCTGGCCACGGTGGACATCGAGGGCCTGGCCGAACTGGCCCCGGCGATCCGGACCCGGGTGCTGCGCCAGGCCGCCCTGACGGCCGGCTGCCCGGGTGGCTCGCTGAGCGCCGCCCATGTCGCCGCCCTGGACGCGCTGGTGACCGGGTGGCACGGCCAGCGCGGGGCAGACCTGCCCGGGGCCGTCCGGGTGCAGCGCCGGTATGGGAGGCTGCTGTTCAGTGTTAGTCCGGCCTCCCTGCAGGAGAGGGCAGGCAGCGTAGTCAGAGGTGGGCCAGTCAGGGTGGGGCCGCCGGACCGGACCGAGGCGGAGGCTACCGGTGGACGCGAGTGACGTTGGTGCGGACCTGAAAGACGTGCTCATCGCGGAGGAACGGCTGCAGGCCCGGGTGATTGAGCTGGCGGCCCAGATCGACGCTGATTACGCCGGCCGCGAACTACTGCTCGTCGGGGTGCTGAAGGGGGCCGTCATGGTGATGGCCGATCTGGCCCGGGCGATGCACATGCCGGTCGAGATGGACTGGATGGCCGTGTCCTCGTACGGCTCAGGCACCCGGTCCTCCGGGGTGGTGCGGATCCTGAAGGACCTCGACACCGACATCACCGGCAAGGATGTGCTGGTGGTCGAGGACATCGTGGACTCCGGGCTTACCCTGTCCTGGCTGGTCGGCAACCTGCGGTCCCGGGGCCCGGCCTCGGTGCAGGTGTGCGTCATGCTGCGCAAACCCGCCGCCGCCCGGATGGACGTGGACGTCGCCTACACCGGCTTCGACATCGAGAACGAGTTCGTGGTCGGGTACGGACTCGACTACGCCGAGAAGTACCGGAATCTGCCGTTCATCGGCACCCTCGCCCCGCATGTATACAAAGGTGAGGAGTCGTCCGGGACGGACGCAGAACCCAGGGCGGAGGAATCCGCCGCAGCGCCGCCGGGCCGCCAGGCGGACCTAGGGAACAGGATCAGCGATGAGGAGCGTTGAGGTCAGCGAAGGCTCGCTGAGTCGTGGCAGCAGCTTCTCTGTGCCGACTGCGCCGGCCGGGGTGTACCGTCGGGTATTCCCGGCAGCGCGGCCGGGAATGACAAACGCTGCCGGCGATGACAAGGAAGCCAGGCATGCTCACTCAGGCGGAAGGCAGTCCAGCCGGGATCGGCAGGACATGACGCTGGTCAGGAGGAACCCGCGCAAGGCTGGCGGGGCCGGTCATCGATGGATCTGAAGCGCTATTTCCGCGGGCCGTTCGTGGCGGTCCTTGTGATGCTGCTGGTCTTCTTCGTCGTCTACGAATACGCCAGCTCGGGTAGCTCGTACACCCAGACGGACACGTCCAGGGTCGTCACCCTCATCAATGAGGGCAACGTCAAGTCGGCGCTGCTCACCGACAAAGAGCAGACGATCCAGATCACCACGAAGTCAGGTCAGAAGTACGAGGCCTCGTGGGTGGGCAACGAGGGCCAGCAGCTCGCGCAGCTACTCCAGACGAAGCAGCCGCCGGAGGGCTGGAACGTCAACGTGCCCAAGAGCAGCTCGGTATGGAGCCTTATCTTCAGCTGGCTGCCGTTCCTCCTGGTCATCCTCATCTTCTTCTTCATGCTGAACCAGATGCAGGGTGGCGGCTCCCGGGTGATGAACTTTGGCAAATCCAAGGCCAAACTCATTACCAAGGACACTCCGAAGACCACTTTTGCCGACGTGGCCGGCGCGGACGAGGCCATCGAGGAGCTGCAGGAGATCAAGGACTTCCTGCAGAACCCGGCCAAGTTCCAGGCCATCGGGGCCAAGATCCCCAAGGGCGTGCTGCTCTACGGGCCGCCCGGTACCGGCAAGACGCTGCTCGCCCGCGCGGTGGCCGGCGAGGCCGGCGTGCCGTTCTACTCCATCTCCGGCTCTGACTTCGTCGAGATGTTCGTCGGCGTCGGTGCGTCCCGGGTCCGCGACCTGTTCGAGCAGGCCAAGGCCAACGCGCCCGCCATCGTCTTCGTGGACGAGATCGACGCTGTGGGCCGGCACCGTGGTGCGGGCTTCGGCGGCGGCCACGACGAGCGGGAGCAGACGCTGAACCAGCTCCTGGTCGAGCTGGACGGATTCGACGTCAAGGGCGGCGTGATCGTGATCGCGGCGACCAACCGGCCCGACATCCTGGACCCGGCGCTGCTGCGTCCCGGCCGGTTCGACCGGCAGATCGTGGTGGCCCAGCCGGACCTGACCGGCCGCCGCGGCATCCTCAAGGTGCATGCGCGCGGCAAGCCGTTCGGCCCCGACGTGGATCTCGACATCATCGCCCGCCGCACGGCCGGCTTCACCGGCGCGGACCTGGCCAACGTGATCAACGAAGGCGCGCTGCTGACCGCGCGGCACAACGGCACGCTGATCACCATGGCTGCGCTGGAGGAGTCCATCGACCGGGTCATGGCCGGCCCGGAGCGCAAGAGCGTGCTGCTGTCGGAGAGCGAGCGCAAGATCATCGCCTACCACGAGGGCGGCCACGCGCTGGTGGGCCACGCCCTGCCGAACGCCGACCCGGTGCACAAGATCACGATCATCCCGCGCGGCCGGGCCCTCGGCTACACCGCGTCCGCCCCGCAGGAAGACAAGTTCCTGGTCACCCGCTCCGAGATGATGGACCAGCTGGCCATGCTGCTCGGCGGCCGGACCGCTGAGGAGCTGGTCTTCCACGAGCCCACCACGGGTGCGGCGAACGACATCGAGAAGGCCAGCTCGGTGGCCCGGGGCATGGTCACCGAGTACGGGATGAGCGAGCGGCTCGGGGCACGCAAGTTCGGTACCGGAGACGGTGAGCCCTTCCTGGGCCGGGAGATGTCGCACACCCGGGACTACTCCGAGGAAATCGCCTCCACCATCGACGAGGAAGTGCGCCGGCTCATCGAGTCCGCACACGACGAGGCCTGGGAGATCCTGGTCACCTACCGGGAGGTCCTGGACGACCTGGTCCTGAACCTGATGGACAAGGAGACGCTGAGCCGCAACGAGGTGCTGCGGATCTTCGCCCCGATCAAGACGCGCCCGACCCGGGGCTCCTACACCGGCTACGGCAAGCGGCTGCCGTCGGACCGCCCGCCGGTGCTGACGCCCAAGGAACTGGCCCTCACGGCCGCGGCGGAGGTCAACGACCACCCGTCCGCGGGCAACGGCCAGGCTGGTCCGCTCGGCGGCTCGTCCGGCCAGCCGCCGCACGGCGGCCAGGGCCAGGGTGGGACGTCCGGCGAAGGCCAGTGAGCGCTGACTTCGACGCGGCGCGTATCGAGGGCGCGGTCCGGGAGATCCTGCTCGCCATCGGCGAGGACCCGGAGCGGGACGGGCTGAGGGACACCCCGGCCCGTGTCGCCCGGGCCCTGGCCGAGCAGTTCTCCGGGCTCGGCCAGCGGGCCGAGGACGTCTTGACCACAGTGTTCGACGCCAACCACGACGAACTGGTGCTGGTGCGTGACATCGAGGTCTACAGTACGTGCGAGCATCATTTGGTGCCGTTTTTTGGCATGGCACATATCGGCTATATACCAAACGAAAAGGGCCAGATTACCGGATTGTCCAAGCTGGCCCGGCTCGTCGACGTTTACGCCCGCCGCCCTCAGGTACAGGAACGCATGACCACGCAGATCGCGGACGGGCTGATGAACGTCCTCGAACCCCGGGGCGTCCTGGTGGTGATCGAGGCGGAGCATCTGTGCATGTCGATGCGGGGCGTGCGCAAGCCGGGCGCCAAGACCGTCACCTCGGCGGTTCGCGGGATCATCAGGGAAAGCCAGAGCACCCGAATGGAAGCGATGAGCTTGCTATTCGGTCGCCGCGCCAGCGGGTAACGTTCCCTTAGGCGGAATGCCCGCCGTTCGTGGAATGCGTAGCTACTCTTGTGGCCTGTGATTCAGAGCATGACCCAGATGTCAGAAACTGACGGAAAGCCTGCGGGCGGGGGCAAGACTTTGAGTGTTGCCGACTCGCCTCCTGAGCGTCCCCCCGCTGCGGCACCACCGGCCGCGGGACGGCAGGTCACGAGGCCTCCTGACCGCAGGAACCAGCGCCGCTGGGTGCCCATCGCCGCCGGCTGGCTGTGCCTGCTGATCGGCCTGGCCGACATCATCGAGGTAGTCCACCCCGGCCTGTTCTACACCTCGCACCTGACCAGGTTCCATGCCTTCGTGCCCGGCACGCTGGTCAACGTCACCCACACCGTCTCAGTCATCATCGGCCTGCTGCTGCTGATGCTCTCGCACGGCCTGAAGCGCCGGAAGCGCCGGGCCTGGGAGGCCGTGACGCTGCTGCTGGCGGCCAGTGCCGTGGTGCACGTGATCCCGTTCCGGGAGGGCCGGATCGTCACGGCCATCGTCTCCGCCCTGCTGGTGGCGGCGCTGCTCTACTTCCGGGCCGAGTTCTACGCGGTGGGTGACCCGCGGACCCGGTGGCGGGCGCTGTGGGTCTTCCTCGGGCTGGTGCTGGCCGACGTGGCCATCGGCCTCACCTACATCCTGCTGGCCCGGGGACTGGCTCAGGACTACTCGCTGTGGCAGCGGGCGGTGCACGTGGTGTACGGCCTGGTGGGCGTGTCTGGCCCGGTCCGATTCGTGCCCGAGGCGCGCAGCGACCTGTTCGCCCTGCTGACGGGCGCCCTCGGCCTGTTCACCCTGGTCGTGACCGCGTACCTGTTCTTCCGGCCGGCCCGCCCCGCGGGGCGGCTGGGCCAGCAGGACTCCGAGCGCGTCCGGGATCTGCTGGAGAAGCAGGGCGACCGGGACTCCCTCGGATACTTCACGCTGCGCAGCGACAAGAGCATCATCTGGTCACCGACCGGCAAGTCCTGCATCGGCTACCGGGTGGTGTCCGGCGTCATGCTGGCCGGCGGCGACCCGCTCGGGGATCCGGAAGCCTGGCCCGGGGCCATCCACGCGTTCCTCGACGAGGCCGCCCGGCACGCCTGGGTGCCCGCCGTGATGGGCTGCGGGGAGCACGCCGCCGAGGTGTGGTGCCGGGAGGGCGAACTGACCGCGCTGGAACTGGGCGACGAGGCGATCGTGGAGGTAGCCGACTTCAGCCTCAAGGGCCGGCCCATGCGCAACGTCCGCCAGATGGTGGCGCGGGTGGAGCGCAGCGGCTACGTGGCCGACGTGCGCCGGGCCGGTGACGTCGGCTGCGAGCAGATCGGGGAGTTCGCCCGGCAGGCGGGGTCCTGGCGCGGCAACCCCACCGAGCGCGGGTTCTCCATGGCCCTGGGCCGGCTGGGTGCTCCCGGCGACGAGAACTGCGTGATCGCCACCGCGACCGAGAACGGGGTCCTCCGCGGCGTCCTGCACTTCGTGCCGTGGGGCGCGGAAGGGCTCTCGCTGGACCTGATGCGCCGGGACCGCACCGCCCAGCCCGGCGTCAACGACTTCCTCATCGTGGAGACCATCAAGGCCGCCGAGTCGCTGGGGATCAAGCGAATCTCGCTGAACTTCGCCGTGTTCCGGTCTGCGCTCGAACGCGGCGAGCGGATCGGGGCTGGCCCGGTGCTCCGGCTCTGGCGCGGGATCCTGCTGTTCGCTTCCCGCTGGTTCCAGATCGAGTCGCTGTACAAGTTCAACGCCAAGTTCACCCCGGCCTGGGTACCCCGCTTCTTCGTCTTTCCCGGTGCGTCGGACGCACCCCGGGTCGCCCTCGCGGCCCTGGAGGCCGAGGCCTTCCTGGTCTGGCCGAAGCTGGAGCTGCGGCGGCTGGGCCGCCGTCTCGGGCTCGGCAAGGTCCGGCGCCGGCTGGCCGCGTTAAACGCGTCCCGCCCCCCGACCTGACCCCCCGAGGCTCCATAGGGGGCCCCTGTCCATCCCGCCCCATCAGCGACTCGTGACGCAGGAGTACCGGCCCCTGTCACTTTTCCCGTGTGACGTGCGTTCCGGCGGGTGATTTGCCCGGTTTCCGGGCGCGGCATGCGGGAAGAGTGCAGCCGCCACCCGGGACGGCGCAGGACGGGCGGGGGCGCTGGGTTGCCGCGTAGGGTTACCCCGTGATCGTCAACGCGACCCGGGCAGCCAGCCCGCCGGGCCTTCCAGAACCGGGCCGGTGCCTGGTCATGGGGGTGGTGAACGTCACCCCCGACTCCTTCTCCGACGGCGGCCTGTGGTTCGGCCCGGAGGCCGGGATCAAGCACGGCCTGGACCTCCAGGCCGCGGGCGCGGACATCGTGGACGTGGGCGGGGAGTCCACCCGCCCGGGGGCACAGCGCATCACCGCGGCGGAGGAACTGGGCCGGGTCGGGCCCGTCATCCGGGGTCTGGTCGCGGCCGGCGTCCCGGTGAGCGTGGACACGATGCGGGCAGAGGTGGCCGAGCGGGCCCTGGAAGCGGGGGCCCGGTTGGTCAACGACGTGAGCGGAGGCCTCGCCGACCCCCAGATGCCCCAGCTCGTGGCCGCCGCCGGGGTGCCGTATGTGGTGATGCACTGGCGGGGTCACAGTCACAGCATGGATTCCAGGGCCGTCTACCGGGATGTGGTGGCCGAGGTGAGTGAGGAACTGTGCCGCCGCGTCGAGGTGGTGACGCAGGCCGGGGTGGACCCGGCCATGATCGTCCTGGATCCGGGCCTCGGTTTCGCCAAGCGGCCGGAGCACAACTGGGCCCTGCTCACTCACCTGCAGGAGGTCAGCTCGCTCGGCGGCCGGGCGAGGCCGTTCCCGGTGCTGATCGGCGCGTCCCGGAAACGGTTCCTGGGCCGGCTGCTGGCCGCCCCGGACGGGACACCTCGTCCGTTCGCTGAGTCCGATGACGCTACCGTGTCGGCGACCGCCCTGGCCGCCGCGGCCGGGGCCTGGTGTGCCCGGGTGCACCAGGTCCCGGGTAACGCCGACGCGGTCCGGGTCGCCGAGGCGTGGCGCCAGGCCGTGCGGGCCGGCACCGGGCCGGCCGGGGTGGTCCAGGCTGGGGAGACCCAGCCAGCTGGAGAGGCCCAGACGGGAGAGACCCGGACCGGGGAGAGACCGTGAGCCTGGACCAGATCGCGCTGCGCGGGCTGCGCGTGTTCGGCTACCACGGGGTGCTGGACAGTGAGCGCCGGGACGGCCAGGAGTTCCTCGTTGACGCGGTGCTGTGGCTCGACACCGCGCCCGCCGCGGCCGCCGACGACCTCTCCCTGACCGTGGACTACGCGGCGCTGGCTGGCCGGCTTGCGGCCGTCGTGGCCGGACCGCCGGTGCGGCTCATCGAGACGCTGGCCCAGCGCCTGGCGGACACGGCCGTCGCCGAGCCACTCGTCCGTGAGGTGGAGATCACCGTGCACAAGCCGCACGCGCCCGTCGGGCACGAGTTCGGCGACGTCGCGGTGACCATCAGGCGTCTGCGGTCATGAACGGGGCCGGCCCGGGCCCGCCGCCGGCGCCCCCGGCGGCCGGGGAGCCTGCCCGGCGCACCGTCCTCGCCCTCGGCAGCAACCTGGGGGACCGGCTGGCCACCCTGCAAGGTGGCGTCGACGCGCTGCTCGGCCCGCGTGAGCCGGGCTCGTCCGTCCCGGGCTCGTCCGGCCCGGGCTCGTCCGTCCCGGGCCTGTCTGGGCTGAGCCCGTCTGGGCTGGCCCTGGTCGCGCTGTCGCCGGTGTACGAGACGGTGCCGGTGGGCGGGCCGCCGCAGCCGGAATACCTGAACGCGGTGCTCATCGCCGAGACCACGCTGCCCGCGACGGCCCTGCTGCGCCGCGGCCAGGCGGTCGAGGCCGCGTTCGGCCGCGTGCGGGAGGAGGTCTGGGGTCCGCGGACCCTGGATGTGGATGTCATCGTTTACGGTGACGTGGTGAGCGACGATCCGGAGCTGACGCTCCCGCACCCGAGGGCGTGGGAGCGCGCCTTCGTGCTAGCGCCCTGGCTGGACGCCGACCCGGACGCGGAGATCCCGGGACAGGGCCGGGTGGCCGAACTGCTGGCGGCCGCGGTGGCCAGGAACGGGGGCCAGCCGGGCGTGCGGCGGCTCGCTGACGTGCAGTTGCGGCCGCCGGCATGACCCCGACCCGGATCCCCGTGCTGGTGACCATCGCCGCCGTCAGCGTGCTGGTGTCCTGGCTGGTCCTGCGCAGTGTCTACGCGTCGCTGCCGCCGCTGCCCTGGACCGCCGCGGTGGCCATGGTGCTGCTGGCCATCGCCGAGGCCCTCAGTGGGCGGAACCTGCGGGCCCGGATCCGCGGCGGTGCCGGGATGAAGCCGATCGCCCCGCTGGCCGCGGTCCGGATGGCGGCCCTGGCCAAGGCGAGTTCGCATGCGGCGGCGGTCATCGGCGGCCTGGCCGTGGGGGCCCTGGTCTACCTGACCAGCTCGCTCAGCAAGTCCGTGCCACGGAGCGACGCGATCACGTCAGGCGGGACCTTCCTGGCCGCCGTACTGCTCGTCCTGGCCGCGCTCTACCTGGAGCACAGCTGCCGGGTCCCCTCGGACGACGACGAGGACGCCGAGCGGCAGCGCGCGCCCCGCTGAGCCCGCTCTGCTGAGCCCGCTCTGCTGAGTCCCGCTCTGCTCAGTCCCGCCCCGCTGCGCCGGCGACACCGAGCCGCCGGCCTAGCAGGAGCGGAGGAATTCCTCGCGGCGGATCTGGTCCCGCAAATCGATGGCGTCCTCGCCACGGACCACGAGGGGCGGGGAGCTGCCGATCTTGCGCGCGTACACCAGCCCGCTGATCCCCCGCCAGACGTACCACACGGGCAGTTCCGCAGCGTAGGGCCACCAGGACGGGGGCTGGCCTTCTAACTCGTCATCAGTCATAAGAGCACTATATAGCACCTAGAGCACTGAGTGCTAGCAGGAGTTCCGAAAGCTCCGGGTGGTTACATACCTTGATCACGTGGATGTCTCACCGGTGGATCCGCTCGGCGCCGACTTTGCGTATGTGCAGGTCGCGAACAATATTGCGGTGCGCATCGAGGCTGGGGAGATCACCCACAAGCTGCCGTCGGAGCGGAGCCTGGCCGAAGAGTACGGGGTCGCCTATCAGACGGTGCGGCACGCCATGAAGGTGCTGCGCGACCGGGGGCTGATCATCACCCGGCAGGGCCGCGGCACGTTCGTCGCCCCCCGGCCGGATACCGCGCCGGCCTGACCGGGCGCGACCGCGCGACCGCGGCCCGCCGCCGCCAGCCCGCCACTGTGGGGCCCGCCACCGCCAGCAGCTGACTGCCGCTAGCGGTCCATGTCTCCGACCACGAAGAACATCGAGCCGAGGATGGGACTGAGGTCAGCGACCCGGTGGCCGGGCAGCAGCTCACCCAGCACCTGCACGTTGCTGAACGAGGCCGAGCGCACCTTGAGCCGCCACGGCGTCTTCCCGCCCCGGGACACCAGGTAGTACCCGTTCAGTCCCAGCGGGCCCTCGGTCCAGGCGTACGCATGCCCCTCGGGGATCTTCAGCACCTTGGGAATCCGGGCGCTCAGCGGGCCGGGCGGCAGGGCAGCCAGCCGGCTCGCGCACGCGTCCACCAGATCCAGGGACACGGCGACCTGATCCAGCAGGCACTCGAACCGGGCCAGGCAGTCGCCCTCGCCCCGGGTGACCACCCGCAGCGACCCGGCCAGCTCGGCGTAAGCCAGGTAGGGCTCGTCCCGGCGCAGGTCGAAATCCACCCCGGAGGCCCGCGCGGCCGGACCGCTCACCCCGAACTGGCGCACCTGCTCACCGGTCAGCACGCCCACGTCCCGGGTCCGGCTGCGGAACCGCTCGCTGCCCGCGACGACCGCGCCGATCCGGGGCAGGTCACCGCGCACCTGCGCGGCGGCCGCACCGACCCGGCCGAGCCAGCCGGCGGGCAGCTCCTCCTTCAGCCCGCCGACCCGGTTGAACATGTAGTGCATCCGGCCGCCGGAGATCTCCTCCATGATCGACTGAAGCAGTTCCCGGGCCCGGGCCGCCGCGGCCCCAGCCTCAGCTCCTGGCCCAGCCTCGCCTCCTGTCCCAGCTCCAGCCACAGCCTCAGTCCCGGCCGCCGTACCGGCGCCGTCCTCCGCGAGCTCCGGCGGGTAAGAGCCGAGGAACGCGAGGTGGCTGAGGACCCGGTTGAGCTCGGCCAGCAGGGTGCGGGCCCACACGCCCCGCGGCGGGACCTCGATGCCCGCCAGCCGCTCCGCCGCCAGCACCACGCCGAGCTCGCTCGCGAACGCGCCGAGCCAGTCGTGCCGGTTGGCGAGCACGATGATCTGCCGGTAGTCCCGGGCCTCGAACAGCTTCTCGGCCCCCCGGTGCACGTAGCCGATGACCGGGTCGGCCGTGACGATCCGGTCGCCTTCCAGGGTCAGCCGCAGCCGGAGCATGCCGTGGCCGGAAGGGTGCCCCGACCCCAGGTTGATCAGCAGGTCTGCGCCGCTGCCGGGGGCGGCGCCGGCGCCGGGGTCCACGGCCCAGCTGCTGGTGACCGCGTCGGCCCGGTGTCGCGCCGCTCGTTGTCGCGCCGCCGGTTGCTGCGGCCCCGGTTGTCGCGGCGCCGGGCGCTCCGGCATGCGCTCCATCTGTCAGACCTCCCGGTCAGCCAGGCCGGCGAGCGCGCCGGGCAGCGGGACGCCTGCCGTCTGCACCAGCCAGCCGAACCCGCCGAGGCCAGCCGGATCAGTCAGCTCGGCCTCCTCAGCGGCCAGCCGCAGTGCGGCCAGGTACCCCGCCGGGTCGCGGTCGGCCTGGCTCAGCGGCGGGCGGCGGCCAGTCAGCCCCAGCGCCCGCAACGCGGCCCGCTGCGTGGTGAGCACGGTCTGGGTGGCCCCGGCCGCGGCTCCCGCCGCCGCGCAGGCGTCCAGGGCCACGTGCGCGGTGATGTCCCGGGAACCGTCCGGGATCGGCCGGACCGCGTGGCCGTCCCGGAACCCGGCCAGGGTCCCGGCCAGCGGCCTGCGGGCCCGGGAGTGTGCGTAGTCGGCCGCCAGGGCCAGGCCGCCCGCCAGCCGCCGGATCACTCCGGCCCAGGCCGCGCAGCGAGGATGGCCCAGCTCGGCGCGCTCGCCGGGATGCTGCAGGGGCCACCACCGGCGCAGCCACTCCTGCTCGGCCGGGCCGGCGGGCGGCCCGGGCTGCTCCGCGCCGCTACCGGGATCCACGAGCATGATCCGCGGCCCGTCCGGGGTCAGCTCGGCCACGTCCACGGGAACGTTGTCCAGCCATTCGCTGGCGATGACCAGGCCGCGGATCCGGGCGGGCAGCACGCTCGCCCACCGGATCCGCTCGTCCGCGCCCGGGGGGCGCGGTGCGAGCTCGATCGCCCGGGCGGTTATCCGTTGCGGAAAAGAAGACCACGGGCCGGCCGGTCCGGTGCGGGCGGGCAGCTGCTGCGCGAGCCTCAGGACCTGGCCCAGCAGCTCGCCCTGGCCGGCCCCGATGTCCACCAGGTCGAGCCGGTCCGGGTGGCCCAGCGCCTCGTCCGTGTGGCGGAGCAGGGCCAGGATGGCCTCGGCGTAGCGCGGCGAGACGTGCACCGAGGTGCGGAAGTGCGCCGCCGGGTCGTTCCCCGCGGGCGTAGAAGCCGCCCCGGCCGTACAGCGCGTCCTGGGTGGCGGCCCGCCATGTCGTCCACACCGAGCCGACTCTAGTGGCGCGGATATGCTGATCGTTGCCGTCTGGGCTCTGTGGCGCAGACCAGCGAGCGGAGGCCAGCGAGAGGACCCAGCGAGAGGAACGCCGAGGCGATGGGGGACCCAGTTCCGTCCCGCGAGGCCGCGGAGCGGCCGGCCCGGCTCCGGGTCGGCGTGATCGGCGCGGGACGGGTCGGCACCGTGCTGGGGGCTGCGCTGGAGCGCGCCGGTCACCAGGTGGTCGCCGTGTCGGCCGTGTCGGACCGGTCGCTGGAGCGCGCCGGGCGGTTCCTGCCTGGCGCGGCGGTCATGCGCCCGCCGGAGTTGCTGGCCGCGGTGGACCTCGCGCTGCTCACCGTCCCCGACGACGCGCTGCCCGGACTGGTGTCCGGCCTGGCCGCGACCGAGGCGCCGCTGGCCGGGCGGCTGGTGGCGCACACCAGCGGGCGGCACGGCCTCGCGGTGCTGGAGCCCGCCACGGTGCGCGGAGCGCTCCCTCTCGCGCTGCACCCGGTCATGACGTTCACCGGGCGCCCCGACGACCTCGACCGGCTGACCGGGATCTCCTTCGGGGTGACCGCCCCGGAACCGCTGCAGCCGGCGGCGCAGGCGCTGGTCATCGAGATGGGCGGCGAGCCCGTGCTGATCGACGAGGCGTCCCGCCCGCTCTACCACGCCGGGCTGGCCAGCGCGGCCAATCACCTGGTCGCCCTGGTGGCCCAGTCGGCCGACGTGCTCCGCGAGGCCGGGGTGAACGATCCGGCCCGGATGCTCGCGCCGCTGTTGTCCGCCGCGCTGGACAACGCGTTGCGGCTCGGCGACGCGGGCCTGACCGGCCCGGTGGCCCGCGGCGACGCGGACACCGTGGCCGAGCACGTGCGCGCGCTGGCCGGCGCCTCGCCGGAGGCGCTGCGCGCTTACGTGGCGCTGGCCCGGCTGACCGCCGACCGCGCCCTGGCCGCCGGCATCCTCACCGCCGCGGACGCGCAGCGCCTGCTCGACGTGCTGGCCGGAGCCCCCCGGTGACGCCCAGGGCCGGGTGTCCCCGATGATGCCCACGGCCGGGGGGTCCCGATGATGCCCATCGTCGCGCGCACCAGGAACGGCCTGGCCGCCGCCCGGCGCACGCTCGGCTCCCCGGTAGTGCTCGTCCCGACCATGGGCGCGCTGCACGAGGGACACCGGGTGCTGATCCGCCGGGCCCGGGAGCTGGCTGGCCCGGACGGAAGCGTGGTGGTGTCCGTGTTCGTCAACCCGCTGCAGTTCGGGGCGGGCGAGGACCTGGACCGCTACCCCCGCTCGCTCCTCGCCGACGTCTTCATCGCGGCCGAGGAGGGCGCGGACCTGGTGTTCGCGCCGCCCGCCGTCCAGATGTACCCGCGGCCCCAGCTGGTCACGGTGGATCCCGGCCCGGTGGGCGGGGTCCTGGAAGGGGAGTCGCGGCCGGGGCATTTCTCCGGCGTGCTGACCGTGGTGGCGAAGCTGCTCCAGCTGATCCGCCCGGACGCCGCGATGTTCGGGGAGAAGGACGCGCAGCAGCTCGCGCTGGTCCGCCGGATGGTGCAGGACGTCGACCTGGGCGTCGAGATCGTCGGTGTGCCCACGGTGCGCGACCCCGACGGGCTCGCGATCTCCAGCCGGAACCGGTTCCTGTCCCCGGCCGAGCGGCAGACCGCCCTGCTGCTGCCCGCCGCGCTGCGGGCCGGCCAGGAGGCGGCCCACGCCGGGCCGGCCGCGGTCCGCAAGGCCGCGGGCGAGGTCCTCGCCACGACCACGGACCCGCCGCTGCAGCTGGACTACCTGGCCCTGGTCGACCCGGACACGTTCGAGGAGGCCGGCGAGGACTACGCGGGGCCGGCCCGGCTCCTGGTAGCCGCGCGGGTCGGTGCCACCCGGCTGATCGACAACACCCCGCTGAGCCTGGAGTGCCATGCTGCTGACGATTGACGTAGGCAACACCAACACCGTGCTGGGCATGTTCGACGGCGACCAGATCGTCGAGCACTGGCGGATCAACACCGACCCGGACCGGACCGCGGACGAGATCGCCGTCTTGCTGCAGCGGCCTGCTCGAGCACAGCGCGCTGGTCAAGGACGCGGACGTGAGCGGGATCGCGCTGTGTTCCACGGTGCCCTCGGTGCTGCACGAGATGCGGGAGATGTGCCGCCGGTACTACCGGGACATCCCGGCGCTGATCGTCGAGCCGGGCGTGCGCACCGGGGTGTCAGTCCGGATGGACAACCCCAAGGAAGTGGGCAGCGACCGCATCATGAACACCGTGGCCGCGGTCCACCTGTACGGCGGCCCGGCCATCGTGGTCGACTTCGGCACCTCCACCAACTTCGACGCGGCCAGCGCCCGGGGCGAGTTCGTCGGCGGGGCGCTGGCGCCGGGCATAGAGATCTCGGTGGACGCCCTGACCCGGCGGGCCGCGCAGCTGCTCAAGGTGGAACTGGCCCGGCCGCACCATGTGATCGGCAAGAACACCGTGGAGGCCCTGCAGTCCGGCATCATCTTCGGGTTCGCCGGCCAGGTCGAGGGGATCACGCGCCGGATGGCCGCGGAACTCGCCCCGGAGGACCCGGAGTCGGTGACGGTCATCGCGACCGGCGGGCTGGCCCCGCTGGTGATCGACGAGGTGAGCGTCATCGACGCGCACGAGCCGTGGCTGACCCTCATCGGGCTGCGCCTGGTGTTCGAGCGCAATAACCTCAACGCGTGGCCGGGGGCGTCCCGGGGCGCTCCAGGTAGGTCCGGTCCGGCTGGGTGAAGCCGAACCGCTCGTACAGCCGGTGCGCGTCCGCGGTGTGCAGCGTCCACCGGAACGACGCGCCCGGGCCCCGGTCGATCATCGTGGCCACCAGCTCCACGCCCAGGCCCTGGCCGCGGAACTCCTTGTCGACGTAGACGTCGGCCAGGTAGGCGAAGCCCGCCCCGTCCGACACGGCCCGGGCGAACCCGATCATCGCCCCGGTGGCGCTGTGGTAGACGCCGACGACCCGCCAGGCACTCTCGAGCTGCTGCTCGACGACGCTGCGGGTCCGCCAGCGCGCCCAGTACGCCTCGGTGGACAGGAACCGCCACAGCGCGTCCCGGTCCACCCGGCCCAGGTCGTCGTCCAGCTCGAACTGCCCTTGCCCTGCGGTCCATCGCACGCCAAGGACTGTATCCGGGTGGGCTGCCCGGCTTCGCCCTCATTTACCGTGCGCCCGCGGCGAGCTCGGCCCGCGGGTGGCGGCTGGTGGCCTGCAGGCCGTGGTCGATGAAGTTGATCATCCAGGTGAAGCTGTCGTCGACATCGGTGTCGATCTGGAAGCCGCCGGCTGCTTCCAGGGTCGCGAATCCGTGCAGCATGCTGCGGAGCATTCGCAGGGCGTGGATCTCCTGGCCGGGGTCCAGCCGGTACCCGCGCAGCATGGCCGCCCAGGAGGCGAGCACCCGGTCCACGGCCGGGATGAGCGGGTCGTCGGGCCCGGTCGGGCGGGCAGCGTTGCCCGCCGCGTACCGGCCGGGATGCTCCAGCACGTACATCCGCATCGCCTGTGCGCCGGCGGCGAGGGCGTCGCTGCCCGCCCGCCCCTGGGTGGCGTCGCGGATGGCGTCAGCGACCTCAGTCATGGCCAGGATGGCGATGCGGTGGGCGAGATGGGCCTGGCTGGTGACGTGGTTGTAGAGCGCCGGGGTCTTGACCCCGAGCCGTTCGGCGAGCAGGCCCATGCTGAGCTGGTCGAAGCCGACCTCGTCGGCCAGCAGGGCGCCGGCTTCGGTGACCGACGCCGGGCTGAGTCCGGCCCTAGGCACGCGTCAGCGCTTTGGCCAGGAACGGCAGAGCCAGCGCGAGCACCTCGTCGGGCGTCTGGGCGTGCGGGTAGTGACCGGCGCCCTCGATGACCACCAGCTCACCGAGACCAGCGGGCAGGTCGGCGATGATCTTCTCGCCCTCGGCGCGCGGGTCGGCCCAGTCGGGGTCGAGACTGCCCTCGATCACCAGGACTGGGCAGGTGACGTTGGGCAGCTGCGCAGCGGCGTCGCCCGGGCTGGCCTTGCACATGGCCTGCAGGGCCTTCATCCGGCCGGGTTCGCTCAGCTTGGCCTCGATGCGCGCCAGTTCGCTGCCCCAGTCGGCAGGCTTGACCGGATACGCCAGGTCGAGATACTTCTTCCAGCTCGACAGGCTTCCCCGGACGAGGACCTGCGCCAGCTGGGTGTACCCGGCCCGGAAGCGCTTCACCCGGACCAGCCCGCCAAGGTCGAACGGCTGTTTGCGGGTGAACGGCGCCAGCTCGATGACACCGGTGATCACCTCGGGTGCGGTGGCAGCCGCGATCGTCGCGGCGCCGCCGCTGATCGACTGCCCGATGATCACGGCCGGACCACCCAGGTGACGCACGACAGCAACCAGGTCACCGGCGATGTCGGTGCGGCTGTAACCGTCCCAGCCGAGGCTGGAGTCACCACAACCGCGGATGTCGACGTTCGCGACCCGGTAACCGGCCGCGGCCAGCGCCGGGGCGAGGAAACGGTAGGAGTGCCGGCTGTCACCGATGCCGTGCGCGAGAACGACGAGCGGGCCCTGCCCGGTCACGTCGTAAGCGAGGGTGTTGCCGGCGATGCTCAAGTGCTCGGGCACGACGTCCTCCATAAGTTAATTAATCTCGTTAACTACAAACTAGTCGCATTAACTAGTTGTGTCAACGACCTGCCGCGCGCGCTCACGCTGATCACCTCCCACGGCGCGGTGGGAGGCGTCGTATCAGCCAGTCTGGGACCTCGCCGGTCACCCCACCCTCTCCCACCCCTTCTGTCACCGGGGCGCTTCGTGATCAACTGATTGGTGTCGTCCCGGCAACACCAATCGGTTGATCACGAGCGGCTGGGTACGCTCGACGGGTGGACCAGGATGGCATTCAGGATGGTGTGGCCGCCGCGCCGGATCGGCATCGGAGGACACGGGCGTTCCGGAGCAGATGCGGGTCCGGCTGGACAAGCGGCAGCGGCTGCTGGACGAGGGCGTGGACCCGTATCCGGTCGGTTTCCCGCGGACCGCGACCATCGCCGAGGTCCGGGCCCGCTACCCCGATCTGGAGCCGGACACCTACACCGGCGACCGGGTCGGCGTCACCGGCCGGGTGATGCTGTCGCGGTCCGGCGGGAAGCTGTCCTTCGCCACCATCCGGGACGGCACCGGCGACATCCAGGTCATGATCTCCCTGGACCGGGTCGGCGAGGAGGCGCTCGCCGCCTGGAAGCGGGACGTGGACCTGGGCGACCATATCGGGGTGGAAGGTGAGGTGATCACCTCCCGCCGCGGTGAGCTGTCCATTCTTGCCGACCGCTATGCGATTACCGCCAAGGGCCTGCGGCCACTGCCGGAAAAGCATAAGGGGCTCAGTGACGCAGAGACCCGGGTGCGCCACCGTTATGTGGACCTGATCGTCAATCCGGAGGCCAGGAGGATGGCCGGAATCCGGGCGGCAGTGATCCAGTCCATCCGCCACGACCTGCATCAACGAGGTTTCCTTGAGGTGGAGACGCCGGTCCTGCAGGCGGTGCACGGCGGCGCCAACGCGCGCCCGTTCATCACCCGGATCAACGCCTACAACATGGAGCTCTACCTGCGGATCGCCCTGGAACTTTATCTCAAACGGCTTGTGGTCGGCGGGATCGAGAAAGTTTATGAAATCGGCCGTATCTTCCGCAACGAAGGCGTCGACTCCACGCACAATCCCGAGTTCACCATGCTGGAGGCGTATGAGGCCTACGGCGACTACGACACGGTAGCCACCCTGACCCGGGAACTGATCCAGAACGCGGCGGTGGCGGTGTACGGCGCCCCGGTGGCGCGCCGGGACGGGCAGGAGTACGACATCGGCGGCGAGTGGCCGTCCACGACGGTGTACGGCGCGATCTCCGCCGCCCTGGGCGACGAGATCGACCCGGGCACCGGCGAGGACCGGCTGCGCAAGCTGTGCGCCCAGGCGGGCGTGCCCGCCGAGCCCGGCTGGGGACACGGCCAGATCGTGCTGGAGATGTACGAGCGGCTGGTGGAGGAACGAACGGTGGAGCCGACGTTCTACCGTGACTTCCCGGTCGAGGTGTCCCCGCTGACCCGGGCCCACCGGGAGGACCCGCGGCTGGCTGAGCGCTGGGACCTGGTCGCGTTCGGCACCGAGCTCGGCACCGGGTACTCGGAGCTGGTCAACCCGGTCGAGGAACGCCGCAGGCTCACCGCCCAGTCGCTGCTCGCGGCGGGCGGCGATGCGGAGGCCATGCAGCTGGACGAGGACTTCCTGCAGGCGCTGGAGTACGGGATGCCGCCGACCGGCGGCGTGGGCGTGGGCATCGACCGGGTGCTGATCATGCTCACTGGCGAGAACATCCGGGAGACCACCCTGTTCCCCCTGGTCCGGCCGCAGTAACCGGGCTGGCCGTCACCCCCCGTCCACGCGGTTGAACATGGCCAGCACCTGCGTCCGCTGCGCCTCAGGGAGAGCGCCGAACCGGGCCAGGGCCTCCTCAGGGGTCCGGACATCCGCGAACGCGGCCAGTGGCGTGCCGGACCGGGCCAGCCGCTCGCGCTCGTCCGGCGTGAGGCCCTGCAGGAACGCGATCGCGTCGTCGACGTCGTGCAGCTGGCTGATCCGGGCGACCAGGTCGTCCGCCGAGTGGTCGACCTGGCTGGGCATCACCGGGCCGGGGATCGCGGTGACGATGTCCAGCACCTCGCCGACCCGGCTGCTGACCTCGTCGAGCCTGCGGAACTTGCCCTTGGCGACGCAGGCGAACAGGTACTCGCCCAGCCAGAACACCCAGTCGTCGCGCATCATGATGCGCTGCTGGACGTCGGGCGTGAGGACCTGCAGGATGAACCCGGCGTCGGTCGCGCTGACCCTGAACTGGTCATCGAAGGCCCGGTTGCCGGTCTCGGTTCGGCCCAGCTGCCGGAGCCGCGGGATCCGGTACGGCTGGACAATGGCCGGGGGCACGATGGTGGCCAGCTCGACCGCGCACACCGCCACGTCAGGGTGGAAGTGCCCCGCCTGGAACAGGGCGGGGTCGATGTAGGTGTGCGCGTTCGCGACGATCACCGTCCGGCCGCGGATGCTGGTCCGGAGCGCGTCACTGAACGTGGTGTCACCGACCGTGCGCTGGGTGGTGTCGGTCTGGCGCGGGGCCCCGTACATGGCGCGGGTGATGTCGTGGATGCCGTCCACGACATGGTGGTGGAACGGCGGCCCGGCCACCGGCTGCCAGCCCTGGCCCGCGGCCTGCTCAGTCAGGGCGGGAAGCCCGGGCGGGACGACGGGGGCCGGTGGGCGGCGGCGGCCGAAGAGTGGCATCGCTCCTCCTGGGGTCCAGCGGCATCGAGCAGATGTAACTCTGCACCGTCCCGGAGCGCTACGCCACGTCGAAGGCCACTGCCTTCAGATGATGCGGACCGCGCCCACGAACACGTTCCACATCACCGGCTGGACCTGGACGACCTGACCGGTGGAGGGGGCGTCCACCATCAGGCCGTCGCCCAGGTAGATGCCGACGTGGTCGATGCCTGCGTAGAAGAACACCAGGTCGCCCGGCTCGAGCTGGCTCCGCGAGATGTGCTCGCCCATGTTGTACTGCGAGACGGTGTAGTGCGGCAGGCTGATGCCGACCTGCGCGTACGCCCACAACACCAGGCCGGAGCAGTCGAACGTGCTTGGCCCCGCCGCGCCCCACACGTACTCGTCGCCCCGCCGGGTCATCGCGTACCGCAGCGCCTCCGCACCGACCGTGTTGGCGGTGGGCAGGTTGATGTTCGGGTAGTTCCCGGTGCGCTGGTAAATGGTCATGGCCTGGGAGAACGCCGCGCTGTTGAGCGTGTTCACCTTGTTCTGGATGATCTTCTTCTTGGCGGCCATGGACTTGGCCAGGGTGGCCACCTTGGTCATCTGCTGCACCGCGGTGTCGTGCGCCCGGCGGGCGGCCGCCTCGGCGGTGGACAGCGCGCTGACCCGGTCCCCGTTCTCTGTCTGCAGCTGCTGCATGATCGCGGCCCGGCTGAGCATCGTGCCGGTGTCTGTGGAGGTAAGGACCTGGAGCGGGGTGGCCAGGCCGCCGTTCATGTAACTTTCCGCGGCCAGCTGGCCGATCGCGGCCTGTCCCGACACGAGCCGGGTGGCGTCCTGCCGGTAGGTGGTCAACGCGGTCTTCGCCTCGGCGCGGGCCTCGCTCATCTGGATGCGGAGCCCGTCGTACTGCTCGCTCAGCACGTCGATCTGGTGGCCCAGGCTCTTGGCCTGCGCCACCAGGCTGGCCAGATCGGGCTGCGGGCGGCTGACGGCCGCGCTGCTCACCGTGGCGGGCAGCACCAGGCTGACGGCCGCGGCCACCCCGCCCACGGTGGCTACCTGCCGCCACAGGCGGTGCCGGAACCCGGCCGCACGCAACCGCCGTGCCTTCGGCGCAAGTCCGGCTGAGGGCCAGCGTTCCACGAGCTCTCCTCTCTCATCCCGCCTGCCGGGTTAGCTGACGGGTTCGGGCCAGAGGAGCCCTACCGCTGGGCGCAGCCATGCGCCCGCTCGCGGATTCACCCCGGGAACCTGGGTCCCCGGCTTTCTGGCCGCGTCCAGCGGCACAGAAACTCGGCGGCCGTGCCGCCTTCTGGGGGGCTGGAGTGCAGCACGGTGACAGCGATGCAGATTAATGGATCACAGGCCGCCCGGTGGCGGAACGGCAGAATCCCCGACCCCAGACGGGCCAAGTGGTCAGGCCGAAATCAGGACGTGATGGGCCAGCGTAAAGCTCGGGCCGGCCGGCTGAAATCAATCCGTGATTGAGCGACTACTCAAAGCTCAAAAGGCGGCTGCGCCGCCAGTAGTTCCACCGGGGACGGCCCAGCCCGGGCCAGCGGCTAGGGTGTGCGGGCGATGGAGCACATCATCAGGCGGGCCCGCACCCGCGACATCCGGGCCATCGCCGGCCTGGTCGCCGAGAACGTCGCCTCCGGCCGGGTGCTGCGCAAGGCCACCGTCACCCTGTACGAGGACGTCCAGGAGTTCTGGGTGGCCGAGCGGCTCAGCGACCACCAGGTAGTGGGCTGCGGGGCGCTGCACGTGATGTGGGAGGACCTGGCCGAGATCCGCACCGTCGCGGTGGACGAGAGCTGCCAGGGCCACGGCATCGGGCACCGCCTGATCGAGGCCCTGCTAGACAGTGCCCGGGAGGTGGGCGTCGCGCGGGTGTTCGTGCTCACGTTCGCGACTGGCTTCTTCGCCCGGCACGGGTTCGAGGAGATCGAGGGCACGCCGGTCTCGCACGAGGTGTACGCGGAACTGCTCCGCTCCTACGACGAGGGCGTGGCGGAGTTCCTCGACCTAGGCCGGGTAAAGCCCAACACGCTGGGCAACAGCCGGATGCTGCTCTGGCTGCCCGGGCCGCCCCCGTTCCCCGGCGGCTAGAGCAGCCGCAGCTGCCGGTCGGCGGGACGGCGGCTCCGCGGTGGCGCGGACCGCTCCAGCAGGCCGGGGTCGATCGCGCTCAGGAACGGCGAGACCCCGGTCTCGGCGCTGCTGCCGTGCCTGCTCCGCCGCGCCGCGCAGCTCAGCAGGAGGTGGCTGCGGGCCCGGGTCATGCCCACAAACAACAGCCGCCGTTCCTCAGCCGGGTCCGGGCGGGTCTCCGGCGCCGCGCCCGGCAGCCACAGCGGCAGCAGCCCCCGCTCGCACCCGGCCAGGAAGACCACCTCGAACTCCAGGCCCTTGGCCGCGTGCATGGTCAGGAGCGTGATCGCGTCCGCGCGGGGGTCGAGGGCGTCCACTTCGGCGCCGAGCGCGATCTCGGTCCGGAACTGCTCCATATCGTCACCGCAGCGGCGGGCGAGCGGCGCCAGTACCTCGCCCGCGGTGCGCAGGTCCGGGCCGGACAGGCCGCCCCGCCCGCCGGCCGCCCGGGCGGCCTCGGCGGCCACGGCGAGACGGCTCACCGCCGCGCGCAACTGGGTCGCGACCGCGGTCCCGGCCGGGACGGGGCGGGGAACGCCGCCCGGTGCCAGCCCGGCTGGTATCAGCTCGCCCGGTGCCAGCCCGCCGGACGGGAGCTCCCGGAGGATCTCCGACACCCCGGGCCGCCGCTCCAGCAGGTCGTGGGACCGCTTCTGGAACGGCAGCCCGGCCCGGGTCAGGCCCTGGCCGAGCGAGGAGGCCTGCGCGTCGGTCCGGTACAGCACGGCGATGTCGGCGAGCCCGATGCCGCCGTGACCGTGGCCGTCGGCGCGCCCGCTGTCCAGCGAATGAAACGACGACCCGCCGAGCAGGCGGTCGATGGCCTCGGCGATCCAGGCCGCCTCGCCCGCCGGGTCGGCGGCCTCGTGAAACCTGATCTTGGTGCTGGGAACGTCGCCCCTGGCCGCCCGCAGTACCCGGCCGGGCACCAGGGTGGCGGGGGCGATGGCCTGCAGGGCTCCGGCGACGATGCCGGGACCGGAGCGGTAGTTGGCCGAAAGCACCGCCGTCCCCGCGCCGGGGTAGTCCTGGCCGAAGCGCAGGAAGAAGCCCACGTCCGCACCGCGGAAGCGGTAGATGGCCTGATCCGGGTCGCCGATCACGGTGAGGCCCGTCCCGTCCCCGGCGAGCAGCCGCAGCAGCGCGTACTGCGCCGCGTCGATGTCCTGGTACTCGTCCACGCTGATCCACGGCCAGCGCGCGCGAAGCCGCACGGCCACCGCAGGCTCGGCGTCCAGTACTTCGACCGCCAGCTCGACCAGGCCGTCGAAGTCCACCAGGTCGCGGGCGGCCAGGCCCTGGCGCAGCGTGTCCCGCGCCTGCGGGTCCGCGGCCGCGTCCGCGAGCAGGGCCCGCCCGCCGCGCGCTGATCCGGTCAGCTCGGCGGCCACCTCCAGCGCCGTCTTCTCGTCGGCGACGGTAAAGTCCGCCGTCAGCCCGGCGAGGTCGTGACACTCGCGCAGGATCGTCAGCCCGAGCCCGTGGAACGTGGTCACGGTGAGCCGCCCCGCGCGCCGTCCGAGCAGCGCCGCCAGCCGCTCGCGCATCTCCTCGGCGGCCCGGCGGGTGAAGGTCAGGGCCAGGCAGGCCTCGGCGGGCACGCCCTGCTCGGCCACGGCCGCCGCGAGGCGGTGAGTCAGCGTGCGCGTCTTGCCGGTGCCCGGTCCGGCGATGATCATCAGCGGCGCCGGGGCGGCCGCCGCGGCCCGCTGCTGCGGATCGAGCCGGTCCAGCAGCGAGCCGTCCGGCGCTGCTCCCGGGGAACCCTCATCCGCAACGCCCCCGGGGGCTCCGCCATCCTGGCCCGGCTGATCCCTCGCGCCACCCGGGGCGGGGGCGCCCTCGTGGGCCGGTCCCGGTCCGGCCGCCTGGGGGCCCGGCTGGCGGGGCGCGGGAACGGCGCCAGCCAGGGATCCCGTGGCCATGTCGAACAGCGCGGCCGTGCCCCGGTCGAGTTCGCCCGGCCCGAACAGCCGGATGACGCCGTACTCGCCGTCGTAGCCCGCCTCCTTGTACGCCGCGCCGGCCCGCAGCCTCGTGATGGCCTCGGCGAGCAGGCCGCCGCCGGCCCGGCTCAGCTCGGCCGGCGGGACGGCGAGCAGGATGGCCAGCTCCGGGCCCAGCGCGGCGACCAGCCGGCTCACCTCGGCGTCGACCTTCTTGCTTTTGGGCCCGGTACCGAGCAGTTCGGCCACCACGTCCGGCAGCGAGACCAGGTTGACGGAGTTGGCCGCGGCGTCCGGCCGGTAGCCCTCCACCCGGTCGGCCAGTTCCGTCACCCGGTTGAGCACGCCGATCGTCAGCGGCTTCCCGCAGTGCGGGCATATTCCCTCGTAGGCGGCCGACTGGGCGGGTTCCAGCCGGACCCCGCACTTACGGTGCCCGTCCAAGTGGTAACGGCCACCCTCGGGGAAGAAATTGACCGTGCCCTGCAGGCCGGACCCGGTGCGCAAGGCCCGCTCGATCGCAAAATAATCCAGTTCAACGTCAAGTGTTGTGGCCTCACGGCCAAGCATCGGGGGCGAGTGCGCGTCTGAATTACTGACCAGCCGATAACCGTCAAGGGAAGAGCACATCCAGTTCATCGGCGGGTCGGAGGAGAGCCCGGTCTCTACCGCGAACACCTGGCCAGCCAGGTCGCCGTAACAGTCGGCGACCACATCGAAACCGGATTTGGATCCCAGTACCGCGAACCATGGAGTCCAGATATGGGCCGGCACGAGATAGCAACCCGGGCCCGCGTTCAGCGTGATGTCCAGCAGGTGACGTGAGTCGAGCCCCAGAATGGGGCGTCCGTCAGAGGCCAGGTTGCCGACCTTCGCAAGGGCGGCTGTGATCTTCCCCGCAGCCTCCAGCGTCGGCGCATACAACAGGTGATGGACCTTGCGTGTGCGCTCACCTGCCCGGTAGATCGTGGATATCTCGGTAGAGAGCATGAAACGCGTCGGCTGATCACAAGTCGGCGGTGAGTTCCGTCGTAGCTGGGCCGCCAGGTCGGGGCGTAGTTGGAGTAAGCCTGGTTCGGCGGGAACCAGGGTCTGGCCGAGTTCTTCCGCCCAGCCGGGATGGGTGAAGTCCCCGGTCCCGACGACCGTCACGCCCTTGCGCAGCGCCCACCAGGCCAGCCTGGGAATGTCACAGTTCTTGCTGCACGCCCGGGAGAAGCGTGAGTGGATATGCAGGTCGGCGTGAAACATCCTGGGTCGCTGGCTGCTTTCTCCGTCGTCGTGCCGAAGCCCCCGTGAGCTCTCGGCAGGTACCTGGTTCCGCGGATCACCCCGCGGCTCGTCCCGGCTGGCCCGGGTCGGGATTCCTGGACCGCCCGCCGGGCCGGAACCTGGGGGCCCATCCCCGGGCCGCCCCCTGCCGGGCCACGACCAGGGCTCGTGACCTGGCCTTACGCAGCGGGCTGGGTCGCTGCTGCCGCCGCGGATTCGCCTGCTACGTCTGGGATCCTGTCACGACGGCCGGTGCTGCGAGGCGTGGTTCAGGCTACGCGCCGGCCGGGTTCCGGGGCTCAGGTGCTGGCTGGCCTTCTCCGGGCCTCGCCCCTGTCGGCCAGGCCTGGCCTTCCCAGCCGTCGGCGCGGCCAGGAAGGCCCGCCCGCAGCGGCCTGTGCCTCAGCCTGGCCCGGCCTGCTCGTACTTCCGCCTGTCCATTGACCCCGCGGCGCCGGTTACCCGGGGGCGCGGCCCTGGGCCGGCTTCTATCCGGCTGGAGTGGCCCGCGCCCGCAACAGGGAGGGCGCGGCCGGCCTCCCATTGGGTATGAGCAACAATGCATAAGTGGGCCCGCTGAGATGACCCAATGTTCACCGGTGGTTACACCGATGAAGACGGGCTGAGAGGTGACCGCGGTGCGGGAGGGAAGGCCAGCGGGACGGCCGGAAAGGAGTGCGCCTTGCTCAGTGACCTGGCTGCTCTGACGCCTCCCGCGGTTGTGTCCGTGGCCTTCCTGATCGGGGTGGGACTCTTCCTGCGTCATCAGCTTGGGCCCAAGCGTGAGTCTGCAGAAGACGAGTACCCGGAGGATATTTCCGGCGACGGCGGGATTCCGCACGGTGATGGTCCGCAGAGTGATGCTTCGCAGTCGGCAGCATCACCTGATCGCGGTGAGCTGTAGGGCGCGTTCAGAACGAAGCGCCAACCGTCAGTGGGGGCGGGATACATCGGCGCAGCTGATTGCGGGCACCCTATCCATGTTCGATTACGCAGAGTTACAGCAATCTTCCGGGTAGTCCGCTAGGTCATGCCGCTCAGAGAACTTTGACCGCGTTTCCTGGAGTAAGAATTGGCAAACGCAAGCGGTGCATGGTATATCTTTGGCAACCTAAAATAGTTGCTCCAGCGGAAGGGCTGGCACCCATGGCACAAAAGGTTCAGGTGCTCCTCGTCGATGACCTGGATGGGGGCGAGGCGACTGAGACCGTGGCCTTCAGTCTCGATGGCACCACCTACGAGATCGACCTCAGTTCAGATAACGCGGGCAAGCTCCGCAAAGAGTTTGCGCCCTACGTTGACCATGCACGCAAGGCAAGTGGTGGCGCGGCTGGCACCCGCCGCCGGCGCACCAGGACTGGACCGGGCCGGGAGCGCAGCTCGGAAATCCGGGCCTGGGCCAAACAGCGCGGCTACAAGGTGAGCGAGCGCGGCCGGATTCCGGCCCAGATCATCTCGGAGTACGACGCAGCCCACTAGGGATTGCGTCAAAGGGCCCGCAGGTGCCCCGTGGCGTACCAGTTTCCGCAGGACTCTGGAGCACGCCGCGGGACCCGTGCGGGCCCTGTGCTTTGCGGCCAGGCCATCCGGGGTGCTTTGTGGCCAGGCCATCCGGGGACCGAGTCATCCCGGATCCCCGGCCCGGGATCGTGCCATCCAGGGCCGCGCTCTCCGGAACCAGGCCACCCGGTACCGGGCCACCCGGTACCAGCCGTCCGCTCCTCAGCCATCTGGACCGTGGGCCGGAGCCCCCGGCAGCAGAGCTAGCCGCCATCTCGGGCCCGAGCCCGCCCGGCCGGGCCTGGCCCGGGCCCGGCACCGGCCGCAGGCGCCTCGCGGGTGAACTTAGCGGCCGCCGGGCTCGTTGGTATCAGTATGAGGCGGTGCTGGTCGCAGCAGGGTCGAGGCCGTTCGCTTGCGGCGTACAGGGAACACCTTCGCCCCTCCCGGGGGTTGGATGGGATGAAGGTCCTCAAGCCGGGGAACTGTTTAGTCAAGTGCCGCATATCGCGCGGTGCGTCGTCCGGCGTGCGGGCTACCATGCGGAAGGACGGGCCCCGGAACATCCGGACATCTGGGTCCCCCCGACCGCTCTGTGAGGAGCGAGGCGATGTTCGAAAGGTTTACCGACCGGGCGCGGAGAGTTGTGGTGCTGGCTCAAGAAGAAGCCAGGATGCTCAATCACAACTACATCGGCACCGAGCACATCCTGCTTGGCTTGATCCACGAGGGCGAGGGCGTGGCGGCCAAGGCGCTGGAGTCCCTGGGAATCAGCCTGGAGGCTGTACGCCAGCAGGTTGAAGAGATAATCGGCCAGGGCCAGCAGGCACCTTCCGGGCATATCCCGTTTACGCCGCGCGCGAAGAAGGTGCTTGAGCTTTCGCTGCGCGAGGCGCTGCAGCTCGGGCACAACTACATCGGCACCGAGCACATCCTGCTCGGCCTCATCCGCGAGGGTGAGGGTGTGGCAGCCCAGGTGCTGGTCAAGCTGGGCGCGGACCTGAACCGGGTTCGCCAGCAGGTGATCCAGCTGCTGCACGGCTACCAGGGCAAGGAGCCCGCCGCGGCAGGCGCCCCCTCCGAGTCGGCCCCGTCCACCTCACTGGTCCTGGACCAGTTCGGGCGGAACCTGACCCAGGGTGCCCGGGAAGGCAAGCTCGATCCGGTGATCGGCCGGGAGAAGGAAATCGAGCGTGTCATGCAGGTCTTGTCCCGGCGCACCAAGAACAACCCGGTGCTCGTGGGCGAGCCCGGCGTGGGCAAGACCGCCGTGGTCGAGGGGCTGGCCCAGAAGATCGTCAAGGGCGAGGTGCCCGAGACGCTCAAGGACAAGCAGCTCTACACGCTGGACCTCGGAGCGCTGGTGGCCGGTTCGCGCTACCGCGGCGACTTCGAGGAGCGGCTGAAGAAGGTCCTGAAGGAGATCCGCACTCGCGGCGACATCATCCTGTTCATCGACGAGCTGCACACGCTGGTCGGGGCGGGCGCTGCCGAGGGAGCGATTGACGCTGCCTCGATCCTGAAGCCGATGCTGGCCCGCGGTGAGCTTCAGACCATTGGCGCCACCACGCTGGATGAGTACCGCAAGCACCTGGAGAAGGACGCCGCGCTCGAGCGCCGGTTCCAGCCGATCCAGGTGGCCGAGCCGACGATCTCGCACACCATCGAGATCCTCAAGGGTCTGCGCGACCGGTACGAGGCGCACCACCGGGTGTCCATCACCGATGGGGCGCTGGTGGCCGCCGCGCAGCTGGCGGATCGTTACATCAGCGACCGCTTCCTGCCGGACAAGGCGATCGACCTGATCGACGAGGCTGGCTCGCGGATGCGGATCCGCCGGATGACCGCCCCCCCGGACCTGCGCGAGTACGACGAGAAGATCGCCCAGGTGCGCCGGGAGAAGGAGTCGGCCATCGACTCCCAGGACTTCGAGAAGGCGGCGGCGCTCCGGGACAACGAGAAGCAGCTGATCGCGAAGAAGGAGACCCGGGAGAAGGAGTGGAAGGCCGGCGACATGGACGTCGTCGCCGAGGTCAACGAGGAGCTCATCGCCGAGGTCCTGGCCACCGCGACCGGCATCCCGGTGTTCAAGCTCACCGAGGAGGAGTCCCAGCGGCTGCTCCGCATGGAGGATGAGCTGCACCGGCGGGTCATCGGGCAGAACGACGCGATCAGGGCGCTGTCTCAGGCGATCCGGCGGACCCGGGCCGGCCTGAAGGACCCCAAGCGTCCTGGCGGGTCGTTCATCTTCGCCGGGCCTTCCGGGGTCGGCAAGACGGAGCTGTCCAAGACGCTGGCGGAGTTCTTGTTCGGCGAAGAGGACGCGCTGATCCAGCTCGACATGAGCGAGTACATGGAGAAGCACACGGTGTCCCGGCTGTTCGGGTCACCGCCCGGGTACGTGGGTTACGAAGAGGGTGGCCAGCTCACCGAGAAGGTGCGCCGGAGGCCGTTCTCGGTGGTCCTGTTCGACGAGATCGAGAAGGCCCACCCGGACATCTTCAACTCACTGCTGCAGATCCTGGAGGACGGCCGGCTGACCGACGCCCAGGGCAGGCTGGTGGACTTCAAGAACACCGTCATCATCATGACGACGAACCTGGGCACCAGGGACATCTCCAAGGGGGTGTCCGTGGGCTTCGCCCGGTCGGGCGAGTCGAAGGGCTCCTACGACCGGATGAAGGCCAAGGTGAACGAGGAGCTGAAGCACCACTTCAGGCCGGAGTTCCTGAACCGCGTGGACGACACCATCGTGTTCCACCAGCTGACCGAGGACGAGATCGTCACGATCGTTGATCTGATGATCGCCAAGGTGGACGAGCGGCTCCGGGACCGCGACATGGGCCTGGAACTGCGTCCGGACGCTAAGGCGCTGCTGGCGGTGCGCGGCTACGACCCGGTGCTCGGGGCGCGGCCACTGCGGCGCACCATCCAGCGGTCGATCGAGGACGCCCTGTCCGAGAAGATCCTGTTCGGTGAGCTCAAGGCCGGCCAGATCGTCATCGTGGACGCGGAGGGCACCGGCGAGGAGGCCGAGTTCACCTTCAAGGGCGTGCCCAAGCCGGACGCCGTGCCGGATGCCGTGCCTGAAGAGGTCGGCAGCGGTGCTGCTGCGGTCGAGCGCGGGGCCGCACCGCCGCAGGACTAACCCGCACCAGCACACGATCAACGTGGAGCGGCGGTCCCCTTCCGGGGCCGCCGCTCCACGCATGTGCTCCCGGGGAGTCCAGGGGGCCGCGGCGGTCCAGGAGGTCGTAGCCTGCGCACGGCGCCGGGGAGGCGGGGCCCGCCGCAGGCGGGTGCTTGTCCAGGGGGCAGCCTGCGTACGCGCCGGGGAGGCGGGGCCCGCCGCAGGCGGGTGCTCGCCGAGCCGGCGTTCGGCGCGGAGCGGCGAGCGGGGGGTCCAGGGGGGTCGTCCCCCCGGACTAGTACTGCGTCCCGGGCAGCGCGAATCGTCCGTCCGGCAGCGGATCGACCAGGCCGTCCGCCACCAGGCCGTCCAGGGCCCGGTGGCGCTGCAGCTGATCCGCCCAGGCCGCCTCGAGTTGCGAGCCTGGCACCGGACCCGCGCAGTCGCGGAGCACGGCCAGCAGCCGTCCGCGGCACTGCCGGTCGGTGCCCTCGTACTTCTGGCTGCGCCGCGGGCCGCCGTCCGCGGGATGCCCGGCCCGGCGCCACGCGCAGCGGGCTGCCACCGGGCAGCTCAGGCACTGCGGCCGGACCGCGGTGCAGACCAGCGCGCCGAGTTCCATGACGGCCACCGACCATCGTGCGGCGACCGCGGCCCGCTCCGGCAGCATTGACTCGGCCAGCCGCCGCTCCGCCACCGACGGGCTGGGTGGCGGCAGCTCACGGCCGCTGACCAGCCGGGCCAGCACCCGCCGGACGTTGGTGTCCAGTACCGCGTGGCGCTGGCCGAAGGCGAAGCTGGCGACCGCGGCGGCCGTATAGGAGCCGATGCCGGGCAGTTCTCTCAGCGCGTCCGCCGACGGCGGCACCTCGCCGCCGTGCCGGTCTACCAGGGCCTGGGCCGTCGCGTGCAGGCGGATCGCCCGCCGCGGGTAGCCGAGACGGCCCCAGGCCCGCACCGCGTCCCCGGCCGGGGACGCCGCCAGCGACGCGGGCGTCGGCCACCGGGCCAGCCAGGCCGCATAGGCCGGCAGCACCCGGGCGACGGGCGTCTGCTGCAGCATGACCTCACTGACCAGGACGGCCCAGGGCGTGGCATCGGGCCGCCGCCAGGGCAGGTCCCGCTGATGAGCGGCGTACCAGTCCAGGATGGCCGCCGCGTCCGGCCTCACCAGGTCTGGCGTCACTGGGTCCGGCGTCACCGGGTCCGGCGTCACTGGGTCTGGCGTCATTAGGTCTGGAATCACCCGATTTGAGTCACTGGGTGCGCGGTCACCATGGCGCTTCGATCCTCGCACGCCCGGGCGAGTTGACGGGCGGGTGCGGGTTTACCGGAGGATCCCGCACGGGTCTGCCCAAAAGTCCTCCGAAGTCCGCCCCCACCTGCCATAATGCCGCGCCCTTCCGGCGGGTCGGCAGGGTCGGCAGGGTGACGGCGAAGCATACTGCTCGCATGCCTCACGGTCCCGCTGACCAGCCCAAAAGCGCTGCTGCGGTCAATGTCTACTGGCGGCGCAGGGTCATCGCCCTGGTCGCCGGCCTCGGCATGCTCTCGCTGGTCACCTGGACCCTGAACGGGGCGCTGGGCAGCGGAAGCACCGGACGGACCACTGACCTGTCCCAGACCACCGGCCATCACTCCGCCCGGCCGGCCCCGGGCTCCGGGTCCACCACGCCCGGCACCGTGCCCAGCAGTCCGGTACCCAGCCGTGCGGGGGCCGGCGCGGCGGGCGCGACTCCGTCCCCCAGCGGGAAGCCCACGCCCACTCCGTCCTCGCCCGCGACGCACCATGCGGCCCCGGCGGGTGCCTGCGCCGCAGCGAACCTCGTGCTGAGCCTGACCTCCGCCCGGTACAGCTACCCCGCACACGTCCGTCCCCAGTTCGACGTCAGCGTGGTGTCCACCGCCCGCGGCCGGTGTACCGCCGCCCTGGGGGCTGCTCACCTGCACGTCCGGATCAGGGCGGGCGGGAAGGCCCGGGTCTGGGACTCCGCGGACTGCGCCCGGCCCGCCGCCGCCCGGGTGACGAGGCTGGCCCGGGGCGTCCCGGTGGTGGTCCAGTTCAGCTGGAACCGGACGACCTCGGCCCCCGGCTGCCGTCTCCCGCACCGGGCCGTCCGGCCGGGCACCTACACCGCCACGGCGTACAGCGGGAACCGGAGCAGCCAGGCCATGGTCTTCGTGCTGAAAGGCCGCGGGATCGCGGTTCGCTAGCCCGCGTTCAGGAGTACTTCTCCAGCAGGGTCACCTCGGCCAGCCGGGACAAGCCCTCCCGGACCGCCCGGGCCTCCGGCTCGGCCACGCCATCCACCGCCTGAAGCTCGGCCACGCTGGCCGCCAGCAGCTTGTGCAGGCCGCCGAAGTGCTCCACCAGCTGCTCGGCCACGGGCCGGGGCAGCCGCGGCACCTTGGCCAGCAGCCGGTACCCGCGCGGCTCGACCGGCTCGTCCAGCATGCCGGACCCGCCGAGCCCGAGCACCGTCGCCACCGTGGCCATGTCCAGCAGCTCTTCCGGGGACAGCCGCTCCAGCTCGCCGAGGACCCGGTCAACCTCGTCACCCGGGCCGCCGCCGCCCGCCGCCGGCAGGTAGTCCTGGACCACCAGCTGCCGCTCGAAGCCGCTGCCCGCGATGAGCTCGTCGAGCTGGAGCGCGAGCAGCCGCCCGTCGGTACCCAGTTCGACCTTGTAGCCCTCGATCTCACCCGCGATGCGCCGGACCATCTCCAGCCGCTGGGCCACCGCGGTCACGTCGCGCGCGGTCGCCAGGTCCTCGATCTCGTGCGCGGTCAGCGTCCCCGACACCTGATCCAGCCGGAGCTTGTAGCGCTCCAGCGTGGCCAGGGCCTGGTTGGCCCGGGACAGGATCGCGGCCGAATCCTCCAGCACGTAACGCGCCCCGTCCAGGTACAGGGCGATGATCCGCATCGACTTGCTGACCGAGATCACCGGGCAGCCGGTCTGCCGGCCCACCCGCTCCGCGGTCCGGTGCCGGGTCCCCGATTCGTCGGTCGGCAGCGTGGGGTCAGGGACCAGGTGCACGGCCGCCCGGACGATGTACTCGGCCCCGCCGTCGAGCACGATGGCGCCGTCCATCTTGGCCAGCTCCCGCAGCCGGGTCGCCGAGAACGGCACCCGCAGCTCGAAACCGCCGGAGCACACTTCGTCTACGGCGGGCCCGTCGCCGAGCACGATCAGCGCGCCGGTGTTCCCGCGCAAGATGCGCTCCAGCCCGTCGCGGAGCATGGTGCCCGGGGCCAGGGCCGCCAGGGCGGCCCAGCGGCGCTCGTCTCTGCTCTTGACGTCTGTGCTCTTAGCGTCCCTGCTCTTGACGTCCGTGACCTTGGCGTCCCGGTTCTTGTCGGTTGGCACACGACCCCCGGAGGTTGCTGGACCGGCCCAGTGTATCGGCGGCCCCAGACCACCGGCCGCCGATTCAGCCGCCGAAGGCGGCGGCCATCGCCTCCCGGATGTCCTCGGCCTCCCGCACCTCGATCGCCCCGGGAGAGGAGGACGCTGCGGAGCCCGCCGGCATCGAGCCCGCGGGCACGATCGCCAGCCGGAACCCCATCCGTTCTGCCTCAGCCAGCCGGCGCTGCACCCCGGTGACCCGGCGTACCTCGCCGGCCAGGCCCACCTCGCCGACCGCCACCACCGAGCCGGGCACGCTCAGGTTCACCACCGCGCTGGCCAGGGCGAGGGCCACGGCCAGGTCCACGGACGGCTCGCCGAGCCGGACCCCGCCCACCGTCGCCGCGTACACGTCCTGCTTGCCCAGCTTCAGGTCGGCCCGCCGGGACAGCACCGCGAGGACCATGCCGACCCGGGAAGCGTCCAGCCCGGAGGTCACCCGGCGGGGTATCTCCAGCGCGGACGGCGCCACCAGCGTCTGCACCTCGGCGAGCAGCGGGCGGCGGCCCTCCAGGGTGACGGTCACGCACGTGCCGGGCACCGCGTTGCGCCGGTGGGTGAGGAAGAGGCCGCTTGGGTCGGGCAGCTCGGTGATCCCCTGCTCGCCAAGGTCGAAGCAGCCGATCTCGTCGGTGGGGCCATAGCGGTTCTTCACCGCCCGGACCATGCGGAACTGGGCGTGCCGGTCGCCCTCGAAGTGCAGCACCACGTCCACCAGGTGCTCCAGGGTCCGCGGCCCGGCGACCGACCCGTCCTTGGTCACGTGCCCGACCAGCACCGTGGTCACCCCGTGCTGCTTGGCCACCGCGATCAGGGCGGCGGTGACCGCGCGGATCTGGCTGACCCCGCCGGGCGCGCCGTCTACCCCCTCCATCGTGATGGTCTGCACCGAGTTGACGATCAGCAACTGGGGCCGGACCACCGCCACGTGGCCGAGCAGCGCGGCCAGGTCGGTCTCCGCGGCCAGGTAGAGGTTCGCGGCCACGGCGCCGATCCGGTCCGCTCGCAGCCGCACCTGGGCGGCGGATTCCTCGCCGGTGATGTACAGGACCGGCCCGGTTCCAGCGGCGTGGGTCCCCGCCTCCAGCAGCAGGGTGGACTTGCCGACGCCCGGCTCTCCCGCCAGCAGCACCACCGCCCCGGGCACCAGGCCGCCACCGAGAACCCGGTCCAGCTCGTCGAGCCCGGTCGGGCGGGCTCCTGCGGCGGTGGCGTCCACCTCGCCGATGGGCATCGCGGGACTGGTAGGGGCGATCGCGGCGGGCGGCCCGCCGAGGCCCGCACCCAGGCCACCACCGTTCAGGCCGGTCCCCCCGAGCCCGTCCAGCCCGGCGCCGAGGCCGGCCAGGGCCGCGCCGCCGAAACCGGTCGCCCGGGCCACCCGGGAGACGGCGGCCTGCTCGACCGTGCCCCAGGCCTGGCACTCACCGCAGCGGCCGGACCATTTCGTGGTGCGCCAGCCGCATTCCGCGCACTGGAACGCCGGGCCCGCCGAGGACTTCGCCATGGCCCGGACGCTACCCGCAGGTACCGACAGCGGGGCCTGACGACACTCCGGGGCGGCGACACTCCTGCGGCCGCTGCGGTGAGCAACTCCGCGCGCCGCGCCGCATAAGCTGGCCAAGGCGGATCGATCGACGCCGGGGGATCCCGGGATACGGTCCGCAGCAGAGTGCGGAAGGAGCCCCGGTGAGTCAAGCGGGCACAGCGCCGCGGCGCCTGGTGGCGCTATCAACCGCGTCGGTCTACCCGGACCGGACGCCTGATGCGTTCGAGGTCGCGGCGCGCCTGGGTTACGACGGGGTCGAGGTGATGGTCACCCCGGACGCGGTCAGCCAGGACGTGGACGTCCTGCGCCGGCTCGCCGACTACCACCACGTCCCGGTGCTCGCGGTGCATGCGCCCTGCCTGCTGATCACCCAGCGGGTCTGGGGCCGCGAGCCGTGGGGCAAGCTGGTCCGGGCCAAGGACGTGGCCGAGCAGCTGGGCGCCCGGGTGGTCGTGGTGCATCCCCCGTTCCGCTGGCAGCGGGACTACGCCCGGGACTTCGCCGCCGGGCTGGCCCGGATGCAGGACGAGACCGACGTGCTGTTCGCGGTGGAGAACATGTTCCCGCTGCGGGCCCGGGGCGCTGAGGTCGCGCCGTACGCCCCGTCCTGGAACCCGGTCCCGATGGACTACCCGCACGTGACCCTGGACCTGTCCCACACCGCCGTGTCCGGCTCCGACGCGCTCGCCATGGCCGACGAGCTCGGCGGACGGCTCGCGCACGTGCACCTGGCCGACGGCACCGGGGTGCCCAACCGCGACGAGCACCTGGTCCCCGGCCGCGGTAGCCAGCCGTGCGCGCCGTTGCTGCACCGGCTGGCCGCCGAGAACTACCAGGGGCTGGTCGTGCTGGAGGTCAAGACGTTCCGCGCGCCGACCCAGGAGGCCCGGTACTCCGACCTGGCCGAAGCGCTGGAGTTCGCCCGGGGTCACCTGGCCGCCCCCGGGGAGGCCCCCGCGGGCGCGGCCCCGTCCGGGCCGCCGCCGGCCAGCCCGTCTGCCGCCCCGCCCAGCGCGTCGCCGGCCCGGTTCGGGATGAGCGCCCACCCGCTGACCACCAGTCGCTAACCGCGAGTCGCTGACCGCCGGTCCCGCACCGCGGTCCGCTTACGACCGTCCGCCGACCACCCGACCCGCCCAGCCGCCTGCCGCGCCACTGCCACCAGCGCTGGACGCGGCCACGACCGAGGATGCATGCTGCCCGTCATGACTGCGAACCGTCCCGTCCCGGCCCGTGCCGGAACGCTCATCACCGTGGCGCCGACCGGTGCGGAATCCGACAAAGCGTCCGTGCCGGCGCTGCCCGTCACCCTGGACGAGCTGACCGCGACCGCAGTGGAATGCCGCGCGGCCGGGGCCGCCGTGATCCACGTGCACATCCGGGACGGCGAGGCCCAGCCGACCCTGGACCTGGCCCGGCTCCGGGAGACTGTGCAGGCGCTGCGCGACGCCACCGACCTGATCATCCAGCTGTCCACCGGCGGTGCCGTCACCGACAGCTTCGACGACCGGCTGGCGGTGCTCGAGGCGGCGCCGGACGCCTGCTCCCTCACCTGCGGCACGGTCAACTTCGGCGACGAGGTGTTCGCCAACCCCTGGCCGTTCATCCGCGAGCTGTACGGGCGGACCCAGGCGGCCGGGGTGGTGCCCGAGTTCGAGCTGTTCGACCTGGGGCAGGTGGCCACGCTGCACCGGCTGCTGGACGAGCTGGGGCCGCCGCACGGCGGTCACGTGCACTGCGACCTGGTGATGGGCGTGCCCGGCGGGATGCCCGGCACGGTGGCGGCCCTGGTCGCGGCGGTGGCCGCGCTGCCCGGCCGGCGCGACGTGGTCCGCCACCGGGATCGGGCGGACCGCGCTGCCCGTGGCGCTGGGCGCGCTGGGCGCCGGCGGTCACCTGCGGGTCGGCATGGAGGACACCACCTCGTTCGCCCGGGGCCGGCCCGTGACGGGTAACGCCGAACTGGTCGAGCGGGCCGCCGCGCTGGCCGGCCTGGCCCAGCGGCCGCCGCTGGCACCGGACGAGGCCCGGGACATGCTGGGGGTGAGCAGCCGTCACTGAGCCGCCCATCCTCGCCGAGGTCGTCCGCTCGGGGTTCGTCGAGTCGAGGCACCGCGTTTCGTTGGTGACAATCGGGGCCGACGGGACGCCGCAGCTGACCGCCGGCCAGTGGGACGTGCCGATGTTCCCGCGCTCATCGAACAAGCCGATGCAGGCGGCCGGCATGCTGCGCTGCGGCCTGGACCTGGACGGTGAGCTGCTGGCGCTGGCCGCGGCCAGCCATTCGGGTGAGGACTTCCACGTCGCCGGGGTGCGGAAGATCCTGGCCCGGGCCGGGCTGACCGAGGACGAGCTGCAGTGCCCGCGGGCGCTGCCCCGGGAAGAGGTGTTCCAGCAGGAGTTCCTGCGTGAGGGCGGGGAGCCCGACCGGGTGCACATGAACTGCTCCGGCAAGCACGCGGCCATGCTGGCCACCTGCCTGGTGGCCGGCTGGCCCACGGCCACCTATACCGACCCCGGGCACCCGCTCCAGGTGGCGCTCCGCCAGGCCCTCGAGAGCCTGGCCGGGGAGCAGTCCGCGGCGGTGGGCGTGGACGGGTGCGGTGCCCCCGTGTTCGCCCTGTCCCTGGCCGGCCTGGCCCGGGCGTTCCAGGCGCTGGTCACCGGCTCGCCGGGCACGCCGGAGCGCCGGGTGGCCGACGCGATGCGGGCGTACCCGGAATGGACGTCGGGCAGCCTGCGCACGGAGCGGGCGCTGATGGCCACCGTCCCGGGCCTGCTGCTCAAGGTGGGGGCAGATGGCGTGCAGGCGTTCGCGCTGGCGGACGGCCGGGCCGCGGCGTTCAAGATCGAGGACGGCTCGGCCCGGGCCCGGGACCCGATCACGGTCGCGCTGCTGCGGCGGCTCGGCGTGACCACCAGGCCGGGGGTGCCGGACTCGGCGCTGGACGAGATCGGCGCGGTGCCGGTGACCGGCGGCGGCCGGGTCGTCGGCTTCATCCGGGCGGAACTCCCCGGCTGAGGCACCCACCCGGGACCCGGACTCCAGCCCCGCCGCATCGGCCGCGCCCGCCCTGGCTGCGGTAGCCGTCCCGCCTTTCCAGGCCCGGATCCATCCCTGCCCTTGCGGGTTCGGCACCCCTCTCCGGCCGGGTGCTTGCTGTGCGTTTGCAAAAGCAAGCACTGTTTGATTCACTGAATCTGTGAGTCCTATGCGAGTGAGCTCCATCGGTGAGTACATCAAGGAGCAGCGAGAGCAGGCGAAGATCTCGCTGCGCCAGCTATCCGCGGCCGCCGGGGTCTCCAACCCGTACCTGAGCCAGATCGAGCGCGGCCTGCGCCGGCCGAGCGCCGAGATACTGCAGCAGATCGCCAAGGGGCTGCGGATCTCTGCGGAGGCCCTGTACGTGCAGGCCGGGATCCTCGAGGACCGGCCGGCCGACTCGGGGGTCCGCGCGGCCGTGCTGGCCGCCCCCGAACTCACCGAGCGGCAGAAGCAGGTCCTGCTGGAGATCTACGAGTCCTTCCGCCGGGAGGCTACGGCCGACACGCCGGAAGACGCCGAGGCAGCCGCCGTCGCGGCGGAGGTAGCCGCCATCCAGGCGGCCGCGGCTGAGGCCACGGCGGCCCAGACGGCGGCCGGGGCGGCCCGCCCGCAGGACGCCAGCGAAGGCGCCTGGGAGCAGGCGACCGGACTGGCTGACACGGGGCTGGCTGACACGGGGCTGGCTGACACCGGGCTGGCTCACACCGGACTCGACGAAGAGAATGACGACCCCCTCGCGGCATCGGAGCCGTTGGGCCACCACGAGGCCGCCGGTCCGGCGGCCCCTGACTCAACGGGTCTGCCGGGACGGGTGGACCAGGAAGGATGAATGACCATGAACCGAAGCACTCTTGACGTGAAGACCGAGGTGCGCAAGCTGGCCGGCAGCAAGCCGGTGCAGGCCGCCGCCGGGGCCGGGGTCCTGGCTTCCGAGGCCCTGCGTGAGCTGCCCGCCCGGATCACCCGGTGGCGCAGCGACGGCTCGCTGGCGGCCCTGCCCGCCCGGGCCACCGAGTACATGACGACCGCCCGCACCAAGGCGGTCCAGGAGTACGACAAGCTCGCCATGCACGGCGCCCGGGTGCTCAACGGGAAGACCGCACTGCCCGGCAAGGGCGCCGCGGGCAAGAAGAGCTGACCATCCGTGCGCAGGCAGATGCTGCAGGCCGGGCGGGAGACGGGCTTTGGTTCCGGTTCCCGCCCGGACCGGATAGCCTGAACACGTGTTGCTGAACACAGGAGCGATGAGCCCGCTCTACTGGTTCCTCGAGATACTGGCGATCGCCGCCTTTGTCTGCGAGGTTTGGGGCTTCGTGGACGCACTGCGCCGTCCGTCGAAAGCATTCGTAGCGGCCGGCAAGCAGACCAAGCCGCTCTGGCTGATCATCCTCGGCGTGGCCGCGGTGATCGGGCTCTACCTCGGCGTGCTGTCCGGCGGCTTCGGAGCCGTGGGCATCCTGCCGATCGCGGCCTTCGTGGCCTCGGCCATCTACCTCACCGACGTGCGGCCCAAGGTCAGGGAGTACGGCGGCACCGGCGGAAGCAGCAGTTCCGGCCCCTACGGCCCCTGGTAACCCCCGGCCGTGCGCACCCACCGGCTCGAACTCGACGACCAGTCGCTCCGTGAGTGGGACGCGGTCGTGCTCGCGTCCGGCCCGGACGGGATCGTCCTGGACTCCTCGGCCTTCTATCCCGGCGGCGGCGGCCAGCCACCCGACCACGGGGTGCTGCTGTGGGGTGGCGTGCAGACCCGGATCGTGGGCGCCCGCAAGGGTGACGACCTTTACCTGATCCCCGCCGAAGACGACCCGTTGCCGCCGGCCGGTACCGCGGTCCGCGGCGCCGTCGAGGACGGACGCCGCACCGCCCTGATGCGCACCCACACCGCGCTGCACGTGCTCGGCGGCGTGGTCTTCCGGGACTTCGGCGCACTGGTCACCGGCGGGAACATGGAACCGCTGACCGCGCGGATGGACTTCAACCTGACCGAGGTCCCGCCCGGTTTCCGGGACGCGGTCGAAGCCGCGTGCAACGTGGAACTCGCCGCGGACCGCCGGATCGACGTCCGGGTGCTCCCGCGCGATCAGGCGTTCGCCATCCCGGACATCATCCGCACCGCCACCAACCTGGTCCCGCCGGAGGTCAAGGAGGTGCGGATCATCGACATCGTCGGCCTCGACCAGCAGGCGGACGGCGGTACGCACGTGGCCTCGACCCGCCAGGTCGGGGAGATCGGCGTCGTCAAGATCGAGAACAAGGGCAAGGGGTTCCGCCGGGTGCGGATCCAGGTCGCCGACCGCCCGCCGTCCTGATGCCGACCGCGCCGTCCTGATGCCGGCCGCGCGCCGTCCTGAGCTGGCCAGCAGGCGCCGGGGCTGAGGACGCTGCTTAGAGCGGCATCACCAGGAGCGCGGCGGGGACCACGACCAGCGCGGCGGCCGTGCCGCAGACCAGAAGCCGGGCGGCCAGGCCAAGCCCGGGCGCCGGGGTGAGCAGCCGCTCCACCCGGGCGGTCACCCCGCTCTCGCCTTCGGCGCCGTCCCCGTCCTCAGCGCGGCCCTCGTCCTCAGGGCGGCTCTCGTCCGCCACGGCCAGCGTGCCGGCCGGCGTGCCCGGCGTGCCCGCGGCGCCGACCCGGATCAGCGCGGTGACGAGTTCCCGGGCCGGCCGCTGCCGCGCGGCGTGGTCGTCCGCGAGCATCTCGACCAGCAGTGCGACCGACGCGTAGGACCGCTGTACCAGTACCGACCAGGGGAAGGCCCGGGCCAGGGCGGTGAACGGCAGCAGCACCAAGTCGTGCCGCTCCCGCAGATGCGCTCGCTCGTGGGCCAGGACCGCGGCCAATTCCGCCTGGTCCAGCAGGTCGAGCGCGCCTGCGCTGATCACGATGCGGGAGCGCAGCCCGGGCACGCAGTAGGCGGCCGCGGCCGGATAGTCGACGACCAGGGCGCCAGGGACCTTCGGGTCGCCGTGCGCGAGCAGGCTCAGCAGCGCCCGGTGGCGCCGGCGGTCCCGCAGCACCGCCCCGGTCGAGGCGATCAGGACCCAGCACAGCAGGGCGAGCAACGCCGCCGAGGCACCCAGGCAGAGCAGCCGCATCGCCGCGGACAGGCCGGGTGGCCGTACCTCGCCGGTCACGTTGCGGACCGCGCGGTCCAGGACCGTGAGCGCGCCACCGGCCACCCCGGGTCCTTCCGGGTCCGCACCGAGCGCCGCCAGCGTGCCGATCGCGGCGACTCCCCAGCCGAGCCCCATGGCCTGCCACAGCATGATGGCCGCCGCCGGTGACCGGCGTGGCCAGCGCGCGGTAGCTAGCTCCGCGGCGGCGGGTACCAGGCCCACCGCGACGGTAGCCAGAACCAGGACTGGGGAAAGCACGGAAAGTCAGCTCCCAGCGGGATCTCCGCCTGTCTCCAGGGCTCGACGCAGCACCCGTGCCTCGCTACCCGACACGCGGCGGGCGAAACTCGCGAGCGCGGCCGACCGGTCGCCGGTCTGGTCGAGGGCGAAAAGCATCAGTTCGGTGACGTATGCTTCCCGGCTCGCTGCGGCACGGTACAGCCAGGCCCGTCCGTCCCGCTCTCGCCGGGCGAACCCTTTCTTGGCCAATCGGTCCAGGACGGTCATCACTGTGGTGTGAGCCAGATCCCGGTCGGTAAGCCTACTGCCAACCTGGCGTACCGTGAGCTGAGTCTCGCTTTCCCAGAGAACGTCCATGATGGCGCGTTCGAGTTCGCCCAGTCGGTTCACGTAGTCACTCTACCTACCGGCTCTTCCGCAGGGCAGACCCAACCCCGCCGGCCCCAGCAGACTACGTCAGCCAGTACACGTTGTAGTGCTGGTGCTGCATCCGCGCGATCGGGATGAGCGTGACGTCGCGGCCGCTCGCCGTCGCCTCGAAACGCAGCCGCCGCCCCGGGATCCGGGTCACCGACCCGGGGTTCAGCCCGGGCATGAGCATGGACTCCACGCCGCCGTAGCCGCCGCTGAGCACGACGGGGCCATAGGTGACGGCCTGCACCGCGGGCCGGTCCGGCGTCCGGTTCAGCGCGAGCGTCATCGGCAGGCTCACGTCCACCCGGTCGCCGGGCCGCCAGTGCCGCTCGATGACCAGCCACGTTCCCGCAGTATGCGGGCCGGGCAGTGGCTCGCCGTTCACCCAGGCCCGGGCCGGGCCGGCCAGCCAGCCTGGCAGCCGGACCCGCACGGCCATCCGGGCGGAGCCGGAAACGACCCTGAGATGGGTGGCGGGCTCGTCCGGGAACCCGGTGGACTGCCGGATCGTCATGCCCGCCGCCGGCCAGCTGACCTCGGAGGGGACGAACAGGTTGACGAACAGCCCGCGGGTGTCCCGGGAGTAGACGGTGTCCGCGAACTTGGACTGGGTCTCCATCCCGGTCGCGTCGTCGCAGGAGAAATTGTGGTAGTTGGTCGAGTAGACGTTGGGGTCGGTGCCCAGAAACGGTGGCTGGCGCTTGAACGCGGCTGGTGACAACCCGGTGTAGTAGATGTTGAAGCCGTGCGCCGACCGCGGGTCCTGTTCGCCCAGCATCTGGTTGAACAGGGTTCGCTCGTAGTAGTCGAGCAGGTCCACCCGGTGCGGCTGGTGGAAATGCAGCAGCCGGGTCAGCTTCAGCATGTTGTAACTGCAGCAGTTCTCGCAGGTGCGGTTGCTCAGCTGGCCGGCGATCACGTCGGGCGGATGCCAGTGCTCCCAGTTGCTGGTGCCGCCGATGACGTAGGCGTGGTGGCCGGTGACGATCCGCCAGAAGTTGGCGGCGATGTCGTGGTAGCGGCGGTCCCCGGTTTCCTCCCAGATCCGGACGCAGGCGATCATCTTCGGGATGTTGGTGTTCGCATGCAGGCCAGACAGGTTGTCCTGGCCGCGGGCCAGCGGGTCGAAGACCCGGGCGTGATAGAACCGCTCCGCCGTGCGCAGGTAACTCTCGTCCCAGGTCAGCCGGTACAGATTGGTCAGCGACTCGGCCAGGCCGCCGTGCTCGATATTCAGGATCCGCTGCATGTGCGGGTAGGAGAGCCGGCCGGTGCGCCACCCCACCCAGTCGCCGAGCCGGGCTGCCACCTCGAGGGCCCGGGCGTTCCCGGCCAGCTCATGCTGGTCGATCAGCCCGGCCATTATCTTGTGGATCATGTAGTAAGGCGACCAGACCCGCAGGCCCGCTTCGAGCCGGTCGAAGAAGGTCTCCGGGAAGGCCGACAGGTACCCGTCGTGGAAACCTGCCGCGCGATCCCGGGACTGGCACCGGGCCAGCTGCTCCACCAGGTAGGCGCCCTTGTCCGCCGCGGCCTGGTTCCCCGTGTTGGCGTAGGTGAGGGCGAGCCCCGACATCAGGTGCCCGGTGCAGTGCCCGCGGACCAGGGATCCCGGCTGCTCCCAGCCGCCGCATGGCCGGGCCGACGAGGGCAGGCCGTAGTTCAGCCGGAAGGTGTGCAGCAGCCGGTCCGGATCGACGAACATGAGGTAGTTCGTGTTCCGCGCCTGGTTCGCGCGCATCGGGCTGTCCAGCAGCCGGACCGCGGACAGCGGGAACGCCGCCGTGAGTCCGGCGGCTCCGTCCGGGACGTACCCGCTCGTCCAGTTGCCCGACGTCGCACTCAGCCGCCCGGGCAGGACGCTGCCCAGCACCGCCCCGGCCGCAGCGCCGCCGATCGCGGCGAGTACCGCCCTTCTGCCGACCAGATCCGAGGACATGCACCGCCCCCTGCAGGCCTGCCCACCGCGGCTGCTCCCGGGTGACCCTCTTTGATCACAACTCACGCCAGTGTGGCCGTCAATCTCAGCCCGGTCACGATCCGCTCTGAAGCAGGGCAAGGCGCTGGACGTCGGGATCCGCGCGCTCTTCGCAGCCACGCTGTCCAGCTAGGATGTGCTGGTTGTCACCGAGGGGAGGACACCGGTGTCCCAGCAATCGCCCCGCTTCCGTGCGGTGCTGGAGAACTTCGCGCCGTACCAGCCCGGCCGCCGGGTGTCCGCACCGGACGGCCGGTCCTACAAGCTGTCCTCGAACGAATCGCCCTTCGGCCCGCTGCCCTCGGTCGCTGAGGTCATCGCCCAGGCCGCCCTGGACGTGAACCGTTACCCGGACAACGGGGCGGCCGCGCTGACCGAGGCGATCGCGCAGCGGTTCGAGGTGCCGGCCGAGCACGTCGCGGTGGGCTGCGGTTCGGTGGGGGTGACCCAGCAGCTACTCGGCGCCGTAGGCGAGCCGGACGCGGAAGTGCTCTACGCCTGGCGTTCGTTCGAGGCCTACCCGACCCTGGTCGATCTGTCGTCGGCGGTCCCGGTCACGGTGCCGTTGCGGGCCGAGACGCACGACCTGCCGGCGATGGCAGACGCGATCACCAGCCGGACCCGGCTCATCTTCGTCTGCAACCCGAACAACCCCACCGGCACCGTGGTCCACGCGGACGAGCTGGCGGAATTCCTGGACCGGGTCCCACCGCAGACCCTCGTCGTGCTGGACGAGGCCTACCACGAGTACGTGCGGGACCCGCAGGTGCCGGACGGGATGGCCCTGTACCGGGACCACCCGAACGTGGCCGTGCTGCGCACCTTCTCCAAGGCGTACGGGCTGGCCGGGCTGCGGGTCGGCTTCCTGGTCGGGCACCCGCCAGTGGCCGCGGCCGTGCGCAAGACCATGCTGCCGTTCACGGTGAACGCGGTCGCCCAGGCCGCCGCCATCGCGTCCCTGGCCGCCGAGGCGGAGCTGCTCGAGCGGGTGGACGCGGTGGTCAAGGAGCGGTCCCGGGTCCGCGACGAGCTGCTCGCCCAGGGCTGGTCGGTGCCGCCGACCGAGGCCAACTTCGTCTGGCTGCGCCTCGGGGAGGACACCCAGGACTTCGCGGCCGCCGCGGCGCAGGCCGGGGTCGCGGTCCGGCCGTTCGGCGCGGAGGGCGCCCGGGTCTCGATCGGCGACCACGACGCGAACGACGCGTTCCTGTCCGTGGCGCGGGCCTATCCCCGGCGCTGAGCTAGTCCGGGGGGCGCCCCCCCCGCTCGCCGCTTCGCGCCGAACGGCATCACCGGGCGGCTGGGCGGCGCTCCAGCTTCTCGGTGACCAGCCGGTAGAACTGGCGCGGCCGGCCCGGCTGTGGCGCCCGGCTCGGCGGCAGTGGCCAGGCCAGGCCCTCCTCGACCAGGCTGTGCAGGAGCCGCCGGGCGGTGCGGGCGGTCACACCCAGCACCCGGCCTGCAGTCTCGGCGTCGACTACGAGCGCGCTGTCGCTGCCGGCCAGCTTGTCGGCCAGCCGGGACAGGGTCTCCAGGCCGCGGGGGCGGCTGGCTTCCGCAGCCGGGGCGGCCGGGTGCCGGGGCGCGGGAACCAGGGCGATCCCCTCCCGGTCCAGGGCGAAGCCGCGAGTCCCGGCGGCCACGTGCGACCGGGACAGCGCCGCCTGTGCGTGGCTCTCCGCATCCTGCGCCGTTCGTCCCATCCCGATGCCGACTTCCACCGCGATGCCGAGCTCGGTCCGGGCCCGCTCGGTGAACGGGGGGACCCGGAATCCGTCAGTGGCCGCGGCGAGCGAGCCCCGGGTGGCAGTGACCAGGAAGCAGTGATCGCTGACCGGACTGACCGACGCGTGCATCCGCTGGGCTTCCTGGACCAGGAACCGGTGCACGGTGAGCCGTAGTTCCTCACGGGCCTGCCGCGGCGAGGACCGGCGCGAGGTGTCCCGGAGCGTAGGTACCTCCACCAGGGCCACGGCGAGTTGCGCCTCCTCCAGCCGCCGGTTTCCGGCGAGCAGGGTGGCGGTGCGCAGGGCGGCCCGGATGGCGCTGCTCGTGGGGCGGAGGATCCGGACGGGAACGTCGGCGGCGGAGAGCCGCTGGGCGACCGACTGGAGGCAGGTGAACGCGACGGTGGTCTCGTCCCGCCGCCAGAGCCGCTCGTGGAACGCGGCCAGCGTGGCCGCGTTCGCGGCGTCTTCCCGGACGTGCACGCCGGCCACGGGCACGCCAAGTTCGGCGAACGCGTCCTCCACGTCGGCGCGGCTGAGCACGTCCACGCTGACCCGGCTGAGGTCCTGGCCCACTTCTCTGGTGGCGCGCAGCAAGGCCGCGTACAGCGCGCTGCCGGACAGCGGCACATAGGTGGCCGGGACGCGGAGCGCGCCCGCCCGCCGGGCGTACTCGTAAGGCACCTGACTGGCGAACAGGCAGGCGTCGATACCCGGCCCGAGCCGCTGCACCTTGTCGGCAGCCTCCTGCTCACTGCGGTATGCGGCGGCCACCAGCCTGCGGGCCGGGGCGGCGGAGGCCCCGTTGGCGGACGTCCCCGGGGAACTGACCGCTGGGTGAGCCGTCGCGCCGGGCGGCCCGCCCGACTGCGGGCTTCCCGACAGCATGATCCGTTCCACCAGGTCGTGCGGGCCGACAATGCCGATGGTCAGCTCGGTCGCGGACTGGCGCTGGGCCGTCATGGCCGGCGGCCCGTCGGCGCTGGCGACTGACCAATGGCATCACAGGCGACACGTGCCCGGCATGGCAGGCGCGCGTCGGGTGATCCGGCGACTACTAATGTGCCGCCGGCTGCGGGGTACTTCCTGTGCTGTGAAGTCACTGTCAGACCCTTACGCTGCAACGATTGCACGATCGTATATTTCGTAACCTGTCCGCGCCCGGCGGGGAAGAGAATCAGCGGACTGTTTCGTGCAACGTCACATTTTCGGGGAGCAACCCCGCCGGGGGAGTCGCTGGTCAGCCGCCAGCAGCCGAGCCGCCGGCCAGGTGAACTGCCAGCAGGTGGACCGACGGCCAGCTGGGACGCAACCTAGGTGAGCGTTGCAGGCCGGCCGCTGGCCGGGTGAGCCGCTGGCCGGACCGGAGCGGCGGCTGGGTCAGCCGCTCTCCTCGGCAGTGATGTCGGCGCCCAGGGTGGTGAGCCGCTCCGCCACCGCGGCGTGACCACGGTCGATAAGGTATCCCGGCGCGACCACCGTCTCGCCCTCCGCGCTCAGGCCGGCCAGGATGAGCGCGATCCCGGTGCGCAGGTCGTGCGCGACGACCTTGGTGCCCTTGAGGGTGGACGGGCCATGCACGATGACCACGTTGCCGCTGTCCACCTCGACCTTGGCGCCCATCTTGTTGAGCTCGGCGACCAGCCCGTAGCGGCCGTCGAAGATGGTTTCCCGGATGTAGCTGGTCCCGTCGGCCAGGCAGCTCAGCGCCATGATGGGCGACTGGAGATCGGTCGCGAAGCCAGGGTAGGGGCTGGTGATGACGTTTATCGGGCGCAGCGTGCGCTCCCGGCGGACCTGGAGGACCGCACCCTTCGGGGTGAAGTCCACGCCCATCTGCTCGAGCTTCCAGCGGACCACCCCGAAGTCCCCGAGCGAGGCACCGACCAGGTTCAGCTCGCCGCCGGTGATCGCGGCCGCCATGGCCAGCACGCCCGCGTCGATCCGGTCCGGCATCACCGTGTGCTCCGTCGCGGTGAGCTGGCTGACCCCGCGCACGGTCACGAAGCCGGTGCCGCCGCCACTGATGTCCGCGCCCATCTTGCTCAGGAACGCGATCACGTCGAGCACTTCCGGCTCGAGGGCGCAGTTGTCGATGATGGTCGTGCCGGGAGCCAGGCTGGCCGCCATGATCAGGTTCTCGGTGCCCGTGTGGGACGGGGTGTCCAGGTACAGGTGGGCGCCCTGCAGCTTGCCCGCCTTGATGTGGATCTTGTCTTCCTGCTCGTCCACGATGGCGCCGAGCCGCGCGAAGCCGCGGTAGTGGAAGTCCAGGTTGCGGCTGCCGAGGTTGCAGCCGCCGATGCCCTCGATGACCGCCTCACCGAACCGGTGCAGCAGGGCCGGCACGAACAGCACCGAGCTGCGGAAGCGGCGGGCGATCTCGGCCGGCAGGACGAAGCTGGTCAGGTTGGAGGCGTCCACCACGAGGGTGCGCTCGGCCTCGTGGAACTTGACGACCGCGCCTACGGCCTGAGCCAGTTCCACCGCGCGGCGGACATCCTCGATAGCCGGCACGTTACGCAGTACCGTGCGGCCTTCTCCAGTCAGCAACGACGCGGCGATCATCTTGAGCGCCGCGTTCTTGGCGCCCTGAACGAAGACCGTGCCCTGGAGCGGGATCCCGCCTCGTACGCGGTAGCAGGTCTCGGGGCCAATGGTCATGGGGCTGAAGCTCCTGTCCTTCGAAAACGAGAGGTCAAAGGCCTGCCGCGGTAGCGGCGCACTGCTGCCACCCGGAGCCCACCCAGCAGGATGGCGGGGCGGGAAGCCTCGTGCATCTTCCAGGCCAGTATTCCACCGGCCCGGCCCCCCTTCGGCGACACCCAGATACAGACCGTCCGCACCGCGCTCCGTCAGCTGCGCAGGGCGGCCGGCCAGGCTGTCACGGCAGTCATACCCACTGTCGTCCAGTGATGCGCTCATATGCCTCGATGTAGCTCGCGCGGGTCTGCTCAACCACCGGGCCGGGCAGTGCTGGGGGCGGATCTGTGTCTCGTTTGTCCCAGCCAGCCTCGGGCGAGTCTAGCCAGTCCCGGACGATCTGCTTGTCGAATGAGACTTGTGGCCGGCCCGGGTGCCACTGGCTCGCAGGCCAGAGCCGGGACGAGTCGGGGGTCAGGACCTCGTCGGCCAGCAGCAGCCGCCCGGCGGGATCGAAGCCGAGTTCAATCTTGGTGTCAGCGACCAGGATGCCGTTCCGGGCGGCGATGTCCGCCCCCCGCCGGTACACCTCCAGGGTGATCCGCTCCAGGTCAGCCGCGACGTCGGCCCCGACCGTCGCGGCCACCGCGGACAGCGGGATGTTTTCGTCGTGCTGCCCGCGCGGCGCCTTGGTCGCCGGAGTGAAAATAGGCTCCGGCAGCCGCGATCCCTCGACGAGGCCGGGGGGCAGTGGCACCCCGCACACCGACCTGGATTCCCGGTACTCGCGCAGCCCGGACCCAGCGAGGTACCCGCGGGCCACGCACTCCACCGGCACCATCGACAGCCTGCGGCAGGCCATGGCCCGCCCGGCGAACTCGGCCGGGATCCGCGCGTCGACGAGATGGTTCGGGACCAGGTCGGCGAGTTGCCCGAACCACCACAGTGACAACTGGGTCAGGATCTTCCCTTTGTCCGGGATGGGGGTGGGCAGTACGTGATCGTAGGCGGACACCCGATCTGAGGCGACGAGCAGCAGCAGGTCGTCCCCCCAGGAGTACACGTCGCGGACCTTGCCGGAGTACAGCAGCGCGGGAGGCGTCCGATCCGGCCCGGCGCTGCTGCCGGGGCCGGCACTTCGCCCGGCCCGGCAGCTGCCTGGCCCGGCGCCGCTCACGAGAGCCGCTCCAGCCGCTCGAAGACCGGCCCGAGGCGGGCTACGTACCGTTCCGGGCGGCTCGCCTCGTCCAGCGCAGCCTCGTCCAGGGCGCGGCCGCGCGCGGCGGCCTCGGCCCGGAGCGCCTCCCGCAGCGGCGTCCCGGTCTGCCATGTGGCCATGGCCGCCGCCTGGACCAGCGCGTAGGCGTCTTCCCGCGACATTCCCGAGTTGACCAGCGCCAGCAGGATGCTCGAGGTGTAGATCAGGCCGCCGGTGGATTCCAGGTTCGCGAGCATCCGGTCCCGGTCCACCACCAGGCCCTCGACCAGCCCGGTGGTCAGGTGCAGCACGTAGTCGGTGGCCGTCGCCGCGTCCGGCAGCGCGATCCGCTCCACGCTGGAGTGCGAGATGTCCCGCTCATGCCACAGCGGCATGCCTTCCAGGACCGGGGTCACGTAGCCGCGGACGATCCGGGCGATGCCGCTGATCCGCTCGGAGCGGATCGGGTTCTTCTTGTGGGGCATCGCGGAGGAACCCTTCTGGCCGGCCCGGAACGGCTCGGCGAGTTCCCGTACCTCGGTCCGCTGCCCGTGCCGGACTTCCAGCGCGATCGCCTCACAGACGGTGGCGGCCACCGCGACGGCACTGATCCACTCCGAGATGCCGTCCCGGAACACCACCTGGGTGGCCACGTCGGCCGGGCGGAGCCCCAGCTCCGGCATGACGGTCGCCTCGATGCCCGGGTCGATGTTGGAGTACGTGCCGACCGGGCCGGACAGCTTGCCGACCGCGACGGCGTCCCGGGCCCGGACCAGCCGGTCCCGGCTGCGGGCCATCGCGAACGCGAAGTCGGCGACCCGGTGTCCCCAGACGTCCGGCTCGGCGTGGATTCCGTGGGTCCGCCCGACCCGGAGCGTGGCGCGGTGCGCCAGGGCGTGCTCGCGCAGCGCGGCGACCAGCCGCGTCGCCTCCGCCACGAGCAGGTCGGTCGCCTCGGTCAGCTGCAGCGCCAGCGCCGTGTCCAGCAAGTCGGAGGAGGTCATCCCGTAGTGCACGTAGGCCGCGGCCTCGCGCGGTGTGGTGTTGTCCGCCCAGGCGGTCAGGAACGCGATCACGTCGTGCTCGGTCACCGCCTCTACTTCGGCGACCGCTTCCGGGGTGGGCGGCGGGGCGGCCCGGACCGGGTCCACCGCTTCGGCTGGCACGGTCCCGGCTTTGGCGTGCGCCTCCAGGACCAGTGTCTCGATCCGGGCCCACAGCTGGTACTTGTGCGCATCGCTCCAGATCCGGCCCATCTCGGGCCGTGTATAGCGCTCGATCACATGCTCTATCCTCGCGCATCGCCGACGCAGACCGGGCCCACGCCGGGCCTGGCCGCGGCGGCGGGCCGGATCAGCCCGGTGACTTTGGTCACTGCGGTGCGTCTGGGGCGGCTGGCTGTCGCTTTTGCGCCGCGCGGAGAGCGGACGTGTCCCGGAGGTGCTCGGCGGCGAGCATCGCGGCCAGCCCGGCCAGCAGCACGATCAGCTGGGCCTCGATCGCCACGGTGGCCCCCAGCGCCGCCGTGGCCAGCGCGAACAGGGCCGTGATCAGGCGTGGCCAGACGGGGCCGAGCTGCAGCGCCCAGCGGAACGCGGCGTGCCCGGCCAGGAACAGCGCCACCCCGCCGCCGATGGCCAGGGCCTGTGCGGCCGGATGGGGCTGGGTGGCGTGCCCGATGGTCAGCTTCACCCCGGCGGCCAGCCCCACCACACCGAGCAGTATCGGGATGTGCGGGTAGAAGTACGCGGACAGCGCGAGCGACGGCCGCCGGGTGCGGGGCGCCCGGGTCATGGCCGTCGCGGCGAGCTCGTCGTCCGCGCCGCCGAAGTAGACCCACCACAGCGCGGCCGACACGGCCAGGCCGAGCACCGCCGCCAGCACGATCTGCGCGTCCAGCGGGTGCGCGGCGGCGCCGATGCCGACCGAGGCGACCGACTCGCCCAGCGCCACGATGACCAGCGCGCCATGCCGCTCGGCGAAGTGCGCCGGGGCGATCTCGAACCGGCCGCCGAGGCGCACCACGAGTGGCGACAGCACCTGGATGGCCAGCGCCGCCGTCCACAGCAGGTAGGCCGCCAGGCCGCTGGTCAGCCCGGCCACCAGGACCAGCAGCGCCGAGCTGAGGTTGATCGGGACTATCCGGATGATGTTCCGGTTCACCCGGTAGTAGAGCCCGGCATGCACGCACACCACGGTCAGGTAACCGAGACCGAGGTAGATGCCGCTCGCGTGGGACCTGGAGTCGCCGAAACCGTTCCGGATGGCCAGCCCCACGACCAGGAACCCGGCCATGCCGAGCAGCAGGAGCAGCCGCTCGGGGGTCCGGTCCGGGGTGCGGGTGTTGGTCAGCCAGACGTATCCGCCGTACATCCACCACAGCACCCCGAACACCAGCAGCACCTGGCCGATCGAGGTGACGGAGATGCCGCTGCCGTCCAGCAGTGCGGACAGCTGGGTGAGGGTGAACGCGAAGACCAGGTCGAAGAACAGTTCCAGGGTGCTGACCCGCAGCGGGGCCGCGGGCCGGGGAACCTGGCCCGCGGGCGGCGGGCTGGTGCCGGACGGGGGTGGTTCGCTGGTCACGGGCGGGCCTGGGCCGGCCGTCCTGCCGCAGGCCCGGCGATGTCGGTGCGGTACCAGCCGCCGCGCATCTCGATCTGCCCCGCGGCCTGGTACGCCACTGAGCGGGCCGCGGCCACGTCCGGGCCGGTGCCGACCACGTTGAGCACCCGGCCGCCGGCCGACACGAGGTGGCCCCCGTCATCGATCCTGGTGCCCGCGTGCAGTACGTACGCGCCCGGGACCCGCCCGGCCGCGGCTATCCCGGTGATCTCGTCGCCAGCGGCGGGCTGGCTCGGGTAGCCCTGGGCCGCGATGACCACGGTGACCGCCGCACCCGGCGTCCACCGGGGCCGGTCCACGCCGCCCAGCGACCCGGAGGCGGCCGCGGCCAGCAGCCCGCCCAGCGGGCTGGCCAGCCGGTCCAGCACGACCTGGGTCTCCGGGTCGCCGAACCGGGCGTTGAACTCCACCACCCGGACCCCGGCGGCGGTCAGGCTCAGCCCCGCGTACAGCAGGCCGCGGTAGGGGGTGCCGCGGCGGCGCAGTTCGTCGACGGCGGGCTGGATGACCGTGGCCAGCACCTCGTCGGCCAGGCCGGGTGGCGCCCAGGGCAGCGGGACGTACGCGCCCATGCCGCCGGTGTTCGGTCCCTGGTCCCCGTCCCGGGCCCGCTTGAAGTCCTGCGCGGGCAGCAACGGGACCGCGGTGAACCCGTCGGCCAGCGCGAAGAGCGACACCTCCGGCCCGTCCAGGAACCCCTCGATGACCACCGTGCCGCAGGCCTCCGCGTGGGCCCGGGCGGCAGCCAGGTCGGTGGTGACGACCACGCCCTTGCCCGCGGCCAGGCCGTCCGCCTTCACCACGTACGGCGGCCCGAGTTCGGCCAGTGCCGCGTCCGCCTGGTCGCTCGTCTCGCACGTGTACGCCTCGGCGGTGGGGATCCCGGCCGCCTGCATGATCTGCTTGGCGAACGACTTGGAGCCCTCGATGGCCGCGGCCCGGCGGCTGGGACCGAAGCACGGGATGCCGGACGCGCGCAGCGCGTCGGCCACCCCGGCTACCAGCGGCGCCTCCGGGCCGACCACGACCAGGTCGGCGCCGGTCGCGCGGGCCAGGCCAGCCACCTGCCCGGTGTCCGTCGGGTCCACCGGGTGCTGGTGGGCGAGCTCGGCGATGCCCGGGTTGCCTGGCGCCGCATGCAGGTCGGTGACGTCCGGGTCGGCGGACAGGGCCCGGGCCAGCGCGTGCTCGCGGCCGCCCGAACCGAGGAGAAGGACTCGCACGGGCGCGAGCCTACCTGCGGCCACACCCGGGCCCGCGGCGGAACCGCGCTGGCTACTGGGGGAGACTTCGAGCATGGACGTGGACGTGGCCGTACCCCAGAACTCAGACGCCGGGGAGTTCGTGGCGGCGGTGCAGGCGAGCCGGTCGTTGCACCAGCCTTGGCTCGATCCCCCGGACACCCCCGCGCGCTTCGCCGCCTACCTGGACCGGGCCGCCCGTGACGATCACGCCGCCTACCTGATCCGCCATCGCCACTGCGGATCCCTGGTCGGCTACGTGAACGTCAACAACATCGTGCGGGGCGGCTTCCAGTCCGGCTTCCTGGGCTACGGCGCGTTTGCCTCGCACGCCGGCCAGGGCTTCATGACCCGGGGCCTGCGGGCCGTGCTCGACCTCGTGTTCGGCGACCTGGGCCTGCACCGGGTCGAGGCGAACATCCAGCCCGCCAACCGTCGCTCGATCAACCTGGTCCGGCGGGTGGGATTCGAGCGGGAAGGTTTCTCGCCCGGCTACCTGATGGTGGACGGGCAGTGGCGTGACCACGAGCGCTGGGCGCTCCTCGCCGAAAGCTGGGCCGGCCGCCGCGCATCCCGCGGCTGACGCCTCCAACGCAGGCCAGGCTTTCGGCCCGCCGCCGGCCGGCGACGGCCGACGACCCTGGGCGGGCGCGGCGGCCGGGTCTCAGGTCAGCGGGCGCAGTTGCAGGGTCTGGTCGCGGCGCGGGCCGGTACCGACCGCCGCGACCGGCGCCCCGATCATGTCCTCCAGCGCCTTGACGTAGGCCTGGGCGTTCCGGGGCAGGTCGGCGAACTCGTGGGCCTGCGAGATGTCCTCCCACCAGCCGTCCAGATACTCATAGACCGGCGTCGCGTGGTGGAAGTCGGTCTGGGTCATCGGGATCTCGTCGTGGCGGGTGCCCGCCACGTCGTAGGCCACGCACACCGGGACCCGGTCCAGGCCGGACAGTACGTCGAGCTTGGTGATGAAGTAGTCGGTGATCCCGTTGACCCGGGTCGAGTAGCGGGCGACCACGGCGTCGAACCAGCCGGTGCGGCGGGGCCGGCCCGTGGTCACGCCGTACTCCCCGCCGGCTTTGCGCAGCCAGTCGCCCTGGGTGTCGGTCAGCTCGGTGGGGAACGGGCCCGCGCCCACCCGGGTGGCGTAGGCCTTGAGAATGCCGATCACCTTGGTGATCCGGGTCGGGCCGACGCCCGAGCCGACGCTGGCGCCGCCGGCCGTCGGCGAGGAGGACGTGACGAACGGGTAGGTGCCGTGATCCACGTCGAGCATGGTCGCCTGAGCGCCCTCCAGCAGGATCGACTTGCCGTCGTCCAGCGCCTGGTTCAGCACCAGGCCGGTGTCCGCGACATAGGAGCGGATCTGCTCGCCGTAACCCAGGTACTCCTCGGCGACGGCGGCCGCGTCGATGCCGCGGCGGTTGTAGACCTTGGTCAGCACCTGGTTGCGCTCGCGCAGGACCAGTTCCAGCTTCTGGCTGAGGATCCCCGGGTCGAGCAGGTCCTGGATCCGGATCCCGGTCCGGGCCACCTTGTCGGCGTAGGCGGGCCCGATGCCCCGGCCGGTGGTGCCGATCCGGGCGCTGCCCAGGTACCGCTCGGTGACCTTATCCAGGGCCCGGTGGTACGGCATGATCAGATGGGCGTCCGCGGAGATCAGCAGCCGGTCGCAGGACACCCCCCGCTGCCTGAGGTCGTCGATCTCCCCGAGCAGCACCTGAGGGTCGACCACGACACCGTTGCCGATGACCGGCACTACCTGGGGGGACAGCACGCCCGAGGGCAGCAGGTGCAGTGCGTAGCTCTCGTCACCGATGACCACGGTGTGGCCGGCGTTGTTGCCGCCCTGATACCGGACGACGTAGTCCACCCGGTCGCCCAGGAGGTCAGTGGCCTTGCCCTTGCCCTCGTCACCCCACTGCGCGCCCACGACCACAATGGCCGGCATCGCACCAGCCCCTTCCAGGCCTCGCCGCGGCTGCGACGTCTGAGGCTACTCCACGTCCTGGGCTGGGGGTTACGTCACGTCCCCAGGTCAGGAAACGTCGAGGGCGGCCACCGCCGCGGCGCTCGAGTCGGCCAGGAAGATCTGGCAGCGCGCTTCTTCCTCCGTCTCGCCGATGGCCCCGGCGGCCCGGCTCAGCGCGGCCAGGGAACGCAGGAACCCCCGGTTGGACTCGTGCTCCCAGGGGATCGGCCCATTCCCCTTCCAGCCGGCCCGGCGCAACTGGTCGAGCCCGCGGTGGTATCCGGTCCGGGCGTACGCGTAGGCGGTGACCCACTCACCGCGGTCCAGCGCCTGCTCGGCCAGGGCCGCCCAGGCGGCCAGGGAGGCCGGGTTGGCCGCGGCCACGGCCGCGGGATCGGCGCCGCTGCCCAGGTCCGCGGCGGAGGGGTCTTCGGGCAGGTAGGTCGGGGGCGGCCCGGCCATGAGGTTGCGGTGGTCCATGCCCCTCATCCTGCCGCACGTTCCAGGCGGTTACGCCGGGCCACCCACTCGCCCCGCCGTCCGTCCCCCGGTCCCCCCGCGGTTCGTCCCCCGGCCCCTCTCCGTCCTATCCCCTCCAGTCACACTGGTCCCTCTCGCCCACTTTTCCTACGAGGCGGGCGCTCTCCTGGCCGCCCCCGCCTTCCCGGCCGTCGCGGGGAGCCATGACGGCCAGCGCCTCGGCGTCGGTGGCCCGCGCGTTCAGGTAGAAGTCCGCCCATTCCGCGGCGTCCGGGTACGACGACTGCGCGGCGACGCGAGCGCAGGCCGTCCCGGCGTCGAACATGGTGCGCCGCAGCTCGACCCCCGGCCCGAGCAGCGCCCAGTGCGCTCCGGCCCGGCCGTACGGCATCCCGACGCTGCCCGGGTTCACCACCAGCCGCCCGTGGGCGAGCCGGCTGAACGGCATGTGCGTGTGCCCGCACACCACCACGGCCACCTCCGGGCCGACGGAGCCGAGCACCTCGGCCCAGCGCTCCAGCCGGGAGTCGGCCAGGACCACTTCCTCGTCGTCGCGCGGGGTCGCGTGACAGAACAGCACCGGGCCCAGGCCCGCCACCTCAAGGGTCGCGGTCAGCGGGAGTCCGGCGAGCAGTGCGACCTGGTCCGCGCGGAGCTGGGCGGCAGCCCAGGGCGCGATGGGGTCCGGGACGGTACTCACCTCACCGCGGGCCAGCTGGACCAGCTCGCGGTCCGCGTTGCCGCGGATCCACAGCGCGCGGTCCCCGAGCGTGGCCAGCCGGTCGAGGGTCTCGCGTGGCTGCGGCCCCGCGGCCAGGTCGCCGGTCAGAACGATGCGGTCCGCGCCGGCCACCTCGGGCTCGGCGAGCACGCTTTCCAGCGCGGGCAGCACCCCGTGGATGTCGGACAGGACGGCGATCCGGCCGGCTGGCGTCTCCATGAGACCAGCCTGCCCGCCGGAGGGTCAGGGCGGGCAGGCTTTCTGCGCACGGCAGACGGGGCCGGGGGCTTGCGCGGGCGGGCCGCCGGAGGTCAGCCGATCTTGGTGCCCGCGGACATCAGGTCCTCGCAGGCCCGCAGCACCCGGGCAGCCATGCCCGCCTCGCCGGCCTTGCCCCAGGCCCGGGGGTCGTACGTCTTCTTGTTGCCGACCTCGCCGTCGACCTTGAGTACGCCGTCGTAGTTGCGGAACATGTGGTCCGCAACCGGCCGGGTGAACGCGTACTGGGTGTCGGTGTCCACGTTCATCTTGACCACGCCGTAGGAGATGGCCTCCCGGATCTCTTCCAGCGCGGAGCCGGATCCGCCGTGGAACACCAGGTAGAACGGCTTCTCCTGGCCGTACTTGGCCCCCACCTCGTCCTGGATCTCCTTCAGGATCGACGGGCGCAGGGTGACGTGCCCGGGCTTGTACACCCCGTGCACGTTCCCGAACGTGGCGGCGAGCAGGTAGCGGCCGCGCTCCCCGAGCCCCAGCGCCTCGGCGACCGCCAGGGCGTCCTCCGGCGTGCTGTACAGCTTCTCGTTCATCTCGCCGGTGACGCCGTCCTCCTCGCCGCCGACCACGCCGATCTCCATCTCCATGACGGTGTGCGCCTTGGCGCATTCGTCGAGCAGTTCCGAGGCGATGGCGATGTTCTCATCGAGCGGGACCGCGGACCCGTCCCACATGTGCGAGTTGAACAGGGGCTCCTCACCCCTGGCCACCCGCTCCTGGGACAGCTTGACCAGCGGCCGCACGAACCCGTCCAGCTTGCCCTTGGGGCAGTGGTCGGTGTGCAGGGCGATCTGCACCGGGTACTTGTCGGCCACCGAGCGGGCGAAGCTGGCCAGCGCGGCCGAGCCCGTCACCATGTCCTTGACCGCTTGGCCGGACAGGAACTCCGCGCCGCCGGTCGACACCTGGACGATGCCGTCGCTTTCCGCGTCCGCGAAGCCCTTCAGGGCCGCGTTCAGGGTCTGGCTGGAGGTCACGTTGATCGCGGGATAGGCGAAACCTCGCTCCTTGGCGCGGTCCAGCATCTGCGCGTAGACCTCTGGGGTGGCTATTGGCATGACGATTGGCTCCCTGTCGTTGCTTGTGTCCAGTATCGGGGGACGTGGATGCCCGCGGACAGAGGCCAAGGGCCCGGCCCGCAAACAATCCGCCTGGGATCTGCGCCCGGAAACATACGCCCGCATCCTGCCCGGTGTCCCGCCCGCAGCCGTCGGGCGCCCCGCCCGCCGTGCCTCGTGCCCAAAATCCGCCGGTTAAAGCTCGGCTAACCTCGCCCGATGCGGACCGGCACGGTCGCCTCGCATGCTGTACAACAGTGAGCTATGGAGAGCTTTCTCAGCGAAGCAGGCCTCGCTGCTGTCTTTCTCTTCGGCTTTCTCGAGGCCTGCTGCGTCCCGATTCCGTCGGAGATCACGTTCGGGTTCGCCGGGGTGCTGGCCGGCGAGGGGCACTTCAGCATCGTGGCGGTCATCATCGTCGGCACGGTGGCCGAGCTGCTCGGCTCCTTCGTCGCGTACACCGTGGGACGGGTCGGTGAGCGGCCGCTGGTGCACAAGTTCGGCCGCTACCTGCTCATCACGAACGCCGACATCGACCGGGCCGAGCGGTTCTTCACCGGGCGCGGCGCATGGGCGCTCCTGGTGGGCCGCTGCCTGCCGGTGGTGCGCACGTTCGTATCGATCGTGGCCGGCTTCAGCCAGATGCCCGCGCTGCTGTTCGGCGTGCTCAGCCTCATCGGCACGGCCATCTGGGTGACCGCGATCTCGCTGATCGGCTACAGCCTGAGCAGTACCTGGCAGAGCATCGCGCACGGTATCGCGCTGGCCGGATACGCGATCGCGGCCGTCGCTGTCATCGCCATCGCTGCGTTCGTGATGTACCGGCTCCGTGAGTTCCGCAAAGAAGCCGCCCTGGCCAGCCCCGCCGTGACCGGCCCGGCCGCGGGTGCCTCCACGTCAGGTGCCTCCACGTCAGCCGGCCCGGCGGCGGGCGGCCGCCGCGGCCCGCGGCACAGCCGCACGGCGCCCCAGGACGACAGCCACACCGCGCCCCAGGACGACAGCCACGCGGCGCCCCAGGACGATCAGCCCAGGCCCAGATCGCCCATGTCGTAGGCGGCCAGGTAGGGCAGGCCCCGCGCGGTCACCGGCTCCCGGGCGCCGCGTTCGACGATGACGGCCACGCCCACCACCTCCGCCCCGGCCTCGCGCAGGGCGTCCACCGCGGTCAGCACGGACCCGCCGGTGGTCGAGGTGTCCTCCACGGCGAGCACCCGGCGCCCGGTGACGTCCGGGCCCTCGATACGCCGTTGCAGGCCGTGCGCCTTGCCCTCCTTGCGCACCACAAACGCATCCAGCGGCCGCCCCGCCGCGCTGGCCGCGTGCATCATCGCCGTCGCCACCGGGTCAGCGCCGAGGGTGAGGCCGCCGACCGCGTCGTAGTCGAGACCGGCGGTGAGGTCGAGCATCACCCGGCCAGCCAGCGGCGCCGCCTGCCCGCTGAGCAGGATCCGGCGCAGGTCGATGTACCAGGTCGCCCGCTGGCCGGAGGACAGCACGAAGTCACCGTGCACCACGGCCTTGTCCTTGATCATCTGAAGCAGGTCATCACGGTCGCTCACGACCGCGAGCCTACCCAGCCCGGTTCAGTCCAGGCTGGCCAGGATCTCCTGCTCCTTGGCCCGATCCAGGCCCATCCCGGGCCGCTGCTGCAACGCCATCTCGCCCCCGTGGGCCGTCGCGTCGCGGCGCAGCCACCCCCAGGTGTCCCGGACGGTGTCGCTGAGCGGCCGGTAGCGCAGCCCGGTCCGCAGCGCGCGGTCCCCGGTGACGTCCCACAGCGCCGCGAACTCCGGGGTCTCCGGCGCCCACATCGGCAGCTCGGTCCAGGGCTGCACGCCCGCCGCCAGCAGCACCTGGTCCGGCACCCAGCGGAGCTGAAGCGGCCCGTACTCGCCCGCGCCCGCCCAGGCGCCGCCCCGGGCACGGTCGGCTGCGGTCGCGTCGCCGCAGTCCGTCAGCAGTTCCCCGAACGTGGTGCCCCTCGCTCCCGGCACGTTGACCACGCCCGGGATGCCCCGGCGGGTGTTGTCGACCAGCCAGGCGGCGAGGTCGCGGGCGTCGGTCACCTGCAGCGGGCGCCCAGGCTCGCCGGGGGCGACGACCGTCCCGCCGCGCGCGATCCTGATCAGCCACCAGGGCAGCCGCCCGATGTTCTCGTGCGGGCCGACCAGCAATCCAGGACGGGCGATCAGGCACCGGCCGGGCAGGGCCTCCTCCACAGCGCGCTCACAGCCGACCTTGAGCTCGCCGTACCCGAGTTCTTCGACGGAACCGTCGGCGTCGGGCGATCCGTCGAGCACGGGGGACTCCTCGCTGACCGGCACCTCACCGAAGCCGGCGTAGACCGAGAGCGTGGAGACGTACGTGTAATGGCGGACTCGCGGGGCCAGCAACCGGGCGGATGCGGCCACGTGACGAGGAGCGATCACCGAGGTGTCGATGACCAGATCAAAATCTCGTTCAGCCAGCCTGAGCAGGTCCGTGGAGTTGGTACGGTCTCCGTGAAGTGCCTCGGCACCCGGCCGGGGCTCGCCGCTCAGCCCCCGCGAGAAGGTCGTGACGTCGTAGCCACGCCGGATCGCTTCGTCCACGATGGCACGCCCCAGGAACCGGGTACCCCCGAGAACAAGAAGTCGCATGGCCGAAGATTAGCCGGGCCAGACGCAATTGCCGGCGGCGCTTTTGCCGAGAGCGGACGCCCCGGGTCGCGGGAACCTCGCGACCTGCCGCGATCCATCACGCGGTTGGCTGGGCGCTGGTAACGTCTCGCGTCGAGGAAAGGACGGTGTCGCGTGGATCGGTGCGCGCTGTTCGTGGACGCGGGCTACGTGCTGGCGGATGGCGCGATGGCCGTCCACGGAACCCGCCACCGAGAGTCCGTATCCTGGGATTACGCCGGGCTGCTGTCGTTCATGGGCAGCATCGCCCGGGAGAGAACTGGCCGCCCGCTGCTCCGCTGCTATTGGTACGAGGCCTCGGTCGAAGGCCGGCGGACTTCCGAGCATGACTCACTCGCTGACCTTCCCGGGCTGAAGCTGCGGCTGGGCCGGACCCGGCCGGGGCGGCGGGAGGGCGTGGAGAGCGAGATCCGCCGCGACCTCACCACCCTGGCCCGCAACAACGCGATCAGCGATGCCCTCCTGGTCAGCGCGGAGGAAGACCTGGCCCAGGTCGTCGCCGATGTGCAAGACCTCGGTATCCGGGTGACGATCGTGCACATCACGGTGGGCGGCAACTGGACCATTTCCCGCAGCCTCCGCCAGGAATGCGACGACATCATCGAGATTGGCGAGGGGCATCTGCGGCCCTTTACCCAGCTGGTGTCCGGGACCGACTCGCTGGGCAGCGAGGAGCCTTACCACCTGGCCGTTTCCGCAGCCCGTGCTCTCACCAACGGGCATGGCACAGTGGCCGGCCCGCTGGGGCAGCAGGCGTTGTCGGCCGGGTCGCACCCGGCCCCGCCCGCGATCTACACCGCGCCCGTGGTGGCGGAGTATCAGCGTGCGGCGCAGCCCGGCGCCCAGCCCGCCAGCGCCCAGCTCCCTGGCGTCCAGCTTCCGGGCGCCCAGCCAGGCGGTCCCCCCTCGCTGCCGCGCCGCGAGCCACCCGGGTCCATCGAGCGCCAGTCCATGGAGGCCGCCCGGGGCGGGGGTACACCGTCGCGCGCGGCCGCCAGCGCGCCGGACCCTGGGATCCCGCCGCAGAATGCGCAGAATCTGCAGGCTGCCTCAGGACTGCAGGCGCAGCCTGGCGTTTCCGAGCCGCAACGAAACCCCGGACCCAACCCGAACTCGAACCCGGCCCAGCGACAGCCGGGAGTTCCAGGGCAGCAGGGATTGCCGGGCCAGCAGGGCCTGGGCAGCCAGCAGGGCATGGGCGGCGTCCCCGCCCAGCCGGGCCTGCCCGGACCGGGTCAGCAGTCCCTGGGGGGACAGCAGGCGATGCAGCCGCAGTCGTACGCACCGCCGAGCCTGCCGCCCCAGTCCCCGCCCGCCCAGGGCCTGCCGGGTCAAGGGGGCCCGGGCCAGGGGATGCCGGCCCAGCAGAACGGGAACGGCCAGCAGAGCATGGCGGGCCAGAGCGTCCCGGGTTTGGGCGTCCCTGGTCAGGGCCAGCCGGGTCAGGGCCAGCCGGGCCAGAGCATGGCGGGCCAGACCATCCCAGGCTCGAACGTCCCAGGGCAGGGCCAGCCAGGCCAGAGCATGGCGGGCCAGACCATCCCAGGCCAGGCCATCCCAGGTTCGGGTCAGCCGGGCCAGGGCCAGCCGGGCATGGGCCAGAACCTGTCCGGCCAGCCGAGCATGCCGGGCCAGCACGCGGCCCCGTCCGCGCCCCCGCCGTCGTCACCTCCTGGACTGCCGGACCCGCGAGTGCGTGGCGCCCATGCGCAGCCCCCGGCCAACGAGCAGAACCTGTACCAGGCGCCGCCGTCCTCGTTCCAAGGCCCGGCCCAGGACGTCCCGTCCCGGCCGTACCAGCAGGGTGCCTACGGCGTCCTGCCCTCGGAGCAGATGATGCCGGGGCAGCCGTATCCCCCGCCCGCGCCGTCGGCGCCCGCCGGATCGGGACAGGGTCCCGGGTCGTCCTACGTCCCGCCGCAAGGGCCTTACGGCACACCGCAAGCCCCGGCGCCGCAAACCCCCGTGCCGCAGACCTCGGTGCCGCAGACACCGATGCCGCAGGCTCCGCCGCCGCAGCCTCCGGGGCCGCAAGCTCCGGGGCAGCCAACGCCGGTCCCGGGCCAGGGGATGCCGATCGCCGACGCGGTCCAGGCCGCCCACGCCGAGGGCTTCGAATTCGGCCAGTCCGTGGCCCGGGAAGCCCCGGCCCTGTGGCTGGAGGCCGTCTTGGCCCGTAAGCCGCGGATGCCATCTGACCTGGAGGCCAGGCTGCTCCAGGACTCGGCGCTGCCGATCGATTCGCTGCTGCACGACGAGACCAGGCATGCCCTGCGTCGTGGTTTCTGGGATGCACTGGAGCGTTCGCGCAGATAACGTCGTTCCGTACCTTGAGTTCGTTCGTGGCGTTGGAAGGGGTCCTGGGTTGGGTACGTCCCCGGACGTGGTGATGCTGACGCGCGACATGTTTGACGCGATTGAGTTCGATGCCGCGGCGAGTGGTGATCACCGAACCGCCGCGGAGCACATGATCAGTCTGGCCGCCACTGGCACCCAGACCGAGGAGTTCCCGCGCTCCGAGGCCCTCCTCCGCGCGGGCGAGCAGTGGCTGCTCGCCGACGAGCCGGCCGCCGCGGCCCAGGAGTTCCGGCAGGCGCTGGCGGACGGCGGCCCGGCGTTCGTCGACCCGCGGGTGCCGCTGGCCCGCGCACTGCTCATGATGGACAAGACGGACGAGGCCGACGCGCTGATCGAGCAGATCGAGCTGGAGAAGCCGGACGACCCGCGGCTCTGCGACCTGGTCGCCGAGCTGCTGGTCGAGCGGTCGGACCTGCAGGGCGCGCTGCGCTGGGCGACCACCGGGGTCGGGCTGTGCCTGGGCCGGCTGGGCGCCGGCTGGGATCCGGACGCCCCGGGCCGGCCCCCGGCCCAGCCAGCCCAGTTCTCCGCCAACGGGGACCCGACCGAACTACGGCTGCTGCTCTCCCTGCGCTACCGGATCCGCATCGACCTCGGCCTGCCCGAGGACGACTACGACCGGCTGCTGGACGAGCCCACGTCCGGCCCGGCCACCCCGGCCGGGGACAGCTGAGCCCGGCGCACGATCAGCGCGTCAGACGCCGGGTCCAGGTCGACCTCGACCCGGTCCCCGTCGATGATCTGGCCGGACAGCAGGGCCCGGGCCAGCTGGTCGCCGATCGCTGACTGGATCAGCCTGCGCAGCGGCCGCGCGCCATAGACCGGGTCGAATCCGGTCAGCGCCAGCCACTCCCGCGCTCCCGGTGTGACCTGGAGGGTCAGCCGCCGGTCGGCCAGCCGCTTGGCCAGCCGCGCCACCTGCAGCTCCACGATCCGGCTGAGTTCCTCGGTGTTCAGCGAGTCGAACAGGATCACGTCGTCCAGCCGGTTCAGGAACTCCGGCTTGAACGTGGCCTGCACCACCTTCATCACCGCGACGCGCTTAGCCTCCTCGCTCAGCTCCTGATCCGCGATGTACTGGGACCCGAGGTTCGAGGTGAGGATCAGGATCGTGTTCCGGAAGTCCACGGTCCGGCCCTGGCCGTCGGTCAGCCGGCCGTCGTCGAGGACCTGGAGCAGGATGTCGAAGACCTCTGGGTGCGCCTTCTCCACCTCGTCGAGCAGCACCACGCTGTACGGACGCCGCCGGACCACCTCGGTCAGCTGGCCGCCCTCCTCGTAACCCACGTAGCCGGGAGGCGCGCCGACCAGCCGGGCCACCGAGTGCTTCTCGCCGTACTCGCTCATGTCGATCCGGACCATGGCGCGCTCGTCGTCGAACAGGAACTCCGCCAGCGCCTTGGCCAGCTCGGTCTTGCCGACGCCGGTGGGCCCGAGGAACAGGAACGACCCCATCGGACGGTCCGGGTCGGCCACGCCGGCCCGGGACCGGCGCACGGCGTCGGCCACGGCCTGGACAGCACGGCCCTGGCCGATGATGCGCCGTCCTAGTTCGTCTTCCATCCGGAGCAGCTTGCCGGTCTCACCCTCGAGCAGCCGCCCGGCCGGGATGCCAGTCCAGGACGAGACCACGTCGGCCACGTCGTCCGGGCCGACCTCCTCCTTGACCATGGGCGGCTCGCTGCCGACGGCGCTGACGCCCGGCCGCGTCATTACTGGCCGCGGCGGCGGTGGCCGCCGCGATCTCGGTCTCCAGCTTGGGGATCTCCCCGTACCGGAGCCTCGAGGCGGTCTCGAAGTCAGCGTCCCGCTCGGCCCGCTCCGCCTGGCCGACCAGGTCGTCGAGGCGCTGCTTGAGCTCACCGACCTTGTTCAGGCTGGACTTCTCCTGCTCCCAGCGGGCCAGCAGCGCAGTCAGCTGCTCCTGCCGGTCGGCCAGGTCGGCGCGGAGCCGCTCCAGCCGGTCCTTGCTCGCCGGGTCGTCCTCCTTGGCCAGCGCCATCTCCTGCATCTTCATCCGGTCCACCGACCGCTGCAGCTCGTCGATCTCGACCGGCCGCGAGTCGATCTCCATCCGGAGCCTCGACGCGGCCTCGTCGATCAGGTCGATGGCCTTGTCCGGCAGGAACCGGGCGGTGATGTAGCGGTCGGACAGGGCCGCCGCGGCGACCAGGGCCGCGTCAGAGATCTGCACCTTGTGGTGGGCCTCGTAGCGGCCCTTGAGCCCGCGCAGGATCGCGATGGTGTCCTCCACCGACGGCTCGCCCACGAAGACCTGCTGGAAGCGCCGTTCCAGGGCGGGGTCCTTCTCGATCCGCTCGCGGAACTCGTCCATCGTGGTCGCGCCGACCATGCGAAGTTCGCCGCGGGCCAGCATCGGCTTCAGCATGTTGCCCGCGTCCATGGCGCCCTCGGCCGCGCCCGCGCCGACGACCGTGTGCAGCTCGTCGATGAAGGTAATGACCTCACCGGCGCTCTGCTTGATCTCGTTCAGCACGGCCTTGAGCCGTTCCTCGAACTCGCCGCGGTACTTGGCCCCGGCCACCATGGCGCCCAGGTCCAGGGCGACGAGCTTCTTGCCGCGCAGCGACTCGGGCACGTCGCCGGCCACGATCCGCTGGGCCAGGCCTTCGACCACCGCGGTCTTGCCCACGCCGGGCTCACCGATCAGGACGGGGTTGTTCTTGGTGCGGCGGGACAGCACCTGGATCACCCGGCGGATCTCCGCGTCCCGGCCGATGACCGGGTCCAGGGCGCCGTCCCGGGCCTGGTCGGTCAGGTCGATGCCGTACTTCTCCAGTGCCTGGTAGGTCTCCTCCGGGTTCTCGGTGGTGACCCGGGAGTGCCCGCGCACCTTCTCGAACGCGCCGACCAGCTCGTCGGGGCCGGCGCCGGCCTTACGGAGCAGGTCCGCGGCCTGGCCCCCGTCGGCCGCCAGGCCGACCAGCAGGTGCTCGGTGGACACGTACTCATCGCTCATCTCCCGGGCCCGCTTGGCCGCTGTGGCCAGCGCCAGGGAGAGTGGCCGCGCCGTGTCCGGTGCGCTGACCGTGGTTCCTGCGGCCTTGGGCAGCCGGGCGATCTGATCCTCGGCGCCGCGCAGCACCGCAGCCGGGTCGGCGCCCACGGCGCGCAGCAACGGCGCGGCGGTCCCGCCCTCCAGGCTGATCAGCGCGGCCAGCAGGTGCAGGGGTTCCACGTGCGGGTTGCCCTCGGTGGTCGCCCGCCGGACGGCGGCCGACACTGCCTCTTGGCTCTTTCGGGTGAGCTTGTCGTCCATGGTTGCTTTCTGGACCCCGTCGGGTCCGGTGGTTTTCGTTGCGGATGATTCGGATGGGTGCGCGGCGGGTCAGCTGGTCGCGGCGGGAAGCTCGCCCTCGTCCGGTCCGGTCTGCGCGTCTGGCCGGCGGCCGGCGGCGATGGGCAGCGCCCGGCGCTGTGGCCGGGTCACGGGCGGGCCCGGGGCGGGCTCCGGGTCGTGCACCGGGACCAGCTGGGCGCCCCCTGACCGGGCCCGCAGCAGCCCGGCCAGCCGGGCGGCCACCGAGCGGGTCGATTCGAGCTCGACGCGCAGCTGGGCGAGCTCCGTGCTCACGTCGGTGAGGCGCTGCTGGTGCCGCCGCAGGTCACCCTGCAGTTCGAGGATGCGCTTGATGCCCGAGAGGTTGATCCCCTCTTCCTGGGACAGGCGCTGGATCTCGCGCAGCGCGAGCACGTCGCGCAGCGAGTACCGGCGGCCCCGGCCGCTGGAGCGGCCGGGGGACACCAGTCCCAGCTTGTCGTAGTACCGCAGGGTCTGCGGGTGCAGGCCGGCCAGCTGGGCGGCGACGGAGATGACATACACAGGCGAGTCGTCAGACAGGCCGAACGGGCTGCTCATGACGTCACCGCCGATCGCGGGGGCCGGGGGTTCCGGGGGTGGTCCCCCGGGGAGGCGGAGCAGGGGGTCGTCCCCCCGGGCCAGCACTGTTCATCTCAGCCGCCCCGGGCGCGCTGCAGCAGGTCATCGCGCGGGTCCTGCCCGGCGGTGGCCTCCCGGAAGTCCTCCAGGGCCTTCCGGGCCGGTCCGGTCACGTGCTGGGGCACCTGAACGGCCACGGTGACCAGCAGGTCCCCGTTGGTCCCGTCGCTGCGGCGCACGCCCTTGCCGCGCACCCGGAAGGTGCGGCCGTTCGGGGTGCCCGCCGGGATCCGGACGCTGACCGGGGCCCCGCGATGCGACGGCACCTTGATCTCCGCGCCCAGCGTGGCCTCGGGGAACGTCACCGGCACGGTGACCGTGAGGTTGTGCCCGGTCCGGCCGAACACCGGATGCGGCGTGACGTGCACGCGCACATACAGGTCCCCGGCCGGTCCGCCACGCTCCCCGGGCGCACCCTTGCCCTTCAGCTTGATCTGCTGGCCGTCAGCCACGCCGGCCGGGATGCGCGCCTGGATAGTCCGGGTGCTCATCGCCCGCCCGCTGCCGGAGCACACGGGGCATGGGTCGTCAACCACCAGCCCGCGGCCGCGGCACTCATGGCACGGCTCGGAGAACGCGAAACTGCCCAGGTTCTTGCTCTCCTGGCCGGTCCCTTCGCAGTTCGGGCAGACCCGCGGGACAGTGCCGGCCTTGGCGCCGGTGCCCTTGCAGGTCGGGCAGGGACCCTCGCCGGCCAGCCGGAGGCCGACCGTGACGCCGTCCAGCGCGTCGCTGAACGACAGCGAGGTCTCCGTCTCCACGTCGGCACCCCGCCGCGGCCGGTTCTGCGCAGTACGCGCCCCGCCACCGCCGCGGCCGAACACGCCGCCGAGGATGTCTCCGAGCCCGCCGCCCGCGTTGCCGCCGGCCGTGCCGCCGGTGCCGAACAGGTCGCCGAGGTCGAAGTTGAATCCCCCGCCGCCCGGGCCGCCGGGTGCGCCTTGGCCAGCGCCCCGGAACCCGCCGCCGAACAGGGAGCGCGCGTCGTCGTACTCCTTGCGCCGCTTGCTGTCGGACAGCGTGTTGTAGGCCTCGGAGATCTCCTTGAACCGCTCCTCCGCCTTGGGGTCACCCTTGTTGGCGTCGGGGTGGTACTTGCGGGCGAGCTTGCGGTACGACTTCTTGATCTCGTCCGCGCTGGCGGTCTTGGTGACGCCCAGGACCTTGTAATAGTCCTTCTCGAGGAAGTCCTTCGTGCTCACTTACTACCTCTCCCCGGGGGTCAGTTGTTTCCCGCCGGAGTTCCCCGTGACTGACGCGCCTCCTGGTCGTCCGGGGCTGGCCCGTCGCTGGGTTCGGCGACCGCGACCCGGGCCGGACGGATGATCCGCTCGCCCACCTTGTAGCCGGGCTGCAGGATCTGGACCGCGGTCGGCTCAGTCACATCCGGTGAATACGAGTGCATCAGGGCTTCGTGGACCAGCGGGTCGAATGGCTCGCCGGGCTCACCGAAGCTCTCCAGGCCCAGCTTCGCGGCCATGGTCTCCAGTGACTCGCCGACCGACTTGAACGCACCGTTCAGGTCGCCGTGCTCGCGGGCCCGGCCGATGTCGTCCAGTACGGGCAGCAGCGAACTCAGCACGTTGGCCAGGGCCTGCTCGCGAACGGCCAGCCGGTCGCGCTCGACGCGCTTGCGGTAGTTGGCGTACTCCGCGTGCACGCGCTGCAGGTCCGCAGTGCGCTCGGCCAGCTGGTCGGCGAGGCCGCCGTCGTCCGGACCGCCCGGCTTGACGCCGGGGCGGCCTGGGTCGCCGGGAGCCCCGGAGCCGGCAGGTGCGCCGTCTCCGGGCCCCGCGCCACCGGGCACAGAGCTCTCTGCGCCCGGAGCGCTGGCTGGCTGTCCGCTGGCAGGCTGGCCCCCGCCGGGCCGGCCCTGCGGCCGGCTCTGCGGTCGGCCGGGCTGGCTCTCAGGCTGGCCCTGCGGCCGGCCGGAGCCTTCGCCCGCGCCGCCCCCGCCGGGGGGCTGGGCCCCCGCGGCACCGCCTGGTGCCGCGGGGCGTGCCCCAGTCCCACCCGGCTTGGAGACCGAGTGCCGGCCCGGCCGGGCCGGCTTGCCCGGAGCGCCGTCACGGCGCCCCTGCGGATCCCTGACCTGGCCGGTCACCGGGTCGATGCGCCTGAGGTCACGGATCACCGGCCCGTCGTTGGTGTCCTCTGGCGAATTCATCAGGCGGCGCCACCTTCGCCCGCGTGCTTGTCCTCGTCCACGATCTCAGCGTCAACGACCTCGTCGTCGTTCGCCGTCTCGTCGGCGGTGGACGCCGAGGTGTCCTCGGCCGCACTGGCCTGGGTCTGCGCGTAGATGGCGGTCCCCATCTTCTGGCTGACCGTGGCCGCCTTCTCGGTGGCCTCCTTGATCGCCTCGATGTCGGTGCCCTCGAGCGCCTTCTTCAGGTCGGCGATGGACGACTCCACCTCGGACTTGATGTCGTCCGGAACCTTCTCCGCGTTCTCGCCGAGGAACTTCTCGGTCTGGTAGGCCAGGGTGTCCGCGCGGTTGCGGACCTCAGCCTCCTCGCGGCGGGCGGCGTCCTCGGCGGCGAACTGCTCCGCCTCGGCCATCATCCGGTTGATCTCGTCCTTGCCCAGCGCGGAGCCACCGGAGATGGTGACCCGCTGCTCCTTGCCCGTGCCCAGGTCCTTGGCCGAGACGTTGACGATCCCGTTGGCGTCGATGTCGAAGGCGACCTCGATCTGCGGGATGCCACGCGGCGCGGGGGCCAGGCCGGACAGCTCGAACATGCCGAGCTTCTTGTTGTACGCGGCGATCTCGCGCTCACCCTGGAACACCTGGATCTGCACGGACGGCTGGTTGTCGTCGGCCGTGGTGAAGATCTCCGACCGCTTGGTCGGGATGGTGGTGTTGCGCTCGATCAGCTTGGTGAAGATGCCACCCTTGGTCTCGATACCCAGCGACAGCGGGGTCACGTCCAGCAGCAGGACGTCCTTGACCTCGCCCTTGAGCACGCCGGCCTGCAGGGCCGCGCCCACGGCGACGACCTCGTCCGGGTTGACGCCCTTGTTCGGCTCCTTGCCGCCGAGCAGCTCCTTGACCAGGTCCACCACGGCGGGCATCCGGGTCGAGCCACCGACCAGCACCACGTGCTGGATGTCGCTGAGCTTGGTGTTCCCGTCCTTGATGACCTGCTGGAACGGGCCCTTGGTGCGGTCGAGCAGGTCCGAGGTCATCTTCTGGAACTCAGCCCGGGTGAGCTTGGTGTCCAGGTGCAGCGGGCCCTGCTCGGAGTGGGTGATGTAGGGCAGGTTGATCGTGGTCTCGGCGGAACCGGACAGCTCGATCTTGGCCTTCTCCGCGGACTCGCGCAGCCGCTGCAGCGCCATCTTGTCCTTGGACAGGTCGGTGCCGTAGTTGTTCTTGAAGTCCTGCACCAGCCAGTCCACGATGCGCTGGTCCCAGTCGTCCCCACCGAGGTGGTTGTCGCCGCTGGTGGCCTTCACCTCGACCACGCCGTCGCCGACTTCCAGCAGCGAGACGTCGAAGGTGCCGCCGCCCAGGTCGAAGACGAGGATGGTGGCCTCGCCCTCCTTCTCCAGGTGGTACGCGAGCGCCGCGGACGTGGGCTCGTTGATGATGCGGAGCACGTTCAGGCCCGCGATCTGGCCGGCCTCCTTGGTGGCCTGCCGCTGCGCGTCACTGAAGTACGCCGGGACGGTGATCACCGCGTCGGTGATCGTCTCACCGAGGTAGGACTCGGCGTCCCTCTTGAGCTTCTGCAGGATGAACGCGCTGATCTGCTGCGCGTTGTACTTCTTGTCGTCGATCTTGACGGTCCAGTCGGTGCCCATCTGGCGCTTGACCGAGCGGATCGTGCGGTCGACGTTCGTCACCGCCTGCCGCTTGGCGACCTCGCCGACCAGCACCTCGCCGTTCTTGGCGAAGGCCACCACGGACGGGGTCGTCCGCGAGCCCTCCGCGTTGGCGATGACCGTCGGCTCGCCGCCTTCCAGAACCGAGACGACGGAGTTGGTGGTTCCGAGGTCGATACCTACCGCACGTGCCATGTGTAGTCCCTGTGTGTGTGATCGTTACTTACCTTGAGCCTTGTTGGCTCAAGTCTGCCAGGGACACTCACCCCTGGCAAATGAGTTGAGTCTACTGCGCTCAACTTCTGGGCCCGCAGAATGATTCCCGGCGGCGGCCCAGATTTTCGGGCGGCGGCCCGGATATGACAGCGGACGTGACAGTGCGGCGTGGCCCGGCCCGGAAGGAGGCCGTGCCACGCCGCACTGGGCGCTGCGGGCTAGTGGACGATCAGCCCGCCGCGGTCTGCAGCGACCAGGTGCTGCCGTTCCAGGTCTCCGCTATCGGCGACACCTTACCCGCCGGACTGGGCGAGCCGCCGCCGACGGCGGAGCAGAAGGTAGCGGACGTGCACGACACCGAGTAGAGCGCGCTGATCGTGGCCGGGCTGGGCGTGCTCAGGATCGTCCAGGTCGTGCCGTTCCACTGGGCCGCCACGGTCGCGTCCGTGGTCCCGGCCGCGTTGATGTCGTCTCCGACCGCCATGCAGTTCGTGGCCGAGATGCACGACACCGAGTTGAGCTCCGCGTAGTCAGTCGAGGAGTACGGATCCGGGACGGTGAGCGCCGTCCAGCGGCCGCCGGTCCACTGCTCGGCGAGAGGAGCCATCGAGTACGCCGAGGCGGACTCCGTGCCTCCCGAGCCAACGGCCACGCAGAAGCCGGTGGCCGGGCAGGACACTCCGAAGAGCGGGCTGAGCGGCTGCGGGTCGGCGGGGGACTCGTCTGACCAGGCCTTCCCGTTCCAGTGCGCGGCCAGCGCCTTCCCCGCGTTGTTCCAGCCGACGGCGGTGCAGTTCCCGGTGGCGGGGCAGGACGCAGCCGTGAGCGCTCCCGTGTGCTTGGTGGTCACGGTGGACCAGTGCCGGCCGTTCCAGTGCTCGGCCAGGGTCATGCCCGACGAACGGGTGCCCACCGCCGTGCAGTCCTTGGCCCAGGTGCAGGAGATCCCGGCCGGTTCCCCGGCCACCGCAGGCGTGGAGTCGGACTGGATGGTCCAGGTGCGCCCGTTCCAGCCCTCGCCCAGCAGCCGGGACTTTGTCGCGGTGTACGAGAAGCCTGCGGCCATGCACGCGCTGGATGACGTGCAGGACACGCCCGCGGTGAGGGTGGCCCCCCGGTAACCGCCAGAGTTGGTGGTGGGCGTCGTCTGCGCGGTCCATGTGGTGCCGTTCCACCGCTCGGCCAGGGGCTTGTAGTTCTTCCCGGTCCGGGTGCTGGCCAGCCCGGTGGCGGTGCACTGTTTCCGCCCGGTACAGGACACCCCGGCCAGCTCCGCTCCAGAGAAGGTGGCCGCGCTCGCCGCGGCTGCCGCGCGGGCCTGCCGGGTCATCGAGAGGGTCCCCTGCGCCGGACCCGCCGTGCTGGCCGCACGGGTCTGTCCCGGCCGCAGCGTGGCGGCCCAGTCCCGGGGCTGCTGCCCGGCCGCCAGCCTCCCGCCGCCGTGCTGGCCGTGGCCGTTCTCGCCGCGGCGGTCCGTGGGGCCGCGGACGCGGCCCCGGCCGGTCCCGCCGCCAGCGCGGCCACCGTCGTCACAGCCGCCAGCACGCCGCAGGCTCTGAACACTCCCGTTTTGCCCCGCATGGGGGTACCTCCACTGAGTCAGGCCCCCCACCCAAAGATGCACAAACTAGACGCCCAGCCTCGGTCAAGGGTTGCAAAAGGGAGGGTAAAGGCGTGGTATTTGTTTCCGGCGCGGCGCGGGCGCGGCGCGGCGGCCCGGGGCGGTCAGCTGGCGGCCCCGGGCCGGGCCGGTCACTTCGGAGCGGTCACCGTGGTCCAGGTGCTGCCGTTCCAGACCTCGGTCAGCGGGGACACGGCGCCTGCGGCGGTGGCGCTGCTGCCCCCGACCGCGATGCAGTGCCCGGCTGAGGGGCACGACACGGACACGAGGGTACTGAACGTCGCCGGGTTCGGAACGGTCACGGCCGTCCAGGCGATGCCGTTCCACTGCTCGGCAAAACTCGTGTCGGAGGTTCCCGCCTGGTCGGAGTAGTCGCCCACGGCCATGCAGTTCGTGGCCGACGTGCAGGACGCCGAGTTGAATTCCGTGATGTCGCCCGCCGGGGCCGGGTCTGGGACGGTGAGTACCGCCCACTTCCCGCCGGTCCACTGCTCGGCGAGCGGGGCCAGGGCAAGCGCCGAGCTCGTCACCGTGCCGGCCGTGCCGACCGCGACGCAGTCCTTCACCGCCGGGCAGGACACGCCCCCGAGCAGGTTGAGCTGTTCCGGGCTGGCCACGGACTGGTCCGACCAGGCCTTGCCGTTCCAGTGCACGGCGAGCGCCTTGCCCCCACTGTTCGTGCCCACGGCAGTGCAGTTCCCGGTGGCCGGGCAGGCCACTCCGTTCAGCTCTCCCTCGTGCTTGGTGGTCACGGCGGACCACTTCCGCCCGTTCCAGTGCTCGGCCAGGGTCATGCCGGACAGCCGCGCACCGACCGCCATGCAGTCCTTGGCCCACCGGCAGGAGATGCCTGCCGGCTGGGCGGCGACTACCGGGGCCGCGTCCGGCTGGGTGCTCCAGGTGCGGCCGTTCCAGCCCTCGCCCAGCAGGTGCATGGACTTCTTGCTGTACGAGAAGCCGTCCGCCACGCAGGCGGCGGAGGATGTGCAGGACACGCCGCCCTCCAGGGTGCCGCCCAGCACCGTGCGGGAGGTGGGGGTGGGCGTGGACTGCACGGCCCACGCGGTGCCGTTCCAGCGCTCGGCCAGCGTCTTGGCGTTCTTGCCGCTGCGGGTGCTCGCCATCCCGGTGGCGGTGCACTGAGCGCGCCCGGTGCAGGACACCGCGGTAAGGACCCCTCCGCTAAAGCCAAGACTGTTCGCGGCCGCTGCCAGGCGAGATTGCGGGCTCATGGCCCGGGCCCCGGTCGTCGTGGCCCGGCCCCAGGGGACGAACCGCTGGCGGGCCGGGCTGCTCAGCCGGGCCACCGCGCTGCTCACCGGGGAGCCTGCGGCGGACCTGGCCGCGGCGGCCGTGGCCGCGTGGGCGGCTGGTGTCGCCTCGGCACCTGCCGGGCCCGCGGCCAGCATCGCGCCGCCCAGGACCGCGGCCGTGATTCCCGCGCCGAGCGCCGCGGTCGCGATCCGCGTCCTGGCCATGCGTCTTATTCCCTGCCCTGCCATGCGTTCCTCCGTTGGACTGCCCCCGGGATGACGTCAAACACATCAATGACGCCCGGGCCAGCCCGGCGGTTTGCACCCTTTTGCAAAGGTTTCGTATCAGCGCGGGCCGCCGGATCCTAGGCGTCGTTCGGCCGGATCCCGGACGTCGTTCCAGATGTCTAGCGGCGATGCCCCCGCTGCCGTCCGGCCGCGCGCCGGGCCGTCCCGGCCGATGCCCCGGCCGTCGCCCGGCCGTCGCCCGGGCCCGGGCCCGGCCGCGGGACGGGCCTCCCCGCCGACAAGTTACTCATCGGTAGGATGCCGGAAGGGTCAGGTAGCCCGCCCCTTGACGCTGCAGTGGAGTGTCTTATTCATTAGACCTTGATCATTGTGACCAGGGTGGCGCGGCGTACGCTGGCAGCCGGCGCAGCGGCGGTCCCGGCCGGGCCGGGCACCGCATGAGGAGGTTTTCGTGGTCCTGCGGATCGTGGTCGGCCTGGTACTGACGGTGGCGGCGTTCGCGCTGGCGGGGCGGCGCCTGTGGTGGCTGGCCGAGGTCGGGCGGGCGGGGCAGCCGGCGCCGGAGCGGATCGAGGCGGTGCGCTCGCACCCGGGGCGCGACGCCGAGGTGGAGGCCACCGAGGTCATCGGGCAGCGCAAGCTGCTGAAGTGGACGGTGCCCGGCGCCGCGCACGCAGCGACCTTCTGGGGCTTCATCGTCTTGCTGCTGACGATCATCGAGGCCTACGGCGACCTGTTCTCCCGGACTTTCGCCATCCCGGGGATCGGCCACTGGGCGTTCATCGGGTTCATCGAGGACCTGTTCGCGGTCGGCGTGCTGGCCGGCATCATCACGTTCGCGATCATCCGGCTGCGCAGCAACCCGGAACGGGAAGGCCGCAAGTCACGGTTCTCCGGCAGCCACACCGGCGCCGCATGGCTGGTCCTCGGGATGATCTTCCTGGTGATCGCGACGCTGCTGGCTTACCGCGGCGCGCAGATCAACACCGGGGTGTTCCCCTACCCGCACGGCGCGTTCGCGTCGGAGATCGTCGGCCACTGGCTGGCGCCCCTGGGGGCCGGGGTGAACAGCGTGCTGGAGGTGGTGTTCCTGCTGGCCCAGCTCGCGGTGGTACTCGGGTTCCTGGTCTTCCTCACCTACTCCAAGCACCTGCACATCATCACCGCGCCCATCAACGTGCTGTTCTCCCGCCGCCCGAACGCGCTGCGCGGCCTGGAGCCGATGCGCAGCAACGGCAAGGTGCTGGACTTCGAGGAGGCCGACCCGGACACCGACGTGTTCGGGCTGGGGAAGATCGAGGACTTCACCTGGAAGGGCCTGCTGGACATGGCCACCTGCACCGAGTGCGGGCGGTGCCAGTCCCAGTGCCCGGCCTGGGCCACCGGCAAGCCCCTGTCCCCCAAGCAGGTCATCCTGGACCTGCGTGACCACGCGCTGGCCAAGGCCCCCTACCTCCTCGGCGGACAGCGACGAGGCGCGGGAGAACCTGCCGGACGCGGTGAAGTTCGAGGCGGGCCGCCCGCTGGTCGGCACCGAGGCTGAGCATGGGGTGATCGACCCCGACGTCATCTGGTCGTGCACCAACTGCGGGGCGTGTGTCGAGGAGTGCCCGGTTGACATCGAGCACATCGACCATATCGACGGGATGCGCCGCCACCAGGTCCTCATCGAGTCCGCGTTCCCGACCGAAGCCTCAGGGATGCTGAAGAACCTGGAGAACAAGGGCGACCCCTGGGGCATGGGCGCTAACCGTCGGCTGGCCTGGGCCGAGGAACTCGACTTCGAGGTACCGGTCGCCGGCGGGCCGATCGGCGCTGAGGTGGAGTACCTGTTCTGGGTGGGATGCGCCGGGGCGCTGGAAGACCGGGCCAAGAAGACCACCAAGGCCATCGCCACCCTGCTGCATTCGGCCGGGGTGGCTTTCGCGGTGCTCGGCCCGGCCGAGACCTGCACCGGAGACCCGGCGCGGCGGATGGGCAACGAGTTCGTCTACTCGATGCTGGCCCAGCAGAACATCGAGACCCTCAACGAGACCGGCCTGGCCGCCGGCGCGGGAAAGACCATCGTGGCGTCGTGCCCGCACTGCTTCAACACGATCGCCAACGAGTACCCGCAGCTCGGCGGGAACTATGAGGTGGTGCACCATACCCAGTTGCTCGCGAAGCTGGTGGAACAGGGGAAGATCACCCCCGTCACGGCGGTCGAGGAGAAGATCACCTACCACGACCCGTGTTTCCTGGGCCGGCACAACAAGGTGTTCACCCCGCCGCGGGAGATCATGGAGCAGGTCCCCGGCGTCCAGGCCCAGGAGATGCACCGGTGCAAGAACCGCGGGTTCTGCTGCGGGGCGGGCGGGGCCCGGATGTGGATGGAAGAGCGGATCGGCAAGCGGATCAACACCGAGCGGATCGACGAAGCGCTCGGCACCGACCCCGACACCATCTCCACCGGCTGCCCGTATTGCCTGGTCATGCTGGGCGACGCCGTGGCGGCCAAGAAAGCCAGCGGCGAAGCCAAGGAAAGCCTCGAAGTGGTGGATGTGGCCCAGGTGCTGGCCCGCTCCATCCAGCCCCCCACGCCGCCCGCCGACGCCGCACCACCGGCCGCTCCCGCCGCGCCGGCCCCGGCCGACCAGCCCACGGGCTGACCCGGCCGGGAACTGGAGGGGACGGAGGCAGCCGCGGCCATGGAGAGCAGGCGCGCCGAGGCGTTCAGCGACGGCGTGTTCGCCATCGCTATCACCCTGCTCGTCCTGGACCTCCGGCTGCCGGGCGCGGGACCCGAGCATGACACGCTCATCCACCAGCTGCTGCACGACTGGCCGCAGTACTTCGCGTACGTGGTCAGCTTCCTCACCATCGGCATCATGTGGATGAACCACCACACGATTTTCGCCCACGTCACCCGGGTTGACCGGCCGCTGCTGGTCATCAACCTGCTGCTGCTCATGGCCGTGGTGGCCATCCCGTTCCCGACCTCGCTGGTCGCGGAGCACCTGCAGGCCTCGGGCGGCGTGGCGGCCACCGTCACCTACGGGCTGGTGCTGATGGCTGCCTCGGTGGGCTTCGCGGGCCTGTGGATCTACGTGGTAACCCACGCCGAGCGGCTCGGCGGGTCGGCCCAGCCGGAGGCGCTGCGGCGCTCGATCCCCGGGTTCACCGGCGGCCTGCTCGTCTACGCGGCCGCCACGCTGGTGGCGGCGTTCGGGGCACCGCTGGCCGCGCTGGTCATCTACGGGCTGATCGGCGTCTACTACCTGTTCGAGCACCTGCCCAGCCCGTCGTCGGCCGCTCCCTCCGGGGGAGCGGCGTGATCCTGGATGGGGGACCGGGGCCGGGGGGCGTTAGAGATCGTGGGGCGTGCGGCGGGGAGACACCGCGCGCGGTCAGCTGGCGGGTGACTCGGCCGGGAGCCAGATCCTGACCCGGGTCCCGTGGCCGGGCTGCGACTCGAGCACGGCCTGGCCGCCGTGGGCGGCCGCGATGGCCTGCACGATGGACAGCCCCAGCCCGCTGCTGGTGCCCTGGTCACGGTCGTCGTCCTGGCGGCCCGCGCGTTCCGGGCCGCGGTAGAAGCGGTCGAAGGCCCGGGCCGCGTCCTCTTCCGGCATTCCCGGTCCCGCGTCGGCCACCTCGAGCACGGCGCCGCCGCGGACCGGGGCCAGCCGCACCGCGACCGGGGTGCCCGGCGGGGTGTGCTCGCGGACGTTGCCGAGCAGGTTGGCCAGCACCTGCCTGATCCGCGCCTCGTCGACCACGGCGATCAGCCGGTCGGGCGCCTCCGCCTGCACCGGGCGGCCCGGCTCCACCGCCGAGGCGTCCGCGGCCGCGTCCCGGACCAGCAGGGCCAGGTCCGTCTCGGCCAGGTCCAGCGAGGAGGTGCGGTCCAGCCGGGCCAGTTCGAGAAGCTCGGCGACCAGGGTGCTCATCCGCTGCGACTCCTGCTCGATCCGGCGCATCGCGTCCGGCAGCTGATCCGGGCCGAGCGCGCCCTGCCGGTACAGCTCGGCGTAGCCGCGGATGGTGGTGAGCGGGGTCCGCAGCTCATGCGAGGCGTCGGCGGCGAACTGGCGGACCTTCTGCTCCGAACGCCAGCGGGCGCCGAAGGCCTGCTGGATCCGGTCCAGCATGGCGTTGATGGCCCCGCCGAGCTTGCCTACCTCAGTGCTGTCGTCCGCCTCGGGCATCCGGGCGGTCAGGTCGCCGCGCGAGGTGATCTGCTGCGCGGTGCTCGCCATCTGGCTCAGCGGGGCCAGGCCCCGGCCGATCAGCCAGCGCCCGCTGACCGCCAGCAGCAGGATCAGCGCGCCCCCCGTGATCAGCTCGGCGACGATGATCCCGCCGACCTGCGCGCCGACCGCGCCGAGCGGGCGGGCGACCACCAGCACCGCCCGGGTCCCGCCGTTGGCCCGGGCCGGGATCAGCCGGGCCACCGCGCGCAGCCTGGGCCCTGTCGTGCCGGGTACGTCGAACGGCCTGCCGCTGAGGTAAAAGCGGGCCACGCGCCTGGTGATCAGGTTCTGCACGGTGGCGGCCAGTTCCCTGGTCGCCGCGGAGTCACCGGTCAGCGGCCGCACCTGGACCGGGCGGGAGGTGATTTCGACCGCCTCATAGTCGCCGGGATCGCCGGCGATCTGCTGCGGGGTGTGCTGGGCGGCCGCCGCCAGCTGCGTGTTGAACTCGTTGCCGAGCCGCTTGCCCAGCACGATCGTGCTGACCGCCCCCATGATCAGCAGGAACGCCGCGGTCACGGAGATCAGCAGGACCAGCAGGCGGGCCCGCAGCGACAGCGTCCCCCTGGACGGGGTCATCCTTCCGGCCGGGCGCCGGGCCGCAGGCTGTACCCCACCCCGCGCTGGGTGTGGATCAGCGGCGGGCCCAGCGGATCGAGCTTGTGCCGCAGGTAGCTGACGTAGGTCTCGACGATCTGGGACTGCCCGGCGTAGTCCCAGCCCCATACGTTCTCCAGCAGCTGGGCCCGGGTCAGTACCCGGCCCTGGTGCCGCATCAGGTACGCGAGCAGCCGGAACTCGGTCGGCGACAGCTCCACGGGCGCGCCCGCGCGGTGCACGGTCCAGCGTGACTCGTCCAGCTCCAGGTCGGCGACGCGGAGGATGCCCTGGTCTGCGGGTGCGTCGCCGGCGGTCCGCGCGGCCCGCCTGAGCACGGCCCGTACCCTGGCGACCAGGGCCTCCACCGAGAACGGTTTGGTGACGTAGTCGTCGCCGCCCAGGGCCAGGCCGGTCACCGTGTCGGACGAGGTGTCCCGCGCGGTCAGGAAGATCACCGGCACGTCGTTGCCTGCGGCCCGCAGCCTCCGGCACACCTCGAAACCGTCCAGGTCAGGCAGCATCACGTCGAGCACGATCAGGTCCGGACGGCTCGCCTCCGCCTGCCGCAGCGCGTCCTTGCCGCTGGAGGAGGCCGTGACCGCGCAGCCGTGGAACTTCAGCGCGACCTGAACCAGCTCACGGATGTTGGGCTCGTCGTCCACGACGAGCACCTGGGGGATCCGGTCGTTGTCTGTCATCACCTGAACGGGACGGTCGGGCCGGCCGGGGCGCGGCCGGTAGGGCTGGCCGGGGCGCGGCCAGCAAAGATTACCGGCTCCCGCAGGCTGGGCCTGCGGAGCCTGCCGGTCCCCCGCCGGAGAGCGGATGGCCAGGGCGCGGATGGCCGGGGTGCGGACGCTCAGCGCGCGGACGGCCGGGGTGCGGACGCTCAGCTTCCTGAGGCAGGGCCGCTGGAGGCCGCGGGCGACGGGCTGGACGAGGCGGATCCGCCCGAGGGCGGCCTGATCACGACGAGCCGGGCGTCCTTGACCCCGGACAGCACCGGGCCGCCTACCCAGACCGGCTCGCCGACGGCCAGCGCGCTCTGGCTGGTCTTGGACCCGTTCTCCCGGACGACGGTGTTACTCACCAGGTCCCAGGTCCAGGTGGTGCCGTCGGCCGCGCGGACGACAACGTCGCTGCCGCTGAGGGACTGGACGACGCCGCGCTCGAACGCCAGGGTGCGGATGGTGCCGCCCTGGCCACGGAACGTGAATTGCCCGTCG
>CAWJPL010000044.1:0-23832 GCA_963844695.1 uncultured Actinomycetes bacterium
CCCAGGCCCGGCCGGACCGGTTCTCTGGCCCCGGGGGATCTGGCCCGGACGCTGCGGCAGGCCTACCATCGAACTGGGAATTCGCCGGCCCGGACAGCGCGGTCGCGCAGCGACGGGAGAGCGGGGGCTTCCTTCTACGGCGGTAGCCGTGGAGGCGGCGATAGAACCCGTGGAGGAAAGATGCGTATCGAGGTCACCGTGCCTGAGGAGTGGACCCCCGGACTGACGCTGGCCATGCAGCAGCTGCTGCAGCGCGCCGTGCGCGACGGCTGGCCGCTCGTCACCTGCCTGAGCCATGACGCGACCGCCGAGCAGATCGAGGATATCGATCACCGCATCCGGGCGCTCGTCCAGGACTCGGGCCTGGCCGCTTGAGTTCCGGGGCGGCGGGGCGGGGGGCGCCGGCCGGGTGCTCCTGGATTGTGATCCGGGGATCGACGACGCTTTCGCGATCGTCTTCGGCTGCGGCCATCCCGGCCTGGACCTGGCCGGGGTGACCACGGTCAGCGGGAACGTCAACCTGGACACGGTGACCGCCAACGCGCTCAGCGTGCTGGAACTCGCCGGCCGCCCCGACGTGCCTGTGGTGGCGGGCTGCGCGCGCCCGCTGCTGCGGGCCACGCTGGACGCCCGCGAGGTGCACGGCGAGGGCGGGCTGGGGGCGGCCCGGCTGCCCGCCGCGCAGGCCGCCCCGGCCGCCGGCCACGCGGTGGACTACCTGATCGAGACGATCGGCGCGGCCCCCGGCGAGATCACCCTGATCGCGACCGGGCCGCTGACCAACATCGCGCTCGCGGTGCGCCGCGAGCCGCGGCTGACCGGCTGGGTCCGCGACTTCGTCATCATGGGCGGGTCGGCGGGGCGGGGCAACGTCACCCCGGCCGCCGAGTTCAACATCGCGGCGGATCCCGAGGCCGCCGCGATCGTGTTCGAGGCCGGGTGGCAGGTCACCATGGTCGGCCTGGACGTGACCCTGCGGGCCCGGGCCACCCCGGACGTCCAGGACCGGATGCGCGGCCTGGGCCGGCTCGGTACCGACCTGCTCCTGCCCGGCCTGCTCGGCTACCGGGGGGAACCGGCCCAGGGCGACGCCGCGGCGGCCGGCCCGCCAGTGCACGACGTGTGCGCGCTCGCACTGGTCGCCGAGCCGGGCCTGTTCGGCTGCGACCCGGCCCGGGTGGACGTGGAGACGGCCGGCCGGTGGACGGCCGGGATGACCGTGACGGACTTCAGCGGGCCCGCTGAGGCCCGCAACGCCCTGGTCGCGATGACGGTGGACGAGCCGGCGTTCTGGGACCTGGTGCTCGGCGCCTACGCCAAGATCCCCGCGGCCAGCCTGGCCTCCTGAGCGCCCGGCTGGGTCATCGCGCCGGATGGTCAGTTGGCCTCGACGGTGACCACGATGTTGCCGCGGGTGGCGTTGGAGTAGGGGCAGACCTGGTGCGCGGCCTCGGCCAGCCGCAGCGTGGTGTCGGCGTCCACGCCGGGGATGGCTACCTTGAGCGCGACGGCCAGGCCGTACCCGCCGCCGCCGATAGGGCCGATGCTGACGTCTGCCTCGACCAGCGAGTCCTCGGTGTCTACGCCGGCCCGGCGGCCGACCACCCCGAGCGCGCTCTGGAAGCAGGCCGCGTACCCGGCGGCGAACAACTGCTCGGGGTTGGTGGCCCCGCCCGGGCCGCCCATCTCCTTCGGCGGCTTCAGGTGCACGTCGAGCAGGCCGTCGTCAGTGACGGCATGGCCCGCCCGGCCGCCGGTCGCGGTGGCCCTGGCGGTGTAGAGCGGCTTGGCGACCACAGTCGGCCCAGCTGGAGCTGACACGTTTCCTCCTGATGTCCGGGCGCGCCACCCGGGAGACGGCGCGCCGTCTCCCGGGCCAACAGCCGCCCAGGCGGTCCTCATTCCGCTGCTAGCCCGGGGGGCGACCCCCGCCCCCCGCGAGTCAGGCCGTCCGGGCCATGGACCGGTAGCGGAGCGTCCGGAACAGGAAGGCCAGCGCGTACAGCACGCCCACCAGGATCAGCAGGAACCGGTAGCCGGTGATCAGGGCCAGGTACTCCAGGGCGCCGCCGACCATGGCCCCCAGCAGGTTGGCCGCGAAGGCCGTGGTGGTGGTCTCCACGTCGCTGAACCGCTGCGCGAAGATCAGGTTCGCGATGAACACCGGCGCGAAGGCCAGCGCCCCGCCAGCCAGGAACCGGGCCGCGATCGGCAAGGTGAGCAGGTCGTCCTGCGGGATCAGCCAGGTCAGCACCAGGCTGGCGATCAGCGCGGCGTAGAGCACCACCGCTGGTGGCAGCTTCACGTGCCGGGCCGTTTCTACCGCCAGGTACACCGCGACCAGGATCGCCACCGTCACCAGCGCGTTGACCAGCCAGGTACTGCCGAACAGCAGCGCGAACTGGACGATGTTCTTCGTCTCCAGCAGCAGGAACGCCGCGCCCATGAAGGCCAGGTCGACGTAGGCGCCCATCTTGCGGAACGAGCGACTGCCGAAGAGCCAGACGGCGACGAGCGAGGCGGCCAGGATCAGCGCCAGCATCCACACGTAGTTCGAGGGAATGGTGTTCTTCAGCAGGTACGGGAACGGATGGTCGTCGGTGGCCGGGGCGACCTGGGCACCGTGCCACACCTTCCCGTTGCCGGCCCCGACGCAGTTCGGCACCGTCTCCCCGGCGGGCTTGTCGGTCAGCACGGCCAGCCGCCGGCCGCCCAGCGGCGGTCCCACCTGCGAGCAGGGCGCCTGCCCGAACGCGTCCAGCATCGTGGTCGCGTAGCGGTTGTACAGGTGGTTCGAGTAGTAGTTGTACATGGACATGGTGCCGCCGGGGGCCAGGTGCGCCCGGGCGGACTGGACCGACTGCTCGGTGAGCAGGTAGCTCTCCAGCCGCAGGTTGGACTGCCCGTTCACCGCGGTCAGCGAGTCGGGCAGGGCGAACAGGATCAGGTTGTAGTGCTGCTTGGTGTTCTGCAGGAAGGCCCGGCCGTCAGCGTTGTGCAAGGTCACCCGGGGGCTGTCGTACGGGTGGTTCGGGTGCTCGCTCTTGCCGAGCTTGATCAGGACCGGGTCGATCTCCACCGCGTCCACGTGCTGCGCGCCCTCGGACAGCGCCACCGCGACGTCGTTACCCGTGCCGGCCCCGACGATCAGGACGTTCTTCAGCGACGAGCGCGTCACGTGCTGGTACGGGTAGAAGTAGAACTTCTTCTGCTGGTGCAGCACGGTCAGCGAGCGGGCCGCCTGGTAGGGGATGTTGTTGGCCGACACGTACAGCGCGGGGTGCGCCTTGCCGCTGACCACCGCGGAGATCTTGTAGTACGGGGACCACTGCTGGTGCGGGACCGCCGACTCGATGGCGAGCAGGACCACCACGACCACGGCCGCCGCGTACTGCCACCACCGGGCCGACCGTCCCAGCAGCAGGACCAGGCCGCCGGCCGCGATCACGCCCCACGCCACGGGGGGCAGTTCCAGGAAGGCCAGCAGGGTGAAGACCGCCGTGCCCAGGATGCTGCCGAAAATGTCCAGCCGGTAGGCCTTGAGCGGCTCGAACGTCACGAACAGCCGGGCCACGGCCTGGCCGAACCCGGCCATCACCGCCGTGCTCAGCACGAAGATCACTGCCAGGCTGACCGGGCGGGGGAGCGCCTGGGTGCCGAACAGGCCCTGATAAGGGTGCGGCCCGGCCAGGGTGGCCAGGATGACCGGGAAGGCCAGCACGAACGCGACCAGCAGGACCATCGCCAGCGGGGCCCAGCGCACGAAGTCCCGGTTGGACTTGGCGTTCAGGAAGCCGAGGCCGATGCCGAGGAAACTGGCCAGCAGCACAAAGTTGGTGGCGTTGGTGACGTAGACGTTGTTCGCCGCGGTCCACCGGATCAGGGCCAGTTCGACGAACAGCATGAGGAAGCTGGCGAAAGCCAGCTGCGTCGGTCTGTCCAGCCACCAGCGGCGGGCGCCCGCGGCCCCGTCAGCCGGGGCGTCCCCAGCGGTTCCGGTGGCGTCGGTACCAGTGCCGGCCGCACCGTCGGCGCGGGTGCTAGCGGCGGCGGTGCCGTTAGCAGCTGTGCCGTTCCCGGCTGCGGTACCGCTCCTGGACGCGGTGCCGTTCCCGGTGGTAGTGGGCACGTGCGCCGCATCGGCGGTTTCGGTCTGCTCGGCTACGCTTTCAGGGCGCTCATCAAGGGGCATAGATCGCCGATCGTACGTGGGGCTCAGCGTCCCGGTCGGGCGATCGGGGAGATTTTCCCGCCCGATCCGTTACTAATTTGGGGCGTATCTACGGCTCTAGCTTTACCGCCCCCTTACTGCTGCCACCTTACTGGGCTGCGACGGCCGCAGGGTCAGGCCCCGGCCCCGGCGGCGCCGGGGCGAAGTCGCCGTCCAGCCAGGCGGAGAACAGCACCCGGGCCTCGGCGGTGGTCCGGTCGCCGGCGTCCTGCCAGCCCTGGCTGAGCCTGCCCGCCTGGGCGGAGGTGAGCGGCGGCTGGGTGGCGCGTAGCCAGGCTCCCGTGATCGGCTCGGTCGCCTCGGGATGGAACTGCAGGCCGAGGTGCGGGCCGATCGCGTAGGCCTGGACCGAGACGCCCCCGGTAGCTAGTTCCCGGGCGCCCGGTGGCAGGTCGAACCCGTCCTGGTGCCATTCCAGCCAGGGGCCGCCGGCCAGGCCCGGGTGCTGGCTGGCCAGCCGCACCCAGCCGATCTCGGGCTCAGGCAGCCGGTACACCCGGGCCCCCAGGGCGCGGGCCAGTACCTGGCCGCCGAAGCAGATCCCCAGCACGGGGACCCCGTCCGCCAGGGCCTGGCGCACCAGGTCCAGCTCGCCGGCCAGCCAGGGGACGCCGTCGTCGAACGCGGTCCGCTCCGACCCGAGGACCACCAGGCCGGCGGCTTCCGGCAGCCGGGCGGGCAGCCGGTCCCCGCCGCCCAGGTGGACGGTGCTCAGGGACAGCCCGCGGGCCCGGGCCCACGGGCCGAGCAGGCCGGCCGGCGCGTCGAGCTCGTGCTCGATGACCAGCAGTCGCCCGCGATCTCCCATGACGCCGCTCTCCCAGGTCGCTCTCTACTGCTGGCTCTACTCAATCACGGGACTCAACCGCTGGCGCTGCTCAGCCACTGGCGGTCAGAGCGGGATGTTGCCGTGCTGGCCGCAGACCTGCGGGGCGGCCGCGATGGCCCGGGCGAGCGCCTCCCGGGTGCTGGCGGGCTCGATGACCTCGTCGACCACGCCCAGGGCCCGGGCGCGCTCGAGGCCGCCGGCCTCCCGCTCGTGCTCTTCGGCCAGCCGGGCCTCCACCTCCTGGAGCTGGTCCGCAGGCACGTCGGCGAGCGTGCGCCGGTGCAGGACGCGCACGGCCGCGACCGCGCCCATCACCGCGACCTCGGCGCCCGGCCAGGCGAACACCCGGGTCGCGCCCAGGGCCCGGCTGTTCATGGCGATGTAGGCGCCGCCGTAGGCCTTCCGGGTGACCAGGGTGACCCGGGGCACTGTGGCCTCGGCGAACGCGTGCAGCAGCTTGGCGCCGCGGCGCACCACCCCGTCCCACTCCTGGCCGACGCCGGGCAGGTACCCGGGCACGTCCACCACGACGACGAGCGGGACCCCGAACGCGTCGCACATCCGGACGAACCGGGCCGCCTTCTCCGCCGAGGTGGCGTCGAGGCAGCCGCCGAGCCGCAGCGGGTTGTTGGCCACGACGCCGACCGTGCGGCCGGCCAGGCGGCCGAGCATGGTGACCACGTTCGGCGCCCACCGCGGGTGCAGCTCGACGCCAGGCGCGTCCAGCAGCCCGGCGAGCAGCGGGTGCACGTCGTAGGCGCGGCGGCGGGACTCCGGCAGCAGCTGGTCCAGCTCGGCACCGTCCTGCCCGGCCAGCAGGTCCGCGTCCACCGCGCTCTGCTCGCCGAGCAGCAGCGCGAGCCGCCGGGCCTGGCCGAGCGCGTCCGCGTCGGTGGCGGCCACCAGGTGCACCACGCCGGAGCGGCGGCTGTGCGGCTCGGGACCGCCGAGCCGGGCCATGTCCACGTCCTCGCCGGTCACGCTGCGGACCACGTCCGGCCCGGTGACGAAGATGCGGCCGTGGTCGGACAGGATCACGATGTCGGTCAGGGCCGGCCCGTAGGCGGCTCCGCCGGCCGCGGCCCCGAGCACCACGGAGATCTGCGGGATCTTCCCGGAGGCCCGGGTCATGGCGGCGAACACGGTACCCACCGCGTGCAGGCTCTCCACGCCCTCACGCAGCCGGGCCCCGCCGGAATGCCACAGCCCGATCACCGGGGCCCCCAGGGCCAGGGCCTCCTCATACGCGGCCACGATCGCCGCGCAGCCCTCGCTGCCCATGGCCCCGCCCTGGACCCGCGGGTCGCTGGCGAACGCGACCGCGGTCATCCCGTCGATGGTGCCGAGGGCCGCGACCTCCCCGCTCGAGTCGTGCGGGGTGAGCAGGCGGACTGAGCCCAGGTCGAACAGTGCTTCGAGCCGGACCTCGGGATCCCGGGAGATGAACGGCGCTGGCGCGGCGCTGGGCGGCCGGGGCGCGGCGGCCACGCTCGCGGCCCGGACGGCGCTCTGCTCGCTGCCGCGACGCTTGGCGGAGTTCTGCTTGGTGCTGCTCTGCTGGCTGGGAGCAGCCGGGGTGCCGCCGGCGATGACCGTCACGGGATGTCTCCTTGCGGTAGGCGGAAGCACACACGGGCAGGAGAGCGGACTAGGGGTGCGGGCCTAGGCCGCCGTGAAGGCGAGCGTCACGTTGGCCCCGCCGAACCCGAACGAGTTGTTCAGCGCGGCCATCGGGGCGCTGGTGTGCGGGGTCAGCTTCCGCGGCTCGGTGGCGATGTCGACCCCGGCCTCGTCGTCAGGGTCGTCCAGGTTGATGGTGGGCGGCGCGACCTGCTCGCGGAGCGCGAGGATCGTGGCGACCGACTCGACCGCACCGGCCCCGCCGAGCAGGTGCCCGGTCATGGACTTGGTGGCCGACACCACGACACCGCCGGCCGCGTCGCCGAGAGCCCGGGCGATCGCCTGGCCCTCGACCACGTCGCCCGCGGGCGTTGACGTGGCGTGCGCGTTGACGTGGACGAGCTGCCCGGCGGGCAGGCCGGAGTCGGCCAGCGCCCGCTCTATCGCCTTCACCAGCCCGGTTCCTCCGGGCTCGGGCTGGGCGATGTGGTGCGCGTCCGAGGAGTAACCGAAGCCGGCCGCGATCGCGTGCACGGTGGCGCCGCGCCGCGCGGCGTGCTCGGCGGACTCCAGCACCACCATGCCGGCGCCCTCGCCGAGCAGGAAGCCGTCCCGGCCCCGGTCGAACGGCCGGGACGCACGCTCCGGCTCGTCGTTGCGGGTGGACAGCGCCCGCATGGCGGCGAACGCCGCCACGTTCAGCGGGATGATCGCGGCCTCGGTCCCGCCGGCCAGCACCACGTCGGCCCGGCCCGCCCGGATCATGTCGATGGCGTAGCCGATGGCCTCGGCGCCGGAGGCGCACGCGCTCACCGTGGTGTGCACTTCGGCCCGGGCGCCGAGCTCGATGGCGATCCAGCCGGCTGAGCCGTTCGGCATCAGCATGGGGACCGTGTACGGGGACAGCCGCTGCCACCCCTTCTCGTTCATGATGTCGTAGGCGGCGATGGTGGAGGCCACGCCGCCGATCCCGCTGGAGACGACGACGGCGAGCCGGTCGGTGTCCACGTCCGGGGACCCGGCGTCGGCCCAGGCCTCCCGCGCGGCCACGATGGCCAGCTGCTCGCAGCGGTCCAGCCGCCGGGCCTGCACCCGGTCCAGCACCGTCGCCGGGTCGACCGCGGCCGGGGCCGCGATCTGCACCGGCAGCGGCACCTCGGTCCAGTCGTCGGGGAGCTTGCGCGCCCCGCTCCGGCCGGCCAGCAGCGATTCCCAGGTTGAGGCTACGTCCCCGCCCAGCGGCGTGGTCGCGCCCAGTCCGGTGACGACGACGCTTGGTTGATCTGCCCGCACTGTGAATCGCTCCTCTTGCGTACGTGGTGCGCCCGGCTCGCGGCAGCGACGGCGCACCGGATGGGTCCCGCTGGAAGGCGGCGCCCCCGGCTCAGGCCGATACTTCGGCGTTTTGCACGTAGGTGACGACGTCCTGCACGGTCTTGAGGTTCTTGAGCTGGTCGTCCGGGATCTCCACGCCGAACTTGTCCTGGGCCGCCACCGCGATCTCCACCATGGACAGCGAGTCGATGTCGAGGTCGTCGACGAAGCTCTTGTCCGGGGTGACCTGGTCCGCGGGGACGCCGGCGACCTCGTCGACGATTTCGCCGAGGCCTGCGAGGATTTCCTGCTCAGTCATGGCCATGTGCCTGGGTTCTCCTTCGTGTGATGGATATGTCGGCCCCGGGCGCACGCCCGGGGGCCAGGGCGCGGTCAGGGTACCGTGATCACCTGGGCCGCATAACTGATGCCGGCCCCGAAGCCGAGCAGCAGCACGGCAGATCCGGAGCCCACCTCGCCACGCTCGATCATCGCCGACAGGGCGAGCGGGATGGACGCCGACGACGTGTTGCCGGAGTGGACGATGTCGGTGGCCACCAGGGCCTGCGGGGCCCCCAGCTTCCTGGCGATGGCCTCGATGATCCGCAGGTTGGCCTGGTGCGGGACGAACGCGGCCAGGTCGGCGGGGGCCACGCCCGCCCGCTCGCAGGCCTTCAGGGCGACGGGGTGCAGGGCCGTGGTCGCCCAGCGGAACACCGCCTGCCCCTCCTGGACGATGAACGACTGGCGGTCCTTGATGAAGATCTTGTCCGCCATGCCGCCGTCACTACCCCAGACCACGGGCCCGATACCGGCCTCGCCGGCCTCGGCCGGGCCGACCACCGCGGCCCCGGCGCCGTCCGCGAAGATGATGCAGGTCGAGCGGTCGGTCCAGTCGACCCACTGGGAGAGCTTCTCGGCTCCGATGACCAGCACGTGCCGGGACGTGCCCGACCGGACCGCGTCACTGGCGGTGCCCAGCGCGTAGCAGAACCCGGCGCACGCGGCGTTGAGGTCGAACGCGCCCGGGGCCACGATGCCGAGCCGGGTCGCGACGGTGGCGGCCGTGTTCGGGATGGGCGCCTCGGGAGTGCAGGTGGCCACGATGACCAGGTCGATGTCGGCGGAGGACAGGCCGCTGGCGGCCAGCGCCTTCCCGCCTGCGGCCACCGCCATGTCGGCCACCGTCTCGTCGGGGCCGGCGATCCGGCGGCTGGCGATGCCCACCCGGCTGCGAATCCACGCGTCGTTGGTCTCCACCTGCTCGGCGATCTCGTCGTTGGTGACTACCCGGGCTGGCTGATACCCGCCGAACGCCAGGATCCGCGCACCGGCTACTGCGTCGGTGACTCGCATCAACGTGGTTCCTTCCCGTGCCGTTCGGTGTCTAGTTGGGGGTCTGCCGGTCGGGGTTCACTATCCGGTGCCGCTACCCAGGCCGGCCGGAATTACCGGCCGGCGGCGGCCGGATGCGGCTGCAACCGGACGAGCGGCTGTCCCGCACTGACCGGATCGCCGTCTTCGACCAGCCACTCGATCACGGTAGCCGCAAACGGCGGGGTGATCAGGTGCCGTCCGCCGCGCTGCTCGACGTGCCCGATCTCCGTGCCGGGGGACAGCGCCGCGCCCACGCTGGGGGCCGCGCCGGACGACCCGGAGCGGAACGTGCCGGCCAGCGGCGCGACCAGCAGCCGCCACTCCGGGGTGTGACCGTCGTCGGTCTGCGCGTCGTAGGGGTCCAGCGCACCGTGCTCGGCGATCAGCTTGGTGGCCTCGGGGATGTCGTCGGGGGTCTTCAGCGCGGCCAGCGCCACGCCGCGCATCGCCCGCCGGGCCAGCCCGGTCAGCGTGCCGGCCGGCGGCAGCTCGATCAGCGCCCCCGCCTCCAGGTCGGTCATCGTGCGCATGCACAGGTCCCACCGCACCGGCGCGCTGACCTGGTTGACGATGCGCTCGAGCCAGTCCGCGCCGCTCGGGACCGCGGCGCCGTCGCGGTTGGACAGCAGGGGCAGCACCGGATCGCTGACCGTGACGCTGGCGGCCGCCTCGCGCAGCGCGCCCACCGCCGGGGCCATGTGCCGGGTGTGGAACGCCCCGGCCACCTGGAGTGGCCGCAGCCGCGCCTTGGCGGGCGGGTCGGCGGCGAACGCCGCCAGCTGCTCCAGCGTGCCGGCCGCGACGACCTGCCCGGCGCCGTTGATGTTCGCCGGGGTGAGCCCGTGCGCCTCGATGGAGTCGAGGACCTCGGCCTCGTCCCCGCCGAGCACGGCGGTCATCCCGGTGGCCTCGGCGGCCGCGGCCTTCGCCATGGCCTGCCCCCGGACCCGGACCAGGCGCATCGCGTCCTCGGCGCTGAGCACCCCGGCGACGACGCCTGCGCCCAGCTCGCCGACGCTGTGCCCGGCCGTCGCGCCGGTGTGCACCTGGGCCTGCTCGAGTCCGCCGAACAACGTCTGCGCCGCGGCGATGGCGGCCGCGACGAGGAGCGGCTGCGCGACCGCCGTATCCCGGATTTCGTCCGCGCCGGCCGTCGTCCCGTACTTGACCAGGTCGACACCGGCCAGCTCGGACCAGGCGCCGACGCGCTCGGCGAAACCGGGGAGTTCGAGCCAGGGAGACAGGAAGCCAGGGCTCTGGGCGCCCTGACCCGGGGCGGCGATAACGAGCATTCTCTTACCCTGCACTGTAGGAGTCCGCTACCTGGGTCACAAAGAGCACGAAGTTTGCCCTAGAGACCCTGTCGGTTTCCTACAATCTATGTGCGATTGTGCACGAGCCGGCCCAGCACGATGCCGACCCACAGGGTGAATCCGGCCCGGCCGTCCGAGGGAGTCAGGCCGGTCAGCTCGCTGATCCGGCGCAACCGGTAACGGACGGTATTTGGATGAACAAACAGCATCCGCGCGGTGGCCTCGAGCGAGGAACCCTGCTCCAGGTAGGTGGTGACCGTGTCGAGCAAGGCCGCGCCGCCGTGCCGCAGCGGTTCGTACACGTCCCGGATCAGCTCGGCCCGGGCCGCCTCGTCGCCGTCCAGCGCGCGTTCGGGGAGCAGGTCGTCGGCCAGCACCGGACGCGGTGAGTCCGGCCAGCCGGGCGCGGCGCGCAGCCCGGCCAGCGCCGAGGCGGCCGAGCGGGTGGCCGCGTGCAGGTCGGCGACGACCGGGCCGACCACCACCGGGCCGGGGCCGAAGCGCCCGGCGATCTGGCCCGCGGCGCTCAGCGGGTCGTCGGTCCCGCCCAGCACCACCACGAGCCGGGTGCCGTGCACCCCGGCCAGCAGGTCGAGCCGGGAGCGCCGGACGATCACCCGCAGCTCCTCGATCAGGCCCTCCGGCTCGGAGCCGTCCGCGTGGCCGACGATCACCGCCACCGGCGAGTGCGACCAGTTCAGGGCGGAGGCCCAGGACTGAAGCCCCTCGCCCATCTCGCCGCGCACCAGCGAGTCCACGACCAGGGCCTCCAGCCGGGCGTCCCAGGCGCCGCGGGCTTCCGCGGTCCGCGCGTAGACCTGGGCGGCGCCGAAGGCGACCTCGCGGGTGTAGCGGAGCACGGCCTCGCGCAGTTCCGCCTCGCCGCCGGGGGCGGCCAGCTCGTCGACCCGGGCCTCGACCACGTCGATGATGATCCGCACCATCTCCACGGCCTGCTGCAGGCTGACCGCCCGGGCCAGTTCGCGCGGCGCGGTGCCGAACACCTCGACGGCCACCGAAGGGCGGCCGCGCTTGGGGTGCTTGACCCAGTCCACGAAGGCGGCGATGCCGGCCTGGGCGACCAGGCCGATCCAGGAGCGGTTCTCCGCCGACATGGAGCGGAACCAGGACAGCCGCTGCTCCATCGAGGCCATGGCGGCCGTGCCGAGGGAGCCCATGGCCCGTTCCAGCCGCTGGACCGTCTCGGGCCGGACCCGGCCGGGCGGTGCCGCGCCGTTTCCCCCGGTCACCCGATCGGCTGCCGTCATGCTCTCAGGGTGCCACGGCCCGCGGGCGCCGGCGCCGCCGCGGCGGCGGCGGCGAGCCAGCGGGTGACCACGATCTCGATGAACTCGTCGCTGGCCTCGCCCCGGTCGAAGAGCAGCCGGGACAGCACGGGCCCATACAGCAGCGTGTACTCACCGGCGCTGACCTCGCAGCCGGAGGGGGCCAGCAGCCCGTTGAGGGCGGCGAGCCGGTCGTCGCGCAGGCGGACCAGGGCCTCGGCGCAGTCCGGGTCGTAGTCGGCCTGGGCGGTGACCGCCAGGACCGCGGTCCGGCTGGCCAGGTCGTCCATCCCCTGCCGCAGGCTGGTCAGCCACGCGGTCAGCACCTGGCGCGGGTCACTGCCGGGCTCCGGGTAGTCCGCCTCGGGGCCGGTCAGGATCAGGTCGACGAGCAGCGCCGCGCGGGTCGGCCAGTGCCGGTACAGCGTCTGCCGGGTCACCCCGGCCCGCTCGGCCAGCAGCGAGTACGACAGCCCGGTCGGCCCGACCTCGGGCAGCAGGTCGCGGGCCACGGCCAGGATGCGGTGGCGGGTGCGCTGGACCCGGGGGTTGTCCGGGTCCGGGCGGCGGGCGCTCGGCACGCCATGATCATAGCGGAGAATCATCCATGGTGTGTGATTGAGGTCACAGCTAAATCATACGAACTGGATGAAACACCGGAACATGAATCATACAGAGTGTGTTATCCGGGCCGTACGCTCGTCCTGCACCAGGTAAGGAGCCCTGATGACTGCCGTGATGTCCGACGCGATCGCCTTCTCCCGGTACGGCCACCCGGACGTGCTGGCCCCCTCGAAGCTCGAAGTCCCCCCGCCCGGCCCGGGACAGGCCCGGATCCGGGTCCGCGCGGTGAGCGTCAACCCGATCGACGTGAAGATCCGCAGCGGGATGATGGACGGGATCTTCCCGGTCCGCTTCCCGGTGGTGCCCGGCTGGGACGTGGCCGGCGTCGTGGCGGAGGCGGGCCCGGGCGCGGCCGCCGCGGCCGGGGACGAGGTCTTCGGCGTGGCCTCGGTCGGCGGGTACAGCGAGTACGCGCTGCTGGACCGGCCGGTGGCCAAGCCCGCCGGGCTGTCCTGGGCGGCGGCGGCCGCTCTGGTCACGGTCGGCGAGGCCGCGTTCCGGGGGCTGAAGCACCTGGGCCTGTCCGCGGGCCAGACGCTGCTGATCCTCGGCGCCGGCGGCAGCGTCGGCACGATCGCCACCCAGCTCGCCGTGGCCCGCGGCCTGACCGTCGTCGGGACCGCGAGCCCGGATGACGCCGGGCGCCTCGCCTCGCTCGGCGCCACCGCCGTCCGCTACGGCGACGGCTGGGCGGACCGGGTCCGGGCCGCGGCGCCGGGCGGCGTCGACGCCGTGTTCGACACCTCCGGGGCCGGCCTGCTGGCCGACGCGGTCAGCCTGGCCGGCGACCCGGCCCGGGTCATCACCATCGCCGACCCCGGCGCGGCGGAGCATCAGGTCCGCTTCACCGGCGCGGATCCCGCCGACCGGGCCCCGGAGGCGCTGCCCGAGCTGGCCCGGCTGATGGCGGCCGGCCAGCTCACCGTCCCGGTCTGGCGCGGCTACCCGCTGGCCGAGGCGGCCGCGGCGCACGCCGACCTGGAAGCCGGGCGCAACCGTGGGAAGATCGTCCTGCTGCCGTGACCGCGGCGGGCTGCGCGGGCGTGCCGCCCGCAGGGGCGCGGCCCCCGCCGGCGCAGGCCCCTGGCCGGCGCGCGCCGCTGGCCGGCCGGTCTGGAGGAGGTGCCGCGTGGCGCAGGTCAAGGCGCTGCTGTTCGACGTGTTCGGCACGGTGGTGGACTGGCGCAGCGGCGTCATCCGGGACGTCACCGTGCTGGCCGCCGAGCACGGGGCGGACATCGACGCGGCGTCGTTCGCGGACCGCTGGCGGGCAGCGTACCGCCCGGCCATGAACCAGGTCCGGACGGGTGAGCTGCCCTGGACCAACCTGGACGGCCTGCACCGCCGCGCGCTCGACCAGTTGCTGGCCGGGACCGCGCTGGACGGCCTGGACGAGGCTGGCCGGGCGTGGCTCACCACCTGCTGGCACCGGCTCGACCCCTGGCCGGACGCCGTGGCCGGCCTGCAGCGCCTCAAGGAGCGCTACGTCGTCGCCGCTCTCTCCAACGGGAACGTCGCGCTGCTGGTCAATATGGCCAAGTGGGGCGGCCTGCCGTGGGACTTCGTGTTCAGCGCGGAACTGTTCCGGCACTACAAGCCCGACCCGCAGACCTATCTGGGCGCCGCTGGGCTGCTCAGCCTGGCCCCGGCGGAGGTCATGCTGGTCGCCGCGCACAACGACGACCTGGCCGCCGCGGACGGGCTGGGCCTGGCCACGGCCTTCGTGTCCCGGCCGGGCGAGCTCGGCCCGGACCACCAGGCCAACCAGGAGCCGGCCCGGCCGTACAGCTACGTGGCCGCCGACTTCGGCGACCTGGCCGGCTTGCTCGGCGGGTAAAGGAAACGGGCGCCGGTGTCCCGTGGGACACCGGCCGCCCGATTCCTACCCTGTTCTTCCCACCCAGGAAGTGCCGGGCTGCCGGTGCTGCGGCCGCCCGGCCGGGTTGTGCTAGCCCTCCGGTCGGGGTGGGGGTGGGCGTCGAGACCGGGGCGGCCGTCCCGGTCGGTACGGCGGTCGCCGCCGGTGCCGCGGTACTGCCCGGTGCGGCCGTGGCGGTCGCGGTCGGTGCGCCCGTGGCGGTCGCTGCCGGTGCCGCCGTGGCGGTGTCGCTGGCCGTGGCGGTGTCGCTCGCCGTGGCCGTGGGGGCCACCCCGCCGGGCAGCGTGCCGATCGCCAGCGGGCTGAAGGTGGCCGCGGTGGCCACGCCATTCGCGTCGAGGGTCAGGTTGACCGGGTCCGGCGCATTGAGCAGCGCGCCGCAGCCGAGGTTGTCCCACGACGCCGCCAGCCGGGCGGCCAGGAACGTGAACAGGTTGTTCCCTTCGTCCGGCACCGGCGTGGTGAAGGCGGCGAACTGCTTCTCGGCCCCCGACGCCCGGGCCATCCCGACCTGCATCATGTTCTTGCAGTAGTTCGCGGGGGTGTCCGCCCGCTGCCCCCGCCGCCCCACGAAGGGCTGGCCCACGCCCAGCCGGAACACGTTGGTCTTGAACGTGCTCTGCGCCCCGTTGATCAGCGTCATCGGGTCGTTCAGCGGGACCAGCGCGACCGGCGCGGCCTGGTCCGCAGCGGCCATCAGCTCGTCGGTGATCTGCGAGCCGGACTTCCCGGCGGCCGCCGTCATGTCGCGGAACTCATACGGGGTGCAGCCCAGGGCCGGGTCCATGAACTTGTTGACCAGCGCGTTGTCGCTGCCGTTGTTGATCGCGGTGACGCCGGGGAGGCCGGCCGCGTTGGCCGCGGAGTCCTGCGCGGTCTGCCCCTGCGCGTTCATCAGGTAGGTGGTGACCACGTTGTCGCTCTGGTCCTGGTCCACCACGTCGAAGCCGCGCACGGTCGGGCAGGCCTGCCCGTCGTTGCCGGTGCCCAGGGCCGGGATCCTGAGCAGGCCCCGGGCGATGTCCCGGTTGGCGGCCCGGTAGAAGGCCGGGCTGTTGCAGTAGGCCACCTGGGTGAACAGCGACTGCCCGGCCCCGTTGACGCACCTGCCCTGCCGGAGGGAGTGGCCGGTGCCGGTCAGCAGCAGGTTGTCCCCGTTGAACCCGAACATGATGGCCACCACGGCGCCCCGGGCCAGCACGGGCCGGACCGGGGCCGCGGCGGGCTGGGTGCCTTCGGTGATGACGAGCGGGTTGTAGACCTTGATGTGGCCGTTACGCGGGTTGATGATGTCCGCCTCGACGAACGCCTGCAGGTCCGGGTTGGACATCTGGCACCCGTCGCCCAGGATGTACGGGCTGGCCAGGCCCTTAGCGCTGAGCGGGTTGGCCGGTACCTGGAGGGTGCAGTTCGTCGAGTCGGCCGCCTGGTCCGGCGTCTGGCCCAGATCCACCCCGGTCCCGGCGGCTGACCCCGTGGCGTAGGGGGGGAAGTGGTGGTGGCCGAACCCGGAGCCCTGGGCCGAGAGGCTCAGCTGTGACTGAGGGGTGCCCGAGTGGTTTGCGGCGATCACGCCGACCGCGAGCCCGGACGCCAGCGGTATCGCGATCAGCGTCGCGATCAGCACGGGCCGGACCCTGGATGTGCGCCGCCATGTCGTGTTGCGGCCGAAATGCATTCGCCCGACCTCCGTGTCCGCTTCGAATGCCCTGTCTGCTCCCCAAGCTCCCGGACGGCACGCTAGACGCTTCCGTGACCAAAATGTGGCCAAACGGCAGAGGTCAGTTCTTACCGAAGTATTACGTGGTACAAGGACGGGCTGCCGCCACGAGGAGGCGGTCATCCATGATCGTCAGGACTTCGACCGGGGGGCGCTGTGTGGGCGCGGCCAGCGGAAACGCCTGATCGCGGAGCGGGCGGCACCCCGTCGGTCATGGGAACGGGGCCCGGCGCCGCAGCGCCCGGGCCCCGTTCCTGACGGGCGGACTGGGTAGTTCCGGCCGGCCCGGATCAGCCGGCGGGTGAGCGGATCAGCTGTCCTTGGCCAGCGCCGTGCTGACCGGGATGTCGAGGCCGTACTTCTCGATGGCCTCGCCGAGCGATTCGGGCTTCACCTCACCGCGGCGGGCCAGCTGGCTGAGTACGGCCAGCGTGATGGACTCCGCGTCCACGTGGAAGAACCGGCGGGCCGCGGCGCGGGTGTCGGAGAAGCCGTACCCGTCGGTGCCCAGCGAGCTGTACGGGGCCGGCACCCACCGGGCGATCTGGTCGGGAACCGCGCGGATCCAGTCGCTGACCGCGACCACCGGGCCCGGCGCCCCGTCCAGCATCTGCGTGACGTAGGGCACCTGGGGCTCCGCGTCGGGGTGCAGCATGTTCCACTCCTCGCAGCACAGCGCGTTGCGGCGCAGCTGGGTCCACGACGTGGCCGACCACACGTCGGCGGCCACGCCCCAGTCCTCGGCGAGCAGCCGCTGCGCCTCCAGGGCCCAGCGCATGGCCACGCCGGAGGCGAGGATCTGGGCCCGCGGCTGCTCCGCGGCGTCCTGGCCGGCCGGGCAGGCGTGGTCGTGCTCCTCGGCCTGGCTGGCCCCGTCCGCCTCGCTGGCCTGGTCGGCGTCGCCGGCCTGGCTGGGCGCGGGCGCGTAGCGGTACAGCCCGCGCAGCACCCCCTGCTCCAGCGCGGCGCTGCCCCCCGGGTAGTCGGCGGGCTCGGCCGGCTGGACGTAGGGCTCGTTGTAGAGGGTCAGGTAGTAGAAGATGTCCTCGCCGTCCGGGTGGCCCTCGGTCGGGCCGTACATCCGGCGCAGCCCGTCCTTCACGATGTAGCCCAGCTCATAGCCCCAGGCCGCGTCGTAGGCCACGCAGGCCGGGCTGACCGAGGCCAGCAGCACCGAGTGCCCGTCGTTGTGCTGCAGGCCCTCCCCGGTGAGCGTGGTGCGGCCGGCGGTGGCGCCGAGCAGGAACCCGCGGCCGAGCTGGTCGCCCAGCGCCCACATCTCGTCCCCGGTGCGCTGCCAGCCGAACATCGAGTAGAAGACGTACACCGGGATCATCGGCGCGCCGTGCGTGGCGTAGGACGTGCCGGCGGCCATCACCGAGCCCATCGCGCCGGCCTCGCTGATGCCCTCGTGCAGGATCTGGCCGCGCTCGGACTCCTTGTAGGACAGCAGCAGGGCCCGGTCCACGGCCTCGTAGGTCTGCCCGTGCGGGGAGTAGATCTTGGCCGTCGGGAACAGCGAGTCCATGCCGAACGTGCGGGCCTCGTCCGGGATGATCGGCACGAACCGGGCGCCGATCTCCGGGTCCTTCATCAGGTCCTTGAGCAGCCGGACGAAGGCCATCGTGGTGGCCACCGGCTGCTTGCCGGAACCACGCTTCATCTCGGCGTAGACCGGGTCGCCGGGCAGCTTCAGCGGCTTGCCCCGGACGACCCGCTTGGGCAGGTAGCCGCCGAGCGCGGCCCGCCGCTCCTGCATGTACTGGATCTCCTCGGACTCCGCGCCCGGGTGATAGTACGGCGGGAGCTGCGCTTCGAGCGCCGCGTCCGGGATCGGCAGGTAGAGCCGGTCGCGGAACTCCTTCAGCTCGGCCACCGTCAGCTTCTTCATCTGGTGGGTGGCGTTCCGGGCCTCGAAGTCCGGGCCGAGCGTCCAGCCCTTGATCGTGTGGGCCAGGATCACCGTGGGCTGGCCGACGTGCTCCTGCGCCGCCTTGAACGCGGCGTAGACCTTGCGGTAGTCGTGGCCGCCGCGGGACAGGTTGCGGACCTCGTCGTCAGACAGGTGCTCGACCATGGCCCGCAGCCGCGGGTCGGTGCCGAAGAAGTGCTCCCGGGTGTAGGAACCCGGCTCGACCGAGTAGGTCTGGAACTGGCCGTCCGGGGTGTTGTTCATCTTGTTGACCAGGACGCCGTCGGTGTCCTTGGCCAGCAGCGGGTCCCAGTCCCGGCCCCAGATCACCTTGATCACGTTCCAGCCCGCGCCGCGGAAGAACGCCTCGAGCTCCTGGATGATCTTGCCGTTGCCGCGGACCGGGCCGTCCAGCCGCTGCAGGTTGCAGTTGATCACGAAGGTGAGGTTGTCCAGTTCCTCGCGGGCGGCCAGGCCGATCGCGCCGAGGGCCTCCGGCTCGTCCATCTCACCGTCGCCCAGGAAGGCCCAGACGTGTGAGCGGCTGGTGTCCTTGATCTCCCGCGCCAGCAGGTACTGGTTGAACCGGGCCTGGTAGATCGCGTTGATCGGGCCGAGGCCCATGGACACGGTGGGGAACTCCCAGAAGTCCGGCATCAGCCGCGGGTGCGGGTAGGAGGGCAGCCCGCCGCCGGGATGGGACAGTTCCTGCCGGAAGCCGTCCAGCTGGTGCTGGCTGAGCCGGCCCTCCAGGAAGGCCCGGGCGTAGATGCCCGGCGCCGCATGGCCCTGGAAGAAGACCTGGTCCCCGGACTCGCCGTGGTCCTTGCCGTGGAAGAAGTGGTTGAAGCCGACCTCGTACAGGCTGGCCGCCGAGGCGTAGGTGGCGATGTGCCCGCCGACGCCGAGGCCTGGCCGGTTGGCCCGGGACACCATGACCGCGGCGTTCCACCGGATGTAGGCCCGGATCCGGCGCTCGACGTACTCGTCGCCGGGGAACCAGGGCTCGCGCTCGGGCGGGATCGTGTTGATGAAGTCGGTGCTGCGCAGGCCGGGCACCCCGACGTTCTGCTCGCGGGCCCGCTCCAGCAGGCGCAGCATCACGTACCTGGCGCGGGAACGGCCGCGGGTGCGCACCACGCTGTCGAAGGAGTCGACCCAGTCCCTGGTCTCCTCAGGGTCGATATCAGGCAGCTGCGTGGGCAGTCCGTCGCTGATGATCGAGAAACGCTGGCGTCCGGCAGCCACGGGATGTCCTCGCCTTCCGGAGGTCGGGCGGCTGTTCGCCGCCATGTCCGCAGAGCTGGGCGGCGGGTGGCCGCCCGGGTGAGCATGAGTTGTCCAGACCAATTCTGGTCCTTGTGCCCCGGAAACGCACCCGGCTACCTGGGGGTAACCAGCGGCCTGGTGCCGACCCCCTGGTAGGGGATCCCGTGCCGGGGTCCTGGGCAGGGGGCTGGCGCAGGCAGTGACATCCGGCCCTACTTCCTGGTCGCCGGCCGGTGCCAGCCTGGGTACCACGGTGAGCGTAGGCACGCTCCGATTGCACCCCTAGCGTATGCGGCGGGCGGCACCCGGAGCGAACGGGCACGAGGAGGTGCTGGGTATGCAGGCAGTAGTCGGCGACCGGCTGCATGTGCACGGCAACGCGGTCGGCCAGGCGGACAAGACGGGCGAGATCGTGGAGGTGCACGGGGCCTCGGGCACGCCGCCCTACCTGGTGCGGTTCGACGACGGGCACACCGGGCTGTGCTTCCCCGGACCGGACGCCGTGGTCGAGCACGGCCGGGCCCGTTCCGCGTCGGCCCGGAAGGCCGGGGGCCGCAAGAAGTAGGCCCCGCCCCCGGGGGACCCGGTCCCCCGGGAGGCCGGGGGCCGCCGACACTGGCGCCGGGCCCGGGGCACCTTCCCGGCCAGCTTCGGGTTGCGAGGAGGAGGCTGGCCCGGAACAGTCGTTAGGTATGGAAACAGCGATTGTGCGGGTGCGGACCGGCACGAAACCGGCGGTGCGCGATATCACCGGGGAATGCGCGGAGTTCGCGGCCAGCGCGTCAGGGGGCGGGGACGGGCTGCTGCACGTCTTCGTGCCGCACGCCACGGCGGGCCTGGCCCTGATGGAGCTGGGCTCAGGCAGCGACGCCGACCTGCTGGCCGCCCTCGATGACCTGCTGCCCGCCGATGATCGCTGGCGGCATGCCCACGGGTCGCGCGGTCACGGCCGCTCGCACGTGATGCCGGCCCTGATCGCCCCGTTCCTGGTGGTCCCGGTCCTGGGTGGGCGCCTGGCGCTGGGGACCTGGCAGTCAATCGCCCTAATCGATCTGAACGTGGATAATCCGGACAGGCAGATAAGAGTTTCCTTCCTCGGGTAGCCGTCGCAGCAGGCGGGGAAGATCAAACTGTGACATGGTTTTCGCTTCCAGGGCCTATTTGGCACTTGCGCGAGCGCGCGACCCAGTGTGAACTGTCCCGCAAGTAGTGCCCACGCGGCCAGCGCGGCGCAAAAGCGCGAAGCTGCGGCGGCACGTCGTGGTGGGCAGGCGCGGGATGCGGGGCCGCGGGAAAGGAAATGAGGAGGACGTCAGTGAGCGCGACCGCGCGCCAGGCGCAGGATCAGCCGGGCCTGGCCGAGCGACTCGGCATCAAGCCGGGTCAGGTGGTGCAGGAACTCGGGTACGACGACGACTGCGACGAGCAGTTGCGGGATGAGATCGCCGAGCTGAAGGACGTCGAGCTCGTCGATGAGGACTACGACGACGTGGTCGACGTCGTGCTGCTCTGGTGGCGGGACGGGGACGGTGACCTATTCGACGCCTTGGCCGACGCCCTGACACCGCTGGCCGACGGCGGCTATATCTGGTTGCTCACCCCTAAGGCCGGACGACCCGGGCACGTCGAGCCGAGCGACATCGGTGAGTCCGCGCCGACCGCGGGGCTCTCCCAGACCTCGAGCGTGAGCGCGGCGCGGGACTGGCTGGGTACCCGGCTGGTCGCGCCGAAGGCGCGCAGGTAGGTAGACACGGCGCCCCAAGGCGCGTTGGGGGTCATTTATCCAGCACGACGAAACGGCGCGGGTTCGCCCGGCTGGGCCAGGCCGATCGCGATCCAGGGTTAGCGTCCTGTTGCGGTCCGCGCGGATGGCAGACTGATCCTGTCCGCAGCGGAAAGGAATAGTCCATGTCGGTTGAGGTTGGCGAGCAGGCACCCGATTTCGAGCTCAAGGACCAGCACGGCAGCCCGGTGCGGCTGTCCAGCTTCCGGGGCACGAAGAACGTGGTGCTCGTGTTTTACCCGCTCGCGTTCAGCGGGGTGTGCAGCGGCGAGCTTTGCGCGCTGCGCGACGACTTCCCGGAGGTTAACCGGGAGGACGTCGAACTGCTCACCGTCTCGGTCGATTCCACGTTCGTGCTGCGTACCTGGGCGGACCGGGACAACTTCGGCTTCAGCCTGCTGTCAGACTTCTGGCCGCACGGCGACGTCGCAAAGCTTTACGGAGTATTTGACGAGGACAGGGGCGTAGCCACGCGGGGAACGTTCATCATTGATAAGGCCGGAGTCATCCGGTGGAAAGTGGTGAACCCCATTCCCCAGGCGCGTGACATCGCCGACTACACGAAGGTGCTCGCCGACCTGAGCTGACGCGGTTCGCCCGCCGGGCCGGCGGTGAGCCAAGCCACCGGAGAGGATCGAAGCAGCCGAGGATGCCCTGCTATCGATGTGGTGTGCGGCAAACCGACCCCAGCCGCGGCAGAGTCCGTGGAAACGCGGGGTGCGGCGGCAGAGCCAGATTCTGATCTGCCCTGGGTGCCAGGACACAGTGGACTGGATGTCTGAGATGGACCGCTGCTCGCGGTGTTCCAGCGTGCATCTGGTCAAGCGGTTGGGTGAGGTCGAGTGCCGGGACTGCGGGGCGATCGTGACGCCCGAGGGTCCCGGCGAGACGGGCCTGGCTGAGGCTGGCTCCGCCGAGGCGGGCCTGGCCGGGACGCGCTTGGCGGGGACACCAGGCGGGGAGCCGGGTGAGGCGCTGGCCGGGACCGGCCCGGCGGTCGCCGGCCGTGGTCCTGACCTGTCCGAGGAAGTGGCCCGGGCTCTGGACCGGGTGCTGAGCCGGAGCCTGGTCAGCCAGAGCCTGGTCAGCCAGAGCGTCCAGCGGGCGGCGGCGCCGGAGGGCCGGTCTGGTGGCGGCTCGGGCGCGGGTTCCGGTACTGGTTCCGGAGCGGGGCGGCATCGTCCGGCGCGCGCCCCGGCCGAACCATGCGGCGGCTCATCCTGGCGCGTTTGCTGGGTGACGGGCCGCCGAGGGGTGGTGCGAGGCGATCGCAGAGTAGGCGCCAGGTGGCGTGGAGCAGGCCCGAGGTGCGGGTGAGATGAGGAAGCCAGCCCGCCGGTGAACGACGCCGCGATCGTGGGCCGGGTGCTCCGCGAGTATCACCTGCGGGGGATCGAACCGTCCGCGCTTCGCCGGGTCGGCGGAGCGGCCGCCAGCGGAGTCGTGACCTACCTGGTCGGCGTGGACGAGACCGCGCCGTGGGTGGTGCGGGCGTGCCGGGAAGACACGCCGGTGCCCGTCCAGGCCAGCGGGGCGGCCGCCATCACGATGCTGGACTGGCTGATGGCCCAGGCTGGCACCCTGGACTGCCTGGAGCGGCGGGCTACCCGGCGCCGCGGGTGATCCGCACCCACTCCGGTGATCCGGTCGGCCTGGACGGAGCCTGGCTCACGCTGGCTACTTCTTTCGTCGAGGGTCCGGTGATCCGGCCTTCGCTGGCCCAGCTCCGGATGCTGGGGGCGGCGCTGGGGAGGTTGCATGCCCTTGATGTCGCGGGGGAGCGCGGCGGTGGGGCGGCGCGGGGAGCGGGGCGGTGGGCTGACTGGGGAGCTGGGGCGCGCGTCCTGGTATCCGGAGGTGGCCATCCCGGCCACCCTGGCCCGGCTCGACGCGGTCGAGGCGCTGGTCCCGGAGGAGTTGCGGGACCTGTATGCGCAGCTTCGCCAGACGGCCCTGACGGTCCAGGCTGGGCTCAGCTCGCTGCCCAGGGGGATGGTGCACGGGGACGCGTGGCCCGGCAACGCGGTGCAGAGCGGCCCGGATACGGTCACCCTCATCGCCTGGCAGACCGGCGGCCTGGGCCTGCCCGTGCTCGACCTGGGCACCTGCCTGATCGAGAGCCTGCTTGACGCCCAGCCGTCCGGGTCGGGGCCTGCGGTGTCCGGGTCCGGGCCTGCGGCGTGGCTGGTCGAGCCGGATGAAGACCGGATCGCGGCGGTCGCCCGGGGATACGCCTCGCAGCGCGTGGTGGGGGCGGCCGAGCGCGCCCTGCTGCCCGCGGCGGTCCGGTTCGGTGCGTGCTACATGGGGGCCGTCCACCTGCATCAGGCCCTGGCCGAAGGAGTGCGCGGCGCGGCGATGGAGGCGCGGCTGCAACGGTTGCGGAACCGGGTGTCGCTGAGCGAGGCGGTGGCCCGCCTGGCCGTCCCTCACCTCGCCGGCGACCCAGAACTCGCGGACGGCGCAGACCTCGCGGAGGGCGCAGACTTCGGGGGCGGCGCAGAAACGGTACGCTAAGGCCGGTCGCCTGCTGGCAGTAGGCGCGGGCGCATAGCTCAGTGGTAGAGCACTCGCCTTACAAGCGAGGGGTCACTGGTTCGAACCCAGTTGCGCCCACTCTTCCCGGGGATCCGTGCAGCTTCAGCGGCTCCTCGCTGGTTCCAAGACCGGGCGGC
>CAWJPL010000045.1:0-203001 GCA_963844695.1 uncultured Actinomycetes bacterium
TCCTGCTCTCCGGACATGGCGCCAGCCTGAGCGATCAGGTCAGCGACGGCGAACCAGTCGGTTGCCGAGCGAGGCGACTGGCCAGGCGCCCTGGCGTGGGCCACGTGAGGAGTCAGGCACCCAGCGCAGCCTCCCGCAAGGCCCGGTCCGTACTGCCTGTTAGTTTCTGCGAGCTGGTCCCCGCGTCCCGCCGGGCGGCCGCCTGCGCTCATCCGTTATGGATGAGGTGCGCATGCGGCGTACGGGCGAGCGTTGACCGCAGGGATATGGACGCCTCGTCACAGTGCCCCGAGCTGGGGCGCGGTCGGGATGGTGACAGAGGTGCCGTCGTTCCGCTGACGTAAGGACCGGCGGGAGGTGACCGGTGTCCAGCACTGATGGGGGCCAGGGCCAGGCACCCGCGAGCGAGGATCGCGGCCCGGGCGAGCACGCCGAAGGTGACACCGCCCGCGTTGAGGCGGATCGGCCGCACGGACGGCCGCGGGAGGCTCGTCGACACCAGTTCAGCTGGCGCACGCCAGTGGCGGTGCTGCTGATCGTTGCCGGGTGTGTGCTGGCGCCGGTTTCTGTGCTGGCCGTGTGGACCGCGAACCAAGTCTCCGACACCAGCCGCTACGTCGCTAACGTGGCGCCGCTGATCAAGGACCCGGCGATCCAGAACGCCCTCACCGACGAGCTCACCAGCCAGATCGTCACCCAGATAGATGTGAAGGGGCGGACCGATCAGGCAGCTGCCGAGCTGTCGCAGCGGGGCTTCACCCGGATCGGCGGACTGCTGAAGGGCGTATCCGGCTCGCTCGCCGGCGGGGTGCAGGGATTCGTGCACAGCAGCATCCACAAGATCATCACCGGGCCACGGATCGCGAACGCGTGGACCCAGGTGAACCTGATCGCCCACCAGGTAATAGTCGCCGTCCTGTCGGGCCGAGGCGGGCGCAACAGTGGACTCGGCGTCAGTAACGGCCAGGTCACCCTCGACATCACGCCCCTGGAGGCCGTCGCCAAGCAGGAACTTGTCGCGCACGGGCTGACGATTGCGGGCAAGATCCCCATCGTCCACGCCACCTTCGCGCTGTTCCCATCCAAGAACCTGGCCAAGGCGCAGAAGGCCTACCGGCTCATCAACGACCTGAAAATCGTGTTGCCAATCGTGACGCTTATGCTGCTCGGCGCCGGTGTGTGGGTCGCACGGGGCCATCGGCGGGCGCTGATCGGCGCCGGGCTCGGGTTCGCTACGTCCATGCTGACCCTCGGCGCCGGCTTGGCGATCGCCCGGGCCATCTACCTGAATAGCGTGCCCGCCAGTGCGTCCGCGAACGCGGCCGCCGCCGCCTTCGACATCCTGGTCCGGTTCATCAAGACCGCGCTCCGCACCCTGCTGGTCGTGGGCCTGGTCGTGGCCGGGGGCGCGTTGTTCACCGGGCCGTCCGCGGCGGCGGTGCGAACCCGCTCGGCGATCTCTTCCGGCGTCGGCCGGTTGCGCCACGGCGGAGAATCCGCCGGCCTGTCCACCGGCCCGGTCGGCACCTGGACCTACACCTACCGGCACGCGCTGCGCACCGGGGTCGTGGCGCTGGCTGCGGTGATCTTCGTGTTCTGGGGCCACCCGACCGCCGTCGTGACCATTGTGATCGCCATCCTGCTCCTGGTCGCGCTCGGCCTCATCGAGCTAGTCCGCAGGCCGCCACCACGATCCGCGCCTACACCGCCCGCCACCAGTGAGTCACATGTCGCCCGGAACCGTGAATAGGCTCCGATGACCCCAACGGCCCGGGCGGCGCGATGACGGGCCGGTCGCTCTGGCCCCTGCCGGGGCTCCCATTAGGCGCACCGGGACTGCTAGACGGGTGGGAACTACTTGCTGGCTGGGCTAGCTGGGGAGACGACATGCGGGGCAGGGGCAAGTGATCCTCGCTGCGGTCGCTGCTGGGGCGCCGACTGAGACGTTCACTACGGTGATGGATCACGTTGCCCAGGGTTTCGAGGCACTCGGAGCCGCGATCCTGGTCGTCGGCGTGATGTGGTCGTTCGTGCTCGCGGTGGTGGCCGTGCGGCGGTCGGGCTGGTCGGCCAAGGCGTACCTGGTATTGCGGCAGGCATTCGGCGGGACCTTGCTGCTCGGGGTGGAAGTTCTGGTCGCCGCCGACCTGGTGCACACCGTCGCGGTCGCGCCTACCCTCGACAATGTCCTGGTGCTCGGGCTGATCGTGGTGATCAGGACGTTCCTGAGCTTCTCGCTGGAAACCGAGATCGAGGGCGTAGCGCCGTGGCGGCGGGCCGCGATCGGCGGCGCGGGAACAATCCGCCGGGCCACGGCTAGCGCGCTGGAGGCTAACACGCCGCCCTGATACCAGACCGGCAGGGCTGGGCTCCCCGGCTTGTGATCATGCCCAGGCCGGTCTGATCGCCACAGCGCGCCAGCGCCAAGGCGCGCCCCGCCGGGATGTCTGTCAAGGGGGTGCCGGAGTGCGCTAATCGCTGTCGCGATACGCCGACGGCGGCTCATGAGCCAGGAAGGGTCTGCCCGGGTTATCCGTTTGGGGGGATGGCAGATCATCGGCGATGGGCTTCGCTGAAGCCGGCGGGCGGTTTGGTGTGGCGGGATGGAGGGCTCGCGATGGGGCTGATCCGGTACGAGCTGGGCACGGCGTTTCCGGGGGTTATCAGGCGGACAACGGAACGGCTGAGTCGAGCCCGGCGTCGCCTCGGCTGTTGTGGCCTCCGCCAGGTGCGGATGATCGTGCTAGATGACAGGGAGATAGCCAACTGGGCGCGGAACAGCATCCACCTGATCGGTAGCAATGGGTCATGCGCACGGCGCGGCGGCACGGGCGGGCGCAAGCCCGCTACTGTCCGCAGAGCAAGCAGGCCTGCCGGGTCCATGTGGTCACGCCCGCGACCACCCGGAAAAACCTTGGCATGAGACTCCGCTTCCCGCTCAGGCGTGACACGCTGCGCAAGGACGCCGTCGCCGGCTTGGTGCTCGGCGTGGAGAGCGTTCCCGACGGCCTCGCCGCCGGCCTGCTCGCCGGGGTCAGCCCTCTTTCGGGCCTTTACGCGTACCTGTTCGGCACCGTCGGTGGCTCGTTTTTCACTAGCTCGGCCTTCATGGCTGTCCAGGCCACTGGGGCCATGGCTATCGTCATCGCTGATGTCCCGGCGGTTCATTCGGCCAGTGACCCGGCGCGGGCATTGTTTACCTTGTCGGTGCTTACCGGCGCTGTGATGGTGGTGGCCGGGTTTCTGCGGCTCGGTTCGGTCCTGCGGTTCGTGTCGAACGCCGTGATGGTGGGGTTCATCAGCGCTGTCGGGGTCAATATCATCCTCGGGCAATTGGCCAACCTCACCGGCTACAAAGCGGAGGGGGGAAACCGTGTCGTCCGCGCCGTCAACACTCTCATCCATCCCGGTGAACTCCACCTGCAGTCCCTGGCAATCGGGGTCTTGACGATCGCGCTGATACTCCTGCTGGAGCGCACCATGCTCGGCCCGCTGGGGCTGGTGCTGGCGGTCGTCGTCACCTCGGCTCTGGTGGCCGTCCTGGGATGGGGCAGTGTCGCCCTGGTCAGGGATCTCAGTGAGATTCCCCGCGCGCTGCCGCTGCCCCAGGCCCCGATGCTGCGGCTGGTCCCGTCGCTTGTGGTCCCGGCGTTGTCACTTGCGTTCGTAGGACTGGTCCAGGGGGCGGCCATTTCGGCTAACTTCCCCAACCCGGACGGCCGCTACCCCGATGTGTCCCGTGACTTCATCGGGCAGGGCGCCGCGAACGTGATCGCGGGAATCTTCCGGGGGATGCCGGTGGGCGGGTCCGTGTCGGCCTCGTCGCTGAACAAGGCCGCCGGCGCCCGGTCGCGTATGTCTTTGATGATCGCCAGCGTGGTGATGGCGGTGGTGATCATCGCGTTCGGTGGCCTGGTCGGCTACATTGCCATGCCGGCCCTGGCCGGCCTGCTCATGCTGGTTGGCTACCGGACCATCAAGCCGGCCGATCTTCAATCGGTGTGGAAGACCGGCGCCGTGCAGAAGGCGGTGCTGGTGACCAGCTTCGTGCTCACCATGGTCATCCCGTTGCAGTACGCCGTGCTCGTCGCGGTGGGCCTGTCGGTGATCTTGCACGTTGTGCGGCAGTCGAACCAGGTCACCATCAAACGCTGGCTGCTCGACCCAGACGGGAACCTCATCGAGACCGACCCGCCGGCCCAGCTCCCCGCCAACGAGGTGGTCGCGCTCCAGCCGTACGGGAGCCTGTTCTTCGCCGCCGCGCCGGTACTCGAAGCACAGCTCCCGGCCACCGACGGCGCCGGCCGCAACTCCGTGGTGATCCTCAGGCTGCGCGGACGCACCGACCTCGGCACTACCTTCATGGACGTCCTGCACCGCTATGCCCAGGCCCTCGCGGCGACCGGCAGCAAGCTCGTCATCGTCTCGGCCAGTGAACGCATCCAAGAACAACTCCGCGTCACCGACGTCGCCGACCTGATCACCCCCGAGAACATCTACAGCGGCGATGAGCGGGTGGCCGCCACCCTCAAGCGCGCCTACGCAGACGCGATGACATGGATAGAACAAAATCAGCTAGCCGGCGGGACCGACTAATGATCACTGAATGTGGGGGTTACAGAAGGGTGTGAGGTCCAGGCCGGTGCTGGCGAGGAAGCCTTCGAGGAGCGCGGGCCGGTACTGCATCCGCCTGAGCCGGGTCTTGACCAGGGCGGTCAGCTCGGCGAGGTTGCGCTTGGCCAGGTTGGCCAGGGATCTTTTCAGGTGCGACCAGACCGGCTCGACGGGGTTGAGCTCGTGCGCATACGGCGGCAGCTGGCAGACGGTGAGCCAGTCCCGGGCGGCGATCAGCTCGGTCATCGCGGCGCTGACGTGGGAATTGAGGTTGTCCCAGACGACGACGAGCGGCCCGGCGAGCTGCTGGTGGGCGGCGTCCAGGAGCTGGGCGTAATCGGTTTCGGTGAACCCTTTGCGCTGGTCCTTGCCGCGGCGGCGGCCTTGTGCACGCGGTAGATCAGCCGGGGCCGGCACCCGGGCTTGACCGCGATCAGCGCGGCGAGCGAGACGCGCTTGTTGCTGCCGCCGGTCACCGTCACCACCGGGGTGGTGCCGCGCCGGCCCCAGGTGCGGCCCTTCGGCGGCCTTAAGCCCTGGCCAGATTCGTCTTCGAAGACAGATCCAGGCGCCCAGGTCCGCCGCCGTCCTTTTACCACCGGCCAGGCCTCCTCCCGCCACGCAGCGATCCGGGCCTCATCCCGCTCGGCGGCCCGCCGGGCGGGGACCTGCACGCTCCAGCCGATCCGGCGCAGCAGCAGGTCCATCCCGGCCAGCGTGTACTCCACGGCGAACCGGCGGCGCACCACCTCGGCGATCCGGGCCAGCGTCCAGCACTGGTCCTCATCCCAGCCCAAGGCCGCCGGGCCGGCGTCCAGCAGCGTCGCCAGCTCCCGCAGCTGAGCGGGCGGTGAGCTTGCACTTCGCCCCGCCCGCGCCCTGCGACGCCAGCGCGGCCCGGCCTCCGGCGGCCAGCGCCCGCCGCCACCGGTTCGCCGACATCCGGGACACGCGGAACCGCCGGGCTACCTCCCGGTCGCTGGCCCCCGCCTCGATTAACTCCGCGGCCGCCAGCCGCACCTGCTCCCGGCGGGCCCGCTCAGCCGCGTCCAGCCCACCACCATCCGGATACCTCATGCCTCCGGCATACCGCAGGACGGGCCAGCCGTCACCAGGTCAGTAACCCCCGCCATTGAAGATCTTTAGCGATAACCGGCTGGGCCACCCACACGAGTCACTCCGGGACATGCCGCCTGCCCACAGGGATACCAGGATACGACTTATCTTTCACTCCAGAAGGAGGATGGAACTCGGTCCGGTTCGAGGTGGAATGGTGCTTGACGGCGAGTGGCCAGACATCGACCTGGAACCAAAAACCGCGGCATTGGTTCAACTAGGGGTATCGGTGGCCAGTGGGTCATTAGCGGTCTGCCTCAAATGGACCACCACCCGGGCGGTCGCAGCAGGCGCGATGCAAGATGAGATCGCCGAAGCGAAAAATTCGCGAACGGGAGAACGCATGTCAACGCAATTTGTCAGATACACGCCGGACATCGAAGCAGCCGATCCGTATTTCGATGAGAACTTGCAGATCGTGATCGGCAAGATAGAGGAATACATTGCCGGATCGGTGACCACCGAAGGCACCGGTCGCGCCGTCCGTGACGCGCACGCCAAGGGATACGGGCTAGTCAAGGCAGAAGTCGAGATCCTCGGCCAGTTGCCTGCGGAGTACGCGCAGGGTATCTACGCGGTACCCGGAAAACATGGCGCTCTCATCCGCTTCTCCAACGGGCAGCCGCACCCTGGACCCGACATGCTACTCGGCCCAGTGACGGGAATGGCCCTGAAGATCTTCGACGTCAACGGCCCGACCCTTCTGGAGGACGAGCCTGACACCGGTACCTTCGACTACGCCACCATCAACGCGCCCGTCTTCTTCTGCAACACCGTCGAGCACTACCTGTTCATCAACGACCTGTTCATCGAGGCAGGACAGTACTTCTCTCAGGGGCGCCCAGGCCAGCATCGCTTCTTCCGTGAGTGGGTAACGGGAAAGGGGACCCTAGATGAGGACCAGTGGGCCTGGGACGAGTTTCTCGCGTTCCTCAGCCTGGCGCAGGTCCGCCCCGTAAACCTGCTCCTATCGAACTACTGGACTATGGGCGCGGTCCGGCACGGTGACTACGTCGCCAAGATCCGCATCGCCCCAGTACCCGCATTCACCAGCAGGGTTGCCCGGCAATCTCTCGATCTGGCGTCGGCACCGGAGGTATTCCGCCCGGCCCTGGTAGCCGAACTGCGTGAAGGCCCCTTTGAATTCGACATTCAAGTCCAACTGTGCGCCGATATTGATCGGATGCCGGTCGAGGACGTTACCGTCGAGTGGCCCGAGCAGTTGTCCCCGTTCGTCACGGTGGCCAAGGTCCGAATCCCGCAGCAGGACATTTCCGCCGAGGACAACCTCGAGAAGATGGACGCGATGTCATTCACACCGTGGCGGGTAACGGCGGAACACTCCCCCCTCGGCAATATCATGCGGGCCAGGAAGGAGGTCTACCGCCACGCGTCCGTCCTCCGCCACACGCTCAACCATCAGCAACGCAAGGAGCCCATCAGCGCGGACGAGGTGCTGCCCTAGCCTCGATGGTCCACGCAAGACGTTCGCGCTCGGTCATTACGCGGTGGGCGAATCAGCCTGCTTGACAGGTGCGATCGCCTGCTTTTCCCCCTTTTGGGGGGACGCCTGTGCACGTGACGAGGTGGATTGTGAGCACTAGGCCCGGGGTCAGAGTCCTGGGCGGTACCGGCTTTAGGAGGCACAATGACATCGGCGTCAACCGAACCAGTTACGGGCACCGGCGGCCGTTACGCGGATGGCCACGGTTACGGCTTCGTCCTGTTCGCGTCCATCCTGCTGGTCGTGGTCGGTTGCTTCAACCTGATCTACGGCATCGCGGCCATCGCCAACGCGCACGTGTTCACCGCCAACGCCCACTATGTGTTCGGCAACCTGCGGACCTGGGGCTGGATCACCCTTATCCTGGGCGCGCTGCAGTTGCTGGCCGCGGCCGGAGTCTTGGCCGGTAACCAGCTGGCACGCTGGTTCGCAGTGGCGGTGATCGGGCTGAACGCCATCGACCAGATGTTCTTCATCCCGGCCTACCCTTTCTGGTCACTGACGATTATCGCTATGGACGTAGTCGCGCTGTATGGCCTGTGCGCCTACGGCAGCCGCCTGAACGTGCAAGCCGCCTAGTCCCGTTCACCTGCGCTGGCCGGTCCCCGGGACGGGGCAAATCACTGTCACCCCGGGCGACCGGCCAGGTGAACCGGCGGCTCTGGTGTGCGCGGGTAAAGGGTGAAGGCCGTTAGGGCGCGGGAGTCTCCGCTTGGTGTCCGACGCTGAGGCCAAAGAACTGCACGAAATGGAGACCTCGGCGAAGGCTGGCTGACCTGGCCCAGGACGGCAGAGGACAATTCGGAGGATGACATGTTGCGAACCACGCAGGGTTCCCGGCGCGCTTCACGGCGCACGGCACGCAAGGGCAGGCCGCGGCGAGGTCAGGGAGGTCACGATGAGACTGGACCGCAGCGGAAGGCGGGCCCTCCGCGAATTCGAGCGCGACCTGGCTGACTCTGATCCGTGTCTTAATGAGCTTTTTTCTCATTCACGCGGCAAGGCCGGGGCCAGAAAATGCCTGGGTGGAGAAGATCAGGGCCAGGCTGGTGCAACGGATCGCGCGGGCTGGACGCTGCGGAGACTCTCACGGAGCGGCTACGGGCTGGGGCTCCCGGCTCTTGACAATGCTGCGCGTCCTGGTCGCGCTAGTCGCGATGACTTGCTCTTGGTGCTTCATGGGATCTCGGCGCAGCCTTTCCCGGACCTCGGCACGCTGATGCGTACCTGGACCGCCCGTAGGGCGCGCGTCTTCTGACGGCCTTACTGATGACGCCCGGGATGTTCGGTGGTTATGCCTGACCGTCGCCCGGGTTGGCTGCGGGGGTGGTTTGCGGGCGCGGCGCGGCGGGCCGGGGCTCAGCGGCCGGCTCGGCAGCCTCGGCCGGGGCGCGGGCTGGGGACAGGGTCTGGATGGTCAGGTAGGCGACCACCACGGCGACGATGATGAGCGGGGCAGTGGCGATTCCGGCTTTAGAGGTCAGCAGGAGGACGATGATGGTTGCTGACAAGGGCAGTCTGAGGATTGACACGGTTGCCGCGGCCATCAGTACGGCCACGGCCGGGGTCTCGGAGAACCCTGGCAGGTGCGCGGCGAGCAGACCGCCGGCCGCGCCGACGAACAGGCCCGGGAAGGTTGGGCCGCCCCGGAAGCTGCCCAGCGAGATACTCCAGGCCACGCCCTTGAACAAGAGCAGGAACGCCAGGGTGGACAAGGCCACGGTCGGGCCTTGTTTGATCATCGAGCTGAAGGCGTCCTGGCCGGAGAACAGCACGGTGTCCGCTGGCTGGTGAGTGATCTGGGAGAACGCGATCGCCAGGCCGCCTACGGCCAGCGCTGCCGCCGGCAGCAGCAGCCACGGCCGCTGGGCGACGATATGGGCCGACATCCGTGCCCCCTCGGTGATCACGATGATGACCAGGGCCGCGGTGAAGGCGAGCGCGATGGCCCAGCCGAAGTCGGCGACGGTGAGGGTAGAGAACGCGGGCAGCGAGAAGGGGCTCAGCGCGTAGGCGCTGGAGCTGAGTCCGGTCCAGTGGCCCATGCCGATGAAGATGACCGAGCCAATGCCGGCCGACATCAGGCCCGGCAGCAGGATCAGTGGCAGTATCGGGCCGCCCAGCCCGGCGGCCTCGATGAGGATGATCGCGCCGATGACCGGCGAGCCGAAGACGGTGGCGATCGCGGCGAACGCCGCGCTCGCGGCGAGTACGACCCTGGCCTGGTCGGGGATGTCTTTCCTGGCCAGCCGGACAGTCAGGATCGCCAGGCCGCCGCCGAGGGCGATGAGCGGGGCCTCGGGTCCCAGCACGAGACCCAGGCCCAGGGTGGCCAGCGCGGCGAGCAGGATGCCGGGCAGTTCGGCTGGCTTGGCGGTGCCGGTCTTGATCCCCTCGTAGGGGATGTGACCGCCGTGACCAGGCAGCCGCACGATCGCGACGGCGGCCAGCACCCCGGCGACAGCGAGTACGGGAAGCGGCCACCACCAGGGGACGGGATGCAGGCCCAGCCCGCTGGGCAGGCTCTTGTACACCTCTTGCTGGATCCAGTGGACCAGTTCCAGGAAGCACCAAGAGGCGAACGAGACCAGCACCCCGATCAGCGCGGCGAAGACGAGCAGGACGCGGTAGCTCTTGCCCCTGATCGTCGCACCCGGATCGGGGGCAGTGGCAGTCGCCGCACTCACCGGGGTACCTGCTGCCTCGCCCGGGGGCGTCCCGCCGGCGTCCGGTCCCTGCGCCTGGCCACTGGGCTCAAGTCACCCGTGGCACAGCCACCTCCCGGAACGGCCACCAAGGCGCCGGGTGCCGGGTCAGATCTCGCTGGTGGCATCAACGTTGCCGTCCTTCACGGCGGCTTGCAGGGCGGCGTAATCGCGTTCGTTCTGGTCGGCGTAGGTTTCGGCGAAGTCGGCGATCGCCTCGTCGAACTTGCGTGAGCCGCCGAGGTAGGCGGCCAGGGCGACACGGTCACCAGAGCGGGCGTGCGCCCGGGCCAGGGTCCAGCCGCACAGGCCGGCGTAGACGGCCATGCCCGAGGGAATCATCAGCTCGATCGGGACGGAGAACTTCCAGTCCTTCAGCTGGCGGACGTAGAAGTCGCGGTCCACCTTGTCCGGCCCTGGGGAGCGGGTCCAGCCCAGGAAGATGTCGCTTGCGGCCTGCATCAGGTGCTGCCCGGCCACGACTCGCTCGCCCTGGTTAGTGTGCTGGCTGCGCCCGCAGTAGCCGGCCAGGACCGACGGCTGGGCCTCTTTGGCCTGCAGGAACAAGGGCTCGGTCCCGTCCCCGGCGTCCATCAGCAAGATCCAGGCGCGGGTGCCCACGCTGCCGACGCCGACGACCTTGCGGGCCACCTGGACCAGCCTGAACTGCTCCAGCAGATGCCGCCGGTCCGACGACAGGGTGCGCCGGTATTTACCAAGCACGCTAAGCAGCTGCCCGTAGATGGCGCCCGCCTGGACGTCGGCGAAGACCTCCTCGATCGGCATGATCATCGGGGGATCGCTGATGATCCGCGGCTGACCGTCGGCCAGGGTGGTGAGCTTGCGCAGTGCCTTCGTGCTGTCGGCCGTGTGCGCCTTGGCCAGCAGCGTCTGGGTCTTCTTGAACCTTTTCGCCTTCATCTCGGACCTGAAGTCGCCGAGGGCCTGCTCGATGTCCAGGTGGGCGTACCAGACGTCCAGGAGCGGCTGGTCGGCGAAGGTGCGCATCGCGGTGCGGTACCCCTCGGCCGCCGCGAGGACGATCTTGCGGCGGGCCTTGGCCGGGAACCCGTTGTCGCGTCCGGCCACGGCCAGGCTGGCGGCCAGGCGCTTGACGTCCCATTCGAACGGGCCGGGCAGGGTCTCGTCGAAGTCGTTGACGTCGAAGACCAGCCGCCGCTCCGGCGAGGCGAACGCCCCGAAATTGGACAGGTGCGCGTCCCCGCACAGTTGTACCCGCAGCCCTGAGGCGGGCGTGCTGGCCAGGTCGGCGGCCATCGGCAGCGCCGCCCCCCGGTAGAACGTGAACGCCGACACCAGCATCCGCCCGTGCCGGACCGGCACCAGTTCCGGCACCCGCGAGGTCGCCTGCCCGGCCAGCAGCCCCACTGGATCGCGCGACCCGTCCGGGACGAACTCCGCATGCGCCTCCAGCGGCGCCGCCGCCCGCGCGTCCTTTCCACGTGCCACCCGTTCCGCGCGGCTCAACGGCTCCCGCGTTCCCGCCCGCGCCTGGGCTGGGCGGGATGCCCGCAGGCCAGACTTCGCTGCCCCGGTTCTCTCAGCTGTCACGGTCATGATCCCTCCGTCCGCGCCACGACGAGAGGCCCGGTACCACGGATCTGGCCTCGTAAATCGGGACGGTTCCGTCCCGCGAACGCCGGGAAGATGTTCGTCACGTCACCTGCCCCCAGCGTGCGTGGCGCTCTCGCCACAATCGGCCGCGTGAGATGTCCCGAGCATCCTCCGGATCGGATGAATGTGACGCCTGGCCGGGAGAGGGCGCCGCTCGCGGGCTGCCCGGAACGGCCACGAGCAATGAGGCAGGCTGATCGTGGGGCGCCGACGACCAAGATCCAGCAGGCCTCAGGTTCATGGGTCTGTGGCCGCCAGTTGCCCGCGATAGAGCTGGCAGGACGGCCCGGCGGCGCCGGGGGTCGATCCGTGACCGGTGGCCGGCGTGAGGCTGCCGGACGAGCGCGGCGTCGTTTAGCCCTTCTCGCTTGATCAACAGTGTTCCTCCCGCGGGACCCCGAAAACGCAGGTGGGCCGGTCCAGGGGCAGTGGATGGTCGCCTGCGGCCGCCCGTCGGGTGGTAACGGACGAGTGCGCCGCCGTAGGCGGGCCATTGACCCCGCACCGTCGAGTCTTCTGGTACCGGCGCGGCGGCCATCCTCTGCTGAGCGCGACGGTCCCAGCCAGGCAGCGACGTGGCCTGGCGGTGCGCCCATAGCCTCGCGGGCGCAGATCCCGTATTGGCCGCGGCCCTGCGGCCTGGACTGGGCGAGCGGGCGGCCCGGGCCAGGCATGGGATTCATCCATATGGGATGAAGCTCGCCGTCGGCACGCAGGGAAGGATCACGGCAGACACGGCCAGGCTGGACGGAGATCGGTGATGCCTTTCCACGGGGACGTGCGTGACTTTGGTGTAGTGGTGATCGGTGCGGGCCCGGCCGAGCCGGCCGTCTCGCCAGCAGATCGGGGGGCACATGCTCGTCCTTAGCCTGGTTCTCATCGGTTTGGCGATCACGCTCGATCCGGTTCCGCTGACCGCGTTCATCCTGGTCCTGGTGTCGAGGAGCGGCGTGCGGAAGGGCGCGGCATTCATCTTCGGCTGGCTGGTGTCGCTCGCGATCGTGATCGCGTTCACAGTGTTCGTCACCGGCAACAATCCCCCGAAGCCGAACACGGCTCCCTCGCTGGCCGCACTCGCCGCCAAGCTCGCCATCGGGCTCTGGCTGCTGGTGGTCGCGGTCCGGCAGTACCGGAAGCTCGGCAAGCCGAAACCGCCGAAAAAGCCTCCCCGGTGGCAGGCCGGTATTGACCACATGACGCCGTGGTATGCGATCGGGCTCAGCCCGCTCACCCAGCCCTGGGGGCTCATCGCTGCCGGGGTCACGGTCATCGTGGAGGCCAAGCTCTCCTCCTGGCAGGACTACCTCGCGCTGGCCCTGTTCTGCGTCATCGCCACTTCCTCGATCCTCGCGATGGAGATCTACGCCGGTTTCCGCCCCCAGCCCGCCCAGGAGTTCCTGGCCCGGTTGCGGCAGTGGATCGACACCCATACCGACCAGGTCATCATCATCGTGTCCCTGGTCGTGGGCTTCTGGCTGGTCGGCAACAGCATCTACTATCTCGTCACCTAGTGTGGCCGCCGCCGGGCTGCTCTCCCGGCCCGCTGGGCAGCGCCGCACCCGGCTCGTCAGGGATGCAGCTGGTGGCCAGCCACCAGCTTGGCGCTCATCTTGATCGCCTTGACGGCGGCGGTGGCGCCCGATTCCAGCGTGAGGCCGAGGGCGAGTACGAAGATCCCCGGGATGAAAAGGGCAGGGGAGCCGAGCATGAGGAGGCCGATCCGGCCGAGAGCGTAGGGCGGGGAGCACACCACGCCGCCGATCACCCCGGCCACTGCAGTGGCCTTCAGCTTGTCCGCCGCCGAGTAGGTGGTCTTCATGCCGATCAGTCTCGACGGCAGCGACACGTAGGTCACCATCATGATGGCGATGACGACACTCATGGAGATGGGGAACCACCAGCGGCCCCACCGGTAGGCATACAGGGCGGCTATTCCGAGCATCAGCCCGATCACGGCGCCCCAGCCGAAGATGGTCGCGGCGTGTGACCGGGCCCGGGTGACTGCGGGCCGGATGTCGGGCCGGCCTGGCGTGGCGATGGCAAAGGCGAACACGGCGTTCAGGAAAAAGCTGGCGGCCGTGATGACCGTAACGCCGATGATGGCGGCGACGAGGGCCGGCCCAGGCAACGCGTGGAAAGACTTTCCGTGGAAGACGTGAGCCTTGAGGTCCAGCATTGCGGCCCAGATCCACATGGCCGGGAGCACCTGGACTATCGTGAGCCGCCAGTTGGAGAACAGCAGCTTGACTCCTTCGAACAGCATGACAAAGGCACCGCAGACTATTCCGAGCGGTGCGAAGATGCGCCGGCGACTGCTCAGCTGAAGGACCGCGGCCTCGACCGTGGCTTCGTCGCCCTCGTCGACGGCGCGGACCAGCCTCCGGATCTGGGTCACCAGGGCTGCCCGGCGCGAGACCGGGCCAGCCGCCGGGCGGTTCTCCTCGACCGGGACAGGATCGGCCGGGCCGGAACCGTCCTTCCCGACATTCATCCAGGCCGCCCTCTCTTGGACCGGCGTATCCGCTGAATCTTCCGCTGACCTCGGCGCGGATCCGTGCCCGGGACAGGCTGCTGGCCTCGCTCGGAACACAAGCAGTTCATCGCCGCTCCGGGCCGGGGACATCCCCCCGATGGGTGAGTTCCGCCAGGTCATGAGGCAGGACCTGGGCCAGCCGCCCGAGGGTGGTCTGGCCCATTCGCTGTTTGCCATTGTCTACCCATTCTGGATGATGCCGGTGATCGGCTCCCAGGCGAATAGTGAGCTATTCGGGGCGCTGGGCCCTGTTAGGTGGCTGCTATCGGCAGCCTCCTGGTGCTAAGGAGAGGCAATGTCACTCGCTGCTTCGTCCTATCCGCTGCTGAACCTTTTCTGGACGATCTTCATCGTCTTTCTGTGGGTCATCTGGATCTGGGTCTTGATCTGGGTGTTTATCGACATCTTCCGCAGCCGTGACCTGTCCGGCTGGGCCAAGGCCTTGTGGTTCTTGTTTGTGCTGCTGATCCCGCTGATCGGCGTGCTGGTCTACCTGATCGCGCGCGGCGGCTCGATGCAGGAGCGGGCCGCGCAGGATGTCCAGCAGCAGGACGCGGAGTTGCGCAGCTACGTCCAGGAAGCCGCGGCGAGCGCACCAGCCAGCACGGCGGATCAGCTCGCGAAGCTGGCCGACCTGCGCGACCGGGGAGTCATCTCTGCCGAGGAGTTCGAGCGCGAGAAGGCCAGGGTCCTGGCGGCCTGACCTACCAGTTCAGTCACGAAACCTCGGGCCAGGTCGGCCGGGCATCTCACGATCTGAGGCAAACGCGCCCTGCCAGCGGGAATCCGCTCATCTGACAGGCTCATCCGGGGATCGCAGTGTTCCCCCCAGACGTCCCGGTCTCCAGCGTGGCCGGGGCACGCTGGCGCGTAGCCGTTGAGTGCAGGGGTGCTGGGGGTCGTCGAGGACCTGCGCGGTGCGGCCGTGTTCAACCACCGTCCCGTGCTGGAGTACCACCGTCTCATCGGTGAGCTGGCGTACCACGGCCAGGTCGTGGCTGATGACGACGTAGGAGACGCGGGTCTGGTCGCGGATGTCGGCGAGCAGGTTCAGCACCTGGGCCTGGATCGACACGTCGAGGGCGGCGGTGGATTCGTCCAGGATGAGCACGGCGGGCTCCGCCGCGAGGGCGCGGGCGATCGCCACCCGTTGCCGCTGGCCGCCGGACAGCGACCGGGGCAGCGCGCGCGACTGACGTGCGTCCAGGCCGACCAGGCCGGTGAGTTCGGCAACGCGGGCTCGGCGGCGTTCCGCAGGCCACCGGTGGTGCAGCCGGAGCACCTCGTCGATGGCGGCTTGGGCGCTCTGGCGCGGATCGAGGCTGGTGTAGGGGTCCTGGAACACGATCTGGACCTCCCGCCCGCGTCGGCGCCTGTCGCGGGCCGACCTCGGCGGACGGGAACGATCACGCCCGCAGGCGGTGATGACGCCGCGGGTCGGCCGCTCCAAGCCGACGATCATCCGCGCGATCGTGGTCTTCCCGGCACCGGACTGCCCGGCGATGGCCAGCGAGCGGCCAGGCTGAAGCTCGAAGGAGACATCGTCGACGGCGACGAAATCGCCATACTCCTTGCGCAGCCCGGCTACCTCCAGGACCGGCGCGCCCCTGCCGTCAGGCATCGGACGCCCGGAGAAGCTGGCCGCGCAGCTCGCGGGCGCGGGCGCACCGGCTGAGCCCGTCGTCGAGTTCGGCGAGACCGGGCATGGCGGTGCCGCACACCTTCCTGACATGGGCACACCGCGGCGCGAAGGCGCACGCCCCCGCCGGTGCCTCGAACGCGGACAGCGGCTGCCCGGGAATGGCACGCAGCCGGTGTGCTGCCTGCGTGATGTCCGGCCGGGCGGCGGCCAGCGCGGCGGTGTAGGGGTGCAACGGGTCGCTGTGCAGCAAGGCGGAGGTGCGGACTTCCACGATCTGCCCGGCGTACATCACGGCCGTACGGTCGCAGATGGCGGCCGCCAGGTCCAGGTCATGGGTGATGAACAGCATTCCCAGCCCGAACTCCCGGCGGAGATCGTCGAGGATCACCATGAGCTCCGCCTGGGTGGTGACGTCCAGGGCGGTGGTCGGCTCGTCGGCCAGCAGCAGGCGGGGCCCGGTGAGCAGCGCCGCGGCGATCATGACCCGCTGCAGCATGCCGCCGGACATCTGGTGCGGGTACTGCCGCAGCCTCCGGGTTGCGTCTTCGATGCCAACCTGGGCGAGCGCGTCTGCGGCGCGGCGCTGCGCCTGTGCCGCAGGCACCCCGAGGTTGGCCCGCAGCGCTTCGGTCATGAAGTCACCGATGCGCCGCACCGGATTGATGTGCGCCCTTGGATCCTGGAAGATCATCGCCACCTGGCTGCGGTACTGGCGGAGCTGCGCGCCAGCGAGCCGGCCGATGTCGGTGCCCCCGAACCGGATCGAGCCATGGACTTCGGCCCCGCGCGGCAGCAGGCGGCCGATCGCCCGGGCGGTCATGGTCTTGCCCGACCCGGACTCTCCGACCAGGCCCAAGGCCTCACCCTGGCGGACCGTCAGCGAAACGTCACGCAGTACCGGGCGCTTCGCGCCTTTCATTTCCAGCATCACGCTGAGATCGCTGATCTCGAGCAGCGGCGCGCCTGCCTCGGCTGCGCGGGACTGTGTCGCTGCGACTGCCGCCGGGTCGTTCATCCTCGGGCCGCCTGACCGTATTCGAACAGCCGCTCGCCCAGTACGTTGACCGCGATCACCACGGCCACGATGCACACCCCGGCGGCGAGCGCGGGCAGCGGGTAGCCCTGGACGATACCGGCCTGGTTCTCTGAGATCATCACGCCCCAGTTGGCGGTGGGCGGCTGTACTCCCAGGCCCAGGAACGAGATGGCCGCCAGGTCGACCATGGCGTAGCCGAACAGGACTGTCGCCTGGGCCAAGATCAGCGGTGCGATGTTCGGGACCAGGTGCCGCAGGCAGATCGCGGTGGCCGGTACCCCCTGCACCTCCAGCGCCGCGACGTACGGCCGGCTCCGCTCTGTCAGCGCCGCGCCACGCAGCACCCGGGCGACGTAGGGCAGGTACGCGACGGACAGGGCGATCGTGGCTGCGGGCAGGCCCGCCCCGAACACCGCCGTCGCCAGCAGTGCGAGCAGGATGCCGGGGAACGCGAACAGGATGTCCAGGCCAGAGGAGATCACGACGTCGGCGGCACGGCGCCGCCAGGCGGCGGTGACCGCGATCAGCGTGCCCACGGGCACGCTGATCATGACGACAGCCAGTGGACCGAGCATCGAGGACTGCGCACCGGCCAGCAGCCGGGATGCCACGTCGCGGCCCTCGAAGTCAAAGCCGAGCACGTGGCCGCCCACCGGGCCCACCCAGGCCAGCGACAAGTTGGGCAGGGTGGGATCGTAGGGGGCGAGCAGCGGTCCGAACACGGCCGCGAACGTGGCGGCTAGGAGGACGGCCGCCGACGCGATACCGGCTGGGCCGATGGAGCGCAGCAGGGCCAGCCCCCGACCAGGCGCGGCGGCCTCGTCGGCCAGCTGGACCGGGCTCACTGGGTGGGGCTTCCCAGCGCGATTCGCGGGTCAAGCGCCGCAGAAAGCATGTCCACCAGCATGTTGACCACTACGAACGCGGTGACCAGCACCAGCGAGATGCCTTGCACGACGGCGATGTCCTTGGACTGCGCCGCTTCGACCAGGTAAGAGCCGAGCCCGTTCAGGCTGAACGCGACCTCCACCACCGCGGCGACCGCGATCAGCGAGGCGACCGTAATCCCGGTGATCGTCGTGATGGGGATGGTGGCGTTGCGCAGGATATGCCGCCGGATCACCCACCGGGCCGGGATCCCGCGGCTGACTGCGGTCTGCACGTGCTCACGGCCGGCTTCGGCGCGGACCGCGGCCCGGGTGACCCGGGCGACGATCGCGAGCGACGCCGTGGCCAGCGCGATGGCCGGAAGGGTGAGGTGCCTGACATCACTGAGGAAGCCGGTGCCGTTGCCGAGCGCCGGGAACCAGCGGAGCTTTACCGCGAACAGGGTGATCAGCACGATCGCGGCGACGAACGCCGGGATGGCGGCCGAGATCGCGGTCACCACGAGGGTGCTGGTGTCGAACCTGCCGGTCCGCAGCCCGGAGACGACGCCTAGGCCGATGCCCAGCACCACGATGATGAGGGACGCGTACAGGACCAGCCCGGCGGTCGTCCAGATCCGGGACGCGATCAGCGTGGACACGTTCTCCTGCAGCGTGATCGAGATCCCCAGGTTGCCGTGCAGTGCGTTATCGAGCCAGTACCAGTACTGGGCGAGGAACGGCTCGTCCAGGTGGTAGCGCTGCTCCAGCACGTGGATGCTGCCCGGTGGCAGGGGGCGCCCGCCGGACAGCGCCGCGATCGGGTTCCCCGGTGCCAGATACAGCGCCGCGAAGATCACGAAGCTCGCCACTAGCAGGCTGGCCACCAACAGGACCAGCCGGCGGGCCAAAAACCGCCAGCGCACTGCTCAGCCAGCCCCGCCCAGGCTGTCGGCCCAGGGGGAGAACAGGTAGGCGCTCGACGACACCGCGCCGGTCAGGCCCTTGCTGAGCACCAGTACGTTGTCCGGCTCGACGTCGGGGATCCAGGGAAGCTGCTGGGCGGCGAGCTTCTCAGCTTTCGCCACCAGCGCTGCCCGCTGGTCCAGGTTCGCTGTGCTGCGCGCCTGCTCCAGTGCTGCCGTGATGGCCGGATCGCTGAAGTTGTCGAGGTTCTGCAACCCACCCGGGAGGACGACCTGATTGAGCAGCGCCGCCGGATCGGCGTAGTCGCCGTAGTCGACTCCCGGGAGACCGTCGACGCCCGCCCTGAATTTGGGATCGACGAAGAGGTCGATGTATTCCTGGGCGGGCACCGACCTGAGCACCACCTTCAGGCCAATCGCCTGCGCCGCCGCCTGGTAGGCGCCCGTCAGCGCGGCGATGCTCAGCAGCTGGCTGGAGGTGCCGATCGTGATCGTCTTCCCGGTGGCCCCGGCCCGCTGGACGAGCTTCTTCGCCTCCGCGATGTTCTGGGTCAGGACCGGCGAGCTGTTGTAGGCCTTGTCGAACACGGACCTGCCATAGCCGAACGTGCCCGGGTTCGACAGCCATCGTGGCAGCTGCGCCGTACCGGCATAGACGGAGTTGATGATGCCCCGGCGGTTCAGCGCCAGCGACAGCGCCCGCCGCACGTCCAGGCTCCCTAGCACACCTTTGAGGCTGGTGATGGTGAACGCGTCGGTGGTCCAGCCAGGGCCCTGGTAGACCGTGACGCTCTTGCTGTTCTTCAGCTGGCCCAGAGTGGAAAGCCCCAGGCTGTAGTCCCCTTGGATGGCGCCGGTCAGCAAACCCGCAGTGAGGGCGGCGATGCTCGGAACGCCCTTCAGCGTGATCTGGCCGACAAGCGGGCGGACTGAGGGGTTCCAGTAGTGCGGGTTGCGGACCGCTATCACGCCCACGCCCGGTGTCCACGACTTGAACATGTACGCACCCGTGCACATGATCGATCCGGCCGGGGTGCCATAGTTCTTGCCCTGTTTTTCGGCGAAGTTCTTTTCGATGACGATGCCTGGTATCGAGGCGAGTTCGCCTTCCAGCCAGTAGTCCGGCTGTTTGAGCTTGATCGTCACCTGGGACCGGCTGGTCGCGGTGACCGAGGCTACCCTGCTGAAGTCCGCCACATTGAATCCGCCCAGCCGGGGATTGATCTGGCGGTCGAGGCTGTACACCACGTCGGCCGATGTCACCGGATGGCCGTCCCAGAACTTCACTCCCGGCCGGAGCGTGAACACCATCGTGGTGGGCGATGGATTCGAAACAGTGGCCAGGCCAGGCTCAAGCGCGCCGGCCGGTGCCTGGCGAAGCAGCGACTCACACATCAGCGAGTCGGCTGTGTACTCCGGGAAGGCGGCCGCATGGATGGGATCGAGCGATATCACGTCCCTGGTGGTGGCCCAGACCTCGGAGGACACCGGCCTGGTGGCCGCCGGAAGGCTCGACACCAAGCCCTTGACCGGTGAGGCATCGGCTGGCGCTGCGGCGGGCCGCCCGCATGCTGAAGTAACCAGGGTGCCTGCTACGGCGAAGGCACCTAGCATCCACCTGACCCGACTGGAGGTGGGCACACCATCTCCCCCGACCGGCGCACCACCGATCCCCGGCCCCTCCGGCCGCGCAGTTTAGCCAGCCGTCACGTGGGGCAGGTAAATCGTACGCCTGTCAGCCTCATTGGCCTATTCACCCAGTTCTTGCCCAGGCTCCTTGGCCTTGGCCTAGTGGCGCCATGTTAGGTTTCGAAGGGATTTGCCTGCCGGGGCCCAGCGGCCGCTCGACCTGCTCTACCGCTCCGGCTGAGCATGGACGCAAGCTCTTGCGAGGTATCCGTCGGGGGCATGGACGTTAGTGAGGCGCGGCAACGGGCCGACCGCCCGCAGGACGCGGGCAGGTCGGTATTCGACCTCACGGTCTCCAAGCTGCTGCGCCCGCTGGCGCGGCCGGAGACCATCCAGCGTTCGCCGTTGATCGAGAGACTGGTCAATAGCAACGGCGTTCCTATCGTCTCGGTGGCGGCGCCGGCGGGCTACGGGAAGACGACGCTGTTGTCACAGTGGGCCGAGCGTGATCCGCGGGCCTTCGCGTGGGTGTCGGTCGACGAAGCGGACAACGACCCGAAGGTCCTGCTCACCTATGTCGCCGAAGCGCTCCACGCGGTGGAGCGCGTGGACAGGCGGGTATTCGATGCGCTCGCCTCGCCGGTAAGCTCGGTGCCTGGCTCGGTCGTCCCGCGGCTGGGGTCGGCGTTCGCGTCGATGACCTCGCCGGTAACGCTGGTCCTGGATGACGTGCACGTGCTGCATGACTCCGAATGCCGTGCCGCGCTATCAGTGCTCGCCGACCACGTGCCCAGCGGGTCACGGCTGGTGCTGGCCGGCCGGGCCGAGCCGCCGCTGCGGACCGCGCGGCTGCGCGCCGAGGGGAAGCTCCTGGAGATCGGCCCCGGTGACCTGTCGCTCACGGTGGAGGAAGCAGCATGGGTGCTGCGCGCCGCCGGGGTGCAGGTCGGCGAGGAAGACGTTGCTGAGCTGCACCGGCGGACCGAAGGGTGGCCGGTCGGGCTGTACCTCGCGGCGCTGTACCTGCGGGAGGGCGGGTCGCTGCCGCGCTCCGCGTTCGGCGGGGATGACCTGTTCGTCAGTGACTACGTGGAGTCGGAGTTCCTGGGGCGGATCTCGCGGCAGCAGCGGGTGTTCTTGAGCCGTACCGCGGTACTGGAGCGGATGTCCGGGCCGTTGTGCGACGCGGTGCTCGACCTGCCCGGGTCCGCCGCGGTGCTGGCGGATCTGGCCCGGTCCAACCTGCTGCTGGTGCCGCTGGACCGGCGCGGACAGTGGTACCGCTACCACCACCTGTTCCGCGACATGCTGCTCGCGGAGGCCGAGCGCCTGGAGTCCGGCCTGATCCCGGTTCTGCGCCGCCGCGCCGCCGCCTGGTACCTGCGCAACGGTCTGCCCGAGGAAGCGCTGGAGTACTCCATGGCGGCCGGGGACGTCGACATGGTGGCCCGGCTGGTGGAAGAACTCTGGCTGCCGACGTACCGGCGAGCCAGGATCACCACCTTGCAGCGGTGGTTCCAGTGGCTCCATGACCGGGGCGGGTTCGAGGACCACCCGCGGGCCGCCGCGTACGCCGCGCTTCTTGCCCTGACGACCGGGCGGGCAGCCGACGTCGAGCGAATGGCCGATGCCGTCAACCGCTGGCGCTCACAGCACGTGGCCCAGGCCGGTAACCATCTCGATCGAGGGCCTCGCCGCTGCGCTGCGCGCTTTGCTGTGCCGCCATGGTGTCGAACAGATGCACGCGGACGCCGATGAGGCCACACGGCAATTCGCGGCGGCGGGCATCGTGCGCCCGATGACCGGGCTCCTGCAGGGGATCGCGTACATCCTCTCCGGCGATCTCGACAGCGCGGACGCCGTTCTTGACGAGGCGGTCAGAACCGGACAGGAAATCGGCACGCCCGATACGATCGCGCACATACTGTGCGAACGATCGCTGGTGGCGATGGCACGCAACCAATGGAACCAGGCCGAGGCCCTGGCCGGCCAAGCGCGCTCGCTGCTGGATCAGGCCGGGCTGGAGGAAGCTACCGTCTGCGCGGCGCAGGCCCGCGTGGCCCTGCACCGGGGCGATGTCCCGGCGGCGCGGCGCGAACTCGCCAGCGCTCAACGGCTGAGGTCCTTGCTGACGTACGCGCAGCCCCACATGGCCGTCCAGGCCCGGATCGAGCTCATCCGCGCCCACATCGCCCTCGCCGACATCAACGGGGCCAGAACGCTCATGCGGGAAGTCGATGAGGCGCTCCGACTTCGGCCCGGGCTGGGGATCCTGGTCGTGGAGGCCGAGGTGCTCCGGGCCCGGCTTGCCGAAGAGCGCGGTTCGGCCATCCTCGGAGCATCGGCCCTAACCGCCGCCGAACTTCGCCTGCTGCCGCTGATATCCACGCACCTGACGGTCGCGGAGATCGGTACCGAGCTGTATCTCTCCCCGCACACCATCAAGTCGCAGCTGACGTCGATCTACCGCAAGCTGGAGGCCTCTACCCGGAGCCAGGCCGTCACCCGGGCCCGTGAACTGGGGCTCCTGGAAGGCTGACGACCGGGTCTTTCGTTCCCGGGCGCGAGGTGGGTGACAGCAGGTCGCCGAACGGCGCTGCCGGAGCCGCCCGGACGCGGACTTCACCCGAATCGTCTGATGTGCGGCCTGGCTGGATGGCATTCGGTAGTGGGGGAGGGCGGAACGCCCTCTAGCGCCGGGCAGGTAGCCCGCGCGGCGTCCCACCATGTCATCCCCTCACGGCGTGTGGCGGCCAGGCTGCCGGCCGGGGGTCGGGGGAGGTTTCCGTGGCGATATCCACTGCCAGCCGCGCGCTGGCCCGGACAGAGCCGTTGGCCGTTCCGGCCGACGATCCGATCCTGGAATCTAAGGTCACCGTGCCCGGTGTGCCGGGCTGGGCGATCCAGCGCCCTCGGATCACCAGGCTGATCACCCGGGGCACGCGGTGGTGCCCGCTGACCGTGGTCACCGGCCCGCCTGGGGCGGGCAAGACGATGGCAGCCACGTTGTGGGCGGCGGCCCGCCCAGGGGCTGTTGCCTGGCTCTCCCTCGACGAATATGACAACCAGCCCTCAGGCTTCTGGTCGTATGTCGTCGCGGCGCTGCGCCGGGCGGGCGTTGCCGTTCCTGAGGCACGGCCCGCCCCTGGACGGGGGCGGCAGCATGTGTTCTTGCTGCGGCTCGCCTCGGTGCTGGCGGCCCAGGATCCGCCGGTGACCCTGGTCCTGGACGACTTCCATCTGCTGACCGAGCCGCTGGTCCTGGATGGGCTGAACTTCGTGCTGCGGAACGCAGGCGCCGGTCTGCGCCTGGTGGCCTGTTCGCGGATAGATCCGCTGCTGCCGCTGCACCGCTACCGGCTGGCCGGCCAGCTGGCCGAGATCCGGGCCAGCGACCTGGCGTTCAACGTCGCCGAAGCCGGCCTGCTGATAACCCAGCATGGCGGCATGCTGTCGGCAGCCGCGCTCGAGGGCCTGACCCGGAGGACCGAGGGCTGGGCGGCCGGCATCCGGCTAGCCGCCATGTCGGTGGGCTCTCATCCCGATCCCGACCAGTTCGTCAAGGAACTGATCACCGACGACAGCGCGGTGACCGGCTACCTGGTCGGGGAGGTGCTCAACACCCAGCCGCCTGAGGTCAGGCACATGCTGCTCGACACGAGCATCCTGGCACAGGTCAGCGCCGAGCTCGCCGGGGCGCTGGCCGGTGAGGAGCACGTCGCAGGAATGCTGCCGGCTCTGGCCGCCACGAACGCATTCGTCCAGCCGACCGGGGATGGGTGGTACCGCTACCACACGCTGTTCGCGGAGGTGCTGCGGCTCAAGCTCAGGCGCGAGAGCCCGGGCCGGACCGCTCTGCTGCACCGGCGGGCAGCCCGGTGGTATGAGAGTAAGGGCCTGCTCACCGAGGCGGTACGGCACGCCGCGCAGGCCGGCGACTGGCCGCTCGCGGCGGACCTGGTCATTGACGGGCTGGCGATCGGCGAGATCATCGAGCCACGGGTCGAGCCCTCGCTGGCCGGCGAATTCGCCAGCATGCCGCGCGGCCAGGTCTGGGCCGATGCCGGGCCGTACCTGGTTACCGCCGCAGCGGCGCTGGCTGCTGGCCGGCCCGGATCCTGCACCGCCGCGCTTGATCTCGCCGAGGGCATCCTTGGCCGCCTTCCCGTCGGGCAGACTGCAGCAGGCCGGCTGTCCGCGGCCGTGATCCGTCTCGCCGCCTCGCTTCGCACCGGAGATCTCGATACGGCGTCGGCCGCGGCGGGCGCTGCGGAGGCGCTGGTCAGCACCGTCAGCGGCGACAAGCCCGGCCGCCATGCCGCGATCGTGGCCCGGGTGCTGCTCGGCCGCGGGGTCGTCGAGCTGTGGTCGGGCAACTTTGACGAGGCGGCCCGCATCCTCGATTCGGGTGTGGCCGCGGCCGCTCCCGGTGCGGGTGACGAACGAGCCGGCTGCCTCGGATACCTCGCGCTGATCGCGGCCTGGCGGGGCCGACCGCAGCGCGCCGCGAAGCTTGCCGCCGAAGCGACAGCGGCCGGCGATCCCCAGTCCGCTGGCGCGCACCCAAGCCCTGCGGGACTCGTCGCGCTCGCGTGGGTCCACCTGGAACACGGTGAGCTGCGTGAGACGCACAACCTGCTGAAACAGGCGGATGCCGCCCTGGGCAAATGCCCGGACCAGCTGATCCGCTCGGTAGCGGGCCTGGTGGCCGCGCGCTGCGGCCTAGCCGAAGGGCGAGCTGACTTGGCCGCCCAGCGGGTGGCCAGAGCACAAGCCGGGTGGGCCATTCCAGACTGGCTCGGACAACAGCTGAGCCTGGCCGAGTCGCGGGCACATGCTGCAGCCGGCGACATCGGGCAGGCGCTCGCCGCCGCTGAGCGGGCCGGCCCCAGTGACTCGGCGGAGGCGGCGGTGGTACTCGCGCACGCCTGGCTGGCCGCCAAAGACGTGGAGAACGCACGGCGCGCGCTCGCCCCCGCGCTCGCCGCCCCCAACCCGGCGCCCGGCCGGGTCCACCTGCAGGCCTGGCTGGCTGATGCCCGGCTCAGCTACGACAGCGGCGACCGCGCGCGAGCCCAGCGATCACTCACATCCGCGCTGCGGCTGGCCAAGCGTGACCAGCTCAGGTTGCCGCTGCTCATGGAGCGAGGCTGGATCGGCCCGCTGCTACAGCACGCCCCCGCGGTGGCCCATGCCCACCGGGACCTGTTCACGCCGGCCCCCAGCGCCGATCAGCGCCCGACCGCGGTGGCCGTCCCTGGTCAGGCCGCGACCCTGGTGGTCGAGCCCCTCACCACACGCGAGCGGGAGGTACTGCGAAATGTTTCAGCCATGCTCAACACCACTGAGATCGCCAGCCAGATGTACATCTCGGTCAACACGGTCAAATCGCACCTGAAAAGCATCTACCGCAAGCTCGCCGCAGCTCACCGCGGCGAGGCGGTCCGCCGGGCCCAGCAGCTCGGGCTGATCTGAGGCCCACGTTGCTTCCCGAGTCTCAGGCCACGGCTGAGACCGGATACCACATCCGCAGAGGCACTGGAATGCACCGACCGGACAAGCGCAGGGCCCAATGATGATGACCCAGATCGAAGACCAGACGCCCGCGGATCGCGAGCCCAGGATCGAAGTCCTGCGCGTGCCGGAAGAGCTGGATCTCGCCAGCGCCGACGGCCTGGCCGAGCAGGCTTATGCAGCCATCGCCAGTCACGCACGGGTGCTGCTGCTTGACCTGACCGGGCTATCTTTTTGCGATGCCCGCGGACTCAGCGCCTTCGTCCGGATTGCCAACCGCGCCGACGTGGCAGGCTGCCGGTATGGCCTCATCGCGCCGTCGCCGCCAGTAACGAAAATACTGCGGATCAGCGGCCTGGATTGGCGGCTGCCGGTGTATTCGACTATCGACGAGGCGCTAGAGCGCCTCGCACCGATGGTCAGGCCTTCATGCGGCGAAAGGCAGGCCACCAGATGATTGTTCAACCCGCAGTCAGTGGCTGCCTCCCGAGGCACTGCCGTAACCGGGCCGCCAGACGGGAGCCTTTCAATCGAGCCGTGGCTCGTGCTGCTACTGCGGGTGCTGTGCCGGGATGGGGTGAACCAGACACGGGGTGCCCAGCGGAAATCACAGCCTGAAGGAACGGATAACCAAGCGCCGGTTTCACACCCTGCGGATGAAAGGTTCGCTCGCTGGCGCGAGGTGGAATGGTGTGTTATGGCAGGTGAGCATATGGCCCAGACGCCGAGATTCCAGGAGACACTGCGCAAGCTGGCGATGATCGAGGAGAGTTTCATAGAAGGTGAAGCCGGGCTTGGGTTTGACCTGGCCGCAACGTCCACCCTGGATCCGAAGACCGCGATGTTGCTCCGGGTGGGGGCATGTGTGGCCACCGCCTCGCCGGGAGTATGCCTGCAATGGGCCGTCGGACGGGCGATGGCAGCGGGTGCGAGCGAGGATGAGATCGCCGACGTGTTGCTGGCAATTACCCCGGTGGCCGGGCTCGGCCGGATCGTCTCTGCCGCTCCCGATGTGGCGATTGCGCTCGGCTATGACATCGCGGGCGCGCTGGAGGAAATGGACGGTCACTGACCGATTCCTGCGGCTCGTATCTCTGCCGACGGAGAGCCGAAGACCGGAAATCCCATCCGAACGAGGTCCACCTGGCCTTTCGGGGGTGACGACTATGACCGATCAGCCGTTCGGCCAGCTGCCGTTGGCTAGACGGAGGCGACTGATCTTCTGGGCGGTGCTGCGGGGTGTCCTGACTACGACGGTGCTAGTCGTCCTGTACTACGTGCTTCCCCTGGACCAGCCGTGGAACGGTAACACGGCGGTGCGTGTCCTGATCGGCCTGCTAGTCTTCGCCGGCATTGCGGTCTGGCAGGTCAGGAGCATCGCTACCTCGCGTTATCCCAGCATGAAAGCATTCGAGGCGCTAGGGTTGATCTTTCCTTTCTATTTGCTGGTGTTCGCCTCGACGTACTTCGTGATGCAGAGGGCATCCGCGGCGACTTTCACCCAGCCACTGACCCGCACCGACGCCTTGTACTTCACCGTGACGGTCTTCTCGACGGTGGGTTTCGGAGACATCACCGCCAAGTCCGAGGCCGCCCGGGTGCTGCTAATCGTCCAGATGCTCGGCGACCTCGCGCTGCTGGGCGCGGGGGTGCGGGTGCTGCTGGGGGCGGTGCGTCGAGGCCAGCAACGAAGCGCGAACACGGACGGCGGAGCCGGCCCGGCGGCCAGGTGAAAGGTACTGCCAGGGGAGTAGTCCCGGATGGGTCCCGGGAGACGATGCGGGCCAGCGGCCAGCCCATAAGCTCAGAGGATGCGCACCGATCGCGGCTGGAGACGGGTCTACGCGACGGGCTGGGTCGTCTCCGCGGGTATCACGCTCGTCGCCTTCCGCATGTGGCAGCTGCACCTCCACGAGGTCGAGCAGCGTGCCGAGGAAGCGGAACGGACCAGGGACGAAGTGGCGGCCCGGCGGGCCGTGGAGGAACGCCTGCGTATCGCCCGGGAGCTGCATGACTCCCTGACGCACAGCATCTCAGTGGTCCAGGTCCAGGCCGGTGTGGCCGTCCACCTCGCGCGCAAGCGCGGTGCGGAGGTTTCGCCTGCGTTGCTCGCCATCGCCGAAGCGGGCGCGGACGCGGCCCGGGAACTGCGCGCCACCCTGGGCGTGCTCAGGAGCCACGACGAGGACGACAGCAGCGGCCTTGACCGGCTTCCCGATCTCATGGGCCGGACGCGCTCGGCCGGGCTGGCCGCCAGCGTGACGGTCACCGGGACACCGCGCCCGCTTCCGCGCGACGTCAACCAGGCCGCCTACCGCATCGTGCAGGAGGCCCTCACCAACGTCACCCGGCACGCCGGCCAGGCGTCGGCCACTGTTCACCTCTGCTACCGCCCTGACGCCCTGACCGTCCAGGTCGACGACGACGGAACCGCCGCGCCCCAGCCCGCGGTCCCCGGCCTCGGCCTCATCGGCATGCGGGAACGGGTCGCCTCGCTCGGCGGCCTGCTGCAGGCCGGGCCGCGCCGGGACGGCGGCTTCCGGGTGTGGGCCGAGCTCCCGCTGCGGGCCCCGTCGTGATCAGGGTGGTGCTGGTCGACGACCAGGCGCTGATCCGCAGCGGGATCCGGGCCCTGCTCGACGCCGAGGACGACATAGACGTGGTCGCGGAAGCCGCTGACGGGCAGCAGGGGGTCGCGCTGGTCAGCGAGCACCGGCCCGACATCGCGCTGATCGACGTCCAGATGCCGGTGCTGGACGGCATCGAGGCGACGCGGCGGATCGTGGAAGACGACCAGCTCACCGGCGTCCACGTCGTCATCCTCACGAACTACGGCCTCGACGAGTACATCTTCCGGGCGCTGCGGGCGGGGGCGAGCGGCTTCCTGCTGAAGGAGACCGAGCCTGCCGAGCTGCTGCAGGCGCTGCGGGTGGTGATGCGCGGAGACGCGCTGCTCTCACCCGCGGTCACCCGGAGCCTGGTCAGCGAGTTCGTGGCCCGGCCGCCGGACGCCCTCGCGTCGGCCGGGATGGAGATCTTGACCAGACGGGAACGTGAAGTCGTCGCCCTGGTCGCCCACGGCCTCAGCAACGACGAGATCGCGGCCACGATGGTCCTCAGCCCGACCACGGCCAAGACCCACGTGAGCCGGGCCATGACCAAGCTGGGCGCCCGGGACCGCGCCCAGCTGGTGGTCTTCGCCTACCAGAGCGGGCTGGTGCATCCACGCGCCGCAACGAAACCCATGTCGTGATCACGAACCAGGACCTGGCCACGCCGGGGCGTTAGGGTGGGCCGGGCAGGCAGCCCGACGACGCGCGGACACTCCCAGGAGCAGGCGGTGCACACTTCCCACGGGCTCTTCGACGGGGTGTTCGGCCGGGGCGCGGTGGACACCTCTGACCAGGCGTGGCTGCAGGCGATGCTGGACACCGAGGCCGCCCTGGCCCGGGCGCTCGAGCAGGCCGGGATGGCCCCGCCCGGCGCGGGCGCGGCGGTCACCGCGGCGGCCCGGGCCGAGGCGTTCGACGCCGCGGAACTGGGCCGGCAGGCCGCGCTGACCGGCAACCCGGTGCCCGCGCTGGTCCGGGCCCTGACCCGGATGCTGCCCCCGGGCCCGGCCGGCGCGGTGCACCAGGGCGCGACCAGCCAGGACATCGTCAACACCGCGGCCATGCTGCTCGCCCGGCAGGCGCTGGGGGTGATCTCGGACGACCTGGCCGCCGCGGCCGTCGCGGCGGCCCGCCTGGCGGCGACGCACCGGGACACCGTCATGATCGGCCGGACCCTGCTCCAGCAGGCCGTGCCGGTCACCTTCGGCCTCGTCGCGGCGGGCTGGCTGACCGGCCTGGACGAGGCTGCGACCGCGCTGGACCGGGTCGCGGCCAGCCGGCTCGCGGTCCAGTTCGGCGGGGCGGCCGGCACCCTGTCCGCGCTCGGTGGCCGCGGGCCCGAGGTCGTGGCGCTGCTGGCCGCGGAACTGGGCCTGCGCGCGCCCACCCTGCCGTGGCACACCGACCGGCTGCGGATCACCGAGGTCGCCGGCGCGTGCGCCGGGGTGACCGGGGTGCTCGCCAAGATCGCCCGGGACGTCACCCTGCTGGCCCAGTCCGAGGTCGGTGAGGTCGCGGAGGGCGGGGGTGACGGCGTCGGCGGGTCGTCCGCCATGCCGCAGAAGCGGAACCCGGTCGCCTCCGTCGCCGTCCTCGGCTGCGCCCGGCAGGTCCCCGGGCTGGTCGCCACGCTGGTCGCCGCCGCGGAGCAGGAGTACCAGCGCGCCGCCGGGGCCTGGCACGCGGAATGGGAGCCGCTGGCGGACTTGCTCCGGCTCACCGGCTCCGCGGCGTCCTGGGCCGCGGACCTGCTCGGCAGGCTGGAGCCCGATCCGGCCCGGATGCGGCGCAACCTCGACGCGGCGGGCGGTTTCCCGATGGCCGAGCACGTCGCGTCGCTGCTGGCGCCCGCGCTGGGCCGCACCGCCGCCCACGACCTGCTGGCGCAGGCCAGCGCCGCGGCCATGGCGGAGGGCCGGACGCTGGGTGAGGCGCTGCTCGACCGCCTGGACGCCGGCCGGCTCGCCGAGGCCGGGGTCACCCCCGGGCAGGTCACCGCCGCCCTGGACCCGGCCGGGTACCTCGGTGCGGCCACGGAGTTCGTGGACGCGGCCCTGGTGGCGCACACCCAGGCCGCAGGCTGAGGGGCCGCGGGTAGTCTTCCCGGCCGGCCGCAGCGCCCGCTGCGCAGAGCCGGAACCGGGCCGTGAAAGGCGGAATCATGGACGACGCTGAGCGCACCGCGCAGGGGATGAGGGTCCGCCGCGAGGTTCTGGGTGACGAGCACGTCAACCGTGCGGTCGCCTCGACCACCCCGCTGACCGAGCCGTTCCAGGACTTCATCACCCGTTACGCGTGGGGTGAGGTCTGGTCCCGGCCGGGGCTGTCCCGGGCCGAGCGGAGCATGATCACGCTCACCGCCCTCGTCGTGCTCCGGCAGGAGCAGGAACTGGCCCTGCACCTGCGGGCCGCGCTGCGCAACGGCGTGACTCCCGACCAGATCCGCGAGGTGCTGCTGCACACGGCCGTGTACGCCGGGGTCCCCGCGGTGAACCGCGCCTTCGCGATCGCCCGGGAAGTGCTGCCGGAGACCGGCTGAGCCGGGCCGCGAGGAGCACGGCCGTCACGCCAGAGTGTCCGTATGACGAACGGCTGTACTTATCGCGACCACTTGGTCATTATGGTGTCGGGGAAGCGCGGGTGTCCGCTGCGGGTGTTGGCTGCGGGTGTTTGCTCACAGGGCAGGAGGATATGGCGGAGATCGTTTCACTGGCCGACGCCGTCACACGGGCCGTCCACGACGGGGACTCGGTCGCCATGGAGGGATTCACTCACCTCATCCCGTTCGCGGCCGGGCGGGAAATCATCCGGCAGCGCCGGCGTGACCTGACCCTCATCCGGATGACCCCGGACGTGCTCTACGACCAGCTCATCGGGGCGGGCTGTGCCAGCCGGCTCATCTTTTCCTGGGGCGGCAACCCCGGGGTCGGCTCGCTGCACCGGTTCCGGGACGCGGTGGAGAACGCGTGGCCGGGACCCCTCCAGCTGGAGGAGCACAGCCACGCGGGGATGGCGAACCGCTACGTGGCAGGCGCCTCAGGAGTGCCGTTCGCGATCTTGCGCGGGTACAGCGGCACCGGCCTGGAAGGCCTGCCGGGCCTGGATGGGCAGCCCGCCATCCGGTCAGTCACCTGCCCGTTCACCGGCGAGCGGCTGACCGCCGTGGCCGCGCTGAACCCGGACGTGGCGGTCATCCACGCTCAGCGCGCCGACCGGGCCGGGAACGTCCAGCTGTGGGGAATCACCGGGGTGCAGAAGGAAGCCGTGCTCAGCGCCCAGCGGTCGATCGCCACGGTCGAGGAGATCGTGGACGAGCTGGCGCCCGAGCCAGGCGCGATCGTGCTGCCCTCCTGGGTCGTCAGCTACGTGGCCGCCGCGCCCGGCGGATCGCATCCCTCGTACGCGCTGGGCTACTCCGCCCGGGACAACGACTACTACCAGGCCTGGGACGTGATCAGCCGGGACCGGGACCGGTTCAGCCGCTGGCTGGCCGAGGAGGTGCACGGCGAGGCGGGCTCGCTGGCCGGCGCCGGGGCCGGCGAGGGAGGATGTGGGTCATGAACGCCACCGGGGCAGCGTCACCGGTGACGGCGGACCCGGCCGCCTTCACCGCCGACGAGATGATGACGGCCTGCGCGGCCCGCGCCCTGCACGACGGCATGACCTGTTTCGTAGGCATCGGGCTGCCCAGCGCCGCCGCCAACCTGGCCCGCGCCACGCACGCGCCCAACCTGGTGCTCATCTACGAGTCGGGGACGATCGGGGCCAAGCCGGACCGGCTGCCGCTGTCCATCGGCGACGGGATCCTCGCCGAGACCGCGGACGCCGTGGTGAGCGTGCCGGAGATCTTCAACTACTGGCTCCAGCCCGGCCGGATCGCGGTCGGCTTCCTCGGCGCGGCCCAGATCGACAAGTTCGGGAACATCAACACCACGGTGATCGGCGCCGACTACGCCCAGCCCTCGGTCCGGCTGCCCGGCGCCGGCGGCGCCCCGGAGATCGCCGCCTCGTGCCGCGAGGTGATCGTGGTGGTCCGGCAGAGCCGCAGGTCGTTCGTGGACCGGGTGGACTTCGTGACCTCGGTCGGATTCGGTGACGGGGCCGGATCCCGGGAGCGCCTGGGACTGGCCGGCGCGGGCCCCCGGAAGGTCATCACCGACCTGGGCGTCCTCGAGCCGGACCCGGCGACGTGCGAGCTCACGCTCACCGGGCTGTATCCGGGAGGGAGCGTGGCCGACGTCCGGGCCAAGACCGGCTGGGAGCTCGCGGTGTCAGACTCGCTGACGGTGCTCCAACCGCCCACCGTGGCTGAGCTCACCGCGCTGCGCCAGCTGCACAACGCGGCCGGCTGAACCGGTGAGCCAGCTTCGCGGCCGTGAGAGCCAGGGCCGACCAGCCGAGCCAGAAGGAGCAGTAGCGCGATGACCACGCACCCGTCATCCCCGCCCACCGGGCTGGTCCTGCCCTCGTACGAGCGGCCCCGGGGACTGCACCCGCCGCTGGACTCACCGGGTTACCGGTCCTCGGTGCTGCGGGCGCCGCACCAGCCGCTGCAGCTGATCCGCCAGGGCCTGACCGAGGTCACCGGCCCGCTGCTCGGCGAGGGACGGGTCGCGCCCGCGGACGCGGACCTGACCACCCAGCACGCTGGCGAGCCACTCGGCGAGCGGATCATCCTGACCGGGCGGGTGCTGGACAGCGACGGGCGGGCCATCCCGGACACCCTGGTGGAGATCTGGCAGGCCAACGCGTCCGGCCGGTACCAGCACAAGGTCGACAACCACCCGGCCCCGCTGGACCCGAACTTCTCCGGCGCCGGCCGCTGCCTGACCGACTCCGAGGGCCGGTACCGGTTCGTGACCATCAAGCCCGGCGCCTACCCGTGGCGCAACCACCCCAACGCCTGGCGGCCCGCGCACATCCACTTCTCGCTCCTCGGCCGGGCTTTCACCCAGCGCCTGGTCACGCAGATGTACTTCCCTGGCGATCCGCTGTTCGAGTACGACCCGATCTTCAACTCGATCCCGGACCCCAAGGCCCGCGAGCGGCTCATCTCCCGGTTCGACATCAACCTGACCGAACCGGACTGGGCGCTCGGCTACGAGTGGGACATCGTGCTCCGCGGCAGCGCCGCGACCGTGTTCGAGGACCAGCCCGCAGCCGGGAAGCAGGCCGGGCGGTGACCGGGCTCCCGCTCACGCCCTCGCAGACGGTCGGGCCGTTCCTGGCCATCGCGCTGCCCTGGCCGGACGGCCCGGCCGTGGTGCCGGCGGACACCCCGGGCGCGATCACGATCACCGGCCGGCTGCTGGACGGCGAGGGCCTGCCCATCCCGGACGGGCTGATCGAGACGTGGCAGGCCGACCCGGACGGCCGCTTCGATCATCCCGACGACCCGCGGGGCGCTGTCACGTACGGGGCCGGATTCCGCGGCTACGGGCGCTGCCCGACCGGCCCGGACGGCAGCTACCACATCGTCACGCTGCGGCCCGGCGCGCTGCCCAGCCCGGACGGCGGCCTGGAGGCCCCGCACCTGGACGTGACCGTCTTCGCCCGCGGCCTGCTGGACCGGGTGGTGACCCGTATCTACTTCGCCGACGAGGCGCAGGCGAACGCCGGCGACCCGGTACTGTCCGCCGTCGCCGACCCGGCCCGCCGGGACACCCTCGTCGCCACGGCCGACGCGGACGACAGCAGCCGCTTCCAGTTCGACATCCGCCTGCAGGGCGAGCACGAGACCGTCTTCTTCGATGTCTGAGCTGATGTCAGGCCCGGTGCGGCTGGCCGCCACCCTGGATGGGCCACGGGACGCGCCGGTGCTGGTCCTCGGCAACTCCCTCGGCACCACCCGGGATCTGTGGGAACCCCAGCTCGCGGCGCTGGGCGAGCACTTCCGGCTGCTCCGCTACGAGCATCGCGGGCACGGCGGCTCACCTGCCCCGCCGGGTCCGTACACCCTCGCCGACCTGGGCGCGGACGTGCTGCGCCTGCTCGACGACTTCGGGGTGGAGCACGCGTCGTACTGCGGTGTGTCGCTGGGCGGGATGGTCGGGATGTGGCTGGCTGCGAACGCACCGGGGCGGATCGACGCGCTCGCGGTGTGCTGCACGTCCGCCCGCTTCCCGGACACCGATCTCTGGGTCCGGCGCGCCGCGGCCGTGCGGGCGGGTGGCCTGCCGCCCCTGTCCGCCCAGGTGGTGAGCCGCTGGTTCACGCCAGACTTCGCGGCGCGCTATCCGTCGGTGCCCGCCAGCTTCGCCGCCACCCTGGACGGCGTCGACCCGGAGGGGTACGCAGGCTGCTGCGAGGCCATCGTGGCGATGGACCTGCGTCCCGACCTGGCCGCGATCACCGCGCCCACCCTGGTGATCGCGGGGTCGGAGGACCCGGCCACCCCGCCGTGGCACGGCGCGGTCATCGCCCGGGGGATCACCCGGTCCCGGCTGGCCGTCGTCCGGGGCGCCTCGCACCTGGCCAACGTGTCCGCCCCAGGCGAGGTGACCGCCGCGCTCAGCGCCCACCTGGTCGCGATGACCCCGCCTCGCTGGTCCTGACTGACTGTCGCTGGTCCTGACTGACTAGAGCGAACCCCGGGGCGCCACCCACTCCGCTGGCTGCCCGGTCACCGCGGCGATGCGGTCATAGTCCGCGTCGTAGTGCAGGACCGTGGCGCCGTGGTCCTCGGCCGTAGCCGCGATGATCAGGTCGGGCAGCGGGAAGTGCCGGTGCTGGCTGCGCTCGGCGAGCATCCGGTGCACCGCCAGGGCCCGGTCCATGGCCGCGGCCGTCGTGTCCAGCCAGCGCTGCCCGTGCAGGGCCGTCCACAGCACCTCGTACGCTGCCGGGTCCGGGCGCGTTGTTGAAGTACTCCAGCGCGGTCATCTGGCAGACGGCCAGCCGTCCCTCAGTGAGCAGGGCCGCGAACCTGGCCCGGGCCCCGGCGTGCCGGGCTTGCACCACGTACGCCGAGGTGTCGGCGAGGTAGACCGGTCCGGCCATCAGCCGCCGGATCCAGCGTCCTGCTCAGCCGCCGCGTCGCCGCCGGCCAGTGCGCCGAGCCGGCTCAGGTCCCGGCCCCCGCCGTAGCGGAAGCTGTCCGCGCTTCCGGAGTAGTCCATCTCCACGCTGTCCAGCGCGGCGAGGATCCCGGCGGCTTCCGCCTTCAGCGCCTGGGCCCGGAGTGCCTCGTTGATCGTCGCCACTTTGGTGTCCGTGCCCAGCACCACGCGCGCGGCCTCCAGCCACCCCTCGTTGACGTCCACGGTGATGCGTGTCATGGCGGCAACGATACACCAAGATCGTCGCATTAGACGCACCAAATGGTGGCTCATGTGCACACCAAGTCAGCTGCTACCCGTGGTGCGCGGCTGGGGCGCAGGCGGGGGAGGCAGGATCAGCGTGGCCCGGTCCAGCCCGGACCGGACTACCGGGACAACAGCGAGCGGGCCCGGGATTCGATGGCCGCCTCGGACAGCAGGACGGCCTGCGCGGCGTCCCCCAGGGGGATGAAGCTGTCTTCGCTGTTAACACGGGTGATCGTCCCGGTGAACCCGGCGTCAACCAGGGTGGTGATGACGGCCTCGGACACCCCGCCGGTGCGCCTGGTCTCGTCGGCCACGAGCACCCGCCCGGTGACCGTGGCCTCGCGCAGGATGTCCTCGGCCGGCAGCGGCGCGATCCAGCGCAGGTCCAGTACCCGGCAGCCGATCCCGTCGGCGCCCAGCCGGGCGGCTACCCGCAGGCTCATCCGCAGCCCGTTCCCGAACGTGACGATGGTGAGGTCGCGCCCGTTCCCGTAGCCGCGGGCGCTGCCCACCGGGACGTAGCCGGCCGGCCAGAGTCCCGGCGGGTCGTAGCGGGCCAGCCAGCCCCCGTCGCCGGCCTGATGCAGGTCCCGGGTGTGGTAGAGCGCGATCGGCTCGAGGAAGACACAGACCCGGCCGTCTGCCTCCGCCGCGGCCAGGCAGGTCCGGAGCATGGCGGCCGCGTCGTCGGGCCGGGCCGGGCAGGCGACGATCAGCCCGGGGATCTCCCGCAGGCTGGCCAGCGCGTTGTCGTTATGGAAATGGCCGCCGAACCCTTCCTGATAGGCCAGGGAGGCGATGCGCAGCAGCAGCGGATTCTGGTACTGCCCCTGGGAGAAAAAGGACATCGTCGCGGCCTCGCCGCGGATCTGGTCGGCGGCGTTGTGCAGGTACGCCAGGTACTGGACCTCCGGGACCGGCAGCAGCCCGGCCAGGCCCGCCCCGAGGGCCAGGCCCAGGATGGACTGCTCGTCGAGCAGGGTGTCGAAGACCCGCCTGGCCCCGAACCGCTCCGCCAGCCCGCGGGTGACCCCGTACACGCCGCCTTTGCGGGCCACGTCCTCGCCGAACACGAGCATGCCGGGCCGGGCGGCCAGCGCGTCCGCCAGCGCCGCGTTGATCGACTGGGCCAGGGTGAGGCCGCCGGCCGACTCCGGGAGCCGCCCGGCGAAGGCCTCGTCCCGGCGAGCGGGCTCCGCGGCCAGGCCGGCCCCGGCCCAGACCTGCTCGGGATGGTACGGCGCGAGGGGCTCCATCACCTGGGCGGCGGTGGCCAGGCGGGGGCTCCCGGCCACCTCGGCGGCGAGGCCGAGGATCGCGGCCCGCGACTTCTCGTAGCGCGCGGTCACCTCGGCCGGGGTCAGCAGGCCCGCGGTCACCAGCAGCCGGGCCGTGCCGAGCAGCGGGTCGGCGGCCAGGTCGGCGGCGACCGCGGCCGGCGGCCCGGTAGCCGCTTTCCACGTCCGAGCCCGGCGTGCCCGCCGAAACGCACCATGGCCAGGTGCAGGAACGCGGGGGAGCGCCGCTCCCGGACCCAGGCCGCGGCGGCCAGCGCCGCGTCGTACACGGCGGCCAGGTCAGACCCGTCGGCGTGGAAATACCCGACGCCCGGCACGGACGCCGCCGCGCCCTGGACCCATCCGGGGGGCGTCCGGACGCTGATGCCGAGCCCGTTGTCCTCGATCACCATCAGCAGCGGCAGCGGCAGATGCTGGTAGGCGCAGTACGCGGCGGTGTTGATCGCGCCCGCGGCGGTGGAGTGGTTGAAGGACGCGTCGCCGATGCCGGCCATGACGATCGCGTCCGCGGGCCACGGCGCGGGCCGGCCGAGCCGGGCCGCCCGGTCCAGGGCGAAGGCCAGGCCGACGGCGCGGGGGAGGTGCGAGGCGATCGTCGAGGTGAGCGGGATGACGTTCAGCTGCCGGTGGCCGAACACCTTGTGGCGGCCGCCGGCGATGGGCTCGTCCGCCGCGGCCACCAGCCCGAGCAGGACGTCCCGGACGCCGTCCCGGGGCGGGCTGGCCTGCTGGCACCGGGCCAGGTAGAAGGCGCCGGATCGGTAGTGCAGCCAGGGCCGGGTCGGTGATCCGCAGCGCCGCGGCGACCCCCGCGTTCCCCTCGTGCCCGGATGACCCGATCGTGTAGTACCCGGCGTCCCGGGCGCGCAGCCACCGGGCGGCCAGATCGAGGTGGCGGCTGGCCAGCTGCGCGTCGAAGAGCTCCAGGGCGCGCTGCCCGGTCAGGGCGGAGCCGTCCCGGATCGGGTCCGTCCCGGCGGGACGCGGCCCGGCGTCCGGGCTGGGAGCGCCGTCGAGCGCGCCCAGCGCCTCGGCCAGGTGACGCTCGACGGGGTCTCGTTCCGCCTGGCCTGGGCTCATCCCTCTACCGTAAGGCGGCTTGCTCTACGGTGGGTGCGGCACTGTTACTGGCGTTATCGAAGGAGGTCTCATGCTGCCCTGGTCCGCCGAGCTGGCTGGTCGAATCGACGAGCACGTGATCACCAGCGAGTTGCTGCGCGGCAACCCGCTGGGCGATCCGTACGAGCGGCCGCTGTGGGTCTACGTCCCGCCCGGCTACGACGAGGACTCGGCCAAGCGGTACGCCACGGTGTACGTGATCCAGGGCTACACCGGTCACCTGGCCATGTGGCGGAACCGCTCGCCGTACCGGCAGCCGTTCCCCGAGACGGCCGACGCGGTGTTCGCGTCCGGGCAGGCGCCCGGGGCGATCGTGGTCTTCGTGGACGCCTGGACCCGCTACGGGGGGAGCCAGTTCGTCGACTCCCCGGGGACCGGGCAGTACCACTCCTACCTGTGCGACGAGGTGGTGCCCTGGGTGGACGCGCACTACCGGACCCAGCCCGCGGCCGCGCACCGCGCGATCACCGGCAAGTCCAGTGGCGGCTTCGGCGCGATGATCACCCCGATGCTCCGGCCCGACCTGTTCGGGGCCCTGGCCACGCACGCCGGGGACTCGCTGTACGAGCTCTGCTACGTCCCGGAGTTCGGCAAGTCCGCGCGTCACCTCCGGGACTACGACGGCGACATCTGGCGCTGGTGGGAGGACTTCAACTCGCGGGTCTCCTTCACCAAGGAGGCCGATCACGACCTGCTGATGCTGCTGGGCGTGTCGGCCTGCTTCTCCGCCACCCCGGACGGCCAGGTGGAGCTGCCGTTCGAGCCGCAGACCGGCAGGCTCCGGCCGCAGGTGTGGCAGCGCTGGCTGGACTGGGACCCGGTCCGGATGGTGCCGCGCTACAGCGAGGCGCTCCGCGGGCTGGGCGCGATCTGGATCGACGCCGGAAAGCGCGACGAATGGTTCCTCGACCTGGGCGCGGAGGCCTTCCGGGCCGCGCTGGGGGAGGCCGGGGTGGCTGACGAGGTGATCCATTTCGAGCTGTTCGAGGGTACTCACATGAGCATCGATTACCGGTATCCGGCCTCGCTGGCCTGGCTGGCCACCCGCATCGCGGTGTAGCGCCCTGGCCTGCACCGGAAACGGTCAGCCGACTTGGTAATAAAGTCGTAAGCCCAAATAGGGGTCCGCTCGTGAACGAGTACGCGGGATAGTACGTGCTCGGGTTTAAATGTCCGCCCCTCCTCACGAGCGGAGAGACACTATGCGTTACCGCAGATGGGCGCCGGCGGTCCTCGCCATTCCCGCCCTGCTGCTGGCCGCGTGCGGCAGCAGCACCTCACCCGGTACCTCAGCGAGCGCCATGAGCGGCACCAAGTCCGCCTCAGCCATGTCCACCAAGTCCAGCTCGATGGGCGGCAGTTCCGGGATGAGCTCGTCCGGCACCGTCGCGCTGGAGAAGGTCAAGACGGCCATCGGGCCGGTGCTGGCCGACGCCAAGGGCTTCACCCTGTACTGGTACGCCAAGGACACCACCATGACCTCGGCCTGCACTGGCTCCTGCGCCACCGCCTGGCCGCCGGTCACCGGAAAGCCCGGGGCGGCCATGGGCGTGCGCCTGGTCGGCAAGTTCGGCACGATCAAGCGCCCCAACGGCGCGCTGCAGGCCACCTACAAGGGGCACCCGCTGTACACCTACGCGGGTGACAGCGCCCCCGGCCAGACCAAGGGCAACGGGCTGGACGGCACCTGGCACGTGATCCACGTCAACCCGAAGGGCGCCGTCGCCCGGCCAGGCGCGATGATGTCCTCGCCCACCCCGTCGGCGTCCAAGTCGGGCAGCGGCGGTTACGGGGGCGGCGGGTACTGAAGCCCAGCCCCGCCAGCCCGGGGAGCCCGTCCTCGACCAGCCGGCCCCCGGGCCGACAGCACGGTTGAGGTTCGCCGCCGGGTGAAAGATAACCCGGTATGACCCAGCTCCAGGATGGTCACGCCCCGCCCGCGGTCACCCCCCGCGGCGGGCTGGTGCTGGTGTACGCGGCCCTGATGCTGGGCATCCTGCTCGCCGCGCTGGACCAGACCATCGTGTCCACCGCGCTGCCGACGATCGTGGGTGACCTCGGCGGGCTGAACCACATCTCCTGGGTGATCACCGCGTACCTGCTGGCCACCACGGCCTCCACGCCGCTGTGGGGCAAGCTCGGCGACCAGTACGGCCGCAAGCGGCTGTTCCAGGCCTCGATCGTGATCTTCCTGATCGGGTCCGCGCTCTGCGGGCTGTCGCAGACCCTGGTGCAGCTCATCGTGTTCCGCGCCCTTCAGGGGACTGGGCGGCGGGGGGCTGATCGTGCTGGCCCAGGCGATCGTCGGCGATGTGGTGCCGCCCCGCGAGCGCGGCAAGTACCAGGGCTGGTTCGGGGCCGTGTTCGGGGTAGCCAGCGTGGCCGGCCCGCTGCTCGGCGGTTTTTTCGTGGACAACCTGAGCTGGCGGTGGGTGTTCTACGTGAACCTGCCGCTGGGCGCGCTCGCGCTCGTGGTGGGATCGCGTTCGCCCTGGGCCCGCCACGTCGGCTCGCGAGTCGCACCGCATCGACTACCTGGGTGCGCTCCTGCTGGCCGGCGCGGCGGGGGAGTGGGGTGTGTGTGGGTGTGGTTTTTTTTTTTATTATAGTTATGTGTTTTTTTTTAATAATTATAAGAAAAGATAAAAAAAAAAAAAAAAAAAAAAAAAAAAAAAAAGAGACAAAACAACGGAAGTGACACGTGGCGTGGTCCTGCTGACGTCCTCGGCGGCTGGCGACCGCGTTCGCCCTGCGCCCCACTCGGCTCGCGATCCATCGGCCTGGGCCTGGCGGCGGTGCGCCCTGGCCGTGGCCTGGTGGCAGTGCGGGCCCTGCGGGCGGCGGAGCGCGGAGCGCTGCGCTGCGCTGCGCCTGTGCAACGCGGCGGGAGACGATAGTTGGCAGTCCTGCCCGCTGGCGCCTGTTCCGCAACCCGGTCTTCTCGGCGCTGCGACGCCGGCGATCGGGTTCACTCGGCCGGGTACGCCACGTTGACTCACGGCTGGGCCTGGCCTTCCTGCATCTACCTGCAGGTGTCGCCGCGGTGACGCCTGGCCTGCCTGGGCCTGAGCTAGCAGATCGGCCTGGCGGGCGGCAGCGATGCGGCTGCATCCTCTTCCAAGCCGCGGTCTGTTACGCCCGGCGATCCGGGCGTTGCGGCATGACTCGGCCACGGGGGTTCAGCCATGTTCGGCGCGCTGAGCCTTCCTGCCCATCGTACCTGCAGGTGGTCCGCGGGGTGTCGCCGACCATCTCGCCGGCGTCTACCTGCTTCCCATGGTGCTCGGGCTGCTGCTCACCTCGGTGAGAAGGGGACGGCCAGCGGGCAGATCATCTCCCGCTGGGGCCGGTACAAGGTGTTCTTCCGATCATTGGCTCGGCGCTGCTGACCCTGGGCCTGTTCCTGCTCTCCACGCTGTCGGAGCACCGGGACTACGCCCTCAGCCTGCGAGCATGGACGTCTACGTGTCGGCGCGGGCTGCTGGGCAAGAACGTGATCTGCTGGCAGTGGTGCTCGTGCGGGGGCATCGCGGTGCAGAACTCCGGGATCCTGGCCACCTACGCCGACCTGGGCGCGGCGACCTCGGGCCGCGGTGACCGGTGCTCTTCCCGCACCATCGGGGGCGGGTAACCGTCTCGGCGCGATCCTCGGGGCGATCCTGTTCCCGGTGGGGTTCGAGGAGATCACGCGGTTCATCCCGACCTCGAACAGCCTGCCGCCGAATCTCATCCCGTCGCTGCAGTGGGTTGCGATCGGGCTGCTCATCGTGATCTTCCTGTGGGTGCGGCCGCAGGGGATCCTGCCGGAGCGCAAGCGGGTGATCGGCTCCGGGGTCGGCTGGGCGGCGACGGCGGGCGGGGCGAACGCGGGCTGGCTCCGATGCGGTGGCTGAGACCGAACGGCGATCCCGCCGTCCGGCAGATGGTGACCGTGGTCGCATCGACGCACGCTCTTCGCCCTGCCCGCCGTCACCTCGCGCACCGGAGCCGGATGGCTCGGCTTCGCCTTCGGCGTCGCCGTCGCCTCGCGCCCGGAGCCGGACGGTTCGGCTGCGTCTTCGGCGGCGGTGTTCTCCTCGCGGCGCCGGTGGCCGGCGGCTAGGCTGGCGGCGGCTGCGCGCGGTGGCGCTGCGAGGCGGTGGAGGTGGTGCGGGAGTTCGGGGGGTGCGGGCGGTGGCCGGGGTGTCGTTCCAGGTGCGGAAGGGCACGCCGACGGGGGTGAACCGGGCCGCACGGGGCGAGCAAGCCAGCGCTGCTGGCCCTGCTGGCCGGGATCCTGGGGGTGACGTCCGGGAGGATCCTCTATGAGGGGCGGGATATCACGGGGGTGCCGGCGTACCGGCGGGCGCGGCTGGGGCTGGTCCGCACGTCCAGCTGCCACGCGTACACGGTGTCGATCGACACGGTCTTCCTGGCCGCGGTCCCGGTCGCGGCGATCGGTTTCGCGGTTCCTGCTCGGGATGCGCTCCTGGGGCGAGGTTGAGCCGCGGCGCTCGACGGGCGGAAGCGCATCCTCGACCGGTTCGGCCTGGAGCAGTTCGCCAACCACTACGCCGGAGAGCTCAGCGGCGGCCAGCGCAGGCTGGTCGAGATCATGCGGGCGCTGATGACCGAGCCGACCGCGCTGCTGCTCGACGAGCCGATGGCGGGCGTGCAGCCGACCTGGCCGGGCGCATCGGCAACGAGCTCGTCGCGCTGGCGCGGAAGGGATGACGGTCCTCATGGTCGAGCAGGAGCTGGCCAGCATGGCCGAGTCTGTGATCCGGTCGTGGTGATGGCCGAAGGGGCGGACCTCGCCGAGGGGACGATGGAACAGCTACGCAGGCGCAGCGAGGTCGTGGAGGCCTACCTTGTCGGCGGAGCTGGCCCTGCACGGTGCTCCCGAGGCGGGCGAAGAAGGGCACCGCCGGCTACGGCGAGGAACCGGCGAGCCGGGACATCACGGTGAGCGCGGACCCGGGCGAGGTGGACGCGCTGGTGGGCCCAACGGGTCGGGCAAGAGCACGCTGCTCAAGAGCCTGGTCGGGGTGGTGCGACTGTCGTCCGGCACGGTAAAGGTCGGCGACCGGGACCTCACTAACGCAGCGCCCGAGGAAGTAGCCCGGGCCGCCGTCGGCTACGTGCCCCAGGTGGATGACGTGTTCAGCCCGCTCACCGTCCGGGAGAACCTCGAGATGGGTGGCTACCGGCTGCGTCGAGCGCGGTGGCGGAGCGGGTCGAGCGGGAGCTGGCAGATGCCCCGGCCGGGGGCATGCTCGGCCGCGCGCCGGGAGCGCGCGGCGAGCGGATGCTCGCCGCGGGCCGGGAGCTCATGCTCGATGCGAGCTGCTGCAGGGATTCGACCCCGAGCCGCACGCCGACCTGGCCGCCATGCTCACCAAGCTGTCCCCACTGGCGACCTGCTCGGCGACGACGCGGACCGCACCGCTCGTCAAGCCGGTGTGGCCAGCTCGGACCGCGCTACGTGCTCGGCGACGGCGAGTGCGGATTGCCGGGTCAGCCGGTGAGCTGTCAGCCCGCCCGGATTTCATCGAGTCCTTCCGCGGGCTGGGCGTACGATCAAACGACATGGCAGGTCAGGACGGCACGGCGACCGGCGGTGACCCAGCAGCGGGTGCCGCCGCGGATCCCGCACGGTACCTTCAGGTCCAGACGACCACCGACTCCCGGGCGGAAGCGGTCGAACTCGGCCGCAGCGCCGTGGAGGCCCGGCTGGCGGCGTGCGCCCAGGTGGCGGGCCCGGTGGTGAGCAGCTACTGGTGGGAAGGCGACCTCGAGCGGGCCGAGGAATGGCTGCTGTACCTGAAGCTCCCGGCCGCGCGCTACCAGGAACTCGCGGACTTCCTCACCCAGCGGCACAGCTACGACGAACCGGAGATCATCGCCACGGCGATCGTGGCGGGGTCCGCGGCCTACCTCAGCTGGATTGAGGAAGTAACCCAGCCGCGGTGACCGCGGAAAGGGCCGCGGTGACCGCGGAAAGGTCTGCCCCGCGCACTCCTGACTAGGGTGGCCGCAGGTCTCACCGGCTGGCGGGCACCGGCGCGTTCCACATCAGCACGACCGGCTGGCCGTGCTCGGTGCCGAGGGTGGACAGCGTCCCGGTGTCCAGCCGCAGCAGGCGCCCCGACGCCGGCTCCAGGCCGAGCCAGCGGGCCGCCAGCACGCGGAGAAAGTGCGCGTGGGACACGAGCGCCACGTCCCCCCCGGCCAGCAGCGGGCGGACCCGGGAGAGCACCGCGTCCGCGCGGGCCCCGACCTGATCCACGGTCTCCCCGGGGTGCGCGGCGTCGCCGGGAATCACCCCGTCCCGCCACAGGTACCAGCCGGGACGCTGCTCCTGGATCTGCGGGGTGGTCAGCCCCTCGTAGCCGCCGTAGTCCCACTCCTGCAGATCGGGGTCGGGCTGCGCGTTCAGCCCGGCCAGCTCCGCGGTCCGCACGGCGCGCTGCTGCCGGGCTGGTGAACGCGGCCCGCACCTGGCGGGCGGCGAGCGCCGGGGCCAGTGCCTTGGCGGCCTGCTCGCCTTCCGGCGTGAGCGGGATGTCCGTCCGCCCGGTGTGCCGCCCGTCTTTGCTCCACTCCGTCTGGCCGTGCCGGAGCAGGATCAGTTCTCCCATGGCACCCATCTTGGCTGACGCGGGCCGCGGGTGGCGGCCCGCCACCGATCAGGCTCACGCCTGAATCGGGTTGACCCGCCGGGCTTCCACATGTAAGTTTTTTCTGACAGGTGAAAGGAAGGCGACGAGGGAGTGACGCTGACCAGCGACGAGCTGCTGACCGTGCTCACAGCGGTGGCGAATCCGCACCGGATGCGGATCGTCGCGGAGCTGCGAGACGGCCGGGTGCACGTCAGCGAGCTGGCCCGGCGGCTCGGCATGTCCCGGCCATTGCTGTACATGCACCTGGACAAGCTGGAGAAGGCGGGACTGGTGAGCGGCCAGCTGGAGCTGTCCGAGGACGGCAAGGCCATGAAGTACTTCGAGCTGGCGCCGTTCGACCTGCACCTCAACGCGGAAACGATCATCACGGCGCTACGCAACGGAAGCGGCGCAGAAGGGAACGACGTGAACACGCAAGGGGCCGGCCCGGAAGGAAGGGCCACATGACCGCGACGCAGATGACCGCGACGCACGCGGCCACGACGCACGTGGCCGCACTGACGAGCAGCGCGGAAGCAGGCATCCTTATCGGCCTGGGCATCCCGTTCTGCATTTGCGCGGCGACCGCCATCATCGTCTGGGCCTACTTCCGGCTGCAGAGTCACCGCGCCGACGCGGTGGCGATGGCCGAGTACCGCAAACTGGCCGAGGAAGCCGTGGCCAACCAGCAGGAGCTGCGGACCGAACTGGCCAAGCTGACCGAGCACGTGCAGGCGGTCGAGCAGCTCATGCGAGACGTGGGATGAGCGCGGCGCGCCCTGACGGCGCGGCGGGCGGGTCCCCGCCGCCTGTCCCGGGCGCTGTCCCGGCCCGCCGGGCCGCCCCGTCCCCGCTGCGGCTCTACCCCAACCCGGTGCGGCAGGCCCTGTCGGCCAGCACTTGGCGCGCCGCAAGCTTCCTGGCCGTGTACGTCTTCGTCGCGGGCTGGCTGCTGTTCGCCGTCGCCTTCACCGCGACGGTGACCGCCGCCGTGTTCCTGATCACGCTGGCCGGGATCCCGCTGCTGGTCGGGGCGGCGGGGGTGCTGCACGGCTGCGCCGCCACCGAGCGCGCCCGGCTGCGGTCGGTGCTGGCCGGGCCAGTCGCGGGTGGCTACCGCCAGGTGACCGGCCGGGGGATCATGGCCCAGGTCAGGACCCGGTGGCGGGATCCGGCCACCTGGCGGGAGGTCGCCTACCTGATCGGGCTGTGGCCGCTGCTGTTCGGCCTGGACACGGTCGTGCTCACCGTCTGGCTCACCCTGCTCGCCGGGGTGACCCTGCCGGCCTGGTACTGGGCCCCCCGCGGCAACGTCGGCCTGAGCTATACCGCCGGCGGCGTGCCAGTGCACGGCGTGGCGCTGGGCTACTTCCCGCACGGCCCGAACGGGCCTGGCTGCCTGGGGTCTCTACGTGGACACCCTGCCCCGGGCCTTCGCCGCCGCGGCCTGCTTCCTGGTCGCGTTCCTGCTCTTCAACTACGTGCTCGTGGTCACGGCCCGCGCTCACGCCCGCATCGCGGCCGCCCTGCTGCGCGCGCCCGCCGACCCGCTCGCGCCGGTCAGGGAGGTGCTCACCCACCCGGGCCCGCTGGGCCCGCTGCACGCTGCTCGCTAAGACCAGCTCGCTAAGACCAGATCGCTAAGACCAGATCGCTAAGACCAGCCAGTAATGCCGCGCCCCCGCCCACGAGGGATCAGCTCGTGGGCGGGAGCAAACGACAGACTCACGCTCCGCCCTTGAGAGAAGGCCATGATGCGCCAGCCGTCCAGTTCAGTATTGCCCGAAACCGGGTCCGCCCGCGACGATCCCCGCCGCGCGCCCCGGCCGCGAGCGCCGATCGTCGAGCGCATCGCAGGCTGGAGCGCCCGGCACCGCAAGACCGCCGTCCTCGGCTGGCTGGTCCTGGTCGCCGCGGTCTTCATGGCCGGGCACAGCCTGCCCGCCAAGAACGTGCCCTCCTACGACGCCGGCCAGTCCGGTCAGGCCGAGCAGACCCTGCAGCGGCTCGGGGTGGTCGCCCCGCCGCAGGAGAACGTGCTGATCCAGTCCCGGGGGACCGGCCGGCTCGGCACCGACCCGGAGATGCGCCAGGCTGTCCGGCAGGTGGTGACCGCGCTCTCCGCGCTCCCGCACTCCGCCCGGGACATCGCCGCACCGGCCCGCCACGGCCAGGCTGGGCTGGTGGCCGGGGGTGGCCGCAGCGCTCTGGTCACCTTCAAGGTCCCCGGAAATCCCAGCAACGAAGACCAGGCCGTGGCGCCGGCCCTGCACGCGGTGGCCACGGTCCAGGCCCGCCATCCGGGCCTGCGGATCCAGGAGGCCGGCGACGCCAGCACCGACCGCGCCGCCAACGCGCTGATCGGCCAGGACTTCCGCCGGGCCGAGGTGACGTCCGTGCCGGTCACGCTGATCCTGCTCGTCGTGGTGTTCGGCGCGCTGATCGCGGCGGGCATCCCGCTGCTGCTGGCCGCGACCGCGGTGACGACCGCGATCTCGCTGCTCGCCCTGCCCGGGCAGTGGCTGCCGGTCGGCTCCAGCACGTCTGAGGTGGTGCTGCTCATCGGCATGGCGGTCGGCGTGGACTACTCCCTGTTCTACCTGCGCCGCGAGCGGGAGGAACGGGCCCGGGGTGCGGGCACCATGGAGGCGCTGCGCCGGGCCGCGGCCACCTCGGGACGGGCCATCGTGGTCTCCGGGCTGACCGTGATGATCGCGCTGGCCGGGCTGTTCCTCAGCGGGTACGCGGTGTTCACCGGCGTCGCGATCGGCACCATCGCCGTGGTCGGCGTGGCCGTGGCCGGGTCGCTCACCGCGCTGCCCGCCCTGCTGTCCTGGCTGGGCCCGTGGGCCGACCGGGGCCGGATCCCGTTCCTGGGCCGGCGGCGCACCGCGGCCCGCCCGTCCCGGCTGTGGGCCGCCGTGGTCCGCCGGGTGGTGGCCCATCCCGCGGCCTGGGGCACGGTCGCCGCGCTGGCCATGATCGCGCTCGCGGCTCCCGGGCTGGGCCTGCGGCTGGGTAACCCGCCCAACGGCGGCTTCTCCGCCAAGGTCCCGGTGGTGGCCACCATGGACCGGATCGACCGCGCCTTCCCCGGCCGTCCCGGCCCCGCCGAGGTGGTCGTGACCGGGCAGCACCTGGACGGCCGCCCGATGATGGCGGCGCTGGCCGCGCTGCGGGACCGGGCCTCGGCCCGCGGGCCGGTTCTGGGCCCGGTCACGGCCACCCCGGTCGCCCAGGGCCGCGCGCTTCTCGTCAGCGTGCCGCTGGCCGGCGGCCAGTACGGGTCCGCCGCGGATCATTCTCTGCTCGCGCTTCGCGAGCGGGTGCTGCCGCGGACCCTCGGCACGGTGCGGGGCACCAGTTACGCGGTGACGGGGAACACGGCTGAGAACTACGACGACATCGCCGTGCTGCGCAGCCGGACCCCGCTGGTGCTGGCGGTGGTGGCGATCCTGGCGTTCGGCCTGCTCCTGGTGGCGTTCCGGTCAGTGGCGATCCCGCTGGTGTCGATCTCGCTGAACTTGCTCTCGGTGGGCGCGGCCTTCGGCCTGATCACCCTGATCTTCCAGGACGGCCGGCTGGAGGGCCTGCTCGGCTACACCGGCTACGGCGCGATCGTGCCCTGGGTCCCGCTGTTCATCTTCGTGTTCTTGTTCGGGCTGAGCATGGACTACCACGTGTTCATCCTGAGCCGGATCCGCGAACTGCGTACCGGCGGTACCCGCACGAAGGACGCGGTCGTCGGCGGCATCGCGAGCAGCGCCGGGGTGGTGACGAGCGCCGCGGTGATCATGGTCGCGGTCTTCTCGATCTTCGCGACGCTGTCGCTGATCCAGCTGAAGATGCTCGGCCTGGGCCTCGCGGTGGCGGTCCTGATCGACGCCACCGTGGTCCGCGGCGTCCTGCTGCCCGCCTGCCTGGCCCTGCTCGGCGAGCGGACCTGGTACCTGCCGCGCTGGCTGGCCTGGCTGCCGGGCCGGGCAGCCGCGGCTGGTGCGCCGGTCCCGGCCGGCCCGGCTCACGCTCAGCCCGCGCCGGCTGAGCAGGAATCGTGGCCCGTGCACTGAGCCCGTCCGTCCCGGTCCGGTCGGCCCCACCGGACCGGGACACCGGCCACGCCGTCGCGCTGTATGGCGTGGCCGGTCTACCGCCCGGGCCGCGTGGCCCGGTCGCGTGGCCCGGGCGCGTGGGTGGCTTTCCCGGCGCCCCGCAGGCTGTCCCCGGGTCCGCTGTCCTGCCTTCAGCTGCTTCCTGAACGTTTCCTGCGAGGTTGTGCATTATCTCTGGACACTGACGTCAGTGTCACAGAAGTCTGGCATGCTGGTGGAGATCCATGACGCGCGCGTCAGTTAACTCTGCCGCGCGGCTCAGCCGCCCGCGATTCCACGAGGCCTGATGCGCGAGACCCTCAACCCGGCCCTCCCCGATGTGCGATCACCCCTCCCAGAGGTGGGCCGCCCCGTCCCCGGGGGTGCTGCGCCGGTGGATCCGGCGCCAGCAGACCAGGTGCCAGCAGAGCGGCCGTCCGCAGACCACGCGCCGGGAGAACCCGCGGCGTCCCCGCCGTCGGCCCGGCACCGTCCGCAGACGCCGATGGTCGAGCGGATCGCCCGCTGGAGCGCGCGGCACCGGATCGTGGTGGTCGTGGGCTGGCTGGTACTGGCCGGGACGGCGCTGGCCGCCGGGCAGTTGCTGGGCACGCAGAGCCAGCAGCAGTACGACCCGGGGCAGGCCGGTCAGGCCGAGCGGATGCTGCACCAGCTGAACGTGGTCAGCCCGCCCCAGGAAAGCGTCCTCGTCCAGGCCCGGGGCACCTCAGCCGGGGACACCTACGCGCACAGCCCGCAACTCCGGGCCGCGGTCGCCGACGTGGTCAGGACGCTCGAGCGGCTGCCCCATGCGGCCCGCGACATCCGGTCCCCGCTGAGTCCGGGAGGACGCGCGCTGGTCGCGGCCGACGGCCGCACGGCCCTGGTGACGTTCAACGTGGCCGGCCCGCACGCCAGCGCCGACGCGACCGTCAGCGTGGACCAGGCCGCCGTGGCCCGGGTCCAGGCCGCTCATCCCGGCCTGACCGTGTCCGAGGCGGGTGACGCGAGCACCGACCAGGCCGCCAACACGATGATCGGCAAAGACTTCCACAAGGCCGAGCTCACCTCGGTGCCGATCACGCTCATCCTGCTGCTCGCGGTGTTCGGCGCGCTGATCGCGGCGGGGATCCCGGTGCTCCTGGCCGGCAGCGCCGTCACGGTCGCGGTCTCCCTGCTCGCGGTGCCCAGCCGGTGGCTGCCCGTCGGGTCGAACACCTCCGAGGTAGTGCTGATCATCGGGATGGCGGTCGGCGTCGACTACTCCCTCTTCTACCTGCGCCGGGAACGCGAAGAACGGGCCGCGGGGGCATCCTTCGCCGACGCCCTGGCCACGGCGGCACACACCTCCGGACGGGCCATCGTGGTCTCCGGGCTGACCGTGATGGTGTCGCTGGCCGGGCTGCTGCTGACCGGGATACAGTTCTTCACCGGCATCGCGGTCGGCACCATCATGGTCGTCGGCGTGGCGGTCGTCGGCTCGCTCACGTTCCTGCCGGCCTTGCTGTCCCTGCTCGGGCCGTGGGCCGACCGGGGCCGGATCCCGTTCCTGGGCCGTCACCGGACCCAGGCCCGGCCGTCCCGGCTGTGGGCCGCGCTGGTGCGCCGGGTGGTGCGCCGGCCGCTGCTGTGGGGCGGGGCCGCCGCGCTGGCCCTGCTGGCCGTGGCCGCGCCCGCACTCGGCATGCGCACCGGCACCCCGGCCATCGACCTGCCGGCCAAACTCCCCGTGGTGCAGACCCTGGACCAGATCCAGCGCGCCTTCCCCGGCCAGGCCCCCGCCCAGGTGGTGGTGACTGGCGGCGACGTGTCCGGGCCGCGGATGCGCGCCCAGGTGGCGGCCCTCCAGGCCCGGGCCTCGGCGCACGGGGTGATCCACCGGCCAGTCACCGCGCAGGTGGTGGGTGCTGGCCGCGGGATGGTGATCACCGTTCCGCTGGCCGGCGACGGCACCGATCTGGTATCCCGGCACGCCCTACTCGACCTGCGCGACCACCTCCTGCCCGCCACGATCGGAACCGTGCCCGGAGCCAGCTACGCGGTCACCGGCAACACGGCCAGCGGCTACGACTTCAACGCGGCGCTGCACTCGCGCACCCCGCTCGTGTTCGCCGTGGTCGCGGGCCTGGCCCTGATCCTGCTCATGGTGGCGTTCCGCTCGCTGGCCATCCCGCTGATCTCGATCGGGCTGAACCTGCTCTCCGTCGGCGCGGCGTACGGCCTGATCACGCTCATCTTCCAGGACGGGCACCTGCAGGGACCGCTGGGCTTCACCTCGTTCGGCGGGATCATTCCGTGGGTGCCGCTGTTCATGTTCGTGTTCCTGTTCGGGCTGAGCATGGACTATCACGTCTTCATCCTGAGCCGGATCCGTGAGCTGCGGGCTCGCGGCAAACCCCACAACGACGCCGTGATCGGCGGGGTGGCCGCGTGTTCTGGGGTGGTGACCAGCGCTGCGGTCATCATGGTCGCGGTGTTCTCGATTTTCGCCACGCTGTCCCTGATCGAGCTGAAGATGATCGGCGTCGGCCTGGCCTCCGCGGTACTGATCGACGCCACCATCGTGCGCGGCATCCTGGTCCCGGCCGCGCTGGCCCTGCTTGGCGACCGCAGCTGGTACTTCCCCCGCTGGCTGGAGTGGCTGCCGGGCTGGCGTCTCGAACCGTCCGGGCCGGAGCCGCTGGTGCGGCCAGTTGGGGCGGTCTCCCGGCAGGAGCCGGAGGTACTGTTGGCAGGTGAGCGAACCGGGTCCCGGGAGGGCGCGGCCTGACGGCCCAGCGTCGTCCTCCGCTCCGGCATTAACTGAGGCCACCGCGCCTCCCGCCACGACCCCTCCGACGGCCGCGTCACCCGCTACGGCAGCGTCACCCGCCACGGCGGCGGTCCCGGCGCCGCGCCCCGGCTTCGAGCCGGATGTGGTCCCGGAGCCGTCCGGGGTTCCTGAGTCGGCCGGAGTTCCGGAGCCGGGCGCGATCCCCGCCGGCCGGGGTTCCCGCCGGCCGGAGTTCCGGAGCCGGGCGCGATCCCGGAGCCGGCCGGAGTTCCGGAGCCGGGGGCGGTTCCTGAGCCGGCCGGGGTTCCGGAGCCGGATGCTGTTCCGGAGCCGGACGCGCTTCCGGAGCTGGGCACGGTCCCCGAGGTGGATGCGCTCCCGGAGGCAGGCGCGCTCCCGGAGGCGGATGCGGTGCCGGAGGTGGATGCCGTGCCGGAGCCTGACCTGGTGACGGCGCCGTCCGCAGAACCGGACTCGGCCGTCCAACCACCCGCGGGCTCCCGGGCCCGCCGCCGCCCGCTGCTGATGGCCTGCCTCGCCCTGGCCTGCCTGGGCTGCCTCGCGGTAGCAGCGCTGACCGGTCGGGCGGCCGTCGCCGGGCAGACCCGCCCGCCGACCCCGGCCGAACGGGCTGCGGCCGCCGCGGCCGCGGTCGCCGCGCGCTGGCGGTCCTGGCCCGCGGGCCGGATCTTCCCTTCTGCCCTCGGCTACACCACCACCCTGCGCGGCCGGGAGACGGCGCGCCGCGTCGGCATCTCGCCGGACTACCGCTGCGCGGCCGCGCTGGACGCCGCGCTGGCCGGCCCGGCCCGTGCGGAGGGCTGCCGGGCCGGGATCAGGGCCAGCTACGTCGATGAGCTGAACGGTGTCGTCTACACCACGGGCGTGCTCGCGTTTCCCGGCCGGGCCCAGGCTGCTGCCTTCACCCGCCGCCTCCCGTCGTCCCGGCCCCCGGCCGCCGCGCTCCGCGCCCTGGCCTTTCCCGGGACGGCCAGCGCCCGGTTCACCGCCACATCGCGCCAGACCGCGACCGCCCGGCAGGACGGCCCCTACGTCCTGCTCACCGTGGCCGGGTACGCGGACGGACGGCCGGCCGCCGCCACCGGCGAGTACGACGCCGCCGCGTTCAGCGCCGCCAGGCAGCTCTCCCGCGAGATCCTGGTCCCGCTGAACCGGGCCGCCGTGGTCAACTGCGCCCGGCGGCAGTGGTCATGCTGACCAGGCCAGCCCGGTCCCGGGCCGTGCTGGCGGCCGCGGCCCTGGTCGCCTTGCCGTGGCTGGCCGGGCATCAGGGTGCCATAGCCGGTCGTCAGGGTTCGCAGGCCGGCCGTCAGGATGCCGTGGCCAGGCTGGTGGACCTCACGCGCGCCGGGCCCGGCCAGGGTGCCGGAACCCAGATCCGCGCGGCCGAACAGGCCCAGCTCAAGAGCATCAACGCCCCGGCGGCCTGGCGGGTGAGCCGGGGCCGCGGGGTGACCGTCGGTGTCCTGGACACCGGCGTGGACGCTAGCGTGGCCGACCTGTCCGGGTCGGTCAGCACCGGGCCGGACTACACCCAGGGCGCGGACCCGCCTGGCTATCAGCCACCCCGCCTGCACGGGACGTTCATCGCCTCGCTCATCGCCGGGCACGGCAGCGGGCCAGGCCGGGCCGGCGGGGTCATCGGCGTCGCCCCCGCGGCCCGGGTGCTTTCCGTCCGGGTCATCCTGGACGACCAGGAACCGGGCGTCGGCCCGTACAACACGGACCCCCGATTCGCCGACGCGATCGGCCGCGGCATCAGATACGCGGCCAGCCACGGGGCCGCAGTGATCAACATGTCCCTGGGCTCGGTCGAGCCCACCCGGGCCATGCAGGCGGCCCTGGCCTACGCGGCGTCCCGTGGTGTGCTGGTGGTGGCGTCGGCCGGCAACAGCGGCGCCCCGGGCCAGGGGTACACGCCCTACTCCTACCCGGCGTCGTTCGCCGGGGTCGTGTCGGTGGCGGCGGTGAGCGAGTCCGGCACACGGGCCGCGTTCTCCGACCGCAACTCGTCCGTGGTGCTCTCCGCCCCCGGTGTCGAAGTGCTCGGAGCCGGGCCGGGCGGGACCTACCTGCAGGCCAGCGGGACCAGCCCGGCGGCGGCGTTCGTGGCCGGGGTCGCTGCCCTGATCCGGTCCGCGTACCCGCGGCTCTCCCCGGCTCAGGTCGAGCAGGCGATGATCAGCTCAGCCGCGCGCCGCCCCGCGGCCGGCTACAGCCCGGCCACCGGATTCGGTGAGGTCGACGCGGCCGCCGCGTTGCGGGCCGCGGGCCTGCTCAGCCAGGCCAGTCCTGAGCCGGGGCTGGCCGCGGGCCGCCACTTCGGCGGGGCCGTCCCCGGGCCGATCCAGGTCACCCACCGGGATGAGGCGCGGATCGCGGTGCTGGGCGGCGTCGGGGCGGCCGGCGCGGCCGGGTTCCTGGCCGCGCTGGCCGTGCTCGCCACGCTCACCATCCGCCGGGTCAGGGCAGGGTGAGGATCTCGTGGCCGTTCTCGGTGACCAGCAGCGTGTGCTCGAACTGCGCGGTGCGCCGGTGGTCCTTGGTGACCGCGGTCCAGCCGTCGTCCCAGACGTCGTAGGCGATCGTGCCCAGGGTCAGCATGGGCTCGATGGTGAACGTCATGCCCTCCTCCATCACCAGGTCGACCGCGGGGTCGTCGAAGTGCGGCACGATCAGGCCGGAATGGAACGTGGTGCCGATCCCGTGGCCGGTGAAGTCGCGGACCACGCCGTAGCCGAACCGGCGGGCGTACGACTCGATCACCCGTCCGATGACGTTGAGCGGGCGTCCCGGGGCGACGGCCCGGATGCCCCGCATCATGGCCTCGTGGGTGCGCTCCACCAGCAGCCGTGATTCCTCGTCCACCTGCCCGGCGAGGAAGGTCGCGTTGGTGTCGCCGTGCACTCCGTTGAGATAGGCGGTGATGTCCACGTTGACGATGTCGCCGTCCGCGATGACCGTATCGTCCGGGATGCCGTGGCAGATGACCTCGTTCAGCGAGGTGCACAGCGACTTGGGGTAGCCGCGGTAGCCCAGCGTGCTGGGGTAGGCGCCGTGATCGACGAGGAACTCGTGCCCGACCCGGTCCAGCTCGTCGGTGGTGACCCCGGGCGCGACGTGCCGGCCGACCTCCTGGAGCGCCTGCGCGGCGAGCCTCCCGGCCACCCGCATCCGCTCGATCGTCTCGGCGTCCTTGACGTCAGGCTCGCCAGTACGCGGGTACTTACGGCCCACGTACTCGGGCCGCGCAATGGTGGCCGGCACCTGTCGTTGGGGCGAAATCCGGCCGGGATGGAGCAAGGTCGCCATGGTCTGGGATTCTAGTGCGCATGGACGAAGACCAGAGCTGGTGGTACTGCCTGACGCACCGCACCGTGGAGCACGGCCCCGGGTGCCCCAACAAAGAGCGGCTTGGCCCGTTCGCCACTGAGCAAGAAGCGGCCCACGCGCTGGACAAGGTCCGGCAGCGCAACGAGGACTGGGACAAGGCCGACGGGGATTGAGCCTGCAGGACAGCAGTGATCACGCCCCCGGCAGGTAATGTGGGGTTCTGCGACGATGCCGGAAGGGGCGCACGGTGGCGGATGACCGCGCGGGTACCGACCTTCCGACGGCTGCCCAGGCCCGGATGGCCGAGATCCGCACCAGCGGGACCTGGGGATCGGCGCTCAGCATCGAGGAGTTCGCGGCGATCCGCAGTGCCGGCTTCGAGCCGGTAGGCCAGGTGCTGGGGGCGGCTGTCTACAACATCGGCTTCTCGGGCGGGTACAACTGCCCGGGAGCGTGGTCCGGGTTCGGCTCGTACGCGCAGGCCTACCGCAGCGTGACCCAGGTGTCCGGGCGGGGCGGCTACGGCTCGTTCGGCCCGCTCACCCAGGCCATGTACGACGCACGGCACCTGGCCATCAACCGGATGCTCACCGAGTGCGCCGAGCTGGGCGGGCACGGCATCGTCGGGGTGTCCCTGACCATCGGCTCCTTCCCGGCCGGCGGCCTGGAGTTCAAGGCCATCGGCACCGCGGTCCGGTCGGCGGGCTCACCGCCGCTCAAGCAGCCGTTCAGCTCCGACCTGTCCGGGCAGGACTTCGCCAAGCTGCTCTCGTCGGGCTGGGTGCCGGCCGGCCTGGCCCTGGGCATCTCGGTGGGGGCCAGGCACGACGACTGGCTGACCGTAGGGCAGACCCGCTGGGGTGCGGGCAACGCCGAGGTGGTCGGCTACACGGAACTGGTGAACGACACCCGGCACGACGCCCGCCAGCAGCTCGAGAAGGACGTGCGCCGGCTCGGCGGGGAAGGCGTCGTGGTCCAGCGGATGGACATGCGGGTTCACGAGCGCGAGTGCCCGATCCAGGAACACGGTAAAGATCACATCGTGGAGGCCACCATCGTGGGGACCGCTTTGGTCCGCTTTGCCTCGGTGGCCAAGCCGCCACCACCGCTGGCGATCCTGTCGCTCGACCCGCAGCGCCGTCAGGCGGCCCGGGTAAAGCTGGGACCCTGATGGGCAGTATTCGGCTGGACTGGCAGCAAGAGCAGGTGAGGGGAAGCGATGACGGACCAGCAGAGTACTGGGCTGACCGGTAACACTGAGCTGACCGAGAAGCAGAGCGCCGAGCTGAGCGCCGAGGGTGTCCCGCAGGACGCCCTGCGCCGCCTGGCCGAGCTCCGCCCCGGACGCCCCGGTGGCATCTTCACCTCTGACCTGTCGGTGAACGAGTTCCTGCTCGTCCGCGAGGCGGGGTTCCGCCCGCTCGGGCTGGTGCTGGGCAGCTCGATCTACCACGTGGGGCTGCAGGTCGGCCGCTGGGGGAAGAACCAGGAGCTCGACGTGCTCTCCCAGGCCATGTACCACGCCCGGGAACTGGCTATGACCCGGATGGAGGCGGAGGCGGACGCGCTCGGCGCGGACGGCATCGTCGGGGTCCGGCTGGACGTGGAGATGAAGGAGTTCGGCAACGACATCGCCGAGTTCATCGCGGTCGGCACCGCGGTCAAGGCCGAGCCGGGCGCGGGCGGCGGGGGCGTCTCGGACTGGCGCAACAACAAGCGGCAGCCGTTCACCTCGGACCTGTCCGGCCAGGACTTCTGGACGCTGATCCGGGCCGGGTACGCGCCGCTCGGCATGACGATGGGCTCGTGCGTCTATCACATCGCGCACCAGCGGCTCGGCGGGAAGATCGGCAACATTGGCCGGAACGTGGAGCTGGAGCAGTTCACCCAGGCCCTGTACGACGCGCGTGAGCTGGCCATGAGCCGGATGCAGGCGGAAGCCGAAGAGCTGCACGCCGAGGGCATCGTCGGGGTGCAGTTGCGCCAGCACAGCCACACCTGGGGCTCGCACACCACCGAGTTCTTCGCCATCGGCACGGCGGTCCGGCCGCTGCGCGAGGACCACGTCATCGAGCGGCCCACCATGGTCCTCAGCCTCGACGGCTGACCTTCCGGCGGCTACGCCGGCCCTCCGCCCCGGGCGGGACTCAGGGGCCGAAGGCGGTGCGCGCGGCGGCGCGGCCGGCCGCAGCCTGGTCCAGGAAGCCGTAGCTGCCCTGTTCGCGCAGCTCGCGGGCGGCGGACACCAGCGCGCCCAGGGCCACGTTGGAGAACGCGGAACCCACCGAGATCCGGCGCACGCCTGCCTCGGCCAGTTGCGGCACGGTGGGGGCACCCGCCAGGGTCAGCACGTTCACCGGGCGGTCCACCGAGCTGACCACGGCCCGGATGTCGTCCAGGCTGGTCAGCCCCGGCGCGTACAGCACGTCCGCGCCCGCCTCCTGGTAGGCCTGCAGCCGGCCGATGGTGTCGGCCAGGTCCGCCCGGCCGTGCAGGTAGTTCTCGGCGCGGGCGGTGAGCACCAGCGGGCCGGGCGCGGCCGGCGGCCGCCTCCGCGGCCGCGGCCACCCGCTCGCGGGCCAGGCCCAGGTCGTAGATGGGGTCGTCGTCACGCCGGGTGAAGTCCTCGACGGAGCAGCCCGCCAGCCCGGCCGCGGCGGCGAGCCTGACGGTCTCGGCCACCCCGGCCGGCTCGTCGGCGAACGCGTTCTCCAGGTCGGCCGAGACGGGCAGGCTGGTCGCCGCGACGATCGCGGCCGCGTGCCCGAGCGCCTCGTCGCGGGTGACCCCCCCGTCCAGGCGCCCCAGCGTGGCCGCGAACCCGCCGCTGGTCGTGGCCAGCGCGGCGAAGCCCAGCGAGGCGAGCAGCCGGGCCGAGCCGGCGTCCCACGGATTGGGCAGCAGCAGCGGCTCGGGGCCCTCGTGCAGGGCCCGGAACACCGGCGCCCGCTCGGCCTGCGTCTGGGCTGCCTGGGTCTGGGCGGGACCGTCCACCGGGATGGTCATGCCCGCCACTCTAGGGGCCTTCGCCGGGGCCGCCGAGTGCTTTTACGCCGCCGTCCGGCACGCCGGCTGCCCCCGGCCGGGTGATTCAGGCCGCGCTCCCCGGGTGCTCCCGCGCCCCGGGCGTGGCGACGACCCGGAGGGCCAGGGCGGCGGCCTGGTCGCGGATCTCGGGGATGGCGGTCGTCTCGTAGCGGATCCCGCGCAGCGTCGGGCCGAGGGTGAACAGGGTGGGGCTGGGCGTGCCCGCGGCGTCGAGCACGGCGCCGTCTGCGGTGGCGTCCAGGCCGAGCCGGAGCGGGTCCGGCCGGGCCAGCCCCCGGCTGAGCAGGTCCGCGAGCAGCGGGTCGGCCGTCCGGGTGAGGTCGGTGCCCGGCCCGGTCGCGTTGATCAGCCAGCCCGCGGGCAGGTCGGTGACGGACCCGTCCCGGTCCACCCGGATCCGCAGCCGCTCCGGCCCGGCGGTCGCTGACACGCCGGTGACCTGGCCGCGCAGCACGGACAACCGCCCGGTACAGCGCAGCTCGGTGATCCGCCGGGCGGTCGCGGGCGGCATCCGGTGCCGGTGCACTTCCCAGTACCGGGCCACATGCCGGACGAACAGCCGCTTGTCCCGGTCCGGCAGCCGCCGCCAGAGGTCGGGAATGTGCGGCCGCACCGCGTCGACCACGTCCTGCCAGTGGTTCGGCCGGCTGGTCATGGCCGACCGGACCTGCCAGATGAGCTCGGGCAGCCGGACCGGGTCACCGGTGTCTGACAGGGCGGGCAGCCACAGGGCGTCGGCCGGGCCGCCGCTGCCCCGGTGCACCTGGGGGAGCATCCCGTGCCGCGACACGGCCCGGACCGTGGTCCGCGGATTGTTGCTGGTCACCGTCGTGACCACGTCCAGCATGGTCAGCCCGGTGCCCAGGATGACGACGGGCTGGCCGTCCCGGACCGCGTCCAGCGCGCCCGGGGCCCAGGGGTTCGCGATACACCACGGGCTGTCCGGGAAGGGGACCGGCGTCGAGGGCGGCGGGTTCCCGGTGGCGAGGACGGCGAGGTCGGCCTCGATGCTGGCGTCGGCCAGCAGCAGGCGCAGCGGGCGGCCTCCGGTACCCGGCCGCAGGCCCAGCACGTCTGAGGTGATCTGGGTGAGCCGGCACAGCGGCGCCGCCCGGCGCTCCGCGTCCGCCAGCGTGTCCTGGAGGTAGCGGCCGAACTCCTGCCGGGGCAGGAACTCCAGGTCGCCGAGCCCGGCCGCGCCCGCCCAGCGGAGCAGGTGGTCCGGGTCCCCGGCCACCCCGCTCATCCGGGCCGTGAGCGCGTTCAGGAAGTGCGCCGGATTGGTGGTCGAGTAGGCCTCGCCCAGCCCATGCCGGCCCAGCCGGTCGATCAGCGCGATGCGCAGCGGATACTGCCGGGCGGCCGCCTCCCGGAGCAGGTGGATCGCGGTGAGGGTGCCGCTGGCCCCGCCGCCGATGACCGCGATCAGCGGTCCGCGCCCCGGCACCGGGCCGTAAGCGGGGAGGCGTGGCGTCCTACTGATCATCGTGGCTTCCCGGTTCCGGGCGGGTGAACCGGCCCTGGTGGTGCAGCAGCGGCGGCTCGCCCGAGCCGATGACGGCGTGCTCCACCCGGCCTACCACCAGCTCGTGGTCGCCCACGGTCAGCATCGCGTGGGTGGCGCAGATCAGGTGGGTGGTGGCCCCGGCGAGCAGGGGCAGGTCCTCGGGTCCCGGGCACCACTTCGTCCCCGGGCCGAACCGGTCCGCGCCCTTGCGGGCGAACCGCGCCGCCACCGCCTCCTGACCGTGATCCATCAGGTTCACCGCGAAGTGCCGGGCGGTCCGCACCGTGGGCCAGTTGGAGGAGCTGTGCCCGATGTAGAAGGACACCAGCGGCGGGTCCAGGCTGGCCGAGCTGAACGACGTCACGGTGAGGCCGGCCGGGCCGGCCAGGGTCACGATGGCGACACCGGCCGGATGACGGGCCAGCGCCTGGCGGAAGATCTCCGCGTCCACCTTGGGCAGGGCGGAGTCGCTGACGGGGACAGAGGCGGCGGGGGTGGTGATGCTCACAGGACCTGCCTTCCGGGGGTTCGTGGTCAGGCCACGGGTTGCGGCACACCGCGGCGGTCCGCGGTGTACTGGCCGACCGGGCGGGGGAGCCCGTAGTGCTCCCGCAGGGTCTGGCCGGTGTACTCGGTGCGGAACAGCCCGCGCTGGCGGAAGATCGGGATCACGTGATCGGCGAACGCCTGGAGGCCAGCGGGCAGCGCGGCGGGCATCACGTTGAAGCCGTCGGCGGCGCCCTGGTCGAACCAGTCCTGGATGGTGTCCGCGACCTGCTCCGGGGTGCCGGTGAAGGTGCGGTGCCCCCGGCCGCCGCCGAGCCGCCCGATCAGCTGGCGGACGGTGAGCTTCTCCCGCCGGGCCAGGTCGGTGATCAGCTGCGCGCGGCTCTGCGCCCCTTCGACCTGCGGCCGGCCGAACACCTCGGCGGGCAGGGGCCGGTCCAGCTCCAGCAGGCCCGGCGGCACTTCCAGCGTCTTGGCCAGCTGGGCGAGGCCGTAGGCCGGGGTGATCAGCTGTTCCAGCTCGTCGCTGAGCGCATGGGCTTCGGCCTCGGTCGAGCCGATCACGGGCACGATGCCGGGCAGGATCTTGATCTGGTCGGGGTCCCGGCCGAGCCTGCGGGCCCGCTGCTTCATGTCGGCGTAGAACTCCTGCCCGTCAGCCAGGGTCTGCTGTGCGGTGAAGATCGCTTCGGCGTAGCGGGCGGCGAACTCCCGGCCGTCCTGCGACGACCCGGCCTGCACCAGCAGTGGGTGACCCTGCGGCGAGCGGGGTACGTTGAGCGGGCCGCGGATCCGGAAATAGCGGCCCTCGTAGTCCACCGGGTGAATCCGGGCCGGGTCAGCGTAGATGCCTGCGGTCTTGTCGCCCAGTTCGGCACCGTCCTCCCAGCTGTCCCACAGCCGGATCGACACGTCCACGAACTCGGCGGCCCGGGCGTACCGCTCCTGGTGGCCGGGCCGGTCGTCCAGGCCGAAGTTCCGCGCGGAAGCGACGTCGGCCGTGGTCACGATGTTCCAGCCCGCCCGCCCGCCGCTGACGTGATCGAGGGAAGCGAACCGCCGGGCCAGGTTGTAGGGCGCGTTGTAGGTGGTCGACGCGGTGGCGATGAGCCCGATGTGGCTGGTCGCCGCGGCCAGCGCGGTGAGCAGGATGGTCGGCTCCAGCGCGCTGGCCGGGCGGAACTCCGGGTCGGCGCGCACCGCGGGCCCGTCGGCCAGGAACAGCGAGTCGAACCTGGCCCGCTCGGCGATCCGGGCCAGCTCACGCCAGTGGCCGAGGTCGGTGTTGGCGAACGGGTTGCTCTCCGGCAGCCGCCACGCCGCCTCGTGATGGCCGGAACTCATCAGGAACGCGTTGAAGTGCAGCTGCCGCGGCGGCCGGCTGCCGCCCGCGCCGTTCCTGCCGCCACCGCTGCGGCCGGCGCCGCTCATGCCACGACCGTGGTCCGGTCGGGCGCGGCCAGCGCGGCGCACCGGCCGAGCGCGGCGGCCACCCGGCCCGCCCACGGGTCCAGTACCCGGCCAGGCTCCTCCAGGTCCGCTTCGAGGAAGGGCAGCCCTGGCGCCGGGGTGGAGGCGCCCAGCTCCAGCAGCAGCGGCCGCAGATGCAGGTCGACCGCCAGCGCGTGGTGAGGCAGCCGCAAGACCAGCATCGGCAGGGCGATCACCGAGGACAGGGACTGATAGTCCAGCCGGTCGAGGAAGACCTTCAGCAGCCCGGTATAGGTGCCCTTGTAAGTGGGGCTGGCCACGAGCAGCAGGTCTGCCTGCCTGACCTGCTCCAGCGCGTCCTCGACCGCGGACGACGGCTCGTCCAGCAGCAGCCGCCTGGCCAGCCCGGACAGGTCGACGACCTGGTGCTCGCCGGGCAGCGCGGCGGCCCGGCTAACCGCGTCCGCGGCCAGCCGGGCGATCTGCAGGGTCCTCGACTGCGGCTTGGGGTTGGCGACCAGTACGACGAAACTCAAGACACTCTCCTCAGGTAGGGGCAGTCACGGTGACGCGCCCGGGCGGTCCGTGCGATGGGTTGTCATGCCGCTAGGCGCTCGCCCGCCTAAGCACTGGCCCGCAGATGCGACCGCCCTGAGTTGCCGGCCGCCGCCTCGCGCCGCCGGATCTCAGGCAGGACGCCCTCGCCGAACCAGTAGGCCTCCTCCAGGTGCGGGTAACCGGACAGGATGAACTCGCTGATGCCCAGGGAGGCGTACTCCTCGATGAGGTCGGCTACCTGCTCGTGGCTGCCCACCAGCGCGGTGCCGGCCCCGCCGCGGACCAGGCCGACGCCGGACCACAAGTTCGGGTAGATCTCCAGGTCCTGGGCCGAGCCGCCGTGCCGGTAGGCGGAGTGCAGGGCCCGCATCCGCTCCTGGCCGACCGACTCGCTGGCCCCGAGAACCTGCTGGGCCTTGGCGATCTCGGCGGGGTCGATGTAGTCGAGCAGCCGGCTGGCCTCGGTCCAGGCGTCCGCCTCGGTGTCCCGGGTGATCACGTGCAGCCGGATGCCGAAGCGCAGCGTGCGACCCTGCGCCGCGGCCAGCTCCCGGATCCAGGTGAGCTTCTCCGCCACCTGCGCGGGAGGCTCACCCCAGGTCAGGTAGACGTCCGCGGACGCGGCCGCCACGCCGCCCGCCGCGGCGGAGGAGCCGCCGAAGTAGACTCCCGGCACCGGGTCCGGCGGCCGCAGCACCGTCGCGCCCTCCACCTGGTAGTACTCGCCGTGGAAGTCGAACGGCTGGCCGGTCCACGCGCCCCGGACGATGGCCAGGAACTCCGCGGTCCGCGCGTACCGCTCGTCGTGGGACAGGTAGTCACCGAACCGCCGCTGCTCGTCGGCCTGGCCCCCGGTGACCACGTTGAGCAGCAGCCGGCCGCCGGACAGCCGCTGGTAGGTGGCGGCCATCTGGGCGGCCAGGGTCGGCGAGGTCAGCCCGGGCCGGAACGCGACCAGGAACTTCAGGCGGCTGGTCTCCCGGGTCAGCGCGGCGGTCACCAGCCACGCGTCCTCGCACCAGGTGCCGGTCGGGGTCAGCACGCCCTCGAAGCCCAGCTGTTCGGCGGAGCGGGCTACCTGGGCCAGGTACTCGATGTCGGGTGGCCGCTCCTGCGCGGACGCCCCCCGGATGTGCGGGGCCTCCGGGCGGCCAGCCGGGCCGCCTGCGGCCCCGGCCGGGGGCAGGCTGTGCCCCCGGCCCATGATCGACCGGCCGTCGCCGGTGGTGGGCAGGAACCAGTGGAACGTCAGCGTCATGAGGCGCCTCCAACGGTGTCGTTGAAGCTGGAGTCCGAGAAGTTCTTGAAGTCCACGTGGCCGGGGATCAGCCCGGCGCTGGTGAACGCGTTGGACACCGACTGCTCGGCGTTGACCACGGCCGGGGTGATCTGCACCGGGGTCCGCACGTCGTCCTTGGCCGCCTTGAGCATGATGGCGTCCGGCAGGCCGGTGGCCTTGGCCCAGACCGCCCCCCAGCCCGACACGTGCGAGCCGCCCCATACGTAGGCCTGGTTGAGCACCTTCAGGTAGTCGCGGATCGCGGCGGCCTTGGCTGGGTCGGCCAGCGCCGCGCGGGACGCGACCGCGAACGAGTACGGGGCGCCATAGCCGGTCCCGTTGACCAGGATGCGGGCGTGGTCCTGGCCCACGACCTGCTCGATGTACGGCGACCAGACGTCCCATGCGTCCACGTGGCCGGAGGTCAGTGCGGCCAGGCCGTCGGCGGGCTGCAGGTAGTCCAGGCTGACGTCGTGCACCGTCAGGTGGGCTTTGTTCAGCACGGTGAGCAGGTGGTAGTCGGCCGAGCTGCCCTGCGCGACCGCGATCTTCTTGCCCTTGAGCTGGGCGACCGAGTGGATCGGCGAGTTGCCCGGTACCACGATCGCGGAGGCGTTCGGGCCGGCCGTCACCGCGCCGACGATGGCCACCTTCTCCCCGCCCGCGGCCGCGAACACCGGCGGGGCGTCGCCGACGCTGCCGATGTCGACCGCGCCGGAGCCCATGGCCTGGAGCATCGGCGGCCCGGAGGTGAAGTCGGACCATTCGATCTTGAACGGCAGCTTGCTGATCAGGCCGGCCGCGGTGAGCAGCGCCTGGGACCCCGACCCGGCCTGGTCTCCGACGTGCAGGACGACGCTGGACACGTTGGCGTTCTTGGCGCTCGCGGTGGACGACGGGCCGGAGCCGGTGGCCGATGGCGACGAGGAGCAGCCCGCCGCGACCAGGGCGAGGAGAGCGCTGGCGGCGGCTGCCGTTGTGAGGGGACGGGTGCGGGTGAGGCCGCGGAACGTTCTGATCATGATCATCCTTCCGTGACGACGCCGAGCTCGATCAGCAGGCGGGTTCTCAGGGCGGTCAGGTCCGGGTGGTCACGCTCCCGCGGGCGGGGTACGTCGATGCGCTCACTCAGCGCGATCTGGCCGCCAGCCAGGACCAGGACCCGGTCCGACAGCGAGAGGGCCTCGTCCACGTCGTGCGTGACCAGGAGTACCGCGGGCTGGTGGTGCGCCCACAGCCGGAGTACCAGGCGGTGCATGGTGATGGTGGTGAGCGCGTCCAGCGCGCTGAACGGCTCGTCCAGCAGGAGCAGGCTGGGCTCGCGGACCAGGGCCCGGGCCAGGGCCGCCCGCTGGGCCTCGCCGCCGGACAGGGTCAGCGGCCAGGCGCCGGCCCGGGCGCCGAGGCCGACTTCCTCGAGGGCGTCCAGGGCCACCTTCTTGGGCTCGCCGGTGCGCAGCCCGAGGCTCACGTTGGCCCAGACCCGGCGCCAGGGCAGCAGCCGCGGCTCCTGGAAGGCCACCGCCGCGGTGCCCTCCACGCCCAGGTCACCGCTGACCCCGCGGTCCAGGCCGGCCAGCGCGCGCAGCAGGGTGGACTTCCCGCTGCCGCTGCGCCCGATCAGCGCCACGAACTCACCCGGGGCGATGTCCAGGTCCAGCTCGTCCAGGACACGCCGGCCCGCGAACTCCCGGCTCAGGCCGCGCACCCAGGCGGCCGGGCGCGCGGCCGTGCCCGCCTGGACGGTCCCGTCGGTGTCCCCGTGGTGTCCGTCGCGGCGGTGTCCGTTGCGCGGGTGTCCGTCCGGGCCGGGCCCGCGCTCAGTGATCCAGCAGTCCGTGGCGCCATGCCAGCGCCCTCCTTTCCATCAGCCGGACCAGGGCGTCGGTGAGCAGGCCCAGGACGCAGTACACGAGCAGGGCCACGAAGATCACGCTGTTGTTCAGGAAGGCCTGGCCCTGGTTGATGATGTAGCCGAGCCCGGCGTTGGCGTTGATCTGCTCGGCGACCACCAGCGCCAGCCAGGCGATACCCAGGCTCTGCCGGAGGCCGACCAGGATCTGCGGCAGCGCACCCGGCAGGATGATGTGCCGGATCGTCTCCGCGCGGCGCAGGCCCAGGGACTGGCCCGCCTCGGCCAGCTTGCCGTCCACGTTGCGGATGCCGGAGAACGTGTTGAGGTAGAGCGGGATCGCGGCGCCCAGCGCGATCAGCAGGATCTTGGGCAGCTGGCCGATGCCGAACCAGACGATGAACACCGGGATCAGCCCGAACAGCGGCAGCGTGCGGAGCATCTGCATGAGCGGGTCGACCGAGTTCTCGCCGAGCCTGCTCAGCCCGGCGACGACGCCAAGCACCAGGCCCGCCGCCCCGCCGACCGCGAAGCCGATCGCCACCCGCTCCAGCGACACCAGCATGGCGCCCTGCAGGGTGCCGTACGCGGCGTTGCTGGTAGTGATCAGCGTGATCGCGGTGTGCAGCACGCTGCTGGGCGGGGGGAGCTTCTGCTGGGAGATCAGCCCCGACATGCTGACCAGCTGCCAGGCCACCAGGACGACCAGCGGGCTGATGATCCGGAACCAGGTCCGGTTGCGGCGCCGGGCGGCGGGCTTCCCGCGCGCCGCGGCGCCGGGCGGGCGCTGCCCGCCCGGCCGGGCGGGGCCACGCTCTGATGCTGGGCGCCGCTCAGGTGCGGCGCGCTCGCCCGGCCGTTCTGGCCGGCCGCGCCGGGTGCAGTACTCACCTCCGCCCCGGGCGCCTCGCTGTTACTCCCTCCGGGAGCTGGGGTGGTGCCCCGGGCCAGGCCGGTGGGGACCAGTCCGGTGGGGGTGTTTCCAGGCATAGACAGACCTCGCTCGTGACGCAGGTGTGCCGTCGGCCGCAACGGGGCGGCTGAACCCGTGGGCGGCCGACTGATCCGGACGGGTTATGCCTGCTCGGCGGTGAGCAGTACGGCAGGCCGGCGGTACCGCCCGGGCGTGCCTACGCAGATGGACATAGCGGCGCGAGACCAGTAGTGGGATGCAGCCATGCTCTATGGTTAAAGCTAGATCCCTATAATGTCAATAGGGAAAATCGAGATGAAGGACGGGCCTGGTGTGGGCGGGCTGCCAGGAGTGACCCGTCAGGGTTGCGGGGCCGCCGTGGCGATTTCCCCTATCGGCCCAGGTGCAGGTGCAGGTGCCGGGCCTAGGGCCGCCGGCCTCCAGGAGACACCAGGGCCGACCGGCGGCCGGGCCCACCAGGGTTCCTCGTGATCGCGGTCACTATGCGGTGCTATCAGTCAGAAATTGACCGTGATCACGAAGGCTCAGCGGCCGGGGCTCAGCGGCCGGGGCGCTCAGCGGCCGGGGGCGGGGCCGCTGACGGTGTCGAGCACCCGGTTGAGCCATTGCCGGAGCCCGCGCCGGGTCAGCTCGGCTGGCCCGCCGGCCGCCGAGCTGACCAGATGCTGCGCGCCGTCGAAGGACACCGGGGCCATCCCGGGCTGGACGGTGAGGACTTCGTGGGCCAGCTGCTCCAGCTCCGGGTCGCCCTGGTCCAGGGCGAGTACGGTGGCGCGCTTGCGGGCGTCGCTGACCCGCTCGAGCAGTGGGGCCCGCGCCATCTCGGCTCCCACGACCAGGACCGTCTCGCCGCGCTCCGCCCGTTCCAGGCGGCGGATGCCGACCCGCAGATGCGGCGGGGCGTCCGGCGGCGGGGCCCAGCGGACCAGGGTGGGGGAGAGTTCGGGTGCGCCGGACAGCCGGCTCTCCTCGTCGAGGTGCGCGGCCAGGTGCCACGGCTCGTCCCCGGGCGTCCCGACCAGCAGTAACCCGCCGGGGGTCCGGGACCGCCGCAGGGCCCGGGCGAACACGGTGGTGCGCTCCAGCCAGCCGGTCGGGGCGAGCACGGCCCGCAGCGCAGCCACCTGTTCCGCGTCCATCGGCCCATGGTGTCACGCACGTCAGGGGTCTGGCAGGATCGGGACATGACCGCGGAGCAAGGATCTACCACTATGGGCAAAGATGTCGCCGACCTGATCGTGGGGGTCCTGGGCGGCACCGGTGATCAGGGGCGGGGGCTCGCGTACCGGCTGGCCGCCGCGGGCAACCCGGTGATCATCGGCTCGCGGAGTGCGGAGCGTGCCCAGGTCACCGCGGCGGAACTGGGCGCCGGGGTCCGCGGGATGGCGAACGCCGACGCGGCGCGTGAGTCAGACGTGGTGATCGTGGCGGTGCCCTGGGAAGGCCACCGGGATCTGCTGGCCTCCCTGGCCGGCCCGCTGGCCGGCAAGGTAGTGATCGACTGCGTGAACCCGCTGGGGTTCGACAAGCGCGGGTGCTACCCACTCCCGGTCCAGGCGGGCAGCGCCGCGGAGCAGGCGGCGGAGGTACTCCCGGACAGCCGCGTGGTGGGGGCGTTCCATCACGTGTCGGCGGTCGTGCTGCTGGACCCCGAGGTCACGACCGTCGACCTCGACGTCATGGTTCTCGGGGAGGATCGCGAGGCCACCGACCTGGTGCAGGCGCTCGCCGGGCGCATCCCCGGGATCCGCGGGGTGTACGCGGGGCGGCTGCGCAACTGCGGGCAGGTGGAGGCGCTGACCGCCAACTTCGTCTCGATCAACCGCCGCTACAAGGCGCACGCAGGCCTGCGCGTCACCGACATCTAGCCCCCACCAGGCCCGGCCGGGCCTGGTCCCGCCGGCCTGCGGCTCGCAGGCCCTATCGCGCCGCCTGGCGCGGCGCCTCGGTCGGGGCGGGAGGCTGTCGCGGGGCCGCAGCGTGGTCGTCGCGGCTGAGGACCTGGCCCAGGCGGCGGACGTGGCCGTGATCGGCAGCGACCACCTGGCGGCCGGGCTGATGGCCGAGCCGGACGGGCTGGCCGCCAAGGCCATCGTCGCGCTGGGGGTCAGCGCTGGCGCGCTCCGCACGGCGTTCGGGCTGCCGGAGGCCGCGCTGGCGGCGGAGGGGGACACGCGGCGGAGCGGGTGCCGCTGGGACCAGGCGCGGTGGCCACGCTGAGAGGCGCGCTCCGGCAGGCCCTGTACCTGGGCCACAACTACATCGGCACCGAGCACATCCTGCTCGGCCTGGTGGACGAGCAGGACAGCGCCGCGGCCACGCTGGCCGGGCTCGGCGTGACCAAGCCGGCGGTGCAGCGAGCAGATCACGGCGGCGTTCGCGGCCCTGCAGGCCAGCCGGAACCCGTCCGGCTCAGGAGCCTAGGACCTGGATCGCGGGCCGGAGCCGGGAGAAGGCCCGCATGAACCGCACCTGCTTCTGGGTGGCCAGCGTGACGTAGCAGGTCCGCCCGCCCGGCGCGGCGATGGCGTACTGCAGCGCGGTGACGCTGGCCGGGCCCACGCTCATCTGGTTGTAGACGAGCACCGCGGTGTGGCCGTCCACGGTGGTCTGGCCGAGCTGGGCGTTGCTGGAGTTGACGGCCGCGAACTCCTGTTCGGCGAGCATGTTCAGCCCGGTCAGCGCGTTGGTGCCGGGCGGGAGATGAGTGGCCGCGCAGCTCAGCGACATGACCGCCAGGGCGCCTTTGCCCCCCGGGCGGGGGTCGGCCAGGGTCACCGATCCGGGGCTGTCCCAGCCCGGCAGGACCGACTGCAGCACGGCCGGCTTGAGCGGCCCGAGGCCGACGGCGTCCAGCGCACCGGCGCGGTCCGCCGGGGCCACCGTGACCCACTTCTTCGGGACCGCCATCCGCAGGCCGTCGGCCGGGCCGCCCCACTCACGGCTGGCCGGCGGCGACGTGGTCACGGTGACCGGCTTGCTGACCGCGGCGTACATGGCCTGCTCCGCCTGGGTAGAGCGGTTTCCCCCGCTCGCGCAGCCGGTGACGGCCAGGACGAGGGCCGCCGCGAACGCCGGTACCGGGAGCAGGGCCGGGATGCGCCTCATCAGTGATCCTCCGGGGACGCCGCGCAGCGCCCGGGGAATTCCGCGCACCAAGCTGGCGGCAGAAGTGTAAGTCGCCGGAACGGATATTCGGACCCGAATAGGTCATTTAGGTCACAGGCTGAGGCCCCGGCGGCCGGGCGGCCGCCGGGGCCTCAGTGTGCAGGTCAGCGATAGGAGTACTCCTCGCTGGGGAACTGGCCGCCGACCACCTCGTCGGCGAAGGACCGCGCGGCCTGGCCGAGCACGCCGGCCACGTCCGCGTAGCGCTTGACGAACTTCGGGGTCCGCGGGGACAGCCCGGCCATGTCCTGCCAGACGAGCACCTGCGCGTCGCAGCCGGGACCGGCGCCGATGCCGATGGTCGGGATGGAGATCGCGCCGGTGACCCGGGCGGCGAGCTCGGCCGGCACGCACTCCAGCACGACCGCGAAGGCGCCCGCCGCCTCGAGGGCCTTCGCGTCCTGCAGCAGCCGCTCGCCGTCCTCACCGCGGCCCTGCACCCGGTACCCGCCGAACACGTTGACGGACTGCGGGGTGAGGCCCAGGTGGCCCATGACCGGGATGCCGGCCGCGACCAGCTCCTCGGCCTGACGAAGCACCCGGTGACCGCCTTCCAGCTTGACCGCGTGCGCACCGGCTTCCTTGAGGAACCTGACCCCGGCCGTGAGGGCCGCCTCGGGCGAGGACTGGTAGGAGCCGAAGGGGAGGTCGGCGACGACGAGCGCGCGGCTGGTGCCGCGGACCACCGCGGCGGTCAGCGGGATGAGCTCGTCCAGGGTGACCGGGATCGTCGTGTCGTGCCCGAAGACCACCATCCCGGCTGAGTCGCCGACGAGGAGCACCGGGATGCCGGCCTCGTCGAAGACGTGCGCGGTCAGCGCGTCGTAGGCGGTGAGCATGGGCCACTTCTCGCCGCGCGCCTTGGCCTTGGCCAGGTCGCTGACGGTGACCCGGCGGGTGGCGCGGCCGCCGTAGAGCGGCTCGCCCCGGCCCGGGCTGGCTGAGGGGGGGCCAGGCGGGGGAGTGCTGGCTGGGGTGCTGGTGGCCGCGGCGGGGGTGGCGGCAGGGGCTGGGGCACTGGTCCGCATCTCGGTAGCGGCCGTGCCTGCGCCCCCAGGGAAATCGTTCATCCTGGGTTCCTCCAGTCTCGTGGCGCCGTTGCGGCGTCCCCGGACGGTTCGATCATGACATGCGCGGGGCGCCGGAGATAGCCCCCGTCACGCGGGTGTTTCGCAGCCGGGCCGGTGCGCGCGCGGCCGGTGCGCCCGGGGAGCGCTGCCCGTGTGTGCCGGGGGTCGCCGGGCGGAAGCTCCCCGCCGGGGACGGCCGGGAAAATCTTTCGCGAGCCAGGAATCTTTTACGATACGGTCGGGTTCCGTATCGATAGCTTCCCTGGCGCGATTTCCCGCCGCCGGGGCTCCCGGGCGGCAGGGCAGCCGCCCGGACCATACGCAACTTGGGTAACGCCGCTTTCCGCGAGGGCCTTCCCCTAACCAGAAGGACGTTATGGATCACCGCAACGCAGGACCAGCCGCCGGCCAGCCAGCCGCGGGCCGGTCAGCCGCTGGTCAGTCCGGCTCTGGCGCCTCCGCAGCCCTCAACCGGGCCGCCGACGCCGCCGCTGACCGGATCTACCGCCGCCGCTGGGCCATCCTCAGCGTGCTGGTCATCAGCCTCATCGCCATCGTGCTCGACAACACGGTGCTGAACGTCGCGCTCAAGACCATCGCCGAGCCCAAGCCGGCCGGGCTGGGCGCCAGCCAGAGCCAGCTCGAGTGGGGGATCAACTCCTACACGCTGGTGTTCGCCGGCCTGCTGTTCACCTTCGGGGTGATCGGCGACCGGATCGGCCGCAAGAAGATGCTCATGTTCGGGATGGCCGCGTTCGGCGTGTTCTCGCTGATCACCGCCTATTCACAAAACCCGGATCAGCTCATCTTCGCGCGGGCCGCCATGGGCCTCGGCGCGGCGGCCGTCATGCCGCAGACGCTGTCCATCATCTCCAACGTGTTCGACCCCCGCGAGCGCGCCAAGGCCATCGGCATCTGGGCCACCGCCGTGGGTATCGGCGTGGCCATCGGCCCGATCGTCGGCGGGCTGCTGCTGGCCCACTTCTGGTGGGGCAGCGTCTTCCTGATCAACGTCCCGCTCACCGCGGCCGGCGTGCTGGCCATCCTGGTGCTCGTGCCGGAGTCGCGGAACCCCAACCCGGGCCGGATCGACTACCTGGGCGTGCTGATGTCCATCGTCGGCCTGGTGCTGGTGGTCTACGGCATCATCCAGGGCGGCGAGAAGGGCTCCTGGATTCACTGGGACGTGCTCGGCATCACCGTCGCGGGACTCGCCGTGCTGGCCCTGTTCGGCTGGTACGAGACCCGGCTCAGCCACCCGTCGCTGGACGTGAAGCTGTTCCGCGACCCCCGGCTGTCCTCCGCGGTCGGCGCCCTCGGCCTGGTCTTCTTCGGCATGATGGGCGCGCTGTTCTTCCTCAGCTTCTACCTGCAGAGCGTGCGCGGCTACACCCCGCTGTACGCGGGCGTGCTCACCCTGCCGTTCGCGGCGGGCCAGATACTGATGGCGCCGCGCAGTTCCCGGCTGGTCAGGCGGTACGGCACCAAGACCGTCGCCGCGACCGGGCTGATTACCGTGGCGGTCGCGCTAGGTGGCTACCTGCTGCTCGGGATCAGCACACCGATCTGGGTGCTGGCCGTGATCTTCTTCGTGCAGGGCGCGGGCATGGGCGCCGTGATGCCGCCCGCCACCGAGGCCGTCATGTCCGTGGTGCCCAGGGAGCGGGCCGGCTCCGGCTCGGCGCTGACCAACACCGCCCGCCAGGTCGCCGGGGCACTTGGCGTCGCGGTGCTGGGTTCCATCCTGGCCCAGGTCTACCGTGGCCAGCTCAGCCCGCACCTGTCCGCCCTGCCCGCCTCCGCCCAGAACGCCGCCACGGGCTCTATCACCGCTACCGACACCGTGGCCGCCAAGCTGGGTCACGCGGGACTGCGCCTCGACCAGTTCGGTGACGCCGCCTTCGTGCACGCGATGCACGTCACCACGGCCATCTCCGCCGTGATCACGCTGGTCGGCGTGCTGGTCGTGCTGATCTGGATGCCAGGCCGCGCAGCCCAGGCCGGGGCCGCGCAGGCCGAGGCCGCCCGGGACGAGCGTGCTGAGCGCAGTGCCGCCGTGGCGCCGGACGCCGCCGAGGTCCCGGCGGGTGTCGCCGCCCAGGCCGGGATGGAAAGCTGAGTCCATGTCCGCAGCGAAGGCCAGCACCGTAGCTGAGCAGAGCGTCCCGGAGCAGGCACGTACTGACCAGGCTGGGACTGACCAGGCTCGTGCTGAGCAGGCTGGGGCTGAGCAGGCCGCGGGGACCGGGCCCGGCAGCCCGGCCCCGGCGGCCCGGCCGCGCCGGCCCGGCCGCCCGCGCAGCGAGCAGGCCGACCGGGCCATCATCGACGCCGCGCTCTGCGTGTTCGCCGAGCATGGCGTGGAGGGCCTGTGCATCGAGAAGGTGGCGGCCAAGGCTGGCGTGGGCAAGGCCACCATCTACCGCCGCTGGCCAGGCAAAGAGGATCTGCTGCTGGACGCGCTGGCCGCGCTCAAGACCCCGCTGCCCGAGCCGCACGGTGACTCTGTCCGCGAGGATCTGATCTCCCTGATGCAAACCATGGCTTCCGATTACGCCGACCCGCGCCGGGCCCGGGAGTTCGCTCTGCTGCTGGGTGAGGGTGCGAAGTACCCCCGGCTGATGGCGAAGTACACCGAAACCGTGATCGAGCCGCGCCGTGAGGTCATCCGGTCGGTGCTGCGCCGCGGCATCGCGTCCGGGGAACTGCGGCCCGGCGTCAACGTCAACGTGGCGCTGTTCATGATGACCGGCGCGGTGATCGCCCGGGGCAAGGACCAGCCCGAGGCGATCTCCGCCAGCTACGCCCAGCGCGTCGTGGACGAGCTGCTGGCCGGCCTGGCCCCCCGCTGACTCACGCCGCGGCCGCCGACGGCCGGGCCTCGTCGTCGGGCCGGACTGATGATCCCGGTCGGAGCGCTCTGGCGGGCAGCTGGCCCGCGAGCCAGCGCAAGGCCAGGACGGCCACCCCGGCGGCGGCCCCGACGAGAAGCCAGGGCAGCCATACCGCCACCGAGAACAGCGCCACCACCGCCGGGGCCATCACCCCGGGCACCGTGAACGAGTACTGGAAAGCCGCCAGGTAGCGGCCCCGCGCCCCAGCCGGGGCGGTGGCCTCAGCCAGCGCGTTCACCCGGACCCCGAACGCCAGCCCGGCCGCCGCGAGCACCACCGTCGCGGCCAGCAGATCCGCCGCGCGCCACCGCGCCGGCATCGCTACCGCGGCCACGCTGACCCCGCACCAGACGACCAGGAGCGCGGCGCCCCAGGCCATCGCCGTGGTCCGGCGCAGACGGCGGGTGGCCCACAGCGCCGCCGTAGCGCCCACGCTGTTCAGCCCGGTGAACAGGGCGAGCGCCGCACCGGGCAGCCACGGCTCGGCGTGCAGTTCCCCGAGCACGTAGACCGACATCCCGCTGAGATAGAAGTCCAGCGGCAGCGCCACCAGCCCCGTGACGACGATCAGGGCCAGGAAAGGCCGGTCCGACCACGGCCCCCCGGACCGAGCCCCCGCGGCGCGGGCGGCGGGATGGACGGGCCGCGGAACCCGGACCAGAAGTCCCAGAAGCAGCGCGCACACCGCGAAGCTGCCCGCGTCCACGATCACCGCCACCCGGTAGCCGCCCGTTCCAGCCCAGCTGAGCAGGGCCGCGGCCGCCAGGGCGCCCAGCCCGAAACAGGCCGAGCGCACCATGGCCGCCACCGCGAAGGGCCGGTCCCTGGGCACGTCGCCCGCGACGTCGGCGATCAGCGCGAACAGCGAGCTGTAGAACAACTGCTGTCCCCCGGCCAGCAGGACGGCCGCGACCGCCACCATGGCCGTCCCCCGGGCCACCAGATAGGTCACCGCCCCCAGCGCCTGCAGCAGCTCGGCGCAGATCACGATCCGCCGTGGCCCGACCCGGTCCACCAGCCGGCCCGCGGCTGGCGGCACCGCCAGTCCCGCCGCCGTGCCCAGGGCGACCACCGTCCCCGCGGCGGCCAGCGGCAGTCCCACGACCCGGGTCACGTACAGCAGCACCACCGGCAGGAACAGTCCGGACCCGAAGTTGTCGACCCCCAGCGCCGTCAGCAAGGCCACCCGGCTCCGTCGCATCATTTTCCTGTGCGCCGAAACAGTAAGGATGCTCAAGTGTAATGGACTGGGCCGTGCTCAATGGAATCTGTCATGTACCAATGATAGCTTTAGAGCTTGCTCTCTCACCACCGTTCAGCGAATGGACCACCCCTTAACTGACTACGTGCCTCCTGGTTTAGCTCGATATACGTCAATCTAGTATTGACGCATTGGCTTCGTCGTTTCCTCGACACGCCGATCACCTACGTGAAACCAGTCCGGCTCAGGAGCCTAGGACCTGGATCGTGGGCCGGAGCCGGGAGAAGGGCCGCATGAACCGCACCTGCTTCTGGGTGGCCAGCGTGACGTAGCAGGTCCGCCCGCCCGGCGCGGCGATGGCGTACTGCAGCGCGGTGACGCTGGCCGTGCCCACGCTCATCTGGTTGTAGACGAGCACCGCGGTGCGGCCGTCCACGGTGGTCTGGCCGAGCTGGGCGTTGCTGGAGTTGACGGCCGCGAACTCCTGTTCGGCCAGCATGTTCAGCCCGGTCAGCGCGTTGGTGCCGGCCGGGAGATGAGCGGCCGCGCAGCTCAGCGACATGACCGCCAGGTCGCCTCCGCCCCCCGGGCGGGGGTCGGCCAGGGTCACCGATCCGGGGCTGCCCCAGCCCGGCAGGACCGAGCTGCAGCACGGCCGGCTTGAGCCCGCCCGAGGCCGACGGCGTCCAGCGCACCGGGGCGGGCCGCCGGGGCCACCGTGACCCACTTCTTCGGGACCGCCACCCGCAGGCCGTCGGCCGGGCCGCCGGCCCACTTGCCGCTGGCCGGCAGCGACGTGGTCGCGGCGACCGGCTTGCTGACCGCGGCGTACATGGCCTGCTCCGCCTGGGTAGAGCGGTTTCCCCCGCTGCGCGCAGCCGGTGACGGCCAGGACGAGGGCCGCCGCGAACGCCGGTACCGGGAGCAGGGCCGGGATGCGCCTCATCAGTGATCCTCCGGGGATGCCGCGCAGACGCCCGGGGAATTCCGCGCACCAAGCTGGCGGCAGAAGTATAAGTCGCCGGAACGGATATATCGCACCCGAATAGGTCATTCAGGTCACGTGCTGAGGCCCCGGCGGCCGAGCGGCCGCCGGGGCCTCAGTGTGCAGGTCAGCGGTAGGAGTACTCCTCGCTGGGGAACTGGCCGCCGACCACCTCGTCGGCGAAGGACCGCGCGGCCTGGCCGAGCACGCCGGCCACGTCCGCGTAGCGCTTGACGAACTTCGGGGTCCGCGGGGACAGCCCGGCCATGTCCTGCCAGACGAGCACCTGCGCGTCGCAGCCGGGACCGGCGCCGATGCCGATGGTCGGGATGGATATCGCGCCGGTGACCCGGGCGGCGAGCTCGGCCGGCACGCACTCCAGCACGACCGCGAAGGCGCCCGCCGCCTCCAGGGCCTTCGCGTCCTGCAGCAGCCGCTCGCCGTCCTCACCGCGGCCCTGCACCCGGTACCCGCCGAACACGTTGACGGACTGCGGGGTGAGGCCCAGGTGGCCCATGACCGGGATGCCGGCCGCGACCAGCTCCTCGGCCTGACGAAGCACCCGGTGACCGCCTTCCAGCTTGACCGCGTGCGCACCGGCTTCCTTGAGGAACCTGACCCCGGCCGTGAGGGCCGCCTCGGGCGAGGACTGGTAGGAGCCGAAGGGGAGGTCGGCGACGACGAGCGCGCGGCTGGTGCCGCGGACCACCGCGGCGGTCAGCGGGATGAGCTCGTCCAGGGTGACCGGGATCGTCGTGTCGTGCCCGAAGACCACCATCCCGGCTGAGTCGCCGACGAGGAGCACCGGGATGCCGGCCTCGTCGAAGACGTGCGCGGTCAGCGCGTCGTAGGCGGTGAGCATGGGCCACTTCTCGCCGCGCGCCTTGGCCTTGGCCAGGTCGCTGACGGTGACCCGGCGGGTGGCGCGGCCGCCGTAGAGCGGCTCGCCCCGGCCCGGGCTGGCTGAGGGGGGGCCAGGCGGGGGAGTGCTGGCTGGGGTGCTGGTGGCCGCCGCGGGGGTGGCGGCAGGGGCTGGGGCACTGGTCCGCATCTCGGTAGCGGCCGTGCCTGCGCCCCCAGGGAAATCGTTCATCCTGGGTTCCTCCAGTCTCGTGGCGCCGTTGCGGCGTCCCCGGACGGTTCGATCATGACATGCGCGGGGCGCCGGAGATAGCCCCCGTCACGCGGGTGTTTCGCGGCCGGGCCGGTGCGCGCGCGGCCGGTGCGCCCGGGGAGCGCTGCCCGTGTGTGCCGGGGGTCGCCGGCGGAGCTCCCCGCCGGGGACGGCCGGGAAAATCTTTCGCGAGCCAGGAATCTTTTACGATACGGTCGGGTTCCGTATCGATAGCTTCCCTGGCGCGATTTCCCGCCGCCGGGGCTCCCGGGCGGCAGGGCAGCCGCCCGGACCATACGCAACTTGGGTAACGCCGCTTTCCGCGAGGGCCTTCCCCTAACCAGAAGGACGTTATGGATCACCGCAACGCAGGACCGGCCGCCGGCCAGCCAGCCGCGGGCCGGTCAGCCGCTGGTCAATCCGGCTCTGGCGCCTCCGCAGCCCTCAACCGGGCCGCCGACGCCGCCGCTGACCGGATCTACCGCCGCCGCTGGGCCATCCTCAGCGTGCTGGTCATCAGCCTCATCGCCATCGTGCTCGACAACACGGTGCTGAACGTCGCGCTCAAGACCATCGCCGAGCCCAAGCCGGCCGGGCTGGGCGCCAGCCAGAGCCAGCTCGAGTGGGGGATCAACTCCTACACGCTGGTGTTCGCCGGCCTGCTGTTCACCTTCGGGGTGATCGGCGACCGGATCGGCCGCAAGAAGATGCTGATGTTCGGGATGGCCGCGTTCGGCGTGTTCTCGCTGATCACCGCCTATTCACAAAACCCGGATCAGCTGATCTTCGCGCGGGCCGCCATGGGCCTCGGCGCGGCGGCCGTCATGCCGCAGACGCTGTCCATCATCTCCAACGTGTTCGACCCCCGCGAGCGCGCCAAGGCCATCGGCATCTGGGCCACCGCCGTCGGTATCGGCGTGGCCATCGGCCCGATCGTCGGCGGGCTGCTGCTGGCCCACTTCTGGTGGGGCAGCGTCTTCCTGATCAACGTCCCGCTCACCGCGGCCGGCGTGCTGGCCATCCTGGTGCTCGTGCCGGAGTCGCGGAACCCCAACCCGGGCCGGATCGACTACCGGGCGTGCTGATGTCCATCGTCGGCCTGGTGCTGGTGGTCTACGGCATCATCCAGGGCGGCGAGAAGGGCTCCTGGATTCACTGGGACGTGCTCGGCATCACCGTCGCGGGACTCGCCGTGCTGGCCCTGTTCGGCTGGTACGAGACCCGGCTCAGCCACCCGTCGCTGGACGTGAAGCTGTTCCGCGACCCCCGGCTGTCCTCCGCGGTCGGCGCCCTCGGGCTGGTCTTCTTCGGCATGATGGGCGCGCTGTTCTTCCTCAGCTTCTACCTGCAGAGCGTGCGCGGCTACACCCCGCTGTACGCGGGCGTGCTCACCCTGCCGTTCGCGGCGGGCCAGATGCTGATGGCGCCGCGCAGTTCCCGGCTGGTCAGGCGGTACGGCACCAAGGCCGTCGCCGCGACCGGGCTGATCACCGTGGCGGTCGCGCTGGGCGGCTACCTGCTGCTCGGGATCAGCACGCCGATCTGGGTGCTGGCCGTGATCTTCTTCGTGCAGGGCGCGGGCATGGGCGCCGTGATGCCGCCGGCCACCGAGGCCGTCATGTCCGTGGTGCCCAGGGAGCGGGCCGGCTCCGGCTCGGCGCTGACCAACACCGCCCGCCAGGTCGCCGGGGCACTTGGCGTCGCGGTGCTGGGCTCCATCCTGGCCCAGGTCTACCGTGGCCAGCTCAGCCCGCACCTGTCCGCCCTGCCCGCTTCCGCCCAGAACGCCGCCACGGGCTCTATCACCGCTACCGACACCGTGGCCGCCAAGCTGGGTCACGCGGGACTGCGCCTCGACCAGTTCGGTGACGCCGCCTTCGTGCACGCGATGCACGTCACCACGGCCATCTCCGCGGTGATCACGCTGGTCGGCGCGCTGGTCGTGCTGATCTGGATGCCAGGCCGCGCAGCCCAGGCCGGGGCCGCGCAGGCCGAGGCCGCCCGGGACGAGCGTGCTGAGCGCAGTGCCGCCGTGGCGCCGGACGCCGCCGAGGTCCCGGCGGGTGTCGCCGCCCAGGCCGGGATGGAAAGCTGAGTCCATGTCCGCAGCGAAGGCCAGCACCGTAGCTGAGCAGAGCGTCCCGGAGCAGGCTCGTACTGACCAGGCTGGGACTGAGCAGGCTCGTGCTGAGCAGGCTGGGGCCGGGCAGGCCGCGGGGACCGGGCCCGGCAGCCCGGCCCCGGCGGCCCGGCCGCGCCGGCCCGGCCGCCCGCGCAGCGAGCAGGCCGACCGGGCCATCATCGACGCCGCGCTCTGCGTGTTCGCCGAGCATGGCGTGGAGGGCCTGTGCATCGAGAAGGTGGCGGCCAAGGCTGGCGTGGGCAAGGCCACCATCTACCGCCGCTGGCCGGGCAAAGAGGATCTGCTGCTGGACGCGCTGGCCGCGCTCAAGACCCCGCTGCCCGAGCCGCACGGTGACTCTGTCCGCGAGGATCTGATCTCCCTGATGCAAACCATGGCTTCCGATTACGCCGACCCGCGCCGGGCCCGGGAGTTCGCTCTGCTGCTGGGTGAGGGTGCGAAGTACCCCCGGCTGATGGCGAAGTACACCGAAACCGTGATCGAGCCGCGCCGTGAGGTCATCCGGTCGGTGCTGCGCCGCGGCATCGCGTCCGGGGAACTGCGGCCCGGCGTCGACGTTGACGTGGCGCTGTTCATGATGACCGGCGCGGTGATCGCCCGGGGCAAGGACCAGCCCGAGGCGATCTCCGCCAGCTACGCCCAGCGCGTCGTGGACGAGCTGCTGGCCGGCCTGGCCCCCCGCTGACTCACGCCGCGGCCGCCGACGGCCGGGCCTCGTCGTCGGGCCGGACTGATGATCCCGGTCGGAGCGCTCTGGCGGGCAGCTGGCCCGCGAGCCAGCGCAAGGCCAGGACGGCCACCCCGGCGGCGGCCCCGACGAGAAGCCAGGGCAGCCATACCGCCACCGAGAACAGCGCCACCACCGCCGGGGCCATCACCCCGGGCACCGTGAACGAGTACTGGAAAGCCGCCAGGTAGCGGCCCCGCGCCCCAGCCGGGGCGGTGGCCTCAGCCAGCGCGTTCACCCGGACCCCGAACGCCAGCCCGGCCGCCGCGAGCACCACCGTCGCGGCCAGCAGATCCGCCGCGCGCCACCGCGCCGGCATCGCTACCGCGGCCACGCTGACCCCGCACCAGACGACCAGGAGCGCGGCGCCCCAGGCCATCGCCGTGGTCCGGCGCAGACGGCGGGTGGCCCACAGCGCCGCCGTAGCGCCCACGCTGTTCAGCCCGGTGAACAGGGCCAGCGCCGCACCGGGCAGCCACGGCTCGGCGTGCAGTTCCCCGAGCACGTAGACCGACATCCCGCTGAGATAGAAGTCCAGCGGCAGCGCCACCAGCCCCGTGACGACGATCAGGGCCAGGAAAGGCCGGTCCGACCACGGCCCCCCGGACCGCGGCCCCCGCGGCGCGGGCGGCGGGATGGGCGGGCCGCGGAACCCGGACCAGAAGTCCCAGAAGCAGCGCGCACACCGCGAAGCTGCCCGCGTCCACGATCACGGCCACCCGGTAGCCGCCCGTTCCAGCCCAGCTGAGCAGGGCCGCGGCCGCCAGGGCGCCCAGCCCGAAACAGGCCGAGCGCACCATGGCCGCCACCGCGAAGGGCCGGTCCCTGGGCACGTCGCCCGCGACGTCGGCGATCAGCGCGAACAGCGAGCTGTAGAACAACTGCTGTCCCCCGGCCAGCAGGACGGCCGCGACCGCCACCATGGCCGTCCCCCGGGCCACCAGATAGGTCACCGCCCCCAGCGCCTGCAGCAGCTCGGCGCAGATCACGATCCGCCGTGGCCCGACCCGGTCCACCAGCCGGCCCGCGGCTGGCGGCACCGCCAGTCCCGCCGCCGTGCCCAGGGCGACCACCGTCCCCGCGGCGGCCAGCGGCAGTCCCACGACCCGGGTCACGTACAGCAGCACCACCGGCAGGAACAGTCCGGACCCGAAGTTGTCGACCCCCAGCGCCGTCAGCAAGGCCACCCGGCTCCGTCGCATGGGCTCGACCCTACGAGGGCGGGGAGTATCGGGGGAAGGGCTTGCGGGCGGTGGCAGACTCGGATCGGCCTCAGTTGATCCTTGACGCGCCGTAGATGTTTTGCACCCCCCTGCGGGCCTGCTTCGGGGCCGGGTTCCCAGGTGGGCGGGACGGAATTTCGTCAGAGCTGGGCCTTCAGCTCGTCAATCTTGCCGATGTGCTCTCGGAGCTGGGTGATAGGCGGGGCGCTCGCGGATGCGGGCTAGCGCCCAGCGGACGCCTTCGGCGCGGTTTGGGACGATGCCGGCGGTGATCAGGGCGTCGAGGACCTCCAGGTCCCTGGGGTCGAGCCGGGCCATCACCGGGGTGAGGTTGCGGCCCGCGGCCGTGCGATCCGGCGGGCTGACAGACATCGAGATGACGGGATGCCCGCGCTCCCCGGGCTGCACGGGGAGCGTGAGCAGCACACGCCCGATGAAGGGCATCTTCCGGGCGACTTTCTTGCGCAGGTCCTCGATTGCCGCGCGATGCGCTTTCTCGAACGCGTGAAGCGTCTCTTCCGGGTCTTCGCCTGTCGGGGTGAGGATCACCCGGACCATCACCTGGCCGGGCTCGATCCGGGCTCGTCGCCGTATTGCAGCACCTCGACCTTCTGCACGGTCCCGTCGCCGAACTGCCTGTTCAGCTCTTCTTCGGCCTCGCGCTCGAGACGTTCCTGCTCTTCCTGGTCCACGATCAGCCCCTTGATTGCTCGAGCAATCAGCGTAACTCCGATTACTCATGCACTCAAGGAGTTGGTTGCGCCCATGCCCTTTTGCGCGCCTGCCTGCCAGCCGCTTGGGTGCTGGCGGATGCAGCCTGGTCTCGGAACCGGCTCCGGCTGCAGAGCTGGGTGCCTAGTTCGTCGATCTCTCGCACCCGCTCGTGGATCTGAGCGTGGGTGAGATTCTCGCGGATGCGGCTGATGGCCCACCGCACGACCTCCGCGCGGCTGGACGCGATGCCCGCAGTAATGACAGCGTCTACCATCGCCAGATCGGCAGGTCCCAGCGTGACCTGCACGGAGGCGGACCCCTCCACCTCATCAGCCACGTCTGAACGCAACCCATGGATCATGCTGGGGAAGCCGTACAGGGGACCGCGCTGGGCCCCGTCGGTGGGAGACTCGGAGGTATGCAGCGCCGCTTCCGCGAGGTCGACGTGTTCACCGCCACGCCCTTCGGCGGCAATCCGGTCGCGGTCGTCCTCGACTCCGACGGGCTGAGCACCAGCGAGATGCAGCGCTTCGCCAACTGGACCAACCTGTCCGAGACCACGTTCGTCCTGCCGCCGTCCACCGAGCAGGCGGACTACCAGGTCCGGATCTTCACTCCCAGCCGCGAGCTGCCGTTCGCCGGCCATCCGACCCTGGGCACCTGCCACGCCTGGCTGGAGTCCGGCGGGAAGCCAGCCCTGCCCGAGGTGTTCGTCCAGGAATGCGGGGCGGGCCTGGTCGAGATCCGCCAGGTTCCGGCCGGGCTGGCCTTCGCCGCCCCGCCGCTGATCCGGTCCGGGCCGGTAGACGAGCCGCTCGCCGAGCACATCGCCGCGGTCCTGGGCCTCAGCCGTTCCGACATCACCGACCTGGCCTGGGCGGACAACGGGCCGGGCTGGGTGGCGGTGCTGCTGCCGAGCGCCGCGGCGGTGCTCGCCTTGCGGCCCGGCGCGGTCGACATGGACATCGGGGTGGCCGGCTTCCATCCGGCCGGCTCACCGGAGGCCGTCGAGGTCCGGGCCTTCTTCCCCAGCGGCGCCGCGACGATCGAGGACCCGGTGACCGGGAGCCTGAACGCGTCGCTGGCGCAGTGGCTGCTGGACACCGGCCGGGTCAGCGCCCCCTATGTGGCAGCTCAGGGCACGGCCCTGGGGCGGTCCGGCCGGGTGCACATCTTCCGCGAGGGCGACGGCCAGATCTGGGTCGGTGGCGGAACCCGCACCTGCGTGTCGGGGCACGCGGAACTGTAGGGGTAAGAGGGCCTGGTCCCGGGCATCCATCTCGTGGCGGGCCAGATCTCGTGGCGGGCCAGCTCCCCTCGGCAAGCCAGACCCCGGCAGGCCAGACCCTCGGCAGGCCCGTGTCTCGGCAGGAAGGTTGCAGACTGTGGACCTTACGCAGGAGTCGGCTGACCTGCTGCACACCGAGGCGTCCGGGTACGCGGCGGCCGCCCTGGCCAACATCAGGCACGAGTTTCCGGCGGCCATGCAGCACACGATGACCGCGCCGGGCGACTTCCCCTACCGGCCCCGGGCGCGGACGCCGGTGTTCTACGGCAGCTTCGACTGGCACTCCTCGGTGCAGATGCACTGGACCTTGCTGCGGTTGCTGCGCACCGTGCCTGGCGCGGTGCCCGAGACCCAGATCCGGTCCATGCTCGGCGCCCAGTTCACTCCCGTTGCGATGGCGGCCGAGGCTGAGTTCGTGGCCAGCGCGGACGCCCGCGCCGAGCGCCCGCAGGGCTGGGGCTGGGCGCTCGCCCTCGTCCACGAGACCCGGACCTGGGACACCCCGGACGCCCGCAAGTGGGCGGATGCGATGGCCCCGCTGGCCGAGGCCCTGGCCGGCGCCTTCCTCGGCTGGCTGCCCGGGCAGTCCTACCCGGTCCGCTACGGCACGGAGCAGGGCAGCGCGTTCGGGCTGTCCCTGGCCTGGCCGTTCGCCGAGGCGAGGGCCAGGGCGGGCGACCCGGCGCTGCGGGACGCGATCGTGGCCCGGGCCCTCGCGTGGTTCAGCGCGGACAGCATGTACCCGGCCGACTGGGAGCCGTCGGGCGACGACTCCCTCTCGCCCGCCCTGACCGAGGCGGAGCTGATGGCCCGGATCCTGGCGCCGCACGAGTTCGCGGACTGGCTGACCTTCTTCCTGCCCGGGCTCGAGTGGGGCCGGCCGGGCACCTTGTTCACCCCGGCGGCCGGCGGCGATCCGGCAGAGGATCAGGAGCCCGGCCAGGAGCAGGGCGGCCGGGTCCATGGCCTGAACGCCACCCGGTCCTGGTGCTGGCGGCAGATCGCGAGCGCCCTGCCCGCGGGTGACCCGCGGATCGAGCCCGCCCAGGCCGCCGCCCGGCAGCACGCCAAGGCGGTGCTGCCTTATGTTCTCAGCGATGACTACCAGCTGGACCACTGGCTGCCCGGCTACGCAGTACTGATGTTGTAGCTTAGTCCGGGGCGCGACCCCCCTGGCGGCTACGCCCTTGGGGACGGGCTCGCGCCAGCGGTTGGTGATCGGCAGGCGGCGGTCGCGGCCGAAGTTACGCGGCGTGATCTTCGGGCCGGGCGGGTACTGGCGCCGCTTGTACTCGGCCCGGTCCACCAGCTGGACGACCCGGTCCACCAGGCCTGGGTCGTGGCCCGCCGCGACCAGCTCCGCCGCCCCCATGTCCTTTTCCACGTAGTCGTCCAGGATCGCGTCGAGCACCGCGTAGTCCGGCAGCGAATCGGTGTCGAGCTGTCCCGGGGCCAGTTCCGCGCTCGGCGGCTTGGTGATCGAGTTCTCCGGGATGGGCGGCGTGTCGCCGCGCTCCACCGCCTGCGCGTCGCGCCACCGGGCCAGCTCCCAGACCAGCGTCTTGGGCACGTCCTTGATGGGCCCGAAGCCGCCGGCCGAGTCACCGTAGAGGGTGGAGTACCCGGTGGCGATCTCGCTCTTGTTCCCGGTGGTCAGGACGAGGTGCCCGGCGGCGTTGCTCAGCCCCATCAAGATCACGCCCCGGATCCGCGACTGGAGGTTCTCCGCGGCCAGTCCCTGCAGGTCGAGCTCGGCCTGGAACGCGTCGACCATGGCCGCGATCGGGACCGTGCGGGCGTGCAGCCCCTGCCGCTTGGCCAGTTCCTCCGCATCACCCACGGAATGCTCGGAGGAGTAGCGGCTGGGCATGAGCACCACATGGACCGCGTCCGGCCCGAGCGCGTCGGCGGCGATCGTGGCGACCAGCGCGGAGTCGATCCCTCCGGACAGGCCCAGGATGACCGAGCGGAAACCGTTCTTGCGCACGTAGTCCCGCACCCCGGTGACCAGCGCGGAGTAGATCTCGGCCCGGGGGGCCAGCCGGGCGGCGATGAGCGGCTCGGCGAGCGGGGGGGCCGGGGCGGCCGGCGCTGGCCGCGCGGGCAGTGCGACCCGGTGAATGCTCATCAAGGTCCCGTCGCTGGCCTCGACGGGCGTATCGGCAGGCGGGGAGCTGTCCGGGACCGGCCGCGCCGAGGGCAGATCGAGGTCCGCGACCAGCAGCGCCTCCTCGAACTGAGGTCCCCGGCTGATCAGGCCGCCCTCGGCGTCGACGATGATCGAGTCCCCGTCGAAGACCAGCTCGTCCTGGCCGCCCATCAGGTTGACGTAGGCCAGCGCCGCGCCCGCCTCGCGAGCCCGGCGGACGCACAGCTCCAGGCGGGCCTGGTCCTTGCCCCGCTCGTACGGGGAGGCGTTCGGGACCACCAGCAGCCCCGCGCCGGCCTGCCGGGTCACCGCGACCGGACCGCCGTCCTGCCACAGGTCCTCGCAGATGGCGATGGCCACGTCTACCGCGTCCCCGCCCGGTACCGGAACGCGGACCACCGGCAGCCGGTTGCCGGGCACGAAATAGCGGTACTCGTCGAACACCCCGTAGTTCGGCAGGTGATGCTTGGCCGTGGTGACCGCGACCGTCCCGCCGTACAGCAGCGCCGCCGCGTTCTGGGCCGAGCTGACCGGTTCGCCGGCCCGGGGCGTCCCGCCCGCCCGCCGGCCCAGGTAGCCGGTGACCACGGCGACGTGCCCCAGCCCGGCCTCGCCCAGTTGCTGCGCCGTCGCCTCCAGCGTCTGCATCGAGGCGTCCACGAACGACTCGCGCAGCGCCAGATCCTCGACCGGATAGCCGGTCAGCATCATCTCGGGAAACAGCACGAGGTCGGCGCCGGCGTCCGCGGCGCGGCGGGTCCACTCCGCCACCGTCGCGGCGTTTCCCGGCAGGTCGCCGACGGTCGAGTTCACCTGGGCAAGGGCGATCCGCAGCCTGGTCACTCTTTCACTCTAATTCGGGCGGCCAATTCACTCTCACCGGGCGGCCAGTCCGGGCCAGGGCGCGGCCAGCCTGCGCTTTCCAGCAGCCGGCGTAGACAGCAGCTGCGGCCTAGCCCCGGGATTCCTGCGGGCGGACGGCCACGATGTAGCGGAGCAGCGGCAGCTGGCCGGCGGAGTTGACCAGGTATCCGGCTGTGGCGGCTAGGTCCCGCAGCGGATCGGCCGCGGTGGCCTGCGGCTCCCGCTGCCTGCCAAAGCGCAGCAGCGGTGCCAGGTCCGCGGTCAGCAGGCGGCCACCGGGTCTGGTTACCCGGTACATCTCGGCGAAGGCCGCCTGGCGCTGGCGGGCAGGAATATGGTGCATAGCCAGCGTGCAGGTGACGATGTCGAACGACGCGTCCGGCAGGCCGAGGTCCTGCGCGACGCCGACGGTGTATGTCATGCCGGGGCGTGCGTGCCGCCGCGCGTAGGCGATGGCTGGTTTCGACGGGTCCACTCCGGTGACCCGGCCTGACGGGCCCGCAGCGGCGGCCAGCCGGCCGGTGAGATACCCGCTGCTCGATCCGACGTCCAGTACCGAGTCTCCCGGCTGTACTCCGCTCAGCACGACGATCCGGTCGTATACGCGGCCGCGGCGCCCGGCAAACATAAGGTGATTCACTGCCGCGTTGAAACGGAAGGCGCGGAGCGTTATGCCAGTGTCGCCGGACGTCGTCATGGGATCGATGCTGCCGGAACCACAGCAGTCTGTCGTCATGCGGCGGAAGCGACTGCTGCCTACCCCGTGCGGATACGGCCGGGCGCCGGAATGCTACGCGCGGAGTAGGGGCCCGCCATAAGCCCGGCGCCGGGGACGCGCGAGGTTTCGGCCCGGCTACCAGCCGGTCCAGACCCGTAACAGGTAGACTCGCCGCAGGTTTGTAACGCCCTGGTAACACGCTCGCGAGACACTGGGCCAGGGCAGGCTCGGTCAGCCGTTACGCTGTGCTGCCCGCCGTCAACACAGGTAGAAGTCGCTGACCAGCAAGGACAGGCCGTCATGGACAGGCAGGAAGAGTTCGTCCTCCGTACCCTGGAGGAGCGGGATATCCGTTTTGTCCGGCTTTGGTTCACCGACGTACTCGGCTACCTGAAGTCGGTCGCGGTCGCCCCCGCCGAGCTCGAAGGAGCGTTTGCCGAGGGCATCGGGTTCGACGGCTCGGCGATCGAGGGATTCGCCCGGGTCTACGAGGCGGACATGATCGCCAAGCCCGACGCGTCCACGTTCCAGCTGCTGCCCTGGCGCGGCGAGGCCTCCGGGGTGGGCCGGATGTTCTGTGACATCCGGATGCCCGACGGCTCGCCCTCGTACGCGGATCCCCGGTACGTGCTGAAGCGGGCCCTGGGTCACGCCGCCGATCTCGGCTTCACCTTCTACACCCATCCCGAGGTGGAGTTCTTCCTGCTGAAGGAGCGGCCGGTGGCCGGGGGCAAGCCGCAGCCGATCGACACGGGTGGCTACTTCGACCACACCCCGCACAGCGTGGCCCACGACTTCCGGCACGAGTCCATCCAGATGCTGGAGAGCATGGGCATCTCGGTGGAGTTCAGCCACCACGAGGGTGCGCCGGGCCAGCAGGAAATCGACCTGCGCTACGCGGACGCCCTGACCACGGCGGACAACATCATGTCGTTCCGGCTGGTCATGAAGGAGGTCGCGCTCCAGCAGGGCGTGTACGCGTCCTTCATGCCCAAGCCATTCACCGAGTACCCGGGCTCCGGCATGCACACCCACATGTCGCTGTTCGAGGGCGACCGTAACGTCTTCTACGAGCCGGGCGCGGAGTTCCAGCTGTCCAAGCCCGGCCGGGCGTTCGTCGCCGGGCTGCTCCGGCACGCCGCGGAGATCACCGCGGTGTGCAACCAGTGGGTCAACTCGTACAAGCGGCTGTGGGGAGCGGCGGAAAGCGCCGCGGGGGCCGGCGGCGAGGCCCCGGCCTACATCTGCTGGGGGCACAACAACCGGTCGGCTCTGGTGCGGATCCCGATGTACAAGCCGCACAAGGGAAACGCCACCCGGGTCGAGTTCCGCTCGGTAGACTCGGCGTGCAACCCTTACCTTGCGTTCGCGGTGATCCTCGAAGCCGGCCTGAAAGGCATTGAGGCTGGTTACGAGCTGCCGCCCGGCGCGGAGGATGACGTATGGGCGCTCACCTCGGCCGAGCGACGGGCGTTGGGCATTTCACCGCTGCCGCAGAGCCTGGATGAGGCGATCACGGTGATGCAGGACAGCGAGCTGGTGGCCCAGGCGCTTGGTGAGCATGTGTTTGACTTCTTCCTGCGCAACAAGCGCGCCGAGTGGCGCGAGTACCGGCACCAGGTCACCCAGTATGAGCTGGACCGTTACTTGCCCGTGCTATGACTGTGTGAGCCAGGGCCGTGCCAGGAAGCAGTGCTGAGGCATTGGGCGGGGCTGGGGTGGGCAGCGCGATCAGGGATCGGGGTCGGGGCACAGTGTTCTGGGTGGGCGTACTCGGGCCATTACTCGTCCGCAGTGGCGGCGAGCCGGTGCCCGTGCCCGCCCCCAAGCAGCGGGTGATCCTGGCCGCCTTGGCGTTGCGCGCGGGCCAGGTCGCCTCCTACGACGAGCTGGCGGAGATTGTCTGGGACGGGGTACCGCCGTCCGGGGCCCGCGTGGCCATCCGCAACTACGTGAAGCGCCTGCGGCAGATCCTCGGCCCGGACGCCGGGCGCCGGATCGTCACCCGTGATCCGGGCTACGCCCTCGAGGCCGGCCCGGACGAGGTGGACGCGCTCCGTTTCACCGCGCTGTGCACCCAGGGCGGCGAGGCCATCCGCCAGGACGCCACCCCCGGCAGCGACCCGGGGGCGTGGGAGCTGCTCGGCGAGGCGATCGGCCTGTGGCGCGGCAACCCGCTGGTAGACGTGCCCTCCAACGTGCTTATCACGGCTGAGGTACCGCGGCTGGACGCGCTGCGGATGCAGGCCCAGGAATGGCGGATGGACGCCGGGCTAGCCCGGGGGCTGCACTCGGAGCTGGTGGGCGAGCTGACCCAGCTGGCGCTCGACCACCCGTGGCGCGAGCGGTTCCACGCCCAGCTGATGCTGGCGCTGTACCGCTGCGGCCGGCAGGCCGAGGCGCTGGCTGCCTACCAGCGGACCCGGCGCATGCTGGTGGACGAACTCGGCGTGGAACCCGGCCGGGAACTGCGCGACCTCCAGGCCGGCATCCTGGACGCCGATCCCGACCTGGCGGCACCCGGGCCCGCGCTGGCCCGGTTCCTGGCCGCCCCGGCCGCGGCGCAGCCAGGATCGCCGGTCCGGGCCGGCGCCGCCGGGGAGCAACCCGCCCGGGCGAAGCGCGGGGCGGCGACCACGCTGCCCGGCCGCACACCGGCCGGCCAGGCGAAGGCCGGCCAGGCCGCCGACGCTGCGAGCCGCGCCCTGGCAGGCGCCCCCGGGTCCGGCGGCCCAGGGTCCGGCAGCCCAGGTTCAGGCGGTACAGGGTCCGGTAGCCCGGGGTCCGGCAGCACCGGTGCGAGCGGTACGGTCACGCCCGGCGCGGCCGCCGGGACGCGGGGCGCCCGCGCTGGCCGCGGTCACCCCGCCGACCGGGCCGCGGCGGCCAAGGGCAACCCCACGGTGGGGGCCGGCCCGGCCCGGCCCGGCCGGGCCGTGGCCGCGCCCGCCGCCCAGGCCGTGGTGCCGCGGCAGCTGCCGGCCGGCGTGGCCCACTTCGCCGGGCGGACCGCCGAGCTCGCTGAGCTGCAGGCCTGGCAGCACGAGGCGGTCTCGGCCGACGGGGCGGTCAAGGTCCTGGTCATCGGGGGGACCGCCGGGGCGGGCAAGACAGCCCTGGCGGTGCACTGGGCACACCAGAGCGCCGGGGAGTTCCCGGACGGCCAGCTGTACGTCAACCTGCGCGGCTTCGACCCGTCCGGCACCCCGGTGGCCCCCGGGGACGCGCTGCGCTGGTTCCTCGGCGCGTTCGGGGTCACCGAGGAGCAGATACCAGACAGCGTCGACGCGCAGTCCGCCCTGTACCGGAGCGTGCTGGCCGGCAAACGGGTCCTGGTCATCCTGGACAACGCGCGGGACGCCGCCCAGGTGCGCCCGCTGCTGCCCGGCAGCCGGTCCTGCCTGGCCCTGGTGACCAGCCGGGCGCGGCTGCCCGGGCTCGCCGCGACGGAAGGGGCCCGGCTGGTCCCGCTGGACGTGCTCACCGCCGACGAGGCTCATGAGCTGCTGGCCAGCAGGCTGGGGGAGCGGGCCCGCGCGGAAGCGGACGCGGCCCAGCAGCTGACCGAGGCGTGTTCCCGGCTGCCGCTGGCGCTGAGCATCGTGGCCGCCCGGGTGGCGGCCCGGCCCTACCTGCCCCTCGCCGACCTGGCCCGCGAGCTGGCCGACGCGCAGGGACGGCTGGAGGCGCTGGACGCCGGAGACCCGGTGGCCAGCGTCCGGGCGGTGTTCTCCTGGTCGTGCGAGCAGCTGACCGGGCCGGCGGCCCGGATGTTCCGGCTGCTCGGGCTGCACGCCGGGCCGGACGTGACGATCGCGGCGGCGGCTAGCCTGGCCGGGGTGGACCGCGGGCAGGCGGCGGCGGCGGTGGCGGAACTGGCGGACGCGCACCTGATCGCGGAGCACGCGCCGGGCCGGTACGCGTTCCATGACCTGCTCCGGGCCTACGCGGCGTATCTCGCCGGGACCACGGACACCGAGGCGGAGCGGCACGACGCGGTGCGCCGGGTTCTTGATCATTACCTGCATACGGCGTCGGCTGGCAGCAGCCTGCTGAACCCGGCGCGTCCGCTGCTGCCGCTGGATGCGCCGCAGCGAGGGGTGACGCCTGAGCCGCTGGACAGCGTGGGGGACGCGCTGGCGTGGTTCGAGGCGGAGCGGCAGGTGCTGGTGGCGGTGATCTCGCAGGCGGCGGAGGCGGGGCTGGACGCTCCGGCGTGGCAGCTGCCGTGGTCGGTGTGGCTGTTCTTCGACCGTGAGGGTTACTGGCATGACCAGGTCGCCATCCAGCGGATCGCGATCGCGGCCGCGGGGCGGCTGGGGAACCGGGCCCGGCAGGCGCACGCCTACCGGGACCTGGGTTGCACGTATGGGCGGCTGGGGCAGCTGGCCGAGGCGCGGGAGCTGTGCACCCAGGCGCTGGACCTGCACCGGGAGGTCGGCGACCGGATGGGGGAGGCCCGGGCGCACAACGAGATCGCGATGCTGGCCGAGCAGCAGGGGCGGATCGCGGAGGCGCTGGGGCATGCGCAGCTGTCGCTGGCGCTGTACCGGGACGAGGGGTATGAGCCGGGGCTGGCGAAGATGCTCAACGGGGTGGGCTGGATGCACGCCCTGCTGGGTGACTATGAGCAGGCGCTGGAGTTCTGTGAGCAGGCGCTGGGCATGTACCGGGGCCGGGGTGACCCGCTGAACGAGGCGGCGACCTGGGACAGCCTGGGGTACTCGCTGCTGCACCTGGGCCGGCTGGAGGAGTCGATCAGCTGCCTGCGTACCGCGGTGGGCCTGATCGAGGTGCTGCGGACCGGGTACTACCAGACGACGATGCTGGTCCACCTGGGCGACGCGTACTACGCGGCCGGCCAGCTGCCCCAGGCCCGCCAGGCGTGGCAGGAAGCCCTGGCCATCCTGGAAGACCTCAGCCACTCCGACGCCGACCAGGTCCGGGCCCGGCTGGACGGCGAGGAACCGCCGGTGCCCGGCGTCCCGGCGGCCTCGGCCAGGTCAGCCCTGGGCGGCCGGCTGCGCGAGGACCACGCGGTCGGCGCCTGACATACCGTCCCCAACCGCGCTACCGGGACGTTACCGGCGGGTTAGATACTTCAGATGTGCACCTACCCCCCCCGGTGCACCCCCCTGCCGGGGCCGTCTACGGACGGCCCCGGCGCCGGATTTCTGCCCCGTTCGGAACCGGGGGGCGCGGTCTCTCCCCCCTGACCCCGCCCCCCGGTTCCAGCTTCAGGGCGCTGCCGCAGGCCGCTGGCCGCCGTATCCGCGCACGTCACCTGCCCCGCCGCCGCGCTGAGCCGGGCCAGGGGAAGCCAACTCCGCACCCGGCCGTTACGGTGCAGAGGTGAGCGCGCGCCGAAGGACGACCCCGGCCGGGGAACTGGCCCGGATGGGATTCGCTGACGCGACCCGCGCGGAACGGCTGCTCAGTGAGGACCTGGCCCTCGACCCCGAGGGCGCCGACGCTGACCTGCTGGCCTCACTCGCCGCGGCCGCCGACCCTGATCTGGCCCTGACCACGCTGGCCCGGATGCCTCTCGACGGTGACCTGCTCGCCGCGCTGCGCGCTGACGCCGGGCTGCGGAACCGGCTTACCGCGGTGCTCGGCGCGAGCGCCGCGCTCGGCGATCACCTGGTCCGCCACCCGGACGACTGCCAGGTGCTGAGCGGCCCGGACGCGCTGCGCAGCCCGGGGGCCGCCGAGCTCCGGGCGGACCTGCTGACGGCGGTGGGCGCTAAGCCCGACGACCCGGAGCCGGTCGCCAACCCGGCCGGGGCGCAGGACGGGAACCCGGCTACCGCCTTGCCCGCCGCCTACCAGCGGCGGCTGCTGCACCTGGCGGCCCGGGACCTGACCGGCGCCGTCACAGTCGACGAGACCGCGTCCGAACTGGCCGACCTCGCCGCCGCGGCCCTCGAGGCCGCGCTGGCCATCGCCCGCTCCCAGCTGCCCCCGGGGTCGGCCCCCGCCCGGCTGGCGGTGATCGCCATGGGCAAGTGCGGCGGGCGCGAGCTCAACTACGCCAGCGACGTGGACGTGATCTTCGTCGGCGCCTCCGCCGCCGCCGAGAAGCCCGACGGCGCCCGGGCAGCAGACCCGGCCCCGGCCGGTTCGGCTAACCCCGCCGACGCCGAGGCCGACCCAGCGGCGCTGCGTACCGCGACCCAGCTGGCCGCGGGCCTGATCCGGACCTGCTCGCAGAACACCGCCGAGGGCGCCCTGTTCCCGGTGGACCCCAACCTCCGCCCCGAAGGACGCGACGGCCCCCTGGTCCGGACCCTGGCCAGTCACGTCGCCTACTACCAGCGCTGGGCCAAGACGTGGGAGTTCCAGGCGCTGCTGAAAGCCCGCCCGGTGGCCGGCGACCGCGAGCTGGGCCAGGCGTATCTCGAGGCCCTCAGCCCGATGGTCTGGCAGGCCTCCCGGCGGCCCAACTTCGTCGCCGACGTGCAGGCCATGCGCCGCCGCGTCATCGGGAACCTGGCCCCCGGCGAGGCGCCGCGCCAGCTGAAGCTCGGTCCCGGCGGGCTGCGCGACATCGAGTTCGCGGTCCAGCTGCTCCAGCTGGTGCACGGGCGCACCGACGAGTCGCTGCGTGAGCGGGGCACGCTGCCCGCGCTGGCCGCGCTGGCCCGGGGCGGCTATGTGGGCCGGGAGGACGCGGCCAGCATGGCCGCGCGCCTACCGGTTCCTGCGCACCGTGGAGCATCTGCTCCAGCTCCGCCAGCTGCGCCGCACCCACACCCTGCCGGAAGACCCGGCCGCCTTGCGGCGGCTGGGCCGCGCGCTGCGCCGGGCCCGGACCCGCAACGGCGCGGCGGCCCCCGCCCCGCCGTCCCGGGCCGACCCGGCCGCGGAGCTGATGGCCCAGTGGCGCCAGCACGCCCGCGAAGCCCGCCGCCTGCACGAGAAGCTGTTCTACCGGCCGCTGCTCGACGCGGTGGCGCGGCTGCCCACCGGCGCGGTCCGGCTCACCCGCGAGGAGGCCCGGGCCCGGCTGGAAGCCCTCGGGTACGACGACCCGGCCGGCGCGCTGCGCCATATCGAGGCGCTGACCTCAGGGGTGTCCCGCCGGGCGTCGATCCAGCGCACGCTGCTCCCGGTGATGCTCGGCTGGTTCGCCGACGCCGCCCAGCCGGACGCCGGGCTGCTGGCCTTCCGGCAGGTCAGCGATGCGCTCGGGGACTCCCCGTGGTACCTGCGGCTGCTCCGCGACGACACGAACGTGGCGCGCCGGATGGCCCGGCTGCTGGCGTCCAGCCGGTACGCGACCGACCTGCTGATGCGGGCGCCGGAGACGGTGGCCCTGCTCGGCTCGGACGAGCAGCTCGCGCCGCGTCCCGCGACCGCCCTGCACGCCGAGGCCGCCGCGGTGGTGAGCAGGCACGCCAGCGCCGCGGACGCCGCGCGGGCGGTCCGCGCCCTGCGCCGCCGTGAGCTGCTCCGCACCGCGGCCGCGGACCTGCTCGGGGTGACCACGGTGGAGGAGACCGAGGAAGCGCTGACCGTGATCACGGCCGTCACCATCGGCGGGGCGCTGGCCGCCGCGATCGGCCAGTCCGAGCGCGAGTCAGGCCCGCTGCCCACCCGGATCACGGTGGTGGGGATGGGCCGCTTCGGCGGCCGGGAGACCGGCTACGGCAGCGACGCCGACGTCATGTTCGTCCACGACCCGCTGCCGGGCGCCGACGACCAGGCGGCGTCCCGCGCCGCGCACACCGTCGCGGAGGAGGTGCGCCGCCTGCTCGCCCAGCCCGCGCCCGACCCGCCGCTGGTCGTCGACCCGGGGCTGCGCCCCGAGGGCCGCCAGGGGCCGCTGGTCCGCACGCTCGCCTCCTACCGCGCGTACTACGAGCGCTGGTCGCTGGCCTGGGAGGCGCAGGCGCTGCTGCGCGCGGACCCGGCGGCCGGCGACCGTGAGCTGGGGGAGCGGTTCAAGGCCCTGGCCGACGAGTTCCGCTACCCGGCCGGCGGCATCAGCGCCGCGGCGGTGCTGGACATCAGGCGGCTCAAGGCGCGGATGGAAGCCGAGCGGATGCCGCGCGGCACCGACCCGGCCATGCACCTGAAGCTGGGCCCGGGCGGCCTTTCTGACGTGGAGTGGGTGGTCCAGCTGCTCCAGCTGACCCACGCCCACGAGGTATCCGCGCTGCGGACCACGCGCACCCTGACCGCGCTCACCGCCGCCCAGCAGGCCGGCCTCATCGACCGAAACGACGCGGCCGCGCTGGCCGCCTCCTGGCGGCTGGCGACCCGGATCCGCAACGCGGTCGTGCTGCTGCGCGGGCGGTCCTCCGACGTGCTCCCGGCCAAGCAGGCCGAGCTGGCCGCGGTGTCCCGGATCCTCGGCTACCCCCCGGACGCCAGCCAGGACCTGGTCGAGGACTACCGGCGCACCGCGCGCCGGGCCCGCGCCGTGATGGAACGCCTCTTCTACGGCTGACCCGCCGGCCGCCGGCGGGTCAGGTCAGCGGCCGTTGGCGCGCAGCCGGGCCAGGGCGGTCACGGTCATCGAGCCGCGCCACTCGGCCGCGGCCACCGGCGACCAGGCCTGCCAGTTGACGGTCCAGCCGCCGTCGTCGCGCTGCGCGCGGGCCAGGTGGTCCAGGTGCGCCTCGATCACCGCGGGCTCGAACAGCCCGCGGGCCAGTGACTCCGGCCGCGGCGCGAAGTCCAGCGGGGTGTGCACCTCCCCGGGCGCCTCGGGATCCAGCGTCACCGCCGCGGGGCTGGTGATCAGCGGCGCGAGCTGGTCCAGGGCCTTGACCGCCCGGTCCCGGTCGGGCACGTGGTCGAGGAAATGCACCACCGCGCGCAGGTCGTACGGGCCGGCCGCGTCCAGCCCGCCGATCCGCGCCCACATCAGCTCGGTGGCCCGGTCCAGCCAGGGATGCGCCACCCCGCGGCCGTGCAGCGTGCCGGCCAGCAGGCCGGTGGTGATGAGGGACGCGGGGCCGCCGTCTTCCGGCACCCACCAGGGCGCATGCGGCCATCCGGCAATATTTTCCGCAACGAAGACCGCGCCCCCCTCGTCAGGCTCGTTCGCCTGGAGCCAGCCGACGGCGCCGAGGGCCAGGCCGTCGTCCCAGGCCCCGGCCTCGTCCAGGGTCTCCAGGGCGAACTGGATCGCCAGCGGCTGGGTGCCGGGGCAGCGGCCGTCGGGCTCCAGGGCATGGCCGAAGCCGCCGTCGGGGTTGCGGTAGGCGGCGACCGCGTCACGCACGTAGTCGGCCCGGCCGCCGGTGAACAGCCGCTCGAACCGCCGCCGGTCCAGCACCCGGCCGTTCTCGGCGAGGAACTGGGCGGCGGCGTCCATGTCCACGTCAGGTGAAGTCATGGCGCCCATCCTGGGGCCGGTGGCCGGGCCGTGTCTTGAAGGAATCGGACACGCCCCGGTACTGAAGGCAGGCGACGACGGCCGCCGGGACGACCGGGCCCGTGCCAGACTCATGTCATGGACTGGTCGCCGGGTTACCGGGAGTACGCGCCTCCCGCGTCCCTCGCCCGCGCCGTGTCCTGCCTGTGGGTGGGGGTGACCCCGGCCGCGGGCGCGCCGCCCACCCGGGTGCTCCCGGACGGCTGCACCGACCTGATCTGGCGCGGCGGCAGCGGGGTATCCCTGGCCGGGCCGGACACCGGGCCGGTGCTCGCCCCGGTCCCGCCCGGCACGGTGCTGGCCGGGGTGCGGTTCCGGCCAGGAGCCGGCGGCGCGGCCCTGGGCCTGCCGCTCAGCGCCCTGCTCGACCAGCAGCTGGACACCGGCGCGCTGCGCACCGGGCTGCCCGGCGGCCGGGGTGGCAGCCTGGCCACCCAGGTGCACGGTGATCTGGCCGCCCGAGGAAGCCCTCCGCCGCCTGGTCCGGCTGACCGGGGAGATGGTGGCCGGCGCGCCGCCGGACCCCCTGGTCACCGAGGCGCGTGGCCCAGCTCAGCAGGCCCGGCGCCCGGGTCGGGCAGGTGGCCCGGCAGCTGGGCGTCAGCGAGCGCCAGCTGCACCGCCGGTGCGTGGCCGCGGTCGGCTACGGCCCCGTGCTGCTGCGCCGCGTGCTGCGTTTCCGCCGCGTCGTGGCCCGGATCGACGCGGGCGGGGCCCTGGACGACCTGGCCGGGCTGGCCGCCCTGGCCGGCTACGCCGACCAGGCGCATCTGACCCGGGAGAGCCGCGACCTGGCCGGCCTGGCCCCGGTGGCCCTGGCCCGGCTCAGGCGTTCCCCGGCTGCGGGCTAGCTGCCGCGGCGGCCCGGCGGGCGGGCATCCAGCGACGAACAGGAGAGCAGATGGAGTTCAAGCCGGCGACGTCCCGGGTCAGCGCGGCTGGCCCGGCGGACTGGTTCACCGGGCAGGTCTGGATGGACGAGCTGGCGACCCTGCCCGGGACCGCCGTCCGCGCGCTGCGGGTGACGTTCGCGCCCGGGGCCCGGACGGCGTGGCACGCCCACCCGGGCGGCCAGGTGCTGCACGTGGTGGACGGGGTGGGCCGGGTCCAGTCCGCCGGTGGCCCGGTCCGGCAGCTGCGGGCGGGCGACACGGTGGTGGCCGGGCCCGGTGAGCAGCACTGGCACGGCGCCGCGCCGGACCAGCTCATGTGCCACGTCGCGATCTCCGGGGGCGATCCCGTCACCGGCGCGCAGACCGTGTGGGCGCATCACGTCAGCGACCAGGACTACCGGGCTGACCCGGAGCCCGGAGACCGAGGCTGATCCGGCCCGGATCAGGCCGCCACGCGGCGCGGCAGACGCTCAGGGACGGACTGGGCGAACCGGAACGCGTCGTCTGGGTCATACCGGCGCTTGACCGCGGTCAGCCGGGGCAGGTTCGCGCCGTAGTACGCGGCCTTCCAGTCCCGCAGCGCCGGGTCGATGAAGTTCTGGTACGCCTGGGCCGTGCCGAACGGGGCCAGCGCGTGGTACAGGCCGGCCAGCCAGTCGAGGTTGGCGGAGACCACCGGCGGGCTGTCGCGGGCGGTCCAGGTGGTCTCGCTGTCCATCAGGAACGCGGCGCCGCGGTGGACGAACGCGGTGGCGTCCGGCGCCACCGCGTTGATCGCACCGCCCCAGGCGAACAGGGTGATTCCGGCGCCGCCTGGGTTGGAGCTGCCCGGCCAGCGCTCGATCCAGCGGACGGCGGTGTCGATCCCGGCGCCGGGCAGCGGGCCGTCCAGGAAACGCGACTTGGACGCGAACCGGTCGAAGGGCACGTTGCCCGCGAGCGCCGCCGCGGCGGCCAGGTACGTGCGGTCCTCGATCACCTGGACCGAGGGCCAGGCCGCAGCCAGCACCGGGGCCAGCAGTTCGGCCAGTTCGTGGCTGGGGCCGAAGTAGAGGCCGAGAGCGGAGACGCCCCGCGCCGGGCTCCCCCCGGTGGCCGGGCCGCCCCCGCTCACGTCGAAGCCGACGCGGCAGGACAGGGTGTCCGGGGCGCCGTCCATCAGGGTCTGCATCGCGTCCAGTGCGGCGCCGGCCGCCCGCCACGGCCATTCGAGCCGGTACACCGAGACGTCACCGACCCGGGTCGCCCGCAACGTGAAGCGGGTGTTGACGCCGAAGTTGCCGCCACCCCCGCCCTGGCAGGCCCAGAACAGGTCCGGGTGCGACCGGGGGCTCACCCTCAGCGCCGCGCCTGAGGCGGTCACCACCCGGGTTTCCAGCAGCGAGTCGCAGGTCAGGCCCAGGTGCCTGCTGGTGAAGCCGAAACCGCCGCCGAGCAGCAGCCCGGTCAGGCCCACGGACGGGCACCGGCCGGTCGGCGCGGCCACCCCGGTGCCGGCCAGCCCGGCGTAGAAGTCCCGGATGCGGGCGCCCGCGCCCACCGTGATGGTCATCGACCTGCGGTCCACCCGGACCGAGTTCATCGCGGCCAGCGAGATGAGCAGGCCGCGGCTCGCCGAGTAGCCGCCGTAGCTGTGCGCCCCGGACCGGGCCGCGAACGGCACCCCGTAGTGACGGGCCCAGCGCAGCGCGACCCGGACGTCCGCGTCGTCGGCGCACATCGCCACCCCGCCGGGACGGACGTCCGCGTAGCGCTTGTTGTAGGGGACGCTCGCCACCAGGTACCCGTTCTCACCCGGCCGGAGCAGCCGGCCGCGAAGCCGGCGGGCCAGTGCCTCCCAGTCCGGCCGCGGCTGCCGCGGCCGGACTGTGGCCCAGCCGAGCTGGGTCCCGGCCGCTGCGACAACCGCGAGTTTCCCCGTCCCGCCGAGCATCGCGCGCCGGCTGATCTCCCCCATCCGTCCCCGCCCCGTTCACGCTAGGTCAACGGCTTACTACCCTAAGCCGCGTCACGCTACTCAGCGTGACTGACGCCGTCTCGCCGCATGGGTGCGCGCTGGTCCGGGCGTCCGTGCGGGCGCGGTCCGCCGGCCGCTTGCCGGCCGGGGCGATGAGGGTGGCCCAGGGCTCCCAGGTGCACGGCGGGGCCGCCGGGATGGGGCACGGCATGGGACGCTCAGGGTTTCGCTTGCGGGAATTTGTGGTCAAGCCTCGCGCGCAGGGCCTACGCTCTGAAAGCACGACAGTACGCACCGCTGTTTGTCCTCGTGCGGTGGGAGGCTGTCAGGGACGCGGGGGCCGTGTCAGAGTCGCCGCGGCGAGGCTGGCCAGGTCGCTGAGCGTGCTCAAGACGTAGCCCGGCTGGCGTTGCTGTACGACATACTGAAGGCCGAGGCGCTGTCCCCGCGTGCCTCGGCAGACCTGGCGAGGAAGGCGATCGAGAGATGGACCTGACCGGCGCCCCGTGGCGCAAGTCCTCCTACAGCGGAGGGAACGGCGGTGCATGCGTAGAGGTCGCGGTCGTGCCCGGCTCCAAGGAGGGCAGCGACTACGTCATCACCATGCGCGACTCCAAGGACCCCGACGGGCCGGTGCTGACCTTCACCCCCGACGAGTGGAAGGCGTTCACCCTCGGCGTCCAGGACGGCGAGTTCGACGTCGAGGACGACAGCCATGCGGCGAGCGCCCCGGACAGTGCCGAGAGCTGACCGCTAGGGCGAATCCCGCGGAGGCCAGACGTGGCCCGGCTGGGCTTACTTCTTTTGTAAGACAACTTGTCTTACGATGGAGCTATGACCGAGACCATAACGATCCGCACCGACGCCGACACCGAGCACGCTCTCGACATCCTGACCAGTGACGGCAGTTCCCGGTCCGTCGTGATCCGGCAGGCAGTGCTGGAAGCGGCGGCCCGCCGTGAGCGGGCGGCCGAGATGCGCCGCGCCGTTCTCCGGATGGATCTCGGAGAGCCTGATGGGGTCAACGTCGCCGACGAGCTGTCCCGGTCCCGCGAGGATGAGCGGTAGTGATCTACCTGGATTCTGCGGCCGTGGTGAAGCTCGTCCACGCCGAGGCAGAGTCACAAGCTCTGCGTGACTGGCTGGCCGACCGCTCCAGTCTGGGCTGGGTCAGCTCGGTCCTGGTCGAGGTGGAGACCGTCCGGGCCCTGGCGCGGCATGCGCCAGAGGCCATCGGCCGGCTCCCGCTCATTTTTGACCTCATGCTGCTGGTAGAGATCAGCCCGGAGGTGCGTGCTCTCGCCCAGAGGGTAATGCCGCCGGCCGTGCGCACCCTGGACGCGATTCACTTGGCCACCGCGTTGCGCACGAGTGATCAGCTGACCTCGTTCGTGACTTACGACCGGCGGCTCGCCGATGCGGCTAACGTCGCCGGACTCACCGTCGACAGCCCGGCGAAGTAGACGTCAGCCGGGCGACGCTAATGATCCTCAGGAGACAGGCGCCACGGATGTGGCGGCACGGCCCGCGGGTTGCGGCTGCGGGTGGCCGGGCGGAGCCGGAGCCGGGTCGCCGGACGTGGCGGGTGCCGGTGCCAGCCGCGCCGAGATCACGTAAGCCACCACGACGGACACGATGACCAGGGGCATGACCGCCAGCCCGTCCGAGGCCAGCAGCAGGGAAGCCAGCAGGACCGAGGTCAGCGGCAGCCGGAGCATCACGACGGACATCGCGCCGATGCCCATGGCCACCCCCGCGACCAGCGGCAGCCCGGGCAGGTGCGACAGTGCCACGCCGCCCACCCCGCCGAGGAACAGGGCCGGGAACGTCGGGCCGCCGCGGAAGCCGCTCAGCGAGATGCCGTAGGCGAGCCCCTTGCAGGCTATGAGCAGCAGCAGCGCGCCGACCGTGTAGCTGGCGCTGTGCTGGATGAACGGGCCCAGCTGGTCCTGGCCGGAGAACAGCACCTCGGCAGAGCCCTTGCCGGTCGCGGCGGCGAACGCGATGGCCAGGCCCGCGACGGCCAGGCCGATCAGCGGGGTGACGACCAGGATACGGCGCTCGGAATACGGCCGCAGGAACAGGCCCAGCCAGCGGATGGCGCTGCCGAGCGGAACCGCCAGCACGCCGATGACCAGCGCCCAGCCGAACTCGGCCGCCGTCGGCGATCCGAAGTGGGGCAAGTCGGGGATGGCCAGTGAGAACGTGCCCAGCCCCGTCCACGCGTCGAGGCCGATGAAGACCAGGGAACCGATTCCCGCGGCCAGCAGGCCGGGGACCAGCACGAGTTCCATCATGGCCCCGCCCAGCCCGGTGGCCTCCATCAGCAGGAACGCCCCGGTCAGCGGGGAGCCGAGCAGGGTGGCGATGGCCGCGAAGCTGCCCGCCGCCGCGACCACGGTCTGGGTGCGGGCCGGGGCGTCCCGCCTGACCAGCCGGACGGCGATGACCCCGAGCCCCCCGCCGATGGCGATCAGCGGGGCCTCGGGGCCGAGGACTACGCCCAGGCTCAGCGTCGCGAAGGCGGCGAGCACGATGCCGGGCAGCTCGATGGGAGCGGCCGGCCCGCCGCCCGCCTTGAACCCGTCGGCGGGGGAGTGGCCGCCGGTCCCGGGCAGGTAGCGGAGGGTGAGCGCGACCAGCACCCCCGCCACCGCCAGCGGCAGCAGCGGCCACCACAGCGGCTCGGCGTGGAAGCCCAGGCCTTTGGGCAGGTCGGTGAAGACCCAGCCCTGCATCTTGCTGACCAGCGCGAGGAAGAAGTAAGCCAGCGCCGAGACTGGCGCCCCGATGATCGCGGCGAGCACCAGCAGCGCGACGTAACTCCGGGACCGCAGCAGCGCCAGCGGGTCGGATGGCATCGTCACCGCATGTCCTCCTCAACGGCTAGATCGCGGGTCATGTGACGAGCAGGTAGATGCTCTTGCCGGCCAGCCAGAACCCCAGCAGCAGCGAGATCACGATGATCACCAGGTCCTGATGGGTGTCCAGCCAGTTCCGCAGCTTCTGGATCAGGGCGCCGGCGGCGGCCGGCCGGAAGGCCGCGGACAGCTCCAGGTACAGGAAGCTGGAGGTGGCCAGCAGGCAGAACAGCACCAGGATCAGCCACTCCCACACGTTCGAGAGCTTGGCCTGGCTGACCGTGGCCGCACCGGCCGCGACCAGGGCCCACGGCTGGAGGAAGGCGGCCAGCCCGGCCGCGCTCCACGCCGAGAACCCGTCCAGCCTGGCCATCCAGGCCGGGGTCTTGCGCGGGCGGCCCCGGCGGCGCTCCTGCCGGACGGCGTAGAGGATCAGCACGACGCCCAGGGTGAGCTTGATGGCCAGGACCGCGGTCAACGGCGCGGTGGCCGGCGCGGGTGGCTTACCCCCGGTGAGCAGGACCACGGCGCCGATCACCACGACCAGGCAGGCCAGCCAGCCCAGGATGAAGGCCAGGCCTTTCCGGGTGCCCTTCTCGGAACTCAGGATCAGCAGGAACGCGATGAGCGGGAAAGGCTCAAGGGCAATGCCCAGGCCGATCAGGAGCAGGTCAAGTACCACCTGGCCCAGCTCTCCTCATCGACACCACCCCTGCACTGACCTTGCCGGGCCAGCGGGGTGTCTGCTTCACCCGCCGGGGGTGAGGAATGGCCCCTCAGCCCGGCTTGCGTGCCCGGCCGTACCGGTCAGGCACGTTGGCCCAGTTTGCGTACATTTTGCGGCTGGTATGCCCTCCAGGAGGGGCAGGCCGCCTCGATAGAGTGGGCTACAGTCCGTAGAACTTCAGCGCCATTCGCGGTCACCGGATGTGAGCGCGTGTCGCTGTGGAGCGCAGGCATGGACGGTGGTGCGGACCGGCCAGCCGGGGTGCGCGGCAACGCCGCCGCCCAGGGATTCCCGCCCGGCATGGGCCCGTTAGTCGGCCGGGGCGACGCGCTGCGCGCGTTCAGGGAGGCCCTCGACGCGTCGGGCACCGGCTCATGCTGCTTCCTCAGCCTGGTCGGCGAGCCCGGCGCCGGCAAGACGCGCCTGCTGAGCGAGCTGGCCGCGGAGGCCGCCCGGCGGGACGTGGTCGTCCTGGCGGGCCGGGCGGCCGAGTTCGAGCAGGAGATGCCCCTCGGGGTCGTGGTCGACGCGCTGGACGACCAGGTGGAGTCCGGCCTGCCCAGCCTGGCCACCCGGCTGGGCGCAGGCACCTGCGGGCTGCTCGCGACCGTCCTGCCGTCCCTGCGGGCCGCCGCGCCTGGCCCGGACGGGCCCGCCGGGCCAGCGCCCGGGCGTGACATGACCGGCCGGTACCGGATCTACCGCGGGATGCGCCGCCTGCTGGAGGATCTGGCCGTCCCGCACGGCCTGGTGCTGATCCTCGACGACGTGCACTGGGCCGACAACGCGTCCATCGAACTGCTGGACCACCTGGTCCGGCACCCGCCCCGCGGCCGGGTGCTGGTAGCCGTCGCCTACCGTCCGGCGCAGGCCCCGGCGCGGCTGGCGGCGCTGCTCACCCCGGCCACCGGGCCCGCCCGCCAGCTGCTGGTGGGACCGCTGACGGTCGCCGAGACCGAGGAACTGCTCGGCCCCGGCCTGGTCCGGGCGCGGTACCAGGCGCTGCACGAGGCCAGCGGCGGCAACCCGTTCTACCTGGAAGCACTGGCCCGGATGGATCAGCACACGCCGCTCACGGCGGAGGGTGCCGACGGCAGCGAGCTGCCGCCCGCGGTCAGGGCCGCGCTCCAGCTCGAGCTGGACGGCCTGTCGCCAAAGGCCCGGCAGGTGGCGCACGCGGCGGCGGTGGCCGCGGACGAGTTCGAGCCCGGCCTGGCCGCCGTGGCGGCCGAGGTCAGCGAGGCCGAGGCGCTGGCCGCGCTGAACGAGATGGCCGCCCGTGACATCGTCCGGCCCGCGTCCGCGGGGCGGCTGCGGTTCAGGCACCCGCTGGTGCGCCGGGCAACCTACGACTGCGCGGCCGCGGGCTGGCGGCTCGGCGCGCACGCCCGGATCGCCGCGCACCTGGCTGAGGTCGCGGCCCCCGCGGCGTTGCGCGCGCACCACGTGGAGCGGTCAGCACCCTTCGGCGACCAGGCGGCCATCACCACGTTGCTCGACGCGGCCCGCGAGGTGGCCGCGCACGCGCCCGCCACGGCCGCGCACTGGCTCGAGGCGGCCCGGGACATCATGCCCGCCCCCGACCGCCAGCTCGAACTGCTCCTCGACGTGGCCCGGCTGCGGGCGGTGAGCGGCCAGCTGGCCGAAGGCCGCGAGGCGGCGCGTGAGGTGCTGCGGCGCCTGCCGCTCGGTGACCACGCCCGGCGGGCCAAGGCGGCCCGGTTCTGCGCGCTGATGGAACGCCAGCTCGACCGGCCGCAGGAGGCCCGGGCGGTGCTGCTCGACGAACTGCGCCGGATCCCCGACCCCCAGTCGCCGGCGGCGGTGCCGCTGCGGACCCGGCTGGTGGCCGAGAGCCTCATGCGCGGGGACGTCCGCGCCGCGCAGGCGGTCCTGGACCTGATCCCGGAAGACCCGGACGCCCTGGAGCCCAGCGTGGCGGTGGCGATCGCGGCACTGCGGCCGCTGCCCGCCTTCGCCCGGGGGCGGGCCGCCGACGCGGCCCGGTTCATCGAGGCGGCCGGCCAGCTCGTGGCGGCCGCGCCGGACGACCATCTCGCGGAATGGCTCGACGCGGTGGCCTGGCTCTGCTGGACCGAGACGATGATGGGCCGGGACCAGAGCGCGCTGGGCCATTTTGACCGCGCGGTCGCCATTGCCCGCTCCACCGGCCAGGGCTACATCATCAGCAACCTGCTGGCCGGGCAGGCCCGGGTGCTGACGCTGTTCGGCCGGCTGGCGGAGGCCGCCGCGGCCGCGGAAGAAGCGGTCGAGGTGGCCCGCCTGCTCGGCTCGGGCCATCAGCTGGTCTTCGCGCTGACCCAGCAGTGCCTCGCGGCCAGCTGGTCCGGTGCGGATGCCGCCGCGATACAGATCGGCGAGGAGGCGGCCCGCACCGGCAAGGGCAACGGGGAATGGTCCGGCGCCCAGGCCCAGTACGCGCTGGCGGTCGCCCTGATCAACGCGGGGCGGCGTGAGGCCGGCCGGGACACGATGGCGCAGGCGTGCAACGACCTCAAGCGGCCCATGCTCGATCAGCGCAGCCTGCTGGCGGCCTGTGAGGTGATGGCCGACGTGGAGGCCGGGAGCGGCCGCCCGGACGAGGCCAGCCGCTGGGCCGGTCACGCGGTGAAGGTCGCCCGGGCCGGCCAGGAGGCCAGCGCCGCGCTGGCGCGTGCGCACGCCCTGCGCGGCGCCGAGCCCCGGGCCGCGGCCGCGGCGGCGGGCGGCGCCGCGCAGTCCCTGGCCACCGCCGGCCTGCTCATCGACGCCGGCCGGGCCCGGCTGTGCGCCGGGCAGTCCTACGCCGCGGCGGGCCTGCACGGCGACGCCCGCAGCGAACTCGCGGCCGCGGCGCAGGTGTTCTCCGACTGCGGCGCCCGCTCCCTGCTCGCGGCCACCGCACGTGAGCAGCGCAAGCTCGGCGTCCGGGTGCCCGGCCCGGCCAGCACGGGCCGGGGACCCGGGCCGCACGGCCTGACCCAGCGCGAGCTGGACGTGGTCAAGCTGGTCCGCGAGGGCTACACGAACCAGCAGATCGCCGGGTCGCTCTTCGTCAGCGTCCGGACCGTGGAGACCCACCTGTCCCACGCCTTCGCCAAGCTCGGCGTGTCCTCGCGGACCGGCCTGCTCAAGGCGCTCGGCGAGGTGTGACCGCGCTGGCCGTCCTCTCCCTGAGCCGGAGCTTCCCGGGTGGCGCAGCGAAGTCAGGGTTTACCACGATGCGCACCGGTCGCCGCAGGCGGCACTGTGGGAGCAGCAACTGAGGCAGCACAGCAGCGGAGTCCGCAGGGAGCTCAGATGACGATCCGTATCCCGCGCTACACGCTCGACGGCGTGCGGGACGCCGAGGTGTCGGTGCACCCGTTCTCGACCGACGACGGCCTCGGGCTCAGCCTGACCCGGTTCCACCGGGCCGACTGCGACGACGTCGTCCTGCTCGTGCACGGCCTGACGTCGTCCAGCGACCTGTTCATCATGCCTGAGCACCGCAACCTGGCCAGCTACCTGCTGGACACCGGATTCACCGACGTCTGGGCGGTCGACTTCCGGATGAGCAACCGGTTCCCCTACGACGGCGAGACCCACCGCTACACCCTCGACGACATCGCGGACTACGACCATCCCGCCGCGCTGGCTGAGCTCCGCCGGCACGTGGGGGACCGCCGGGTGCACGTCGTGGCCCACTGCCTCGGCTCGCTGTCGCTCACGATGAGCCTGTTCGCTGGCAGGCTCCCCGGCCTGGCCAGCGTGACCTGCAACAGCGTCGCGCTCACCCCCCGGGTGCCGGGCTGGTCACGGTGGAAGCTGCGGTACGGGCCGCCGCTCCTGGAATACCTGGTGGGAGTGGTGTCCCTGGACCCCGCGTTCGCGGACAGCCCGCCGCTGACCCGCGGCGGAGCGCTCGCCCGCCTGGTCGACCTGGCGCACCGCGAATGCGACGTGAGCGCGTGCCACATGCTCAGCTTCATGTGGGGCAGCGGCCATCCGGCCATGTACGAGCACGCCAACCTGCTCCCCGAGACCCATGAGCGGATGGGTGACCTGTGCGGGGCCGGCGGGACGTACTACTACCGGCACGTGAGCAAGATGGTGCGGGCCGGGCACGCGGTGAAATGTGACCCCGGTGACCCCCGCCACCGCGACCTCCCCGATGACTACCTGGCCGGCGCCGCGCGGCTGACCACGCCCATGCTGCTGCTGACCGGGGACAACAACCGGGTCTTCGCCGACTCGAACATCGCCTGCCACCAGTTGCTCTCGAAGGTCGCGCCGGGCCGGTCCGAGCTCGAGATCCTGCCCGGCTACGGTCACGTCGACCCGATCGTGGGCCAGAGCGCCCACACGGACGTGTTCCCGCGGATCGGCGAGTTCCTCAAGCGGCAGGCGGCCTGAGATGGCCACCGGAACCGGGACGCGGAACCCGGCGGCCCCGGCCCCCGAACATGCCGACGCGGTGGTGATCGGCTCCGGCTTCGGCGGCGCGGTGACCGCGTACCGGCTGGCCGAGTCCGGCTTGTCGGTCATCCTGCTCGAGCGCGGGCAGGCGTACCCGCCGGACAGTTTCCCGCGCACGCCCGCCGAGATGAGCCGGGCCTTCTGGGACCCCGCGGCCGGGCTGCACGGGATGTTCGACGTCTGGCACTTCAGCGGCTGCGACTCCGTGGTGTCGAGCGGGCTCGGCGGCGGCTCGCTCATCTACGCCAACGTGCTGCTCCGCAAGGACGAGCACTGGTTCGTCCAGGACGATCCGCTGCCGCACGGGGGGTTCGAGTCCTGGCCGGTCACCCGCGCCGATCTCGACCCGCACTATGACCAGGTCGAGCGCATGCTGGGGGCCACGCCCTACCCGCTGGAGGTGGCTCCGTACTCCTCGACGCGCAAGACCCGCGCCATGCAGGACGCCGCGGCGGAACTCGGCCTGCCCTGGCAGTTGCCGCCGCTCGCGGTCAGCTTCGCGCCCGCGCCGGGGGCCGCGCCGGGCCCGGGGCTGCCGATCGTGGACCCGCCGTACGGCAACCTGCACGGGCGGCAGCGGACCACCTGCCGCCTGTGCGGCGAGTGCGACATCGGCTGCAACATCGGGGCCAAGAACAGCCTCGACTACAACTACCTGTCCGCCGCCCGCCACCACGGCGCCGACCTGCGCACTGGTCACGAGGTGCGGGCCATCCGCCCCCGGCCGGCCAGCGGCTACGAAGTGGACTACGTCCGCCACGAGCCCGCCGGCGAGGGGGCCCCGCGCGGCGCCGTGGCCCCGCCGTCCGGGACGATCGTCTGCGAGCGGCTGGTGCTGGCCGCGGGCACTTACGGCACGTCCTACCTGCTCTTGCGCAACAGCGCGCACTTTCCCGGCCTGAGCCCGGCCCTCGGCAGCCGGTTCAGCGGCAACGGGGACGTACTGAGCTTCCTCATCAACGCCCAGGACCGCAGCGGGATCCGGCCGCTCGACGCCAGCCGCGGGCCCGTCATCACCAGCGCCATCCGGCTCAGCGACAGCCATGACGTCCCGGCGGGATCCGGCCGCGGCGCGTACCTCGAGGACGGCGGGTACCCGGCCTTCGTCGACTGGCTGGTCGAGGCGGCGGACGTGCCGGGGGAGACGCGGCGGCTGGCGCAGTTCGTGCTCGAACGCTGCCGCGCCATCATCACCCGTGCGCCCGACCCGAGCATGTCCAGGGAGATCTCCGACCTGATCGGCGCGGACTCGCTCTCGGTCGGCTCGCTGCCGCTGCTCGGCATGGGCCGCGACGTCCCCGACGGCGTGCTGCGGCTGCGCGGCGACCGGCTGGACCTGGTCTGGTCCACCGCCACCAGCGAGGCGTACTTCGAGCGGGTGAACGCCACCATGCGGCGCGTCGCGGCCGTGCTCGGCGCGCGCTGCGTGAACAACCCCATGTGGCTGAGCAAGCGGATCATTACCGCGCATCCGGTGGGCGGCGCCCCCATGGGGCGTGACCCCAGCGTGGGGGTGTGTGATCCCTACGGCGAGGTGTTCGGCTACCCGGGCCTCTACATCGCCGACGGCGCGGCGATGCCGGGGCCGGTCGGCCCGAACCCCTCGCTGACCATCGCCGCGCTGGCCGACCGCATGTGCACCCGGCTGCTGGACAAGCCGCCCGCCACGACCGTGGGCGGAGCGGACCTGGTGCGCGCCGGGGCGGCGGCTGACGCCGAGCCCGGCCCGCCCGCGCGCCGCCCGGACCGCACCTGGCTGTCGTTCTCCGAGGAAATGAGCGGGACCTGCTTCCCGGGTGCGAGCAACGGAGGTCCCGCGGCGGTGACCCGGCTGCTGCAGGAGCCGCTGGCCTTCCGGCTCACCATCACCGCCGACGACCTAGAACGCTTCCTGGATGAGCCCGAGCACTCCGCCCGGGCCGAGGGATGGATTGACGCCGAAAGCATCGGGGGCCGGCGTCAAATCCAGCGGGGCTGGTTCAATTTGTTCGCGCCGACCGGGGTGCCGGACCGCCGCCTCATGTGGTACCGGCTGCACTTCGACAGCGCGCTGGGCCAGCCCCGCACCCTCATCGGCTGGAAGAACGTGTGGCACGGGGCGCTGACCCGGATCTGGCCGGACACCTCGACCCTGTACTTCCGGCTGCTGGCGGGCCATGTGGCGGCGCAGGAGGACGACCAGGCCCGGATTCTCGCGGCCGGCACCCTGCACCTGCACATCACCGACTTCGTGCGCGAGCTCACCACCATCCGGGTGGAAGGCCCGCACGGCGCCGCCGGGACGGAGCGGTTCGGCCGGTTCTTCGCCGGCCAGCTCTGGGACGTCTACGGGCCGGAGCGCAGCCACGTCTGACCGGGACGCCGGCGGCTCTGCGCACCCGGGCCCTGGACCGTCCCTGGGCCCGGCTGTTCGCGGCCCGCCAGATGATCCGCTGCAGGCGCAGGGCTCCGGCGCCCACCACGATCAGCAGCACCACGTTGAGCAGCAGCTGGAAGGCCGACCCCCGGGCCTCACCCCAGCTGGAGTAGGCCAGGGACAGGCCAATGTCGGCCGCGGCGGGGATGGTCGTGACCGAGATGAACACGCCGATCAGGGCGCTGGCCCGGGCCTCGGTCAGCGACACCACGCCGACGATCCCGGCTAGCACCGCGACCACCACCGAGAACAAGTTCGGATTGTTGATCAGGTCGGAGACCGGCCGGATCCCGTTCAAGTACAGCTGCGGCGTGTGCCCGGACCAGCGGATCGCCAGGCCGAACAGCAGGGTGACGACCACGGCGGCGGTGAATCCGGCCACCAGGGCGAGGAGGCCGCGCAGCACCGGCCGCCGGGTCCGCTTGTCGATGCCGAGGGCCACGCCCATGATCGCGTTGTATTCCGGTCCCACCACCATGGCCCCGACGATCAGGATCTGCGAGTTGGTCAGGATGCCGACCGCGCCGATCAGTCCCGCGATGGCCAGCAGGATGTAGAAACTGGGTGCGTAGACGGCGTCCGAGCGGATCCTGGCCTCGACGAGTTCCCACACCGGGGCCTGGTCTCGCTGCATCACAAGGTGCCGTGAGGGTGGCTCCGGCGGTCCCCCGAGAGTGGCGTCCACGTACTCGACGGCGACCGCCTCGCGGTGGCCGTCGGTGAAGCCTTTCAGCTGCTGGAACACGGAGTTAGCGGACCTGGGCCGCTACGTCGAACTGCACCGCGTCGCCGCCTGGCCGCGCGGCGCCGGGGAGAACCACCAGGCTGGAGACGCCAGGGTCGGAGTCGAGGGCCTCGAGCAGGCTGTCGGTCCGGTCGGGCCTGCTGACCAGCCGCACGTGAAAACTCATGCTCTCTCCAACTCGTCGCTGGCCTGGGCTACCGGCACCGACCCTAGGGACACGATCGTGTCGCCCGCCTCCGGCGCGGGGGTGCCGGTGTGCGTGACGGCAGCGAGCTGACCGTCCGCGCGCACGAGGAACAGCAGGTCGTGCCCGGCGGGGAGCACGCCGTCGGCGGGCTGCGTGACGATCCGGGCGCCGTCGTGATACCGGCCGCTGACCGTCCTCCTGGTCAGGCCGTCATCGAACAGGATCTCCCCGCTGGTGTAGGGAGCGACGACCCCGTGGCTGCGCAGCGGCGGCGCGAGCCGGTAGACGCGGCCCTCGACGTTGCCGGTCAGCAGCACCGAGGCGAGCGCGTTGAAGTCGTCCTCGTCGGTGAGCAGGAGCACGGCCGTGATCTCCTCGAGCCGCGCCCCCGGCCGGTGGCGGCCGCGAGCAGCTCACCCGGCGCCAGCTCGAGCCCGGCCTGCCGGACCTGCTCCCGCTGCGGTATCCAGGCCCGCCCACATCAGCACGTCCAGGCCGGCGGACCGCAGCGCCCGGCCGAGGTCGATGACCCAGCGCTCGCCGCCGACCAGCAGCGGGCGGGTCCGGGCCGGGCGCGTGACGTGCAGCCGCCGGGCTACTGGCACCGCGGTCAGGCCGTACAGGACGACCGTCGCGACGATCACCAGGAACGTGACCGGCAGGATCTTGGCCGCGCCCCCGACGCCCTTGGCCACCAGGCCCGCGGTGAACGTGGAGGCGGTGGCGGCGGCGACGATCCCGCGCGGGGCCATCCAGCCGATGAACGCGCGCTCACCTTTCCCCAGGTCCGTCCGGAGCGTGGACGCGAACGCGGCCAGCGGGCGGGCCACGACGACCAGCACGGCGACCAGGCCGAGCGTGGGCAGCAGCAGATGCTCGAGCGACTGCGGGGTCACCGTCGCCGAGATGGAGACGAACAAGATGCCGATGACCAGCTGCACCAGCGTCTCGAAGAACGGCTGGCGGGCTGGCAGGTCAACGCCCCGCATATTGGCCAGGGCCAGCCCCATGAATATCGCCGCGATGAGCCCGGTGTCCGCGCGGATGGCGTCGCACCCGGCGGCCACCCCGATCACCGCGGCGAGCTGCGCGGTGGTGCCGAGCAGCTCACCGAGCCGCAGCTTGCGCAGCAGCAGCCAGAGCACCGCGGTGCCGATCACCCCCCCGGCCAGGCCGACCAGGACGCTGAGCGCAAACTGCCCGAGCTGGCTGCCCGGGCCTTTCTGGGTGCTCGAGGAGACAGCATGGAAAACAAGAGCACCGAGGATCCCGCCGACCGGGTCGATCAGTGACCCTTCCCAGATCAGGACCTGCTGCAGCCGTTCGGCCGGCCGGACGAAGCGCAGCAGCGGGCCCACGACCGTCGGCCCCGAGACGACCAGGATGATGCCCAGCATCACGGCTGCGCCGCGCGACATGCCCAGCAGCGGCGCGGCGACCGCCGCGGCGAGCACCCAGGTGATCAGCACGCCCAGGACGATCAGGCGGATCACGACCTTACGGACGTGGCCCTTGAGCTTCCGCAGGTCGAGGCCCAGGCCCGCGTCGTACAGGATGACCGCCACCGACACGGACACCAGCGGCTCGAACGCGGGCCCGAGCAGCTTGTCCGGATTGACGTCGGACGTCAGGGCGCCCGCGATGAAACCGACCGGCAGCAGCACGATGATGGCCGGGATGCGCAGCCTGCTCGCCAGGACCTGGGAGCCGACCGCCAGCACGAGAATGAGGCCGATGCCGATCAGGATCTGGTTAGTTGTCACCCAAGCCTCCGGTAATGCCCGGTCCACCCTTTGTTCGCCGGGCGTTCACTATGCCGTGGCTAACGCCGAACCTTAGGCCACGGCAAAGGCAGGCCCGGAAAATGATCCGTCGCCCACGGTTCCGGCTGGGCAAAGGAAAGTCATCACCCCTGATAGGTGATGAGCTTGTCGTTTCGGGCGGTTAGAAAGGCATTGGGACCGGCGGTGATTGCGGTATCCGCAAGCACCGCGCCGGGCCAGAGCCGGGGCCGGGTAACCAGTGCTGCGGTGCATCGAGACGACAGGGGACGACCGTGGGTGCGGAACGGGATCGGGTAGCTGGGTTCGGCCGGCTGGAGGACGGGCTGCTCCAGGCGGGCGAGTGGTACCGGTGGGGACCGTACGTCAGCGAGCGCCAGTGGGGCACGGTGCGCGAGGACTACAGCGCCGACGGCGAGGCGTGGGACTACCTGCCCCATGATCACGCCCGGTCCCGGGCCTACCGCTGGGGGGAGGACGGGCTGGCCGGGTTCTGTGACGTGGAGCAGCGGCTGTGCCTGGGGCTGGCCCTGTGGAACGGCCAGGACCCGATCCTGAAGGAGCGGGCCTTCGGGCTGACCGGGGCGCAGGGCAACCACGGCGAGGACGTGAAGGAGTACTGGTGGTACCTGGACGCGCTGCCGAGCCACGCGTGGAACCGGTGGCGCTACCACTATCCGCAGGCCGCGTTCCCGTATCAGGACCTCATCGACACGAACGGGGCGCGTAACCGCGAGGAGCCTGAGTACGAGCTGCTGGACACCGGGGCGTTCGACGACGACCGGTACTGGATCACCGAGGTGCACTACGCCAAGGCCAGCGCCGACGACCTGCTGATGACCGTGCAGGTGACCAACGCCGGGCCGGAGACCGCGACCCTGCACGTGCTGCCGACCGCGTGGTTCCGCAACACCTGGTCCTGGGACGTCGGCGCGCCCAAGCCGGAGATGCGGGCGGTGGGTGACTCGGAGGTGGGCATCGACCATCCGTTCGCCGGCCCGATGGAACTGCTGGCCGGCCCCGGGCCGGACGGGACGCTGCCGACCGCGGTGTTCTGCGAGAACGAGACCAACGACCAGCGGCTGTTCGGCTCCGCGCCGCTCACGCCGTACCCGAAGGACGGCATCAACGACCACGTGGTCAACGGGGCGGCCACGGTCAATCCCGAGCGCACCGGCACCAAGTGCTCGTTCTGGTACCAGCTGACGGTCCAGCCCGGCCAGACCGCCGAGCTGCGGCTGCGGCTGCGGACCCCGCCCGCCAAAGCGCCCCGCGGGAAAGCAGACGACCCGCTCGGCGCCCAGTACAGCCAGGTCGTCGCGCAACGGCAGGCCGAGGCGGACGAGTTCTACGCCGAGCTCACCCCGGCCGGCGCGAGCGCCGACGAGGCCCTGGTGATGCGCCAGGCGTTCGGCGGCCTGCTGTGGAGCAAGCAGCTGTTCTACTACGACGTCGCCCGCTGGCTGGACGGGGACCCGACCCAGCCGGTGCCCCCGGCGCAGCGCCTGACCGGCCGGAACTCCCGGTGGCGCAACTTCGACGCGTTCGACATCATGTCCATGCCGGACAAGTGGGAGTACCCCTGGTACGCAGCCTGGGACCTGGCCTTCCACTGCGTCGCCCTGGCCCATGTGGACCCGGCGTTCGCCAAGTACCAGCTGATCTTGCTCTGCCGGGAGTGGTTCCAGCATCCCAACGGCGCGCTGCCCGCCTACGAGTGGGACTTCGGCGACGTCAACCCGCCGGTGCAGGCGTGGGCGGCCGCGGAGGTGTTCGCGATCGACGGCGCCCGCGACATCGACTTCGTCAGCCGGATCTTCGACAAGCTGCTGGTCAACTTCACCTGGTGGGTGAACCGGGAGGACTCCGAGGGCAACAACCTGTTCGAGGGCGGCTTCCTCGGCCTGGACAACATCGGCCCGATCGACCGCTCGCATCTCCCGGTGGGCGGCATCCTGGAGCAGTCCGACGCCACCGGCTGGATGGGCTTCTACGCGATCGCCATGGCCTCCCTGGCGATAGTCCTGAACCGGTCCGGCCAGCGGCCGGGCATCGATCTGATCCTCAAGTTCCTCGAGCACTTCGCCGGCATCACCGAGGCCCTCGAAGGGCTCGGGCTCTGGGACGAGACCGATGGGCTCTACTACGACCGGCTGCTGACCCCCAGCGGGGACGCCGTGCCGGTGAAGGTCCGGTCGATGGTCGGCATCATCCCGATCCTGGCGGCGGCGGTCATCGAGGAGAACGACCTCCAGACGGCACTCACCGTCGGCAAGCAGTTCGCGGAGTTCATGGACCGCCACAGCCTGCCCGACCGGGAAGACCTCACCGAGACCGGCCTGCTCCGCGGAGAGCAGGGCCAGCACCGGCTCCTGCTCAGCCTGGCCGGCGTCGGGCGGCTCGAGAAGCTGTTCGCGAAGCTGTTCGACCCCGACGAGTTCCTGTCCCCGTATGGCCTGCGGGCCCTGTCGGCCTACCACCGCGAGCATCCGTACATCCTCGACGTGGAAGGCATCCAGGCCAGCATCGACTACGAGCCGGCCGAATCCACCACCGCCATGTTCGGCGGGAACTCCAACTGGCGCGGCCCGCTCTGGTTCCCGCTCAACTACCTGGTCATCAGCGCCCTGGAGCGCTACCACCGGTTCTTCGGCGACGAGTTCACCATCGAGTACCCGACCGGGTCGGGCGTGCGGCTCACCCTGGACAAGGTCGCCGCCGACCTGCAGGACCGGCTCATCTCGATCTTCACCCAGGGACCCGACGGCCGTCGGCCCTGCTTCGGCGGGACCGAGCGCATGCAGCACGATCCGGCCTGGCATGACAACCTGATCTTCAGCGAGTACTTCCACGGCGACAACGGCGCCGCGATCGGCGCTTTTCACCAGACCGGCTGGACCGGGCTGATCGCCGACACGATCCGCCGCCGCCACGGCGCGGTTGATCCCATCGGTGACGTCATCCGGGCCATGGGGCGGGAGGCCGGGCAATGACCGCCGTGGCCGGCCAGGCCGTGACCGCGCGGCCCGGAAGCCCGTTCCCGCTCGGCGCCACCCTCCGGGACGGCGGGGCGAACTTCGCGGTGGCGTCCGCCGTCGCCGACGGGATGACGCTGTGCCTGTTTGACGAGGGCGGCGCGGAGACGCAGATCCCGCTGCTGGACTACGACTCCGGCGTCTGGCACGGCTTCGTGCCCGGGATCAGGGCCGGGCAGGCCTACGGATACCGGGCCGCCGGGCCCTACGACCCAGCCCGGGGCGTGCGCTGTAATCCGGCGAAGCTGCTGCTGGATCCCTACACCCGGGCCGTCAGCGGATCCGTCACCTTCGGGCCCGACGTACTGGGGTACGCAGCCGACGACCCGGACCTGCCGAGCGCCGCGGACTCGGCCGCCAGCGTGCCGCGAAGCCTGGTCCTGGCCGAGGACACCTTCCGCTGGCGGGACGCCGCCCATGTGCGCCACCGCTTCTCCGACACGATCATCTACGAACTGCACGTCAAGGGCTTCACCATGCGCCATCCGGGGGTCCCGCCGGAGCTGCGCGGAACCTATGCCGGGCTGGGCCACGACGCGGCCATCGCCCACCTGACCGATCTCGGGGTGACGGCCGTCGAGCTGCTGCCGGTGCACGAGAGCGTCCCCGAAGCCTTCCTGCCGGCCCGCGGGCTGACCAACTACTGGGGCTACAACACGATCGGCTACTTCGCGCCGCATCAGGGCTATTCGGCGGCGGTCCGGGCCGGGAAGCCGGGCGGCCAGGTTGACGAGTTCAAGGCCATGGTGGACGCCCTGCACGCGGCCGGGCTCGAGGTGCTGCTCGACGTGGTGTTCAACCACACCGCGGAGAGCAACGAGACCGGCCCGACGTTGTGCTACCGCGGCCTGGACAATCCGGCCTACTACCGGCTGGAACCTGATGACCCGCGCTCATACGTCGACACGACGGGGTGCGGCAACTCGCTGAACGCGGGCGATCCGGTGACCCTGCAGCTGATCATGGACTCGCTGCGGTACTGGATAACGGACATGCGCGTGGACGGGTTCCGCTTCGACCTGGCCACCACGCTGGGCCGTCAGGACGGCCGCTTCGAGCAGGTGTCAGCGTTCTTCGACCTGGTCTCCCAGGACCCCGTGGTGTCGCGGGCCAAGCTGATCGCTGAGCCCTGGGACGTCGGCCAGATGGACAGCTACGACCTCGGCCGGTTCCCGCCCCGGTGGCGCGAGTGGAACGGCAAGTACCGCGACACCATGCGCGACTTCTGGCGCAGCCATCCGGTCGGCCTGCGTGAGTTCGCCACCCGCTTCTGCGGGTCGGCGGACCTGTACGCGGGCGACCGCAGGCGGCCCACGGCGTCGGTGAACCTGATCACCGTGCATGACGGCTTCACCCTGCGCGACCTGGTCTCCTATAACGACAAGCACAACGAGGCCAACGGGGAGTCCAATCGCGACGGGACCAGCGACAACCGGTCCTGGAACTGCGGCGCGGAGGGCCCGACCGACGACTCCGCCATCCTCGCGCTGCGCGAGCGGCAGTCCCGGGCCATGCTCGCCACCCTGCTGCTGTCCTTCGGCGTCCCGATGCTGCTCGGCGGCGACGAGCTCGGCCGGACCCAGCAAGGCAACAACAACGCCTACTGCCAGGACAACGAGATCGCCTGGGTCGACTGGTCCCAGCCCGACACTGAGCTGCAGGACTTCACCCGGGCGCTGGTCGCCTTCCGCAAGCAGCACCCGGTGTTCCGCCGCCGCCGCTTCCTGGCGGGCGCCGAAGCAGCGGAGCTGTGCTGGTACACCCCGTCCGGCTCGGCGATGACCGCCGGCGACTGGTCGGACCCGAGTGCCCTGGCTACCGCGTTCTACCTGGACGGATCGGACGCGCCGGACCGGGCCGCCGACGGCACGCCGCTGCTCGACGACGACTTCCTGGTCCTGGTGAACGCCTGGTGGGAGCCGCTCGCGTTCACCCTCCCGGCCACCAAGGAGCAGGCCGCCTGGCTCGCCGAGATCGACACCTACGACGCGACGGTACCCGGCAGTTCGGCCAAACCGGCCGCCGCTGGTGACCAGGTCACCGTCGGCCCCCGGTCCGTTGTCGTGCTCCGCGACCCGCGCCGGAGCTGACGGCCCGGTACTCGATGTCGGCCCGGGGATCGATGTCTGTCATCCAGGATGCTGTCCAGACGCCATGGGGGCCTTCCTTATCCGGACTTTTCCGATGCGTAACCAGGTTCGGCCCCGGGCTCCGGCCGGGCATCACCCTCGCGGGGTGGGTCCCACGGCGGCCGGGCCCGTCGCGGCAGGTCAGGGGCGGACGAGAGCGGCGAGCAAGGCCTGGAGCTTCAGCTGGGTCTCCTCCAGCTCGAGGCCGGGACGAGATCCGGCCACCACGCCGACGCCGGCGTACATCGTGGCGTGGTGGCCATCGACATGAGCCGACCTGAGCCCGATGGCCCAGCTCCCGTCGCCGTCAGCGTCCATCCAGCCGACTGGGCCGGTGTAACGGCCGCGGTCAAAACCCTCGACCTTGTCGATGTAGGCCACCGCCTCGTCGGTGGGCGTGCCGCCGACCGCGGGCGTGGGGTGGACCTCCGCCACGAGCTGCAGGGCGCTGGGCACCCGCAGGCCCGGATGCGCAGGCTTTCCCGCGGACGGCTCCGGGCCGGCCGACAGCACCCCGCTCAGCCGGGTGCCGAGGTGGGACACGTTGCGCAGCTCGAGCACGGTGGGCTTGTCGGGCACGTCCAGGCTCTCGCAGAGCGGGCCCAGGGTGCGGCGCAGATCGTCGATGACGTAGGCGTGCTCCCGGCGTTCCTTGGGTGAGGCGAGCAGCCCGGCGATGAGCGCCTCGTCGGTGGCCAGGTCACCGCTGCGGCCGATGGTGCCGGCCAGGGGGTGACTGGCGACGTGCGTGCCCCGGCGCTCGATCAGCAGCTCGGGGCTGGCGCCGAGGAATCCGTCGACCCGGAAGACCATGCACGTCGGGTACAGGGCGAGCAGCCTGGACAGGACGTCGGAGGTGACGAACGGGCGATTGGCCGTCACGTCGACCTGGCGGGCCAGGACGACCTTGCCCAGCGCTCCGTCGTCGATGCGGGCGACGGCGCCGGCCACGAGGGCGCCCCAGGCGTCGTGGTCCATCACCGACGTCAGGGTGAACTGGCTCGGCGCGGGCCGGGGAGCGGTGAACCCGCCGAGGGCGTCGGCGACCATCGTGTCAGCCAGGCGGGCCGCGGCCGGGCGGTCCCCGGCGCGGGCTGACGGTGGTGAACCAGGCCTCGCCGTCGCGGCGCCCGATCACCACGCGGGGGACGACGAGCGACCCAGGCGCGCCCCGCACGAACGGCAGCGCTCCGAGAGCTACCGCCCCGGTTCCCGGGCCGGCCACGTCGCTGCCGCGGTGGATGGCGGCCAGGGTGCCGGCCACGTCGGCCACGGCCGCGGCGTCGGTGAGACCGCGGGGAAGCTCGATGCGCAGGGCCGACGCCGCGCCCGGCCAGGCCGAAGCCCTCGTGCTGCCACAGCACTCCGTCGCTGCCCGCGGCGGCGAGGAGGCTGACGTCGGCGGCGTCGAGGCCGGTTCCCTGGCCGGCCAGGCGCACGGTCGTGGCTACGAGGCGGTCTGGTGACAGCATGAGAAGTCTTTCGGGTCGTCGGTACGGGCGGCGGGGCTGGTGCTCTGATGATCCTTCATCCGCCCCGGCCCGGAGCGTCGCGGGGTCCACCGGCCCGCACCTTTCGTGAGCGGACTACCTTCACCTGGCCCTCAGGTTACCTGGGGGTAACGTCCAGGAAAAAGTCAGGGTCATTGGTGATACTTCAGATGGTTCCTCCCGGCGGCGCCGATCAGGCCCCGGCCCGGAGGTGCCGAGAGCGCCCGGCCGGCTGCGCCTTCCCCCGAGGCCCGCGGCCCCCGGGGCGCACGAGAGCGCCCCGTCGGCTGCGCCTTTCCCCCGGAGGCCCACCCCGGCCGGCGGGGCGCCTCACCAAGCGTCCCGCCATCGTCAGCAGCGCAGGACCTGCCGGGCTGCGCCCGCCTACCCGTAGGTGGCCGCGTTGTTGGCGGCCTGCTCGGAGTCGATGAGCAGCGAGACGGCTTCGATGAGCGCCAGGTGGGTGAACGCCTGCGGGAAGTTGCCCATGTGCTCGCCGGTGCTGGTGTCGATCTCCTCGGCGTAGAGCTGCAGCGGTCCGGCGAACGACAGCAACTTCTGGCACAAGGCGCGGGCGCGATCGGTCTCGCCGATCATGGCCAGCGTGGTCACCAGCCAGAAGGAGCAGATGGTGAAGGTTCCTTCTTTACCCTCGAACCCGGTGTCGGTTCCGTCGACCTTGTAGCGCAGGACCAGGCCGTCCTCGGTCAGTTCGTCGGCGATGGCCAGCACGGTGGCCTTGATGCGCTTGTCGGTGGGGGGCAGGAATCCCATGATGGGCAGGAGCAGGAGCGAGGCGTCGAGGTCGTCGGTCTCGTCGTGCTGGCGGAACACGCCCCGCTTGGACACGTCCTTGTCCAGGATGTCGGCCTTGATCTCGTCGGCGCCGGCCCGCCACCGCTTCGCCCGTTCGGCGTCGCCGCGTTCCTCGGCGAGATCGGCGCCGCGCGAGGCCGCCACCCAGCACATCACCTTCGACGCGGTGAAGTGCTTGGGGTCGCCCCGGACCTCCCAGATTCCCTGGTCGGGCTCACGCCAGTGCTCCAGGGCGGCGTCCACGAAGGTGGCGAGCCCTTCCCACACGGGGGTCACGATCATGCCGCGCGCCGGTATGGAACTGGACGTCGAGGGCGTCGAGGATCATTCCCCAGACGTCGTGCTGCTGCTGATTCCAGGCGCCGTTGCCCACCCGGACTGGACGGGCCCCGCGGTAGCCGGACAGATGGTCGAGGCTGTGCTCGGTCAGGTCGCGTTCCCCGCCGATGCCGTACATGATCTGGAGTTCGGGCTTGCGGTGCAGGTCACCCCCGGTAACCGCGTCGAGGATAAAGCCCCAGTACTCGATCGCTTCCCAGTCGAAGCCGAGGCGGTACAGCGAGCGGAGCATGAACGCTGAGTCGCGGATCCAGGTGAAGCGGTAGTCCCAGTTGCGGGCGCCGCCCCAGGTTTCCGGCAGCGAGGTGGTCGACGCCGCCATGATGGCGCCCGTCGGGGCGTAGCTGAGCCCCTTCAGGGTCAGCGCGCTGCGGTCCAGGTAGGTCTTCCACGGATGGTCAGGGATCTTGGCTGAGCTCAGCCAGTCACGCCAGAAGTTGACCGTGCAGTCCAGCGCGGCCTGGGCGGCGTCCAGGTCCGCCGGGACCTGGCCGCCGCCCCAGGACAGCGCGACGTAGGCCGACTCTCCTGGGGTCAGCGTGGTGCGGCCGTAGCAGCGGGCGCCGAGGACGCCCAGCGGGACGGTGCCACTCACCTCAAGCCGCAGGTCTCCTTCCGCGGGGGTGAGGGTCATCGCGTCGTAGCTGTCGCCGTTGTAGCTCCACGTGCCACCGGCCCGGCCGTAGTCGAACAGCGGACCGCAGTTCACGGCGACCTCGACCCGGCCGCTGATGCAGGTGGCGATCCGGACCAGCGCGCCGATGGCGCCGAAGTCAGCAGGCGCCCGGTGGTAGTCCGGCCGCCGTGCCTCGTGCTGGACCGGGCCCATGGCCAGGAAGTCCTGGACGACCATCCATCCGGTGGGCGTCTGCCAGGTCGTTTCCAGCACCATGGTGCCCGGCACGTACCGGCGATGCTGCGGGACGTGCGTATTGCCGGGACCGAACCTGAACAACCCGGCCGAGCGGTCCAGCAGCGCCGCGAAGACACTCGGGGAGTCAGGCCGGGGCAGGCACATCCACTCGACCGACCCGTCCGGGGCGATCAGGCAGCTCTGCTCGCAGTTCGACAGGAACCCGTAGTCGGCAATAGGCGGGAAGGTGCTCATCGGCCGAGGCCTTTCGCAGTCGGGACAGGAATATCTGGCCGCTGGGGGGTTTTCCGGCAGCCGGGTCGGAGCGCGCTCATGCCATCCGGCTCAGCAGGTGCTCGCCGACGCGGATCGCGTTGGCCATGGCGGTGAGCGCCGGGTTCACCGCTCCGATGCTCGGGAAAAAGCTCGTATCGACGACGTAGAGGTTGTCGACCTCGTGCGCTTGGCAGTTGACGTCGAGCACCGAGGTGGCCGGATCGGTGCCGAACCGGCAGGTGCCCGACTGGTGGGCGACGCCGGCCACCGGCACGTCCATGCTGGCGTAGAAGTTCTTGCTCAGCACGTGGTGTTCGGCGATGCCGATGTGGTTGAGCACCTTCCGGAGCTCGTGGTACAGCCCGTCCGCCTCGGTGTCGTTGGTCGCGGTGTAGGCGAGGTGCACGTGACCGTCGCGGTCCACCGTCACCCGGTTGTCCGGTTTGGGCACGTCCTCGGTGGTCAGCCAGAAGTCAACGGCGTGCCGGGCGACCTCTTCCAGGCCCCATTTCGGGGCCAGCTTGGTGAGCTTGGGCTCCTCGCCCTTCATGGCCATCGCGTTGGACTTCCCGAGCATCTGGATGTTGCCCAGCGGCCATTCCCGGCCGTTCCCCGCGAGGTAGAAGTCGTTCAGGCCGAGCGTCTTCTGGAACACCGTGTCGTTGCGCTCCTTGTCGAGCGCCACGATGGCCTTGCTGTTGTGGTACATGTAGTTGCGGCCCACCTGGTCCGACCCGTTGGCCAGGCCGCCCGGGTGCTGGTCGGAGGCCGACCGGAGCAGGATCTTGGCGCTGTTGGCCGCCCCGGCCGAGATGACGACGATGTCGCCCTCGTAGAACTCCTGGCTGCCATCGCGGTTGACCTGCACCCGGGTGACCGTCCGGCCGGACGCGTCCGTCTCGAGGCGCTCCACCTCCGCGTTCACCAGCAGGGTCACGTTCGGCTGGTCCAGCAGCGGGCGGACGGCGATGATGTCGGCGTCTGACTTGGCGTGCACCAGGCACGGGTAGCCGTCGCACGTGGCGCAGCGGATGCACGCACTCAGCGCCCGGTTGGCCTCGTTCAGCAGGATGCCGACCGGCGCGTGGAACGGATGGTAGCCGCCGGCCGCCAGCGCGTCGGAGATCTGCTGGACCCGCGGCTCGTGCGACACCGCAGGCCAGGGGTAGTCCTTCGAGCAGTGGCCCTCGGTGGGGTCTTCGCCGTGGGCGCCGTGTACCTGGTACAGCCACTCGGCCTTCGTGTACCAGGGCTCGAACTCGTCGTAGCTCAGCGGCCAGGCCGGCGAGGGGCCGTCGGCGTGCTTGATCTCGCCGAAGTCCTCGGGGCGCAGCCGGTACAGCGCGGCGCCGTACAGCTTGGTAGCCCCGCCGACGTAGTAATGCACCTGCGGCTGGAACGCCTTGCCGTCCGCGTCGAACCACTGCTCGGGTGAGATGTATCGCCCGTCCACGAACACCGGGCCGGGATCCCAGTTCTCCACCTCGCGCGGCAGGAAATTGCCCCGCTCGAGCAGGAGTATCCGTTTGCCCGACGAGGCCAGGGTGTGCGCTAGCGTTCCGCCGCCCGCACCGCTGCCGACAATGATCACGTCATAGTTATCAGCCACGTCAGCCGAATGTCCCGGGTTGGGGCACGCGGCACATCACACCTGCGGGGTGACTCCGGGCGGAAATCGGGTGGCAGTGAGCGCGAATTCAGCCTGCCCGCCGCACGCGGTGCCGCTGAGGCGGTTGGTCGCGCCTATGGGGTATACGCTTACCGGGTATTTACCAAGCATTTACCGAGTGGCGGAGGCGCTGGGGCGAATGTCCCGGGGATGGAATCACCCGGACTGGGTGAATCGTTTCCCGCGCCACCCTCTTATGTTGCGCTCCATGACCGCCGATCCATTGCCCAGCTGGCGTGAGACTTCTGCGAAACGATCGATCGTGGAGTTCGTCGCCGCCGTGACCCATCCTGACTCGCCCGATTTCGTCCCCGAGCCGGAACGCGTCGCGGTCTTCGACAACGACGGGACCTTGTGGACCGAGCAGCCCGTGTACGCGCAGCTGGTCTTCGCGCTCGACCGGGCGGCCGAGCTGGGTCACCCCGCCAGCCTCCAGGAGCTGCACGCGGGCGGCATGCCGGCCCTGATGCAGCTGCTGACACTCACGCACGCCGGCGTCACCACCGATGAGTTCACTGCCTTGTGCCGGAGCTGGCTGGCCTCGGCCCGGCATCCGCGGTTCGGGCGGCCGTACTCCGAGCTGGTGTACCAGCCGATGCTCGAGCTGCTGGGCCTGCTGGACCGCAGCGGTTTCTCCTGCTGGATCTTCTCCGGCGGCGGCACGGACTTCATGCGCACCTGGGCGTCCGACGTCTACGGCCTGCCGCCGCACCGGGTGATCGGCAGCGTCGGTGAGACCGAGTTCCGCATCGGCCCGGCCGGCCCGAACTCGTCAAGGGCGACGCCGTGCAGGTCATCAACGACGGTCCGCAGAAGCCGAGCTCGATCCACCGGCATGTCGGTCAGCGGCCCATCCTGGCCGCCGGGAATACCGACGGCGACCTGGCCATGCTCCAGTGGACCGCAGCCGGCCCAGGCCGGAGTCTGCAGCTGGTCGTCGACCACACCGACGGCGATCGCGAGTACGCCTACGAGCACGACCCGATCCTGGGCGCCGGCACGGACGGGGTTCGCGCGGCCGCCGCCGACCAGAAGTGGACCGTGATCGACATGGCCGCGGACTGGTCAGTTGTCCACCCGCCGGCCGTCTAGTCGTGCCCCGGCCGGGCCAGGCGCGGCGTAACCACCCATCAAGGGGGATGCCCGCAGATCTGCGGGCGGGAGACAGTGAAACCCAATCACTAGCGTCCGGGATGGTGGCATGTCTACTAACGCGGAGAACAGCAACAGCTGGCCGGAACTGCGAACCGGCCCGATCGTCACCGGTGCCGCGCTCTTCGGGGCTGGCGCCCTGATCGCCCTGGCGGGCCTGGCCGTCGGCGGCACGCACCTGTTCGCGGCCACCCGCCGGTGGATCCAGCAGATGGAAGTGCCGCCCAGCGAGCAGGCCAGGATCAAGTGGGCCCAGGCCAAGACAGCTGCTGCCGCCGGCGCCGCCGCCTGGCAGAACGGCACCTCGGCTCGCGAGGGCGCTCAGACCTGACGCGGCGTGCTGCCTGGCCCTGCCGTCGGCGGGCAGCCGCTCCGAGCCAACCGGGACCGGGGGAGTAGATGACGAACGTCGATCTTGCGCGGTGGCAGTTCGCGTTTGTGACGATCAATCACTTCTTTTTCGTGCCGGTCACGATCGGCCTGGCCTTCCTGACCGCCTTGCTGCAGACAGCCTGGTTTCGCAGCAAGCGCGACGAGTACCTGCGGCTGACCCGGTTCTTCGGCGTCCTGCTGGTCATCAACGTGGCGATCGGGGTGGTCACCGGCCTGGTCCAGGAGTTCCAGTTCGGGATGAACTGGTCGGCGTACTCGCGGCTGGTCGGCAACGTCTTCGGCGCGCCGCTGGCCATGGAAGGGCTGGCCGCGTTCTTCCTGGAGTCCACGTTCCTGGGGCTGTGGCTGTTCGGCTGGGACCGGCTGTCCCGGCGGATACACCTGGCGACGATCTGGCTGGTCGCGCTGGGCAGTGTCCTGTCGGCGGCGTTCATCATGGCGGCCAACTCCTGGATGCAGCATCCCGTCGGCTACCAGATGGTGAACGGGAAACCGCAGCTGAACGACATCTGGGCCGTGTTCACCAACCAGGTGTTCGTCTGGGGGTATTCGAAGGTGCTGCTGGCCTCGCTGGTCACCGGCGCGACGGTGATGCTGGCCGTGTCGGCGTGGCAGCTGCGGCACGGCTCCGACCGCGAGGTGTTCACCCGCTCAGCCCGGCTCGCCCTCATCGTGCTGGTCCCGGCCATCTTGTTCACCATGCTGGTCGGCGACGAGCTCGGGGTGATCGAGGCCAAGTACCAGCCGATGAAGATCGCGGCGGCCGAGGCCCAGTGGTCCACCTGCCAGCCCTGCTCGTTCTCGCTGTTCCAGATCGGCGGTGGCAACAACGACCAGACGCCCACCCAGATCATCGAGATCCCGCACCTGCTGTCGCTGCTGGCCACCAACCACTGGGACGGGAAGGTCGTCGGCCTGAACCCATTGCAGTCCCAGTACAGCCAGCAGTTCGGGCCGGGCTACTACGTGCCGAACGTGTTCATCCAGTACTGGTCGATGCGGGTGATGGCCTACGTCGGGGTCCTGGTCTTGCTGATCGGGCTGTACGGGCTGTGGCTGCTGCGGCGGGAGAAACTCGCGACGTCCCGGCGGTTCCTGTGGGTGGCGATCTGGGCCGCGGTGCTGCCGTTCCTGATGAACACGGCCGGCTGGCTGCTGACCGAGAGCGGCCGGCAGCCGTGGATCGTGCAAGGCATCATGCTGACCAAAAACGGGATCTCGTCGTCGGTCAGCTCGACGTCCATCGTGATCAGCCTGGTGATTTTCGTCCTGCTGTACGGCGTCCTGGCCACCGTCGACTTCGCGCTGATGCTCAAGTACTCACGCCAGCAGCTCCCGCCCGCACGAGCCGAGGCCGACGCGGACGCGCCGGTGCCGGCCGTCCAGTATTGAGGCCGCGATGCAACTCGTGCCGTTCTGGTTCATCGTCATCACGATCCTGTGGACGGGTTTCTTCGTCCTGGAGGGCTTCGACTTCGGCGTCGGCATGCTGCATGGTGTCCTCGGCCAGGACGAAGCAGGACGCCGGGCCGTCATCAACACGATCGGGCCGCTGTGGGACGGCAACGAGGTCTGGCTGATCGTCGCGGCGGCCGCCATCTTCGCCGCGTTTCCCGGCTGGTACGCCACCATGTTTTCGGGCTTCTACCTGGCGCTGGTCATACTGCTGGCCGCGCTCATCGTCCGGGGCGTGTCCTTCGAGTACCGCGGCAAACGGCACGCGGCCCGCTGGACGCGCACCTGGGACGGGCTGATGGTCGCCGGCAGCCTGCTGGCCCCGCTGCTGATCGGGCTGGTGCTGGGCGACCTGCTGCACGGGCTGCCCATCAACTCCAGCCAGGAGTACACCGGGTCGTTCTGGGACCTGTTCCAGCCGTACGGGATCTTCACCGGGATCACGTTCGTCTCGATCTGCCTGCTGTCCGGCGCGACGTTCCTGTGCCTGAAGACCACCGACGACCTGCGCGAGGGGGCCTGGCGCCTGGCCCGGCGGATAGCCCCGGTGACCGGCGCCGCCGTGGTGGCCTTCGCGATCTGGACCCACGTGCAGTCCAGCACCACCTTCTTGCTCAACCCGGTCGAGCTGCTCGCCGTGCTGGCCGTTATCGCTGCTGTCTGGCTGGTCTACGACCACCGCGAAGGCTTCGCCTTCGCCGCGACGACGGTCACGATGGCGGCCTGCGTCGTGTCGATCTTCACCGGCCTCTACCCCAACGTGATGGTCTCCAGCACCAGGGCGGCCTACAACCTCACCGTGCACAACACAGCGTCCGGGGCGTACTCGCTCAAGGTGATGTCGGTCGTCGTCGTCATCTTCCTGCCGTTCGTCCTCGCCTATCAGACCTGGACCTACTACGTGTTCCGCAGGCGCGTCAGCAAGCGCGAATTCCAGCCCTCACCTCGGTGGGGTGCACGACCGGACGCGGCTGCACCGGCGTCCGCAAACCCCGACGGGGCGGTCCCGCCGGCGGGACCGGGAACGTGACCAAGCGCACATGACAGGCAGGGAGCGGATATGACTACCAACCGAGTTGACGCACTGGTGATCTTCGGCGCCACCGGTGACCTGGCCAAGATCGAGACCTTCCCGGCGCTGGTCGGCCTGGTCGGCCGGGGCGTACTCGACGTGCCGGTCATCGGGGTGGCGAAGAGCGGCTGGGGCCTGGAACAGTTCCGCGACTATGCGGAGGCCTCGCTGCGGCTGAACCACATGGACCCCAAGACCCCGGCCGCCCAGAAGATGCTCGGGCTGCTGCGCTACGTCGACGGGGACCTCGACGACGACGCCACCTACAAGGCCATGTCGGACGAGATCGGCGCCGGCACCCAGGTCTTGTTCTACCTGGAGGTGCCGCCCCCGCTGTTCGGCCGGATCGCGAAGGGAATCGCCACGGCCGGCCGGGCCAAGGACGCCCGGGTCATGGTGGAGAAGCCGTTCGGTACCGACCTGGCCAGCTCCCGGCAGCTCAACGACACCATGCACCAGTACTTCAGCGAAGACGCGATCTTCCGGGTCGACGACTGGCTGGCCTTCGACCCGGTGGAGAACGTGCTCTTCGTCCGGTTCGCCAACTCGGTGATCGAGCCGGTGCTCAACCGGACCTACGTGGAGGGCATCCAGATCACGATGGCCGAGGCGTTCGACGTCGCCGACCGCGGCCGGTTCTACGACCGGACGGGCGCCATCCGGGACGTGGTCCAGAACCACATGCTCCAGGTCCTGGCCACCGTGCTGGCCGACCCGCCGGACGGGACGGGCCTGGCCGCCTGGCGGGACGCCAAGTCGCGGGTGATCAAGTCGCTGCGGCCGCTGACTCCTGAAGACGTCGTGCGGGGCCAGTACGACGGCTACCACGAGGTGGACGGCGTCGACCCGAAGTCCACCACCGAGACCTACGTCGCGCTCCGGCTCGCGGCCGACAGCTGGCGCTGGCAGGACGTGCCGATCCTGATCCGGGCGGCCAAGTGCATGCCGGTCACCGCCACCGAGATCGACATCCGCTTCCGGAAGCCGCCGCATGACGTGTTCGGCATCGACCCGTTCGCCGTCCGGAACTCGCTGCGCTTCCGGGTCTGGCCGGAGACGGCGGTCAGCCTGACCCTGGCGGGCAAGAAGCCGGGCGGCGGGCTGGAGCCGATCGAGGAGGACCTGGCCTTCGCCGGGCAGGAAGGCTCGGACATGCGCCCCTACGACCGGCTCATCGGCGCGGCCCTGGACGGCGACCGCTGGCTGTTCGCCCGCCAGGACACCGTCGAAGCCGCCTGGGAGGTCGTGAACCCGGTCCTGGGCGACGTCACGCCGGTCCACTCCTACGCCCGCGGAACCTGGGGTCCCGAGGAAGCAGACCGGTTGCTGCCCGACCGGGAGACCTGGCACGACCCCGCTGGCTGAGCGACGGACTGGAGCAGGCAATGACAGACCCATCTGGTCCGCGCCGCGTGGTGATCGTGGGCGGCGGCTTCGCCGGCCTGTTCGCCGTGCGCGCCATGAGGCACAAGAACGTCTCGGTGACGATGATCGACCGGTCCCAGCACCACGTGTTCGCACCGCTGCTCTATCAGTGCGCGACGGGCATCCTGTCCGAGGGGAAGATCGCCACGCCGCTGCGTGACCTGCTCAAGCGGCACAAGAACGTGGACGTCGTGATGGCCGAGGTCACCGACTTCGACGTGGCCGGCCGCCGGGTGATCGCCCGGCGGGTCGGTGGCGACCGGCTCGAGTACGGCTACGACGAGCTCGTGGTGGCGGCCGGGGTCCGCCAGTCCTATTTCGGTCATGACGAGTTCGCCCGCTGGGCCCCGGGCATGAAGACGATCTCGGACGCGCTGGGCATCCGCCGCCGGGTCTACGGCGCGTTCGAGATGGCCCAGACGGCGGCGACCCCGGAGGAACGCCGCGCCTGGCTGACGTTCGTCCTGGTGGGGGCGGGCCCGACCGGTGTCGAGCTGGCGGGCCAGCTCCGGGAGGTGGCCACCATCACGCTGCGCCGCGAGTTCCGGACCATCGAGGCGGAGGACGCCCGGGTCCTGCTGTTCGACGGGGGCAGCGCGCCGCTGGCCGTGTTCGGCCCGAAGCTGTCGCAGAAGGCGGCCAGCAGCCTGGACAAGCTGGGGGTCGAGCAGCACATGGGCTCGATCGTCACCCACGTCGACCAGGGCTGGGTGCTCGTCCGCGACCACGCCGGCGAGGAGACCCGCTACGACGCCAACACGGTGCTGTGGACGGCCGGGGTCGAGGCGCCGCCGGTCGCCGCGGCACTGGCCGCCGCCACCGGTGCGCACACCGACCGGGCCGGGCGCATCATGGTCGAGAAGGACCTGACCATCCCCGGCCATCCCGAGATCTCTGTCCTCGGCGACATGATGAGCCTGGACAAGCTGCCCGGGGTCGCCGAGGTGGCCATGCAGACCGGGCTGTACACCGGCCACCGCATCCGGCGCCGGGCCGCGGGAAACATGGCCGAGAAGCCGTTCCGCTACCACGATCTCGGCTCGGCGGCCTACATCTCCCGCGGCCGGGCCGTCGTCTCCGCCGGGCCGCTCAAGGTCGGCGGGTTCATCGGCTGGGTCATCTGGCTGTTCATCCACATCGCGTTCCTGACCGGCTTCCGTAACCGGGTCGGTGCCCTGCTCACCTGGTGGCTGACGTTCGGCCGCAACCTGCGCCGCGAACGGGCCTTCACCACCCAGCAACTCGAGACCCGGGACGTCTACGCTGTTCCGCTGGGCGGCGCGGCACACCCATCAGACCCTCAGCCGCCGGCAGCCCCCAGCAGTATTACCGGCGGCGGAAAGGCGGCCCACCCGTGACCATAGGCGGAAGTATCGCGCTCATCGTGATCGGCGCCATCCTGCGCTTCGGCATCACGTGGAAGCCCGCGCACGTCGATCTCCAGGTGATCGGCGTCATCTTGATGATCGCCGGGGCGATCGGCCTGATCATCGCCCTGGTGTTCCTGTTCCGGCGCCGCGGGCGGCCTGGCGCTGAGGTGTACGAGGAGCGCCGCTACACCGAACCGCCGCTCTGACCTGAGGGCAGGTAGCGACCCGGCTGCGGGACGGCCATCAGCCCGTCAGGCCAGCCCGAGGATTCCGTTGCCGACCATGATGGCCCCCGCCACGAGCAGCACCACGACGAGGATCTTGTTCCCGTTCGCGCGCAGCCAGGCGTTGAACGCCGTCAGGCGCGCTGTGGTCGCGCCGGGCGCGATCAGGTGCAGCAGCAGGGGCAGCCACACGAAAGCCGCGTTGATGATCACGACCACGATGATGGCCGTCGTGGTGTATTCGATGTCCGCGTTGGCGGTGGCGATTACCTGAAGGGCGGCGATGAACGTGACCCCCGGAGCGAACAGCAGCAGGCCGACGACGAACGCGCTGGCCGGGGCCGGATCGGCGATCATCCGTGAGATGAGTCCCTGTTTCTTGTCGGGGTCGGGCGGCTTCGGCTTCCGCTTGGCCAGCACGGCGCCCGCCGCGAGCAGCACGATGCCGAGGCCGAGGCGCAGGCCGTAGCGGGGGGTGTGCCCGCTGCGGTGGCTGAAGCCGGTGTTGCGCAGGATCACGAGCACGACCAGGCCCATGACCAGGCTCATCAGGATCGCGCCGGCCAGGTAGAGCGTTCCGACCAGCCGTGGCCGGGCTGAGCCGAGGTAGACGGCGGCCACCAGCAGCGCGGTCGGGGAAATGGCGGCCAGCGCCGCCAGCCCGGCTGCTTGCAGGATCACGCGGTCCGCCTCCCTTCTCTGGCAGGGCGAGGGGTGGCGGGCGCAGGCCTCACGGGTGGGCCGCTGTCGCTGGCTGAGCGGGCGGCCTGGCGCCGATCAGCTCGATCAGCCCGAGAACGACCAGCAGCAGGATGGCGATCACCACGACGACGACGGCGGTGGGCCGTCCCCAGAACACGAACAGGAGCGCGGCCGGCTGACACCGCGCAGATCCGCAGTCCCTTGCGGTGCACGTAGGTCCAGGTACCCACCGGGCCGGTCCGCACACCCGCGTGCTCGCCGGTCTGCCGCACCCAGCCGAGGCCCGACGAGAACGCCTTCCGGGTCTCTGACCGCGCTGACCGAGGGCCCGGTCAGGAACGCGCCAGCGGCCACGACCAGGCCGACGACCAGGGTCGTGCGCAGCCCTTCCTTGATGAACCGGACGAGCGTGTCGAACAGGGCCGCGGCCGCGTCGGCCGGCAGCACGTCGCTCGGCACGCTGCCCAGGTAGACGCCGCGGAAGATCAGCAGCCCGGCCCCGAGCACCACCATGGACGCGGCCAGGCCGAGACCCGCCCCGATCAGGGGCCGCCGGTGGCTGCGGGCCACGTACACGCCGAGGGCCAGCAGCAGCAGGGCCACGATCGGCAGCACGATCTTGAGGTCGTTGACGAGCCGGTACCCGGACTGTGCTTTGACCAGGTACTTGGCCGAGAACAGGCTCAGCGTCGGGTTGATGGCCGGGAGCTTGCTGACCAGAGTGAAGCCGCGCTTGACCAGGTCCTGCTTGATCAGGTTGATGAACGGGCCGAGGCTGAGGACGACCTGCCCGTTGCTGACGCTGACCGAGCTGTCGCCCGGCCCGGACAGGGCCTTGACCAGTTGCTGTGCACGCGGTGTTGGCCGGACCCAGACCCGGGCGAACTGCGGGCTCGTCACTATCTTGTGCACCTGGCCGTGGATGAACCCGGCCGCCGCGCTGCTGATCGACGGGCCAAACGACTGCAGCAGCGTCCCGACCCGCGGCAGCCCATGGCTGGTCAGCGCGGCGGCGGCCTGATCGGTGTGCCCGGTCACGTTCAGGTGGGTGGTGATCTCGGTGGTGATCTTGCCGGTGAGCGCGTTCTGCACGGCCGGATCGTGGACCAGCGGTTCCACGTTGGCCACGTAACGGCTGGTGCTCGAGACCTCGTTGGCGGTCCAGACGGCCAGCACCGAGAGCGGAGCCAGCAGGCAGCCGACCACGATGAGAACGACCGAGACCGGAGCCCGCCAGCCGGTGTGCGGCCGGCGGCGCGGGGTGGCCTGCTCGGTGTACGGCGCGCTGACCTCGGCGCCAGCCGTTCGAGTTCGGCGCGCTCGTCCAGGCTGAGGCTGGAGCCTGTCCCGGCTGGCCCCTCCGCCGCGCGACCCGCGTCAGACATCCCTGGCCCCCTGGCTGATCGCTCCGGTGCCCTCGCCGCCGGTCACGGCCTGCCGGGCCGGCTTGCCGCGTGGTCCGACCACGGTCTCCCGCGGGGGCCGTCTCCGCCTCCCCCCGCAGGGGTGAGTCATTGTGCGTCCGGACGGCTACTCGCTGACCTCGGGCATGCGCGCTGGTGCCGGGGGCGAGCGGTGGTCGAGCAGGTCAGCCACGGCCAGGCCGGTGCTGGCGCCGATCAGGGAGCCGATCACGGTGTCGCCCGGGTAGTGCACTCCGGTATGCACCCGTGAGTACGCCACCGCGGCGGCCAGGAATCCGGCGCCCAGCGCGACCCAGGGCTTGTCCCGGCTGATCGCGGTGGCAAAGGCGAACGCCGACGCGGAATGGCCGGAGGGGAACGAGGTGGAGTCGGGCATCCGGACCTGCCGCACCCCCGGCACCCCGGCGCCGGCCCGGTCCGGCCGGGCCCGGCGGCCGAGCGGCTTGACGCCCAGGTTCACCAGCGCCGAGGTCGCCCCGATGGCTAGCGTGCCGCGGACCGCGGCCCGCCGGCCCGACGGGCCGCCCGCCACCGCCAGCAGCGCGGCCAGGGACAGCCAGATCCGGGACTTGTCGGCGGCCCGGGACAGCCGCCGCAGCGGCTCGTCCAGTGCCGGGGTCGGGGTGGCGGCGATCGCGTCGTATACCGCCCGGTCCACCGCCGCGAGCTGATGGGCCGCTTCCCGTGTCGTCACGCGCGTATGCTAACACCCAGGTAAAAAGCGCCACGGGGAGGCTGCCCGGGCCCCTGGGCTGAGGTGCGCACGTGCCGGGGGGATCGCTTGAGCGCAGGCCACGCACCGGATCGTCCGACCGCGGGAGAGCGACTTTCCGCGGTCGGTGCCATGCTGGCCCTGGTGGCTTCGGCTGGTCTCGCGCTGGTGGGCGTGGCGGTGCACCTGCTGGCCGTCCTGGTCGTCACCGCCGGGCTGCTGATCTGCGTGACCGGCTGCTGGTACGCCGTATCCCGGCGCGGGCTGATCCGGATGATCTCACTGCTGGTCGTGCTGGCCGCGCTGGGCGGGACCATCACCGGCCTGTTCTTCGCGGGGATCCGCTGGTTCCTGGTCATCCTGATCGCCGCGCTGGCTGCCGGGTCGGTGCTGGCCGCGCGGTACGCGCTGCGGCGCACCGACCGGGCGCTGCGGGCGGACGCGGCCCGGCTGCCCCGGGCCCGGCAGCCGGAGCATCCGGTGCTGATCATGAACCCGAGGTCCGGCGGGGGGAAGGTGGAGAAGTTCCAGCTGGTCCTCGAGTGCCGGAAGCGGGGGATCGAGCCGATCCTCCTGGAGCCCGGCGACGACCTGCGGGAACTCGCCGAGGACGCGGTCCGCCGCGGCGCGGACGTGCTGGGCATGGCGGGCGGGGACGGCTCGCAGGCGCTGGTCGCCTCGGTCGCGGCCCAGGCCGACCTGGACTACGTGTGTGTTCCGGCCGGCACCCGCAACCACTTCGCCCTCGACCTGGGACTGGACCGGGCCGACGTGGTGGGGGCGCTCGACGCCTACGCGGACGCGCGGGAACGGCACATCGACCTGGCCGAGGTGAACGGCCGGACGTTCGTGAACAACGCCTCGCTCGGGCTGTACGCGCAGGTGGTCCAGGACCCGGAGTACCGGGACGCGAAACTGCGGACCGCCGCGGCGGTGCTGCCGAGCCTGCTCGGCCCGGACGCCCGGCCGCTGGACCTCTGCTTCTCCGGGCCGGACGGCGAGGAGCACGACACCGCCCACCTCATCCTGGTCTCCAACAACCCCTACCAGCTGGTCCCGACCGGCGGGGGAGTGGGCACCCGGGAGCGGATCAACGGCGGCGTGCTGGGCGTGGTCACGGTGATGGTCACCGACGCGGCCCAGGCCCGCCGGTTCCTCGCCCTTCAGGCGGCCGGCCAGGCGCGGCGGTTCAGCGGCTGGGCCGAGTGGGTCGCGCCCGACTTCGAGATCCGCTCGGCCGGCCCGGTTCCGGTCGGCGTGGACGGTGAGGCGCTGATCATGCAGCCCCCGCTGGTCTTCACGTCCAGGCCGGCGGCGTTGCGGGTCCGGCTGCCTCGCCGGACGCTCCGGCGTTCACCCGCGGCCCGGACCGTTCATGTGCTCTCCCGGTCCACCCTGACCGGCCTGGCCCGGGTAGCGGCGGGGGTCACCCCGGGCTCAGCCGGGCCCGGATCGGCAGGTGATCGGAGCCGACCGGCTCCAGCACCGCCGCCTCTGACGCGCTGACCGCCCCGCTGAGCAGCATGTGATCGAGCTGGATCAGCGGCCGCCCGGCCGGGAAGGACCGGCCGCGCACCACGGAGCGGTAGCCCCTGGCGACCAGCGTGCCCGGGCGGGGCATGTTGAGGTCGCCGGCCAGGACCGTCGGCAGGGAGCTCCCGGCCAGCCTGCGCACCAGCAGGGCGAGCTGGACCGGGCTGCTGTAGCGGTGCGTCAGGTGGGTATTCACCACCCGCAGCGCGGCGCCGTCCGGGGTGGCCAGCGTGAGCACCTGCGCGGCGCGGCCGATGTGGTCGCCAGGCGCCCGGCCGAGCTCGATCTCCTGGTAGCCGGTGACCGGGAGCATGCTCAGCACGGCCAGGCCCCAGGTGCCCGCCCCCTGGTCCGTCCCGAGGCCGAGCCGGGCCCGGCTGGTGCTGCGGGCCAGCCCCCGGTGCCGCACCTCGGCGCCCAGCGCGGCGGCCACGCTGGTCACGGCGTCTGGCTCCGCCTCGGGCCGCCAGGCTTCCTGCAGGGTGATGACGTCCGCCTTGAGCCGATGGCACGACCCCGGCGACGTCGAAAGGCTCGCCGTGACTGGTCAGGCCCCCGTGCAGGTTCAGGCTCGCCAGCGTGACCGGGCTGGCCTGGGTCAGCCCGGCCCCGGGTAGCTCGTCAGTCACCGCTCCATCCTGCCTGCTCCCGCCCACTGACGGGTCCGGGCCGGAAAACGCGGGAGGCCACCGGGACCGCCGCGCTGCCGCGGCGGGCCGGTGGCCTCCCGGCTGAAGTTAGGCTATGAGCCGCGCCGGCCGGGTCAGGTAGGTAACGACCCCCGAACGTCCGGAGTGGGATGTGGGGGACTCCGCAGTGCGGCCGCGGACCCTTACGAGCCCGGACCGCTCCAGCTGCCGAGGACATCCTCGACCGTTTCAGGTGGGTTCTGATGTGAGTTAGCGATCTGCTGGACGCAGGCCCACACCATCCGGTCATTGATGTCGATCTGGTCCAGGACAAAGTCGTCGGGGTGCTTCGCTTCGATGTTCCACGGCGCCAGATCCTCCACGGTGAAATCCTTGTCCGCGGTGACGATGACCTGAGCGCCGGACTTGATCGCCGCAGCCAATACGTGGCGATCGTCAGGGTCCCGCAGATGCAGCCCCTCAATCAGCGGTTCATGCCCTGACACGAGGCAGTCGGCGACGGCCTCGACCATCAGCTGGCGCGTTCGGCTGATCTTCTCGGGCAGGATGTCAGGCAGGCTCTTCTGCACTGCCGCGAATGCCTCGTCGAGGATGCGGTCAGTCCACTTCGCCTGGACGAGGCCTGTTAACGCGATGCGCACCAGCAGGTCTCGCTGGGCGTTGCGACCAGCACGTTGGCGTCGTAGATCACGATGAAGGCCATGGCCACAGACACAGCTCCTGGCCGAGGCGGGACATCTCGTCTGCTGCTGCCCGTGCGCGGTAGTCAGCACGCAGCTAGTACTCGCGGAGCGCAGGAACGGGATGCGCCTGTGCCTGCAGACCTTTGTGTACTCGATCTGCCCCGACTCGAGCAAGCCGATCAGGTAGGGCAGCGACACATTGATCATGTCGGCCGCCTGCTGGGTGGTGAGCTGGGCTCGGACGGGAAGACAGCTACACCCTGGCCACCTTCGAGTGTGCTCATCACGAGAGCGAGCATCGCCGCGCCCGCGCGCTGCACAACCAGTACCTCGTTGTCGTCACCTTCGACAAGGATCTCAGGCGGATCCTCATCGGGGTAGGTCGCCAGGTACTCTAATGCGGCGAGCGGTTCTACAGCTATCTCGGCGTCAACCTCCCCCGGGTCGATCGAACTGATCGATGCCGTGCCGCCATTGCAATCACCCCCCTCCTATCGCAGTATCTGCAACAAACGCAAGGGCCGCAACCATCCCACAGAACCTTCTGGTGAAATCCAGCAGCCTAGTTTCCATTTTGCCGAGATACCTGGTGTGCCCGGAAACGGGCACCTAGCAGGACAGAGGGTGTAACCGGGGGCTGCTGACCAGCGCCAAGGCGGCCAGCTCGGGCCCGTGGCAGCGACAGCGCGCTATGCGGGATGCCAGGCGAAGGTGCCCGGCTAGCCGGAGGGAAACGCTACCAGGACCTGCGGCACTACCCGGCATCGCTGCTGATCGCCTCAGAGGCGGATGTCAAGACCGTGCAGGCGCGCACACGGCTCGCCTCGGCGACGACCACGCTCAACACCTACAGCCATATGTGAACAGACAAAGACGAGAACACCAAGGCAGCCGTTGATGCTGTGTTGGCGGCCCGGGCGGAACAGATCCGGAACAGGGGACAGGCCTAAGTGAGCGCGCCCCAGGTCAGAGCGACGTCGCCGCGACCTGCGCAAACGTTCGGATCATGAGCTCTGACCTGCTCAGACTATCCCCAGAAAATCCCATCGTTTCCCGTCTCTGCGACCAACGTCTGACGGAACAGGGACGGAACAGAACGGCCAGGCTGCGGCTGCAACCGCGATCCGGGCCATGGCAACCACCCCGCATCACCGAGGAGGCAACCATGTCCAAGGTAACCCCGGCCGCCGCGCTTGAGAACTGCACCGCGGTCCTGAGCGCCGCGCTGGCGACCTGGGCCGCGCGCGACGACAGCAAGGCGCAGCCGGAAGTGCGCCAGGCCGCCAGCACGGCTATGGCCGCGATCGACACCATGCTGGCCGAGCTCCACTCGGCCCGGTCGGCTCTCGTCGCCGAGATCCGCGCCGACGATGACGCGACGGCCGCCCGCGTCAACGCGATGCTGGCCGCCCCGCTTGAGGAGCGGTTCGCGGCCCGGGAAGCGGCGATCCGCGCGGCCGCCCGGTGAGCGCGTACCTGGCCGAGGCGATCGGCGACTCGCTGGCCATGCTGGCCGAGCGTGACGCGCTCACGCTGGCGCAGCGCAACTACCGCTCGTCGATGCTGTCGAGCCTGCTGGCCTGCCAGCTGCGGAGCGCTGGTGAACGCGTCGGTGCACGCCGCGTCCGAGGCGGCCGAGCGGGCGCAGGACGCCATGGCGTACGAGATCGGCACGACGGTGCTGGACATGCGCCGCCGCGGCGCCGACGACAGCGAGCAGCTGGACGGCGTGATGGCGCTGGTGCGGCTCCGCATGATCAGCGGCCTGGACAGCGCCGCGGACGAGATGGCAGGAGGTGAGCCGGGTGACGGCCAGGAACCGCCGCTACCGGCGCCGCGGGCCGCGGGTGTACGTGCGCGCCCCGACGTCGGCTGCCTGGGCTGCTCTGTGCCGCTCCTGGCCGCGCTGGCCGCCGTGCGTGGCAGCCGTGGGCCTGGTGCTGTCGTGAGCGCGCCGCCAGGCGCCGGTCCAGAGGGTGATGCCCGAGCACTGACGACAGCGGCCCGGACAGGTGTGCGACCACCCGCCGCGGGCCTGGATCCTATCCACCTGAACGAGCAGGGAGGACAGACCGTGAACAGCACCCAATCACAGCCGCCGGCAGAGCGGCGACCCGAGGCGCAGGAGCGCCGGGAACATCAACCAGGAGTTCACTGACCGTGGACTCAGCTGGCCGAGCACCTCGAGAGACGGCGCGTGGCGCAGCTCGAGGAAGTCGCGGCCTCGAGGTAGCCGCGGCGCTGGCTGCTGCGCTGGCCGGCTCGGCCGCGCAGCTGCGCGCCAGCGTCCGAGAAGACTTCACCGGCGGCACGTGGGACCTGGCGGCGGTCCGAACGCGGTCAGCGCGGACTGGCTCGGCGAACCAGCCCGGCCCGGGCGGCCAGCAGTGACCAGGCCCGACCGGCCCGGCGCACAAGCGGCCACGCTGGCACCAGCTGGACGCCGGCGCAGGGTCGTCGGCGTCGAGCCGCTCGTCTGGCTGCTGCTGGCCGACCTGGAGAACGCTGTCGGTGGCCACCCTGGCCGTCGTGGCCGACAAGTCGCGGCCGCTAACGGCGTATCGCGCTCTGCTCGGTGACGACCGCTGACCATGACGCGACAGCCCCGGCTGCCGCTGGCCGGGGCTGTCGTGTCTCAGGTAGTGGCGGTTCACCTGTGCTGTGATCCCTGGCCAGAGGGCTGTAACAAGTACGACAGCTAGGACAGGGAAAAGAGCAGGTCAGAGAGTTGAACGGGTTTACTCTCCACTCCCTCTTAGGACAGACCTATTGCGACACCCTGTTTCGGCAGGTCAGGAGGGCAATTCATGGACGAGATCGAGCGATGGCGAAACATCCCTGGTTACAGGGGCTATCAGGCAGTCACTCGGCCAGGTCCGCTCGGTGGACCGCACGCTGGCGAACGGCCGGCGGGTCGGCGGCCTCCTGCTCAAGCAGTCGCCGGACAAGGACGGATACCTGCGGGTGAAGATCGCCGGGAAGCCGGTGGCGTGCACATCCTGGTCCTGCTGGCCTTCCACGGGAAGCCGGAAGGACGCCACCTGACCGGCAACCGCACCGACAACCGCTGAGTCGAAGCTGGCCTGGAGCAGCCACCTGGACAACGAGCGGGACAAGGCCCGCCACTGAGCCGAGCGGGCTAACCGGGGTTAGATTTCTAACCCTGGCCGCGGCCCCGGCTAACCGGCACCTGGCCTGCGGAAGTTAAGCGGGTTAGGCCGCAGCGGCAGGGTTAAGTGCGCAGTCGCGCAGGTGGCCACAGGCGCGTATCCGGGGTGATCGCGCCCAGCTAACTCACCCGCCGGCAGATGCACAGCAGCCCCCGGCCGGAACGAGACGACGGCGGGGGCTGCTGATCTGCGGTACCGGGATGCAGTGCAGAACGGCACCGAGTCTTGTCAGGTCACCAGGCCGTGGTGCGAGCGGCGCCGTTAGCCGACGCCCAGATGCCGGTGATCTTGCCAGCGGGGACCGGCTGCGGGAACTGAGAAGTACGCCCCTGCGGCGACCTGAGTTGAGTAGTTCGTCGTAGAGGCGACCGACCCGTCGAAGGCGAGGTACAGGATCGCGCTGGAGTCGTTGAACACGGTGCGGCCATTGACGTGGCCGGTGTCGGCGAAGATCGTCACGCTGCTCGCGGACGAGTTGACGTTCGCCAGCGTGGCCGCCTGCGGCCCGAGGGTGGTCATCGGACCCTGTCCACCCGCCAGCCGTCGGCGCTCTCCGCCGCGGCTGAGTCGCTGAACATGATGCCAAGCCGCTCACAGGCCGCTGGGGGCTCGCCCCACGCGTTCCTGGGCCCCTTCCACGACGGGTCGCTGTCGTAGCCGATGCCGCGCTCCCACTCGGCCAGCAGGCGCTCAATGCCGTCGCGGACGATGATACCGGTCTCGGCCAGTCCTGACCGTGCCCGGTCGGCCGCCGTCCAGAGAACAAGGCGCACCACGCATCCGCTGCTCGGCGTCCAGGCGGCAGACCTTGATCTCGACGCGGCACGGGGCAGCTGCGAGCTTGTCACCGATCGCGCTGATACAGGAGGCGATGAGCTTGGCTTACGGGCTGCTCTGGGTGGCTGTCAGGGCAGCGACCACACGCATGTAGGCGCCGAGGGCCTGCAGTCCGTCGCCGTCCAGCGCGCAGTCGAGGGTGATCTTGTACGCCATCGGTCACGCCTCTGCCTTCGCTGGCCTTCGCACCGACCGCCAGGCGGCCATGCACGCGCTCACCTGTTCCTGGAATGGGTTGCTCACCAGTCCGCCTCTACAGCCGCTGCGGCGGCACGCTCACGGTCGGCTGCCGTCACCCGTAACGCGTCGGCCGCGGATGCACTGGACGACGCCGCGACAGGGCTCGGTGCCGCCTGATGAAGCGCGTGAGAGCCACGTCAGGGCCTGCCGGGTCGGCTGGGACGCCAAACCCCGTTCCCACTCGATTACCTGCTCTGGAGAGGCGCCAGCGCGTGCCGCGACCGCTGCAGCGCTCAGCCCCCGCCGCGCGCGGATATTCGCGGCCGTGCCGTCCTGATGCATCGCCACGAGGATAGACGCGACCAGTTCGAGATAGTCACTCAGACTGTGTCCTGCCATACCCGTACCATACCCCCACCCGTATCTGGGGAGGGCCGTATCAGGTAGGGGTCAGTAGATCCGGTAGAGCGGGCTCGGGCTGATGTGCATCGTCGCGGCGACCAGCGGCGAGATCTCCGGCTCGAACTCGCGTTCCCTGAGTCGTACCTGCGCCTGGGTCGCGCCTCGTATTCGGTCGAACGCAGCACGGGCCTTCGCGCCGTTGCGCCGCTCGAGCTCGGCCCGCCGTGCCTCGGTCTCCCGGATGTACTTGTCGCTGCGACAGCGAGCGACTCGGACCAGGAAATTGCTGCCGCTCGCGCGCTTCCGTGGCCGCCTGGCCGACACCGAGGCGGCGAACTGCTCCAGCGGGTCGGGCTTGGCGAAGATCCCGTTCACCGCGACCACCAGCTGCTCCAGCGCTTCATCGCGCTCACGCCGGGCCCGGATCGCGTCCCAGAGGTACAGCGTTGCCGTTGTGCTCCATCGGCGCTGACATCCTTCGGTATCTGGACAGAATCCCGGCCATATCTGCATGGTCCATGATCGTGTTGCTTCCGGGGTGGTCACCATCCGCAGGCGTTTCATCTGGATGAAACGGATGTGACGCAGTCACGCTTCACGCGACCTGCGATTATCACGAATGCGTGAACACCGAAAACGGCGTCTGACCTGGGACGGTTACCATCAGTTGAACCCGTCACGTGTTAACAGCGTTGCGGGGAGGGGGATTCAGAGCGACATGTACTCTGATAGCTAGGCGCGCCCGTGGACTTCGCAGACGGGTTGACGTGGACGCTGACCTGCGGCGATGCACAGTGGCTGACTATCTCGGCATAGGCGGCAAAACCCTTACATCGATCCTTCAACCGCAACTAAAAGAGACACTGAGCACATCCTAGTCGCGACCTGTGTCTGTGGAGACAAGGTAGAGCGATCAGTATATAACTAGACAAACTCAACATATGTAGATATGTAAAGAAAGAAAATGTGTGCACACTAACAATCAAAAACTAGCTGAGCGACGAGATAGAAGAGAAGGAAAAAATAAAGAAAAAGAGAGAACAGAAAGATATAAAAGAACGCGTACATAGTATACTCGACCACAAGTACGAAAAACAGACACAAAATCAAGCTGAACTCGCCTCAACGACAGTCGCGAGCCGTTCAACCTTTGTGTATCGATCTGAAGCGCGATCGATGATTAATATAAACAACGACCGTATTATAATCGAAATAATATCATATAACGGACGAGGTCAGCGTGATCATACTATCTCATCCTTGCTGTCGATCGCGGCGAGTAGTTTTGTAACAGCGATAATCTAAATAGAGAGGACAGGAACTAGCGGTAAGCTTCGGTGAGCGCGAAACGCTCACCCTGACGGCTGATAAGTCTCTCGTACTGTCCGATGAAGATTACTAGCGAATCATCAGCGACGTGCAGAAGATAGTGGGCGATAGAAAAGAGTATTTAAAGTATTAGTTACACTGATGCGTAACAGGCCTCGTGCGTATCAGTTATCTCCCGCTCCTAAAGTAGAAAAAAGAGACATACACAGAATATAGTGCGAGGAGAACTGCTGGATAACCAACTTCAACATGCTACAGTTACGAGATCTTCCCTAGAACAAAAGCGCCTAGCAGCAGCTGGAAGACGTACTGAGCTTGACAAGAATAGTCCCATCGGCGACTGCTCTTGAGCACCATGTAAAGAAACCTGCCAGCAAGCTGCTCAACTAAACAACAAGGATAAAATATAACTGATGACTATAAAAGAAGAGGTAATATATAAGGAGATAGACGAAGGATAGACCTCGGAGCTGTTGATCTAAGCTGCAGAGCGACGCAGATCACAGACATCGCGACCGTTCAGCACACGAAGACGCAGCGTGAAATAGATATAAAGAGCGTCTTAGCTGTCACCCGACTTGTCATATTGCGCTTCAAACATGTCGGCCAGTGGTTCGCGGATACGCGTAGATTCGCGATCGTGCTAGTCGGCGATGATGACTGGTAGCCGGGCAGGCCTGGATTTACCCGTAGAGTCCCTATACCCGCTCGGTCGCCAACTGAGTACCGGTACACAATTCCTAGACGGCGAGATAATAACGGTTTGTCCCGTAGCTGACGCCAAACTCGACGCCGATAGCGCGTGGTGAGTGACTTTACTAGCGCAACTCGGCGACGAATTCGCTGAGCTGGTCTTCTCTGTGATGGCGACGGTCGCTGTTGAGGGTGCTGTCAATCTCCTGTGCTTAGCTGTCACCGGTGACGCTGATAACTTCAACGAGGTAATTATTTTGAGCAGGTCGGCGATTGTATAGCGATAGTGGCTAACGAGCACGGTTCCGTGCTCGTCGGTGACGACGGGTACTAGTACACCGAACTGTTAGATTCTGTCGTAAAGTGCTTAGAAGATTTGTGTTGGTCGCGGGTCGAACAGCTGCATGGGATTTTAATAGCGGCTGATTAGTACTCCTCAGTAGTGACAGCGGTGACAGATGCTGTGACACGCTCATCTGCCCTTGAATGGGAAAGTGACAGCGGTGACAGCGGTGACAGTCAGGTAGCGACCATGGCCGTCAGTGTCGAGCTGGCCATCGTCAGCCATGCGGCGGGCGGTCTGCCGGATGGTGGCGTACTCCAGGCCGGTGCCTTCGGCGATCTCCTTCGGCCGGGCGCCCTGGTGCTCGCGGACGTAGGCGAGGATCGCGGCGCGGGTGTCGCCGAGCATGATCTCTTCGGCGGGCGTATCGGAGAGCTGCCAGGCGCCGATGTCCGCGGCGAACGCAAGCGCGTACTCGGTCTCTTCCACGTCGCGACCGGTGACGCGCAGGATGGCGTCAGCCCGGCCGCGCATCCGCTTCAGCACGAGCACGGAATCGGCGGCCCCGGCGACTCCCTGCGTACCGGACACCTCGTCCAGGAAGTCAGTAGCGCCTGCCTTGCGGGTGTGGTGGACGATGATGAACGGCACGCCGTGCTGGTCGGCGACGCCTTCGCCTGGGTGATGGCCCGGTAGTCGGCGTCATAGGCGGCTGTGTCGCGGCCGGGTGTGCCACGGACGCGCGCTAGCACGTCGATCACGACCAGGCGGGCGCCGGGGTGGTGGTCGAGCCATCCGGAGATCATCTCCGCGCCGCAGGCGGGCAGTGGCGGGCACTCGGTGGCCAGGGTCAGCGTGCCGGGCGGCGGCGAGATGCCGAGCACCTTGCCGAGCCTGTCTTTCAGCCGCAGGCCGGTGTCCTCAAGCGCGAGGTACAGCGACGGGCCGGCGGCGACGTCGATCGAGCCGAGCGCCTTGCCGCCGGTCGCGGTGGCCACCACCAGGCCGAGGCCGAGCCAGCTCTTGCCGACCTTCGGCGCCCGGCGAGCACGGTGACGCCCTCGGCGACGATGCCGGGAACAGCCCAGCGCGGCTCGGGGAAGTCGGCGGCCATCAGCTCGGCGGCTGTCCAGTGCGTGCGCCGCCCCGAACGTGTGTCACCAGTGTCACCGCTGTCACTGCGCACGGGCTGACGTGCAGGAACAGCCGCAAGGCGAGGTGTCACAGCCCTGTCACCGCTGTCACTGCGCGGGCCTGGGCGCGTGCCGGTGCAGTCGGCCTCGTCCCGGCCGCACGTCATGCAGCAACGGACAGGATCGCCAACGTAGGCGTGGTCAAGGATCACGCGGCACCCCGGCAGTGCTCGCGCCACTCGCCGTCCGCGGTGAACTCGCCGGTGCAGCAGTGCGCCCGGAGCCGGACCGGCCGGGCGGCGAGCTCGTCGAGCGGGTCGCGATAGCCGTCAGGCAACGGTGGCAGCCTGCGGGCGGCTTCGCGCCGGCGGCGCAGCCGGTTAGGCTGCCGCTGATGCCGTCGCCGAGTGCATCGTGTGGAGCGCCGCCGGTTCGCCGCGGGCGGCGTTCTGTCGTGTAGGCCATGGCGCATCAGGCCGTCCGGGCGACGTCACGCGCGCTGGCTGGCGAGCCAGGTGCGCACGTCGGCCCAGTCGTACCGGGCGTGCCTGCCAACCTTGCTGTACCTCGGGCCGCCGCCGCGGCTGCGCCACTCGGCCAGTGTCTTGACCGGGATCTGCAGGTAGTCGGCGACCTGTTCGGGCGTGCCAAGCGAATCAGTCATGCCACCCTCGCTGTGCGTCTCGGGAACGCGAAACGCGTATTCTCAACGCGTCCCTAGACAGCTTGACACTTCCCATTGCATCGCGCAACCGGGACGCGTAGTGTGTTCCCGTGACACAGCAACCGAAGCGCTGGGCACGGCCCGCGGGCGATGAAGGCGGCCCGTACACGGCTCAGGTGATGGCAGAGGTCAAGCGGCTGCGGCTGGCCAAGACGCCGCAGTGGTCCGCGGAGCGGCTGGCCGCAGAGATGACTGCCGTTGGCGTGCCCTGGACGCGGGACGCGGTTGTGAACTTGGAGACCGGCCGCCGTAAGCGCCTGGCCGCGCACGAGCTGCTGGCCCTGGCGTACGTGCTCGGTCTGGCCAGCCCGATCGAGCTGCTGGCGCCCGCGACCGCGCCGCAGATCCCCGTGACGCCCTCGGTTGACGTGGCGACGCTGGACGCACGCGCCTGGTGCTGGGGACAGATCGGGCCGCTCGCTGAGTGGCTGGCGGCCGAGCCTGACGAGCGGGAAGCTATCCGGCTGCGGTGGGTCGAGAGCGAGGAGCAGGCGGTCCAGAGCGCGCAGAGCCGCCTGCGCGCCGCCCGGGGCACTGAGACGGCGCCTGATGGCCAGGACTAGGGACCTCTGGTACAAGACCGTCACCGGGCCGGACGACAAGCCGGTCAAGGTCCAGACCGCGCGCTACGGCCACGGGAAGCGCTGGCTCGCGGTGTGGGCCGGGCCGGACGGCCATGAGGCCACGCGGGCGTTCGCAAAGAAGTCGGACGCTGACCGCTACGGCTCGGCCCAGGAGACCGACGCGGCCCGCGGCACGTACATCGACCCGCGGCTGGCCCGGACGACGGTCGAGCAGTGGTGCGACGAGCTGGCTCGCCGGGTACGCGCACGCGGCGGCCGTCGCACGGTCCGCCAGGCCCGCGACGCACGTCAGGCAGATCACCGAGGAGTTCGGGCCGATGCTGCTCGGCGCCGTCCGGCCGTCGCACGTCAAGGCCTGGACCTCGCGGCTGCGCGGTGAGGAATTCGCGCCGAGCTACGTCTACGCGCTGCACAACCGGCTGGCGCAGATCATGGGCGACGCCGTGCACGATGGGGTGCTGCAGCGGTCGCCGTGCTCGCGGCGGACCTCACCCGGTGCGGCGAAGCAGCGGCGCCTACGTGGCCACCACCGAACAGGTCTGGGCGCTGCACGACGCCATGCCGCCACGGCTGCGGGCGGCGATCCTGGTCGGCGCGTTCGCCGGGATGCGCGACGCCGAGGCCTGCGGGCTGCGCGTGCCGGCGGACGTCGACTTCATGCGCGGGGTTGATCGTTCCCCCGCGTGCAGTACCCGGCGCAGGAACTCAAGTCGGAGATGTCGCGGACGCCGGTCCCCATCCCGCGGTCGCTCGCGCTGGACCTCTCGGCGCACGTAGCCGACTGGCCGGGGGAGTGGCTGCTGACCAACGACCGCGGCGGCCAGCTCGGGCCCGTGGCAGCTGCAGCGCGCCATGCGGGACGCCAGGGCGAAGGTGCCCGGCTTGCCGGAGGGATTCCGCTACCAGGACCTGCGGCACTACCTGGCGTCGCTGCTGATCGCGTCGGGCGCCGACGTCAAGACGGTGCAGGCCCGGCTGCGGCACGCGTCGGCGACGACCACACTCAACACCTACAGCCACTTGTGGCCCGACAAAGACGAGTCCACCCGGGCCGCCGTTGATGCTGTGCTGGCGGCCCGGGCGGAACAGATCCGGAACAGGGGGCAGGCTCAGTGAGCGCGCCCCAGGTCACGCGGGGGAAACGGCTAGACGTCGTAGTACATCGCGAACTCGTGCGGCGACGGACGCAGCCGCACCGGGTCGAGCTCGTTGGTCCGCTTGTACTCGATCCAGGTCTCGATGAGGTCCGGGGTGAACACGCCGCCCTCGAGCAGGTAGTCGTGGTCCTCCTCCAGCGTGTTGAGCACGGTCTCCAGCGAGCCAGGGACCTGCGGGATGGCGGCCGCCTCGTCCGGCGGCAGCTCGTACAGGTCCTTGTCCACCGGCTCGTGCGGCTCGATCTTGTTCTTGATGCCGTCGATGCCGGCCATCAGCATGGCCGAGAAGGCCAGGTACGGGTTGGCCGACGGGTCTGGCACCCGGAACTCCAGGCGCTTGGCCTTGGGGTTCGAGCCGGTGATCGGGATGCGCACGCAGGCCGACCGGTTGCGCTGGGAGTAGACCAGGTTGACCGGCGCCTCGTAGCCGGGCACCAGGCGGTGGTAGGAGTTCACCGTCGGGTTGGTGAACGCGAGCAGCGAGGGTGCGTGCCTGAGCAGGCCGCCCACGTAGTACCGGCCGACGTCGGACAGGCCCGCGTAGCCCACCTCGTCGTAGAAGAGCGGCGCACCGTCCTTCCAGATGCTCTGGTGGCAGTGCATGCCGGAGCCGTTGTCACCGAAGATCGGCTTGGGCATGAACGTGGCGGTCTTGCCCGCCGCCCGCGCGACGCTCTTCACCACGTACTTGTAGAGCATCAGGTTGTCGGCCTGCTTGAGCAGCGGGCCGAACAGGATGTCGATCTCGGCCTGGCCCGCGGTGCCGACCTCGTGGTGCTGCATCTCCACGGTGATGCCGACCTCGATCAGCTTGCGGACCATCTCCGACCGCAGGTCGGTGTAGTGGTCGACGGGCGGGACCGGGAAGTAGCCGCCCTTGTACGGGGGCTTGGAGCCGAGGTTCCCGCCCTCTTCCTCGCGCCCGGTGTTCCACGCGCCCTCGACCGAGTCGATGTAGTAGTAGCCAGCGTTGGCCCCGGTGTCGTAGCGCACCGAGTCGAAGATGTAGAACTCGGCCTCCGGACCGAAGAACGCGGTGTCCCCGATCCCGGTGCCCTTCAGGAACGTCTCGGCCTTGCGGGCGATGTTCCGCGGGTCACGGGTGTACGGCTCACCGGTCAGCGGGTCGTGCACGAAGAAGGTCAGGTTCAAGGTCGGGTGCTGGCGGAACGGGTCCATCACGGCGGTCGTCGGGTCGGGCATGAGGAGCATGTCCGACTCGTGGATCTGCTGGAACCCTCGGATCGAGGAGCCGTCGAACATGCGGCCCTCGGTGAAGACCTTGTCGTCGAACGTCTCCGTCGGGACCGTGAAGTGCTGGACCGTCCCGAGCAGGTCGGAGAACCTGACATCGACGAACTCAACCTTGTTATCGCCGATGAACTGCAGTACCTCGTCGGCGTTGTTGAACATCAACCCTCCCTGGACGGAGCTGGCACCGCGTTAGCTGGCACGTGTTGCCTCCCTGGGCTGCCGCGGCTGAAGGCCGCGTAAAGACGGCCACGCAGAAGTTGGCCGCCTGGGGGGTCTGCCTGCGGCAGGAACGCTTCGGACCATAGTTCCCGGCGATTTCCCGGCCGTGTCTCTAGTGTTTCACACGTGTTACGCCTTACCCTCCGTGACGCGCACGCGCAGGCAGAACTGCCCGTGTGGCCGGCGATCGGGCTCCCGGCCGGCGCCAGCCGGGGCGCGGGTACCGTGAGGGGGTGACGGAACGACGCTGGACCGGGCTGCTGCCGACGCGGGACCCCGCGGACAAGGAAAAATACCCGGGAGAAAAGTTCGGCCTCCCCGAGAACGGCCCCCGGTCGGTCGCGGGCATGGGGCGCCGCCTGCTCGCCCTGCTGATCGACTGGCTGGCGAGCACCGGCGTGGCGCTGGCGCTCTTCCACTCGGCTGGCTGGACTCTGGCGGTCTTCTCCGTGGAGGTCTGGCTGCTTACCGCGCTGACCGGGTTCACCCTGGGCAAGCGGCTGCTGGGCATCCGGGTGGCCCGGCTGGACGGCAGGCCGGTGGGGTTCGGGTGGGCTCTGGTCCGCACCATCCTGCTGATCACCGTGATCCCGCCGCTGGTCGCCGACCGGGACCTGCGCGGGCTGCACGACCGGGCGGCCAACACGATCGTGCTCCGCAGCTAGCGAGCGGTAGCTCGCGGACCCGGCGCCAGCAGGCGCCGCGCTAGCGGGTCCGGGGCCGTGGCGGCCGGGGCATCCGCCCCGACTTCGGCATCGGCCCCTTGGGGGCCTGCAGGGACTGCGGCAGGGCCTTGAGCCGGTAGTTGAGCTCGGTCACCTCGGCGCCCTTCAGGTTGCGGGGCAGCCGCATGATCTTGCGCTGCAGCTTGCGGATCGGCACCTGGCCTTCTTCGCTGCCGACCTGGAAGTCATAGATCGGCGTCTCGTAGGCGACCCGGGAGATCCGCTTCTTCTCGGCCGCGAGCATGCTGGGCAGCCGGCTCGGTGATCCCTCACCGACCAGCACGACCCCCGGCTTGCCGACGGCCCGGTGCACCACGTCCATGTTCCGGTTCGCCGACACGGCCGGGGTGACAGTCCAGCCGCCGCGCATGCTCTGCAGGATGGCGGCGGCCGCGCCGGGCTGGCCTTCCACCACCGAGTACTGCGCCGACTGGGCGAACCGGCCGAACATCAGCATCGCGGCGCCCAGGCCGGCCACCAGGCCGAGCGGGATCAGCACGCCGGCCAGGCCGGTGAGCAGGCCGACGATCACGAAGACGGCGATGATCCCGACCGCGGTCAGCGCGATGATCGGGAGTGCCCTGGGGTTCTGTTCGCGGATTATCCCCGCGACCATGCGGATCTGCTTGATGCGGCCGGGGGGGACCCCGCCCGCGCCGTCTTTCCGGTTCGCCGTGCTGTTCGCCATGGAGGGCAGGATACGAGTCAGCGGGCCTGGTGGGAAACTGCGGCGCCCGGCTGGCCCCGGCGGGCCATCGCCTCCCGGTACAGGCGGCCCGCCCGGTACGACGACCGGACCAGCGGCCCGGACATCACCCCGGAGAATCCGAGCTCCCTGGCCTCCGCGCCCAGCCGCTCGAATTCCTCCGGCGGCACCCAGCGCTCCACGGGATGATGCAGCGGTGACGGCCGCAGGTACTGGGTGATCGTGAGCAGTTCGCAGCCGGCCGCGCGCAGGTCCGCCAGGGCCTGGGTGATCTCGTGCGGTTCCTCGCCGAGGCCGAGGATCAGGTTGGACTTGGTGACCAGCCCGGCTTCCCGGGCCAGCGTGATGACCTGCAGCGACCGCTCGTAACGGAAGCCGGGCCTGATCCGCTTGAAGATCCTCGGCACGGTCTCGATGTTGTGCCCCAGCACTTCCGGCCGGGCCGCGAAGACCTCGGCCAGCCGGTCACTGGCCGCGTTGAAGTCGGGGATCAGCAGTTCGACCCCGCAGCCGGGCACCGTCTCGTGGATCTCGCGGGCGGTCTGCGCGTACAGCCACGCACCGCCGTCCGCCAGGTCGTCCCGGGCCACTCCGGTCACGGTCGCGTAGCGCAGGCCCATGGTGGCGACCGACTCCGCGACCCGGCGCGGCTCGTCGGTGTCCAGCGGCTGCGGCTTGCCCGTGGCGATCTGGCAGAAGTCACAGCGCCTGGTGCACTGGTCGCCGCCGATGAGGAAGGTCGCCTCGCGGTCTTCCCAGCACTCGAAGATGTTCGGGCAGCCCGCCTCCTCACACACGGTGTGCAGGCCTTCCCGGCTGACCAGGCTCTTCAGCGCCGTGTATTCCGGCCCGGTCCGCAGCCGGGTCTTGATCCACGGCGGCTTTCTCTCGATGGGGGTCTGGCTGTTGCGCGCTTCCAGGCGGAGCAGCCTGCGTCCTTCAGGTGCGAGTACCACTCTCTCAGGGTACGTCCCGGGCGGAGGCGTCCGCGCGCCGCAGGCGGGCGTACCGGGCCCAGCCCAGCGCGCCGGCGGCGATCCCGCCGGTGCCCGCGATGACCAGGACCACGCGCGGGTTGAGCGGGGCCAGCAGCCCCCCGGCCGCGGCCATGCCCACCGACGCCGCGCCGAACAGCACCCCGGAGTACAGGGCGAAGACCCGCCCCGAGATGGCCCCGGGAACGCGGTGGTTCAGGAAACTGCGGGTCGCCACGACCTCGACGCCGTTGGCCAGGCCGCCGATCCCGTAGCACGCCGCGGCCTGCCAGAGCGTGACGGCGCCGCCGGCCAGCGCCACCCCGGTGCCCGCGATGACCGTGCCGGCCAGGGTGGCCAGGGCCAGCCGGCGGCGGCGCACGAGGCCGCCCAGCAGCGTGCCACCGAGCATGCCCGCGGTCCAGGCGGCGACCAGCACTGAGTAGCCGGAGGCGCCCGCCTTGAGTACGCCCTCGGCGAAGGCCACCTCGGCCACGCTGGCCATGTTGCCGAAGGCCACCATCACCGCGACCACGAGCACCAGCAGCCCGGCCTCACGGTCGGCACGCAGGAAGCGCAGCCCGGCGCTGAGCTGCCGGCCAACTGACTCGCCCCGGGTGTCCGCGGGCGCTGCCCCGCCGGCCAGGCCCGCGGGCCCGGGCGCCAGCGGGAGGAGGCGCAGGCCGATCGCGCCCAGGGCGTACACCGCGGCGACCGCGCCCAGCGCCAGGCCGGTGCCGCCGGCCGCGGTGAGCACCCCGGCCAGCAGGGGGCCCACGGTGAACCCGCCCCAGGTCGCGGCCTGCAGGTAGCCGTTGGCCCGGGTCACCCCGGCCCGCCCGGCCAGTTGCGGGACGATGGTGCTCAGGCCGGGCTGCAGCAAGGCCGCGCACACGCCGAAGCCGAGGGACAGCCACAAGATGGCCCCGGTGCCGGTGAGCCGGGTCAGCAGCAGGGCCACCGCGGTCTCCGCGGCCGCCGCCGCCACCAGGACGGGCCGGGGCGACAGGCGGTCGAGCAGCATGCCCGCCACCGGGGCCAGGGCCGTGATCGGCACGGTCACCGCGAGGAAGACCGCCGCCACCGCCCACGAGGCGTGCGACGTCTGGTACACCCGGCTGGCCAGGGCGACCATGGCCAGCCCGTCCCCGGCTGAGATGAGGACCTGCAGGACGATCGCGAGGCTCAGCGCGTGACGCGGCGCGACCCGGTCCGGCTGGCCCGGCGTCTGCGTCTCCGCGAGGGCGGCCCCGGCCAGATCAGGTCCAGCCACAGCGGGCCCGGCCCCAGCCGGACCAGGCCCGGCCACGGATGGCGGGGTCAGCTCAGCAGAGGACGCGGTCGCGTCAGCGACCTGCGGGAGGGACACAGAAGACTCCTAGGACGAGGGCAGGCTACGGCTTGGGCGCTGATAGCGGGGGCCGCTGGTCCTAGTACACGCCGACAATCGTATCAGGACAGCCCCGGTGGCCTGGACATTTAACGCGCGGCGGCGCCGGCCCGGGCATGGCGAGGGCCCGGCTCCCGGCTATTCGATGTGACGAGAGGGCCCTTGTCGGGGACCATGGACGCATGCCAACGCAGTTCGATCCCCCGTCGGGGACACGTGACTTTCTGGCCGCGGAGGTCGGGGCGCGCGAGCGCGCCTTCGCGGTGATCCGCTCGGTGTTCTCGCGGTACGGCTTCGAGCCGCTGCAGACGCCGGCCTTTGAGCGCCTCGACGTGCTGCTGGGCAAGTACGGGGAAGAGGGCGACAAGCTCATCTTCAAGATCCTCCGGCGCGGCGAGCACGAGGCCTCCGGCGAGGCGGACCTGGCGTTGCGCTACGACATGACGGTGCCGCTGGCCCGGGTGGCCTCCGCGTACGGGAGCCAGCTGCCCACGCCGTACAAGCGTTACGCGATGGGCCCGGTGTGGCGCGCGGACCGGCCCGGGCGGGGCCGTTTCCGCGAGTTCGTGCAGTGCGACCTGGACACTCTGGGCACGACGTCGGTGCTGGCCGACGCGGAAGTGATCTGCGCGGTGCATGACACGCTGGCCGAGCTGGGCGTCCCGGACTTCCGGTTCCTGCTCAACTCGCGGCACGTGCTGGCCGGCCTGCTGGAGGCCTTCGGCGTGCCCGGGCAACTCGGCCCGGGCGTGCTGATCTCCCTGGACAAGCTGGACAAGATGTCAGCCGCGGACGTGGCCGCCGAGCTGACCGGGCGGGGCCTGGCCGCCGACGCGGCCGGGGACCTGGTCGACGCGATGACCGCCCCGGACGCGGAGGAGCGGATCCGGGCCGCGCTCAAGTCCAGCGACGAGGGCTCGGCCGGGCTGGACGAGGTGGACGAGGTGCTGTCACTGGTCACGGCGCAGATCCCGGGCCAGCGGATCGCGTTCACCCCGCGGCTGGTCCGCGGGCTGAGCTACTACACGGGCCCGATCTGGGAAGTCGTGGCGGACGGGGTGCCCGGGTCCATTTCCTCAGGCGGCCGCTACGACCACCTGATCGAGGAACTGGGCGGCCCGGATGTGCCGGGTACCGGCGGCTCGCTGGGCATCGAGCGGATCCTGCTGCTGCTGCCGGACGGCGGCGCGGCGGGCCGCGCGGGGCGGCTGGACGTGGCCGTGACGGTCCTGGGCCCGGAGTTCGAGACCCGGAGCTTCTCGCTGGCCGCCGCGGCGCGCCAGGCCGGGCTGCGGGCCAGCGTCTACATGGGCTCGTCGGGGAAGCTGGGCCGCCAGCTGAAGTGGGCCAGCGACCAGGGCGCGCGCTGGGCGCTCATCTACGGCGGTCACGAGGAGGAAGCCGGCGCGGTCACCGTGCGGGACATGGACAGCGGCGAGCAGGCTGTGGTGCCGGTCGCGGAGCTGCCGGGATACCTGGCCCAGCAGGCCGGGACGGCGGTCTAGACCAGCCGGGACCAGACCAGCCGGGTCCAGACCGGCCGGGACGGCAGGCTAAACGGGCGCCGGGCTCATCGCCCCGCGGCGCCACCGGGCCGCGCCGAGAACGCCGGCGAGGTGGCGTTCCACCGCGCCGAGCATGTCCTGGACCCCGACCGGCTGCCCGAGCTCGGCCGACAGGCTGGTCACCCCGGCGTCCCGGATGCCGCACGGCACGAACCGGCTGAACCAGTCCAGGTCGCAGTCGCAGTTCAGGGCGAAGCCGTGCATGGTCACGCCGCGCGACACCCGGATCCCGATCGCGGCGATCTTGCGCTCGGGCTGGCCGGGTACCCACACTCCGCTGCGTCCCTCGACCCGGGTGGTGCTGACTCCCGCGTCCGCGCAGGCCCGCATCAGCGCTTCCTCGATGGCCCGCACGTAGGCGATCACGTCAACCGGCTCGCCGAGCCGGATGATCGGGTACCCGACGAGCTGTCCGGGGCCGTGCCAGGTGATCTTGCCGCCCCGGTCCACCTCGACCACCGGCGCCCCTGCGTCGCCCAGCGGGCGGTCGAGCGGGCTGGTCCGCTTCCCGGCCGTGAACACCGGCTCGTGCTGCAGCAGCAGGCACGTATCCGGGACCTCGTCGTTCACCCGCTGCCCGTGGATCTGGCGCTGCAGTTCCCAGCCGCGCAGGTAGGGAATGGGCTGCTCGCCGAGGCCGAGATGCACGTAGACCAGCTCGTCTCTCACGCTGCCCACGATATCCGCGGGCCCGGGCGTCAGCTACCAGCCACCCTCCGGCCATCTCCCAGCAAAAGCACAGGTACGGGCGGGGGAAGTAATACGGCCTGCGGGGTAGTTAGCGCCTAGGGAGGTACTTCGCGTGATCAATATGGACGAGCTCCGCCGGATGAGTCCGGACGAGCGGGCCGAACTCGCCTGTGCCCTCGCTGCCCTGGAGGCTGCTCCTGACGCGGACGCCGCCGCCGGCCCCGGCCAGCCTGGGCAGCCCGGCCCGTTCGCGGAGTCGGACCTGCCCGGGAACCCGCGCACCCGGGCCTTCGCGCTCATCGCCGTCATCGGCTGCGGCCTGGTGCTGGCCGCCTGGATCGGGGTGCTCGCCGTCACCCTGCCCCGGTACTACCGCTCGGGCGGCTGGCGGGGGGCGTGGGTGGGGTTCGACCTCGGCCTGCTCATCACGTTCGCGATCACCGCGTGGGCCGGCTGGCGGCACCGCCAGCTGGTCATCGTCTGCCTGGTGGTGCTCGCCACCCTGTTGTGCTGCGACGCCTGGTTCGACGTGACCCTGGATCTGCGCACGAGCGACTTCCTGGTCAGCGTGCTGATGGCGTTGTGTGTCGAGCTGCCGCTGGCCGCGCTGGCCGTCATCGGCGCCCGCCGCCTCATCCGGCTGAACATCCGCACCGTCGGCCGCCTGGCGGGCCGGTCAGGACGGGTGCCGCCGCTGTGGAAGGTCCCCCTGTACGGGATGGAGTCGCGCGGGTTCCGCACCCTCATCCCGGCGGTGCCGTGCCCGCCACCGGCGGCGTCACGGGCTCCGCTAGCCGCGGCATCGCTGGTTCCGCGACCGGCCGAACCGACAGGTCCGGACGACCCGGTTCCGCCGGAGGAGCCCAGCGCGCCCCGCCGGGCCGGGGCCAGCGTGGACTGACGTCCCCAGATCCCGCCGCCCAGTCTTCTGCTCACTGCGAAGTTCCCTGGCCGGGCCGGCCAGCGCGCCGGATGATACGGGGATGGCGCACTTCACTTCCTACGACGGCGCGAAGCTGGCCTTTCACCGGACCGGGTCCGGCCCCCCGCTGGTCTGCCTGCCGGGCGGCCCCGGCCGGACCCCCGGCTACCTGGGCGACCTCGGCGGGCTAGGACGTTCCCGCGAGCTGATCCTGCCCGACACGCGGGGGACCGGGGACAGTGAGGTGCCCGCTGACCCGGCGGCCTACCGCTGCGACCGCGTCGCCCGGGACATGGAAGCGCTCCGGGCCGACCTCGGCCTGGACCAGATGGACCTGCTCGGCCATTCGGCGGGCGGGAACGTGGCCCTGCTGTACGCGGCCGCGCATCCGGAGCGGGTCGGGCACCTGATCCTGCTCACGCCCGGCGTGAGCGCGCTCGGGCTGACCTTCAGCGACGAGGACCAGCTGGCCGCCATGCGGCGGCGCGCCGCGGAGCCCTGGTTCGAGTCGGCCTGGGCCGCCGTGGCGGCCGCGGAGGGCGGAGACGAGTCAGCGGAGACCACGCTCGGCTGGCAGCCGTTCCGCTACGGCCGCTGGGACGACGCGGCCCGGGCGCATGCCGCGGCCGGCCTCGCCGAGCAGGCCCCCGGGGTGCGGCCCGGCTTCTACGCGGAGGGGGCGTTCGACCCGCCCGCGACCCGGGCCGCGCTGGCCGGCCTCGCGGCCCCGGTGCTCGTGTACGCGGGCGAGCTGGACGCCGCCGCCCCGCCCGGGCTGCTGGCCGGGGTGGCCGGGCCGGCCGGGCTGTTCCCCCGATGGGAACTCACGGTGCAGCCGGGCGCCGGTCACTTTCCCTGGCTGGATGATCCGGCCTGGTTCACCGCCGCCCTCACGGCGTTCCTCGCCGGGACGCCCCGCAGTTCCGGCTAGGCCGCGGAGCCGGCCGGGTGCAGTTCAGCGGCGAGCGCGCCGGCCAGGTCCGGGTAGGTGAACTCGAATCCGGCCTCGCGCAGCACCCGGGGCAGCGCCCGGGCGCTGGTCATCAGGTCGCTGGTCACGCCGCCGAGGGCCACCGACAGCACGGGGGACGGGATGCTCAGCAACGCCGGGCGGTGCAGCGCGCCGGCCAGCGCCGTGGTGAAGGCCGCGTTGGTCTCCGGGTTCGGCGCGGTGAGGTTCACCGGGCCGGAGATCTCCTGGTGGTCCACGAGGAAACGGGCCGCCCGGATCCAGTCGTGCAGGCTCACCCAGCTCATGTACTGGCGGCCCGAGCCGAGCTTCGCGCCCAGGCCGAGCCGGAACGGGGGCAGCAGCTTGGCCAGCACCCCGCCGTGGCGGGACATCACGAGCCCGCTGCGCAAGGTGGCCACCCGGATCCCCGCCTGCCGGGCCGGGTCGGCGGCGGCCTCCCAGTCCCGGACCACGCCAGCCAGGAACCCGCCGCCCGCCGGGGCCGACTCGTCCACTTCCCGGGCCCCGGTGTCCCCGTACCAGCCGACGGCGGAACCCGACAGCAGCACCGCGGGCGGCTGACTCATGGCCGCCAGGAACTCGGTGAGCGCCCCGGTGCCCTGCACCCGGCTGGACCGGATCTCTTCCTTGTAGGACTCGGTCCAGCGGTGGTCAGCGACCCCCGCGCCGGCCAGGTGCACCACCGCGTCCGTGCCGTCCAGGGCTCCAGGTTCCAGGCCGCCCCGGTGGCTTCGCGGGTCCCAGGCGATCTCACTGGCGGACGCCGGGGTCCGGCGTACCAGCGTGACCACCTGGTCCCCGCTCGCCCGCAGCGATGCGGTCAGGGCGCTGCCGATGAGCCCCGAGGCCCCCGTCACCGCGACTTTCATAGCTGCCCCCGTCTCCTCGCCCGTGGCCCGTCCGGGCCCTTCGTGAGAGTCTTCGTTGGCTGCGAGTCTGGCGGACGCCCCTGGTGGGTCAGCGCTGGCGGTGGCGACCTGCCCGGTACCTACGGGCCGGTACCTACAGGCCCAGTTCCGCCTCGAAAGCCCCTTCCTCCAGGCGGGCCTTCACCGTGCCCAGGAAACGTGCCGCGTCCGCCCCGTCCACCAGCCGGTGGTCGTAGCTGAGGGCCAGGTACACCATGGACCGGACCGCGATCACCTCGCCGAGCGCCGGGTCCTGGACCACCACCGGGCGGCGCACGACCGTGCCGGTGCCGAGGATGGCGACCTGGGGCTGGTTGATGATGGGCGTGTCGAACAGCGCGCCACGGCTGCCCGTGTTGGTCAGCGTGAACGTGCCTCCGGCCAGATCATCCGGGCTCACCTGGCTGCCCCGGGTCCGGGACGCCAGGTCCGCGATCTTGCGGGCCAGGCCACCCACGTTGAGGTCGCCGGCGTTGCGGATGACGGGCACCATCAGCCCCCGCTCGGTGTCTACCGCGATGCCGAGGTGCTCGGCGTCGTGGTAGGTGACCTCGTTCCCGTCCGGCTCGATGCTGGCGTTCAGCCGCGGATGCACCTTCAGTGCCTCGACGGCGGCCAGCGCGAAGAACGGGAGGAACGTGAGCTTGACTCCCTCACGGGCCTCGAAGTCGGCCTTGGCGCGTTCCCGGAGCCGGGCGATCGCGGTCACGTCAACCTCGACCACGGTGGTCAGCTGGGCGGACGTCTGCAGGGACTCGACCATCCGGCGGGCGATCAGCTGCCGGGCCCGGGACATCCGCTCGGTCTTACCGCGCAGGTGAGACGGCTCGATGGCCGGCCGCGACGTGCCCTGGGCCGGTCCCGCCGGCGCCTGCCCGGCCGGTGCCTGTGCGGCGGCCGCCTGGCCGTCGGCGGCAGACTGCTGCGCGGCCGCGATGGCCTCGCGCCGGACCCGGGCCGCGTCGATCACGTCCTGCTTGCGGATCCGCCCGCCGACCCCGGTTCCGGCCACGGTAGCCAGATCCACGCCGTGCTCGGCGGCCAGCTTGCGGACCAGCGGCGTGACGTAGGGGCCGTCCGCCGTGCCGAGCGCGGAGGCGGGCCGGGCCGGGCCGTTAGCGCCAGGCTGCGGCGGAGCCTGCGGCGCGGGAGCCTGCGGCGCCGCGGCGGCTGGTGCGGCCGCCGGGGGGGCCTGGGGAGCCGGGGGAGTGGCGGCCGGCTGGGACCGCTGCCAGATGTCACTCACGGACGCTCCGCCGGCCGCGGCCGGCTGCTGCGGGGCGCTGCCCGGCTGGCCCTGGTCCGCGGGCGGCGCGGCGGGGGGTTCCTCGACGCTCTCGGGGTCCGCCGCGCCCGGCGACCCGTAGCCGACGGCCTCGTAGGCGGCGGGCCGCTGGTACACGGCGGTCTGCTGGTCCTCGCCACCCTGGTACCCGCCCGACGCGGGGTACGGGTACCCCGGCTCGGCCGCGGGCTGAAGGTCAGGCTCCTGGGCGCCTGGGGAACTGTCGGGCTCCTGGTCACCTGAGGAGTAGCCGTCCGCCGGGCTCTCGGCGGGAGCGGCGGGAGCAGCCGGCTCGGCCTGGGCCTGCGTCTCGGCGCCTCCGTCATCCGCTGCCGGGGCTGCGGCGCCGTTCTCGTCGATAACCGCGAGTTCGGCCCCGACCGCGACCGTCTCGTCCTCGGCGACGGTGATCCCGCGCAGGATCCCGGCCACCGGCGACGGAATCTCGGTGTCAACCTTGTCTGTGGAGACCTCGAGCAGCGGCTCGTCCGCCTCCACACGCTCGCCCTCCTTCTTGAGCCAGCGCGTGACGGTGCCCTCGGTCACGCTCTCACCGAGCTGGGGCATGGATACGGAGACCGACATGGCTTCCCGTGACTCCTTCGCTGTTCGACACTCACAGTTGCTGCTGTGCTGGGAGTGCGTGGCCCGGCCCGGGCTACGCGTGCGTACGCACGTGGCCCTGCCCGGGCTACGCGTGCATATGCAATGGCTTCCCGGCGAGTGCGAGGTGCGCCTCGCCGATCAGCTCCGACTGGGTGGGGTGGGGGTGGATGAGCTGGGCCACGTCATACGGCAGCGCCTCCCAGTTGTAGATCAGCTGGCCCTCGGCGATCAGCTCGCCGACCCGGGCGCCGACCAGGTGAATGCCCAGCACCGGGCCCGGTGTGCCGTCCGGCCCGCCGCTGGCCGCCGCGATCAGCTTGGCCGCGCCCTGGGTCTGCAGGATGACGCTCTTGCCGTTGCCGCCGATCGGGTAGGTGAGCTCGGTGACCTCGATGCCGCGTTCGGCGGCCATCTTCGACGTGATGCCCACCGACGCGACCTCCGGGTCGCTGTACGTGACCCGGGGCACGCCGTCATAGTCGATCGGCGTCACCGTCAGCCCGGCCAGCCGCTCGGCGACCAGGATGCCCTCCGCGAACCCGACGTGGGCCAGTTGCGGGCCGGGGATCAGGTCACCCACGGCGGAGATCGTGGGCACGCTGGTCCGGCAGTACTCGTCGACCGTCACGTAGCCGTGCTCCACCGCCACGCCCGCCGCCTCATACCCGAGGCCCGCCGACACGGGCCCGCGGCCCACCGCGACGAGGAGCAGGTCAGCGTCCAGGGTCTTGCCCCCGGCCAGGCTGACCGTCACGCCGCCGCCGTTGTCCTTGACCCCCTCGAAACGGGTACCGAGCTCGTAGCCGATGCCGCGGCGCCGGAAGGCCCGCTCCAGCAGCTTCGAGCTGGCCTCGTCTTCCCCCGGCACCAGGTGCGGCAGCATCTCGACGATGGTGACCTCGGCGCCGAACGAGCGCCAGACGCTGGCGAACTCCACCCCGATGACCCCGCCGCCGAGGATGACGACCGACCGCGGTACCCGGTCCAGCCGGAGCGCGTGATCACTGCTGATGACCCGCTCGCCGTCGAGCTCCAGCCCGGGCAGGCTCCTCGCCTCCGACCCGGTGGCCAGCACGACGTGCGCCCCCTGGTAGACCGTGTCGCCCACCCGGACCTCGGTCGGCGAGACCAGCGTGCCGTCGCCGTAGATGATCTCGATCTTCCGGCTGGCCAGGGTGCTCTGCAGGCCCTTCCAGAGCCGGTCGACCACCTTGTCCTTGTAGGCGTTCACGCCGGGCATGTCGATCCCCTCGAAGGTGGACCGTACCCCGAACGTCTCGCCCTCCCGGGCCTGGTCAGCGACTTCCGCGGCGTGCAGCAGCGCCTTGGTGGGAATGCAGCCGCGATGCAGGCAGGTCCCCCCGACCTTGTCCTTCTCGATGAGCGCCACGCGCTTTCCGAGTTCGGCGGCGCGCAGCGCGCAGGCGTACCCGCCACTGCCGCCACCCAGGATGACGATGTCGTAGGAACCGTTACTGTCCGCCACTGATGTGCTCCTTGCTCCGATCAGTCTGTCGTCCCCGACCGTCAATAACACCCGGGGGCGGCTAGAGCCTTCCCTCCGCGGCGTCCACCGCGATCTGCACGAGGGCCCTGGTCGCCGCGCCCGTCCCGCCCTTCGGGGTATACCCGTGCGGCGGCCCGTCATTGAACGACGGGCCGGCGATGTCGAGGTGAGCCCAGCGCACCCCCGCGGGCACGAACTCCCGCAGGAACAGCCCCGCGACCAGCATCCCGCCGTTGCGGTCCGGGGCCACGTTGGCCAGGTCGGCGACCGCCGAGTCCAGCCCCTTGCGCAGCTCGGCGGGCAGCGGCATGGGCCACATGGCCTCGCCGGCCCGGTCTGCCGCGGCTACCACCGCGTCGCGCAGCGCGTCGTCGTTAGCCATCACCGCGGAGATCCGCGTGCCGAGCGCCACGACCTGGGCCCCGGTCAGCGTGGCCACGTCCACCACCACGTCGGGGGCGTCCTCGGCCGAGCGGGCCAGCGCGTCGGCCAGCACGAGCCGGCCCTCGGCGTCGGTGTTGAGCACCTCGACGGTCTTGCCGCCGTAGATGGTGAGCACGTCCGAGGGGCGCTGGGCGCTCCCGCTCGGCATGTTCTCCGCGATCGCCAGGTAACCGATGACCCGGACGGCCGGGGCCAGGGCGGCGATGGCCTGCATCGCGCCGATGATCGCGGCCGCGCCGCCCATGTCCGACTTCATGGTCTCCATGGACTTCGGCGGCTTCAGCGAGAGCCCGCCGGAGTCGAACGTGATGCCCTTGCCGACGAAGACCACGGTCTTGTCCGCCTGCGCTGGGCGCGTACTCGAGGCGCACCAGCCGCGGCGGGTTCACCGATCCCTGGCCGACGCCCACGATGCCGCCGTAGCCGTTCGCCTCGAGCGCCTTCTCGTCCAGCACCTCAGCCTGCAAGCCGGACGCGGCGGCCACCCGCTCGGCCTCGTCGGCCAGGGTGGCGGGGACCAGGTCTGAGGGGGCGGTGTTGACCAGGTCGCGGGCGAGCGACACGGCGCTGGCGATGGCCTCGGCGCGGCGGCGGACGCCGTCCGCCGCCGGCCGGACTCGCCCGGGGCCGACCCACCCGGGACGGACTCCGCCGGGGCGAGGTCCGCCGGGATCAGCACGGTGATCGCGGCGCGGCGCCCGGCCTGCTGCCGGTACCGGGTGAACGTATAGGCGCCCAGCAGCGCGCCGACCGCGACGGCCTCGACCGCGTCCCGGTCGGCGACGGGCAGGGCGAGCGCGATCCGCAGGTCGTCCTGGTCGCCGTTGGCCCCGGCCTGGCTGGCTCCCGTCCGGCTGGCCGCGATCAGCGTCCTGACCGCCGCGCCGGCCGCGCGGCGCAGCGTCTCGGGGTCGAACGAGCCGCCCGCCGCCGCGTCCGCGCCGCCGGCCGGGCCCAGGCCGACGGCGGCGATCACCGGTGCGGTGATCGGTGCGCTGGCCGGCAGCCGGGTGACTTCCTCGGCCTGGCCGGTGACGCCCAGGATGGCCAGGGTGGTAGCCAGGCCGCCACCCAGTCCGCCACCCAGGGCTTCGTCCAGGTCAGCGGCGCCCGGCGCCAGGAGGGGCCCGTCCGGGCCCTTGATCACTCCGATGACAACGGCGTCCGCGTCGATTGAGCGGGGCGCGCTGGTACTGATGCTGAGCGTCGTGGTCACGGCTCTGATGCTAGTCCCTGCCCGGGTGAGACGATCACGCGTCACGCATGGTCTGACCCAAGGTGAGACACCGTGACGAGCTGGGACGGCCGGTTGCGCACCTGGCAGGCGTCGTTCAAGACGTGGCTGGCGCCGTTCAGCGCACGGCTCAGCGCTCGGCCAGTGCCGTTCACGGCCGGGCCGGCGCCGTTTCCCGGCCCGGGCCAGGCCAGGCCGCCTCCTCGGGCCCGGCGGCCACGAGACCAGTGATCATGAGGTCTTGTGACGCCGGGGGCGTGCTTCATGAGCGGCAGATTGCACTAGATGTTCGTACGCGGAATGTACAGTTGATGCTCTGGCCGTTAAGCGTTCAGTACAGAGCAGATCTAACAACGGTTACTTCTAAGATCTGACAAAGGTTAGGCCTACTTTGGCCTCCAGGGTGGGGTCTGCGGGTATGCAGGAAGGCCGGCGGCTGGCCTGGCCGGCCGGGATGTTGCGCCGGCCGCCGGGACTTTGCGCCGGCTAGGGAGGTGGACAGTGGCCAGCAGGTACCGCCCAGGGCGGTCAGTGGCCCTCTTCTTCTTCCGCGTAGACCCGCGCCGCGTAGTCGTCCAGCGACTGCTGGCAGGTCTCGAGGGCCTTCTCCGCCTCGGGGCGGCCGGTCGCGCCGAACGCGTCCCGCGCCCGGACCCGGGCGAACCAGGTCCGCAGCTTGACCAGGTCGACCTCGTTCTCCTCGAGTTCGGCGTAGGTGAAGTGGTTGGCCACGTACTCCTTCTTCACCTGGCCCAGGAAGTCCTCGCAGCGGTCAACGATCTCCTCGTACTCGTCGTTCCGCGCGGCCTGGAACGTCGCCCGCACTTCCTGCTCGCCCGCCAGGACGCGGCAGGACAGCAGCGCCGCCGTGCCCTGCATGTCGAGGATCTGGCTGCGCAGCTTGCGCAGCGCCCGCTCGTTGCCCACGCTGACGGGCAGCGCGGCGGCGGAGTTCTGCAGGTAGATGGCCCCGAGGCTCTTGAGCCTGCGCCATACCGCCGACCGGAGGCGGCTGGGCTCGGACGGGACCCGGTAGATGAGGACCAGCCAGCCCTCGTCCGGCGCGCGGTTGGCGTCAGCCATGCCGTCATTCTCGCAGAGGTCCGCACCCGCCCGATGCTGATCAGCCCCGCGGTCAGCGCTCTGCTGGCCACGTCGCTGGCCAACGCCGCTGCAGCGCGTGCCGCTAGCGCCGTGCAACGCTGCGCCGGTCAATGCTGCGCCGGTCAAGGCTGTACCGTCCCCGACGGCGACACTGGAGGTTCCGTGAACGCCGCCGCGCTCGTCCTGACCGTCTTCGTGGCCTGCGCCGTCGAGGCCGTCGAGGCGCTCACCATCGTGCTCGCCGCCGGGCTGACCCGCGACTGGCGCTCGACCTTCCAGGGCCTGGCCGTGGCCCTGGTCGTGCTGGCGGCCGTGGTCGCCGCGGTCGGGCCCGCCCTGACCTTGTTCCCGCTGGGAGTGCTCCGCCTGGTGGTGGGCGCCCTGCTCGCGATCTTCGGGCTGATGTGGGTGCGCAAGGCCATCCTGCGCGCCTCGGGTTACAAGGGCCTGCACGACGAGGCGGGCATCTTCGAGCGCCAGGTCGCCGCCGCCCGCGAGGCCAGGACCGAGAGCCGCTTTGGTGTCCGCGACTGGTACGCGTTCACCCTGTCCTTCAAGGGAGTGCTGCTGGAGGGGCTGGAGGTCGTGTTCATCGTGATCACCTTCGGCGACAACCAGGGAAACGTGGGCCTCGCGGCGCTGGGGGCTGCCGCGGCGGTGCTGGTCGTCGCGGGTATCGGCGTGGCCGCCCGGGCGCCGCTGGCCCGGGTCCCCGAGAACACGATGAAGTTCGTGGTCGGCGTCATGCTGACGTCGTTCGGGACGTTCTGGGGGGCCGAGGGGGCCGGTGTCCACTGGCCGGGCGATGACGCCTTCCTGCTGGTGCTCATCGCGGTCTACGCGCTGGTCTGCGTGGGCTACACCGTCCTGCTGCGCCGGGCCCGGGCCGCCGCGCCGGCGACGGACCCGGCCCCCCGGCCCGCCACGCCCGCCTCCGGCGACCTCAGCACCGACACTCGCACCACCGACACTCTCACCACGGGGGAGATGCCCCGATGATCCGCTGGCTCCGCTCGTTCGGCGCGTTCTGGTACGACTTCGTCATCGGCGACGACTGGCGCGGCGCCGCCGCCGTGGTCCTCGCCCTGGCCCTCACCGCCCTGCTGGTGCACGGGGCCGGCCTGAACGCCTGGTGGCTGCTGCCGGTCGCCGCGATCGCGGCCCTGGGCTGGTCCCTGCGCCGCGCCGTCAGCAAGCCCTGACCGGCCGACGGGCGGCCGTGCGGAAGCTGACCGCCCGCCGGAGCCCGGCGGCGGAAGCCGACCGGTCAGCTGGTCGGGGTCAGGCCGAACGTTATCCGGTAGTCACACCGCCCCTTGCAGACGAACGTGCTGGTCGCGTCGTCGTCGGCGTAGGAGTAGGCGTACGGCTCGGCCTTCTTGAACACGGCGGCGTAGTCCACCGGCCACTGGGCCGGGTTGCACGCCGACCGTGCGGCCCAGGCGCCGCGGCAGCAGTACTGGTCGGTGCCGAACCGTGCGCACGCGGACTCGCAGCCGACCACCGCGCCGGCCGCCTTCACCCGCAGCACGCTGGGGCAGTTCACCGGCGTGGTGCAGCCAGCCGCCACGCAGCCCTTCCGGCTGACCCGGTTGGCCGCGCTGCCGTGCGTGACGTTGATGAACATCGGCAGGTTCGAGCCGTCCACCATGCTCACGTCGTAGAAGTCCAGCCCGTCCCAGGCGTTCATGTCGTACTCGGCCAGGGTGGCCGGGATGGCCCCGTTGCCGGTGCACTGGTAGCGGCCGCCACAGTCACCGGACTGGCAGTGGCCCCGGCCCGCCCGGAACACGCAGCCGGTCCGGCCCCAGAAACGGCCGTTCCAGTGCTTCGGGACGGTGATAGTCAGGCTGTGCCCGGGCAGGAGCTTCCAGCCGGTCCGGGCCAGCGGGTGCGCCGGGTTCTGCGCGGCGCCCACCCAGACGGTCTGGCTGACCCGGTTCACGAACGTCACCAGGTGGGCCCCGGCCGCCGCGGCCGCGCGGGCGGGCGCGCGGGCAGGGGAGGCGGCGGCCGGGGAGCCGGAAGCCGCGGTCGGGCCAGCCGGGCTGGCCGTCGCGGCGCCAGACGGGGAGGAACCAGGTGAGGAGTGCTGGGCGGAAGCGGCGGGCGTGGCGGCGGCCCGGCTCACCGCCGCGGCCCGGACGTCCGCGGCGGGGGCGGCGGCGTGCGCCGTGCCGGTGACCGGATGCGCCCGCGTGGCGGCCCCGGCGCCAGCCGCCCCGCCCGTGGCCGAGCACGCCGTGACCAGCGCCACGGCCGGTCCCGCCGCCGCGACCAGCGCGACGATCCGCAGCGAGCGCCTCTTCGTCCGCCCAGCAACCATGGGGCCCGTCCTCCTTGCGCAGGAAGTGCTGTGCCGCACGCCGGCTGTGCACCCTGCTCTGGGAGACGCTCCCGCCTCCCGCAGATAACGAAAACCCGCGGGTGGCCGAGTCACGCCCGCCAGCGGGACGCCGCGGCCTGGGGCCTGGCTTGATAACAGCAAGAGGCGGCGGTCGAGGCCAGGACGGGCCCGTCGGCCGCGCGGCGTGCCTTCCCGCCGCGCCGGACCCGCGGCCCTGCTCGCTGGGGCCCCGCGGCGGCCGGGCCCAAAACACCTGCCCCGCCCGCGATGGCGCGGGATCATGCGGCTGGCGGGTTTTCTGTTATCCGGCCCGGTGTCGCGGCGTCTCCCCTCGGGGCGGACTCCTGCCGCCCACACCGACGAGGGTGAGGTGCCATGCACATGCCGCGCAGCGGCGGGCCCGGGGTGCAGACGGTGATCGCCGCCCAGGCCGGGGACACGGAGGCGCTGGACAGCCTGCTGTCCAGCTACCTGCCCCTGATCTACAACATCGTTGGCCGCGGCCTCAGCGGGCACGCTGACGTGGACGACGTGGTGCAGGAGACCATGCTCCGCGCCGTGCGCGGCCTGGGCGACCTGCGCGACCCCGCGGCGTTCCGGTCCTGGCTGGTCGCGGTGGCCATCCGGCAGATGCGTGATCACTACCGGGCCCGGCAGGCCGTGGCGGCCGCCGACCTGAGCGACGAGGTGGCCGATCCTGAGGCCGACTTCGTGGAGCTGACCATCCTCCGGCTCGGCCTGTCCAGCCAGCGTGAGGAGACCGCGCAGGCCACCCGCTGGCTCGACGCCGGGGACCGCGAACTGCTCGCGCTGTGGTGGCTGGAGGCCGCCGGGGAACTGGACCGGAACGAGCTCGTCGCCGCGCTCGGCCTGCCTGCGACCCACGTGGCGGTGCGCATCGGGCGGCTGAAGGAGCAGCTCACCACGTGCCGGGTGGTGGTGCGGGCGCTGCGCGCCGAACCCCCGTGCCCGGGCCTGGAGTTCACCGTCGCGGACTGGGACGGGGTGCCCAGCCCGCTGTGGCGCAAGCGGATCGCCCGGCACATCCGCGCCTGCGAGCGTTGCCGGGCGCAGCACGACGGGCTGATCCCGGCCGAGCGGCTGCTGGCCGGGCTGACCCTGGTGCCGCTGCCTGGAGCCATGGCCCGGGCCTTCATCCCGCCTGCGCCGGGGACCCGGGCGCCCGGGACCCATCCGCCCGGGACTGGTGCTCAGGCGGTCCATCGCGCCCGGGACCGGTACCCACGCGCCCGGTGCTCAGGCGGCCCATCCGCCCAGGACCGGTGCCCACGCGAGCCGGGCGCTCCGTCGCGCGGCGGGTCGTTCGCGCCACGCGCGGATCCTGGCCAAGGCGGGCGCGTCAGTGCCAGCCAAGCTGGCCGCGGTCACGGTCGCGGCCACCTGCGTGGTGGCCGGCGGGGCGGCCGTGGTCCACCTGCACGGGGCCCACCCGGCCGCGGCCACCCGGCCCGTGCAGGCCGCCCCGGCGGCCCCGCCGCCCACGCCGGTCACCCAGGCTCTGGCCCGCTCGTCACCCAAGCCGGTCCGCAGCACCCGCCCGCCCCGCAAGCCCGCACCGCCCGCTCCGGTCAGCAACGCCAAGAAGGGCGTCGCCGCCTGGGCCTTCACCGGGGCCGGGCAGGCCCTGGCCCAGTCGGGAGCGTCCTGGTATTACACCTGGTCCGCCTCACCCGCCGTGGGGGTCAGCAGCGCCGGCGGTCCTCGTTTCGTGCCTTTGATCTGGGGGGCGGCGAACGTGAACGCCAGCACTCTCAGCCAGGTGCGCGGCGAGGGGCCTTACCTGCTCAGCTTCAACGAGCCGGACATGAGCGGCCAGGCGAACATGAGTCCCGCCCAGGCCCTCAGCCTGTGGCCGCAGCTGATGGCGACCGGGCTGCGGCTGGGCAGCCCGGCGGTAGCCACCGGCGGGGCCACCCCGGGCGGCTGGCTGGACCAGTTCATGTCCGGCGCCGCGGCGCGCGGTTACCGGGTCAACTTCGTCACGCTGCACTGGTACGGGTCGGACTTCGCTACCGGGCCCGCGGTCAGCCAGCTGGAGAGTTACCTGCAGGCCGTGCACGCCCGCTACCACAAGCCGATCTGGCTGACCGAGTTCGCGCTGGCCAACTTCGGCGGCTCCCCGCAGACCCCGTCCCGCAAGCAGCAGGCCGCGTTCCTCACCGCCGCGACCGCGATGCTGCAGCGGCTGAGCTACGTGCAGCGCTACGCGTGGTTCGGGCTGGAGGCCACGGCGACCGACGGCAGCATGGGCCTGTTCCGCAGCGGTCCGGCCGTCACCACGGTCGGCCGCGCCTTCGAGGCGGCCAGGCTGCAGCGGCTGGCTGACTGGGCGGCTGGCCGGGGCGGATCAGCCCGTCCCGCCCGCCCGGACCAGGCCCGTCTCGTAGGCGAACACCACGGCCTGGACCCGGTCGCGCAGCCCGAGCTTGGCCAGGACGCGGCCCACGTGCGTCTTCACCGTCGCCTCCGACACGAACAGGCGCTGGGCGATCTCGGCGTTGGACAGGCCCTGCGCCACGTGGGCCAGTACCTCGCGCTCCCGGCTGGTCAGCGTGTCCAGCCCCGGCGGCGCGGGGGAGCTGGCCGCCGGGAACAGCGGCGCGAACCGGTCGATCAGCCGGCGCGTCGTCGAGGGCGCGACGACCGCGTCCCCGGAATGCACCGCCCGGATGGCGAACAGCAGCTCCTCGGGGGGGACGTCCTTGAGCAGGAAGCCGCTGGCCCCGGCCTTCAGCGCGGCGTACGCGTACTCGTCCAGGTCGAACGTGGTGAGCATCAGCACCCGCGGCCGGTCGCCGGCCGCGCAGATCTGGCGGGTCGCCTCGATGCCGTCCAGCCGCGGCATCCGCACGTCCATCACCACCACGTCGGTCGGCCGGGACCGGAGCAGCTGGGTGGCGGTCAGGCCGTCGCCGGCCTCGCCGACGACGGACATGTCGTCCTGCGCGTCGAGCACCATGCGGAAGCCGGTCCGGACCAGTTCCTGGTCATCGACCAGCATGATGTTGATCATTCTGTGCTTCCTCTGCGCCTGCGACGGCGCGCTAAGCCGCTCCTCCAGCCCGCTCACGCAGCGGACTCCGGTACGTGAGCAGCCGGCTGCGGGTGCGCGGCCGGCCCGGCCTGGCCGGCCGCGGGGAGGGAGCTGAGCGGCAGGGTCGCGGTGACCTGGTAGCCGCCGCCGGCGGGCAGCGGGCCGGTGCATAGCGTGCCGTTGTAGAGCGCGACCCGCTCGCGCATCCCGGTCAGCCCATGGCCAGCGCCGTCGGCCACGGTGGCGCCCTGCCCGTCGTCAGTGATCTGCAGCAGCAGCACGTCCTCGCAATAGCGCAGCAGCACCGTGGCGCTCGCCCGGGGACCGCCGTGCTTGCGGGTGTTGGTCAGCGACTCCTGGATGATCCGGTAGGCCGCCAGGGCCAGCCCGCTGGGCAGTGCCCCGGGCACCCCCTGCACGGTGAACGAGACGTCCAGCCCGCTGGCCCGGGTCTGGTCGAGCAGCTCGCCGAGCTGGCCGATGCCAGGCTGCGGCACCACGCCCGGGCCGCCGTCGTCGCTGCGCAGCACGCCGAGCATGCGGCGCATCTCGGCCAGCGCCTGCCGCCCGGTGCTCGCGATCGCGCCCAGCGCCTGGCGGGTCCGCTCCGGCGAGCTGTCCAGCGCGTAGGACGCCCCGTCCGCCTGCACCACCATGACGCTGACGTTGTGCGCGATGACGTCATGCAGCTCGCGGGCGATCCTGGCCCGCTCGGCGGCCGCGGCCATCTGGGCCTGCGCGTCGCGTTCCCGCTCCAGGCGGGCGGCGCGGTCCTCCAGCGCGGCGTAGTAGCGGCGCCGGTACCGCATCGAGTCGCCGAGCACCCAGGCGATCAGCGAGGACCCGGCGAACATGATCGAGCCGACCATGAGCCAGTGCGTCAGGCTGAGCCCGGTCGGGGCCCAGCGGGCTACCGCGACGGCCGACCCGGCCAGGCAGACGGCCAGCCCGGCCACGGACACCCGGCGCCGGCAATAGGCCGCCAGCGTGTAGAGCAGGATCAGGATGACCACGTCGACCAGGTTGATGTGGATATCGAGCAGCACCTGGATGGCGCCCACGGTGACCCCGACGGCGAAGGCGGCCAGCGGGTGGTCGCGGCGGAAGACCAGCGGGATGGCCAGGGCCAGGGCCAGCGGGATCAGGCGGTATCCGCTGCTGCTGGCGGCCGCGGACGCCGCCAGGACGGGGATCGCGAAGGCGGCGGCGAGCACGCCGTCCACCAGCCGGGGATGTCGGCGCAGCCAGAGGTAGAAGGCGGCCACCGGTCCAGGGTACGGGCGGGTCCGCCGCCGGGGCGTCATCCTGCGGTAGGGCCCGGAGTCAGCCCACCGGGTGAGACGCTCCCGGGCCTGCTGGCCGGGTGGCCGGGTCTGGGTGGCCGGGTCTGCTGGCGGGGCGGGGCGGTACGCGGCGCTGGAGGCGCCCGGGTAAGGCAGTCCGGCTGGGCCGGGCCCGGTGCGCGGGCCCGGCCCAGCCGGACTGTCCTTCCCCCCTTGCCCCCCTTGCCCGGGGCGGCACGGGATGCCCGGCTTGCCGGAGTCCCCCCGGAGAGTCCCAGGATGACGCGGCTAAGCGAATCCTCGTGCACCCAAAACCCATACCGTGGTCTCCCACGGCACGGACCCGCCTGCCACCAGGGCAGGCCCACCAGCGAGCCGTTTCTCGCGCTCGCCCCGGGCTGGGTCATAGCTAACCGCGGCCGGGGCCAGACCGCTATCCCCGGACTAGGGGATCAGGGTTGTGCCGCGGTGGGCTCTAGAATGCGCGTCACGGGAGTGGCTGTCTCGCCGCCCCTCCCTCGCGCAGTTCGCTCCAGGAGACTCAAGACAGGCGGGCAGGACAGGAAGGCGATGGGGGTCGGGCAGGCCGCATCCCCGGCAGCGCGGGTCAGCACGCCGGCCGGGCTGGTTGTCGGCGTGCCCGAAGGCGGTCGCCTGGTGTTCGGCCGCGGCCCGGATGCCGACCTGACCGTCGCGGCCGGCCGGGGCCTGTCCCGCCGGGCCGGGGTGATCAGCGCGCTGGGGGACGGCGTCTGGATCGCCAACATCAGCCGGACCCACGCGCTCTACACCGAGGGTGAGGGGTACCGGATCAGGCTGCCCCGGATGGAGGACCAGGGCGAGCCGTCGGGCGGCTGGTTCTTGCGGTCCGGGATGACCCTGGTGGGTTCCCGGGCCATGCTGGACGAGGGCCAGCCGCTGTGCGTGATGGTCACCGGCCAGTCCAGCGGATGGGACTCCGCGCCCGAGGGCGCGCGGATGTGGCAGGACGGCGACGCCACCCTGCTCCCGCTGTACCTGGACCCGATGACGAAGATCTTCCTCGTGGCGCTCATGTGGTGCCGTCCCTGGCTGCTCGACCCGGCCGGGGCGAGCCCGCTGCCGCGCACGCCCGAGATCGCCAAGGCGGCGCTCGAGGTGACCGGGGCCTACCACGAGCTGGAGCGCTTCGACACTGACCCCGCGTTCCGGGACCGCCTCTCGGCGCGGGTGGCGGAGCACATCAAGGTGCTGCGGCGCAAGATCACCGACCGCGGCCTGGTCCGCGCGGACACCAGGCTCTCCGACGAGGTGGTTGTCCGGGTGCTGATCGAGCACGGGATCATCACCGCGGCGGACCTCGGCCGGCTGAACGACCCGGCCTGGTGCTCCCGCCAGGAAGACCTCTGGTGGACTCAGGCGCCCTGAGGACTGCTGGTGGCCAATGGCGTGCTGCCCGCCGGGGGTGACGCCAGCGGGCGGACCTGGAAGGTCGTGGTCGCCCGCAGGCCCTTGGCCCCCGTGACCAGGACGTGGTAGATGCCAGCCGGGATCGCCCCGGGAAAGAACCGATGGCCCTGGTCGATCGCGTAGTTGAAGGTCCCCTTCTGGTCCACGGTCGGCCGGAACGAGGCCACCCCGTGCCCGATCAGCTGCACCTGCACCGGGGTCAGCGGGACGAAGCCGCTGCCGTGCACGACGTACACGGTGTAGCCATCGCCGAAGGGCTGGCCCATCACGAGCTTCGGCCTCGTGGTCGTCCCGTCGGGCAGCGTGGCCGGAGGCGGCCCAGGGTTCCCTGGTGGCACGGGGGGGAGCGTGGGATACGTCGCGGTGCCGGAAGGGGTGGGAGACGACGCCCCAGAGGAGGCCGGCGCCCGCCCGTTGGCGTCCGTCAGCGAGGCGCCCAGCACCGCGCCCCCGGCCAGCAACGCCGCGGCGCCGAGGCTCAGCGCCACGCCCACGATGACCCGTTTCGGAGGACGCCGGCGTCGCGGCGCCCCGGGCGCCGCCGGGAGCGCGACGTACGAGCCGAACGTGTCGTCCTCGCTCACCTCGTCGGCAAGCGGCGGCTGGCCGTGATCGTGACCGGGCCTGGGCTCCGGCGTCCCCGGGCCGCGCTCGTACTCCCCGATCAAGGTGAGCGTGCTCGCGGGCAGGTAGGAATGCCCGGATCCCGGGCTGGCCGTGGCGCCGACGAAGGGGGCCAGTTCGGCCAGGAGGGCCGTTGAGGTCGGGCGGTCCCGGGGACTGCGCTGCAGGCAGGCGGTGACGACGGGGATCAGCTCCGCGGGCAGGCCGGTCAGGTCGGGGGCCTCGGTGGCCAGCCGGACCAGGACGTCCATCACGGTGTCGCCCAGATAGGGCGGATGCCCGGTCGCCGCGAACAGCAGCGTCGCCCCGAGCGAGAACATGTCGCTGGCCCCGGACGCCTGCCGGGTGTCCCGGGCCTGCTCTGGCGCCATGTACGCGGGCGTGCCCAGCGCTCCCCGGGTCACCGTGAGCTGGATCCGCTCGGCCGCCCTGGCCACCCCGAAATCGATCACGCGGGGGCCGTCGGGGGAGACGAGCACGTTCGAGGGCTTCAGATCGCGGTGCACCAGCCCGGCGTGGTGGATCGACTCCAGGGCCTCGGCACACCCGGCGGCGAGCCAGCGCACCGCGGGTACGGGCAGCGGCCCGCCGCCGCGTACCAGCTGGCTTAAGGACGGGGCCGCGATATAGGCCGTGGCCAGCCAGGGCACGTCGGCGTCCGCGTCGGCTGCCACGACCGCGGCGGTGAAGACCCCGCTGACCCGCCGCGCGGCGGCCACCTCATGGGCGAAACGGGACCGGAAGCCTGCTTCCTCGGCGAACTCGATCTTGATGGTCTTGACCGCGACCAGGCGGCCCGCGGTGGACCGGCCCAGGTAGACCTGGCCCATCGCCCCCGCGCCGAGCCGGCCCAGGAGCGCGAACGGCCCTATTCGTTCCGGATCCCATCGGCGCAGCGGCGCAAGTGCCGACTGCGGACCCATCGTTGCCTCCCCGGTCCCCTCATGCCCCGGATGACTATCATGCCGAGTCCGGGGGGCCTGTGCCCCGGTTCCAGGCTGTGTGCCGGAAATGGCGTCGAACGGCTAGCCTGGGCCTGCGAACGGACGCAGTGGGGGGTGTCATTTGCGGTTTCGGGGACATATCGTCACGGTTATGACCGCGCTGACCTGCATTAGCAACGTTCTCGGCCGTTCTGCCACGGTCGGCATGGTGACAGTGTGAGCAGCGTGCGCGGGGCCCGCAAAACCTCACTACGACGATTGATGGCCCGTTCTGCGAGCTCTGGTCCTCAGGCAGTGCAGGATGGAGACATGAGGGATACCAAAACCACAGCCGTCGGGCTGCGGTCAGCCATCGAGCGAAGCGGTTACTACCCCGGGCTAGTGGCGGACGCCGTGTTCTCCGCCCTGGGCGCGGAGGCCGTGGTGTCTTACGTAGTCCAGGCCGACGCCCTGTTTGACCCGGCCATGGAGGTCCGCCGCCACATGACCGTCCTGGTGCTGACCCCGTCCCGGCTGGTCTACTCCCATACCGACGAGAATCCCGCGGACGATGAGCCAGGCGCCCGTCCGCAGGCGGAGACCAGTACCGAGGCCGTGCGGTTCTCTCGGATCTCGTCCGTCGCCGTGACCCGGGTCGTCCCCGACCCGGCCTCCTACGTGCCCGGGGTGACCATGCCGACCGAGGTGGTGCTCACCATCGGCTGGAACGTCCTGTCCCACGTCGAGCTGGAGCCGGCTCACTGCGGGGACGAGAACTGCGAGGCCGATCACGGCTATACCGGCACCATCACCGCGGACGATCTGGCCATGCGGGTCAGCGAGGCGGCTGATGGCGACGAGGCCGTCCGGCAGGTACTGGACTTCGCGGTCGCGCTGACCGAGGCGACCACCCACCCCGGCCACTGACGGGCAGCAGTATGACCGACGAGCCGATGACCTCGGCCACTGTGCCCGATTACGGCGAGGGAACCCTGTCCGACCTGGCCAACTCGCTGCTCGCCTCGCTGGGAGTAGGCGATGCGGCCAACCCGCTCGGGCTGGTCTCCACCCGGCGGGCGTGCCTGCTGATCGTCGATGGCCTGGGCTGGGAACTGCTCCGCGCCCACCAGGCGGCGGCCCCGTTCCTGTCTGAGCTCACGTTCACCGGGCGCGCGCTGACCGCGGGATTCCCGGCCACCACCGTGACCAGCCTGAGCTCCCTGGGCACCGGCCTGCCCCCGGGCCAGCACGGGATGCTCGGCTATAAGGTCGCGGTGCCGGGCCAGGACCGGCTGCTCAACGGACTGCGCTGGGACGAGCACGTCAACCCGCTGGACTGGCAGCCCGCCCCGACGATCTACCAGCGTGCTGCGGCCGCCGAGATCGCCGCGTTCCGGGTGGCCGCACGAGGGCTGGAGAAGACCGGCTTCTCCGTCGCGGCCATGCGCGGTGCCACCTACCGCCCCGCGGACAGCATGGGCGCGCTCGTCGCGCAGGCGTCGTGGGCGCTGGCCGATTCAGACCGGGCCCTGGTCACCGTCTACCATCCGGACCTCGACGGCACCGGCCACGTGTTCGGGTCCCAGTCCGAAGCCTGGTCCTACCAGCTCTCCCACGTGGACAAGATGGCCGAGCAGCTGGCCAGCTCCCTCCCGGCGGGCACGATGCTGTACGTCACCGCCGACCACGGGATGGTGGACGCGGCGCCGGACGACAGGATCGACGTGGACCTGGTCCCCGGGCTGCGGGACGGGGTCGCGCTGCTCGGCGGCGAGCCGCGGGCCCGGCACGTCTATACCGTGCCCGGGGCCGCGCCCGACGTGCTGGCCACCTGGCAGGGCGTGCTCGGCGGACGGGCCTGGGTGGTGTCCCGTGACGAGGCCATCGAGGCGGGCTGGTTCGGCCCGGTCGAGCCCCGGTTCGTCCCGCGGATCGGGGACGTGGTGGCGGCGCCGGCCGGCCCCTGGGCGCTCGTCGCGACCAAGGCCGAGCCGCTGGAGTCCTCACTCGTCGGGATGCACGGTTCGCTGACGCCCGGCGACCAGTTCGTCCCGTTGCTGAGCGTCACCAGCATCTGACGACGATCACGGGCTGACCGCAGGCCGATAGTCACCCGCAGCACCGGCCAGGTCGGCTTATCCACAGTTACGCACCGGGAGATCGAGAAGCAGGCGAAGGTTCATCCACAGATCAGGGGTTAGTTATCCACAGAACGATCCTGGCCTGGAGGACGATGCAGGCAGGATCGGGATGTTACGCCCAGTAGGGGCGGAAGGGATATAACGGTGGATTCAACCCTCGAACCCACGGCGCTGGCCGCCCTGCTGGCGGTCGGCCCGGCACCGGTCCTGCTGGATGTGCGGTGGCGGCTCGGCGGCCCACCTGGGCTCGACCGCTACCGCGAAGGTCACCTGCCCGGCGCGCGGTTCGTGGACCTGGACCACGATCTGGCCGCACCGCCCCGGGTCAGGGGAGCCGGGGGGCCCGGGTCTCCTGGGACCGGGGGACCCGGGGGACGGCACCCGCTGCCGGACGCGGACGCGTTCGAGGCGGCGATGCGCCGGGCCGGCGTGGACGACGACCGTCCCGTGCTGGTCTACGACGAGAACGATTCGGTGGCGGCCGCCCGGGCCTGGTGGTTGCTGCGCTACTTCGGGCATCAGCAGGTGCAGGTCCTCGACGGTGGCTACCAGGCCTGGCTGGCCGCGGACGAGCCGATCGAGACCGGGCCCGCCCCGGCCCCGCCGCCCGGGACCTTCACCGCCCGGCCCGGTCACCTGCCGCTGCTGGACGCGGCCGGCGCGGCCCGGGTCGCCCGCGAGGGCGTGCTGCTGGACGCCCGGGCGGCCGAGCGCTACCGGGGCGAGGTGGAACCCGTCGATCCGGTCGCCGGGCACATCCCGGACGCGGTGAGCGCCCCCACGACCGAGAACCTGGGGCCCGGCGGCCGGTTCCTCGATCCGGAGGCGCTGCGGACCCGGTTCGCCGGGCTGGGAGTCCCCGCCGTGGCTGACGTGCCCGCCGTGGCTGACGTACCCGCCGGGGATCCGGGAGACGGCGCCCCGGCCGGTGGTGTCCCGTCCGGCGGCGCCGCCGCGGACGGGGCGGTGACGACCGGGGTCTACTGCGGCTCGGGCGTGACCGCGGCCCATGAGGTGCTGGCGCTGAGCCTGGCCGGAATCCCGGCGGCCCTCTACGTCGGCTCTTGGTCGGACTGGATTACCGACCCGGCTCGCCCCGTCGTCACCGGCCCCGCGCCCCGCTAGGCCCGGTCCCGGCGAGGCCTGGTCACTGCGAGGCCTGGTCACTGAGGCCTGGTCTCCGCCCAGCAGGGTGGCGAGCTGCCGGATCAGGTGCCCGCGCCAGCCCCCGCCCAGGATCCCCATCACCATGCGCTGAGCCGGGTCGGTCTCATCGAAGCCGTCGTGCGTGATCAGCAGCCGGGTGCCGGTGCCCTCGGGTACCAGGGACCAGCTCACGACGGTGTCGAGGTTCCCGCCGCGCCAGCTGAAACGCATCAGCCGGGGCGGTTCCAGGTCGAGAACCTCGCAGTGCACGACGCCGTCGAAGCCGTGCTGGGGGACCGGCTCGGTGCGGAACGTGAACGAGTGGCCGATCACCGGCTTGAAGTCGTTCGGCATCAGCCACCGGGCCAGCAGGGCAGAGTCGGTCAGGGCCTGCCACACCCGCCCGGGTGGCTGGGGCAGGAACTCATCGACTTCGATGGACGCCATCAGCTGTCCTCCTCCAGGAGGTCGCGGAGCAGCCGGGCGTGCCGCTGCCAGAACTGCTCGTAGTGAGCCGCCCAGTCCGCCACGGCCCGCAACGGCCGGGCGTCCAGCCGGTAGTGCCGTTCCCGGCCGACTCGTTCCTCGGCGACCAGCCCCGCCGCACGCAGGACCCGCAGATGCTGGGACACGGCGGGGCGGCTCATCTGGAACGGCGCCGCCAGGTCGTGCACCGACCGCGCACCGCCGGTGAGCTCGTCCAGCAGGGCCCGGCGGACCGGGCTGGCGATGGCGTCGAACACGTCCGGGCCCGGCATGGCCGGCCTCAGCCGCCAGCCGGCGGGGCGGCCGCGGTGGCCTGCAGGACGAGGCCATTGCCGTCCGGGTCGTCGAAAGTCACGAAGCGCCCCCAGGGCGCGTCCTGGATCCCGGCGTCGATGACCACGCCCCGGGACCGCAGCGCGGTCACGTCGCCGTCCAGGTCGTCGGTCTCCAGCACCGTGCCCTTGACGGACCCGGCCGGCATGGTCGGGAACCAGGTCACCAGGGTGATCGAGGTACCTGACCCGGGCGGCCTGACCTGGACCCAGCGCTGGTCCGGGCCCATCGAGGTGTCCGCGACGAGCTCGAAGCCGAGCGTGTCCACGTAGAAGTCCCTGGCCCGGTCCTGGTCGGTGACGGGCAGCGAGAAAAGTTGCACCTGGCTGATACTCATGCCGCCGATAATAGGTAAGAGATCTCTTACCGGTAACCCGTTCCGCCGATTTGCCGCCGCGCCAGCCCGCCGCGGGAGCCGTCCCGCCCCGTCCCCCGCCGTCGCCCCCCGTCCCAGCGCTTCCGGCCCCTCGCGCCACGGGGCGGGCCGGGGGTGAGTGGTTTGGGCAGGGGCTGGCGGTGATTGGAGCGGCGGGCTGGGGGCTGGCTGGAGCGGCGAGGCTCGAGGGCGGGCCGGAGGTCGCGGGGAGGGCGGGGCTGAGAGCGCGGGTGGCGGTCAGGGGGGTGGGGCGAGGTCGTGGCGGGCGGTGAGCAGAAGCCAGGTGAGAGCGCCGGTGATCAGCGCGGGCGTGGCGGGCTGCGACCCGGCCACCGCTACCGCCACGGCGCTGAGCACAGCGGCGATCAGCACCCGGAGGGCCAGGCGGGCCGGGCGGCCCCGGCGGATCCGGGACAGCAACCGGACGGCGCTGAGGTGCCCCGGCCAGCTCGCCCGAAGGGCCCCCGGCTGGGCCACGCCGCCTGGCTGGGCCGCGATGTCCGGCCGCCGGGACCGGGACCCCGGGTAGGGCGTGTCTGGCCGGGCCGCGCCGTCTGGCCGGGCCGCGCCGTCTGGCCGGGCCAGGCCGTCTGGCCGGCCCAGGGTGTCCGGGCGCCGCCGGGGCCCGGAGGCCGGCGCCCGGGGCCGGCCCGGGGCGGGGGAGGGGGAGCCCAGGTCGGCGAGGGCCTCACCGCGCCCGGACCGGGTCCGCAGGACCGTGTAAGCCGCCGCCGCCCCCGCGAACCGCCCGGGGTCACCGCCATCGGCCCGGTCCGGGTGGGTGGCGGTGGCGATCCGGCGCCAGGCCGCCCGGACGTCGTCGTCGGTCAGGTCCGCCCGGGGCGGCAGGCCGAGGGCGGCAAACGGGTCGGCGCCACCGGCCAGGCCACTCACGGTTCCTCCCCGAACGCCTGGTCCAGCAGCGCGCCGAGCTCCGCCGGGCGGCCCGCACCCGGCTCGTCGGCCGGTACCGCGAGCGCCTCGGCCGGGGTCACGCTGGCCCGCTCCGCAACGGTGCTTCCGGCCTCGGGTCCAGCGCCCGGAGCCGGGCCGGCTAGCTCGGCCGGCCCGGCCACCAGCCGTTTCACCTGCACGTAGGTGACCCCGCCGCGGTAGATATAAGCGGCCTGGCCGACGTCCAGGCCGCGGATGATCTCGGGGTCCACGACCGGCGTGCCCTCGGCCCGGGACAGTCCCTCGTGGGCCCACCCCCGCTGGGCCCACAGCGGCACGCCCAGCAGCCGGCGGGCCGTGTCCACTACCCGCCGCGCGCCGGCCAGGGCCGCGACCGGCTCCGGATGCGGCGTGCGCAGCAGCCAGATGCCGCCGTCCGCGGTGGTCGCCACCCGGTACCGCTCGTCCTCATCGGCGGCCAGCCCCGGCCAGGACTGGGCGGACACCTGGACCGCCAGGCCGAGCGAGCGGGCCCGCTCGTACAACTGCCAGATCGGCAGGCGGCGGCTCACCGCACTGAACTCGTCCACCGCCAGCAGGATGTCCCGCCGGGCTCCGGCGGAGCCGCCCGCCGCGAACCAGGCCAGCAGGTCGACCAGCGCCCGGGCCTGCGCCTCGGCCACGGCGATCTCGGCGGTCCCCTCCAGGATGCAGTACCAGGCGTCGGCGTCACCGAACCCGCCCGGCCCGTCCAGCCCGGCCCCCAGCCGGCGCAGCAGCGCCCGGTACCGCAACGCCACGTCGCTGACGTGCCCGGCCGAAGATCGCAGCAGCCCGGCGGAAGCGCTGTCCGGTGCGCCCGCGTAGGCCACGGCCAGCCAGTTCGCGTCCAGCCGGGCGAGGAAGTCGGCCGTGCTGGCCGGCGGCCCGCCCGGGGCGTCCACCGCCAGCCGGACGATCTCTTCGAGCACGTCGGCGTAGTAGGCGGCGCCGCCGGTGCCCGACTCGACCATGTCCACCAGGGTGCTGACGAGCTGGCGGGGCGGCAGCGCCCACAGCGACAGGCTGGCCTCGTCGGGCCAGATCGCCGTGGACGTGGCGCCCGCGCCGCGCAGCACCCGGCGGGCCCGGTCGGCGATCCGGCGGGAGTCGGCCCCGCCCTTGCAGTCCAGCACGACGAGCAGCGGGCGCGGCCGGCGGCCCGCCGCGTGCAGTTCCATCCCCCTGGTCACGAACCCGGCCCACAACCTCAGCAGCAAGGTGGTCTTGCCGGTCCCCGTGGTGCCCAGCACCACCTGGTGCGAGCGCAGCCGGGGGTACGGCAGGGCGGCCAGCGGCCGGGCCGGGTGGCGTACCGTCCGGATCGTGGCGCCGGCCACCACGCTCCCGTCGCGGAGCAGCAGCGGCACCGAGCCGGGCGCGCTGATCCGGGCCCGGGCGGTGCGCACCTGGTGCCGCCACTGCCGCTGGTCGAAGGCGGCCGGAGCGCTGGGCGCCAGCCCGCCGCTGCCCGTCTCCATGGTGTAGATACGCCAGGACCAGGCCAGTCCGCCGGCCACCAGGCCGAGCGGGATGGCCAGCGGCGCCACCGTCACCGCGGCCTTGAGGTAGCCACCGGCCACCGCCTCGTGCCACGCGGCCAGCCAGGTGAGGTACGGCGCCTCGGCCAGGCGCAGCCAGGACTGGCCGTCGGCGGCCATCGCGGCCAGCCACGCCGCGAGCATCGGCAGGCACCAGGCCGCCGCCCGGTACAGCTGGCGCGGCGGCCAGCCGAGGAACCATGCGAGGGTGGCCGAGTAGGCCGCGACCAGGACGACGGGCGCGGCCAGAATCATTGCCGCAACGAAAACCGTCACCCGCAGCAGCCGCCAGATGATCCTCGCGATGCCGCGGATCAGGGAGAAGCCTGCGTAACGGCGGGTCACGTCGCGGTCCCGTGATCCAGCCCGGCGCCCGCGGGCAGGCCCCTGACCTCCACCCGGGCGGCCAGCGCGCCGGGCAGGGCCGCCCGGGCCCGGATGACGGTCGGCCGGGCCGCGGCTGAGCACACGTACAGCACCCGCGCGTGCCGCGGCAGCGCCCCGGGGACCCGGACCTCCGCGGCCGGGCCGCCGTAGTCGCCGGTCCGGGTGAGGATCTCGGCCATGATCGCCGTGGTGCGGCGCACGGTCTTGCGGGTGAGTTCCGCCTCGATGGCCCAGCATTCGCCGGCCCACGGCGGTGCGGCCCCGGGACCCCCGTCCGGGGCTTGACCGGCCGGGGCTTCGCCGTCCCGGGCCGGGCCGTCGGTGTCCGGGCCGTCCCTGTCCGGGCCGTCCCTGTCCGGGCCGTCCGTGTCCGGCCAGTGCACCTCACCGTCCGGCAGGTGCTCGCGGAGCGGCACCCTGCTGCCCATCCGGGCCCGCAGCCGCCGCTCGCTGCGCCAGTGCGCCCCCGCAGCCAGGTACCCGGGCGTGGACTCCAGCGCCAGCCGGACCGCGGTCACGGCGCGCAGGTGCGCCAGCCGGGACAGGGCGGGCGGCGCTGGCCGGTACGGCAGCCCGCAGGCCAGCAGCCCGTCCCGGGTCAGCCAGACCCACGGGCGGCCTGGCCCGAGCCGCGCCGACTCGGCGTAGCCCTGCTCCCGCCACCGGGCCGCGAGGGCCCGGGCCCGGACCTCGCTGACCGCCAGCAGGACGGCTAACTGGTCCAATTGCACGCCGTACATCTCGGCGGTGAATAACAGCCCGGCGACATCCCGCTCGCTCACCCGACCACTACATCATGCCGGCGCGCCAGGACGTTAGGGCCTATCTGGGCGGTTTGGTCATCGAAGTCCGGCCGGCAATATTAGCCAAAAGTGCCGCTGCCCTGGTGCTTCGGCGCGCGGTGAGGCAGAATTTGGCGCGGGAACACGGATCGCTTCCGGTAGGCAGGCCCCTGGCGGGCTTGCCGATGTGCCGGGCAGGCATAAGCTGTTCGCTGATATCCGGATCGCCGCTCGCGCAGGGGTCCGAGGTCGTTGGGGAAGACGCACCTCGGTCACTCGCAGGGAGGTCTGGTGTCAGTTCAGGGCGTGCTGCAGGTCCATTCCGCGCCCCCGGCGCTGTGCCCGCACATCGAATGGGCGGTCGCCGGGGTTCTTGGCGTACCCGTCGATCTGGCCTGGGTCGGTCAGCCGGCCGCGCCGGGTACGGTACGCGGCGAGCTCAACTGGCAGGCGCGGCCCGGCACGGCCGGGTCGATCACGTCGGCCCTGTCCGGCTGGAACCGGCTGCGCTTCGAGGTGACCGAGGAGGCCAGCGCGGGCTGCGACCCGGTCCGGTACAGCTACACGCCGGCGCTGGGCACCTTCTCGGCGGTCACCGGGGCCAACGGGGACATCATGATCCCGGAGAACCGGCTGCTCGCGGCCATGACCGTGGCCACCGCCGCCCAGTCCGGCCTCCAGGTGGCCGCCACCACCACGCTGGAAGAGGAACTCGACCGGCTGCTGGGGCGGCCCTGGGACGCGGAACTCGAGCCGTTCCGGTGCGCGGCGGAGGGCGCACCGGTGCGCTGGCTGCACGCCACCGGCTGAGGCCAGGCCCAGGCCCGGCCGGACCGGTTCTCTGGCCCCGGGGGATCTGGCCCGGACGCTGCGGCAGGCCTACCATCGAACTGGGAATTCGCCGGCCCGGACAGCGCGGTCGCGCAGCGACGGGAGAGCGGGGGCTTCCTTCTACGGCGGTAGCCGTGGAGGCGGCGATAGAACCCGTGGAGGAAAGATGCGTATCGAGGTCACCGTGCCTGAGGAGTGGACCCCCGGACTGACGCTGGCCATGCAGCAGCTGCTGCAGCGCGCCGTGCGCGACGGCTGGCCGCTCGTCACCTGCCTGAGCCATGACGCGACCGCCGAGCAGATCGAGGATATCGATCACCGCATCCGGGCGCTCGTCCAGGACTCGGGCCTGGCCGCTTGAGTTCCGGGGCGGCGGGGCGGGGGGCGCCGGCCCGGGTGCTCCTGGATTGTGATCCGGGGATCGACGACGCTTTCGCGATCGTCTTCGGCTGCGGCCATCCCGGCCTGGACCTGGCCGGGGTGACCACGGTCAGCGGGAACGTCAACCTGGACACGGTGACCGCCAACGCGCTCAGCGTGCTGGAACTCGCCGGCCGCCCGGACGTGCCCGTGGTGGCGGGCTGCGCGCGCCCGCTGCTGCGGGCCACGCTGGACGCCCGCGAGGTGCACGGCGAGGGCGGGCTGGGGGCGGCCCGGCTGCCCGCCGCGCAGGCCGCCCCGGCCGCCGGCCACGCGGTGGACTACCTGATCGAGACGATCGGCGCGGCCCCCGGCGAGATCACCCTGATCGCGACCGGGCCGCTGACCAACATCGCGCTCGCGGTGCGCCGCGAGCCGCGGCTGACCGGCTGGGTCCGCGACTTCGTCATCATGGGCGGGTCGGCGGGGCGGGGCAACGTCACCCCGGCCGCCGAGTTCAACATCGCGGCGGATCCCGAGGCCGCCGCGATCGTGTTCGAGGCCGGGTGGCAGGTCACCATGGTCGGCCTGGACGTGACCCTGCAGGCCCGGGCCACCCCGGACGTCCAGGACCGGATGCGCGGCCTGGGCCGGCTCGGTGCCGACCTGCTGCTGCCCGGCCTGCTCGGCTACCGGGGGGAACCGGCCCAGGGCGACGCCGCGGCGGCCGGCCCGCCGGTGCACGACGTGTGCGCGCTCGCGCTGGTCGCCGAGCCGGGCCTGTTCGGCTGCGACCCGGCCCGGGTGGACGTGGAGACCGCCGGCCGGTGGACGGCCGGGATGACCGTGACGGACTTCAGCGGGCCCGCTGAGGCCCGCAACGCCCTGGTCGCGATGACGGTGGACGAGCCGGCGTTCTGGGACCTGGTGCTCAGCGCCTACGCCAAGATCCCCGCGGCCAGCCCGGCCTCCTGAGCGCCCGGCTGGGTCACATCGCGCCGGATGGTCAGTTGGCCTCGACGGTGACCACGATGTTGCCGCGGGTGGCGTTGGAGTAGGGGCAGACCTGGTGCGCGGCCTCGGCCAGCCGCAGCGTGGTGTCCGCGTCCACGCCGGGGATGGCTACCTTGAGCGCGACGGCCAGGCCGTACCCGCCGCCGCCGATGGGGCCGATGCTGACGTCTGCCTCGACCAGCGAGTCCTCGGTGTCCACGCCGGCCCGGCGGCCGACCACCCCGAGCGCGCTCTGGAAGCAGGCCGCGTACCCGGCGGCGAACAACTGCTCGGGGTTGGTGGCCCCGCCCGGGCCGCCCATCTCCTTCGGCGGCTTCAGGTGCACGTCGAGCAGGCCGTCGTCAGTGACGGCATGGCCCGCCCGGCCGCCGGTCGCGGTGGCCCTGGCGGTGTAGAGCGGCTTGGCGACCACAGTCGGCCCAGCTGGAGCTGACACGTTTCCTCCTGGTGTCCGGGCGCGCCACCCGGGAGACGGCGCGCCGTCTCCCGGGCCAACAGCCGCCCAGGCGGTCCTCATTCCGTCGCTAGCCCGGGGGGCGACCCCCGCCCCCCGCGAGTCAGGCCGTCCGGGCCATGGACCGGTAGCGGAGCGTCCGGAACAGGAAGGCCAGCGCGTACAGCACGCCCACCAGGATCAGCAGGAACCGGTAGCCGGTGATCAGGGCCAGGTACTCCAGGGCGCCGCCGACCATGGCCCCCAGCAGGTTGGCCGCGAAGGCCGTGGTGGTGGTCTCCACGTCGCTGAACCGCTGCGCGAAGATCAGGTTCGCGATGAACACCGGCGCGAAGGCCAGCGCCCCGCCAGCCAGGAACCGGGCCGCGATCGGCAAGGTGAGCAGGTCGTCCTGCGGGATCAGCCAGGTCAGCACCAGGCTGGCGATCAGCGCGGCGTAGAGCACCACCGCTGGTGGCAGCTTCACGTGCCGGGCCGTTTCCACCGCCAGGTACACCGCGACCAGGATCGCCACCGTCACCAGCGCGTTGACCAGCCAGGTACTGCCGAACAGCAGCGCGAACTGGACGATGTTCTTCGTCTCCAGCAGCAGGAACGCCGCGCCCATGAAGGCCAGGTCGATGTAGGCGCCCATCTTGCGGAACGAGCGACTGCCGAAGAGCCAGACGGCGACGAGCGAGGCGGCCAGGATCAGCGCCAGCATCCACACGTAGTTCGAGGGAATGGTGTTCTTCAGCAGGTACGGGAACGGATGGTCGTCGGTGGCCGGGGCGACCTGGGCACCGTGCCACACCTTCCCGTTGCCGGCCCCGACGCAGTTCGGCACCGTCTCCCCGGCGGGCTTGTCGGTCAGCACGGCCAGCCGCCGGCCGCCCAGCGGCGGTCCCACCTGCGAGCAGGGCGCCTGCCCGAACGCGTCCAGCATCGTGGTCGCGTAGCGGTTGTACAGGTGGTTCGAGTAGTAGTTGTACATGGACATGGTGCCGCCGGGGGCCAGGTGCGCCCGGGCGGACTGGACCGACTGCTCGGTGAGCAGGTAGCTCTCCAGCCGCAGGTTGGACTGCCCGTTCACGGCGGTCAGCGAGTCGGGCAGGGCGAACAGGATCAGGTTGTAGTGCTGCTTGGTGTTCTGCAGGAAGGCCCGGCCGTCAGCGTTGTGCAAGGTCACCCGGGGGCTGTCGTACGGGTGGTTCGGGTGCTCGCTCTTGCCGAGCTTGATCAGGACCGGGTCGATCTCCACCGCGTCCACGTGCTGCGCGCCCTCGGACAGCGCCACCGCGACGTCGTTACCCGTGCCGGCCCCCACGATCAGGACGTTCTTCAGCGACGAGCGCGTCACGTGCTGGTACGGGTAGAAGTAGAACTTCTTCTGCTGGTGCAGCACGGTCAGCGAGCGGGCCGCCTGGTACGGGATGTTGTTGGCCGACACGTACAGCGCGGGGTGCGCCTTGCCGCTGACCACCGCGGAGATCTTGTAGTACGGGGACCACTGCTGGTGCGGGACCGCCGACTCGACGGCCAGCAGGACCACCACGACCACGGCCGCCGCGTACTGCCACCACCGGGCCGACCGTCCCAGCAGCAGGACCAGGCCGCCGGCCGCGATCACGCCCCAGGCCACGGGGGGCAGTTCCAGGAAGGCCAGCAGGGTGAAGACCGCCGTGCCCAGGATGCTGCCGAAAATGTCCAGCCGGTAGGCCTTGAGCGGCTCGAACGTCACGAACAGCCGGGCCACGGCCTGGCCGAACCCGGCCATCACCGCCGTGCTCAGCACGAAGATCACTGCCAGGCTGACCGGGCGGGGGAGCGCCTGGGTGCCGAACAGGCCCTGATAAGGGTGCGGCCCGGCCAGGGTGGCCAGGATGACCGGGAAGGCCAGCACGAACGCGACCAGCAGGACCATCGCCAGCGGGGCCCAGCGCACGAAGTCCCGGTTGGACTTGGCGTTCAGGAAGCCGAGGCCGATGCCGAGGAAGCTGGCCAGCAGCACGAAGTTAGTGGCGTTGGTGACGTAGACGTTGTTCGCCGCCGTCCACCGGATCAGGGCCAGTTCGACAAACAGCATGAGGAAGCTGGCGAAAGCCAGCTGCGTCGGTCTGTCCAGCCACCAGCGGCGGGCGCCCGCGGCCCCGTCGGCCGGGGCGTCCCCGGCGGTTCCGGTGTCGGCGGTACCAGTGCCGGCCGTACCGTCGGCGCGGGTGCTAGCGGCGGCGGTGCCGTTAGCAGCGGTGCCGTTCCCGGCTGCGGTACCGCTCCTGGACGCGGTGCCGTTCCCGGTGGTACTGGGCACATGCGCCGCATCGGCGGTTTCGGTCTGCTCGGCTACGCTTTCAGGGCGCTCATCAAGGGGCATAGATCGCCGATCGTACGTGGGGCTCAGCGTCCCGGTCGGGCGATCGGGGAGATTTTCCCGCCCGATCCGTTACTAATTTGGGGCGTATCTACGGCTCTGGCTTTACCGCCCCCTTACTGCTGCCACCTTACTGGGCCGCGACGGCCGCCGGGTCAGGCCCCGGCCCCGGCGGCGCCGGGGCGAACTCGCCGTCCAGCCAGGCGGAGAACAGCACCCCGGCCTCGGCCGTGGTCCGGTCGCCGGCGTCCTGCCAGCCCTGGCTGAGCCTGCCCGCCTGGGCGGGGGTGAGCGGCGGCTGGGTGGCGCGCAGCCAGGCTCCCGTGATCGGCTCGGTGGCCTCGGGATGGAACTGCAGGCCGAGGTGCGGGCCGATCGCGTAGGCCTGGACCGAGACGCCCCCGGTGGCGAGCTCCCGGGCGCCCGGCGGCAGGTCGAACCCGTCCCGGTGCCATTCCAGCCAGGGGCCGCCGGCCAGGCCCGGGTGCTGGCTGGCCAGCCGCACCCAGCCGATCTCGGGCTCAGGCAGCCGGTACACCCGCGCGCCCAGCGCGCGGGCCAGTACCTGGCCGCCGAAGCAGATCCCCAGCACGGGGACCCCGTCCGCCAGGGCCTGGCGCACCAGGTCCAGCTCGCCGGCCAGCCAGGGGACGCCGTCGTCGAACGCGGTCCGCTCCGACCCGAGGACCACCAGGCCGGCGGCTTCCGGCAGCCGGGCGGGCAGCCGGTCCCCGCCGCCCAGGTGGACGGTGCTCAGGGCCAGCCCGCGGGCCCGGGCCCACGGGCCGAGCAGGCCGGCCGGCGCGTCGAGCTCGTGCTCGATCACCAGCAGTCGCCCGTGATCTCCCATGACGCCGCTCTCCCAGGTCGCTCTCTCACTGCTGGCTCTACTCAACCACGGGCGCTCAACCGCTGGCGCTGCTCAGCCACTGGCGGTCAGAGCGGGATGTTGCCGTGCTGGCCGCGGACCTGCGGGGCGGCCGCGATGGCCCGGGCGAGCGCCTCCCGGGTGCTGGCGGGCTCGATGACCTCGTCGACCACGCCCAGGGCCCGGGCGCGTTCGAGGCCGCCGGCCTCCCGCTCGTGCTCTTCGGCCAGCCGTGCCTCGACCTCCTGGAGCTGGTCCGCAGGCACGTCGGCGAGCGTGCGCCGGTGCAGGACGCGCACGGCCGCGACCGCGCCCATCACCGCGACCTCGGCGCCCGGCCAGGCGAACACCCGGGTCGCGCCCAGGGCCCGGCTGTTCATGGCGATGTAGGCGCCGCCGTAGGCCTTCCGGGTGACCAGGGTGACCCGGGGCACCGTGGCCTCCGCGAACGCGTGCAGCAGCTTGGCGCCGCGGCGCACCACCCCGTCCCACTCCTGGCCGACGCCGGGCAGGTACCCGGGCACGTCCACCACGACGACGAGGGGGACCCCGAACGCGTCGCACATCCGGACGAACCGGGCCGCCTTCTCCGCCGAGGTGGCGTCGAGGCAGCCGCCGAGCCGCAGCGGGTTGTTGGCCACGACGCCGACCGTGCGGCCGGCCAGGCGGCCGAGCATGGTGACCACGTTCGGCGCCCACCGCGGGTGCAGCTCGACGCCAGGCGCGTCCAGCAGCCCGGCGAGCAGCGGGTGCACGTCGTAGGCGCGGCGGCGGGACTCCGGCAGCAGCTGGTCCAGCTCGGCACCGTCCTGCCCGGCCAGCAGGTCCGCGTCCACCACGCCCTGCTCGCCGAGCAGCAGCGCGAGCCGCCGGGCCTGGCCGAGCGCGTCCGCGTCGGTGGCGGCCACCAGGTGCACCACGCCGGAGCGGCGGCTGTGCGGCTCGGGACCGCCGAGCCGGGCCATGTCCACGTCCTCGCCGGTCACGCTGCGGACCACGTCCGGCCCGGTGACGAAGATGCGGCCGTGGTCGGACAGGATCACGATGTCGGTCAGGGCCGGCCCGTAGGCGGCTCCGCCGGCCGCGGCCCCGAGCACCACGGAGATCTGCGGGATCTTCCCGGAGGCCCGGGTCATGGCGGCGAACACGGTACCCACCGCGTGCAGGCTCTCCACGCCCTCACGCAGCCGGGCCCCGCCGGAATGCCACAGCCCGATCACCGGGGCCCCCTGGGCCAGGGCCTCCTCGTAGGCGGCCACGATCGCCGCGCAGCCCTCGCTGCCCATGGCCCCGCCCTGGACCCGCGGGTCGCTGGCGAACGCGACCGCGGTCATCCCGTCGATGGTGCCGAGGGCCGCGACCTCCCCGCTCGAGTCGTGCGGGGTGAGCAGGCGGACCGAGCCCGGGTCGAACAGTGCTTCGAGCCGGACCTCGGGATCCCGGGAGATGAACGGCGCTGGCGCGGCGCTGGGCGGCCGGGGCGCGGCGGCCACGCTCGCGGCCCGGACGGCGCTCTGCTCGCTGCCGCGGCGCTTGGTGGTGCTCTGCTTGGTGCTGCTCTGCTGGCTGGGAGCAGCCGGGGTGCCGCCGGCGATGACCGTCACGGGATGTCTCCTTGCGGTAGGCGGAAGCACACGGGCAGGAGAGCGGACTAGGGGTGCGGGCCTAGGCCGCCGTGAAGGCGAGCGTCACGTTGGCCCCGCCGAACCCGAACGAGTTGTTCAGCGCGGCCATCGGGGCGCTGGTGTGCGGGGTCAGCTTCCGCGGCTCGGTGGCGATGTCGACCCCGGCCTCGTCGTCAGGGTCGTCCAGGTTGATGGTGGGCGGCGCGACCTGCTCGCGGAGCGCGAGGATCGTGGCGACCGACTCGACCGCACCGGCCCCGCCGAGCAGGTGCCCGGTCATGGACTTGGTGGCCGACACCACGACACCGCCGGCCGCGTCGCCGAGAGCCCGGGCGATCGCCTGGCCCTCGACCACGTCGCCCGCGGGCGTTGACGTGGCGTGCGCGTTGACGTGGACGAGCTGCCCGGCGGGCAGGCCGGAGTCGGCCAGCGCCCGCTCTATCGCCTTCACCAGCCCGGTTCCTCCGGGCTCGGGCTGGGCGATGTGGTGCGCGTCCGAGGAGTAACCGAAGCCGGCCGCGATCGCGTGCACGGTGGCCCCGCGCCGCGCGGCGTGCTCGGCGGACTCCAGCACCACCATGCCGGCGCCCTCGCCGAGCAGGAAGCCGTCCCGGCCCCGGTCGAACGGCCGGGACGCACGCTCCGGCTCGTCGTTGCGGGTGGACAGCGCCCGCATGGCGGCGAACGCCGCCACGTTCAGCGGGATGATCGCGGCCTCGGTCCCGCCGGCCAGCACCACGTCGGCCCGGCCCGCCCGGATCATGTCGATGGCGTAGCCGATGGCCTCGGCGCCGGAGGCGCACGCGCTCACCGTGGTGTGCACTTCGGCCCGGGCGCCGAGCTCGATGGCGATCCAGCCGGCTGAGCCGTTCGGCATCAGCATGGGGACCGTGTACGGGGACAGCCGCTGCCACCCCTTCTCGTTCATGGTGTCGTAGGCGGCGATGGTGGAGGCCACGCCGCCGATCCCGCTGGAGACGACGACGGCGAGCCGGTCGGTGTCCACGTCCGGGGACCCGGCGTCGGCCCAGGCCTCCCGCGCGGCCACGATGGCCAGCTGCTCGCAGCGGTCCAGCCGCCGGGCCTGCACCCGGTCCAGCACCGTCGCCGGGTCGACCGCGGCCGGGGCCGCGATCTGCACCGGCAGCGGCACCTCGGTCCAGTCGTCGGGGAGCTTGCGCGCCCCGCTCCGGCCGGCCAGCAGCGATTCCCAGGTTGAGGCTACGTCCCCGCCCAGCGGCGTGGTCGCGCCCAGTCCGGTGACGACGACGCTTGGTTGATCTGCCCGCACTGTGAATCGCTCCTCTTGCGTACGTGGTGCGCCCGGCTCGCGGCAGCGACGGCGCACCGGATGGGTCCCGCGGGAAGGCGGCGCCCCCGGCTCAGGCCGATACTTCGGCGTTTTGCACGTAGGTGACGACGTCCTGCACGGTCTTGAGGTTCTTGAGCTGGTCGTCCGGGATCTCCACGCCGAACTTGTCCTGGGCCGCCACCGCGATCTCCACCATGGACAGCGAGTCGATGTCGAGGTCGTCGACGAAGCTCTTGTCCGGGGTGACCTGGTCCGCGGGGACGCCGGCGACCTCGTCGACGATTTCGCCGAGGCCTGCGAGGATCTCCTGCTCAGTCATGGCCATGTGCCTGTGTTCTCCTTCGTGTGATGGATATGTCGGCCCCGGGCGCACGCCCGGGGGCCAGGGCGCGGTCAGGGTACCGTGATCACCTGGGCCGCATAGCTGATGCCGGCCCCGAAGCCGAGCAGCAGCACTGCGGATCCGGAGCCCACCTCGCCACGCTCGATCATCGCCGACAGGGCGAGCGGGATGGACGCCGACGACGTGTTGCCGGAGTGGACGATGTCGGTGGCCACCAGGGCCTGCGGGGCCCCCAGCTTCCTGGCGATGGCCTCGATGATCCGCAGGTTGGCCTGGTGCGGGACGAACGCGGCCAGGTCGGCGGGGGCCACGCCCGCCCGCTCGCAGGCCTTCAGGGCGATGGGGTGCAGGGCCGTGGTCGCCCAGCGGAACACCGCCTGCCCCTCCTGGACGATGAACGACTGGCGGTCCTTGATGAAGATCTTGTCCGCCATGCCGCCGTCACTACCCCAGACCACGGGCCCGATGCCGGCCTCGCCGGCCTCGGCCGGGCCGACCACCGCGGCCCCGGCGCCGTCCGCGAAGATGATGCAGGTCGAGCGGTCGGTCCAGTCGACCCACTGGGAGAGCTTCTCGGCTCCGATGACCAGCACGTGCCGGGACGTGCCCGACCGGACCGCGTCACTGGCGGTGCCCAGCGCGTAGCAGAACCCGGCGCACGCGGCGTTGAGGTCGAACGCGCCCGGGGCCACGATGCCGAGCCGGGTCGCGACGGTGGCGGCCGTGTTCGGGATGGGCGCCTCGGGAGTGCAGGTGGCCACGATGACCAGGTCGATGTCGGCGGAGGACAGGCCGCTGGCGGCCAGCGCCTTCCCGCCCGCGGCCACCGCCATGTCGGCCACCGTCTCGTCGGGGCCGGCGATCCGGCGGCTGGCGATGCCCACCCGGCTGCGGATCCACGCGTCGTTGGTCTCCACCTGCTCGGCGATCTCGTCGTTGGTGACTACCCGGGCTGGCTGATACCCGCCGAACGCCAGGATCCGCGCACCGGCTACTGCGTCGGTGACTCGCATCAACGTGGTTCCTTCCCGTGCCGTTCGGTGTCTAGTTGGGGGTCTGCCGGTCGGGGTTCACTATCCGGTGCCGCTACCCAGGCCGGCCGGAATTACCGGCCGGCGGCGGCCGGATGCGGCTGCAACCGGACGAGCGGCTGTCCCGCACTGACCGGGTCGCCGTCTTCGACCAGCCACTCGATCACGGTAGCCGCAAACGGCGGGGTGATCAGGTGCCGTCCGCCGCGCTGCTCGACGTGCCCGATCTCCGTGCCGGGGGACAGCGCCGCGCCCACGGTGGGGGCCGCGCCGGACGACCCGGAGCGGAACGTGCCGGCCAGCGGCGCGACCAGCAGCCGCCACTCCGGGGTGTGACCGTCGTCGGTCTGCGCGTCGTAGGGGTCCAGCGCACCGTGCTCGGCGATCAGCTTGGTGGCCTCGGGGATGTCGTCGGGGGTCTTCAGCGCGGCCAGCGCCACGCCGCGCATCGCCCGCCGGGCCAGCCCGGTCAGCGTGCCGGCCGGCGGCAGCTCGATCAGCGCCCCCGCCTCCAGGTCGGTCATCGTGCGCATGCACAGGTCCCACCGCACCGGCGCGCTGACCTGGTTGACGATGCGCTCCAGCCAGTCCGCGCCGCTCGGGACCGCGGCGCCGTCCCGGTTGGACAGCAGGGGCAGCACCGGATCGCTGACCGCGACGCTGGCGGCCGCCTCGCGCAGCGCGTCCACCGCCGGGGCCATGTGCCGGGTGTGGAACGCCCCGGCCACCTGGAGTGGCCGCAGCCGCGCCCTGGCGGGCGGGTCGGCGGCGAACGCCGCCAGCTGCTCCAGCGTGCCGGCCGCGACGACCTGCCCGGCGCCGTTGATGTTCGCCGGGGTGAGCCCGTGCGCCTCGATGGAGTCGAGGACCTCGGCCTCGTCCCCGCCGAGCACGGCGGTCATCCCGGTGGCCTCGGCGGCCGCGGCCTTCGCCATGGCCTGCCCCCGGACCCGGACCAGGCGCATCGCGTCCTCGGCGCTGAGCACCCCGGCGACGACGCCTGCGCCCAGCTCGCCGACGCTGTGCCCGGCCGTCGCGCCGGTGTGCACCTGGGCCTGCTCGAGTCCGCCGAACAACGTCTGCGCCGCGGCGATGGCGGCCGCGACGAGAAGCGGCTGCGCGACCGCCGTATCCCGGATTTCGTCTGCGTCAGCCGTCGTCCCGTACTTGACCAGGTCGACACCGGCCAGCTCGGACCAGGCGCCGACGCGCTCGGCGAAACCGGGGAGTTCGAGCCAGGGAGACAGGAAGCCAGGGCTCTGGGCGCCCTGGCCCGGGGCGGCGATAACGAGCATTCTCTTACCCTGCACTGTAGGAGTCCGCTACCTGGGTCACAAAGAGCACGAAGTTTGCCCTAGAGACCCTGTCGGTTTCCTACAATCTATGTGCGATTGTGCACGAGCCGGCCCAGCACGATGCCGACCCACAGGGTGAATCCGGCCCGGCCGTCCGAGGGAGTCAGCCCGGTCAGCTCGCTGATCCGGCGCAACCGGTAACGGACGGTATTTGGATGAACAAACAGCATCCGCGCGGTGGCCTCGAGCGAGGAACCCTGCTCCAGGTAGGTGGTGACCGTGTCGAGCAAGGCCGCGCCGCCGTGCCGCAGCGGTTCGTACACGTCCCGGATCAGCCCGGCCCGGGCCGCCTCGTCGCCGTCCAGCGCGCGTTCGGGGAGCAGGTCGTCGGCCAGCACCGGACGCGGTGAGTCCGGCCAGCCGGGCGCGGCGCGCAGCCCGGCCAGCGCCGAGGCGGCCGAGCGGGTAGCCGCGTACAGGTCGGCGACGACCGGGCCGACCACCACCGGGCCGGGGCCGAAGCGCCCGGCGATCTGGCCCGCGGCGCTCAGCGGGTCGTCGGTCCCGCCCAGCACCACCACGAGCCGGGTGCCGTGCACCCCGGCCAGCAGGTCGAGCCGGGAACGCCGGACGATCACCCGCAGCTCCTCGATCAGGCCCTCCGGCTCGGAGTCGTCCGCGTGGCCGACGATCACCGCCACCGGCGAGTGCGACCAGTTCAGGGCGGAGGCCCAGGACTGAAGCCCCTCGCCCATCTCGCCGCGCACCAGCGAGTCCACGACCAGGGCCTCCAGCCGGGCGTCCCAGGCGCCGCGGGCTTCCGCGGTCCGCGCGTAGACCTGGGCGGCGCCGAAGGCGACCTCGCGGGTGTAGCGGAGCACCGCCTCGCGCAGTTCCGCCTCGCCGCCGGGGGCGGCCAGCTCATCGACCCGGGCCTCGACCACGTCGATGATGATCCGCACCATCTCCACGGCCTGCTGCAGGCTGACCGCCCGGGCCAGTTCGCGCGGCGCGGTGCCGAACACCTCGACGGCCACCGAAGGGCGGCCGCGCTTGGGGTGCTTGACCCAGTCCACGAAGGCGGCGATGCCGGCCTGGGCGACCAGGCCGATCCAGGAGCGGTTCTCCGCCGACATGGAGCGGAACCAGGACAGCCGCTGCTCCATCGAGGCCATGGCGGCCGTGCCGAGGGAGCCCATGGCCCGTTCCAGCCGCTGGACCGTCTCGGGCCGGACCCGGCCGGGCGGTGCCGCGCCGTTTCCCCCGGTCACCCGATCGGCTGCCGTCATACTCCAGGGTGCCACGGCCGCGGTGCGGCGCCGCGGAGGCGGGCCAGGGCCTCGGCGCAGTCCGGGTCGTAGTCGGCCTGGGCGGTGGCCGAGGCGGCCGCGCGCACGCCGACCTGGAAGCCGGGCGCAACCATGGGAAGATCGTCCTGCTGCCGTGACCGCACGGCGCGGCGGGCCTGCGGCGGGCCGCCTGCGAGGCTGCCGGATGCGGCCCGCCGCTGGCCGGCTGGAGGAGGTGTCGCGTGGCGCAGGTCAAGGCGCTGCTGTTCGACGTGTTCGGCACGGTGGTGGACTGGCGCAGCGGCGTCATCCGTGACGTCACCGTGCTGGCCGCCGAGCACGGGGCGGACATCGACGCGGCGTCGTTCGCGGACCGCTGGCGGGCGGCGTACCGCCCGGCCATGAACCAGGTCCGGACGGGTGAGCTGCCCTGGACCAACCTGGACGGCCTGCACCGCCGCGCGCTCGACCAGTTGCTGGCCGGGACCGCGCTGGACGGCCTGGACGAGGCTGGCCGGGCGTGGCTCACCACCTGCTGGCACCGGCTCGACCCCTGGCCCGACGCGGTGGCCGGCCTGCAGCGCCTCAAGGAGCGCTACATCGTCGCCGCTCTCTCCAACGGAAACGTCGCGCTGCTGGTCAATATGGCCAAGTGGGGCGGCCTGCCGTGGGACTTCGTGTTCAGCGCGGAACTGTTCCGGCACTACAAGCCCGACCCGCAGACCTATCTGGGCGCCGCTGGGCTGCTCAGCCTGGCCCCGGCGGAGGTCATGCTGGTCGCCGCGCACAACGACGACCTCGCCGCCGCGGACGGGCTGGGCCTGGCCACGGCCTTCGTGTCCCGGCCGGGCGAGCTCGGCCCGGACCACCAGGCCAACCAGGAGCCGGCCCGGCCGTACAGCTACGTGGCCGCCGACTTCGGCGACCTGGCCGGCTTGCTCGGCGGGTAAGGAAACGGGGGCCGGTGTCCCGTGGGACACCGGCCGCCCGATTCCTACCCTGTTCTTCCCACCCAGGAAGTGCCGGGCTGCCGGTGCTGCGGCCGCCCGGCCGGGCTGTGCTAGCCCCCGGTCGGGGTGGGGGTGGGCGTCGAGACGGGGGCGGCCGTCCCGGTCGGTGCGGCGGTCGCCGTCGGTGCCGCGGTACTGCCCGGTGCGGCCGTGGCGGTCGCCGTCGGTGCGGCCGTGGCGGTCGTGGTCGGTGCCGCCGTGGCGGTGTCGCTCGCCGTGGCCGTGGGGGCCACTCCGCCGGGCAGCGTGCCGATCGCCAGCGGGCTGAAGGTGGCCGCGGTGGCCACGCCATTCGCGTCGAGGGTCAGGTTCACCGGGTCCGGCGCATTGAGCAGCGCGCCGCAGCCGAGGTTGTCCCACGACGCCGCCAGCCGGGCGGCCAGGAACGTGAACAGGTTGTTCCCTTCGTCCGGCACCGGCGTGGTGAAGGCGGCGAACTGCTTCTCGGCCCCCGACGCCCGGGCCATCCCGACCTGCATCATGTTCTTGCAGTAGTTCGCGGGGGTGTCCGCCCGCTGCCTCGCGCCCACCAGGGGCTGGTCCACGCCCAGCCGGAACAGGTTGGTCTTCAGCATGCTCTGCCGCCCCGTTGACCTGCGTCATCGGGTCGTTCAGCGGGACCAGCGCGACCGGCGCGGCCTGGTCGGCCGCGGCCATCAGCTCGTCGGTGATCTGCGAGCCGGACTTCCCGGCGGCCGCCGTCATGTCGCGGAACTCATACGGGGTGCAGCCCAGGGCCGGGTCCATGAACTTGTTGACCAGCGCGTTGTCGCTGCCGTTGTTGATCGCCGTGACGCCGGGGAGGCCGGCCACGTTGGCCGCGGAGTCCTGCGCGGTCTGCCCCTGCGCGTTCATCAGGTAGGTGGTGACCACGTTGTCGCTCTGGTCCTGGTCCACCACGTCGAAGCCGCGCACGGTCGGGCAGGCCTGCCCGTCGTTGCCGGTGCCCAGGGCCGGGATCCTGAGCAGGCCCCGGGCGATGTCCCGGTTGGCGGCCCGGTAGAAGGCCGGGCTGTTGCAGTAGGCCACCTGGGTGAACAGCGACTGCCCGGCCCCGTTGACGCACCTGCCCTGCCGGAGGGAGTGGCCGGTGCCGGTCAGCAGCAGGTTGTCCCCGTTGAACCCGAACATGATGGCCACCACGGCGCCCCGGGCCAGCACGGGCCGGACCGGGGCCGCGGCGGGCTGGGTGCCTTCGGTGATGACGAGCGGGTTGTAGACCTTGATGTGGCCGTTACGCGGGTTGATGATGTCCGCCTCGACGAACGCCTGCAGGTCCGGGTTGGACATCTGGCACCCGTCGCCCAGGATGTACGGGCTGGCCAGGCCCTTAGCGCTGAGCGGGTTGGCCGGTACCTGGAGGGTGCAGTTCGTCGAGTCGGCCGCCTGGTCCGGCGTCTGGCCCAGATCCACCCCGGTCCCGGCGGCTGACCCCGTGGCGTAGGGGGGGAATTGGTGGTGGCCGAACCCGGAGCCCTGGGCCGAAAGGCTCAGCTGTGACTGAGGGGTGCCCGAGTGGTTTGCGGCGATCACGCCGACCGCGAGCCCGGTCGCCAGCGGTATCGCGATCAGCGTCGCGATCAGCACGGGCCGGACCCTGGATGTGCGCCGCCAAGTCTTGTTGCGGCCGAAATGCATTCGCCCGACCTCCGTGTCCGCTCCGAATGCCCTGTCTGCTCCCCAAGCTCCCGGACGGCACGCTAGACGCTTCCGTGACCAAAATGTGGCCAAACGGCAGAGGTCAGTTCTTACCGAAGTATTACGTGGTACAAGGACGGGCTGCCGCCACGAGGAGGCGGGCATCCATGATCACCAGGACTTCGCCCGGGGGTGCGCCGGGTGGGCGCGGCCAGCGGAAACGCTTGATTACGGAGCGGGCGGCACCACGTCGGTCATGGGAACGGGGCCCGGCGCCGCAGCGCCCGGGCCCCGTTCCGGACGGCCGGACTGGGTAGTTCCTGCCGGCCCGGATCAGCCGGCGGGTGAGCGGATCAGCTGTCCTTGGCCAGCGCCGTGCTGACCGGAATGTCGAGGCCGTACTTCTCGATGGCCTCGCCGAGCGATTCGGGCTTCACCTCACCGCGGCGGGCCAGCTGGCTGAGTACGGCCAGCGTGATGGACTCCGCGTCCACGTGGAAGAACCGGCGGGCGGCGGCGCGGGTGTCGGAGAAGCCGTACCCGTCGGTGCCCAGCGAGCTGTACGGGGCCGGCACCCACCGGGCGATCTGGTCGGGAACCGCGCGGATCCAGTCGCTGACCGCGACCACCGGGCCCGGCGCCCCGTCCAGCATCTGCGTGACGTAGGGCACCTGGGGCTCCGCGTCCGGGTGCAGCATGTTCCACTCCTCGCAGCACAGCGCGTTGCGGCGCAGCTGGGTCCACGACGTGGCCGACCACACGTCGGCGGCCACCCCCCAGTCCTCGGCGAGCAGCCGCTGCGCCTCCAGGGCCCAGCGCATGGCCACGCCGGAGGCGAGGATCTGGGCCCGCGGCTGCTCGGCGGCGTCCTGGCCGGCCGGGCTGGCGTGGTCGTTCTCGCCGGCCTGGCTGGCCCCGTCGGCCGGGCTGGCCTGGTCGGCGTCGCCGGCCTGGCTGGGCGCGGGCGCGTAGCGGTAGAGCCCGCGCAGCACCCCCTGCTCCAGCGCGGCGCTGCCCCCCGGGTAGTCGGCGGGCTCGGCCGGCTGGACGTAGGGCTCGTTGTAGAGGGTCAGGTAGTAGAAGATGTCCTCGCCGTCCGGGTGGCCCTCGGTCGGGCCGTACATCCGGCGCAGCCCGTCCTTCACGATGTAGCCCAGCTCATAGCCCCAGGCCGCGTCGTAGGCCACGCAGGCCGGGCTGACCGAGGCCAGCAGCACCGAGTGCCCGTCGTTGTGCTGCAGGCCCTCCCCGGTGAGCGTGGTGCGACCGGCGGTGGCGCCGAGCAGGAACCCGCGGCCGAGCTGGTCGCCCAGCGCCCACATCTCGTCCCCGGTGCGCTGCCAGCCGAACATCGAGTAGAAGACGTACACCGGGATCATCGGCGCGCCGTGCGTGGCGTAGGACGTGCCGGCGGCCATCACCGAGCCCATCGCGCCGGCCTCGCTGATGCCCTCGTGCAGGATCTGGCCGCGCTCGGACTCCTTGTAGGACAGCAGCAGGGCCCGGTCCACGGCCTCGTAGGTCTGCCCGTGCGGGGAGTAGATCTTGGCCGTCGGGAACAGCGAGTCCATGCCGAACGTGCGGGCCTCGTCCGGGATGATCGGCACGAACCGGGCGCCGATCTCCGGGTCCTTCATCAGGTCCTTGAGCAGCCGGACGAAGGCCATCGTGGTGGCCACCGGCTGCTTGCCGGAACCACGCTTCATCTCGGCGTAGACCGGGTCGCCGGGCAGCTTCAGCGGCTTGCCCCGGACGACCCGCTTGGGCAGGTAGCCGCCGAGCGCGGCCCGCCGCTCCTGCATGTACTGGATCTCCTCGGACTCCGCGCCCGGGTGGTAGTACGGCGGGAGCTGCGCTTCGAGCGCCGCGTCCGGGATCGGCAGGTAGAGCCGGTCGCGGAACTCCTTCAGCTCGGCCACCGTCAGCTTCTTCATCTGGTGGGTGGCGTTCCGGGCCTCGAAGTCCGGGCCCAGCGTCCAGCCCTTGATCGTGTGGGCCAGGATCACCGTGGGCTGGCCGACGTGCTCCTGCGCCGCCTTGAACGCGGCGTAGACCTTGCGGTAGTCGTGGCCGCCGCGGGACAGGTTGCGGACCTCGTCGTCAGACAGGTGCTCGACCATGGCCCGCAGCCGCGGGTCGGTGCCGAAGAAGTGCTCCCGGGTGTAGGAACCCGGCTCGACCGAGTAGGTCTGGAACTGGCCGTCGGGGGTGTTGTTCATCTTGTTGACCAGGACGCCGTCGGTGTCCTTGGCCAGCAGCGGGTCCCAGTCCCGGCCCCAGATGACCTTGATCACGTTCCAGCCCGCGCCGCGGAAGAACGCCTCGAGCTCCTGGATGATCTTGCCGTTGCCGCGGACCGGGCCGTCCAGCCGCTGCAGGTTGCAGTTGATCACGAAGGTGAGGTTGTCCAGTTCCTCGCGGGCGGCCAGGCCGATCGCGCCGAGGGCCTCCGGCTCGTCCATCTCACCGTCGCCCAGGAAGGCCCAGACGTGTGAGCGGCTGGTGTCCTTGATCTCCCGCGCCAGCAGGTACTGGTTGAACCGGGCCTGGTAGATCGCGTTGATCGGGCCGAGGCCCATGGACACGGTGGGGAACTCCCAGAAGTCCGGCATCAGCCGCGGGTGCGGGTAGGAGGGCAGCCCGCCGCCGGGGTGGGACAGTTCCTGCCGGAAGCCGTCCAGCTGGTGCTGGCTGAGCCGGCCCTCCAGGAAGGCCCGGGCGTAGATGCCCGGCGCGGCATGGCCCTGGAAGAAGACCTGGTCCCCGGACTCGCCGTGGTCCTTGCCGTGGAAGAAGTGGTTGAAGCCGACCTCGTACAGGCTGGCCGCCGAGGCGTAGGTGGCGATGTGCCCGCCGACGCCGAGGCCTGGCCGGTTGGCCCGGGACACCATGACCGCGGCGTTCCACCGGATGTAGGCCCGGATCCGGCGCTCGACGTACTCGTCGCCGGGGAACCAGGGCTCGCGCTCGGGCGGGATCGTGTTGATGAAGTCGGTGCTGCGCAGGCCGGGCACCCCGACGTTCTGCTCGCGGGCCCGCTCCAGCAGGCGCAGCATCACGTACCTGGCCCGGGAACGGCCGCGGGTGCGCACCACGCTGTCGAAGGAGTCGACCCAGTCCCTGGTCTCCTCAGGGTCGATATCAGGCAGCTGCGTGGGCAGTCCGTCGCTGATGATCGAGAAACGCTGGCGTCCGGCAGCCACGGGATGTCCTCGCCTTCCGGAGGTCGGGCGGCTGTTCGCCGCCATGTCCGCAGAGCTGGGCGGCGGGTGGCCGCCCGGGTGAGCATGAGTTGTCCAGACCAATTCTGGTCCTTGTGCCCCGGAAACGCACCCGGCTACCTGGGGGTAACCAGCGGCCTGGTGCCGACCCCCTGGTGGGGGATCCCGTGCCGGGGTCCTGGGCAGGGGGCTGGCGCAGGCAGTGACATCCGGCCCTACTTCCTGGTCGCCGGCCGGTGCCAGCCTGGGTACCACGGTGAGCGTAGGCACGCTCCGATTGCACCCCTAGCGTATGCGGCGGGCGGCACCCGGAGCGAACGGGCACGAGGAGGTGCTGGGTATGCAGGCAGTAGTCGGCGACCGGCTGCATGTGCACGGCAACGCGGTCGGCCAGGCGGACAAGACGGGCGAGATCGTGGAGGTGCACGGCGCCTCGGGCACGCCGCCCTACCTGGTCCGGTTCGACGACGGGCACACCGGGCTGTGCTTCCCCGGACCGGACGCCGTGGTCGAGCACGGCCGGGCCCGTTCCGCGTCGGCCCGGAAGGCCGGGGGCCGCAAGAAGTAGGCCCCGCCCCCGGGTGCCCGGCCCCCCGGGGGCTGGGGGGCCGCTGACCCTGGCGCCGGGCCCGGGGCACCTTCCCGGCGAGCTTCGGGTTGCGAGGAGGAGGCTGGCCCGGAACAGTCGTTAGGTATGGAAACAGCGATTGTGCGGGTGCGGACCGGCACGAAACCGGCGGTGCGCGATATCACCGGGGAATGCGCGGAGTTCGCGGCGAGCGCGTCAGGGGGCGGGGACGGGCTGCTGCACGTCTTCGTGCCGCACGCCACGGCGGGCCTGGCCCTGATGGAGCTGGGCTCAGGCAGCGACACGGACCTGCTGGCCGCCCTGGATGACCTGCTGCCCGCCGACGATCGCTGGCGGCATGCCCACGGGTCGCGCGGTCACGGCCGCTCGCACGTGATGCCGGCCCTGATCGCCCCGTTCCTGGTGGTCCCGGTCCTGGGCGGGCGCCCGGCGCTGGGGACCTGGCAGTCAATCGCCCTAATCGATCTGAACGTGGATAATCCGGACAGGCAGATAAGAGTTTCCTTCCTCGGGTAGCCGTCGCAGCAGGCGGGGAAGATCAAACTGTGACATGGTTTTCGCTTCCAGGGCCTATTTGGCACTTGCGCGAGCGCGCGACCCAGTGTGAACTGTCCCGCAAGTAGTGCCCACGCGGCCAGCGCGGCGCAAAAGCGCGAAGCTGCGGCGGCACGTCGTGATGGGCCGGCGCGGATGCGGGGCCGCGGGAAAGGAAATGAGGAGGACGTCAGTGAGCGCGACCGCGCGCCAGGCGCAGGATCAGCCGGGCCTGGCCGAGCGACTCGGCATCAAGCCGGGTCAGGTGGTGCAGGAACTCGGGTACGACGACGACTGCGACGAGCAGTTGCGGGATGAGATCGCCGAGCTGAAGGACGTCGAGCTCGTCGATGAGGACTACGACGACGTGGTCAACGTAGTGCTGCTCTGGTGGCGGGACGGGGACGGTGACCTATTCGACGCCTTGGCCGACGCCCTGACACCGCTGGCCGACGGCGGCTATATCTGGTTGCTCACCCCTAAGGCCGGACGACCCGGGCACGTCGAGCCGAGCGACATTGGTGAGTCCGCGCCGACCGCGGGACTCTCCCAGACCTCGAGCGTGAGTGCGGCGCGGGACTGGCTGGGTACCCGGCTGGTCGCGCCGAAGGCGCGCAGGTAGGTAGACACGGCGCCCAAAGGCGCGTAGGGGGTCCTTATCCAGCACGACGAAACGGCGCCGGGTTCGCCCGGCTGGGCCAGGCCGATCGCGATCCGGGGTTAGCGTTCTGTTGCGGTCCGCGCGGATGGCAGACTGATCCTGTCCGCAGCGGAAAGGAATAGTCCATGTCGGTTGAGGTTGGCGAGCAGGCACCCGATTTCGAGCTCAAGGACCAGCACGGCAGCCCCGTGCGGCTGTCCAGCTTCCAGGGCACGAAGAACGTGGTGCTCGTGTTTTACCCGCTCGCGTTCAGCGGGGTGTGCAGCGGCGAGCTTTGCGCGCTGCGCGACGACTTCCCGGAGGTCAACCGGGAGGACGTCGAACTGCTCACCGTCTCGGTCGATTCCACGTTCGTGCTGCGTACCTGGGCGGACCGGGACAACTTCGGCTTCAGCCTGCTGTCAGACTTCTGGCCGCACGGCGATGTCGCAAAGCTTTACGGAGTATTTGACGAGGACAGGGGCGTAGCCACGCGGGGAACGTTCATCATTGATAAGGCCGGAGTCATCCGGTGGAAAGTGGTGAACCCCATTCCCCAGGCGCGTGACATCGCCGACTACACGAAGGTGCTCGCCGACCTGAGCTGACGCGGTTCGCCCGCGCGGGCAGGCGGTGAGCCAGGCCACCGGAGAGGATCGAAGCAGCCGAGGATGCCCTGCTATCGATGTGGTGTGCGGCAAACCGACCCCAGCCGCGGGCAGAGTCCGTGGAAACGCGGGGTGCGGCGGCAGAGCCAGATTCTCATCTGTCCTGGGTGCCAGGACACAGTGGACTGGATGTCTGAGATGGACCGCTGCTCGCGGTGCTCCAGCGTGCATCTGGTCAAGCGGTTGGGTGAGGTCGAGTGCCGGGACTGCGGGGCGATCGTGGCGCCCGAGGGTCCCGGCGAGACCGGCGTGGCTGAGGCTGGCTTCACCGAGGCGGGCCTGGCTGGGCCGCCTGGCGGGGCGGCGAGGAGCCGGGTGCGACGTTGGGCGGGGCCGGCCCGGCGGTGGCCGGCCGCGGTCCTGACCTGTCCGAGGAAGTGGCCCGGGCTCTGGACCGGGTGCTAAGCCGGAGCCTGGTCAGCCAGAGCCTGGTCAGCCAGAGCGTCCAGCGGGCGGCTGCGCCAGAGGGCCGGTCTGGTGGCGGCTCGGGCGCGGGTTCCGGCTCTGGTTCTGGAGCGGGGCGGCATCGCCCGGCGCGCGCCCCGGCCGACCATGCGGCGGCTCATCCTGGCGCGTTTGCTGGGTGACGGGTCCGCCGCGGGTGGGTGCGAGGCGAGCGCGGAGCAGGCGCGGGGTGAGCGTGGAGCAGGCCCGAGGTACGCGTGAGATGAGGAAGCCAGGCCGCCGGTGAACGACGCCGCGATCGTGGGCCGGGTGCTCCGCGAGTATCACCTGCGGGGGATCGAACCGTCCGCGCTTCGCCGGGTCGGCGGAGCGGTCGCCAGCGGAGTCGTGACCTACCTGGTCGGCGTGGACGAGACCACGCCGTGGGTGGTGCGGGCGTGCCGGGAAGACACGCCGGTGCCCGTCCAGGCCAGCGGTGCGGCCGCCATGACCATGCTGGACTGGCTGATGGCCCAGGCTGGCACCCTGGACTGCCTGGAGGCGGCGGGCTATCCGGCGCCGCGGGTGATCCGCACCCACTCCGGTGATCCGGTCGGCCTGGACGGAGCCTGGCTCACGCTAGCTACTTCTTTCGTCGAGGGCCCGGTGATCCGGCCTTCGCTGATGCAGCTCCGGATGCTGGGGGAGGCGCTGGGGAGGTTGCATGCCCTTGATGTCGCGGGGGAGCCGGGCGGTGGCGCGGCGGGGGAGCGGGGACGGTGGCCCTGAGCGGGGGAGCCGGGGCGCGCGTCGTGGTATCCGGAGGTGGCCATCCCGGCCACGCTGGGCCGGCTCGACGCGGTCGAGGCGCTGGTCCCGGAGGAGTTGCGGGACCTGTATGCGCAGCTTCGCCAGACGGCCCTGACGGTCCAGGCGGGGCTCAGCTCGCTGCCCAGGGGGATGGTGCACGGGGACGCGTGGCCCGGCAACGCGGTGCAGAGCGGCCCGGATACGGTCACCCTCATCGACTGGGAGACCGGCGGCCTGGGCCTGCCCGTGCTCGACCTGGGCACCTGCCTGATCGAGAGCCTGCTCGACGCCCAGCCGTCGAGGCCGGGGGCTGCGGCGTCCGGGGTCGCGTCGGGCCTGCGGCGTGGCTGGTCGAGCCCGATGAGGACCGGATCGCGGCGGTCGCCCGGGGATACGCTTCGCAGCGCGTGGTGGGTGCGGCCGAGCGCGCGCTGCTGCCCGTGGCGGTCCGGTTCGGTGCGTGCTACGTGGGAGCCATCCACCTGCATCAGGCCCTGGCCGAAGGGGTGCGCGGCGCGTCGATGGAGGCGCGGCTGGAACGGTTGCGGAACCGGGTGTCGGTGAGCGAGGCGGTGGCCCGCCTGGCCGTCCCTCATCTCGTCGGCGACCCAGAACTCGCGGACGGCGCAGACTTCGCGGAGGGCACAGACTTCGCGGGCGGCACAGAAACGGTACGCTGAGGCCGGTCGCCTGCTGGCAGTAGGCGCGGGCGCATAGCTCAGTGGTAGAGCACTCGCCTTACAAGCGAGGGGTCGCTGGTTCGAAACCAGCTGTGCCCACTTTCTCGAATATCCGTCCGACTTTCGGCGGCTCCTCACTGGTTCCAAGACCGG
>CAWJPL010000046.1:0-22531 GCA_963844695.1 uncultured Actinomycetes bacterium
GCGGAGCCCAGAATGGCCCCACCCGCCGCCGCGGTCAGGACGCGGAATCGGGATCTAGCCCGGCGTCCACGTTTCGATACCAGGGGGGTCCGACTTGGACTGGCCTGGCGATTACTGCCACCTACCATGGTGCCTCCCGCGGCCCCGATGCCTGTTTGCACCTATCACCCCTGGCGTTGACTGCAACGTTAGGGGCTTTCCCCACCTGTAACAAGAGATGCACTTCTGGGGAACTTTTGCTAGCCTGCCACGCCGCAATGGATCACAGCTGACACGATTTGGCCGCAGTTCCCGGGAGCGCGGGCATCATGCATGTTTCGGCCGGATATGTGCGGCGGTCTTCCTGTCGCGCGGGGTTCCCTAATGGGGGTATTGGTGGTAAGGGGACCAGCAGGCCGCAAAGCCAGCAAATCGCGAGGTCAGCGGGCTGCGAGGCTAGCGAGTAACGAGGCCAGCGCGCTGCGAGGTCGCCCGGTCCGCGAGGTCAGCGGGCGGGTTCGGCCGGGGCGGGGGCTCCGGCCCGGGTCCCGCTGATCGTGCCACTGCCCAGCACGGTGTCGCCGTCGTACAGCACGGCGGCCTGGCCCTTGGCCACGCCCCGGGCCGGCTGGCCCAGGGTGATCCGGAGCGTGTCTCCGGCCATCCCGGCGGTGGCCCGGTGGACCTCGCCGTGGGCCCGCAACTGCACCAGGCACTCCCGCGGCTCACGGAGCGGCTCGGTCCCGCTCCACACCGGCCGCTCGGCCAGGATCTCCTGCACGTCCAGGGACTCGCGCGGCCCGACGGTCACGGTCCGGGTCACCGGCTCGATGTCCAGCACGTAACGGGGCTGGCCGTCCTCGGCCGGCACCCCGACCCGCAGCCCCTTGCGCTGGCCGATGGTGAAGCCGTAGGCGCCGTCGTGCGTGCCGACCAGCGTCCCGTCCTGGGCCACGATCCGGCCCGGCGCCTCGCCCAGCCGACCCGCCAGGAACGACCGGGTGTCCCCGTCCGGGATGAAGCAGACGTCGTGGCTGTCCGGCTTGGTGGCCACCGCCATCCCCCGCGCCGCCGCTTCCGCACGCACCTCGGCCTTGGTCGAGGAGCCCAGCGGGAACATGGCCCCGCTGAGCTGCTCGCGGTTGAGCACGGCCAGCACGTAGGACTGGTCCTTGCCCTGGTCCACGCTGCGGACCAGGCGGCCGTCGCGGATCCGGGCGTGATGGCCGGTGCAGACCGCGTCGAACCCGAGCGCGACGGCCCGGTCCAGCACCGCCGCGAACTTGATCTTCTCGTTGCAGCGCAGGCAGGGGTTAGGGGTGCGGCCCGCGGCGTACTCGGCCACGAAGTCCGCCACCACGTCCCGGTCGAACCGTTCGGCCATGTCCCACACGTAGAACGGGATGCCGATCACGTCCGCGGCCCGGCGGGCGTCGCGGGCGTCCTCCACCGTGCAGCAACCCCGGGCGCCGGAGCGGTAGGACTGGGGGTTCGAGGACAGCGCGAGATGGACGCCGGTCACGTCGTGACCGGCGTCGGCGGCGCGGGCGGCGGCCACCGCCGAATCCACTCCGCCGGACATGGCGGCGAGCACACGAAGACGGTTCATCGCCTACCGAGCCTACGTGCCGCCGGCCTGCTCCCGCGCCACGCCGCCGCCGGCTCTGGCCGCCCATCCCATCAGGGGCGCGGGGCACCGGCCACGTGAGCGGTTCGTTGCGGAAAGATCTGACCGCCTGCCCGGGCCGGCGGTCAGCGGGCGGCGCGCCGGGCCCGCTGCACGGCCTCCCCGATGGCCGCGCCGAGCGCGTCCACGTCATCCTGGGTGGAGGTGTGCCCGAGCGAGAACCGCAGCGACCCGCGGGACCTGGCCTCGTCCGCGCCCATGGCGAGCAGCACGTGGCTGGGCTGGGCTACGCCGGCCGTGCACGCCGACCCGGTCGAGCAGGCGATGCCCTTGGCGTCGAGCAGCATCAGCAGCGCGTCGCCCTCGCAGCCGGGGAAGGAGAAGTGCGCGTTGCCGGGCAGGCGGCCCGGTCCGGCGGGCGGGCCGTTGAGGATGGCGTCCGGCACGGCCGCGAGTACCTGGGCGATCAGGTCGTCGCGGAGCTTGGCCAGCCGGGCCGCCTCCTCGTCCCGGTGGCTGGCCATCACCGCCGCCGCGACCGCGAACGCCCGGATGGCCGGGGCGTCGAGCGTGCCCGAGCGCACCTCGCTCTCCTGGCCGCCACCGTGCAGCACCGGGACCGGCTGGACCCCGCGGGCCAGCAGCAGCGCGCCCGCGCCCACCGGGCCGCCGAACTTGTGCCCGGTGATGGTCATCGCGTCCGCGCCGGTGGCCGCGAAGTCGACCGGCAGCTGCCCGGCCGCCTGCACGGCGTCGGTGTGGAACGGGATGCCGTGCTCGCGGGCCAGCGCAGCGAGCTCCGCGATGGGCTGCACCACACCGACCTCGTTGTTCGCCCACATGACGGTGACCAGGGCGACCGCGTCAGGGTCGTCGCCGATAGCCTGCGCCAGGGCGGCTGGGTGCAGGACCCCGGTCTCGTCCACCGGCAGCCAGTGCTCCTCGGCCTCCTCGTGGCCGGCCAGCCAGTGCACCGAGTCCAGCACCGCGTGATGCTCGATCGCGGTGGCCAGCACCCGGTGCGGCGCGACCCCGGACCGGCCAGTACCGGACCGGCCAGGACCCGACCGGCCGGTACCGGACCGGCCAGCACCCGGCCGGCCGGCGCCGGGCGCACGGCGCGCCCAGTAGAGGCCCTTGACCGCCAGGTTGTCGGCTTCGGTGCCGCCGCTGGTGAAGATAACTTCGCTGGGCCGGGCGCCGAACACCTCGGCGATCTGCTCCCGCGACTCCTCCACCACCCGCCGGGCCCGGCGGCCGGCGTTGTGCAGGGACGAGGGGTTGCCCAGCCGGCCGAGCTCTTCCGTCATCGCGGCCAGGGCCTCAGGCAGCATCGGTGTCGTCGCCGCGTGGTCCAGGTAGACCACGCAGTCCTCGGCCGGCCGCGGGCGCGCGGCCGCGTAGTCGATGTACCCCATGACGGACTTCAGCCTAGTGGGCGATCTGGCCCCTGAGCACGCAGCAAGACGTGTTCCGGGGCCGGCCCTAGTTCGCCGAGCGCCGCTCGACCTCCTCGGTCAGCTGCGGCACCACCGCGAACAGGTCGCCGACCACGCCGAAGTCGGCGAGCTCGAAGATCGGCGCCTCGGGGTCTTTGTTGATCACCATGATGGTCTTGGAGGTCTGCATGCCCGCCCGGTGCTGGATCGCCCCGGAGATACCCACGGCCAGGTACAGCTGCGGGGAGACGGTCTTCCCCGTCTGGCCCACCTGGAACTGGTGCGGGTACCATCCCGCGTCGGTCGCGGCCCGGGAGGCGCCCACGGCCGCGCCGAGGGAGTCGGCCAGCTTCTCGATCAGGGCGAAGTTGTCCGCGTTACCGACCCCGCGGCCGCCGGACACCACGATCGCCGCCTCGGTGAGCTCGGGCCGCTCGCCGCGCTCGGCCACCACCCGCTCGGTGATCCGGGCCGCCTTGGCCGCGTCGCTCAGCTCGACCCCAGCGGGCTCGATCTCCGCGGCGGCGGGCGCGGGCTCGGCCGCGACAGAGTTGGGCCGCACCGCGATGATCGGGGTCCCGGTCCGCACGGTGGACTGCACGTTGATGGCCCCGCCGAAGATGGACTGATCCGCGACTAGGCCGCCGTCACCCGGGGCGAGCCCGACCGCGTCGGTGATCACACCGGAGCCGGTCTTGACCGCCAGCCGCCCGGCCACTTCCTTGCCCTCGCCGGTGGCCGCCAGCAGCACGGCGGCCGGCGACTTCTGCCCGACCAGTCCGGCGAGCACCTCGGCCACCGGGGCGACCACATAGTCCTCGACGTCACTGCCGTCGGCCACGTACACCTTGACCGCGCCGAACTCGGCCAGCCGCTCCCGGCCACCCTCGGCGCCCGCACCGATCCAGACCGCGGCGGGCTCGCCGAACTGGCGGGCCAGGGTGAGCAGCTCGCCAGTCACCTTCTTCACTGTCTCGCCGTCGTGCTCGGCGAGAACCAGAACCTCAGCCATCGCAGGCCGCCCTTCCCGGGTTGTCCAGATAAAACAGCTGCTCAGATGTCGGTGCCCAGGCTCAGCTCGCGCCAGGCTCAGCCAGCGCGGATGACCTGAGGCTCAGATGAACTTCTGCGCGGCGAGGAACTCGGCCGCCTTGGTCCCGCCGTCGCCTTCGTCCTTGACGACCGTGCCCGCCTGCCGGGGCGGCCGGCTCGCGAAGCTGACCACCTCAGTGGCGGCGGCGGCCAGGCCGACCTCGCCCGGGTCGAGGCCGATGTCGGCCAGGGTGAGCGTCTCCACCGGCTTCTTCTTGGCCGCCATGATGCCCTTGAAGGACGGGTACCGCGGCTCGTTGATCTTCTCCACCACGCTGATCACCGCGGGCAGGCTGGACTCGACCTTGTCGTAGCCGTAGTCCTGCTGCCGGTGGATCCGCAGCGCGGAGCCGTCCACCTCAACCTTGCTGGCCAGCGAGACCTGCGGGACGCCGAGCCGCTCGGCCAGCATGGCGGCCATCACGCCCATCCGCGCGTCGGTGGACTCGGCACCCAGGATGACCAGGTCGAACCCGATCCGCTCGAGGACCTTGGCCAGAGCCGCCGAGGTCGCCAGCGCGTCCGATCCGGCCAGCCCGTCGTCGCTGAGGTACACCGCCTTGTCCGCACCCATGGACAGCGCCTTGCGGATCGACTCACTGGCCTTCTCCGGGCCCATGGTCAGGATGGTGACCTCGCCCCCGTGGGCCTCGGCCAGGCGCAGGCCTTCCTCGATCGCGTACTCGTCGAGTTCGTTGATGACCCCGTCGACTGACGCCCGGTCCAGGCGCGAGTCCTCGGCCCTCAGGGTCCGTTCCGCCCACGTATCCGGTACCTGCTTCACGCAAACGACGATGTTCACCACCGGCGGCCAACCTCCTGCCTCATGCTGCCTCAGGCGCCGCATCGGGGACCGGCCCCATCCCGGCCAGTACTGACTGGCCAGGCCGGGCCCGGCGTGCGGCGGCGCACCTTAAGGGTGCCAAATGCCGTGTTCTGCTTTACCCTCCGGGGGCCCCGTAGGGCTCTCCGCTATAATGTTACTTCCTAGTAGCTTATAACGCCGATGCGGCGTCGACCACGTTGGCTAGCAGCATGGCCCTGGTCATCGGGCCGACCCCGCCGGGCATGGGGGCGAGGTAGCCGGCCACCTCCCGGACCTCCGGCGCGACGTCGCCGACCAGGCCTGCCTCGGTCCTGGTGATCCCCACGTCCAGCACGGCGGCCCCGGGCTTGACCATGTCCGCGGTGAGCAGGCCGGGGCGGCCGGCCGCCACCACCACGATGTCCGCGCCGCGGGTGTGCGCGGCCAGGTCCTTGGTCCCGGTGTGGCAGAGGGTGACCGTGGCGTTCTCGGTGCGCCTGGTCAGCACCAGCCCCAGGGCCCGGCCCACGGTGATCCCGCGCCCGATCACGGTGACGTCAGCCCCGGCGATCGGCACCTCGTAGCGGCGGAGAAGTTCGACGATGCCCCGCGGGGTACAGGGCAGCGGCCCGGGCTCACCGAGCACGAGCCGGCCGAGGTTCAGCGGGTGCAGCCCGTCCGCGTCCTTGGCCGGGTCGATGAGGCTGAGCACGCGGTTCGCGTCGAGCCCGGCCGGCAGCGGCAGCTGGACCAGGTAGCCGGTACACGCCGGATCGGTGTTCAGCTCGTCCACCACCGCCTCGACCTGCTCCTGGGTGGCGTCGGCGGGCAGGTCCCGGCGGATGCTGGCGATGCCCACCTCGGCGCAGTCCCGGTGCTTGCCGTTGACGTAAGCCCGGCTGCCCGGGTCGTCCCCGACCAGCACGGTGCCCAGGCCAGGCCGCACGCCCCGCTCAGCCAGGCCCGCGACCCGCGCGGCGAGCTCGGCCTTGATCGTCGCGGCGGTCGCCTTGCCGTCCAGGATGATCATGATTCTCTTTCAGTGGAAGAAGTGCCGGACGCCGGTGACGTACATGGTGACCCCGGCCTGCTCGGCCGCCTCGATGCTGAGCTGGTCGCGGATGGACCCGCCGGGCTGCACCACGGCCCGGATCCCGGCGGCGGTCAGCACCTCCAGGCCGTCCGGGAACGGGAAGTACGCGTCGCTGGCCGCGACCGAGCCGGCCGCGCGCTCACCGGCGCGGGACACCGCCAGCCGGGCCGCGTCCACCCGGTTGACCTGGCCCATCCCCACACCCACCGTGGCCAGCCCGGAAGCCAGCAGGATGGCGTTGGACTTGACGCTCCGGATGGCCCGCCAGGCGAAGGCCAGGTCGGCGAGCACGTCGGCGGACGCGGGCTGGCCGGTCTTGAGCTCCCAGCTGGCCGGGTCGTCCCCGGGCGCGTCGATCTCGTCCGGGGTCTGCAGCAGCAGGCCCCCGTCCACCTGCCGCCATTCGGGCGCGTGGCTGCCCCGGACGGGCGGCGCACAGGCCAGCAGGCGCAGGTTCTTGCTCGCCGACAGGATGTCCAGCGCGGCGTCCTCGAAGCCCGGGGCGATGACGATCTCCGTGAAGATGTCCTTGACCTGGTCGGCCAGGTCCGCGGTGACCACGCCGTTGGCCGCGATGACGCCGCCGAAGGCGGACTGCGGATCGCATGCGTTGGCCTTCCGGTGCGCCTCGGCCAGGTCGGTGCCCAGCGCGATGCCGCACGGGTTGGAGTGCTTGATGATGGCCACGCACGGCTGGACGAAGTCGAACGCGGCCCGCCAGGCCGCGGCGGCGTTGACGTAGTTGTTGTAGGACATGGCCTTGCCGTGCAGCTGGGTCGCCCCGGCGATGCCCGCGGGCGCCTCCCCGGCCCGGGCCGGGGATCCCTCCGCAGCCCCGGCCGGCGGCTCCCTCCGCAGCCGGGCCGCGGACGTACAGCGCGGCCCGCTGGTGCGGGTTCTCCCCGTAACGCAGTGCCTCGCGCCGGGTCCACAACGCCGCGGTCACATCCGGCCAGCCGGTCTCCTGGGCCGTCTCGTCCGGCGCATAAGCGGAGGCGAACCAGGAGGCCACTGCGCAGTCGTACGCGGCGGTGTGGGCGTAGGCCCGGGCGGCCAGCCGGCGCCGCTGCTCCAGGGTGAACCCGCCGTCCGCCACCGCCGCCGCGACGTCCCCGTACCGGGACGGGTCGGTGATGACCGCGACATGCTCATGGTTCTTGGCGGCCGCCCGGACCATGGCCGGACCGCCGATGTCGATCTGCTCGACGCACTCGGCCGGGGGAGCCCCGCTGCTCACCGCCGCCTCGAACGGGTACAGGTTGGACACCAGCAGCTGGAACGGCGCGATGCCCAGCTCGTCCAGCCGGGCCCGGTGGGCGGGCCGGCTCAGGTCGGCGAGCAGCCCGGCGTGCACCGCCGGGTGCAGCGTCTTGACCCGCCCGTCGAGCGCCTCCGGGAACCCGGTGAGATCCTCCACCCGGGTCACGGGGACACCTACGGCGCTGATCGTGTCCGCGGTGCTGCCGGTGCTGACGATCTCCACGCCCGCGGCGTGCAGCGAGCGTGCCAGCTCGCCGAGCCCCGCCTTGTCGTACACGCTGATCAGCGCGCGCCTGATCGGTACCCTCGTCAACGCCTGGTCCTCACCTTCACCGCCCGATCCTTACCTTCCGGCCCGCCGTGGCCCAGCCGTCGCGGACCATCCGGCCCACAGTCTCCACGAGCAGGGCCCGCTCAGTCACCTTGACCCGCTCGTGCAGCGAGGTCTCGTCGTCGTCGTCCAGCACCGGGACCGCCGCCTGGGCGACCACCGGGCCGGTGTCCGTGCCCGCGTCCACCAGGAACACGGTGCACCCGGTCAGCTTTACCCCGTGCTCGAGCGCGTCGCGCACGCCGTGCATGCCCGGGAAGGCGGGCAGCAGGGCCGGGTGGGTGTTGATCAGGCGCCCGCCGAACGCGTCCAGGAAGGGCGGGCCGACCAGCTTCATGAATCCGGCCAGGACGACCAGATCAGGCTGGGCGGCCAGGCAGGACCCGGTGAGCGCCAGATCCCAGTCCGCCCGGGACGGGTAGTCCTTGACCCGGTGCGTGAACGTGGGCACCCCGGCCCGCTCGGCGCGGCGCAGCGCCTCGACGCCGGCCCGGTCGGCGCCGACCGCCACCACGTCCGCGCCGTACGCCTCGTCCGCGCAAGCGTCCAGCAAAGCCTGCAGGTTCGTGCCCGCGCCCGAGACCAGAACCACCAGGCGGGCACGCGCACGGCCAGCGGACTCGGACATGCCGCCACCCTATTTGCAGTGGCCCGGTGATATGCCCGCGACGGTAACCGCGTCGGGCCATTGGGATTGCCCAGCGGTCCGGGCAAGGCAAAATAGGAGGTTGCGTCCCCCTCTGGCCCCGGAGCACCGCCGCCACCCGCCCCCAGGAGCACCCCCCTGATGCCCCCTGTCGTCCAGCCGCCACCGCCACCCGAGCGCCCGCCCGCGGAACCGCCGCCTACTGAGCCACCCGGTGCCGGGCCACCGCCTGCTGAGGGCGCCGCGCCCGAGGTCAAGCGGGCCGGGCAGGCCGACCCGCCGCTCCAGCAGCGGTCGGTCGCGGCGCTGTTCCTCGGGCTGCTGAGCCTGTTCGGCGTGCTCGGCCTGAGCAATCTCCAGCGGGGCGTCTACATCGTGGCGTTCGCCTTGGTCGCGGGGACCATGGCCGTCTGGCTGGCGGCCACCGCGAGGCGGAGCGCCCGGCGCCGCGGGACCACCGGCCCCCGGGGCTCGGTGGTGGCCATCGTGATCGGCGGGGTGGGGGTACTGGTCAGCGCGGTCCTGCTGGCCGGGTTCGCGCTGTTCGGGAAGCAGGCGAGTACGTACTCCCAGTGCCTGAGCGGGGCGAACACCGTCGCCGCGCAGCAGACGTGCCGGACCCAGTTCACCCGCGGGATCGAGAACGCCACCCACTGACCCTCAGGACCCGGTGGTTCTTCAGGGAAGGGATGCGGGGCCGGGGGGATCGGGCCTGGTGTCCGCGGCGTCCTCCCCGTCTCCCCACGGGTCCACGTAGATGTGGTGGCTTCCGCCCGGGCCGTCGCCGGCGTCGTCGCCCGTGACGGCGGCGGGCGCAGCGGTGGGGAGATCAGCCCCGGCCGCCGCCAGACGGCGGACCCGGACCCAGTTCACCAGGCCGGTGGTCACCGCGGCGGCCACGCCGACCTCGAGCACGCATACCACCCCGGCCTGCCACCCGGACGGCCCGACCGCGATCAGCCTGCCGCTGCCCAGCGGGCCGCCCGCGAACGCCGCGAGCAGCCCCAGGACGCAGCCGGTGGCCACGCCGCAGGCGAAGCCCCACAGCGGCGCCAGCTCGACCGCCGGGATGGGCGCCGCCCGGGCCGTCAGCAGCCCGCCGAACGCCCCGGCCAGATAGGGCACGCTGAGCATGAGCAGGGACACCCAGCCGGTCGCGGACGAGTGCGCGCCGGACGGCAGCGCCGCCAGCATCGGCAGCATCGGCAGTGGTCCCAGGGCGGACCCGGTGGGCGCGACCACGGTGCCGGTGCCGAACGCGAAACCCGGCCCGAGCGTGTAGCAGATCGACCACACGATGGCGTTAGGAATGTAAGCGAGCTGGGCCAGGAGCAGCAGGCCCCCGCCGACCAGGCCGGGCGCGAGCGCCACGTCCACCGACCGGAAGTCGCCCATGTGGGTGGCGAGGGACGCGCCGGCCAGGATGGCGCCCGCCCCGGCCAGCACGGTGAGCGTTCCGACTGTGCCGACGAACACCGCCCGGGCGCGCGGGGGCAGTAGCTCGATCAGCCGTCGCCAGGGGGCCAGCGCCCGGGCCCCGCCCAGTCCCCCGGCGACCAGGGCGATCAGGAAACCGGACAGGACCGCCTGCAGCAGCGAGGGTGTAGCCAGCGCCGACTGGCCAGCCAGCGCCAGCGCGCCGGCCACCAGCCCGTACGGGACGGCCAGGGCCAGCGCCGCGTAGCCGACGTCGGCGAGCCGGGTGACCTGTCCCCGCCGGACCACCCAGCGGCCCGCCGCCCAGAGCAGCGCACCGGGCAGCAGGACCAGACCCAGCGGCAGCATGCCGATCCGGCCCGTACCGTGCAGCGCGAACCCCACGTGGTGGCCCACCAGCCACAAGTCCGCGGCGGTGCGCAGCACCCCGGGCAGCCCGAGGCCCGCGTGCGGTGCGGCGATCCACCCCGCGAGTACCAGCAGGGTGATGAAGACCAGCCCGCTGCCCGCCGCCGCGCACGCCGCGATGGCGCCGGTGATGACCAGCGGGCGGCTCGGCCTGGCCTCCGGCCCCTCGGCCCCGTCGCGCCCGTCGGCGCGCTCGGTGGGCGGGGCAGAGGCAGTCATGAACCCAATCCTGGCCACCGCCGCGCCCGGGATGGCGGAGGCGCGCCGCACGCCGACCCCTCGAGGAGGCGCAGCGCAGGCTGGCCTCGCGCGGGTGGCCGGGTCTCAGCAGGCCCGCTTCACCTCGCGGGCGCCGGGTCTCAGCGAGCCCGCTTCACCTCGCGGGCGCCTGGTCTCAGCGGGCCCGCATGACGTCGCGGACCAGGCGGGCGGTCTCGCTCGGCGTGCGGCCGACCCGGACCCCGACCTTCTCCAGCGCTTCCTTCTTGGCCTGCGCGGTACCCGCGGAGCCGGAGATGATCGCGCCCGCGTGCCCCATGGTCTTGCCCTCCGGGGCGGTGAAGCCCGCCACGTAGGCCACCACTGGCTTGGTGACGTTCGCCTCCACGTAGGCGGCGGCCCGTTCCTCGGCGTCCCCGCCGATCTCGCCGATCATCACGATCGCGTCGGTCTCCGGGTCGTCCTGGAACGCGGCGAGGCAGTCGATGTGCGTGGTGCCGATCACCGGGTCACCGCCGATGCCCACCGCGGTGGAGAAGCCGATGTCCCGCAGCTCGTACATCATCTGGTAGGTCAGCGTGCCGGACTTGGAGACCAGCCCGATCCGGCCCTCGGTCGTGATGTCGGCCGGGATGATCCCGGCGTTGGACTTGCCAGGTGAGGCGACCCCGGGGCAGTTCGGGCCGACGATCCGGGTGGCGTTGCCCTTGGCGCTGGCGTAGGCCCAGAAGGACGCCGTGTCGTGCACCGGGACGCCCTCGGTAATCACGATCACCAGCGGGATGCCCGCGTCCACGGCCTCGGTGACCGCCGTCTTGGTGCCCGCGGGCGGGACGAAGACCACCGACACGTCCGCGCCCGTGGCGGCCATGGTCTCGGCGACGGTGGCGAACACGGGCACCGCGGCGCCGCCCAGGTCCACGGTCTGCCCGGCCTTGCGCGGGTTCGTGCCCCCGACCACCGTGGTGCCCGCGGCGAGCATCCGGCGGCCGTGCTTGGTGCCTTCCGAGCCGGTGATGCCCTGGATCATGACCCGGCTGTCGCCGGTCAGGAAAATCGCCATCTCATGCTCCTGTCGGGGCGGCAGCGGCCAGTTCCGCGGCACGCCGGGCTGCGTCGTCCATGGTCGCGACCTGCTCGACCACCGGCAAACCCGCGTCAGCGAGGATGCGGCGGCCCTCCTCGGCGTTGTTGCCGTCCAGGCGGACCACGATCGGGTGCCGGACTTCCTGGCCCTGGCTGGCCAGCATGCCGATCGCCGCCACGATCCCGTTGGCCACCGCGTCACACGAGGTGATACCGCCGAACACGTTGACCAGGACGCTGCGGACCGAGGCGTCGGACAGCACGATCTCCAGGCCGTCCGCCATCACCTCGGCCGAGGCGCCCCCGCCGATGTCCAGGAAGTTCGCGGGCTTCATCCCGCCGAACGGCTCACCGGCCAGGGCCACCACGTCCAGGGTGGACATGACCAGCCCCGCCCCGTTGCCGATGATGCCCACCTGGCCGTCGAGCTTGACGTAGTTGAGGTGCTTGGCCTTGGCCCGGGCCTCGATCGGGTCGTCCGCGCCGGGGTCCTCGAACTTCGCGTGATCCTGGCGGAAGGACGCGTTGTCGTCCAGGCTGACCTTCCCGTCCACGGCGAGCACGTCGCCCTGGTCGGTCAGGGCCATCGGGTTGACCTCGACGAGGGTGGCGTCCTCGTCGGCGAACACGGCCCAGAGCCGCTCGGCGAGCAGCGCCGCCTGCAGCGCCGCCTCGGCCGGGATCCCGCCCGCCTCGATGATCTCGGCGGCCTTGGCCGCGTCCACCCCGTCCAGCGGGTTGACCGGGATCCGCGCGACCGCCTCCGGGTTGGTGTGCGCGACCTCCTCGATCTCCACGCCACCCTGCACCGAGCAGATCGCCACGAAGGTCCGGGCCGCCCGGTCCAGCAGGAAGGACAGGTAGTACTCCTGCGCGATGTTGACCGCCTCGGCGATCAGGACCTTGTGCACGGTGTGGCCCTTGATGTCCATGCCGAGGATCTGGCGGGCCTTGGCTTCCGCCTCATCCGGGCCGTTGGCGAGCTTGACGCCGCCCGCTTTACCCCGGCCGCCGGTCTTGACCTGGGCCTTCACCACGACGAGGGGCGAGCCGTCGGCTGCGAAGGCCGCCGCGATCTCGCGCGCCTCTTCGGGGGTGGAGGCGACCCGGCCGCGCTGTACGGGTACCCCGTACTCGGCGAACAGTTCTTTCGCCTGATACTCAAACAGGTCCACTAGCGTCCGTCCTCGGGGTGACCTCGGGTGACCAGGATTCCGCACGCAGCCTACCGGGACTGGCGCCCTAGTCCCCGCTCACCCCGCACAACCCCCGGCACGGCCCCGGAGCCCCGCGGCCACTCGGCGCAACCCCGCGGTCACCTCCAGCCCCGCTGTCACCGCACACCCCACCCCTTGACCAGCTCGACAACACGGCTCTCCTCGCGCACAAGTACCTGGCCCCACAGCACCCTTCAACCTCACAAGCCCTCAAACACCAGCCCCCGTTCGTGATCATGACTTGGGTGTCGTTCGAACGACACCCAAGTCATGATCACGAATCCGGGCCGACTGGCCTGGGTGGACGAGGCGGCGGGAAACCGGTTGTCGGAGCCGGATGGGAGGCTGCTGCCGTGACACGGTCAACTAGAACGGACCAGGCCGCCTTAGGCCGATTGCTCCGCGACCAGGAATCCGTCATCTCCCGCGCCGAAGCACTGAGCTGTGGCATGACGCCGAGCCAGTTGCGGCACCGGCTCCGCCCGCACGGGCCCTGGCAGCGGCTACTGCCCGGCGTCTACCTGACCGTGACTGGTACCCCGACCCGGGCGCAGACCGAGATCGCGGCCCATCGTTATGCCGGACCGGGCAGCGTGATCACCAGCCTGGCCGCGTTACGCCGGCACGGCATCCGGGTGCCAGAGTCCCAGGTGGTCACCGTCCTGATTCCCAGCCCGAGGGTCCGCGAGAGCTGCGGCTTCGCCAGAATCTGGGCCACGACGCGGATGCCGGAGTTCGCGTTCACCGACGGCGCAGTGCGGTTCGCGGACCCAGCGCGGGCGGTCGCCGACGCGGCCCGCGAGCTGGGGTCGTTTCGTGAGGTGCGGGCCGTCGCCGCTGATGCGGTCCAGCGGCGACGGTGCCGGATAGATCAGCTAGCCGAGGAGCTGACCCACGGACCGGTGCGCCGGTCCGCGTGGCTGCGCCGCACGCTGGCCGAGGTCTCGGACGGCGTCCGGTCGGCGGCCGAGGGGGATCTGCGCAGCCTGATCCGGGCGGCTGGGTTGCCGCCGCCGATGTTCAATGCCCGGCTGTACGTCGGCCCGGACTTCCTGGCCGTGCCGGACGCATGGTGGCCGGACGCGGGGGTGGCGGCGGAAGTGGAGTCCCGGGAGTGGCATCTGTCACCAGAGGACTGGCAGCGGACGATGAGCCGGTCCCGCCGGATGGGCGCGAAGGGGATTCTCTTGGTGCAGGTGTCCCCGCACCAGATCAAGACCGAGGCGGAGAAGATCGTGGCGGACATCTGGGACGCGCTCGAGGCCGGCCGGGCCCGGCCACCCCTGGCCATACGGACGCTCCCAGCGGCCGGTTAGCCAGGGCGGGACGGTCAGCTGCCCTGCTGTGCGGAGACCTCCGCGGCCTGGCCACCGAGGTGAGACTCCACCCACTCGACGATCTCGTAGGTGGACGCGCCCGGGGTGAAGATCTTCGCGACGCCGAGCCGCTCCAGTTCGGTGATGTCCGCCTCGGGCACGATGCCGCCGCCGAACACCACGATGTCGCCGGCCCCGCGCTCGGCCAGCAACTCCAGGACCCGGGTGAACTGGGTCATGTGCGCCCCGGACAGGATGGACAGGCCGATGGCGTCGGCGTCTTCCTGGATGGCGGCGGCGACGATCTGCTCGGGGGTCTGGTGCAGCCCGGTGTAGATGACCTCCACGCCCGCGTCGCGCAGCGCCCTGGCCACGACCTTGGCTCCCCGGTCGTGACCGTCCAGGCCGGGCTTGGCGATGACGACCCGGATCGTTCCCATGATCTGCCTCCCGGCCGCCGCATTCGTCCTTCCCTCGCAGGGTAACCCGCCGGTCATCGAGATGGCGCCGCCGGGCCGGCCGCCTGGCGATCCGGCGCAGGCTAGAGCTTCTCGATGGGCGCGTAGCGCAGCACCAGGTGCTTGATCCCGTACTCGCCGCCGAAGTCGATCTTGGCTTCGGGGTCGTCCCCGCGGCCCTCGACGGACAGCACCGTGCCGAGCCCGTACGCGTCGTGCGTCACCTTGTCACCCGGGCTGAGCGACGGCACCCGCCGGTTGCCGGGCGTGCGGCCACCCGGCCGCTGGGCCAGCCGCTCCGACGCGGGCGCCGCCACGGCCCGCTCGTCGCGCCGCCACTCGATGAGGTGACCCGGGATCTCGTCCAGGAACCGGGACTGCTTGTGGTACTCGGGCCGGCCCCACCAGGTGCGGGCCACCGCGCGGGTGAGGTAGAGCCGCTGCTGGGCCCGGGTGATGCCCACATAGGCCAGGCGGCGTTCCTCCTCGAGTTCCTTGTCGTCGGTCATCGAGCGCTGGTGGGGGAAGACGTGCTCCTCCATCCCGGTAAGGAACACCACCGGGAACTCCAGGCCCTTGGCGGTGTGCAGGGTCATCAGGGTGACCACGCCGCCGTGCTTTTCCCCGTCCGGGATCTGGTCGGCGTCAGCGACCAGGGACACCTGCTCCAGGAAGTCGGTGAGCGTCCCGTCCGGCTGCTGGGCGTCGAACTCCCGGGCCACCGACACCAGTTCGTTCAGGTTCTCGATCCGGCTGGCGTCCTGCAGGTCGGTGGAGGCCTGCAGCTCGGCCAGGTAGCCGGACCGGTCCAGGATCATCTCGGCGAGGTCGGCCACGGGCAGGCGCTGCTCCGCCTCGGCCCGCAGCCCGGCCATCAGCTCGTTGAACGACGTGATGGCCTTGGCCGACCGGGCGGCCAGCCCGGGGGCGTCATCGGGCCGGCCGAGCGCCGCCGCGAACGTGATCCGGTCGCGCTGGGCCAGCGCGGCCACACAAGCCTCGGCCCGCTCCCCGATGCCCCGGCGGGGCACGTTGAGGATCCGGCGCAACGACACCTCGTCGTCGGGGTTGGCGGTCAGCCGCAGGTAGGCCAGCAGGTCCCGGACCTCGCGGCGCTCGTAGAAGCGGACCCCGCCGACCACCTTGTAGGGCAGGCCGGCCCGGATGAACACTTCCTCGAACACCCGGGACTGCGCGTTGGTCCGGTAGAACACGGCGACGTCGCCCGGCGTGGCCTCACCCTCGTCCCCGAGCCGGTCCACCTCCTCGGCCACGAACGCGGCCTCGTCATGCTCGCTGTCGGCCACGTAACCCACGATCGGCGGCCCGTCGCCCGCGTCCGACCAGAGGTTCTTGGGCACCCGGCCGGAGTTGCGGGACACCACGGCGTTGGCGGCGGCCAGGATGTTCTGCGTGGAGCGGTAGTTCTGCTCCAGCATGATCACGGTCGCGTCGGTGAAGTCCCTGGTGAACTCCTCGATGTTGCGGATGGTGGCGCCGCGGAACGCGTAGATGGACTGGTCCGCGTCGCCGACCACGCACAGCTCGGCAGCCGGCAGCGGGCCCGCGTGATCGTCGTCGGACTGCCAGGCGGGATGCGACACCAGCTCCCTGACCAGCATGTACTGCGCATGGTTGGTGTCCTGGTACTCGTCCACCAGGATGTGCCGGAACCGGCGCCGGTACGTCTCGGCGACCTCCGGGAACGCCTGCAGCAGGTTGACCGTGACCATGATCAGGTCGTCGAAGTCCATCGCGCCCGCGGCCACCAGGCGGCGCTGGTACTCGGCGTACGCCTGGGCCAGGGCCTTGTCCCGGTAGTTGTCGGCCCGGGCGAGGAACGTCTCGTAGTCGACGAGCTCGTTCTTCAGGTTGGACACCTGGGCCAGCATCTGCTTCGGCGGATGATGCTTGGTGTCGAGGTCGAGCTCGCGGCAGACCAGGGCCATCAGCCGTTGCGAGTCAGCCTGGTCGTAGATCGAGAACGAGGACGGGTACCCGAACCGGGCCGCCTCCCGGCGCAGGATCCGGACGCAGGCGGAGTGGAAGGTCATCACCCACATGGCCCGCGAGCGCAGCCCGGTGAGCTCGGCCACCCGCGCCTTCATCTCGCCCGCTGCCTTGTTGGTGAACGTGATGGCCAGGATCTCGCCCGGGCTGACCTCGCGCGCCTCCAGCAGGTAGGCGATCCTGCGGGTCAGCACCCGGGTCTTGCCCGAGCCGGCCCCGGCCACGATGAGCAGCGGGGCACCCTGATGCGCAACGGCCTCCCGTTGCTGCGGGTTCAGGCCTTCCAGCAGTGAATCAACGGCTTCGGCGGTCACCAGTCAAGACTAGGCGCTGGCGCCGACATCCCGGCCTGGACCGGACGGTTCGCCCGGCCCGGCGCCGCCCGCCCGCGCCCGCCGGCCCCAGCCCCGCCAGCCCCAGGCCCGCCAGCGCCCAGCCCGCCGGCCCCAGCCCGCCGCGGCTCACCGCAGCGGGCCCGGCAGGATCACTCGTCCGGCACCAGCGTGGGCGTGGCCCTGGTCAGCGTCTTGCCCTTGAAGAAGGCCGGCTGGCTGACCCGCAGGATGATCCAGACGATGAGCCCGGCCAGCCAGGACAGGAACACGATGACGAAAACGCCGCCTATCTGCCAGTGCAGCCCCGGGACCGTGTACATGGTGTAGCTGTTTTCGGTGGCCACGTCGTAGTCCTCCCAGAGGGCATAGCCGCCCAGGAACCACAGGATGAGGCCGCCGAGGAGCGGCAGGATGCCCTGCATCCACAGGTTGCGCGCGCTGGTCCGCAGGTTGCGCCGGTAGTACCAGACGCAGGCGAAGCCGGTGAGGCCGTAGTAGGTGGCGATGAAGATGCCGCAGCTGGTCACCGCGTCGGAGATCACGTTGCCGCCGGAGATGTAGTTCATCGCCGCGTAGAGCACGATCGAGATGCCGCCCATGACCAGGGTGGACACGGTCGGGGTCAGGTAGCGGCGGTGGATCTGGGCGAACGAGGCCGGCAGCGCCTTGTAGGTCGCCATCGACAGCGTGGTCCGGGCGGTCGGCAGGATCGTGGTCTGGGTCGAGGCCGCGGCCGAGGAGAGCACCATCAGCAGCAGCAGGTGGTAGAACACGCTGCCGACGGCGCCCGCGCCGAACACAGAGTGGCCGAGGACCGACAGGACGTCGCTGGAGTTGTTCGGGTTGGCCAGCCCGATGCCCTTGGTCCCGTTGCCCGGCGAACGACTGCGCCGCCAAGATCACCAGGGTGTAGGTGACGACCAGGATGAGCGTGGACAGGATCGCGGCCCGGCCCGGCGTCTTGGCCGGGTCCTTGGTCTCCTCGTTGATGGACAGGGCGGTGTCCCAGCCCCAGTAGATGAACACCATCAGGATCAGCCCGCCCGCGAACGCGCCGAACGGCAGGCCGAAGGGGTTCAGCCAGGACCACGACGGATGTATTGAGACGGCGGGATGGTTCCCGGTGCCGACCCGGATCAGCGCCACCACCGAGAGCACCAGCAGCATGGTGACCTCGATGGCGAGCAGCGCCTTCTGGAAGTTCGCCGAGACCTCGATGCCGCGGTAGCAGATGTAGGTCATCACGACGATCCACAGGATGCCGGTGAGCAGCACCCAGCCGCTGGCCGGGTTGGTGCCGATGCCCTGGGCGTTGAAGAGCAGGAAGATGTACTGCCCCGCCACCTGGGCCAGGCTGGCCATGACCAGGACGTCGGCGGCGACGATGGCCCAGCCGCCGGCCCAGCCCCAGTTGGGGTTGAAGGCCCTCGTCGCCCACGTGAACGTGGTGCCGCAGTCCGGGTCAGCCTTGTTCAGCTCGTTGTAGCCGATCGAGGTGAGGATCATCGGCACGAAGGCCAGGATGGCGATGATCGGCGACTTGAGTCCGACCGCGATGACCACGAAGCCCAGGGTCGCGGCCAGGCTGTAGGCGGGCGCGACGGATGCCGTCGCGATCACGGTGCTGGAGATCAGGCCGAGCGCACCGGACTTGAGTCCCTTGTCCCTGAACTCTTCCTGTGGCTGAAGCTCCGGCGTTGCGGTCGCCATGGCTCCCCCTCCTGGCAACGGAACCCGAGCGGGCCGGGTTGAGAATTCGGACGCGGCCTGCCGGCTTGTTCCAGGACGGAGTCTTCCCAGGTGAGCCGAACCGGGGCCGCCATAGCGCTGCGTAGCGTTAACTATAGACGTATACCCAACTGCCACGGTTCTAGCATGAATAGGACCCGTCAGCAACGATTTCCGTCGTAACGGGTACGTATCACGACTGGTCCCGTGTTATCCCGGTCTGTAGATGGTTAAGATCGCAAGCATGCGCATCCTTCTTGTCGGGGCTGGCGGGGTTGGCACGGCCTTCGCCCGGATCGCCGCCCGCCGCAGCTTCGCCGACCTGGTCATCGCCGACTACGACCTGGCCCGGGCCGAGCACGCGGCCGCCGCGAAGGACGGTTACCGCGCCGTCCAGCTCGACGCCCGGGACGAGGCCGCCACCGCGGCCCTGCTCACCGAGTACCGCTGCGACGCCCTGATGAACGCCACGGACCCGCGGTTCGTGATGCCGCTGTACCGCGCCGCGCTGCGGGCCGGCACGCACTACCTGGACATGGCGATGTCGCTGTCCCACCCGAACCCCGACGCCCCCTACCGCGAGACAGGCGTCAAGCTCGGAGACGACCAATTCGCCCTAACGCCCGAGTGGGAGCAGGCGGGCAAGCTCGCGCTGGTGGGGATGGGCGTGGAACCAGGGCTGTCCGACGTGTTCGCCCGGTACGCGGCCGACGAGCTGTTCGGCGAGATCGACCAGCTGGGTGTCCGCGACGGCGCCAACCTCGAGGTGGCCGGGTACGAGTTCGCCCCCACCTTCTCCATCTGGACCACGATCGAGGAGTGCCTCAACCCGCCGGTCATCTGGGAGAAGGACCGGGGCTGGTTCACCACCCCGCCGTTCAGCGAGCCGGAGGTGTTCACCTTCCCGGCCGGCATCGGCCCGGTCGAGTGCGTCAACGTCGAGCACGAGGAAGTGCTGCTGATGCCGCGCTGGGTCCAGGCCCGGCGGGTGACCTTCAAGTACGGGCTCGGCGAGGAGTTCATCGGCGTCCTGCAGACCCTGCACAAGCTGGGCCTGGATCGCACCGACCCGGTCGCGGTGGGCGCGGCGCTCGTCTCGCCCCGCGACGTGGTGGCCGCGTGCCTGCCCGACCCGGCCACGCTGGGAGACAAGATGACCGGCGTGACCTGCGCGGGTACCTGGGTGACCGGGACCGGCCGGGACGGCGCGCCGCGCGAGGTCTACCTGCACCACGTCGTGGACAACGCCTGGTCCATGGCCGAGTACGGCTCCCAGGCGGTCGTCTGGCAGACCGCCGTCAACCCCGTCGTCGCCCTCGAGCTGATCGACTCCGGCGCCTGGTCCGGCGCGGGCGTGCTCGGCCCGGAAGCACTGCCGCCGGTTCCCTTCCTGGATCTGCTGGCCGACTATGGTTCGGCCTGGGCCTGTGAGGAGCGGACCCCGGCACCGCACCATCCTTGAAATAACGAACGGAGGCCCGTGATGGAAGAACTGCAGAACTACATCGGCGGTCAGTGGACGGACACCGCGTTCGACCGCCGCAGCGAGCTGATCGACCCGAGTACCGGCGAAGCCTTCGCCAGCGCCCCGGTATCCAGCGAGACCGAGGTGGACGCGGCGTTCGCCTCGGCCGCCGCGGCCTTCCCGGGCTGGCGCGACTCCACCCCGGCCGAGCGCAGCCTGGCCCTGCTCCGCATCGCGGACGCCATCGAAGCCCACGCCGACGAGCTGGTGAAGGCGGAGTCGCAGAACACCGGCAAGCCGATCGCGCTGACGCTGTCCGAAGAGATCCCGCCGATGGCGGACCAGATCCGGTTCTTCGCCGGTGCGGCGCGGATGCTGGAGGGCCGCTCAGCCGGCGAGTACATGTCCGGGTTCACCTCGTTCATCCGGCGCGAGCCGATCGGGGTGTGCGCCGCGGTGACGCCGTGGAACTACCCGATGATGATGGCGGTGTGGAAGTTCGGCCCGGCGCTCGCGGCGGGGAACACCATGGTGCTCAAGCCGTCCGACACCACGCCCGTGTCCACCCTGCTGCTGGCCGAACTCATGGGCGACATCCTGCCGCCGGGCGTGTTCAACGTGGTCTGCGGGGACCGGGACACCGGCCGGGCGCTGGTCACCAACCCGGTACCGCAGATGGTCTCCATCACCGGCAGCGTCCGGGCCGGCCGTGAGGTGGCCATCGCCGCGGCGGCCGACCTGAAGAAGGTCCACCTGGAACTGGGCGGCAAGGCCCCGGTGATCGTCTTCGACGACGCCGACCCGGTTAAGACCGCCGAGGCCATCGCGATCGCCGGCTACTTCAACGCGGGCCAGGACTGCACCGCCGCGACCCGGGTCCTGGCCGGCCCGCGCATCGCCGCCGACCTGGCCGACGCCCTGGTCGAGCAGGCCCGGGAGCAGACCGTGGCCGGCCCCGACGTGCCCGGCGCCGACTTCGGGCCCCTCAACAACGAAAACCAGCTGGCCCGGGTCTCCGGGTTCATCGACCGGCTCCCGGATCACGCGGAGGTGCGCACCGGGGGCAACCGGGTCGGCAGCCGCGGGTTCTTCTTCGAGCCCAGCGTGGTCACCGGGCTGCGCCAGGACGACGAGATCATCCAGCAGGAGGTGTTCGGCCCGGTCATCACGGTGCAGGAGTTCAGCGCCGAGGACGAGGCGCTGGCCTGGGCGAACGGGACCGAGTATGGCCTGGCGTCGTCGGTGTGGACCACGGACCACGGCCGCGCCATGCGGATGGCCCGCGCGCTGGACTTCGGCTGTGTGTGGATCAACACGCACATCCCGCTGGTCGCCGAGATGCCGCACGGCGGGTTCAAGCACTCGGGCTACGGCAAGGACCTGTCCATGTACGGGTTCGAGGACTACACCCGGATCAAGCACGTCATGTCGTCCCTGGACTAAGCGTTCAGCACTGGGATCGGCGGTCCCCCGGGCCCCGCGCTCGGGGGACTACCTCTGGGCTCGACTCCTGACCGCCGCCTCCTAGGATCAGGATCATGCTCACTGATTCCGAGATCCAGCGCGTCCTGGTGGTCGCCGCGCACCCCGACGACATCGACTTCAGCGCCGCCGGAACCGTCGCGCTCTGGACCGACGCCGGGATCGAGGTCAGCTACTGCCTGGTGACCGACGGCGACGCGGGCGGCTTCGACGAAGCCGTCCCGCGCGCGGAGATAGCCCCGATGCGCCGCAAGGAACAGACCGCTGCGGCGCAGGTCGTGGGCGTCCACGACCTCAGGTTCCTCGGCTACCCGGACGGGAGGGTCGAGCCCACCCTGGCGCTGCGCCGGGACCTGTCCCGGGTGATCAGGCAGGTCCGCCCCGACCGGCTGGTCTGCCCGACCCCGGAACGCAACTACCAGCGGGTCGCGGGCAGCCATCCCGACCACCGGGCCGTAGGCGCCGCGGCCCTGGACGCGGTGTACCCGGACGCCCGCAACCCCTTCGCCTGGCCGGAACTGCTGTCCGACGAAGGGCTGGAGGCCTGGACGGTCCGCGAGGTCTGGATCGTCGCCGGCCCCGGCGCCGACCACTTTGTGGACGTCACGGACACGTTCCCCCGGAAGATCGCCGCGCTGCGGGCCCACGAGAGCCAGACCGGGCATCTGGATGACCTGGAGGACTTCCTCCGGGCCTGGCTGGCCCGCACCGCCGAGCTGGGCGGGCTGCCCGAGGGCCACCTGGCCGAGATGTTCCAGGTCCTCGACACCGCCTGAGGCGTGACCTGCGCTTTTGCGCCCTTGAGTATGATCGCCGATGACGGGACGGCCCGGGGTATGGGTAATCACGCGGAGGGTTCGGGGGAAACCCATCGCGGCACCGGGCCGTCCCTCTAAGTAAGCTACCGCTCGGTAGTTCATGCCTTAGCCACTCAAACCGTGAACTAAGCCACAGGCTCAACGAACGCCCCCGGCCGGGAATTCTCGGCACCTGAATCCCGGGATGCTGTGGGCCCTCGGCGCCCGCTGGCGGTGACCGGACGCTACCAGAGTTGTCTTCCGCGTCACTGCGCCGTATTCTCCCGCGTCACTGCAGTAG